>NZ_PJEO01000001.1 GCF_002843175.1 Confluentibacter flavum
TCAGATGAGGCGGATTTTTTTTTAATAGCAGAGCTATTAGAAAAAAATTCAACGAAATATGGGGCAAAAAGAAACAAAAAATGGCTTTTAGATAAAATTTAAACAGTTTCTTATAATATATTAAAACTGTGAAGCTTTATTTTTCATTCTTTGTATTTCTGTTTTTTGTTGCATCCATGAATGCTCAAATTGATAGCAGGAATAACTCCATTTCAATACCCGCTGTAGAAAGTCCGAAGGATTCATCAGATTCAAAAAGTATATTGCCATCAAAGCCTATTGAAAGTCCCAATACATTTAAGGGCCTATCGACACCAAAAACAACGCCTCAATTTAATTTTCCTAAAAAAGAATTTTCCATGACAGGTGGGGAGGTGTTTGGAAACCCAGGAGAACTGTACACAAAACAATTGGATAAGCACATAGAAAGCACCAGATTGATAACTCCAGAAGAAGTTGAACAACGAAATGGTAGTAGAACCGATCAGTTTTTTGGCGATTTTAAGAGTAAATCTAAGTTTGTAAATATTGCCTATCGCGATCATGGTGCTGTAGATGGCGATTTGATTCAGGTTAGGGTCAACGATGATGTTGTAGTGGCACGTGTGTTTTTAACAAATAGTTTTTCTGGATTAAAACTTGATTTAAAGCCTGGAATCAATAAAATAGATTTCGTGGCCCTTAATCAAGGGGAATCTGGACCTAATACAGCGGAATTCATAGTGGTTGATGATACAGGGAATGTGGTATCTTCAAATCAATGGAATTTGGCAACAGGAGTAAAAGCGACTATTATTCTTATTAAGGAATAATTTCACCCAACAATACCATCTATCAATTTTAATTCTTCTTCAGTAAACTTTAAGTTATCCAACGCTTTTACATTTTCTTTTAATTGGTTGGCACTACTGGCGCCAACAAGCACAGAGCTTACTTGTGGCTGTCTTAAAAGCCACGCAATAGCCATTTGTGATAGTTTTTGTTCACGCTTCACAGCGATGGCATTTAATGCCTTTACTTTTTCAATGTTATTCTTTACGGTATCTGTATTTAAAAATGAAAATGCTTTATTGGCCCTGGAATCTTCGGGAATCCCATGAATGTATTTATCCGTCAGCATACCTTGTGCCAATGGGGAAAACGCTATACAGCCTACGCCGTTGTCTTTTAAAGTATGCAATAGACCGTCTTCAACCCATCGGTCAAACATAGAATAACGTGCTTGATGCAATATAAAAGGTGTGTTTAAACGCTTTAGTATGCCTGCTGCTTTTTTGGTTTCTTCTGGCTGATAATTAGATATCCCAACATACAAGGCTTTTCCTTGGCGAACCATATCGGCCAAAGCGCCCATGGTCTCTTCTAAAGGCGTATCGGGGTCTGGTCTGTGATGATAGAAAATATCAACATAATCCAATCCCATTCGTTTTAAACTTTGGTCTATACTGGCTATTAAATATTTTCTGGAACCCCAATTGCCATAAGGGCCGGGCCACATATCATACCCCGCTTTACTGGCAATAAATAATTCGTCCCTGTAATTTTTAAAATCCTTTTTATAAATCGTACCAAAATTTTCTTCAGCAGAACCGTAAGGAGGCCCATAATTATTGGCTAAATCAAAATGGGTTATTCCTAAATCAAACGCACATCGCAACACCTTTCTGGCATTTTGCAAGTTATCAACAAACCCGAAATTATGCCATAAACCAAGCGAAATGGCTGGTAAAAGGACGCCACTGTTTCCTGTTCTGTTGTATGTCATTGTCAGGTAGCGTTCTGGTGATGCTAAGTAATCTTTTGGGTCTGTTTGGTCGTTAATTTGCATAAGTTTATTTAAAAAGTAAATACAGATAAAAGTATAAATTTAATAATACAAAATGCATTGCCAGTAAAAAACTATTATCATTCATTCCATTTTAAATAAAATTTTAGCATTAATCATTCGTCATAAACCCTTTAAAGGTGTTATTTTTGCACGCTACCAATTAATAAGTATGTCCGTATCAAAAACAGAATTAGAGGAAAGAATAGCTGGCAAAGATTTATATAGTTACCAAAAAGGTGCTATAGATAAAATTTTCAAGGCTTTTGAAGAATCTCCAGACGATTACCATTTGCTGTATCAATTACCAACGGGCGGAGGTAAAACCGTTATTTTTTCTGAAATAGTTAGACAATACTTAAAACATCATAAAAAGAAGGTGTTGGTGATGACCCACCGTATTGAGCTTTGTAAGCAAACATCTAACATGCTTACCGAGTTTGAGGTAGTCAACAAAGTGATTGACAGCAAAGCCGATTTGAGCGATCAAGGCGAGTACAGTTGCTTTGTGGCGATGGTTGAAACCTTGAACAATAGGCTGAATGATGATAAATTGGATATCTCTGATATTGGGTTGGTTATTATTGATGAAGCCCATTATAATTCCTTTACCAAACTCTTCAAGTTTTTTAGTCAGTGCTTTATTCTAGGGGTAACCGCAACACCTTTAAGTTCAAGTATTGAGTTGCCTATGACTGACAATTATGATGAATTGATTGTTGGTGAAAGTATAGAATCGTTAATAGAGAATGGCTTTTTAGCTCGGGCCGAAATGTTTTCATATAACGTTGGATTAACCTCTTTAGTAGTTGGTGCTAACGGTGATTACACGGTTAAATCATCAGAAGACTTGTATACAGCTAACGACATGTTAACTAAGTTGATACAATCTTATGAAGAACGTTCAAAAGGCAAAAAAACCTTAATTTTCAATAATGGTATTAACACGTCTTTACACGTATATGATACCTTTAGAAAAGCGGGATATCCCATTGCACATTTGGATAATACGAATACTAGAAAAGAAAGAGCCCAAATTTTAAAATGGTTCAAAAAAACACCAGATGCCATTTTAACATCTGTCAGTATTTTAACTACAGGTTTTGATGAACCTACCGTAGAAAGTATTATTTTAAATAGAGCGACAAAATCGTTGACGCTTTATTATCAAATGATTGGTAGGGGTTCTCGGGTTTTGAAAAACAAAAAAACCTTTGATGTTATTGATTTAGGTAATAATTTTCACCGATTTGGTCCTTGGGGCGATGATTTAGATTGGCAACGCATCTTCAAGTCTCCAAATTATTATCTGGATTCGCTTTTAAGTGATGAAGATTTAGAAAGTAATTTTAGATACGAAATGCCTGATGAATTGCGGGCAGAGTTCTCCAAATCACAAAATGTTCATTTCGATATTCAAAAAACATACGTGGAATCAATAAGAAACGGCGAGTCTTCAAAAGTCGTTTTAGAACGATCCATAGAACAACATGCTAAAATTTGTATAGAAAACAGCGAAGATGTATACGATGCTTTGGCCTTGGCAAAACTATTGGGGGACGATATAGATTTCAGGATAAATAGGTATACTAAGTGCATTAGTAAGAGCACGTTCAACTTTGTGGAATGGCTAAAAGGCGAATACAGAAAGAAGTTAAATGCCTATTTAAGGTCAAATTTCGATGAAGTTTTTGAGTCCATCCATGGGTACCCTCCAGAAGACTAAGAGACCGTTTAAATTTTGTTTTTGAAATATTTTATAGGGTATTTTTTTGTCAGACAAAGGTATTTTGAGATTCATAGCCATAGCTATGGATCGAAAAATAGCTGATGTATGGCAGAAAAAGGTACATAAAAGAGCCAAAGGATAAAATTTAAACAGTCTCTAAGCCTCAAAGCAGTTTTTTTAAAATATTGCCAAAATTAGCGTATATTTGTAGCATATATGCATGTTTAAGCATTTTCTATAATTTTTTTACAAAGAGTTTCTCGTTGATAAGATTTTATATAAAATTAATTGCAGTGCAGTAAATTTTTAATAATTAAAAACCTTTACCGTAAACTATGGCAAAATCACAAGTAACTTTTAACAAGATTGAAAAAGAAAAAAAACGCTTAAAAAAACGAGAAGATAAGCAAAAGAAGAAAGACGCTAGAAAAGCTGAATCTAAAGAAAACCCACAAGGTATTCAATTTGCTTATGTAGATTACAATGGTAATTTAACAGACACGCCACCAGACCCTTCCATGAAAATTAAGGTAGAGGCAGAAAGCATAGAAATTGGTATTCCAAAGAAAGAAATAGGCGATGATGAACCTACTGCAAAAGAAGGCAAAGTGTCCTTTTTTGATACTTCAAAAGGTTTCGGATTTATTTTAGACAGCATCAATCAAGAGAAATATTTTGTACATGTTAGTGGCTTACTTCAGCCAATAGCCGAAAACGATAGAGTCACTTATGAACTGGAACGAGGACAAAAAGGAATGAATGCTGTTCGGGTTAAAAAGATTTAATTTTTTAATCAAATTCATTAACTTACCCAAGTTTTAATTCATTTTGAGAAATCATAGTGCCTTATGAGTTTGCATGCCATAGAAGAAGATCAGGAATATATCAATCTACAAACCGAATTAGTTAGGTTACAGCAACATATTAAAGGAACCAATGAACGCGTACTTATCCTTTTTGAAGGCAGGGACACTGCTGGAAAAGGAGGAGCCATTATGCGTTTTATCCGTTTTTTAAATCCGAGATTATTTAGAGTCGTTGCCCTTTCCAAGCCAACAGAACGAGAAGTTGGCCAATGGTATTTCCAACGGTATATTGAACATTTGCCAGGACCAGGGGAAATGGTGCTTTTTGACCGCAGTTGGTACAACAGGGCGGTTGTAGAACCTGTTATGGGCTTCTGCACTAAAAAACAGTATAGCTTATTTAACAAACAAGTAGTTCAATTGGAAAAAATGCTGATTGAAGACGGCATACACCTATTTAAATTTTGGTTTTCCATTGATGCAGAAGAGCAAAAAAGACGTTTGGAAGACCGTGTTCATAACCCCTTAAAACAATGGAAATTAAGTAGCGTAGATGTGGAAGCCCAATCTAAATGGGCAGATTTTACAAAATATAAGGAAGCCATGTTTAGAAAAACAGGAACACCGCTATCACCTTGGGTCGTTATTAAAGGAAATGAGCGTGATGTTGCTAGAAAAGAAGTGATTCGTTATGTGGTTAACAGATTTGAATATGATGAAAAGGGAGCTACCAATGAACGTTTATCGCTTGATAATTCGATAGTAACAGAAGTTTTTGATTTAATTACTTTAAAAGAATGTATAAATAAATAGTTTAAACATTCTATCCCTAAAAACATTATGGCAATTCCACGTAAAACCATTCTCATTGTTTTAGCCTTTTTTGCTATTTATGTTATTTGGGGCTCTACATATCTACTTAATAAAATCGCCGTTGGTGAACTCCCACCATTTTTTTTGGCGTCATTCCGATTTACTACAGCAGGCATCATTATTTTTGCCATTGCTAAATCCATGAAACTTAGGTTATCCATCACCCGCAAACAACTCATAAATTGCGTGTTTTCTGGATTTTTATTCCTTGTCTATGGAAATGGTGTGTTTGTTTGGGCTTTAAAATATATTGATAGTGGCTTTGCAGCTTTAGAGGCATCAACACAACCGTTATTTGTTTTATTGTTAATGCGTCTTATTGATAATAAAAAAATGAAAGTTAATGCTTTGATAGGCATAGCATTAGGGGTTATTGGTATGTATGTTTTGGTAAGCCAAAAAGAATTGGTCACTCAAGAAGGCTCTCTTTTGGGCATGTTCATGATTTTAACCTGTGTGTTGAGTTGGAGCTACGGGAGTGTTTTTGTTTCAAAAGCAGATTTACCTGCCAATTATTTTGTGAGTACAGCTTATCAAATGATAAGTGCCGGAGTCCTTTTGGCCATTACAAGTTTGGTCTTTGGCGAAACTTGGATATCTCCTTTAGAATGGAGTGTTTCCGTAAAATGGTCTATGCTACTTTTAAGTGTCTTTGGAAGTGTGGTCGCTTTTACCTCGTTCAATTATTTATTAAAGGCGGTATCTACCGAAAAAGTATCGACCTCTGCGTATGTAAATCCCGTTATCGCTATTCTGCTAGGGTGGTACGTTTTGGACGAAGCCATATCGTTGCAAACCATTATTGCGGCCTCAATTCTTTTAACAGGCGTGTATTTTATAACTACTAAAAGAAAAATTAAAATAAGACCATTTGGACGTTAAAAGTGCAATAAAATTCATGCTTATAAGTACACTCGCTTTTGCGTGCATGAATAGTGTTGTAAAATATCTAGTTGCTACCAGCCCTTATCAAATTGTTTTTTTTAGATCCATTAGTTCTTTGATTTTCACTATGGGATTTCTGTATCAAAAAAAGATCTCCATTTTTGGAAACAATAAAAAATTATTGATTCTTAGAAGTTTGGTCGGCGTGACTTCCATGACTTTATTTTTTATGGCCACTAAATACATTCCCATAGGTACTGCTGTGTCATTGCGGTATCTAGCACCAATTTTTGCGGCTATTTTTTCTATTTTTTTGTTGAAGGAAAAAATAAAACATTGGCAATGGATATTCTTCCTCATAGCATTTTCTGGTGTGTTGGTTTTAAAAGGCTTGGATAAGCACATAGATAGTTATGGCTTGTTTCTAGCAGTTGCTTCTGCTGTTTTTAGCGGTTTGGTTTATATTGTTATCAGTAAAATAGGGAAGAGTGAGCATCCGGTGGTTGTGGTTAACTATTTTATGTTTATAGCCACATTGGTCGGTGGTTTATTATCCATCAATAATTGGGTTAATCCAGAAGGGTGGTTGGAATGGTTATTATTATTTAGTTTGGGGGTTTTTGGATATTTCGGACAGGTGTATATGACCAAAGCTTTCCAAGTAGCATCAACTAACCAAGTGGCACCATTAAAGTATTTGGAAGTTATTTTCACCGTATTGGTTGGGTTGTTTGTATTTGGTGAAATTTATACGCTTTGGAGTATCTTGGGGATATTCATGATTATTTTAGGACTCGTTTTAAATGTTTGGTATAAGTCGAATAGACTGGATTAAGTTGTACAGCACTCTGTGTATTTGTACTTTTGTCCGCCTTATCATAAATTAGTTTATACAATAAATGACTTTTAAAAATCGTATCAATCACATTAGAAGATGGTTTATGCATAGCATAACCAAGCATGTTGGCAGTGGGTATTCTGAACCTAAAGCAGGTGACCTTAACATCATTGATATAAAAAAAGTGCTGATTATAAGACCCAATCACCGATTGGGCAATCAACTATTATTAACACCTATTGTTCAGGAGGTTATTAATACATTTCCCAACTGTGAAATTGATTTATTCGTTAAAGGCGGTGTAGCGAATCCCGTATTTGAAAATTATAAGCAAATCAACAAAATCATGCAACTGCCAAAAAAGCCATTTAGTAATTTATTCACATATGCAAACGGGTGGGTGTCCATAAAACAAACCCAATACGATTTAGTTATTAATGGTGATAAAAATTCATCATCAGGGAGGTTGTTGACCCAACTTTCTAAAGCCAATTTCAAGATTTTTGGAAATAATTACGAAGAAATCGAGTCAAAATATGATGATTACGAGCATATTTCAAAATACCCCGTTTATAATTTAAGACACTATCTTAAGGAACTAGGGTTACCAGAAACGAATGCACCTATGCCATTATTGGATATCAAATTAAGGGATTCTGAAATAGCTAACGGTAAAACTATCTTAGACGACATTGTAAAGAACCCTAAAAAAACCATTTGTTTATATACCAATGCTACTGGCGATAAATGTTATTCTGAAGATTGGTGGTTTACTTTTTACACACGTTTGCAAAGTGAATATCCAGAGTATAATATTATTGAAATGTTACCGATTGAAAACATCTCAAAAATCAATTTTAAGGCCCCTCATTTTTATAGCAAGGACATCCGTGAAATGGCCAGCATCATTAAAAATACGTCCGTATTCATCGCTGCGGATAATGGCGTGATGCATTTGGCAAGTGCCTCGTTAACGCCAACGGTTGGATTCTTCTCGGTGACAAGTACTAAAATGTACGCGCCATATGGCAATGGGAGTGTGGCTTTACACACCAATGAGACCACTATTGATGATTGGTTTAAAGCCATAGGTAATATCCTCATTTTTTAACAAATCCTTATCACAACATCCTTTAATTTACCTGAACATATTCGTAAATTGTCAAAAAAATTAAAGTTTCATTAAATAACATAGATTAATATAAATCAAAGTCACCTTGTGTAACTTTGAGACGTGTTAATTAATCCAAAAACAAAGCATACATATATGAGTAAACAAGCATTATTAAATTCTTATAACAGTAAAAATTTAAACCTAAAAAATAGGGTAGTGATGGCGCCTATGACGCGAAGTAGGGCCAATAATGAAGGTAATACCCCAACAGACGATCTTCAAGGCATTTATTATGAACAACGGGCATCTGCTGGTTTAATCATTACCGAAGGCTCACAGGTATCACCAAGAGCGGTTGGTTATATTAATACCCCTGGCATTCATACCAAAGCACAAGTAGAAGGTTGGAAAAAAGTTACCAAACGTGTCCACAATAAGAGTGGAAAAATTTTCATTCAATTGTGGCATGTGGGTCGTGTATCGCATGCAGATTTTCATAACGGAGAATTGCCTTTGGCTCCCTCGCCAATCAATCCCAATGAAGAAGTATATACCAGCGAAGGCCTTAAAAAAACGCCCCCGCCAAAGGAAATGACCTTATCGGACATTAACGAAACGATAAACGATTTTAAAAATGCCGCAAAAAATGCCGTAGAAGCAGGATTTGATGGTGTTGAAATTCATTCTTCCAACGGTTATTTATTCCATCAATTTTTTAGTGGAACTACAAACAACAGAACCGATAATTATGGCGGGAGTACAGAAAACAAAGCACGTTTTTTCTTTGATGTATTAGATGCCGTTAAAGAAGTGATTCCAGAAGAAAAAATAGGAGCTAGGTTTAATCCTTCCTTAAACAATGTATTTGGTATGACGATGGACGAACAAACCATTCCAACATTTGAATATATTATTAAACGATTAAACGATTACAATTTGGCGTATGTTCATTTATCGGAGCCGTTTACTGATGTTTCAAATATTCCATATGCAGTAACAGAAATTGCAAAACATTTCCGACCTTTATATCATGGTACCTTGATGATTAATGCTGGGTTTACACAAGAAAAAGGAAATGCTGTGATAGAAGCTGGTGACGCCGATTTAGTGTCCTTTGGAAAGTTGTATGTTTCTAACCCCGATTTGGTGGAGCGTTTTGAGAATAACATGCCATTGGCAGATTGGAACCAAGACACGTTTTATACGCCCGGACCAGAAGGCTATACAGATTATCCAAAAGTAACAAACGCACAATACGTATAACCAATAAACTTAAAATATTATGAAATTTACAAGAAAAGCCAATGCACAATGGAACGGTGCAGGAAAAGACGGAAAAGGCTATTTAACAACAGCTAGTGGCGCACTAAGTAAGACACCATATTCATTTCACACACGTTTTGAAGACGGTGAAAAAGGAACCAATCCAGAAGAATTAATAGGCGCAGCGCATTCAGGATGTTTTGCCATGCAATTAAGTTTTTTATTGAACGAAGCAGGCTTTACGGCAACGACTTTAGATGTAGCCGCAGTGGTGACATTTGAAGATGGCAGTGTTACTAAAGTCTCTTTAACTTTAGAAGGCGATGTCCCTAATATTGATGCCTCACAATTTCAAGAAATAGCAACAAAAGCGAAAGAGGTGTGTCCAATTTCCAAACTTTTGAAAGCTGACATTAAATTGAATGTTACTTTAAAATAGATCTTAAATAGCTATTTTGCCAAGAATACACAAATGTTTTTATAAAGCATAAAATCATATTTATTCGTGGCGTAAACTAATTATGAGCCTAATAAAACGTGTCATTTCGTGTATCCCGATAGTCCGGGACTCGAGGCGACATTTAGTTAGTCTGTCAGTTAGAGAGAAATACCGAGGCACGAGGTATTTTGTATCGAGAACTTTAGTTAAATGAGCTTCTCGATACAATTTTCTCATGTTTCGTAATCCCGATAGCTATCGGGACGAAGTGATATTTAGTTTTTTAATTATACTTTCATTCGGTTTGTCAGTTCGAGCAAACTACCGAGGTACAAGGTGTTTTTTTGTATCGAGAACTTTTATATCAATAACCCATCCAAAAAGTAGGTCATTCATCGGTAATTTTTACACTTAAAAACATTTTATCGTAAAGTTTTGGAGTTCATAAGATTTTTAATGTTTAGTAAACCTAAACTACTAATTTTAAACAAATTAAAACCCAAAGCCCCATGAAAAAACTAACAACTCTACTATCTTTAGCCAGTTTGCTAAGCATTTGCTTCACAACCATGGCACAAGGTATCGCTAGTAATGCAAACCTAATTGCAGACGACTACAAAAAACGCAGTGCCGTTTACGATTATTCAGAAAGAACATTAAACAATATCGATAGTGTACCCGATTTTCAAGCAAAAGCCGAAAAACTAAAAATTACCGGGACCATTTACCAAAGCGATGGCATAACACCAGCGAAAGATGTTATTTTATATATCTTCCAACCAGACGATAAAGGTAATTACGAAATGAAAAGGGATGCCAACCGCAAACGCTATGTACACCACAGGGCTTGGATAAAAACCGATGACGATGGCAAATACACATTCTACACCTTTATGCCGGGTAAATTATTACGTACCAAAGAATTAAAACAAATACACCGTATCATTAAAGAACCAGGCAAACCAGAACAAGAATTGGCACCATTCTTTTTTAATGACGACCCTTTAATCCCTGAATTAACGCTGGCATGTCGTGCCGAATCCGTTAAAAGCATGCTTAGGATAGAAGAAAAAGATGGTATGTTCGTAGCCACAAAAGATATTAAATTAGGCAAAACAGACGCTCTAGAATTTTAACAATATTTAAGTTGCTATTTTTAAGCTCACCAGTATACTTTTAGTATGCTGGTTTTTTTATGGATTTTTTTAGCCGATAGTCATCATATTAACAAAAAATTAAACAGTTTGCGTCAAAAATTTGCTATATTTAATTGACTACCACCAAGTTTATAACATCATAAATTTATTTAAGCATGCAAAAGATTTTATTAATAGGTACCATCATGATGGTTTTGGTGGCCTGTGGATCGGGTAGTCCAAAATATGGTGACAACACCAGCAAAGTGCTTGATAATATGATTGAAAACAAATCGTTTGAAATAATATCAAGTAGCGCACAACCTCTTATGACAGCTGCCATGCAACAACTTGGTAATGCCGGAGTATTTGTGAATGGAAGCACAGCGGGAAACATTAACCTAACAACCAATGCCAATTATTTGCGGATGAAAAACGATTCCGTTATGGCGGATTTGCCGTTTTATGGTGAGCGACAATTTGGTGGTGGTTATAATAACGCATCGGGTATTGAATTTGAAGGTATCCCCAACAATTTACAAATAAAAAAAGTAAAAGATTTGGATTATGAAATTAGTTTCGATATTCATGATAAAAATTCAAATACGGAAAACTATCAAGTGTATATTAAATTGTTCCCCAATTTATCTAGCTCCATGGTTATAAGAAGTACCAATCGCAGCAATATTCAGTTCAGGGGCCAAGTCCGTGAGTTAGATAGCGACAAATAATGCCATTTGGTTAATAGCAATTGAGATTTAGTTTCATATAACATTTAAAAGTAAAAAAAACAGGCATGCTATATCACACGCTTGTTTTTTTTAACTGAACTCATCTTGACTTTTTTGATTGAAGTGAAAATTAGCTATTTTGAGTCTGATTGAAGGCGTTTTTGAGTTGCATAGCAGAGCTACGGAAGGAGAAAAAGACAAAAAGCAGGCTCAAAAGAGCAATTTTTTAACCAATTGGAAAAAGTCAAGATGAGTTCATTAACATGCTAATTAGGAATAACCACTGTTGCTATACTTTTTCCTGGCATTATAAACAATAAATCACCTTCTACTTTTTCTAAATTGGTTTTTTCAACATTTTTGTCTATAGATGTTATGTATAAGTCAGCCGAATTTGGCACGACACCATTTACAGCAAAACCAATACCACTAACACTTGAGAAGTTTTTATTGATAATTACAATGACAGTTTTACCATTACCCGTATAGGCAGTTACATTCAGACCTTTTTCAACACTTGTCTGGGCTTCAACCCTGTGGTACCCAGGTCTAACAAATCTTGAGAAATGAGAAAATGCATACCCTCTTTTTAAAATTTGATCCCTACTAGTCCCTTGCTCACCATCACCAATAAATGAGTAATAGCGTTGTATGTACCACCATAGATAAGCGTTCCAATTTAAGGTCATTGATTGATGGATTGTTGAAAGCATGTCCATTGATTCGTTCCATATGGTAGCACTACTTAGTTGAGACCATGAAGTTGTAGCATTTTGATTCATTAAATATTCCGTCATCCAAATTTCTTTTCCTTTTTGTTCAGCAAGTGGGTAAGGATCTAAACCACCTCCATATATATGACCTCCAATAATGTCAACGTTTTCAACAGCTAATGGATCATTAAGAATGGGGTCTGAAAAATTTTTTCTAAATTGAAAAGACTCCGGAGCAATGACTTTGTTTTCAATGTCTTGAGCGTTTTCTCTCATAAAATTCAGCATTTCTTCAGAAGTCCACCGTGTCCATTCCCCCCAATCCGGTTCATTTTGGATAGATATGGCATATAAAGGCACTCCATTAGTTTCCATATAGGTATTAAAATCATTCAGATGGTCTACATACGCACCATATTTTTCAGGTAGTACTCTTTCTTCAGTGCTATTGGGGTCGAGTAATTCAGCAGGGGCATTCCAAGGACTAGCAAACACTTTAATTCCCTTAGATACGGCATACTGAGCCGTAGGAAGCTCAAGTGCCCATTGACTTGGATTGGGATCAATATGAATTCTTAAAATACTAAAACCAAGTTTTCCGTCACCTTCACCAAATACTAATTCACGTTCATTTTCATTTAAATCAGTTCTCCAAACAGGATGATTAATGCCGCCAAATCCTTGAATAAGTTGATGTTGTGTTGAGGTAGTTACATTAACTTTAGTTGTTAATTTTAAAATGGGGTCAACGACTTCTGTATTGGTATCTTCTTCGCCACTGCTACAGGAAATGATAAGTATAACGGACAAGAAACCAAGGCATTTTTTTAATTTTTTCATAATATCTTAATTATAGTTTAGTTTTTAATATATATGATAGATGCACACACATACAATTACATAAATACAATTAATAATATATTTCCAATTATAGGTTTAAAACATAATTTGATAATTTTGAAACATTTATACCTTATTAAGGTCTTGTATCATTAAGTTTAAAGCATTTATGTGTTATAATGGCATTTGGGCTATTATGTTTTTATCTTTTAAAAGTGAATGAGTGGTTGCAGACTAAAAACCTGTTTGGCCACGAATACCAAAAACAATAACACAGCTAATGAGTAAAGGAAGATGCACTAAAGTGTATAGTTTGACTATTGTTTAGACCAATAAAATATTAATCAGTTCTTTATTTCAGTAATCTTCATCGCCCAATCAATGACTGATGGGTTTTGTTTATCTGGAAATAGCGGTAACTCCAAAACGCCTTTTTTATTCGTTTTTACATTAATTGGATGTCCCCATTCGCCATTAAGTGGGTTGAACCATACCAACGCATAGGATGTATTGGGTTTAAACCCTTTCAATACAGGTGAAACGGACTGGTTTTCAAAATACAGCAACGCAAAATCCTTATTAGGCGTCCGCATCATATAAGACCATCCATCCAATCCCATCTCAGGACTACCCGGTGCTTTGTTTGGATTCAAATCTTTAGTAGCGGGTTGCAGATTCTGATAATTATGTCCTTCCGACAAGATAAACGTATTGAGGTGCTGCATATAATGTCCGGAGTCATATTTCAAGGCTTCCCAAAAATGGGGACGAGCCCCAGAAGGTTCTCCAGTACTAGTCATGTCATAAGCTGCCGTACCATGAACATGACCAGATAGTGCGCCTGAAAGTACCGAACCATACATTTGTGCCCGTGCAAAATAATTATCCCGTACCGAATTAGCTGGTGGCCGTTCGCCATTTGGTTTGTTAATGGAATGGTCCCATCCTGTATAATAAGGCTCAAAATTAATGGCTGGATACGCTGGATTCAGATTAAAAAGAGTGTCTATCGCAGTAGTAACACGGTGGTCTCTTGGTTTATTGCCCACACTATGCATCATTAACCAGGGAACATCCTTATCATGTCCAAATGCTTTGTAAGTGGATCGATCGATTAATGTTGTAACCACTTGGCCATATGGCATGGGTCCATATTTTTCTAAATGATAGGTTAGGGCCTCATTAAACTCATCGGCCGTTAGGCTAAAGTCCTTTGGAATCCAATCCAAATGAATACCGCTAAAGACCATATTATAAGCACCATAGCGCGAGATAAGATATTGAACATAACGTGCAAAACTTTCCTTAAAATCAAAATAGGCATTCCAAGAAGGGCCAACATCCCGTCGCACCGTTTCCAATAAAGGCACAAGTCCTTCTTCAGACATGTATGCCATTTTTTTATCCAAGCTTTTAAAGTATTCAGGATTGATGGTATTAAAATCGGACACACCTTTATGGGTATCGGACATGGCGAACGGTAAATTTCCATATTCGTCCCGCATATTTTTTGAAGTAAACGTGCCCCAATAACTCAAACCGCCAGAGGCATCGGTGCCTGTAGCATCGGACACATCATAACCAAACTTTTCCCAAGCATTTCTTAAAAATACCCCACTGGAATCGGCGTAGGTGCTCGGGTGGTTATCGGCCTCCCAATTCGGGAATGCCGCAATCATACTTACCGAATTATACCCTTGGTTTTTACGATAATTGATGGCATCTTCAAATCCGATGCCTGTGTCGGGTATGTAATTATTTTCAGTAGCAGCATTTCTAAAAGGCAATCGCCACGTAGATCCAGCAAGCCACGTGTCGCCAATCATAAAAAAAGGCGTGCCATCGGTATATTGTAAGGCACGACCGTTTTCAGTGGGTATCACAAAACCACGACGGTTGGGGTTTGCTTCTTTTTCCTTATCTGTCCATTCAACGGCTGTAAACGCGCCACTTTTAGTGTTCAATCCGTTATCATTAGGTTGGTTTGAGCCACTTTTCCAGGTCCACATACCTGCTTTGGTTGCCACAACACGAACTAAAAAATCATTTCCCCCATTCCAGAACCCATAAATGCGTTTGGAAAAATCAGGTCCTTCCAAATCTACCCAACAGGTAACCTCTCTATAATAATTAGTATAGGGGTTTTCGGTTTTTAACTCAATTTCCAATAGTTCCCAAGTATGGATTTGTGGCGTAGCATTGGTTTGAGCAGTCATGATAAACATATTGCAAACCATAAAGAAACCGATCAAAAAAAGGCGTGAGGATATAAATTTATAAGTCATAATGGATGTATCTATTCCATAAATATAATAAGAATTCCGCATTAAAATCCTTTGTTCGTTTTGGAAGTAGGGAGAGAAGTAGTAAATACACACAGTTACAGAGATTTACAATTATTTTATATGATAACAGCCAAACGTTTAATCATTTTAAGCTAAATTTTATTAAATTACGTGTTCAACTAACTGTACATAACTAATCAAGACAACTACAATGAAAAACACATATTCCTTTACGCTTAAACTAGTTTCTATTAGTACCTTACTATTAATTTTTGTGACCGGGTGTGGCGAAGTTCTACCCAGAAGTGAAGGCCCCGGCGATATTTATACAGCCGCAGGTTTTCCTCCTGTTACGGCGCATAGTACCACGCGAGCCTTATTCGCTGCTTACAACGGACCGCTTTATCAGGTGACCCGTGAGTCGGATGGCGAAACTTTAAATATAGGCGTGGTACAACCCAGCACTGGTGATGCCGGAGGCTATGCCGATGCAGCTGCCCAAGACGCATTCTGTACCGATGCCACATGTTGGATTAGCATCATTTATGACCAATCCGGACATGGAAATGATTTAAAACAGGCGCCTCCCGGAACATTTAGGGGACTAGCCAAAGGCGGATTTAATAGTCTCCCGTTGGCCGATATGGCTCCCGTAACGATTAACGGTCATAAAGTCTATGGCACGTATGTCATGCCGGGTTCGGGTTTACGAAATAACAATGCCGTGGGTCTTCCCATTAATGATGAACCAGAAGGCATCTATATGGTACTTGATGGCACGCACTATTCCAGTGGCTGCTGCTTTAACTATGGAAATACATCCACGAACAGTAGAGCAGTGGGCACAGGTACCATGTCAACGGTGTATTATGGTACGGCTACCGCCTGGGGAAAAGGTGAAGGCGAAGGTCCATGGATCATGTCGGATATGGAAGCTGGACTTTTTTCAGGTTATGAAACCAAAGAAAATGTTGCGAACCCTACCATCGATTCTTGGCGCTTTGTAACAGGCATGGTGAATGGGGGCGGGGGCAACCAATGGGAAATATGGGGCGCCAATGCACAGGAAGGCGACTTATTAAACTTCTATAAAGGCGTTCGTCCACAATCAAAAGAAAATGACACCTATTTTCCCATGAGCCGTAAAGGGTCTATACAAATGGGAAATGGTGGCGATAATGGTAACGGTTCTGCTGGTACCTTTTATGAAGGCATCATGACTGCAAGTTATCCCACGGAGGACGTTGTAAAAGCCGTGCAGGCAAACATTGTGGCGGCTAAATATGATGTGCCAAGTGTTAGTTTATCGCGATTGACAAGTTTTACACCGGGTGCCGTTCATGAACTTAAAGTATCTTTTACCAACACCTCTGCAGAAGCGGTATCAGATGTCCAATTGTCATTGGATTTACCACAAGGATGGTCTTCAGAAGCGACTACAACCCTGAGTGGAACCATAGCAGCGGGCGTTACCGTAGAAGCGGTTTTTAACATCACATCTCCAACATCGGTGGATGCAGGTTATCTAAGAGCCAAAGCGGAATGGGGCAAACAATCTTTTGAAACATCACAACGCATAAGAAACGTCCTTGCCGTAAAAATTAACGAAGCGAGTTTTAGTGGTGGTGACAATCCCACCAATCAATTTTTGGAGCTTTATAATGCCTCTGATGCCGATGTGAATATTTCCAACTGGTCGGTTATCAATACCCCTGGTGAATGGGCTCCCATTCAAATGGCTAAAATTCCGGAAGGAACCACATTAGGTGCTGGTAAATTCTACCTTTTTGGTTTAGCACATTCTGGTTTGGTAGCATCAGCAAACGCGGGTGACAAACTGATTCATGTTCGCAGCACCGAAGGGTTAAGCGTCGGTCAGCAAATGGATATCGAGGGTGAAAAAGTTACCATTGCCAGTTTGGGTACGCCGGCGACTGATAAAACCATTGTCTTTGTGCCAGTAACTACTGGGCCATGGCTTGATTTTCCTGTCGGAACTACCAATTTACCCGTTGCCAATGCGGAAGGTTTTATGGTAGGGGATAAAGTAGGTATTGATTTGGGCGGACAGTATGAAATTGCTACAGTTACCGAAGTAGGTAAGGGTTCTACACAAAGTAGCTTGGCGGAAGAAACAAAAGCAGGTGACACCATTATAAAAGTATGGCAAAATGCCAACATGACTCCGGGGGATACGTTGACCATCAATACTGGGTCACGTGTGGAATATGCCGTTGTAAAAAATATCATTACGGTGGTGAATGCACCATTAAGAGGCCGATTTACGGGCGACCCAGGTCAGGTGGAGTTAACCGCGCCTCTTAAAAACGATCACATATTAGCTGCGGATGTGGCATCACCGGGAACGGGGATTAGCTTCACGCCAGCAACACGTTTTGCCCATAAAAGCGGTGATGCCGTTCAGGCACTCGGAAGTGGCGTGACCTTAAAAGAAGGCTTGGCTAAAAACCATGAATTAGGCGCACCGATTGTGCTTTCTGGAAACACCAGCATGGGGTATCAAGGGACGGTTCAAGCCAATCACTATTACGGATTGCCTATGTCCATTTATGCAGGTTCTGTGGCGTTGATGGATGCCAGTGGCGAGGTGCTAATAGATGCCATCATTTATGGGTCACAGCAGGGCAACTCAAGTTCCAGAGGTTCGGTAGCAACACCTCAAATAGCGACCTTGGAAGGCGAACAAACCCAAGGTGGTTGTATCGCGGTGCTTCCAGGTTCTAGCCAAGGTTCGTTTACGGATTCTTACGATCCTATGATACGAAGTTTGGGACGTTTCCCTGATGGTGCTGATAGCGATAGTAATTGCCAAGATTTTAAATCACAAGCTGTCATCACCTTGGCAAGCGCATCCACCGTTGGTTCTAAAAACATCAAAGTAATTAGTGTGGAAGGTCTAAGCGTGGGTCAACAAATCGTTATTGGTTTGGGTCCTCATGCTGAACAAGTGGCCATTACAGACCTCGGTAGCACAGGAGCAACTACCGTAAGGGCTGCCATTGCTGCTGGGGAAACCACCATTCCAGTCGCTACTATTATTGGTTTTAGTGAAGGTCAAACCATTACCATAGGCAGTGGGTCCAGACAGGAAACGCTAGTCATTGCTTCCATCACCAGACCACGCCGTAATTTTGAAAACCCATCCGAAAGTCAAGGTGCCTCTATTACCGTGAATAAAGGTCTGAGTTATTCACATGCGGCTGGCGAACCACTTTCTGGTAGTGGTGTTACGTTTGGTACAGCTTTAAGCAAAACCCATGCACAAGATGAGCAGGTGTCCAGTAGTTTACCGACGCCGGGGGAAGCGAATCAGTATTAGGGTATAGTAATACAGTTGTTTGGCTATATCTATAAAATAAAAAAGTACAGTCTTTTGTTAAGAGGGAAACTGTACTTTTTTGAATATAGAAGTGATTTAAACTTTTTTGATTGAAGTGAAAATTAGCCATTTTGAGTCTAATTGAAGTCTTTTTTGATGTGCATAGCAGCGCTACGGAAGGAAAAAAAGATGACAAGTAGGCTCAAAAGGGCAATTTTTTAGCCAATTGGGAAAAGTTTAAATCACTTCATATAATAGAGGGTGAATGATGCTAAGAATTTAAAAAATCGATTAAGAGTTTATTGAGTTCGTGTTTGTGGGTGATGTTCAATCCATGTGGGCCGCCTTTCATCATATGGTACTCACTATTTTCAATGCCTTCTGCGGCTTGGTCTCCCGAAGTTTTTATTGGGACTATTTGGTCCTCGTCGCCATGAACAATCAGGCACGGCATAGTTACATTGCCGAGTTCGGGTCTAAAATCGGTTTCAGCCCAAGCCCTGGCTGCTTGTATGGTAGCTCGGGGAGAGGCATGGGCAGCAATGCTCCAATCGTAATCCAATTGGGCTTTACTTACCATGTTTCCCAAAGGGGCATCCACATAATTGTAAAAGTTTTTATGGAAATCCTTTAAAAACCCCACGCGGTCGGTCTCCAAAGCGTCCAAAATAGTATCTAATTTGCTTTGTGGAACGCCATTGGGATTGTCAGCTTTTTGTGCCACTAACGGAATAATGGAACTTATTAAAGCCACTTTACTAATATTTTCGGTTCCAAAATCGGTGCAATAACGAACCACTTCACCGCCGCCCATAGAAAAACCGACAAGCACCACATCCTTAAGTTCCAATTGGGTAATGATTTCATGTAAATCGGCTGCCAAAGTCGTATAATCATAACCACTCCACGGCTCGGAAGAAGAACCAAACCCACGTCGATCGTAAGCAATGCATCTGTAACCGGCTTGCACCACCGCCCAAATTTGTTGTTCCCAAGATTTATGCGATAATGGCCAACCGTGAATCAATATCACGGGCTGCCCAAAACCATAATCCTTAAAATATAAATCGACTAATTCGTCTGTGCTATTATTTGTTATAAACATTGATGTACGTCTTTTTAATTACAAGCATGTAAAATAGCACTTGCTATAAAAAAAAATGTGTTGTGTTGCATTAATTTTTAACTCAAATAAATACGCAGGAGACTTTTTATGGAATTTGGTTTAGCATAAGGGTGGGTCTATTACCGTCAATAAAGGGTTGAGCCATTCACATACGGCAGGCGAACCGCTTTCTGGTAGTGGTATTACCCTTAGTGCCGCTTTGAGCAAAAACCACGCACAAGAGGAGCAGGTGTCTAGCAGTTTGCCAATACCGGGGGGAAGCGAATCCGTACTTGGAGATTATAATGGTTATAATAGCTTATTATTCATCACATCTAATTGAACTCATCTTGACTTTTTTGATTGAAGCGAAAAATAGAGATTTTTTTTACAGATTTTAGCTTTTTAGCACTTCATAGCAGCGCTACGGAGTAAAAAAAAGGTAAAATATGGGGTAAAAAGATCATTTTGCAGCCAATTGAAAAAAGTCAAGATGAGTTCATTATGTTATACACACATGAACCTTAAATTCATCAAAAAATCACGTATCTTTAAGATTCATTGTTAAAGCTAAAATTACAATCTATCTATGAAGTATTTTATGTCCTGTCTGCTTGTTGTACTACTCTTTGGTTGCAATGAGCTGAATCCTAAAGGCGAAAAAGAGGTGGGTAAGTTTGTAAAACAATGGAACGATGACCATACACAACTAAAGTTCCCTTACTTAGAACGTTACTATATGGATGTTGTAACCTATTACGGAAAAGAGCGCAACAAAAGCCAAGTGCAGCAAGACAAGCATTTGCTATTTCAACAATTTCCAGACTATACACAGCGTATTTTAAATGATAAACTTGTTATCACGAAAGAAGCAGGAAGCTATTTAGTGGCATTCACCAAACAGGTAAAATACAATGGTATAGAAGCAAATTATGACTCGTATCTTTCAGTGATGATTAAAAATGGAGCTTTTAAAATACTACGGGAAGGTGTTGCAGAAAATGCTAAAAACCTAGATGCTCCCATATTTCCTGATGCTCGTGAAAACAATACGAGCATCTCTAATAGAAGGCAACTGTTTGGCGATTTTAATGGCGATGGGATATCAGATTATGCTTCTGTAATCTCTCCAGAATTGCTTTCTGCAACAGAAACTGATACCCAAAACAGTGATACGGTAGAATGTAAAGGTGGATGCAACAGCGTCATCATCTTTAGTAATAAGGACCTAGAAGCGATCACAATTAAAGGTGCGTACCAATCACAATTAGAAAATCTTAAAGACCTTAATAGCGATGGCGCAGACGAGATTGGTTTTTGGGATATAAAACCTACAACCAAGAGCCTGTATGTTTTTAATGCATCAACCGGTACGTTGCTTACAAAACCTATCGTTATTAATACCACCGTCCATAAAAATCTTAAACTTATAGACGTATTTAAAAAAACAGGCACTAATAAAATTACAGTTACATATAGTGCAGAAGCCAATGGGAAGTGGGTCTTAAAAAGTGAAGTGATTGTATTGGATTGAGCAGTTAATTAAACTTTTATTCCAAATATTTATAAAACTCTGGTAGTACAATATGCTTGACTCCATTATAATTTCTTAAATTTATTACATAGAACTCGTTTAAACCAATTAATAGAAACGTATGCTTACCATTTATAAATTATTAATCATACAATTACCCATAGGTACTCCAAACCCAGATGACAATAAACCCTTAAATTTTTCAGAACCCTTTGATGTCATTGTATTTCTTATTTTACCAGTTCTCGTTATTATATTTTACATATTGTGGCGGAAAAATAAAAATAGAAAAGATTAGTAGCTATTTTAAATATCGCCCAAAAGCACTATGACGCTCATTGTTTTGTACTATAATGTACCGCGTGGAGTTTATCCTGAGCGTAGTCGAAGGGTAACTTGAACTTTGCTCACCTGTTTTATAATTTGATAAATAGGTGTTCGCGAATCTCCTAAAGTCGGTTTGCCTTAATAAATTCTCTTTAAAAATCAGGACTAAATATCATTTTATCTGTATCTTTCCGCTTCAATTTCTGACGTTAAAAACAGCATAAATTAAATGGCATTTTTTCAAAATTCAGTACTCAATAAACACCTGAACGCACAGGATGCGGATGCGGTTAAAACTGCTTACCAAAAATTTACTGCTTATTTTCATAATCCTGCCATACAGCAAAATATTAGAGATGCCAAAGAGGAGCAATTTCAAGAAGGCTTTTTACGTGAATTGTTTGTTGATATATTGGGTTACACCTTAAATCCTCAGCCGAATTTTAATTTAACCACCGAACTTAAAAACGAAAAAGGAGCTAAAAAAGCCGATGGTGCTATTTTAACAAGAGGTCAAGACCCTTTGTCGATACCAAAAGCTCTTGCTGTTATCGAACTGAAAGGAACGGACACCAAAGATTTAGATAAAATAAATGTTCAGGCATTTAATTACAAAAACAACCAAACAGGTTGTGTGTATGTCATTACTTCCAACTTTGAAAAACTCCGTTTCTTTATTCATCATTCGGTAGAGCATTTAGAGTTTAATCTTTTTACGCTTAGTGAAAGTGAGTTTAAAATACTTTGGTTGTGTTTGAGAGCTGATAATTTATTGAGTGGTGTTCCACTAAAAGTAAAAGAGGAAAGTTTACTTGAAGAGGAAAAAATAACCAAACAACTGTATAAAGATTATGCCGCTTTTAGAAATGATTTGTGGCAAAACATGGTAAAGAATAGTAGTGCGAAAGATAAATTACTACTCTTCAAGAAAACACAAAAATTGCTCGACCGTTATTTGTTTATCTTTTTTGCTGAAGATAGCGGATTGTTGCCTCCTAATTCCATTTCACGAATTGTAACCCGTTGGGAGATTTTGAAACAAGAAGATGCCTACAAACCTTTGTACGACATTTTTAAACAGTATTTCGGTTATATCGATACCGGACGAAAAGGACAAAAAACCGTTGATGATATTTTTGCTTACAATGGCGGTTTGTTTCAGCCCGATGAAGTGCTGGATAGCATTCAATTAGATGATGAAATTTTGCATCCGCATGTAATAAATTTGACCAGATACGATTTTCAAAGTGAAGTAGATGTAAACATACTCGGTCATATTTTTGAAAACTCGCTCAACGAGATTGAAAGCATCACTGCCGAACTGGAAGGGCAGGAGATAGACAAAAGCAAAACCAAACGTAAGAAAGACGGCGTTTTTTACACACCAAAATACATTACCAAATACATTGTTGACAATACCGTTGGCAAACTCTGCGAAGAAAAGAAAGCGGAACTAGGCATTATTGATGAAGAATACGCAAAGGGCAGAAGAAACAGAAAAAAAGAAATTATTAAAAGTTTGGATGAAAACCTGCAAGCTTACCGAAATTGGTTATTGAACATTACCATTTGCGACCCTGCTTGTGGTTCGGGAGCTTTCTTAAACCAGGCATTGGAGTTTTTAATAGAAGAACACGCTTATGTTGATGAACTACAAGCACAGCTTTTTGGAGCAAGTATTGTGTTTCAGGATGTAAGCAACCATATTTTAGAGAAAAACATTTTTGGAGTTGACATCAACGAAGAAAGTGTAGATATAGCGAAACTTTCGTTGTGGTTGCGTACCGCACAAAGAGGCAGAAAATTAACCACGTTAAACAACAATATTAAATGCGGTAACTCTTTAATTGACGACCCAAGCGTAGCAGGAGAGAAAGCGTTTAATTGGCAAAAGGAGTTTCCGACTGTTTTTCAAGAAAAAGATAAAAAACCTTTTCACATTACTTGGGTTACTCATAATTCTCGAACATCACAACGAATGATAGACCATAAAGTAAAAAAAGGAGATGCTTTTTGGCTGGAAGATGAACAAGAAGTTGTAGTTGCAAAAACCATTAAAGAAATTGTAGAGCAAGACGGTTTAAATGTAATGGCATTTAACAGTTGTGGCGACCATATTCATTTACTGTTGGTGTGTGAGGAAGAGGAAATACCAAATATTGTTCGAAAGTTAAAAGGAAAATCATCACAACAACTAAAAGAACATTTGCAAATACCCAAAGAAGAACAATTTACACTTTGGGCTCAAAAATATAGCACTACCTATATAGATTTGGAAGAACAATTATGGAATACGGTTGCGTATATACAAAACAACCGATTGAAACACCAGTTGCATACCTATACCGATAACAAGGGGTTGCAACCCCTTGTTTCTATAACCGAGAGCGATAGCATGCAACAATCCTACAACCACGCCTTCCGTACCGAATACAAAGGAGGTTTTGATGTGGTGATTGGTAATCCGCCTTATGTGAATATTGTGAATATAGAGGATGTAGAATTAAGAAAACATTATCAGACTTCTTTTTCAACTTTTAAAAACAAATGCGATTTATATAGTCTTTTTATTGAACGCTCATTTATCTTATCAAAACAAAATGGATTACTTGGCTTCATTTTTCCTAATAGTTGGCTAGGGACAAGTAGTTTTTCCAGATTTCGAGAAAAAATTTCAAAAGATGTCAGCCCACTACAATTAGTAGAATTACCCCCAGGTGTTTTTACAGATGCCATAGTTACGACTGTGATTATGACATACCGTAATATGAAACCGAATATTGACCACAATGTCATTTTGTTCCAACTTAAAAACCAAATGTTTTTCCAGATGGAACATAAGATTAGTTTAAAGACTGTATGTTCTACTGATAACTATTCATACTCCCTTGAGCCTCAAATCAATTTAAAAAGCGGTCAATTTAAGCTTGGAGATATAGTCAATTTCTCTTTAGGAATAAAAACAAGTGATGACAAGCGTTTCATTTTTAATTATAAGAAAGATGATAATTCCTTTCCAATGTTAAGAGGAAAAGACATTGGTAGGTACTCTAAAAGTTTTAATGGGGAGTACTTGTGGTATATGCCAGAATTAATAAAAGAAAAGGCTGGCGGAAGACCAAGAGTTTTGGAACACTATTTAAAACCAAAAATCTTAATTCAAGATATTGCGAAGACGATAAACTGCACTTATGACGATGAGCTTTACTTGGTAAACGACACCATAAATGTGATTCATGAGGTTAAATCACCTTTTACTATACACGCAGTAATTGCACTTCTAAATTCTAAACTTTGCGGACAGTGGTTCTCGAGACAGTTCCCAGAGGGGTTGCATATAAAAATCAATCAGTTGCAAGAAATACCATTACCAGAAGTTAGCGAGAACAATATTAGTGAGCTAACCACAAAATGTATAGATATTTTAAAATTTCATTCACAATTAAATAGCAATACAACTCAATATACTGATTTACTTCAAAGTAAGTTTGAAATCGAAAAACTCACAACAAAGTTGCAAAACTGGTACGAATTGGAGTTTAAAGACTTTTTAAAAGAATTGAAAAAAGCCAAAGTACAGTTAAGTTTACCGGAAGAAGCCGAATGGATGCAGTACTTTAAGGAACAAAAGCAAAAAGCACAAGCTTTAAAAACTGAAATAGACCGAATTGATAAAAATATAGATACAATGGTTTACCAATTATACAATCTTAAAGATGAAGAAATTAAAATAGTAGAACAGTCATGAGGGAGATTCGCGAACACCATTATTATTTTGCTTTACAGTCAATATATTAAATTTGTCACACTGAGACTTTCGACTTCGGATAATAGGGCACTAATACACAAAACTACATGCCTAAGCAAAAAGGGCTTATAAAAATAAAAGGCACGCTAAATGGGGTAAGCTATTACCAACTTAAGGGAGTAGATATTTCCCGTAGGGCTGTCGGGCCTTCCAAAGAGCGCATCCAAACAGACCCCGTATTTGTAAATGTAAAGCATAACAACCAGGAGTTTGGTGGTGCTTCCAGCCTTTCTAAAACCATCCGCCAAGGCTTGGGCAAAACAGCTATAGCGTTTAAAGACAGCCATATGGCAAGTCGGTTAACGGGGGTTTGTAGTAAAATAATCCAAAAGGGGAGTGGTACACACGGTCAAAGAGAAGCCCATATAAATAACAATCCAGAAGCCCTTATAGGTTTTCAGTTAAACAACAATCAAGCATTCAATCAAATATTTACAGCAAAACCAAGGGTTACAAGCCATAATAATCGTAATAATATCACTATAACCATCCCAAAAATTTCAAAAAAACACCTTATAAAAGCCCCTAAAAAGGCTACACACGTACAGTTTACGGTAGCGCTGTGTATGGTTTCCAACACGCAATGGCAATCACAACTCCAAAGCTACCAACCAGTACAGCCAGAATGCCATGGTATAGGCACAAGCCAACAAACCATACCATTATTATGTAAAATAGAACATACAAACATTCAAATACAACTAGAAACAGCTTTTACAAACCAGAATCCGACAAACATAGCCATCACAGTGTGGTTAGGCATCCAATTTCTGAGGTTACAGGACACACAATTCAAACCCGTGCAATCTGTCAAAGCCATGCAATGTATCGCAGTACTTTAAACCATGAAGCAACCATTTCTAATATAGGGTTCACCCGTAGTTATCCCATGGCGTAGCCATGGGAACCCTTGGGGAACTTCATGCAAACTATAGATGTTATTTAGTTATTATAAATTTGATTGTCTGCAAAGTATCATAAAACTTCAAAGTGTGTCATTCTGTCCCGATAGCTATCGGGATATTTCAGAATCTCATATCGTTGAAAACCTACATCATATTTGTTGACGATATAGACCTAAAGGCACTATATCTACAATTATGTGTAAATAGCCTAAATAACGTGAGTTCGATGTAATTATAAAGTTAAATACAGTTGCTTTGTATCGACGAAGTTGTTTTTTAAAGAAGGTTTTCTATCTTTAAAATTATAGGCAATAAGTGAGGCAAAAATATTATTGAAGTAGTTGGTTACGCTTCTATGTCTAGAATGTTCAACTTGGCAAATGTTCTTGAGTTGGTCAAAAATAGTTTCGATAATGGCCCTTTTTCTTAAATGATAAGCATCTTGCACAGGGGTCAATAGTTTTGTTTTCATGTTCTTTTTAAGCTTGGTTACCAGATGCACTCCATTATAGAACAACTCAGTAAATAGATCTTTGGAGATGTAGCCTTTGTCACCAAAGAGCTTCCCAAACAGCTTTTTAACAAAGGCTTTGAAGCGTAAAGGTTTTCTATCATCCACATTGCCTTTAGTTATCATAAAATCAATGATACCGCCTTGGTCATTGGTGATTATGTGCAATTTGAAACCATAGAACCAACCCAGGGAACATTGTCCCCTTTGTGCCAAATCCTTGAATACCCTATGTTGGTTAATTCTTCGCTTGTCACAAACCCTTAGGGGCGTAGAATCTATAAAACTAATCCCCGTACAATTTGCCAATCCACAAACTTTGAGGTAAATAGCCAGGGGCATAAAGCTTTGCCCTTTGAGTTCCACCATACGATTATAGGATACCAGGTTTGGAAAATAACTGGTTAGATGTTTTGAGACATAGCCTATATAAAAATCCTTGAAGGTTTTATACCCGGATAAATGGAAAAGCACTTGAATGGTCATTACTTCAGAGAGGCCCATTTTTGAAGCTCTGGTGCGCTTTTTTCCATTGGCCAGTAGGCTTTTTTGCCAAAAAGGGACAAATTCAAGACAAAAATCATCAATAGAACAGAAAATTTCAGTAATTTTAGAATCGGAAATCATAGCGAAATATTTAGTTATATAATTGAAATTCAGAACTTTAATTTACTAAATTTTTCGCTTTTTTATTATAAATAAATCAACTTTTTTACGTCGAACTCACGTTA
>NZ_PJEO01000049.1 GCF_002843175.1 Confluentibacter flavum
ATAAGCTCCAGAACTATGCTTTCCGTAACGATGGGGGTCTTTCTTTCGGCAAGGTCATAGAGGAGTGGGGCTTTGATATGGCGGTAAACTCGAACGGTGTTGCCTATGGCGACCTGGACAACGATGGGGACCTTGACCTTGTGCTGAACAACCTTGAGGACATTGCGAGCGTTTACCGTAACAATTCCACGAACAACTATATCAGCATCAAGCTGGTAGGGGATAAAAAGAACATCAATGCGATAGGGGCAAAGGTCAAGGTGTTCACCGATAGCACCCAGCAGTACCAGGAGCTGTTCCTTTCCCGGGGCTACCAGTCGTCGGTCTCCCCGGTACTGAACTTTGGCATCGGGGCGGAAGAGTCCATCAAGCGGATAGAGGTGGCCTGGGGGGACGGCAAGGTGACCATTTCGGACAACATCAGGGCGAACCGTACGGTGACCTTCGAGCATAAGGGCTCCAATTCCAATAGTGGGACAAAACAGGAACAGCCAAGGAACTTCACCAGGCTGAACCCGAGCGCTCTTGGCATAGGCTTTTGGCACGCCGAGAACGATTTCAACGATTTTTCGCGCCAGGTGCTCCTGCCGCAGAAGCAGTCGCAGCAGGGGCCGGCCTTTGCCGTGGCGGACGTGAACGGCGATGGGCTGGATGATGTGTTCCTTGGGGGCGCGCTGGGCCAGCCGGCGGAACTGTACCTCCAGAATGCGGGCGGGACCTTCAATGGGCAGGCCCAATCGGCATTTGAAAGGGACAGGGCACACGAGGACAACGGCGCGCATTTTTTTGATGCCGATGGCGATGGGGACCAAGACCTTTACGTGGCGAGCGGGGGGTACGAGCTTGGGGAGAACGATGGGCTGCTCCAGGACAGGCTTTACCTTAACGACGGCAAGGGCAATTTCACCAGGACGGACAAGCTGCCAGGGATGCTATCCAGCACCAAGGCGGTGACATCCTTTGATTACGACGGCGACGGTGACCTGGACCTGTTCATAGGGGGACGGGTCATACCGGGCAAGTACCCTTTGGCACCGAGGTCGTACGTACTGGAGAACGCCAATGGGCGCTTTAGGGACGTTACCGATAAGGTGGCGCCGGGCCTCTCGGAGATAGGGATGGTGAACGATATATTGCTATCGGACTATGACGGGGATGGCGACAGGGACCTTATGGTGGTCGGGGAGTGGATGCCCATAACGGTGTTCAATAATGAAAAAGGTGAATTTAAGAAAACCGAAATCGCCTCTTTGGGTGGCACCGAGGGCTGGTGGAACACGATATCGGAGGTGGATTTCGACAATGACGGCGACATGGACTATTTTGTGGGCAACCTTGGTGGGAACAATAAGTTCCATCCGTCCAGGGAGAAGCCCCTGCACATCTATGGGAACAACTTCGATGACGACGGGAACTACGATATGATATTGAGCAAGCTCTACGATGGGAACCTGGTACCGGTTCGGGGGAAGGAATGCTCAACGAGCCAGAACCCGTTCGTTAGCGAAAAGATCAAGACCTATAAGGAGTTCGCGAATTCGAGCCTGGCGGATATTTACGGGAGCGAGATGTTGGCAAGTTCCTACCATAAGGAAGTATATGGGTTCGAGTCGGTCTATATGGAGAACAAGGGCAACGGGGAGTTTGCGGTCGGGCACCTTCCGGGCGTTGCGCAGTTAGGGCCGACGATGTCCTTTGTGTTCATGGACATCAACGGTGATGGGCACCTGGACGTTGTTGGCTCTGGGGCGATCCATGAGGCCGAGGTCGAGACGGTGCGCTACGATTCCAACATTGGGTACATATTGTTGGGCGACTCCAAGGGAGGGTTGAGGCCCTATAGGGACATAAGCTTTTACAACGACCTGAACGCCAAGAACATGGAATTGGTGAGCATCAAGAACAAGCCTTATATTTTCATTGCCAACAACAATATGCCATTGGCCATTTTTAGATTAGAATTATAATGAAATCAATGGTTGTGATGCTGCATGTCATTATTGCTTTTAAATGGAGCTTGGGGTAGGTTCAGGTTTTGAATATCTTCTCCTTCAATAATTTTGATGGTTTGATTTACTTTTATGTTTTCATAAATTGTTGTTTCCTTGGAAAAATGGGGCCATTTGATTTCCATTTTTTTGATGATTGAAGCTTTTCCTAAGCCTATCTCTGCCATGATACTGTTGCCACCAAAACTGGCATCAGTACCTACAGAATGATAGATGTTTCTTTTCTTACCATTTTCTTCTATGGTTACAATGATTTTTGCTCCCATGGCTAGGCGATTGCTTCGTTTTCCTTCTAAAATAATATTAATCCAATTGTTTTTATTGCCTAAAGGGTTTTCAAAAAGTAAATTTCCAAACACGTCACCTTCAAAAGCGCCTCCCATAACGGCATAAATATCTTGGTCCCCATCTAAATCTAAATCACCGAAACCTATGGCATGACCCTTTTGGATATGTCCAAAACCTGAACTATAAGTAACATCTTCAAATGTTTCACCATTAACATTGCGGTACATTCTATTGGGTACGATTGAGAAATAACTGGGATCACCCGTTGCTAAATAAAAATCTAAAAAGCCATCATTATCCAAATCCCCAAAATTGCAGCCCATGGTAGCAATGGGTTCATTTAAGTTAACTTGTAATGATACTTCGGTGAACGTTCCGTTTCCGTTATTTTTATATAAAAGCGGTCTGTAATCGGGAGATTTCGTTTTTATATTTCTAATCATCATTTCCGAAGGGAGGATGCTTGCTGAAGAATAACTAGAGACAAATATATCTTCAAAACCATCATTATTATAATCAAAAATCCAAGTTGGAAAGCTTTGCACAGGATTGGTAACACCAGCTTCTTTAGTAGCAATTTTAAAGGAAGGTTTCCCGGTTTCTTGAGTTGTATTAATGTATAAAGTGTTAGGTCCTGAATAATTGGACAGATATAGGTCTGGATACATATCATTATTTATATCCCCAGTTGCCACGCCTTTAAAAAAACCAGTAGCAGAAATTCCAGCATCTATTGTGATATTTTTAAATGTGCCATCAGCCTGATTTAAATACAATTCACATGGACTTTGTTTGTTTTGTGACCACTCGTTGGCGATAAACAAATCAACCCAACCATCTAGATTAATATCGGTCCATACAGCAGTTTGTGTGGGATTTAAGGAATATACTCCAGCCTCTATGGTTATATCGGTAAAAGTGCCATCTCCATTATTTCGCATTAATGAATTTGGGATACCACCATTATTAGATAACCAAGCTCCACGAAGAATAATAAAATCTAAATGGCCGTCATTGTTGTAATCGGTATGTCTTAAATTTAAACCACCAGTGACGCCTTTTAAACCTGCATCTAAGGTTTTCTCGGTAAAACCACCCATTTTATCATTTTCGAAATATTTTATCTGGTCGTCAAAACCCCATGAAGATGCAATAATATCTAAATAACCATCCCCATTAAAATCGTCAATACAGGTTCCTCCAGCTTTTTGGGTGACATCCACTCCTAATGTCGTTGCTATATCTGAAAAGTGAGGAAAACCCGTAGAACTTGAAAAATAAGTTTCAGGTATTCTAAATTTTTCAGGAACTTTTGCAGGGTATTGGCCTATAGTCATGTGTGCTATATTGAGTAGATATTGGCATTCCAGATCATTGGGATTTTGAGCAAGTAATTCGTTGAGCAAAACAATTGCTTGTTCAGCGCCTTCTTTCAAGATATGTTGAGCTTTTAAACTTATAGGAATAATACAGGATTCATTTGTATGATTGGCAAGACAGTTGTCTTGTTCCGCTTTTCTCATGTAGGCTATTGCCAACTGTTTTTTAATAATGAAAATTTTATCTGCTTTAGATTGGGTATCGGCACCCTCAATAGCAGTTAATACTTCTTTTAAAGTGGCTATGGATTCTTCAGTTTTTCCAGCATTAAGCAGTTCCATACCATAAGGGAATAATACGTTTATTCTTTTATTTCCACTTAAATTTTGAAGACGATTCTCTAAAATGGCTACTTTTTTATTATTCAAAATATACTGAACGTTCTCAACATCTATTTGCGAAACGGCATGCTGTACATGTTTAATCATCTCTCTGGTTTTATCATCTGCTTCACCTTGAGTGCGAGTAGGTATAGTAAATTCTACAGCTTTAAAATTAGTAGTCTCTTTTGATTTTGAACAACTAAAAAATAGTATAACAATTGACAGACAAAATAATAGGAACAAATATTTTTTAAAAGAAAAGGACATGTTTGAGTTAGCGGTTTTAGTTCAGTAGAAAACGAAGGTATCTTTTTTTTTCTTTAAAATCAAAATTTACTAAGGTGTGTTTTATTAACGCAATAGTTTTATTTTTACAGTATTATATTTTTGGTATGCAACAAATCACAAGCACTATTTTAATGATTCGTCCTATAAATTTTAGGATGAACGAACAAACCGCAGTAAATAACCACTATCAAAAAGTATTGAATACTACATTGCCAGAAGCTGTTAATGCTAAAGCACAAAAAGAATTCGATGACTATGTTGCTAAACTGAGGGGCATTGGGGTTCATGTCATTGTGGTTGATGATACGTTAGATGCCGATACTCCTGATGCTATATTTCCTAATAATTGGATATCTTTTCACGGAAATGGAACGGTTGCTTTGTACCCCATGTTTGCAGAGAACAGACGTTTAGAGCGAAGAGAGGATGTATTAGATATATTAGAGGATCATGGTTATGTAATTAAAAACGTTGTAGATTATACAAGTGCAGAAGAAGAACATGTATTTTTAGAAGGCACAGGAAGTATTGTTTTAGATAGGGTAAACCAGAAAGCTTATTGTGCTTTGTCGCCTCGTTCTGATGAGGAGTTATTTATAGAATTTTGTGAGGATTTTGAATATACTCCAGTAATTTTTAATGCAAACCAAACTATTAATGGACAACGAAAACCCATTTACCATACCAATGTTATGATGTGCATTGGAGACACTTTTGCAGTGGTTTGTTTGGATTGTATTGACGATAAATCAGAACGAAAAAACGTGATGAACCATTTAAAGCAAGATGGCAAAGAAATAATAACGATCACAGAGCAACAAGTAAATAATTTTGCGGGCAATATGCTTCAAGTAAAAGGGGCTAACGAGAAACCTTATTTAGTTATGAGTCAGGCCGCCTATAATTCACTAACAAAACATCAAATAGAAACCCTTAAAAAACACACTAGTATTTTAACAAGTTCTTTAGATACTATTGAAGCATGTGGTGGCGGAAGTGCACGTTGTATGATGGCAGAAGTATTTTTGCCTAAAGTTTGATTAAGCGGTTACTGGTTTAGATTTTGGTAATTGTACATAAAAAGTGCTACCAACATTTACAGCACTTTCAACCCAAATTTTACCGCTATTTAATTCTACCAATTCTTTACAGATAGATAACCCTAGACCAGTTCCTTTTTCATTGTTGGTTCCCATAGTGGTAAATGAATTGTTTTTGAAAAGTTTTTCAATATTTTGTCTCGAAATTCCAATGCCCGTATCGGCAACACTAATAATACAATGACCATTACTTATATGGTTTGAAATGGTAATTTTGTCTCCTTTTTTAGAGAATTTTAATGCGTTCGCAAGTAAATTTTGAATTACAATTTCTATCATACTTCTATCGGCATAAGCAAAATCCCTTAAAGAGTGATCTACCAATTCAATGCCTTTACTTTCTAAACGTTGCTCAACAAGTTTTACTTTATCTTCAAAAACTTCTTGAACGTCAAACAAACTAGGGTTTGGTTTAAGTGATTGCATTTGGGATTTGGACCAGTTCAATAAATTGAATAATAATAAAGACGCATTATTGGCATTTTCACTTAACTCCGGTATTAAATTATCAAATTCAGCTCTGGTTAAAGAGCCGTCTTTCAGTAAATCAATAAAGCTATTAATGGAAGACAGTGAATCTTTTAAGTCGTGCGAAATGATAGAAAACAATTTATCCTTAACATTATTAACATTTTCTAAGTGTTTGGTTTGTTCTTGAAATGCTTCGTTTTGTAATTCTATCTTAATATTTTTCTCTTCTAATTCTTGGGCATATTTTACACTACTATTACGTTTTAAATATATTAATATTAAAAACGTAGAAACGATAGCTAGAGCAGCAAGCAATGCATAAAAAATTAACTGAAGTCTATCAAAATCTTTTTTGGTTTTTGAGGTTTCTTTATTTTCTGTAATATTATTTTGTTCGGACGATTTTTGGTCAAAATTTAAACTTAAATCTAATTCCGAGCGTTCAATAGTTTCATCATCAACGGAACCATTATTGGTTAGGCTGCTTTTTAGATCATAATACTTTCGTTGCCAAACAAATGCCTTATCAAATCTGTTTCTTACAGAGTCTAAGGTTTTCATTAGTTTGTAATGCCTTAGTAACTCAATTTTATTATTAATGTCTTCCGCAATATTGCCAGCTTCCAGCAGCTGAGCTTCAGCAATTACTAATTTGTTTTGCTGCAAGTTTAAGTTTCCTAGATTTATTAAAGCCGTTAATAAGCCATCCTTATTATTTATACGTCTATTAATATTTAATCCTTGTTCAAGATATTTATTGGCATTTTCATAATCATTAAATTGCAAGTACTCGCCACCTAATTTTGGATAAACAACACTTTGTATGGAATCGTTATTAGTTGGATTGTTGGCTAAAACTTTTTCATAATAATCAATAGATTTTCTAAATTCCTTTTTCATGGAATAAAGTTCGGCTAAGCGGCTATTAGATATATCAATTCCTTTTTTATCATTTAATTGCTCTTGTACCTGTAACGCTTTTAAATAGAATTCTATAGATTTATCATAATCTTCAATATTGTAGTAAGCTTTAGCTATATTGCTGTATGCTAAACGCAAATCATTCTTAAGACGTCTTTTTTCAAGTTCCTTAATGGCAGAAAGTGAGTATTGAAGGCCTTTGGCATAATTCCCTCTTTTAATTTCTATAAGGCCAATGCTGTTATTGACTTTTGCAATTCCTAAGGTGTCTTTTAATTGATTAAATATATCTTTAGATTTTGTGTAACCATCTATGGCATTGATATAATCATTTTTTTGCGCATAAATTAATGATTTGTAATACGTAATTTCAGCAATGCCTTTTTTATAATCTAATGTGTATGAAAGTTTTTCACTTTCAATAATGTATTTTAAGGCTCTGTCAAAATCATTGATTTCATAAAGCTTTTCAATAAGTTTAATGGATGTATTTACCTTTAATGTATCGGCATTTTGAAACGCTAATTCTATAGATAGGCTATCTATGTCCGAGTTTTGTGAAAAACCAGATTTTATGAAACATATAAAAATAATTAAAGTAATTATTTTCCTCATACAATTATTTATAATGCGCTTGAAACCCATTATTAAGCAACATCTAGTTGAGGGAAACTAAGATGTTTTTTATTGAATTTTTGCTTGGTTGTTGACGTAAAAAAAATTCAATTTTATTTTGAGTAATAGCTTTACACAGCAAAAGTTGAAAAAAGCTGAGTTAAAATCTAATTTAGGCGTTTTAATACCAATAAATTAGATAAAGAGTTATTCCCTTTTTTTGAGAAAAACCGATGAATAGACAAACTGCGAGAAACATAGAAAAACAACCATTTGTGGTTGAAATATCGTTATAACTTTAAAGATTTCAATGCGGGCTTTTTTACAGTTGAATAACAGTTTATGTTTTGTAATTAATTCTTAATGTTTGGTGTTTTTGTTTGTATTATAAGTCTATGCTTTTTTACAATAAAGCTTTAATAAAAGTTTTATCTTTGTTCACCAAAAAAATACCATTAATGAGCCTTCAAGAGACTTTATTGACCCAAGTAAAACAAGCCGTTTTAACATCTTTTAATGTGGAATTGGAAACCGTTGAATTTCAAGCGACCAGAAAAGAATTTGCAGGAGATATAACCGTTGTTATTTTCCCCATGTTGCGTGTTCTAAAAGGGAATCCAGTTCAAATTGGTGAAACGATTGGTAATTATTTGGTTGAAAATGTAGAAGACGTTAAAGCCTTTAATGTTGTAAAAGGATTTTTGAATGTTGAAATAAGTGATGCTTATTATATTAATTTTTTCAATACAATAAAGACTGATGACACCTACGGTTTTGTAGCGCCAAACCCAAAGGACAAAGCCATCATGGTTGAGTATTCGTCACCAAACACCAATAAACCTTTGCATTTGGGACATGTAAGAAACAATCTTTTGGGATATTGTGTTTCCGAAATTTTAAAAGCCTCTGGTAAAAAGGTTTATAAAACCCAAATAATTAATGATAGAGGCATTCATATATGTAAAAGTATGTTGGCTTGGAAACGTTATGGGAATGATGAGACACCCGAAAGTACAGGGTTAAAAGGGGATAAATTGGTTGGGAATTATTATGTGAAATTCGACCAAGAATATAAAAATGAGATAAGCTCCTTAATTAAAGAGGGTAAATCTGAAGAAGACGCAAAAAAGAATGCCCCAATCTTAGTAGAAGCCCAAGAAATGCTTCAAAAATGGGAAGCTGGCGATAAAGAAGTGGTAGAACTTTGGAAAAAAATGAACGGTTGGGTATATGATGGTTTTACTGAAACTTACAAAAATTTAGGTGTCGATTTTGATACCTTATATTATGAAAGTAATACCTATTTATTAGGAAAGGAATTTGTTGCTGAAGGATTGAAATCAGGTGTGTTTGTTAAAGAAGAAGATGGCTCAGTTTGGTGCGATTTAATCGAAGATGGATTAGATAAAAAAATAGTGCAACGTTCGGATGGAACCGCTGTGTATATGACGCAAGATATTGGTACCGCCATACAACGTATCAAGGATTTTCCAGATGTAGGCGGTATGGTTTATACCGTTGGTAATGAACAGGATTATCATTTTCAGGTACTGTTTTTAATTTTGAAAAAATTGGGCTTTGAATGGGCCAAAAATTTATATCATTTAAGTTATGGCATGGTCGATTTGCCTAGCGGAAAAATGAAAAGTAGGGAAGGAACTGTAGTAGATGCTGATGATTTAATTGAAGAAATGGCCACAACCGCTAAAGAGATTTCAGAAGAATTAGGAAAATTAGATGGCTATAACGATTCAGAAAAACAAGAGTTATATAAAATGATAGGTTTAGGCGCTTTAAAATATTACGTATTAAAAGTAGATCCTAAAAAACGTATTTTGTTTGACCCTAAGGAATCTATAGATTTTCAAGGAAACACGGGGCCTTTCATACAATATACCTATGCCAGAATTCAGGCTATTTTAAGAAAAGCAGATTTTGATTTGTCCGCAAACATAGAATTGCCATTACATGAAAAGGAAAAAGAATTGTTAAAACAATTAGAGCTGTTTCCAGAGATTATTCAAAATGCGGCATCACAACACAGTCCGGCGTTGGTTGCTAATTATACGTATGAATTGGTTAAGGAATTCAATTCATTCTACCAAAACGTCTCTATTTTAGGAGCGGATCATTTAAACGAAAAAATATTTAGAGTCCAACTCTCAAAAAAAGTAGCTTCAACTATAAAGATGGCTTTCCATGTTTTAGGGATCCAAGTTCCTGAAAGAATGTAGTCTTTTTCGTTTTAAACATATTAGATTTAATCAAGAGTAAGAATAATTAATTTTCGCACTTCAATTAATTTGTGATTCGCTTTAGTATCCACAGTTTAAAAACTGCCCATTTAAGGAGGTAATTACTCTGTTGGACGGTTTGTAATCACAAAAACTGTTAAATGTGTAATAAAAGTAGTGTTGTAAATATCAGATAATGTATTTTTAAACCCATTTCTGAAACCAACAGATAACTAAATAATTAACACCACAAACAAATTAAACTAATGAAAAAAATATTGCCTCTATTAATTCTTGTTGCCACGATCACCCTTAGTTCTTGTAGTAAAAAAAGAGAAGGAGCCCCTAAGGTATTAGTGTTCTCTAAAACAGCGGGATTTGTACATGCCTCCATTCCAGCGGGTATCGCATCCATTCAAAAATTAGGTAGTGAAAATGGTTTTGTAGTTGATACTACAACAAACGCAGAATTATTTAATGAAGATAACCTGAAACAATATTCGGCTGTTATTTTCTTGAGTACTACGGGTAATGTTCTAGACCATTATCAAGAAGCAGCCTTTGAGCGTTATATACAAGCAGGAGGTGGTTTTGTTGGTATACATGCGGCAGCCGATACCGAATATGATTGGGGTTGGTATAATAAATTAGTCGGGGCTTATTTTTTAAGTCATCCACGTGGTACGCCAGAAGCAGATTTTATTATAAAAGATAAAAACTTTGTAGCAACCGAGTTTTTTACAGATACCATTTGGCATCGTACTGATGAATTGTATAACTACAAAAAAATAAACCCAAATGTCAATGTATTGATCACTTTGGATGAATCAACCTATGAAGGTGGTATGAATGGCGATTTTCATCCCATTGCTTGGTACCATGATTTTGATGGTGGTAGAGCATTTTACACTGGTGGCGGTCATACAGATGAAAGCTTTTCAGAAGCATTATTTTTAAAACATATATTAGGTGGTATACAGTATGCTATTGGCGACAATGAGATTCTTAATTATAAAAAAGCAAGCTCTCAAATTCCTCCGGCAGCAGATCGTTTTTCTAAAGTGATGTTAACTGAAGGTAAGTTTTACGAACCTACCGAAATGACTGTACTTCCTAACAATGACGTCCTTATTTCGCAAAGAAGAGGTGAAATAATGCTTTATAAAGCCGATACAAGAGAAGTTAAGGAAGTGGCTAAATTGGATGTATATTTTAGCTCAGATGCACCAGGAGTCAATGCCGAAGAAGGTGTTCTTGGATTACAAAAAGACCCAGATTTTGCTAAAAATAATTGGGTTTATGTTTTTTATTCACCAGCAGGTAGTGAAAGCGTAAACAGATTGTCCCGTTTCAAATTCAAGAATGATGTATTTGATGTAGCTTCTGAACAAGTTATTTTAGATGTTGGCAGCCAACGTGATATTTGTTGCCATACAGGTGGCTCCATAGCTTTTGGCCCCGACGGTCTGCTGTACGTTTCTACCGGTGATAACTCAACCCCTTTTAACGAAAGGGATGTTAAATATGTTAATAATGGTTATGCACCTTTAAATGATTCTCCAGGTCATGAGCAGTACGATGCTAGAAGATCTTCGGGTAATACTAACGATTTAAGAGGAAAAATACTAAGAATAAAAGTTAATGAAGATGGTAGTTATGATATTCCAGCAGGAAATTTATTCCCAGTAGGAACAGAAAAAACAAGACCGGAAATATATACCATGGGGCATCGTAATCCGTACCGTATTTCTATAGATATGAAACGAAACTACTTGTATTGGGGTGATGTTGGTCCAGATTCAAGGGCAGACAGTTTAAAAACACGTGGACCTAGAGGGTATGATGAAGTTAACCAAGCGAAAAAAGCTGGTAATTATGGATGGCCATTATTTATTGCCAATAATATACCTTACGTGGATTATAATTACGAAACTGGCGAATCGGGATTGCCTTTCAATCCAGAAAAACCAATCAATAATTCTAGAAATAATACTGGTTTAACAGAACTTCCAAAAGCAGAGCAAGCCTATATTTATTATGATTATGTAAATTCTCAAGATTTTCCACAAACAACATCTGGTGGAAGAAATGCCATGGCCGGCCCTACGTACTATTCCGATATGTATGAAGGATCTGAAGAATTACCAAGCTATTACGATGGCAAACTTATGGTGTATGATTGGGTTCGTGGATGGATGTTTGCGGTTCACTTAAATGACGATGGTAGTTTTAGTAAAATGGAACCTTTCGCTTCAGATATTACATTGAATGCTTTAATTGACATGGAGGTTGGTCCCGATGGTAGAGTGTATTTATTGGAATATGGAAATGGTTGGTTTACCCAAAATGCAGATTCGGGCTTAAGCTACATTCAATATAAAGAAGGAAACAGACCTCCAGTAGTTGAGGGTTTAACAGTGGATGTTAATAATGGAAAATTACCATTAGCTGTGACTGTGAAAGTAGAAGCAAGAGATAGGGAAAAAGATCCAATGACTTATACATGGGATTTAGGTAATGGCGAAACCAAACAAACCAACGTGCCAGAATTAAACTATACTTATGCCAAAGCTGGAGACTATAAAATAGTAGTAGAAGTTAAAGACGATAAAGGTGAAGCAGCAAAAAGCGAAGCATTGACCATTGTTGCTGGAAACTCTAGACCAGAATTAAAAATTGACATCATAGGAGGTAATAGTTCGTTCTTTTTACCGGGAAGCTATGTGGCATATGATGTAACGGTAACCGATCCAGATGGTAACGAAAAAGTTAACAATGACAATATTTTTGTAAGTGTTGATTATTTAGAACAGATTGATAATGAAGAAGATTATTTAGGTCACCAAGAAGTATCTGCAGCAGCAACAGGTAAAGCGTTAACGCAATCCATGGATTGTAAAGCTTGCCATAAAGAAGCTGAAACATCTATTGGCCCCAAATATATAGACGTCGCAGAAAAGTATAAAAATGAAAAGCGTGCAATATCTTATTTACAGCAAAAAATTGTTTCGGGTAGTTCAGGAGTTTGGGGAGAAGTGATGATGCCTGCACATCCAAATATAACATTGGATGAATCTAGCCAAATAGCCTCGTACATTATGGCGTTGGCTGATGATGGTGCTAAAAACCAATCATTACCAGCTCAAGGGAAAGTAAAAGCCGATCCAAAAAATCCAGATCAACTGATGCGCATTACAGCTACTTATACCGATGAGGGTGAAGTAGGTGCCATTCCATTAACAGGTTCAAAATCTGTGATATTACCTAGTAGCACCGTGGCTTTTAAAGAAGACATGAAAAAAGAAGGTGTTGGTGCTAGAAGCTTTAACGGTGGTGCTATGGCGATTTTAGACCAAGCCAAAGGTTGGTTTGAATTGGGGACTGTGGATTTAACAGGGGTTAAGTCTGTTATCTTAAACGCTCGATTTTTTAGGCAACCACCAAAAGCCCAATATGCTTTTGAAGTTCGATTGAATGCACCAGATGGCCCCATTTTAGGTAGAGGTTCTATGCCAAAACCAAAAGCAGGCGAACGCAATGTCATGATTAATGTACCAATAAAAGCGCAAACAGGACAAACTAATTTATATGTTATTTACACAGCGCCTGGTGTTACAGAAGAAGAACCTTCTCAGTTAATGTTATCTAACGCAAGCTTTAATTAGTCTTGTCAATTTATAGAATTAAAAGCCCGCTTATGCGGGCTTTTTTATGGGATTATTTTAAAGTCTTTGAGATTATATTTTTTGTCTGGTTCGTTTAACGTTTATGTGTAAGGAACGTTGCGTGTTTGAGTGCGAGGATTTTCCGAAGGAAAATCAGAAGCTAGCAAACAAAGCAACGACCAAACGATTAAACTAAAATAAGCAATGTTTTTTACACGGTGTTACCCAACGTTTTTATTTCTGTTATACAATTCGGTTTCTTTTCTTTCAAATGCTGGAATTGCTATAATACTTTCCCAATTTTTATCTATTTCGGGAAATTTATTTAGCAATTCGGTCATAAAAATCCGCCAACCTTCGAATTCCTCTGTCGCAAAAGATATTTTATTATCAGATTCAATTTTTAAACAAATATCATCTGTTGTAATTCGGTCAACTTTAAATCCAGTCAGTTTTTCAATCTCTGACCATTTGAATTGAGTAATTTCTTCATCATAATTGATCTGAAATCCGTTTTTAGTCAGTTCAATTTTTTCAATTTTTTTTCTTTTTTTGGTTTTCTTTTTTCTTAAAATAAAAATTAAGCAAGATATAAGCAGGACAATAAATATAAAAGCTATTCCAAAAATCACAAGAGTTATCCAAACTGTAACATAATTTAAATCAGGAGCAAAGGTTTTTAAAATTGACTCAGCCGAGAAGAAAAAAACTAATGATAATAAAATAAATAATACAAAATGGATTAGAATTATTTTTGATTTCTTCATTCAGTTTAAATGTTGGGTAACTTTAAGATATGGATAGATAATAAATTATCTATATCAATAGTTAAACGAAGTTCGCTATTTTTTCTCACAAAATCAAATTTCCAAATAATATAAAAATTTCAATAAAAAACAAAAGCCGCTTGTTTAACTAAACAAGCGGCTTTCATATATTTAAAAACAGCATTAAGGAGTTCTAAAATTCCATTTGGAATTGTCACTGTTCATGTCAAATTCGGCAAGGGTTGGTGTGCTATCTCCAATAGATATTAACGCTAACTTTTTGTTTGAATTTGGGACTACCTTAGGCATTATTCTATAGGTGCCATCAGTCAATTGATCGATTCGCCATAATTGTTCTGGCGCACCAGTAAATGCTGGAACCGTTACTAATTCAGCATCTGCTGTTGCTGTTAATGCGCGTTCGGTTCCTTCTATGACTATTTTATAGGATGGACTACCTAAAAATCCACTCGCTTCAGGAACTGCAGTAATGGTCCATTTTTGATGCGGACGTCCTATATAATCTCCTATTCTAACATCAATATTTCCTGTTGGCCAGGTATTAATCACATCTGATAATTGTTGGGATGGAACGGGTACTATTGGTTCGTCTGTATTTGCGCCAAATCCTCGTGCTGTACGTGGCATTCTTACAAAATCAACTACCAATTCTAAGGCATATCCGCGTCTTTCAGATTCAATTTCATAAGTGCCATCTTTAATATTATCTCCAGCAACTGGCCATCCATTTTTCCATAATAATGGTCTTATGGCTAATACGCTACGTCCGCCTTGATCTAAATCTGCTTCATAATGTAAAGACACTTTTTCAACGCCATCTTCAATAATGGTGCGCCCAAAATGTCCAGCGCCGTTCATGCGTCCTCCACCAGATGAAACGACCATTTTGCCGCCACCTCTTAGCATGTCTCTTCCCATATTATCAAGGTAAGGGCCTGTTACTTTTTTAGAACGACCCACTACAATGTTGTAGGTTGAATTTGAACCATCGCAACAAGTGCCGTGTGTACCAAGAAGATAATACCATCCGTCACGGTACTCCAAATCGGTAGCTTCGCAATCAATAGCAATGTCTAATGCTTCATTCCCTTTTACACGATCTCCTGTTTTAGGGTCAAGTTCAATAAGGCGAATGTTTCCAAAATAAGTGCCGTAAGATAGCCATAGACGTCCGTCGGTTGGGTCTAGTAAAAGCCCTGGATCTATGGCGTCATTGTCTTCCATATTCTTAGATTCTGCAACTAAGATAGGTTCTGTATATTTAAAATCAGGAGAGTTTGGGTCAAGCGTTTTATTCCACATGGTATTTATTTTACCATCATGTCCACCACCCAATCCGCCACCGGTTGAGCCATATGCAATAAGGTAACGATCACCAATTTTTATGGCATCAGGAGCGGCACCACCACCGGGCCTTACACCACCACGATTCCATGTCCAGCCATCTTCGGATATTAATCCCCCCGAGCCTGTGCCAAATGTATAATACTTGCCATCACTTTCCATGATGGTTGATGGATCATGAATGAATGGTTTCCCAATTTGTGCCATTAATGTACCGGTCAACGATATTAATAGCATGGCTGTCCTGCCTATTTTTTTAATGCTTATTTTCATCAGTAAATAATTTTTTATAATTGATATTGAATAGGAACTAATTCTATTCATAACTAATTGTGATATCTTTAATTGGTTCTCCTTTTTCATCAAGAAAGCGTACACAGAAATCACTCATTCCCGGACCATTAATGACTGCCCCACGAATGATATTTTTCCCTTTGTTAAGTGTTAAACGGGTAGAAACAACATCATCCATCACCATACGTCTGTCGCCCGAAAGTAGTGCGGCTTCTTTTCCATTTACCCACCACATGGATGCAGAATTAGAACCTACAGCCATTCTAACGTTTTTCATTTCTTCTGGACTGTTCACGACGGTTACTGCCCAAAATACAACGCCATAAATCTGTTTATCTAACCCAAAAGCGAAACGAAATAATTTCACATTGAAATTGGTGCTCTCCAATGCATGCCATTTTAGTTGTTCGTTTCCAACTTTTACTTTGTCGCCATGCTTTGGCAGTATTGTAAATTGCTTAGCGAAATACAGGGTGTCAAATGCTTTTCTTAGGTAGCTATCTGTAAAAACAGTATTGCCACGGTTTGGTTTGTTAATGGGTTCTAAGAGCAGCCAACGTTGAATGAACCCATCTGAGTCAGGGGTCATTTTTTTAGTTGTTGCCGAAGTGAAGTAAGGAGCGATGCTTCGTGTAGTGTCAAGTTTGGTAGCGTAATCAGCTTGTCTCTGCGCCATGGCAGAATTTCCTGATAATACCAATCCCACCAAAAATACAAAGCCCATCGCCGATAACAATGTTTTGCGTTTAATGTTCATGATTGATTTTTAAATTTTTTAGTTTTGTTGTTCTTGAAAAAGAAGAATTATTTACTGTAAAAATACGAAAAAAGAATTCTCATTTTTTATGACATTCATCATAATATTTTAATTAAATATGAGGGAGTTAGCACATCTTAATCATATAAATCTGAGGTCATTGATTGTCTTGTTAAATGAAAGAGATTCATTCACAAATAATTTTAAATTTCAATAATGAATTGTTTATATTACATTTACATTGTCATTCCTGCGCACGCAGGAATCCATAGCAAAATTTAATAGTTTCATTAATAAGATTCCTGTTTTCACAGGAATGATAGAACAATTTGATATCACCAGCATCCATAGATTTAGTATTTGAAACCGCCCGAGTAGAGGAGGTTATTGGCGATTTTGTACAGCTTAAAAAATCGGGCAGTAACTTTAAAGGCTTAAGTCCTTTTAGCGATGAACGTTCACCAAGTTTTATGGTATCACCAGTAAAACAAATATGGAAGGATTTTAGTAGCGGTAAAGGGGGCAATGTGGTCGCATTTTTAATGGAACACGAACATTTTACCTATCCCGAAGCTATTAAATATTTAGCTAAAAAATACAATCTAGAGATAGAAGAAACGGAGCAAAGTAATGAGCAAAAGGAACATGCCAACGAGCGCGAAAGTTTGTATTTGGTAAATGAGTTTGCCAATACCTATTTTCAAAAAGTACTGCATAAAACCGACCAAGGGAAATCCATTGGCCTTAGTTATTTTAAAGAGCGTGGTTTTACGGAAGACACCATTAAAAAATTTGATCTAGGGTATTCGTTAGATGCTTGGCAAGCCTTTACCGATGACGCTTTAAAACATGGCTACAATATTGATTATTTAGAAAAAACAGGACTCACCATAGTTAAGGACGATAAACGGTTTGATAGGTTTAAAGGGCGTGTGATGTTCCCTATAAAAAGTATGAGCGGCCGTGTGTTGGGCTTCGGCGGACGTATTTTAACAAATGACAAAAAAGCGGCCAAATATGTCAACTCTCCCGAGAGTGAGGTATACCATAAAAGTAATGTGTTATATGGTATTTTTCATGCCAAGCAAAGCATCGCTAAAGAAGATAATTGTTTTTTGGTGGAAGGTTATACCGATGTGATCCAGTTTCATCAAACTGGTATTAAAAATGTAGTGGCGTCTTCTGGTACGGCATTAACAGCGGAACAAATTAGATTAGTCAATAGGCTGACTAAAAACATAACCGTATTGTTTGATGGAGATGCGGCAGGAATGCGTGCCTCCATTCGTGGGATTGATTTAATTTTAGAACAAGGGATGAACGTTCGGGTGTGTACGTTTCCTGAGGGTGACGACCCCGACAGTTTTGCGAGAAAAAATACGCTTGAAGAACTGTCATTGTATCTTGAGGAGAACGCTAAAGATTTTATCCAATTTAAGGCGTCGCTATTAGTTGAAGATTCTAAAAATGACCCCATAAAAAAAGCGGAAACCGTTAGGGATATTGTAAACAGTATTTCTAAAATTCCAGACCGTATAAAAAAGGAAATCTATATTCAAGAATGCGCCAGAATCATGGACATTAGTGAAGAAGTTTTATTTAGCACGCTGGCACAAATTAATAAGAAAGATGTGCAAGAAGCGAATACCCAGTATAAAGCAGAACAAAAGGCATTTGATGTTATAAAGAACCAACAGCCAATAAAAAAGGTGGATGTTCAATATGTGCTGGAACGAAAAATTATAGAAGTGTTGTTGCTTTATGGAAATAAAACAGAAGATTTTGAAGATTTGGTTTTAAAGGAAAATGATAAAAGCGAACTTGTTTTAGAGCCTATCAAACAAACGGCGAAAGTATTTGAAAAAGTGTTTTTGGATTTACAGGAAGATGAAATGGAATTTTCAAATCCGCAATTTAAAACTTTGTATTATACTATTATTGATGCTTTAAATCAGAATCCAGATTTTGAACTTAAAACATTTGTTAATATCGTCGATGCGGACATGGGTAATGAGATAACCACTATTCTAATGGAAGACGAGCGTTATAGTCTAGATAATTGGCAACGCATGAATATTTATCCAAAAGATAAAACTTCCAGCGTTGCCCAATTAGTTAGTGAAACCATATTGAGTTTAAGATGTTTTTTAATAGAACAGAAGGTCTTTGAATTTCAACAGGAAACGTTGAGAAATAAATCTGAAATTAACAGAAGTGTTCTCGAGGAAGTCAAAGACTATTCTGGGCTAAAAATGCTTTTATCTAGAAAACTCAATAGAGTACTATGAGTCCATCAGCTTCGCTTGATTAACCAAATCAACCATATTGGTTACTTTTAGTTTTCTCATTAAGCGCGCTTTATAGGTGCTCACTGTTTTTTCATTAATGTTTAGTTCTTTTGAAACTTCCTTGTTTTTCTTTCCAATAGCTAAAAGTTTTAAAACTTCAGTTTCTCTGGTTGATAGTTTTTTGAAAAACGAACCAGACTTGTTAACTCTACTACCAAAAGCTAATTGTTGTGTCAACTCATTACTCAAATAAACGCCACCTTCATGTACTTTCATAAGGGCTTCGTTAATTGTAATGATGTTTACAGTTTTTGAAATGTAACCTAAAGCACCAGCTTTTATGGCGTTTAAACCATAAACTTCTTCTGGTTGCGAGCTAAACATAACTGCTTTAACATTTGGGTAGTCAGTTTTTAAATATCTCAAAACTGTTAACCCATTGAGTTTGGGTAAATCAATTTCAGACAAAACAATGTCTACTGATTCTTTTTTCAAGAATTCAAGAAGGTCGTTACCATTGTCAACACTACCAACAATTTTAATGTTAGAAGAGCTAGAAAATAGATGTTCAAGACCTTTTCTCACGATAGGGTGTGGATCTGCTATTAATAATTTTATCATAATTTTTTAGGTTTTAGATTGTCATGAATTTTTTGTTGAGAGAATCATGACGGAGAGAGTTTCCTAAGCAGCAAATGTAAGAATTTTTTATATATACTACAATAATTATAACATTTCTTTAAGAATATTGCAAATAGGAATCGGAAGCATTTTATGCTTGTTGGTGTTGTTAAAACGCTTATAAATCTTAAAGACCTCTTTTTCCCTATCTGAAAAGTCTTCAAGGGTTTTGCCTTTTTCATCCATGCGCATTGCCCATTCCAATTCTGGGTAAGAGGCACCTATTTGTGCTTCATCACTTCTGGCATCTCCAAACAAGCCGTCGCTAGGCGCAGCTTTTAATATGGAATCTGGAACTTCTAAATACATCCCAAGTTCGTAAACTTGAGATTTTAGTAGGTCCGCAATCGGACTTAAATCCACGCCACCATCGCCATATTTGGTGTAAAAACCAACACCAAAATCTTCAACTTTATTGCCGGTACCCGCTACCAGTAACTTATAAAGTCCCGCATAATAATAAAGTGTGGTCATTCGCAAACGCGCTCTGGTATTTGCCAATGCCATATCCACGGTAGTTTGATAGCCTTCAGAAATAACTTCTGCTTTAAAAGCTTCAAAAACGGGTGTTAAATTAGTACGTATATCGCTTACGTTACTAAATCTTTCCTTTAATTGTTTAATATGTTCTTGTGCTCTGGTTACATGGCTTTCCGCTTGATGTATGGGCATTTCTATACACAATACGTTTAATCCAGTCCTTGCACATAGTGAAGAGGTGACCGCAGAATCTACACCACCAGAAATTCCAATGACGAATCCGTTTACACCTGCCTTAGTGGCATAATCTTTTAACCAATTAACAATATGATTAGCAACTTTTTCTGTTTGCATATTAAATGAATTTAAATTCAAGAATAGTACATTTGTAAACAAAAATAAACCAAACACTTAATTAATAAAAATTTATGCCGTTTAAGTTTTATTTAAACCGTTTATCCTATGTATTTATTTTTGCAATAGTTGTATTAGCCTGCGAAAAAGATAATAAATTAGAAAATGAGATTGCTGGAATAGGGACTGAGGTTGATATAGAACGATTTGATAAATTGTTTGCTAAATCTTCACCAAACGATTTAAAGAAATTACAAACTGCCTATCCGTTTATGTTTTCTGAAAAGTATAGCGATACCTTTTGGATTGAAAAAATGGATGATACGTTGCAAAAGCAATTATTTTTTGAAGTTGAAAAGGCATTTCCTAAAATGGATGATACAAAACAAGAGATTGAGTCCTTATTCAATCATTTAAAATATTATTTTCCAGTGTTTAATACACCCAGAATTATCACCACGACCAGTGAAGTGGATTACAGGCACAAAGTGATTGTTACAGATACCATTGTTGTTATTTCGTTAGACACATATTTAGGAAGTGACCACGAGTTTTATCAAGGTATACAGCAATACATTGCGGCCGATATGAATAAAAATCAAATCGTTGTAGATATTGCTGATGGATACGCCCAAAAATATATTTACCATCAACAGCATAAAACCTTGTTGGATGAAATGATTTATCATGGAAAACTGCTTTATTTTAAAGACATCATGATTCCCTTTAAAACTGAAGCCGAACGTATAGCCTATACACAAGAGCAGTTAGATTGGGCTATTGCTAACGAAAGTTATATTTGGCGTTATCTAGTTGAAAGAGAGTTGTTATATAGTACTGATTCTAAATTACCGGCCAGATTCATCATTGATGCGCCATTTTCCAAGTTTTATTTAGAAGAAATAGATACACAGTCTCCCGATAAATTAGGGCAATATATAGGTTGGCAAATAGTAAGAGCGTATATGGATCAAAATAATGTGTCTTTAGTAAACATGTTTGATGCCAGCACCGAAGAAATATTTAATAATTCAAAGTTTAAACCACGTAAATAATGTCAAAAAAAATAACATCTAAAATAGAACTTACAGTAACCCTTGATGAAAATAGAGTGCCAGAAAAGTTACATTGGACGGCGCAAGACGGTGGTGTTGAAAATGAGAAAGCCAAAGCCATGATGCTTTCGGTTTGGGATCCTAATGCGAAAGAAACATTACGAATTGATTTGTGGACAAAAGACATGCCTGTTGATGATATGAAAATATTTTTTCATCAAACCTTGGTAGGTATGAGTGACACCTTTAATAGAGCTACGCAAGATGAGAAAATGACGGCCACAATGAAAGATTTTTGTGATTATTTTGCTGAAAAGTTGGAGTTGAAAAAGTAGTCTCAATTCTTTTTAGCATCCAAAACCTCTTTGTTGAGGTGGTCTATGTAGAGAATACCGTTTAGATGATCAATTTCATGCTGAAAAATAATGGATGTAAAACCTTCCACCGTTTCTGTTATATGGTTGGCTTCCATGGTATCATATTCCAACAAAATAGAATAAGCTCTGCTACTTAATGTGTCCGAGCGATTTGGAATAGATAGGCAGCCTTCTCTACGTACTTGTTTTTTCTCCGAATAGGTAACAATCTTTGGATTTAAATACACTTCAAAAGGAAAATTTTCTTTATCAAATCGTTGAACCCAAATAATATTCTTTAAAATGCCTACCTGAGGCGCTGCAATGCCAACACCTAAAGACATGCTGTCTGTAACCGTTTTATAAAGACGCTTTATAAATGTTTGTAGAACCATATTGGTTGAATCAGGTTTAATGTAATGGCTTTTAGTTCTTAATAATAGAGAATCCCTTGTATTTGTTATTTTGAAAACACGCATTGGGGTAAGGGAATCGGCAGCTGTAATTAAATTAATTTGTTCCGATGAAAATGACTTTTGGCTATTAGTGTTTTTGGAGCTAGAACAAGCAACCATCAGAAGAACGACACAAATTAAACAGCATTTTTGCATAAGAAATCGCCATAAACAACAAGTTTGTGCAAAACACCTAGGAAAATAAGGCGATACCATATGAACATTATAAACAATATATGTCTTCATATGAAACTAAAATAAATGAATCTCAATTATTGGCTACCATTGGTTTATCCTATCAGAATCCAACTTTATAAAAATAAACAATAAAATGGTAAAACCCATAAGTCCAGAGCCACCATAACTAAATAGGGGCAATGGAATACCAATGGTGGGGATTAAACCCATAACCATGCCTATATTAATTAAAAAATGCATGAAGATAATAGCGGCGACACTATAACCATACACACGGCTAAATTGGGATTTTTGTAGTTCGGCTAAATGGAGAATACGCATTAAAAGGAGGACAAATACAATAACAACAAAAGCGCTTCCCACAAAGCCCCATTCTTCGCCTACGGTACTAAAAATATAATCCGTATGTTGTTCTGGTACAAATTTTCCTGTAGTTCTGGTGCCTTCTAAAAAGCCTTTTCCTGTTAAGCCTCCAGAACTTATGGCTCTTTCGGATTCGTTTAAGTTATAAGCGATGGTTTTTTTCATACGTTCTAACTTTTCAGGATCTTTTTCTAAACTTAGCCAAATGGTAATTCTATCTTTTTGATGTGCAGGTAATAGTTCATCATAAAAATGTTTAACACCATAACAAATCAAAACACTTATTAAAATTATAGAAATGGGCTGAATAATTAAAGGTTTCCTTTTTCTAGTAAAATGGTGTGTTAATACAATCACAACCATAACTATTGAAGTGGCTATAACCCCAAATTTTATGGAAAGAAGCGATAGAATGACAATGGATAACGTAATTAATAAATAGGCTGCAGATACACCTTCGCGATATAATATGAATATAAAGCAACCATAAACCAACGTGCTTCCAGCATCTTTTTGAAGCAAAACCAAGATAGCAGGAATCGCCACAATAGCGAGTACACTAATTTGATCTTTAATACTTTTAATATCTGTATTCAGATCACTTATATACTTTGCAACGGCAAGCGCGGTGGCTGCTTTAGCAAACTCACTTGGCTGTAGGGTCATGCCACCTATGTCGTACCAAGATGTGGCACCATTTACATTTTTTCCGAATATAAAAAGGCCTACAAGAGACAGCATGGACAGAATATAAATGACACTTGAAAAACGTTCGTAAAATTTGGACTCTATAGCTAGCAGAATAATAATTAAACCAATGGTAATAAAAATAAACATTAGTTGTTTTCCATAAGGTTGTGAGAAATCTAAATAGTTAATGGTTTCACCACTATGGGAGGCTGATACAATATTCAGCCAACCAAAACCAACCAGCAAAAAAAAGAGAAAAATGGTAATCCAATCAAACTTAAAATACTTCTGGGCCTCTACCATTAACTAGACAATTTTTTTAATTGCTCTTTAAGTCTCTTGTATTCTATATCATCAACTATTTCTAGGGTTGAGTTTTTGTTTATTCCAAAATCTTCTCCAGAGTATGGTTTTTCATATTCATGTTCTAAACTATACCTTAAAATCCAGTCCTCTAAATCTGTTCTGGTAATCTCGCCTTTAATATATTTTTCAATAATTAAGCTGGCAATTTTTCCAGCAAATCGACTGCCCCAATACCCATTTTCAACAAAAACCGCCAGAGCTATTTTTGGGTTGTCTTTTGGTGCAAAAGCTACGAATATAGAATGATCGGTTAATTGTGTTTTTACACCATCAATTTTCATGAAATTTTCTGCAGTTCCTGTTTTTCCACAAATTTCTATCCCAGGAACTTGAAGGGAATACGCAGTACCATTGTTGTATACATCAAACATGCCTTGTACTACAGGCTCAAAATTTTCTTTGTCTATAGTGGTGTAATTAGGCGTTGTAAACTTTGTGTCAATCGTTTCGCCTTCAATATTCTTTATGATATGAGGCGTATAGTAATAGCCGCGATTAGCAATGGCAGCCATCATATTTGCCAATTGTATGGGTGTGGTTTCTACTTCACCTTGCCCAATGGAATTGGATATGTTATAGGTTGACGCCCATCTATTTTCGCCATACCAGTTATCATAAAAATCACTATCAGGAATGCGCCCTTTGTTACCAATTTTCAAATCGTAGCCCAAATAATTGCCTAGTCCAAAACTTTTAACATGATTGCTCCAAATATCCATGCCTTCATCTGGATTTTTGGTTTTGTCGATAATACGTCTGTACACATTTGCAAAGTAGGCATTACATGATTGAGCAATACCACCATTCATGCTTAAGGGGCTGACGTGACTATGGCATGCGGTTAATCGTCTGCTACCTAAATAATAGCCCATTCTACAAGAAAATTGATCTTCAGTAGTAACTACCTCCTCCTGTAAACCAATTAGCGCATTCATCACTTTAAATGGTGAGCCTGGAGGATACTGGGCTTTTAAACCTCTATCAAATAATGGTTTTGCTATGGAATCGTTATATAGTTTTGTGAAGTTTTTTGAACGATCCCTGCCAACCAATAAATTAGGGTTATAACTAGGGGCGGTAACCATAAGCAAAATTTCACCTGATGATGGATCTATAGCAACAATGCCACCACGTTTATGCTGCATTAAAAGTTCGCCATATTCCTGAAGTTTAGCATCAATCGTTATGGTAATGTCTTTTCCTTGCTTTGGAAGCGTATCATATATGCCATTTTTATAAGGGCCAAGATCTCTATTGAATCGGTCTTTTTGAATAAACTTAATGCCTTTTACACCTCTTAATACTTCTTCATAAGATATTTCCACCCCTTGTTTCCCTATAAGATCACCCATTTTATAATATGGGTTTTTATCAATAATGGCATTGTTTACTTCGCCAATATCACCTAAAACATTAGCGCCAATGGTAGTTTGATAATGGCGCAATGATCGTTTTTGGATATAGAACCCTTCAAACTTCCTCATTTTTTCCTGTAAGGCTGCATAGTCTTCTTTTGTTAATTGCGGAATAAAAACCGAAGGGAGTCTTGGGGAATAATTATAGGCTTTATTGTAAATTGCTATAAAATCTTCTTTGGTTATTTTAAGAAGATTGCAGAAATCAAGCGTATCTAACGGTTTTACCTCTCTTGGAATAAACATAACATCGTAAGATGGCTGATTATCGACTAAAAGGTTTCCATTTCTATCATAAACAAAACCGCGTTTGGGGTAGTCATATACTTTTCTAATGGCATTATCATCATATAAATTTTCATCACCAGAAGAATAAATTTGTAAATAAAAGAGCCTACCAATAAAGGTTATTCCCGTTATTCCTATAATTATGAAAAGTAATAATTGCCTCATTTGGTCTTTCTAGTAAAAATAATAGTTATAAGTAAACACATTAATATAGTAAATATGCCTGAGAATAACGTTTTTTGAAGCACTAAAATTATTTTTGAAATGTTAAATATTTCTAATGAAAATAAAACAAAGTGATGAATCACGGTAAGTAAGGTAAAATAGGTAAGCTTCGAGCCAAATTCTACGGTCTCAAACTTTATGGTTTGATGTTCATAAATAGTCCCAAAACAAAACTTTAAAATTATAGGTCTCACATAGGCAATAAATAAACAGGCAGCGGCATGAATACCACCTGTGTCTAAAAAAAAATCAACAGATAATCCTAAGAAAAAGCTTAAGCCTATTATTGCGGTTCTATTATTTTTTACTGGAAACAGAGCTATAAACAAGATGTATGGATACGGATTTATATTCCCAAGAAAGTTGATATGGTTAAAAATTAAAACCTGAACCAATACAAGAACAAAAAACCGGATGCTATGTATTGAAATCACGTTATTCATTCAGCAATTTTTTTATTTCTGGAAGATTAACGTTTTCAATAATATACACATGTTCAATATTGGTCATATCATTAAAAAGCTTGATATTGATAATATATGAGTTTTCAGATGGGTCTAATTTGAAATCATTTATAGTTCCTATAAGAACACCTTTAGGGAAAATAGATGAACGTCCAGACGTTATTATGGTATCCCCGACTGCTAAAGGAGCATTTTTGGGAATGTCAATCAGTTGAGTGTATTCGGGACTTTTAGCATCCCAAGTTAAAGAACCCAAATGGTTTGTTTTTTTTAACTGTGCACTAATGTTGCTCTTGGAGTTCAAAACAGATAATACAGTAGCGTAATTTTTTGAGGTTTGGTCAATAATCCCTAATATACCTTTATCGGTAATAACACCAAAATCTTGTTTGATACTGTCTTTAATCCCTTTGTTAACCAACAACACATTGTTTGTTGTGTTGTAACTATTCTTTATAACTTGGGCAGTGCTAAATTTATATAGTGCATTGAAAGTTATACTATCAATGTAAGAGGTGTTCTGTTTGGTTTGTGAATTGTATAAAACAGACTTTAAACGATTGTTCTCTTTGGTTAAAATCTCATTTTGGGATTTTAAAGCAAAATACTCACTAATATTATTTATAGAATTATAGACGCCACCAGTTAAAAAATTAGCAGAATCTATAAACTTACTTTTATGATAGGAATGCGATTGAACAGTAAATAAAATAGAAATAGAAAACAGCAACAAGAATAACAAAAACGTTTTGTTCCTTATTATAAAATTTACAATCTGTTGCATGTTTTATAGGCCTATTTTATCAAGACACTTTTGTATTTAGCTAAATTTTTAAGTGTAATACCTGTTCCTCTTACAACAGCTCTTAAAGGATCTTCTGCAATATAGACCGGTAGATCTGTTTTTAGCGATAAACGTTTATCTAAACCACGTAGCATGGAGCCTCCACCTGCTAAATAAATACCTGTATTATAAATATCGGCAGCTAATTCCGGTGGGGTTTGGGATAAGGTTTCCATAACGGCATCTTCTATTCTTAAAATAGATTTATCCAGTGCTTTCGCTATTTCTCTATATGAAATTTGAACCTGTTTTGGTTTTCCGGTTAATAAATCACGACCTTGAACGCTCATATCTTCTGGAGGAAGGTCTAAATCTTCAGTAGCGGCACCAATTTGAATTTTTATTTTTTCTGCAGTACGCTCTCCAACATATAAATTATGTTGGGTTCTCATGTAATAAACTATATCATTAGTAAACACATCACCAGCAATTTTAACCGATTTATCACAAACAATACCGCCAAGGGCAATAACGGCAATTTCGGTAGTTCCACCACCTATATCTACTACCATATTTCCTTTAGGTTGCATAATATCTACACCAATACCAATAGCCGCAGCCATAGGCTCATGTATTAAATATACTTCTTTACCATTAACACGCTCGCAAGATTCTTTTACTGCACGCATCTCAACCTCGGTAATGCCCGATGGGATACAAACAACCATTCTAAGGGCAGGCGTAAAAAACTTCTTTTTTAATGCCGGAATGTTTTTAATAAAAAGACTTATCATTTGCTCAGAAGCATCAAAATCTGCAATAACACCATCTTTTAATGGCCTTACGGTTTTTATGTTTTCATGGGTTTTACCTTGCATTAAGCTAGCTTCTTGACCAACGGCTATTATTTTACCGGTAATCCTATCTCTTGCAACTATGGAAGGCGCATCAACAACAACCTTATCGTTATGTATTATGAGTGTATTTGCAGTACCTAAATCTATTGCAATTTCTTCGGTTAGGAAGTCGAAAAAGCCCATGTATTATCTGTTATTAATGAAGTTATTAAAAAGCCCTTAGGTTTCGGGATGTAAAAGTAATAAAACTACTGAAAAAAATACAAATTATTGTTTATTGTTACGCTATATATTTTTTATTGATGAATTTCAACGGATTCATAACAGAAATATATGTTATATATTGTCTGTTCCTCTGTTTTAATAAAAAAAGCTTCAATGTAACACTGAAGCTTTTTCATATAAAAAAATCTTCTTTTAATGTTTAAAATGACGTGTGCCCGTAAATACCATGGACACATTGTTTTCATTGCAGTAGTCAATACTTAATTGATCTTTTATAGAACCACCCGGTTGAATAACAGCCGAAATGCCTGCATTTTTAGCAATTTCAACACAATCAGGAAAAGGGAAAAACGCATCACTTGCCATGACGGCACCCTTTAAATCGAAATTAAAAGATTGTGCTTTGTGGATGGCTTGCTCTAAAGCGTCCACCCGACTTGTTTGACCTGTCCCACCTGCGCATAATTGTTTGTTTTTAGCCAAGATGATGGTATTGGATTTGGTGTGCTTACATATTTTTGAAGCAAATAATAAATCGTTAATTTCGCTTGGTGTTGCGATATTCTTGGTAACGTTGGTCAGGTGTTCTTTAGCATCTGTAATGTTATCTTTATCTTGGACCAAAACACCATTTAAACAACTTCTGACATTAGTTTTTGGCAATTCAACAGCATTCAAAATTAAAATAATTCGATTCTTTTTGCTTTGCAAAATTTCTAAAGCTTTTTCACTGTAAGCAGGCGCTATAATAACTTCGCAAAATAAACTGTTTATTTCTTGGGCGGTATCGCTGTCTATTTCTTTATTACTAATTAAAACACCTCCAAAAGCAGAAACAGGGTCACCTGCCAAGGCATCTATATAAGCTTGTTTTAATGTGTCTCGTTGGGCTAGACCACAGGCATTATTATGTTTTAAAATAGCGAACGTTGGTGCATCATTTTTAAATTCATTCATTAAATTAACGGCTGCGTCAACATCCAATAGATTGTTGTAGCTCAATTCTTTTCCATGAAGTTTTGTAAAAATGGCATCAAAATCACCAAAGAAATAGCCTTTTTGATGGGGGTTTTCGCCATAGCGTAGCACTTTTCCATTGTTCTCACTAATTTTTAAAACAACTTCGTCATTGTTTTTGTTGAAATAATTAAAAATGGCAGTGTCATAATGAGACGATACGTTGAATGCTTTAGCGGCAAAACGTTTTCTGTTTTCTTCGGAAATGCTTCCGCTGTTTTCTGAAATAAGTTCTAAAAATTCAGCATAATCATCCACAGACGATACACAAATAACATCAGCATAATTTTTGGCAGCGGCACGAATTAATGAAATACCGCCTATATCAATTTTTTCAATTATATCTTGCTCACTTGCGCCAGAAGCAACGGTTTTTTCAAACGGATATAAATCAACAATAACCACATCTATTTGAGGGATTTCAAATTCGGCCAATTCTGCTACGTCACCAGAATGGTTTTGTCTATTTAAAATACCACCAAAAACTTTTGGATGCAAGGTTTTTACACGACCCCCTAAAATGGAAGGGTACGATGTTATTTCTTCAACAGGAACAACATTAATTCCTAAATCGTTAATAAAGCTTTGGGTGCCTCCTGTAGAGTAAATTGTTACGCCTTGACGGTTTAATTCTTTCACAATGGGTTCTAAACCGTCTTTACTAAATACGGAGATTAAAGCAGATTTAATCTTTTTTTCGTTGCTCATTTTTGATGTGTTATATTAAGTTGCAAAAGTAATTATTTAAACTAAAATAAGTGCTTTGGAAGACTAAAAAACGAAGTGATTTTTTAACTATAAAAGGGAGTTGTTAACACTGGAAAGTTAAAAGTTAAAAGTTTTTCACTTATGTTTCTAATTTAAAGTATTGAAGCTACTTTGGTACATACAAATTCTAAAAAGCGTTCGTCTGCTTCTGTAAACGGATCCGGTGTATTGGAATCTATATCTATTTGTCCAATATTTTTGCCATTTACAAAAATGGGAATAACAATCTCGGCTTTTACGGTAATGCTGCAAGCAATATAATTATCTTGTGTAGTAACATCTGGTACAACAAAATTTTTATTGCTAATGGCTACTTGACCGCAAATGCCTTTTCCAAAAGGAATAATTGTGTGGTCTGTGGGAGCGCCTACATAAGGGCCTAAAATGAGTTCTTCTTTTTTGCCATTTCTAAAATAAAATCCCACCCAATTGTAATGTGGAATGCTTGCTTCAAGTAATTTACAAATAGCTAGAAGCCGTTTGTTTACTGAATTGTTAGGGTTTGAAACTATGGTTTCAATATGTGGTTTTAAAGGTTCAAACATCATCCCATTAAAAGTTTTGGTAAAAGTATTTAAAAAGCGTTAAATTCGGTTCGATATATAAATGATATATTTTGAAAGAACTTCTTATAAAATATAAATCTGTAACAAGGTTCGTGTTTACTTTTTTAATAGTGTATGCTGTGTTATCGATAGCTTATAAATTCTATTTAAAGTTTTCTGAAGGGTCTCCATTTTATCCAGATTATATGACGCACATTGTAGCCATACAAAGCCAAGATTTGCTTGATGTAGTGGGTTATAATGCACGGGTAATACCCCATCCCGATGAACCTTCCATGAAACTTATAGTTAATGGTAAATATGTGGCCAGAATTATTGAGGGCTGTAACTCGGTAAGCATTATTATTTTATTTGTGTCCTTTATTGTGGCCTTTTCGGGTAATTTAAAAGAAACCATCATTTTTGTCTTATCTGGAAGTGTTTTATTATACGTGGTTAATTTACTTCGCATCGTTGTATTGTCCATAGGATTATACCATTATCCTTGGAGATCAAACATACTGCATCATGTTATTTTTCCGGGAATTATTTACGGAATGGTATTTTTGCTTTGGATGTTTTGGGCGAATCGATTTTCTAAACTGACGAAAAAGAATGAGTAAGCCCGTTACTTATATATTACTTTTTATACTATTCACGTTGCTGGTGCTGGTGAGGGTTTTCGAAAACGAGTTGTTTTATGACCCCTATTTAATCTTTTTTCAAAACGACTATTTATATATTGATAGTCCTAGACGGGAAGTTTTTAAAGTCACCCTCTTTACAACAGGTCGTTACATTATAAATACGGTTATTTCGTTGGGTATTTTATATTTGTTTTTTAAGGATAAAAGTATTATTAAGTTTTCGGTAATGGTATATGTTGCTGCATTTATTATGTTAATAGGTCTTTATTTATATTTTGTTATTAGTCCGAGACAACAAGATTATTATATGTTTTTTAATATTAGGCGGTTTTTAATTCAGCCCCTCTTTTTGTTGCTATTACTGCCGGCATTTTATTATTACAAGCTAAAACACTAGTTGTTAATCAAATTATAAAAATTTATTTAAACATTATAAACCATGAAAAAAAAACTTTTGATTCTTATGCTATCAGCACTTTGCTTTAGTAGCGGTTTTGCACAACATGCCGGAAAACAATGGCTTGATGTAAATTATGCTAATGATGATCATATCTACCATAAACTTGATATCCATTTACCTAGCGTAGAAAAGCCTAAATACAAAGCCATCCTTGTGATATACGGTAGCGCTTGGTTTGCCAATAATATGAAACAAATGGGTTTTCAAGCGTTGGGCAAACCCTTATTGGATAGTGGTTTTGCGGTTATTTCGATTAATCATAGGTCGAGTGGAGATGCCATGTATCCCGCACAAATTAATGATGTTAAGGCAGCCATCCGTTTTATAAGAGCTAATGCGGAAGCCTACAATATTGATGCGTCGTTTATTGGCATAACGGGATTTTCTTCTGGTGGCCATTTAGCATCGTTGGCAGGAACCACAAATGGTGTTAAAACATTTACTGTTGGCGAAAAAACAGTTGATATTGAAGGTGATTTAGGAAGTTATACCCAAGTGAGCAGTGCCGTTGACGCCGTGGTGGATTGGTTTGGCCCCATCGATTTTACACGCATGGAAAACTGCACAACTACTAAAGATGATAAATCGCCCGAAGCGGCTTTAATAAAAGGCAATCCAGCAGATCATTTAGATATGTTAGCGCTCATTAATCCGATGACCTTTATTGATAACAAAGCCCCACATTTTTTGGTGATTCATGGCGAGGCAGATAATGTGGTGCCACATTGCCAAAGCGTGTTTTTCTCTGAAGCTTTAAAAGAAAAAGGCTTGTTAAACGAATTTATTTCGGTGCCCAACGGACAGCACGGCCCTGTAACATTTAATGAAAATACCTTTAAAAAGATGAGTGATTTCTTTTTGATGGAAGCTGGGAAGAAATGATTTTCTGGTTGTTTAATTACTTGGTTTTGTAGAATATTTCTACTATCTTCGTTTTGCTTTGGTACAAAACGTTAAAACGATTTCATATCATTGCATTAGTACCAATGGTACACATCACGACAAAAAAATGGACATTGTAAAACATAACAAATCAGCTTGGGACAATTACGTTGACAAGAAAGACCGGTGGACAATTCCTGTTTCCGAACAAGAATTAGAAAATGCAAAAAGTGGAAACTGGAATATTGTTTTGACACCGAAAAAATCCGTTCCTTACAATTGGTTTCCTGACTTAAAAGGTTTAAAAATTTTAGGACTAGCATCTGGTGGCGGACAACAAGGGCCTATTCTGGCGACTTTGGGGGCAGATGTTACAATTTTTGACAATTCCGAAAGGCAGCTACAACAAGACAAAACTTTAAGTGACAAATTTGACCTTGGTATAAAAACAGTTCAAGGAGATATGAAAGACCTTTCAGTGTTTGAAAATAATTCATTTGACCTGATTTTTAACCCTTGTTCCATACTTTTCGTCGACAATGTTTTACCAGTTTGGAAAGAATGCGTCCGAGTTTTGAAACCAAACGGAATTTTAATGACAGGTTTAATCAATCCAATTTCATTTCAACTTGACGAAGAAAGTTTGAAACTAATTTATAAGCAACCATTTTCAGACCTGCACTCATTACCGACGGAAAGATTAGAAGAATTGAAAAAGAACAATGAAGCTTTGGTATTTGGACATAGTTTGACAGACCAAATTAGCGGACAATTAGACGCTGGTTTTAGCTTGACAAATATGTATGAAGATAATTGGGGTGGAGAAAATGGAATGGACGAATTTTTTCCTGCATTCATAGCAACAAGATCCGTAAAACGACTATAATGACAGGCAAAAAACAACTGGTACTAACGTCGGCTATTTCGCTGCATTTAGGTAAAATAATGTTTACATTTATTAACAAACAATTCGGTTTCAGAATGTACTCAAGTAATAATTCTGCGACCAAAAAATAGCCGTAAGCGTTAAACAAACACAAAAAAACGCTTCAAAATCAATTAATATTTATCTGGTGATTTGCCATTCACCTTATTTAATAGATACATTCTAAACGTATCATTTTCGTATATTTAGTATCCTATCGTATCAACTTTTTAAAAATTATATCGTATCATTATTGCAAATTTTCGTATCTAATCGTATATTATTTTAGAAATATTTTCTGCAATTTTCTTACTATATGAATCAAGTCTTTATTCCAAATGATTCTGTAAAAATAAAACCTCTTAACACAAAAAAAAACGCTTCAAACCAAATTGAAGCGTTTTTAATATTTTGCGTGTCGAGGCTCTCGACTTACATCATACCTGGCATACCGCCACCCATACCACCTGGCATCGCTGGAGCATCTTCTTTAATATCAATTAAAGCGCACTCGGTAGTCAATATCATACCAGCTACAGAAGCGGCATTTTCTAAAGCAATACGAGTTACTTTTTTAGGGTCAATAATACCCGCTTTTAGCATATCTACATAAGTTTCAGACTTAGCATCATAACCAAAAGCACCTTTGCCTTCCATAACTTTCGCAACTACCACACTACCTTCGCCACCTGCATTGGCAACAATGATACGTAATGGTGCTTCAATAGCACGTGCTACAATTTGGATACCGGTTACTTCATCTAGGTTTTCGGTTGTGATTTTTTCTAAAACAGATTTAGCTCTAATGAAAGCTACACCACCACCAGCAACAATGCCTTCTTCTACGGCAGCTCTAGTTGCGTGTAACGCATCATCAACACGGTCTTTTTTCTCTTTCATCTCCACTTCACTTGCAGCACCAACATAAAGAACAGCAACACCGCCAGCTAATTTAGCTAAACGCTCTTGTAATTTTTCTTTATCGTAATCGCTGGTTGTTGTTTCAATTTGCGATTTAATTTGGCTTACGCGTGCTTTAATATCTTTAGCATCTCCAGAACCATTAATAATAGTTGTGTTATCTTTATCTACGGTTACGGTTTCAGCTGTACCTAACATAGAAATGTCAGCATTTTCTAGGGTAAATCCTCTTTCTTCAGAAATAACAGTTCCACCAGTTAAAATAGCAATATCTTCAAGCATGGCTTTACGTCTATCACCAAAACCTGGAGCTTTTACAGCAGCAATTTTCAATCCACCACGTAATTTGTTTACTACTAAAGTCGCAAGCGCTTGTCCGTCAACATCTTCAGCAATTATTAATAAAGGTCTTCCAGATTGAGCTACTGGCTCTAATATGGGGAGGATTTCCTGTAAGTTGGAAATCTTTTTATCGAATAATAAAATATATGGATTTTCTAAATCGGCAATCATTTTATCGGCATTCGTAACAAAGTAAGGTGATAAATAACCTCTGTCGAATTGCATACCTTCTACAACATCCACATAGGTTTCCATACCTTTAGCTTCTTCAACAGTAATAACACCTTCTTTACCAACTTTACCAAAAGCAGTAGCAATAAGATCGCCAATAGTGTCATCATTATTTGCTGAAATAGAGGCTACTTGTTTAATCATTTCAGAAGAGTTGCCCACTTTTTTAGCTTGCTTTTCTAAATCTTCAATAATCGCTTTAACAGCTTTGTCAATACCACGTTTCAAATCCATAGGATTAGCGCCCGCAGCAACGTTTTTTAAACCTTCTTTTACAATGGCTTGAGCTAAAACGGTAGCAGTTGTAGTACCATCTCCAGCTAAATCGTTGGTTTTAGAAGCAACTTCTTTAACCATTTGCGCCCCCATATTTTCAAGAGGATCTTGTAATTCAATTTCTTTTGCAACGGTAACACCATCTTTGGTTACTTGAGGTGCTCCATAACTTTTACTAATAATAACGTTTCGTCCTTTTGGTCCTAATGTTACTTTTACTGCATTGGCTAATGCATCTACGCCACGCTTTAAACCGTCGCGAGCGTCAATATCAAATCTAATATCTTTTGCCATATTTTTTAATTTTTTAGTTTTTGGCCTCTAGCTCTTGGCTATTGGCATAGTTTAATTATATTAATTTTAGTTGTGGCTAAAAGCCAAAGGCTAATAGCTAAAAGCCATTTAAACAATAGCTAATATGTCGCTTTCACGCATGATTAAATAGTCTTTACCTTCTAATTTAAGTTCTGTACCAGCATATTTTCCATAAAGCACAGTATCGCCAACTTTAACGGTAATAGGCTCGTCTTTTGTGCCTTTTCCAGCAGCTATGACAGTTCCTTTTTGCGGTTTTTCTTTAGCGTTGTCTGGAATGATAATTCCTGATGCTGTTTTGGTTTCAGCGGCAGCAGGTTCTATAAGGACTCTATCTGCTAATGGTTTAATGTTTAATCCCATGTGATTATACGTTTTAAATTATTAAGTTATTATTTAATGATGATACAATAGTCTAAAATTGTGCCAATAGCTGTAAACTGACAAACTTGCAGAAATAAAAAATGCCAACGGTTTTAGTTGGCATTTTTATTTATATTAAGAACCGTGACTATTCGGGTGTCTCGGTTGCTGGTTCACTAGTTGTAGGGTTTGGTAAAGGTTGCACCGGAGGTATTTGCTCCAAAGGTTGTGCCGATGGATCGATATCCAAAGCTTTAGAATCGACACTTTGTATGCCTCTGTTTATGGCAACATTGGAAACTAAAATTAATACCAACAGGATAGTAGCCAAAGTCCATGTGCTTTTATCTAAAAAATCGGTTGTTTTTTTTACGCCACCTAATTGTTGAGTGCCACCGCCACCAAATGATGAGGATAATCCGCCTCCTTTAGGGTTTTGCACCATTATTACAACTATTAATAAAAATGCTACGATAACAATCAGTGCCAAAAATATTGAAAATGTGCTCATTATTACTTATTATTTTGTTCTTGTAATTCTTCTACTGCTTTAATTTGGATTGCAAAGAAACTACTTTTTTCTGGATATTTCAAACTTAAAATTTTATAAGATTGAATTGCTTTTGAATAGTTTTTTTGCTCTACATAAATACGTGCCAAAGTCTCTGTCATTAATTCTTCTGGTTGGATATTTTGCAATTTTGCCAGATTGAGTTTTAGGTTAGCAGGCGTTCTTGGATCTATTTTAGGGTTTTGCGAAATGAATTTATCAATGAGTTGAAACTTTTTTGTCTTTTCAAAATTATCTTCTACTACTGTTTCATTTGAAATTTCAGGTTCTTTATTTTCTGGTTGAGGTGTTTCAACGGTGTCGTTATCTCTTTTTATTGGACTAAAGCGGGTCAGCTTAAGCCACTCAGTAAACGAATGCGATTCACGTTTATCAAACTCCAAGGGTTTTCCAAGCTTTAAAATATCGCTTGCCGACATGTCTTGTGTCACTGTGGTGTCTGGTGTTGCTTCTTCAATAGTATCAGAAGTATCTAACGTAAACGGAATTACTTTTTTAACGCGTTCTTCTTTGGGCTCAAATAATGCAGGGTCTAGCGCCCCTGTGGTGTCCATAATTTGTTGCTTTAATCTATCATCAATGGTCACCCGTTTATTTACTGAGATATCTTCCATAGATACGTCTATGGTTTTCAGATATTCATCATTTTGCTTGATGATTTGTGAGATTTCGTTTTGAATAAAAGCTTCGGAGGTTATAAAATCGAATAATATGCTTCTGTCTGCCGTATAGGCTGCCGTTGTTTTAAGTTCTTGATTGTATTTAAAACTTTCCTGACTCTTTAAACCTTTTAAATATAAAGCTCTTGCCGATTGAAAATAAGGATACGATTCAATAATGGCATGTATGGCATTTGTTTGGTATCCCGTGATATTAACCGGATTTGATAGTAAATATGTAAACTCTTGCTTATTCAAATGATTCAGGTTTCAAACTATTTTTTTGATGGGTATATTTTCATTTTAAAGCTTAACATCATACGACTTAACAACAAACGACTCAACATCAAACACCATTACCATTTAGCCAAAGATGCATTAAATATATCTTGGGTAATACGTTCGAAAATTTCTTCTATGGCCGTGTCTTTCTGACCGCCTATTAATTGAGCACTTCCAGCATAATCATAAAAAAATGTAAAAGGGGTATCAAACTCCGCTTCTTCATCATTTTTATCGTAAAAGTGAACTTTTACGGTAATGGTTAATCTGTTTTGGGCAGCAGTTTGTTGAGATGTTGCGGTGGTGGGTGAAATTCTATAGTCTATTATTTCGCCTTCATAAACAATATCGCCATTGGAGTTTACATTGGTTAAATTGGTTTGGTTTTCTAATATGGCAATAAGTGCATTTCTAAAATCCACTTCCAATCCAGGCTCTACCAATAAAGAGTTGTTTTCAAAACGATTGACCTGAAACGTTTTGGTATTAGATGATATGGAAGCTCCAGTAAATGAATAAAATCCACAGCCAGCCAAACTGAAAGCTATTAATAATAATACAATATATTTGAATGGTTTCATCTGTTTAAATTATTTTCTATTTCGGTCATCCCGATAGCTATCGGGAGCAACACCCTGAATATTCATCCTCGTGTTTGAATGTGGTTCACATGGGTGTTTCATATACGTTTAATAATGATTTTGTTTTAATTAAACTTGAAATTACAAATCATATTGTTTAATCTTTCTATATAAGGTACGTTCGCTAATACCAAGTTCTGCGGCAGCTAATTTACGCTTTCCGTCGTGACGTTCAAGCGATTTTTTTATTAATTCCAATTCTTTGTCATGAAGCGAGAGGGTTTCCTCTTCTTCAATCTCCTCAGCAAAATGATATTTATCTGGTTTATTGGAAATTTCTGGAGTAAGCGTTGTTTGCTCTGGAATAGATAAAACGTCATCATCTAAATCTTCTTCATAATCTTCCTCATCATCATTGCCATAAATTTTTTGGATTAAGCCTTCATTATTTTTTTCGACATCTTTGGTGTTTCCGTTTTTCATCAGTTCTAAAGTGAGCTTTTTTAAATCGTTTAAATCACTTTTCATGTCGAACAGCACTTTATATAAAATCTCGCGTTCACTACTAAAATCACTTTCAGACTTTGATGTTTTTATGACGGCCGGTAAATTACTGCCCGACGTTGGTAAATAGGCTTTTAAGGCTTCGGCACTAATGGTTCTGTTATGTTCTAAAACAGAAATTTGTTCTGCAATGTTTCTTAATTGTCGGATGTTGCCACTCCAACGGTGTTTTAAAAGCACTTGTACTGCGGCATCGGATAGCTTAACAGTTGGCATTTTATACTTTAATGCAAAATCGCTGGCAAACTTTCTAAATAACAAATGAATATCTTCTTGTCGCTCGCGTAGAGGCGGCAAATGGATGTCCACAGTGCTTAATCGGTAGTATAAATCTTCTCTAAAAGTGCCTTTTTCAATGGATTGGAACATGTTAGCATTAGTCGCTGCCACAATACGTACATTGGTTTTTTGTACTTTACTGGAGCCTACTTTTAAAAATTCACCATTTTCTAGAACACGTAATAAACGTACTTGCGTGGTTAACGGTAATTCGCCAACTTCATCCAAAAAAATAGTCCCACCATCGGCAACTTCAAAATAACCTTCACGGGTTTGGGAAGCTCCAGTAAAAGAGCCTTTTTCATGACCAAAAAGTTCGCTATCTATGGTGCCTTCTGGAATAGCACCACAGTTTACGGCAATGTATTTATTATGCTTTCTATGGGATAACTGATGTATAATTTTAGGAATGCTTTCTTTTCCAACGCCACTTTCTCCAGTTACCAAAACAGAAATATCGGTAGGTGCTACTTGAATGGCTTTTTCTATAGCACGGTTTAGCGTATCACTGTTTCCAATAATACCAAAACGTTGTTTTATAGCTTGTACTGACTCCATAATTACTTCCCGCGAAGGCGGGAATCTTTTTAATTTATATTTTTAATTCATGTCCAAGAGGATATGAATCTTTAATTTATTTTGATGAGATTCCTGCCTTCGCGGGAATGACAAAGTGTTTTTTGCGTTCTAATTCCCCCTTTGGGGGCTAGGGGGCTAAACCAATAGCCTCACCAATCAAGGTAGCACTGGTACAATCCATAACTTTCACATTTACAAAATCGCCTACTTTGTAATGTTCTTTAGGAAAAACTGCTACAATATTTTGAGGTGTTCTTCCAGACCATTGGGTATCCGATTTTTTTGATTCTTTTTCAATTAAAACTTCTACAACAGTATTTAAATATTCTTTAGTTCTAATCTCACTGTGTTCTCTTTGTAAATCAACTATATCTTGTAATCGTCGTTTTTTTACTTCCTCAGGCACATCATCTTTCATTTTACGTTCGGCCATAGTGCCTGGACGTTCAGAATAGGTAAACATATAGCCGAAATTATATTTTACATAATTCATTAACGATACGGTATCTTGAAAGTCAGCTTCCGTTTCAGTAGGGAAACCAACAATCATATCTTGACTTATAGCACAATCTGGGATTATTTTACGGATATTATCAATCAGTGCCATATACTCTTCACGAGTATGTAAACGATTCATTTCCATTAAAATACGGTTACTGCCACTTTGTACCGGTAAATGAATGTGATTACAAATATTATGGTACTTAGCCATGGTTTCAACAACATCTAAAGTTAAATCTTGTGGATTTGATGTTGAAAACCGAATACGCATTTTGGGTTGCGTTTTGGCACAAAGTTCCAATAGATTAGAGAAACTAACCGCTGTAACTTTTTGGAATTCTATAGCTTTATCAAAATCCTTTTTTAAACCGCCACCATACCAAAGATAGCTATCTACATTTTGACCAAGCAACGTGATTTCTTTGAAACCTCTATTCCATAAATCGTTCATTTCTTCAATAATACTTTGTGGGTCTCTGCTGCGTTCACGTCCGCGAGTAAAAGGTACGACACAAAAAGTGCACATATTATCACAACCACGAGTAATGGAAACAAATGCAGTAACACCATTACTGTTTAAACGGACTGGGGAAATATCACCATAAGTTTCATCTTTTGATAGAATCACGTTAATAGCGTCTCTACCTTCATCAACTTCAGCCAATAAATTAGGTAAATCTTTATAAGCATCAGGGCCAACGACCAAATCAACTATTTTTTCCTCTTCAAGGAATTTTGTTTTAAGCCGTTCCGCCATACAACCTAAAACCCCTACTTTCATTTTAGGGTTTGAATCTCGTTTTACGGCATTATATTTTTCTAAGCGTTTGCGTACAGTTTGTTCGGCTTTATCTCGTATAGAACAGGTGTTTACCAAAACCAAATCGGCATCTTCTAGGTTTTGAGTGGTGTTAAACCCAGCAGTAGCCAAGATAGAAGCAACAATTTCGCTATCGCTAAAATTCATGGCACAGCCGTAACTTTCAATAAAAAGCTTACGTTTATTGCCTTCTTTTTCTTCTAGAACAAGCGTTTCGCCTTGTTTGTTTTCGTCTATTATTTTTTCCATAATTTACTGAATGGGATAGCCGTCAATAAGTGTGCAAAGATACAACTTATTTATGTTTTATGACAAACTGTCATATTTTAAAATGAGATAAATTTTTGTTAAATATTTGAGAAAACGCTTACTTTGGTGGGTACTAACCATGAATATAAAATATGAATGACTTTAATAATTTGTTATACAAAATAAATAATGCTAAAGAATTAGATTTTGGAGACATTATTAGTAACTCGATTGAGTTATTTAAAAAAGTTTGGTTAAAAGGTTTAGTTGTGGTGTTGTTTGTTTTAATTTCTGCTATTTGTATAAGCTTTCTGTTTGGTTTAATTGGTTTGGCACCAGCTTTAGACCATGATATTTTTAATGACAGTTTTGATTTTAAAGCTATTGCTACTTTTTATTCATCAAGTGCCATTTATGGCATTCCCCAAAACATGCTTATTTCCACATTAAATATTGCATTTGTTGCGGCTTTTTACAGAATATGTAAACAAACAATATTGGGTGAAAATGGGCATGAAGATTATTTTTATTTTTTTAAGAAAGAGTATTTCACCAAAGTGTTTATGTTAGGGATAATTTATACTGCGATAACAACTGTTGCCCAATTTTTATGTTTCATTCCTTATATTTATGTGTTTGTACCTCTGTCATATTTTGCGGTTATATTAGCTAATAATCCAAATTTAAGTGAGATGGAAATCGTTAAGGCTAGTTTTACTTTAGGAAACAAGAAATGGTTAATAACTTTTGGGACTATGTTTGTAGCGGGATTAGTAGCCATGTTAGGGATTTTAGGTTGTGTTATTGGTATTGTTTTTACCATGTCCATTATTTATTTGCCTTCATTTTTAATTTATAAAGATGCTATTGGTTTTGATGGAACAAATGTCATTGATGAAATTGGCATGAATAACGAATTTTAATTAATCTTTTTATTAATTATGATATGAATAAATTTGATTTTTTACTTACCAAAATAGATAATGCTAAAGCATTGGACTTTGGCACTATTTTTAACCAATGTATAGGTTTGTTTAAAAAAACTTGGGTTCAAGGGCTGGTTACACTATTGTTAACACTGGTTTTTATGATTCCTTTTTACGTACTGATGTACTTGCCTTTAATTAGGATGGGTTTAACCAATCCTGAATCTTTTCAAGATTTAGATGGTTTTAATATAGCTTTGATGATTCCTTTTTATTTAATGATTTTGGTGTTTGTTTTTTTTGCCATGATAATTGACTTTGGTTTGAAATCGGCATTTTTTAGAATTTGTAAGATTAAGGATTTTAATGAGTCAACAGCTGATGATTATTTTTATTTCTTTAAAAAACCATATTTAGGTAAAACAATAAAACTTGCGGCAACCACATTCGGTATAAGTATATTGGCTATGCTGCTTTGTGTTTTCCCAATCATATATGTGATGGTTCCCATAGCGCTTATTAATGTTATTTATGCATTTAATCCAGACATGACAGCTTCTGAAATTGTCAAAGTTGGATTTAATTTAGGAAATAAAAAATGGTTGATAACCTTTGGTTTAATGATTGTTGCTGCTCTATTGGCACAAATAGTTGGATTTATTATGTGCTGTGTGGGCGTTTTTGCAACGGCATCTTTTGCTTACCTACCATGTTATTTTGTTTATAAGGAAGTCATTGGTTTTAATGAAACACATGTTATTGACGACATAGGAACCATTCAAGAGTAAAAATTTAATTTAATATTTTAAAAAGCCTGTATTTTAAGCCTAAAATACAGGCTTTTTATATTTGAAAATAATAGAGTTAGTTTATAAAATTAGGAAGTTAAACTTTTTTTCATATACATTTGTACCTTCAAAAACCCAAGTATGGCGAAGAATTTAGTGATAGTAGAGTCACCGGCGAAAGCAAAAACGATAGAAAAATTTTTAGGAAAGGATTTTAAAGTAGAGTCTAGTTTCGGACATATTGCCGATTTGCCTTCTAGTGAATTAGGTGTAGATGTTGATGGTGATTTTAAACCAAAATACGAAGTTTCCAAAGATAAAAAAGCAGTAGTTAAAAAACTGAAAGACTTAGCTAAAAATGCCGATATGGTTTGGTTAGCAAGTGATGAAGATAGAGAAGGAGAAGCCATTGCGTGGCATTTGGCAGAAACTTTAAAGTTGGATAAAGAAAAAACGAAACGTATTGTTTTTCATGAAATTACAAAATCTGCTATACAAAAAGCCATTGAAAACCCAAGAGGAATAGATTACGATTTGGTTGATGCGCAACAAGCAAGACGCGTACTGGATAGAATTGTAGGTTACGAATTGTCTCCTGTTTTATGGAGAAAAGTAAAAGGCGGTTTGTCTGCAGGTCGTGTACAATCGGTTTCTGTACGTTTAATTGTAGAGCGCGAACGCGAAATTCAGGAATTTAAACAAGAAGCGTCTTATAGAATTGATGCCGAATTTTCCAATGAAGAAGGGAAAACGTTTAAAGCGAAATTGCCAAAAACATTTGAAACTAAAGAAGAAGCTCATAAATTTTTAGAATCCAATACATCAGCTTCATTTAAAGTTGCCGAATTAGAGAAAAAGCCAGCTAAGAAATCACCAGCAGCACCATTTACAACGTCTACATTACAGCAAGAAGCTTCACGTAAATTATATTTTTCAGTAAGCAAAACCATGACAATGGCACAACGCCTTTACGAAGCGGGGTTGATAACTTACATGAGAACAGATAGTGTTAACTTATCTGATGAAGCTAGAAACGGTGCTAAGGCTGAAATAGAAAGTGCCTATGGGTCAAAATTTAGTAAACCAAGAAATTATACAGGAAAATCCAAGGGTGCTCAAGAAGCCCATGAGGCCATCAGACCTACGGATTTTGCGACACATTCCGTAGATATTGACAGAGACCAAGCACGTTTATACGATTTAATTTGGAAACGCGCCATTGCTTCTCAAATGAGCGAAGCCGAAATGGAACGGACCAATGTAAAGATTAGTGCGTCAACACATAAAGAAACATTTACTGCCAATGGTGAAGTCATCACGTTTGAAGGATTTTTAAAAGTGTATTTAGAAGGTACCGATGATGAAGATACCGAGCAAGAGGGTATGTTACCAGCGATGAAAACGGGTGAAGTGCTTATTAATAATTACATAACCGCCACCGAGCGTTATTCACGACCACCTTACAGATATACCGAAGCTTCGTTGGTGAAACAATTGGAAGAGTTAGGTATTGGCCGGCCGTCAACGTATGCGCCAACCATTTCAACTATTCAAAATAGAAACTATGTTGAAAAAGGTTCTGTAGAAGGTGTTGAGCGTCATTATGTTCAGCTTACATTGAAAAATGGGCATTTAAAAGAAAAGGAACTCAGCGAAAAAGTAGGTTCAGATAAAGGGAAATTAGTGCCAACTGATATTGGAATGATAGTAACCGACTTTTTGGTCAATCATTTTGAGAATATTTTAGACTATAATTTCACGGCAAAAGTAGAGGAGGATTTTGATGATATTGCTGAAGGAAAAGTAGATTGGTCTAAAATGATGAAAGATTTTTATAAAGACTTTCATCCGCAAGTTGAAAATGTTCAAGAAAATGCCGAAAGGGAATCTGGGGAACGTATTTTAGGAACCGATCCTAAATCGGGAAAACAAGTTAGTGTGCGTTTGGGTAAATTTGGGCCGATGGTTCAAATTGGTACTCCTGACGATGAAGATAAACCACAATTTGCAAGTTTAAGTCCAGACCAGCAATTAAATACCATTTCGTATGATGATGCGATGGCTTTATTTGAGCTTCCAAAAAAATTAGGTGTATATAAAGGAGAAGAGGTAGAAGTGAATAATGGTCGTTTCGGCCCTTATGTTAAATTTGGAGATAAGTTTGTGTCGCTTCCTGCGGGAGTTGAAGCTTTAAGTATAGAATTGGATGATGCCCTTGCTTTAATTAAAGAAAAGCAAGAAGCTGATGCACCTATTTATACGTATAAAAATTTACCTGTTCAAAAAGGTAAAGGACGTTTTGGACCATTCATTAAATGGAATAATATGTTTATTAATGTGAACAAAAAGTATAATTGGGATGATTTGTCTGATTCAGACATCGAAGAATTGATTGAAGATAAAATCCAGAAAGAAAAGGATAAGGTTGTTCACAATTGGAAAGAAGAAGGCATTCAAGTTGAAAAAGCGCGATGGGGAAGGCATACTATTATAAAAGGTAAAACTAAAATTGAATTACCCAAAACGGTTGATGCCGTAAAATTAACGTTGGAAGAGGTAAAAGGCATTATAGAAAAAAATGCTCCAAAAAAGAAAGCAACTTCAAAAAAAGTACCTGTTAAAAAGAAGTAATATTTTCATTTAAATAGTGAAGCGAACGTTTTTAGGCCTTTAAAGTACGAAATAATTGTATTTTGTCCGATTTTTTTGTTGTAAAGGTATACGATAACTCATTTATTATTTTGATATTTGTGAGACTTCAATAATGTCTAGAAAGTAGAAGCATATTAATAATTGATGAATTTTAATTTTCTTTCCCCAGTACCAGATTTTGTTCTAGCGCATAATCAATTGCTGTCGCCCCAAGCACTTGGCAGAAAGTTAAGAATACATTCCGCACAAAAAGGAATTCCAGATTTAGAAGGTGTTACTATAGCCATTCTAGGAGTTTTAGAAAACCGAAACGATATTAATTATTTAGGTGAAGAATTTAAACTGAATGACATTCGTAAATCCTTGTATGCGCTGTATCCTGGAAGTTGGACAACTACCATTGCAGATTTAGGAGACATAAATAAAGGAGAAAGTGTTGAAGACACCTACTTTGCGTTAAAAACCACTATAGCTATATTAATAAAAAAAAGGATTATACCTATTATAATAGGAGGCTCTCAAGATCTTACATACGCGAATTATAGAGCTTATGATGATTTAATTCCTATGGTAAACATAGTTAGTGTAGATTGTAGCTTTAATTTAGGAGATTCGTCAAAACCCATCAAGAATAATAGTTTTGTTGGTAAAATTATTTTAGATGAACCTTATAATCTTTTTAATTATGCCAATGTAGGATACCAAACCTATTTCAACTCGCAAGAGGAAATCGATTTAATGGATAAGCTTTATTTTGAATCTTACAGACTGGGTCAAGTTTCAAAAGATATAACCATAGTAGAGCCTGTAATGCGTGATGCCAACATGGTAAGTATTGACTTAAGTTGTGTTAAAGGTGCCGAGGTAAGTTTAAATCAAAAATTGTCACCTAATGGATTGGACGGAAAGGAGATTTGTGCCATTTCGCGTTATGCGGGTATAAGTAACAAAGTTAGTTCTATTGGTATATATGAGTATAAGCCATCAAAAGATGATGAAATAACATCTATGCTAATTGCTCAAATAATATGGTATTTTATAGAAGGTGTTAATTTTAGGGTTAAGGACGATATTTTTTTGGATGAAAAAAGTTTTCAAAAGTTTATAACCTTAGTAGATACCGAAGAGTTGGTTTTCTACAAGAGTAATAAAACGGGTAGATGGTGGATTGAAATCCCCTTTTTATCCGAAGTCAATAATAAATTAAAGAGACATACGTTATTACCATGCATGCACCAAGATTATCTTGACGCCTGTAGCAATAAGGTACCCAACCGTTGGTATAAGGCCTTACAAAGAAACAGTTTGTAGAGAAAATATGTACTTGGTCGACAATTTCATCGGTAAAACGACATTTTTTCACGATGAAATGTAAATTATTTAGATAAAAAGTTGTTTTTTAAAAAATATATAAATATGTTTACGCTCTCAAATTGAAGCTTAAATAATTAACCTCGAGTTTTCTATGGATATGAAGAAGTTTTTTTTATTAACCACAGTAGTAGCATTACTTGCCAGTTGCGGCTCTAAAGATAAGGGAGAATTGGTAGGTGTACAGGGTAAGAAGTGGCACCCCGAAAAACCTTATGGTATGGAATTAGTTCCTGGTGGTGCTTTTATAATGGGTAAAGCAGATGAAGATCTTGCCGGTGTAAATGACGCCCCTGCAAAAACGGTAACCGTTAGAGCCTATTATATGGATGCAACAGAAATAACAAATAGCGAGTATCGCCAATTTGTTCATTGGGTCCGAGATTCTATCATTAGATTAAAACTTGCCGTACTAGCAGATGAGGTGGGGAAAGTTCCAGAAGATGGCGGTATTGGAGAGTTTGCATTCAAAGATGCAGATACGGCGAATATGTCTGTATATGAAAAATACATGTTTGAAAATTATACAGGATTAGGGCCAACGGGTTACGAGGGCAGAAAAATAAATCGTGATATCGATTTGATTTTTGATACAGCAGAATATCCAGATGAATACTACACAGAGGTTATGGATACCATGTATTTAAAGCTTGAAGAGTCTTACAATGGGCAACGCACATGGGATGTTAAAAAATTCAAATTTCAATATAACTACATGGATATAAAAGAAGCTGCTAGAAATAGAGGAATAAAACGTTCAGAGGTTATCAAAAAAGAGGAAGTTGAAATATACCCTGATACTACCGTATGGATTCGAGATTTTGCGTATTCTTATAACGAACCTATGCACAATGACTACTTCTGGCATGATGCTTATGGCGATTATCCTGTAGTAGGTGTTACTTGGCAGCAGGCTAAGGCTTTTTGTGAATGGCGAACCATTAATAAAAACTCCTACCAAAAATCCAGAGGTGCCACATTTGTAAATAATTTTAGGCTGCCCAATGAAGCAGAATGGGAGTATGCCGCTAGGGGAGGTTTGCAAGCAGCGACCTATCCTTGGGGAGGCCCTTACACAAAAAGTGATTTAGGTTGTTTTATGGCAAACTTTAAGCCTGTAAGGGGCGATTATGCTGCAGATGATGCATTGTACACCGTGGAAGCAAAATCCTATGAGCCAAATGATTATAACTTATATAATATGGCAGGAAATGTTTCTGAATGGGTAAATGCTTCGTACGACCCGAACTCTTACGAATATATTTCAACAATTAACCCTAACGTAAACGATGAACAGAATAATCGTAAAGTTGTTAGAGGAGGCTCTTGGAAAGATGTTGCATACTATTTACAAGTAAGTACAAGGGATTATGAGTATGGAGATTCAGCAAGAAGTTATATAGGATTTAGAACCGTTCAAGATTACATGGGGACTCAAGTAACTAAAAAAAACGGTAAAAAATAAATTTTAGTAATAAATCAAATCAATAAAAATCAAATCTATTAATTAACCTACTTAAGTACATGTACTTAAAATTAAAAACCGAAAATTATTATGGCACAGTCAAAAGCAAGTAAAAAGTTCATGAATATGGCTTACGGATTAGGAGCAGCGATCGTTATTATTGGAGCTCTATTTAAAATTACGCACATGGAATTTGGACCTATAACAGGAAATTCAATGTTAACATTAGGTCTAGTAACCGAAGCAATTATTTTTGCTATCTCAGCATTTGAACCAGTAGATAGCGATTTAGATTGGTCGTTAGTATATCCAGAATTAGCAGGTGGAGAATCAAGTAAAAAAGAAAAAGAAAACCCACAAGGATTATTATCTAAAAAACTAGATGAATTATTGAAAGACGCTAAAATTGATGGCGAATTAATGGCTAGCCTTGGCGACAGTATTAAGAATTTTGAAGGTGTTGCAAAAAGCATGGCACCAACTGTAGACTCTATTGCAGCTACTAGAAAATATGGTGAAGAACTTTCATTGGCGGCAGCTCAAATGGAATCATTAAATAGTTTGTATAAAGCTCAATTAGAAAGTGCAGTCCGTCAATCTTCAATAAACGAAGAATCAGTTGAAAATGCAGCTAAATTAAAAGAGCAAATGCAATCTTTAGCATCAAACTTATCGTCATTAAATGGTGTATACGGAGGTATGTTATCCGCTATGAGCAAGAAGTAATTAGGGGTTAATCCCAAATTTGTAATTAACCAAAAAACCTAATTAAACATGGCAAGCGGAAATTTATCACCCAGACAGAAAATGATTAATCTGATGTATTTAATATTTATAGCAATGCTAGCATTAAATATGTCGAAAGAAGTGCTTTCAGCCTTCGGATTAATGAACAAAAAACTAACAGCTACTAATGAAGTTACAGAGCAAAGAAATAATGCTTTCATAGCTGGTTTAGACGTAAAGGCTTCAGAACAACCAGAAAAATACCTGAAATTAAAAGCTGACGCAGCACAAATTCACGTATTGGCTGATGCTTTGGATTCCCACATTGAAGATTTAAAAAGTAAAATGGTAGCTACCGTTGATGACCCAACCGATTATGAGGTTATGGATAAAGGCGATTATTTGGATCAGCATTTCTTTAAAGGTGGTAAAATAGACAAAGAAGGACAGGAATTTTTAAGTAAAATAGCTTCTTTTAGAGATGGTGTTACAGATATATTATCTACCATAGATGGTATGGAGCCAGTTATTAAAGAAGTTAAGGATAAATTTAGTACTAATGAAGAAACCAATAGAGATGGTAATAAATTAGATTGGTTAGATTACCACTATAGAGGTTTTCCTTTAGTGGCATCATTAACTAAATTAACCGCTTTACAGAATGATATTAAAACAACAGAATCTGAAGTGTTGTCAAACATGTTACAAGGTACCCTTACTAGTGAAGTGTCCATGACAAACTATACAACCTTATTGGAAACAACAAAATCTGCTTATTTTAATGGAGAGCAATTTGATGGACAAATCGTGTTAGGTCGTAAAGATGCCACAACAAAACCAAATAGAGTTGAGTTGACTTTAGATGGAAGAAAACTTTCAGAAAATGAATACTCTATTGAAGAAGGTAAAGTAAAATTAAAAATTGGTACAGGAGGTGTTGGAGAGCATAAAATTGAAGGCAAATTGATTTTTGAACAAGATGGAGAAGAAGTTGAAGTGCCAGTGACTCAGTCTTTTGCAACCGTAGCAAAACCAAATGCTGCTACTATTTCTGCAGATAAAATGAATGTGGTATATCGTGGTGTTAAAAACCCAATGACTATTTCGTTTGCTGGTATAGCCGATAATAATGTGAATGCATCTGCTCAAGGTTTAAGCCGAGTGAGTGGTAGTAAATACGTTATGGATGTTACAACAGTACAAGGTAGAGAGGTTACCATTAATGTAACAGGTAAAATAGATGGAATGTCTGTTAATGACAGAGCAACATTTAGAATCAAAGATTTACCAAAACCAACAGGTACGGTTAGAGGTGAAGATGGTACTATAAAAATGCAACGTAACGCCCTTGAAATTTCAACGGTTGGTGCTAAGTTTGACGATTTCGATTTTGAATTACCTTTAAATGTTACAGGATTTAAATTTAAAGTACCTGGTCAACCAACCATTAATGTCAATGGAAATAAGCTTGATAGCAGAGCTAAATCAGCTTTATTAAAAGCAAAACGAGGAGAAGATGTGCAAGTATTTGATATTGAAGCTAAAGCTAGTGGTGTAAATGTGATACTTAAAAAAGTATCTCCTATCATGATCGAGCTTACAAACTAAGATTAAGTATGGTACATCTGGTTAAAACCCTAAATTAAAATGTATAACAAGATGAAAATTAAGAATTTTTTATTAACCGTTACAGCTGTTTTTACAGTATCTGGCGTATTTGCACAAGCAAATATATTAAATGCTAAAAGTCCAGACCAAATAGGCGTAAAAACAGAAGCACAAAAGGCTGCAGATAATGACAAACCATTGGAGTATGGCTATGTTGACGATAGGGATGTTCTATTCTCTAAAATGACATGGGAGAGCATTGTTCTAGATGAGCGTGTTAATTTTCCTTTGTACTATCCAATAGATACGAATAATATTGGTAGTAATAGGCGCTCATTATATGATGTGCTTATGAAAAACATTCAAAACGGCAATATAGAAAACATCTATGATGATTCTTATTTTTCAGCTAAAAGAACTTTAAAAGATATTGAAGCCGCATTGGTTAAAGTTGACACTACCGAACTTGGTATTGAGCAATTAAATGCTGGTGAGCAACTATCTGCAGAATACATTAACAGAAGAGATATTACTGCTGCCGATATTACAGAATATCGTATTAAAGGACTTTGGTATTTTGATAAACGCCAAGCAGAACTGAAATACAGATTGTTAGGGATTGCCCCAGTATCCGAAGATGTTAACTTTATTGGTACAGAAGATGCCGATTTAGTAGAATTATTTTGGGTGTTTTTCCCAGATGCTAGAGAAGTACTACATGAAGCTAAAGCATTTAATAATGAAAATAGTTCTATGCCATACTCGTTTGACCATATTTTAAATTCTAGACGTTTCAACGGTTATATCTATAAAGAAGAAAACGTGCAAGGCGATAGAAAAATTAATGAATATGTCTCAGAAAATGCTTTGATGCAATTACTTGAATCTGATAGGATCAAAGATAAAATTAGAGATTTCGAACTCGATATGTGGACTTATTAATTTTCAAATAGTTTATAAATAATGTAAAACGCTCACTTTTGGTGAGCGTTTTTTGTTTTTGTCATTCCTGCGCAGGCAGGAATCCACTTTTCTAATTATATTCGCTGAAATTATGGAAGTAGATTATATCATTGTAGGTTGTGGCATCGCCGGTATTAGTTTTTGCGAGCAATTAAAAAGACAACATAAAACCTTTGTTGTTTTTGATAATAATTCGCAACAATCCTCATCGGTTGCAGGTGGGTTATATAATCCAGTGGTTTTGAAACGTTTTACGCCAGTTTGGAAATGCCAAGAGCAATTGGAAATAGCTTTGCGCCTATACCATCATTTAGAAATAGAATTTGATATCAAGCTGGACCATAAAATTCCTGTTTATAGAAAATTTGCTTCATTGGAAGAGCAAAATGATTGGTTTACAGCTTCCGATAAACCAAACCTTTCAGACTATCTTTCTTCTACAGTTATTAAAAATGATAATACATTCATTGATGCACCCTTTGGATTTGGTGAAGTTAAGGAAACAGGGAGAATAGATGTAAAGACGTTGCTGGATCTTTACAAAGCAAGTTTGCTAAGGCAAGGAATCCTTTTTGAAGAAGAATTCCATCACGATCATTTAATTATAAACGAAAGTGGTATTACATATAAAGGAGTATTAGCAAAGCAACTGGTTTTTTCTGATGGGTTTGGTATGAAACAAAATCCGTTCTTCAATCATTTACCATTAGTTCCTGCAAAAGGGGAATTGTTAACCATTTATGCTCCTGATTTGAACATCGATTATGTTTTAAAATCAGCTATTTTTTTAATTCCTTTAGGTAGCGATTTGTATCTAGTAGGTGCCACGTATGAGTGGAAGGATTTAACCAATAAAATTACAAATACAGCCAAAAACGAACTTTTAGAAAAATTAAAGAAACTAATAAATTGTTCCTTTGAAGTTGTAAATCAAGTTGCAGGCATACGACCCACAGTGAAAGATAGACGACCTTTAGTTGGCCAACACCATCAATATAAAAATATATTTGTGCTTAATGGATTGGGAACACGTGGTGTCATGATAGGCCCTTATGTAGCAGAACAACTATTTAATTTTATTGAATTTAATCAGCCTCTAGAAACAGAAATCAATATTAAACGCTTTAAAAAAGATTGAAAATCACTTATTTTTTAATAAGAGATTTATCGTAACTCATAAAAAGATTAATCCAAATATTTCTAGAAATTCTTAAAATAACAGGTAAAAAAATAATTAATGTGCCTATTATAGATGCATAAACAATATTAATGGGGGCATCTAAAAAATAAAACGAAATCACAAAAGCGGCTACGGCAAAAGCAATACCAACACCATAACTTACATACATAGCTCCGTAAAAAAACGAAGGCTCAATCTTATATTTAGTACCACAGCAGCTGCATTTTTCGTGCATACTTAGGGTTTCAGAGAGTATATAAGGATTTTTATTAACATACATGCTTTCTCCATGACATTTAGGGCAAGCACCAGTTAAAATACTATATATTTTAGTTCCTTTTTTTAACATAGAATTTAATGTATTTTTGCAACCGCTAAGCAAAAATAAGTTTTAATAAATAAAGCCTTGTAACTTAAGTAACATTTCTATGATGAACATTCACAATTTATCAATTTCATTTCAAGGAGAATCTCTTTTTGAAGACATCACCTTTAAATTAGGGAATGGCGACCGAATAGGCCTCATAGGTAAAAATGGTGCTGGTAAATCTACCATGCTTAAAATTTTATCTAAAGAAATGGAGCCAGATACGGGGCAAATCGCGGCAGATAAAGAACTTAAAATCGGATTTTTAAAGCAAGATATTGATTTTATTTTAGGAAGAACCGTCCTGGAGGAAGCTTACGAAGCGTTTACCGAAATTAAGGAGCTTGAAGCGAGAATTCATGATATTAACACCCAACTGGCTGAACGTACCGATTATGAAAGTGATGTTTATCATCAACTTATGGTGGATATTAACGAACTTCAGCATCAATATGAGATTTTAGGAGGTTATAATTACCAAGGCGAAACAGAAAAAATTCTTCAGGGATTGGGTTTTCAGCGTGAAGATTTCAATAAATTAACCGATACATTTTCGGGTGGATGGCGCATGCGTATTGAGCTAGCAAAACTTCTTCTTCAAAATAATGATATCTTATTATTGGATGAGCCTACAAACCATTTGGATATTGAATCCATTATTTGGTTGGAAGGATTTTTAAAGAATTATCCAGGCGCCGTGGTGATTGTATCGCACGATAAAATGTTTTTGGATAATGTGACCAACAGAACGATTGAAATTTCCTTAGGTAGAATTTATGATTATCCTAAACCTTATACAAAGTATTTGGTATTGCGTGAAGAGCTTAGAACACAGCAATTGGCGTCACAAAAAAACCAACAAAAACAGATAGAACATACAGAAAAACTTATTGAGAAGTTTAGAGCCAAAGCGTCCAAAGCAACCATGGCACAATCGCTTATAAAAAAGTTGGACAAAATTGATAGAATAGAAGTTGATGAAGATGATAATAGTGTAATGACGCTTAATTTCCCGGTATCGATAACACCAGGTAAAATAATAGTTGAAGCTGAAAAAATATCAAAACATTACGGACATAATCAGGTTTTAAAAAATATAGATTTGCTTGTGGAACGCGAAAGTAAAATTGCTTTTGTGGGACAGAATGGTCAAGGAAAATCAACGCTTGCAAAAATTATTGTTGGAGATATAAAGTACGATGGCTATTTAAAGTTGGGACACAATGTTCAAATAGGGTATTTTGCCCAAAATCAAGCAGAGTATTTAAATGGGAATAAAACTGTTTTAGATACTATGATTGATGCGGCGAATGAAACTAATAGAAGCAAGGTTAGGGATATTTTAGGGTCTTTTTTATTTAGGGGAGATGAAGCCGAAAAATATGTAAGAGTGCTATCTGGTGGTGAACGCAACCGATTAGCGTTGGCAAAATTAATGTTGCAGCCCTTTAATGTCTTGGTGATGGATGAGCCAACTAATCACTTAGACATTAAGTCTAAAAACGTTTTAAAAGAAGCATTAAAACGGTTTGAAGGAACCTTGATTTTAGTCTCGCACGACCGTGATTTTCTCCAAGGTTTAACCAAAACAGTATTTGAATTTAAGGATCATAAAATAAAGGAGTATCTAGGTGATATTGATTATTACCTTGAACAACGTAAAGTGGATAGCCTTAGGGATGTTGAAAAACGTACGGTTATTAAGGAAACTCCTAAAGAAAAGAAGCAACAAAGTTATGATGAGCAAAAAAAATTAAAGGCCTTAAATAACAAATTAAGCAATATTGAAGCAGAAATAAGTCAGTTAGAAAAGGAAATTAAAGCGACTGATTTGTCTCTTGAAATCAATTATGAAGAAGTAACTAATCAGCCCCATTTCTTTGACAACTATCAAAAGAAGAAAGCTAAATTAAAAGATTCTATGCAAAAATGGGAAGACATTCAATTAGAAATTGATCAATTTATTTAGGCTTTTTTTAACTCTTTAAAGTACTTTATTAAGTAATTTTGTGAAAAATTAACACTATTGACACGGAAAATTATTCTTTCAGTACTAGGAGTATTATTAGTTGTAGCTTCTATTTTTTTTGCGAAAACACTTATAGCAAATAAAAACACACCAAAACCTTTTAGGGAAAAAGTTGTAAAAACAGTTTCAATAGATACTGTTACAAATGGAACAGTTCCCATTATAATTCCTGCAAGCGGAAGATTGGTCGCTAAAAGCCGCATTGAACTTTATTCCGAAGTACAAGGTGTTTTTAAAAAAGGGAATAAACTTTTTAAGCCTGGTCAAGAATTCAATCAGGGAGAAGTTTTAATTTCCATAGATGCTTCGGAGTATTATGCTGGAGTACAATCCGCACGAAGTAACCTGTATAATACCATATCGGCTATTATGCCCGATTTAAGGTTAGATTTTCCAGAGGTTTATCAAAAATGGCAAAACTACCTCAATGGTTTCGATTTAAGCAAATCAACACCAAAATTACCCGAAATGTCATCCGACAAGGAGAATTATTTTATTACGGGTAGAGGCATTGTATCCAGTTATTACGATGTGAAAAATTTAGAGCAGCGTTTATCCAAATTTGTTATTTATGCACCATTTTCAGGAATACTCACAGAGGCTTTGGTTACAGAAGGTTCTTTGGTTAGAGCTGGGCAAAAATTAGGGGAATTTATTAATACATCAGCTTACGAAATGGAAGTTGCTATTAGTGAATCTTATTCTAGTTTATTGAAAGTTGGAGAAAAAGTTGAATTAAACAATCTAGATAAAACAGTAACTTACACAGGAACGGTTTCTAGGATTAATGGAAGGGTGGATCCAACGACGCAAACTATTACAACTTTTATAGAAGTTAAAGATGACAGCTTAAAAGAAGGAATTTATTTAGAGGCAAATTTAAACGCAAAACAAGAAGAAAACGCTATAGAAATTAGTAGAAGTTTATTGTTGGAAGACAATAAAATATTTGTGGTTAGAGATAGTATTCTAGATATAATTGATGTTAAACCTGTTTATTTTTCTGAAACCAATGTGGTTTTAAAAGGTGTCCCAAATGGAACAATTATTATAAGCAAACCTGTAGTAGGAGCTTATGCAGGCATGCTAGTAAAAACTCTTAACGATGATAAAAAGTAAGAAAACCAGATTAATATGAGAAAACTGATTGCTTACTTTATTAGATACCATGTTGCCGTAAACATTTTTGTATTGGCCTTTTTTGCATTTGGAATTATAGGTCTAATGTCACTTAAATCATCGTTTTTCCCACTTACCGAGTCTAAAATTATTAATATAAGTGTTACGTATCCTGGTGCTTCCCCTCAAGAAATTGAGGAAGGAGTGGTACTAAAAATTGAAGATAATCTAAAGGGGTTGAGAGGTATAGATCGTGTTACATCTGTTTCAAGAGAAAATAGTGGTACTATCACTGTAGAAATTGAAAAAGGGGAGAACATCGATTTTATGCTCTTGGAAGTTAAAAATGCGGTGGATAGAGTCCCATCGTTTCCAACAGGTATGGAACCATTGATTGTTGCCAAGCGAGAAGAGGTAAGAGAAACTATTTCATTTTCCATAAGTGGAGAAAATATTCCGTTAGCAACATTAAAACAATTAGCCAGACAGGTTGAAAATGATTTACGGACCATTGACGGTATTTCACAAGTTGAGGTTAGAGGGTATCCAGATGAAGAAATAGAAATTGCTCTTAATGAAGCCAACCTTTTGGCTTACGACATAACCTTTGATGAAGTTGCACAAGCCATAGGCACTTCAAATATATTGGTGACTGGTGGAAATATTAAAACCGATGCTGAAGAATATTTAATTAGAGCCAATAACCGTTCCTATTATGGAGATGAGCTATCAAATGTTGTTGTAAAGGCAACGCCTGAAGGAAAAACGGTTCGTTTAAAAGATGTAGCGATCATTCGAGATCGTTTCTCTGAAACGCCCAATGTTAATTACTTTAATGGCCAATTATCTGTTAATATAGTCGTTACTAGTACTAATAATGAAGATCTTATTTCTTCAGCCGAAAAGGTTAAGGAATATATTAAAGATTATAATGAAAAATATAGTAATGTACAGTTAAATGTTGTTGATGACCGATCGGTAATTTTGAACCAACGTACCCAGCTACTTTTTGAAAATGCATTGATGGGAGTCTGCTTGGTTTTGTTTTTTTTATCATTGTTTTTAAATACACGGGTAGCTTTTTGGGTTGCTTTGGGTCTTCCAATTTCCTTTTTGGGAATGTTTATTTTTGCTGGACAGTTTGATGTTACCATTAATGTATTGTCATTATTTGGGATGATTATTGTGATTGGTATTTTGGTTGACGATGGTATTGTAATTGCCGAAAATATATACCAGCATTATGAAAAAGGCAAAACCCCCATAGAGGCAGCGATAGATGGTACTATGGAGGTTATTCCGCCAGTTGTGTCCGCCATCATTACAACACTTTTAGCGTTTTCACTATTTTTATTTTTAGATAGCCGTATAGGGGAATTCTTTGGTGAAGTTGCTATTATAGTTATTTTAACACTTACCGTATCATTAATAGAAGCTTTAATTATTTTACCAGCCCATTTAGCGCATTCAAAAGCATTGCGACCTCAGGTGGTTGAAGAAAACCCTTCAAAAATAAAACTATTTTTCGCAAAAATGCGTGTTATAAACAAGGCAGGTGATCGTTTCATGATCATTTTAAGAGACAAAATTTATAGCCCTATTTTAAATAAAGTATTACAATTTAAAATGCTTTCTTTTGGTTTTTTCATTGCACTTCTTATACTAACCCTAGGTTTGGTGGGAGGTGGTGTTATAGGCGTTACGTTATTTCCATCAATTGCCAGTGATAGAATTTCTGTGGAATTAAATATGCCAAACGGTACCAACGAAAAAGTAACGGATTCCATTATATCCATGATTGAAGAGAAGGCATTTATTGTTAATCAGGAATTTACGGAAAAATACCTTGCAGGAACTGGTAAAGAACTTTTTGAAAACACCATTATCCAATTAACGGGCAGTTCCAGTGCTGAATTGGAAATTAATATGCTGCCAGGGGAAGAACGGCCCGATGCTATAAATTCAGCATTGGTTGCAAATCGTTTGAGAGAATTGGTAGGACCAGTAACTGGAACAGAGCGTTTAATTTTTGGTTCTGGAGGTAATTTTGGTGGAAGTCCGGTATCGGTTTCCCTGTTGGGGAATAATATTGATGAACTCAAGGCCGCTAAGATTGAGTTGAAGTCCGTTTTAGAAACGAATGTGTTGTTAAAAGATGTTGAAGATAATGACCCTGCTGGAATAAAGGAGATTAGGTTAGAGCTTAAAGAAAGTGCTTATTTACTCGGATTGGATTTAAGATCGGTCATGAATCAAGTAAGAGCAGGTTTTTTTGGTGCCCAAGCACAAAGGTTCCAAAGAGGACAAGACGAAATTAGGGTTTGGGTGCGTTATGACAGGAGCAATAGAGAATCCATAAACGATTTAGATGAGATGCGCATTGTAACGCCATCGGGAGATCGTGTGAACTTAAAGGATATTGCTAGTTACTCAATTGAAAGAGGAGATGTAGCTATAAACCATTTGTCAGGGCAAAGGGAAATTCAAGTTTCAGCCGATTTAAAAGATCCTAATTCTAGTGCCACTGATATTTTAACAGATATAAAAACGAATATGATTCCCGATATCCAATCTAGATATCCTACCATATCAGCATCTTTTGAAGGACAAAATAGAGAAAAGGATAAATTGCTAAATTCCTTAAGCAATGCCGGAATACCTATTTTATTACTGATTTACATTACCATAGCTTTTACATTTAGAAGTTATAGCCAACCCCTTTTATTGCTAATTTTAGTTCCATTTAGCTTAACGGCTGTGGCCTGGGGACACTGGTTATTTGGGTTTTCAATAAATATTTTGTCATTATTGGGAATTATAGCTTTGGTGGGTATTATGGTAAACGATGGCTTGGTTTTAATAGGTAAGTTCAACTCAAATCTTAAAGAGGGGATGACTTTTGATACAGCGCTTTTAGATGCGGGTAAATCGCGTTTTAGAGCGATATTCTTAACATCCCTAACAACCATTGCTGGATTGGCACCATTACTATTGGAAAAAAGTAGACAAGCACAATTTTTAAAACCTATGGCTATTTCCATTTCATTTGGTATTGCTTATGCAACCATTTTAACATTGCTTGTTTTGCCTTTGTTTTTGTCTTTCAGTAACAATATTAAGAAAAATGCTAAGTGGTTAGCTACCGGTAAAGAGGTTACAAAAGAAGAAGTTGAACGTGCTATAAAAGAACAACATGAAGAGAATGAATATTAAATTTTTCTATTTAAATATATTGATTCTAGGAATATGTATGTCGCATTCTGCTCAGCAACGATTAATAACGCCTAGTGAAGCCGTTTCATTGGCTTTAGATAACAATTACGGTATTAAAATCGCTAATAATTCAGTAGAAATAGCTGAGAATAATACAAGTATTTTAAATTCAGGATATTTACCCACATTAATTGGAAATGCAGGTACAGCTTTTAATATAGATAATACCGAAGCAGAGTTTTCAAATGGAAATACAACGGTATTAAGAGGCGCCGAAAGTTCAAGATACAACGCATCGCTAAACTTGAACTACACGTTGTTTGATGGCATGGGAAGGACTTATAACTATAAACAACTAAAGGAAAGGCACAACCTGTCTGAATTAGAAGCACGTGAAACTATTGAGAATACGATATTGCAGTTATTTACAGTTTACTATAATGTAGCACAATTGTTTGAAAATACGTTGGCAATCCAGCAAACACTTGATATTTCAAAAGACAGGGTAGTACGTGCTAATTATCAGTTTGATTACGGACAAAGCACTAAATTGGAGGTGCTTAATGCTGAGGTTGATATTAATAACGATAGTATTAATCTAATAAATTCTAAGCAACAACTAAAGAATTTCAAAAGAGATTTAAATGTGGTTACAGGCCATACACTACCTGATGATTTTGATGTAAAAACAGACATTGATTTTGTTTTACAACTCAATAAAGAAGATTTGTTTCAAAAAATGTTGGTTAATAATGCAGTGTTATTGCAAGTGGATAAAAATATATCTATTAGTGAATATGATGTGAAATTTGGCAAATCAGCTTATTTACCAACTATAGGGCTAACAGGAACTTATGGTTGGAACGAAAATAATAATAACGCAGCAGCCTTCGTTGCTGTATCAACAAGTACCGGTTTATCTGGAGGCTTAAATTTAACATGGAATTTGTTTGATGGTGGCGGTACCATTACAAGAGTAAAGAATGCTAAGATAAATTTAGAAACACAAAAATTGCAGAAAGAGCAATTAGTGATTGATATAACCCGTAATTTTAATAATGCTTGGGATGATTATCAAAACAAACTTGAAATTTATAGGATTCAAGAAAACAATATAATTACTGCCCAAAATAATTTTGATAGGACCGAAGAAAAATTTAAAATAGGACAAGTAAATTCAATTGAATTCAGGCAAGCACAATTAAATTTGCTCAATGCTGAATTAAGTAGAAATCAGGCTAAATATTTAGCAAAATTAGCAGAGCTTCAAATACTTCAAATAAGTGGTGAGATTTTAAATATTGATTTTTAATTAAAAAACATATCAATAATTTATAATTTATTTTCTTTTTTCTGAAGATTGTAATTTCAATAACGTCCATGAGTTTTTCAAGTATTTATGTTTTTCATCGGAAATTAAGCGGCTCATCGAATGTGAAATGTTAAAAAAACAAGCATTTCATCGAATAAAATAGTTTTTCATCTGCTTCTGGACTACTTTCGTGAGAGAATTAATCCCAAATTTATTCAGACATGAAAACTATAAAACTACTCTTAATCTGCTTTTTTGTTACAGCATATTCTTTTGCAGATATTTCCTCAACTGAAAAGGATGCCTTAATAGCACTTTACAATGCTACAAATGGTAGTAATTGGAATGCTACATGGGACTTAAGTAAGTCTGTAGATACTTGGTATGGAATCAAAATAGAAAATGATAAAATTGTTGAGATTAATTTACCTTTTAATAATCTTGAAGGTCAGTTACCCCAAGAGATAGGTAGTTTAGTATCATTAAGAATTTTAAATTTCGGATTTAATAAAATAAGCGGCACGATACCAACTTCAATTAAAAACTTAACAGAATTAACATCTTTAGAGCTTTTCATGAACAGGTTAGAAGGAACGATTCCTTCGGAATTAGGTGAGCTAAAAAAATTAGAATCATTAAAATTATACAGCAATAACTTAACAGGAACGATTCCAACAGAATTAATGGGATTAACCAATTTAAAAGAACTTTTATTAGGAAGTAATTTTTTAACAGGCACCATTCCAAACGAAATCTATCAATTGAGTAAGTTAGAAAAGTTAAGTTTGATGGATAATAAATTGGAAGGTCAAATACCCGTAGAAATAGCACAGTTAGGTCAATTAGAAGAATTGGTCTTGTCAAGCAACAAATTAACTGGCGATTTACCTATGGAATTTATAAACTTAAAAAATTTGAATACACTAATGGTAAGCGATAATAATTTAAATCAAGAGTATATTAGTGTTTCAGGAAACAATCCTCCAGGTATTATGTTGTTGCCATTGCAAAATCAGAGTGCAACAGCTATCATGGATATTGAAAAAGAATAGTTTTAGTTAGAATTTCTTAAATCTTAAAGAGGCTGTATTTAAATACAGCCTCTTTTTTTTTTAACTTTATGGGATGGTTGAACATTATTTTAATTGTCCGTATTGTTGGGAACCCATTTCTATGCTATTGGATTCTTCTGTTTCTAAACAAACATATATAGAGGATTGTGAGGTTTGCTGTAACCCAATCCAGGTTTCAGTTGCATTTTTAAATATGGAGCTTATAGATTTTCAATCGAATAGTATTGAACAATAATATTTTTAAATATAATCGTTGTTAAAATTAAAAAGGATTGTATATTTGCATTCCGAAACGGTTTTGTCGGCATTATGAACCGAAAGTTTAAAGCTAAGTAAGCTGTTTTAGGAATTAATATCGCGGGATAGAGCAGTAGGTAGCTCGTCGGGCTCATAACCCGAAGGTCACTGGTTCGAGTCCAGTTCCCGCTACAAAGTATAAAGTTTTTAAAACAGCGGTTTAGTTTTCCTAAACCGTTTTTTTATGTCCAGTTTAAAGGAATTAATTATCTTAGATGCACAAAATGAATACGAAAGTGCATACGATTTGTCAGTAAACAGAAACTTTTCAACCCCCAAAATCTACTCAGCCAACGATGATTTAAAAAAGCGCTGGTATATTTATTTTTCCTTCCGAGACCCAAAGTTAGGTAAGATGAAACGGGTAACTCCATTTTATGGTAATGCCAATAAGTACAAAACAAAGGAAGAAAGATTGTCCGTTTTAGTTACTTATAGAAAAGTATTATTAAAGCTCTTAAAACAGGGGTATAATCCATTTGTGGACAATACGGAACTATATCTCCAAATACGTTGTAAAGCTTTAATTAAAGAAGATCAAAATTCTAAAAAAGATTCAAGTAACAGTTTAACAGCTGTTGTTGAAAAACCAATAATGAATTTGAAGGAAGCGTTCGATTTTGGATTGAAGCAAAAAGAGAAGCTTGTAAATTCAACTACAAAAAGAGGCTATGATAACCATGTTAAGAATTTTTTAGAATGGCTTAATGACAATCACCCAGAGGTTAAAACCATAGATACATTAAACAAGCAAATAGTCTCTGGATTTTTAAATGACGTTTTAGACAAAACCAGTGCTAGAAATAGAAATAATTATCGAACAGATTTAAGTAGTATTATGCAGGTGTTGGAAGACAATGATATTATAGCATCAAACTTCATTAAGAAAATACCTGTATTAAAATCGATACCCGAAAGAAATAAAACCTATACAAACAAAACTCAGGAAGAAATATTTGAATGTTTAGAAAAGAAGGATCCGATACTCTTGCTTTATATCAAATTTATCTCCTATAACTTTCTACGCCCCATCGAGGTGTCTAGACTGACCATAGGCGATATAAATATAAAAGAGAGAACCATTCAGTTTAAAGCAAAAAATAGCCCATTAAAAACTAAGATAATACCAGAAATATTGTGGGATGATTTACCAGATTTATCTAAGTTAAGTAAAGATTTGGTCTTGTTCACGCCCGACCAAATTGGTGGTATTTGGGAAACTGAAACAGGTAATAGAAGAGACTACTTTTCAAAGCGTTTCAAAAAGGTAGTAAAAGATCCTTTTGGGTTGAGCAAAGATTATGGATTATACAGTTTCAGGCATACCTATATTACCAAGTTGTATAGAGCACTGATGATAAATTCATCCCCTTTTGAGGCAAAAAGTAAGCTTTTGCTTATAACAGGGCATACCTCTATGACAGCACTTGAAAAATACCTGCGAGATATAGATGCTGAATTACCGGCAGATTATTCAGAAATGTTAAAGAACACACATGAGTAAGCCGACTCTACATCAATTTTATTTAAGCCTAATTCCTAACCTGGTATCAGAGTTGTTTTTCTTTATACCCAAAAATGAAATTAGGGAGGATATAATTGAGAAACTTGATTTTTTAAAAACAAACGATATTTTCAATAAAGTATATGTAATAGATTATTATCAAGGTCCTATCGAATTTAAAAAGGGTAGGGATAATAGACGCCTTCTATTAAAGGAAAGTGATCTGGATAAGAATATGTTTCAATTATTGGAAAAGAAAAGCGACGTACCACCCCATGAATTTAACTATGTGTTAGATAAATATTTTGAATTGGCAGAATGTTTATTTTATATAACCCATTGGATGGATAACAACATAACTCAAATACTTCAAGTAGATGACACTTCCGCAGGGATATTCTACTTACAGTATACAAGCTACAAAAAACACTTCGAGATCTTAGTAAAGAACTTATACCCTACCAAAGACATTATACCAAAAGGAAACTTCAATGCCCTAGAATTAATAGACACCTATTTTCCAGATATAACAAGTCAGTACAACATTTCCACAGATTACCCCACACTTACACACTCCACTTTAGAAAGGGGGCGGGGGCAGGAGGAAAAGCTACCGCCATTAAAGAAAACCAAAAAATCACCACTAATTACGGACATAGAAGCCGAAAAAATATTGTTGGAAAAAGTATTTAATTTAGATTTAAATAAATTAAAATGAAAATTATGCGTAAATTACACGTATAATTGACTCATAATAATGAAAAAATCAGAAATTTGCCTGCATTGCAACGGCGATTACACCCCCACCAGACGCGGCGTGCAAAAGTTTTGCTCCCAATCGTGCAAATCTCGGTATTGGTATTTGAAACAGAATTTTGGGAACAAAGAAGTAACCGTTAAAGACCAAAGTATTGTTGCACCGCAAAACTTAAAGGTTGAAAAAATGAGTTTAGCAGGCGTTGGGAACGCAGCTGCCGGAGTTGCAGTTGTAGAAGTAGCAAAGTATCTTGCCACTTCACCTGAAAACAAGCCTGCGACAAAAAAGGATATACAAGAACTTAAATCATTATTGATTAGTGGTGAACGTTATTTGCCTGTTAATAATGTTCCAAATGATGGTTTTGGTAGAAAACCGTACTACGATGTTGAAACTGGAGATGTGGTTTATTTATTTGTTTAATAAATATGGCTTTCTTTTTCTAAATCATTTTTCACAAAATTTTAAATAGTCTTATTTTCAATAATAATGCTATACCCCATGCCAACACCCACACACATAGTAGCTAAAGCGTATTTTCCTCCTGAACGGATTAATTGGTTTGTAGCAGCTTGAACAATTCGTGTGCCAGACATTCCTAATGGGTGACCAATAGCAATGGCTCCTCCGTTCGGATTAATTCTAGGGTCGTTATCGTCTAATCCTAATTGTCTTGTACATGCTAATGCTTGAGCAGAAAATGCTTCGTTAAATTCCATGACATCCATGTCGCTAAGTTTTAGTCCTGCTTTTTTTAGTACTTTTTTAGTTGCTTCTACAGGGCCGATTCCCATTATTTTTGGTTCAACACCAACAACAGCAGACGCCACAATTCTGGCCTTAGGTTTTAAGTTGTATTTTTTCAATGCTTCTTCTGAAACCACTAACATAGCAGCTGCACCATCATTTAATCCAGAAGCATTACCAGCAGTTACAGTGCCGTCCTTTTTAAAAACGGTACGAAGTTTTGCTAAAGTCTCTAGTGTTGTACTTGGTCTTATAAATTCATCTGTATCAACAATAATAGAATTTCCTTTTCTTTGAGGAATTTCAACAGAAATAATTTCTTCAGCCAAAATGCCATTTTTTTGTGCTCTAGTTGCTTTCATTTGAGAATTGTAAGCGAATAAATCTTGGTCTTCTCTAGATATAGAAAACAATTCTGCCAAATTTTCGGCTGTAATCCCCATGGCATCTGTTCCATACAACTCATGTAATTTGGGATTTACAAAACGCCATCCGAAACTAGAATCTTCCATCTTAGAATCATTTCCAAAGGCTGATGATGCTTTTGAAATCACAAAAGGTCCACGAGACATATGCTCCATACCACCAGCAATGAATACATCGCCATCATTAGCTTTTATGGCTCTATTTGCATGAATGATAGCCGACATCCCAGAGGAGCAAAGTCTGTTAATTGTTTCTCCAGGTACAGAGTAGGGGAGACCCGCTAATAATAGAGACATACGAGCAACGTTACGGTTGTCTTCTCCTGCTTGATTATGGCAACCCAAAATAACATCATCAATGGCATCTTTTGGTATGTTTGGATACTTTTCTAATAATGCTTTTATGGGAATAGCAGCTAAATCATCTGCTCTTACAGGAGCTAAAACCCCTTTAAAACTTCCTATGGGTGTTCTTAATGCATCAACTATATAGGCTTCTCTCATCTTTTTTTAATTAAGTTTTTCAATAAATTTAGCTTCCGTTTTAGCTCTAATTTCTTCGAGTGAACTTCCTGGTAAAATTTCAATTAGAGTTAATTGGCCATCAATAAATTTAAAAACCGCCAATTCGGTAATTAGTATATCTACACAATTATAATCGGTAATAGGTAAGGTACATTTGTTTACTACTTTTGATGTTCCAGACCTATCTGTGTGACTTAAAGTTATAATTAATTTTTTAGCACCCGACGCTAAATCCATGGCGCCTCCAACCCCTAATAAAGGCTTTCCTGGAACGGACCAATTGGCTAGATTGCCTGAGGCGTCAACTTCTAATCCTCCCATGATAGCGACATCGATATGACCACCGCGTATCATGGCAAAACTATCGGCACTGTCAAAGTAGCTACTTCCAGGTAAGGCCGTTACTGGAACTTTTCCAGCATTTACAGGGTAGAACATGGCGCCCCTACCATCTACTGGTTCTGGCCCCACACCAAGCATCCCATTTTCGGTATGTAAAATTATACTATCTTTTGGTTTTATAAGGTCTGCTACTAGGGTTGGTATACCAATACCTAAATTTACAACATCACCTTTATTTAATTCAGCGAAAGCTCTTTTAGCCATATTCATACGCTTCTCATCAATGACTTTAGACGAACCTACAGATGCCGAAGTGCCTAAATCTTTTTCAGATAAAGTTTTCTGAACTAAATAATCAACAAAACAACCTGGTGTGTGAATTTGGTTAGGGTCAATGTCTCCGACCGGAACAATTTCTTGAACTTCAGCAATAACAATATCTGCTGCAGTAGCCATGGCTCTATTGAAATTTTGCTCAGTCATTCTGTACTGTAAATTTCCAGCAGTATCGGCTTTCCAAGCTCTAATAATAGCTATGTTACCACGAATTCCTTCAATGAAAACTTGTTCTACACCATTAATAATTTTGGTTTCCCTGCCTTCAGCAATTAAAGTGCCTGCCGATGTTGGTGTGTAAAAACCTCCAATACCAGCGCCTCCAGCACGAATGGCTTCTGCTAAAGTGCCTTGAGGTAATAATTCATATTCAATAGTACGAGATTGAGCCGCTTTCACTGCTTCTGGATTGGATGTAAAAAAAGAACCAATCATTTTTTTTAGTTGGCCATTATTTAACAAACGACCACCACCCATATTGGGTTCGCCAACATTATTAGCAATAAATGTTAGGTCTTTAGTTTTTGTTTCAGCCAATGCATGTATAATATCAACAGGGCTTCCTGTCATTCCAAAACCGCCTCCAAGAATAACATCGCCATCTTTTACCAATGCAGCAGCTTCTTTTGCGGTTATTTGTGGTACTTTTTTCATTTATATAATGTTATGATTCAAACGATTCAAAAGGCAGTCCTACATAATTCTCGGCAATGGTTGTTTTATAGGCTTTTGACATTTTTATATAATCTATTTTTGCTTTTTGTAATCTGTAAGTATACGATCCGTGTTCATCTTGTTTATGAAAAAGCGTTGTCATAAAGTTTGAAAAATCTTGTGCTCTCCAAATTCTTTTCAAGGCTTGTTCAGTATAGTTATCAAGAAATTCGGTAGAATTGTTTTTGTAAAAACCTACAAATCCATCTACCAAGTGTTTAACATCTGCAACAGCTAAATTTAATCCTTTTCCACCTGTTGGAGGCACAATATGACCAGCATCACCTGCTAAAAACAAATTTCCTGAGCGTAAATTGTCAATCATGTGACTGCGCATGGGAGTTATGCTTTTATCGAAAATAGGACCAGATTTTAGTTTCCATCCTTTAGTCGCTAAGCGTGTTGAAAGTTCTTTCCAAATGCGCTCATCAGGCCAATCTTCTAAGTTTTCATCATTATCAACTTGCAAGTACAAACGGCTAACGGTTTCAGAACGCAGGCTGTGTAATGCAAATCCATTTTTATGATGGGCATAAATTAATTCGTCTGTAGATGGTGCTACATTTGCTAGAATACCTAACCAACTAAATGGATATGTAATGTCATAAGATTTATAACTGTCTTTTGGCATTGTTTTTCTGCCAATACCATGAAAACCATCGCAAGCAGCAACAAAATCGCATTCTAGAATACCTGCTTCACCATTTTTTTCAAAGTGAATTTTTGGACTATCTGTATCAAAATCGACTATTTCTTTAGCTCCAGTTTCAAAGTAAAGTTGTTCGCCTTGATCCAACCAAGCATCTGTAAGGTCTTTAACAACTTCTTGTTGTCCGTAAATAGTTATTTTTCTTCCACTTGTAAGTTCAGAAAAAGGAACATGTATACGTTCTTCGTCAAAACTTAAATACACGCCATCATGTTCAATACCTTCTTTTTCAAGACGACTACTTAAACCAAGTGATTTAATTATATCGACAGTATTTTGTTCTAATAATCCTGCTCTTACTCTTGCTTCTACGTATTCTCTGGAACGCAGTTCTAATATAACAGATGAGATGCCATGTTTTTTAAGCCAATGTGCTAAAACTAATCCGGCAGGGCCAGCTCCAATAATGCCTACTTGAGTTTTTATTGTTTTCATTTTTTGGATATTATTTTCCTAATTCATTAAATACTTCTTCTGCCGTGTGAATAGCTTCGTTTGCAGCTGGAAGTCCGCAATAAATACCTGATTGCATAATAACTTCCATAATTTCGTTTTTTGTAACACCATTATTAAAAGCCGCTTTAATGTGCATTTTAAATTCAGGTTTTCTATTCAAAGGAATGAGCATAGCAAGCGTAATTAAACTTCTGTTATGTTTAGATAATCCTGGTCGCGTCCAGATTTCTCCCCAAGCATAGTTGGAAATGAATTCTTGAAAGTCTCCATTAAATTCGTTTTTATTATTGTTGGATTTATCTACATGGGCATCTCCTAAAACGGTTCGTCTAACATGCATACCTCTGTCAAATGCGTCTTTACCAACTATAAAATTGATAAGTAATTCTGAATATATTTTTGGAACTTCTGTACTTGCTAGATGCCTAGCATTTACTATTTCAACTTTTGAATTTACAATTTCTAAAGTCATTTTTTGAGCAGCTATAGGATCAGTAACAGTGTCTTCATTACCTGTAATGATTAATGTTTCTGTTGAAATGTTTTTAATGGTCTCTCTAAAATCGGCATCTCTTACAGCTGCACAGCAGTTGGTGTATCCTAAAGGGTTGTTTGCTATAAACTTGGCCTTAACTTTTCCAACAGTGTTTATGTTTGTTTTTCTGAAGTCATCTGTAAACCATCGTTCAATAGTGCTATCAATAATCGAGCTCATACCATGTTCTGATATGGTTTGGATGCGCTCGTTCCAGCGTTGGTCATCACCAATTTTACTGTCCGTATTGCTAATTATGAGTTTTAATAGGCGTTCAGGATGATTTATCCCTAACCATTGACCAATTAAGCCTCCCATAGAAAGACCGCAGAAGTACACTTTGTCAAGCTCTAATGCATCTAATAAATCAATAACATCTTGTCCGAGTAATGCAATATTGTATGGGTGTTTTGTTACTTCACTACCGCCATGGCCTCGTGTATCATACTGTAAAACTCGAAAATAGGGAAGTAGGTAGGGAACTAATTCATCCCACATACTCATATCAGCACCTAATGAGTTAGAAAACACCAATACCGGACTGTTCGGTGTACCTTGAATTTTATAATTTGTCTTCATTTTAGTTCTTATATGATTTGAGTATTTTCTCAACCCATTCTATACTGTTTCCAATAACATTTTCTGGTTTAAACAGTTCCTCAATATTTTCGATTTCAGGATGAGCCTCTGAAATAATTTCTTTTAAGTGCTTACCACTGGAAATCGATAGCTGGCAGGATTTTTTAATGGCCTCGTGCGCTTGCATTTTACCTATAGTTTTAGATAATATAAAAGACACTTTTTCAGCATAAATAAGACCGTTTGTTATTTCAATATTTTTAAGCATACGCTTACTGTCAACTTCAAGATTTTGGATTAAATCGATACTTTTTTCCAAAGAACCTGCGGTTAAACCTATTAATTGTGTAAGTGTTTCCCATTCGGCATGCCAATATCCTGCTGAACGTTCATGTTCTTGAATCATTGCAGATAACATGGTTGAAACAAGTCCAGGCGTGCGGGTGCTATTGCTTAAAATGAGAGCACATGTTACTGGATTTCGTTTGTGAGGCATGGTGCTAGAACCACCTTTATCTTCTTGAGCACCTTCAAAGACTTCGGCAACTTCTGTTTGCATCATTAAAGAAATATCTTTCGCAATTTTCCCCAAAGTCCCACTTAATATGCCCAATATGCAAGAGAATTCATTTAAATCGTCTCTTTGTGATTGCCAGGGGAAGGCGTTTCTCAAACCTAAATTGTTGGCGAATTTTGATTGAACATCCTCAGTAATATGGTTGTTTCCGCTTCCTACGGCACCACCCAATTGTATTTGTAATACATCATTTTTAACAGTTTGTAATCTTAGTCTAGATCGTGTAATGCTTTCTAACCAACCTGCTGTTTTTAAACCAAATGTTATGGGGCGTGCCTGTTGAAGCAGGGTACGACCAACCATTATAGTATTTTTGTGTTCTTTTGTTAATGTAATTAAAGCAGTTTCTAAAGTGTTTAACTTATCTTCCATCCAAGAAATAGTTTTCTTGATGGTAAGTATGGAAGCGGTATCAATAATATCCTGACTGGTAGCACCAAAATGCACATATTTTGAAGCCTCAAAATTAGAAGTCTTAATAACTTTTGTAAGCTCTTTAACTAAAGGTATGGCAGCATTTCCGCCTAATTTTATATCAGATTTTATTTTGTTTATATCTATAAAATCAACGTTACAACTTATTGAAATAATTTTGGCAGCGTCTGCTGGTATGATGCCTAATGCTGCCTGAGCATTTGCAAGAGCAGCTTCAACTTTAAGCATTTCTGCAATGGCACTTCTTTCTGAAAGTAGCAGATTGATATCATTAGCGTAAAACGTATCGGAGTATATAGACATTGGATGTATTTTATATTTGAAAAAAGACCGTTTCGTCTGGTCCTTGCATATGAATATTAAATTCATAACCTTTTTCTGTTTTATTGGCAATTAGCGTTTGTCTTCTTTCTTTTGAAACGGATTGAAGTATGCTGTCTTTTTCATTTAATACATCTTCATCAGAAAAATAAATTCGAGTGTATGAATGTAATAACTGTCCACGCATAAAAATGATGACATTTATAAAGGGTGCTTGCTTGTTAACAGAATTAGGTTTTAAAGTAGTAAAAGAAAATTGGTTATTTTCCTCCGTACCCGTGCCATATCTGCCAAATAATTGATTTTTACCATCGTTTTGCCATAATTCTATCATGGCATCATTTATAGTTTGCCCTTCGCCATCATAAACTTTTCCATAAATATTAATAGCATTGGCATCTTCAGACATTTTATTGTCTACCCAACTCCTGAAATTATATCCGTATTGAATAGGGGTAAGGCCATACGCAAAGTAAGGGCCTATGGTTTGTGACGGAGTTTGTTGTTTTAAATTCACGATACTATTTTATTTGTTTTTAAAAGGTGTTGCTATATGTCCTCTAAGCACAATATCAAATCGATATCCCAATGCGAAATCTGGTTCGGTAACAGAAAGGTCGAAACTAGAAATTAGTAATTCCTTTCCTCTTTTTGGAATGGCATTATAAATTGGGTCGTATTCAAGTAATGGGTCTCCAGGAAAATACATTTGTGTTATAAGCCTACTCGAAATATCACCTCCAAAAAGTGAAAAATGGATATGGTTGGGACGCCATGCATTTTGGTGATTTCCCCAAGGATAAGCACCTGGTTTTATGGTGTAAAACTTATAATTTCCATGAGTATCTGTCATGCATCTTCCAGTACCTAAAAAATTGGGGTCTAGTGGCGCATTGTGCTGGTCTACTTTATGGACGTAGCGTCCGGCAGCATTTGCTTGCCAAACCTCAAGCAACGTGTTAGAGATAGGTTGCCCTAATTCGTTTGTTACTTTGCCTTGAACTACAATACGTTCACCAATTGGCTCCCCATCTATAATGGCGTTTTTTGTTAAGTCGTGGTCTAATACTCCCAATTTAAAATCATTAAAAACTGGACCTGATAATTCAGATAATGTTTTTTTAGTAATTACTAAAGGTTTGCTGGATGCTCTAAGAATCGTCGATTTATATTCAGTAGCTTGATATGGCGGATGAATATCCATATCAAAATGATTATTGATTAGTTTACTCATGTCTCTTTTAGTATAAGACAAAGATATCTTGATAACAGATTATCTTACTGGATAAAATAATTTTTAACTTGTACAAAATTAACATTTTATAGTGCAGTGTTATTTTAAATTTGTTATTTTGTAATGTAATCACTTAAATTTAAGATAAATACATTAATAAATGTATATTTTACTTAAATTTAAATTGTAATATATTAACATCTTATGAAGCCAATCTTGCAATTTAAAGGGTTGTATGGGGATAATCAGTCTTCATATTTATCAGAATTTATACATTTTGAACCTTTAGAATTTAGGAGTAAAATCTATTCTTGGGAGATTAACCAACATGTGCATTCAGAGTTGTTCCAGATATTTATAATTAAATCTGGAAATGGCACGCTGGTTTCTGGTAAAAACAAAATCACTATAAATAGTCCTTCAGTAATTACAATACCAGCTTCTATCATGCATGGCTTTTCTTTTGACCCTAATGTTGAAGGTGATGTGTTGACTTTTTCTGATAGTTATATTGAAAACGTTTTAAAAGAAAATCCACAATTGTATTTGAAATTGAATAAAATCAACCAGTTTTTTTTTGTTGAGGAAACCACTCATTTTAATAACTTATTATATTTAGTTAAAAACATTAGCAATGAAATTTTAAATGAAGCTATAGAAAGGCAACTAGCGTTAAAATCTTATTTTCAATTACTTTTTTTAGAATTATATCGAAAGGGGTTAATAGTCGATAACCTAGAATTACAAACCTCTAATAGAACATTGTTGTATTTTCAGCAATTCCAAAAATTGATTAAACAGTCCATGCGTAGTCCGTTAACTATCGAAGAGTATGCTTTAAAGTTGGGCATTACACAAATGCATTTAAATAGAGTTTGTCATGCTGTAGTTGGAGAGTCTGCTTTAAAAGTAGTACAGAGTTTTATGATAAATGAAGCTAAGAAATATTTGTTGAATACATCATATTCTATATCCGAAATCGCTTATTTTTTAAATTTTAATGACCCTGCTTATTTCAGTAGATTATTTAAAAAGCTGGTAGGAGTTCCACCTGGAGAGTTTAGGAAATCTTAAAAAATTTTTTATTAAAAAATTGATATTGCATAGTTTTATTTCAAAAGTGGATAATTTTCAATAAATCCTTTTATCAAATTTGCAATTCATCTTGAATGATTTAATAATTAAGAGCTTTATTATTTAGTATATAATTATGTTTTATAATTTACATAAAGCATGTTTCCATGTTGTTGTAATTGTAACAAATAGCTTGAATAAATGTCTTTGATAATTTGAAAAACAGACTAAATATAATTGATAAAAAAAATATTTATATCCTATCAGGATCAAGAACTCCGATGGGGTCTCATGGTGGAGTATTGGCTACAATTCCTGCAATCCAATTAGGGGCAATTGCTATTAAATCAGCAATTGAAAAAGCAAAGGCTATCAATGACGATATTGAAACAGTAATATTTGGAAACGTACTTTCCGCAAATTTAGGGCAAGCGCCTGCTCGTCAAGCTTCTATGGATGCAGGTTTACCAGAAAATATTTGTGCAACAACCGTTAATAAAGTTTGTGCATCTGGTATGAAAGCTGTTAGTATGCTTTTTAATGATATATATGTTGGTAATTGCGAAATTGGAGTTGCAGGTGGTATGGAAAACATGAGTCAGGTTCCACATTATTTACCTAATGCACGATTTGGTTTAGGCTTTGGCAATTCATTATTAGTTGATGGTCTAGCCAAAGATGGTTTGACCGATGTCTATAATAATACATCAATGGGTGTGTCAGGTGATAAAACAGCTGAAAAATATAATATTAGTAGAGAAACCCAAGATAATTTTGCTGAGCAATCTTATAAAAAGGCGGCAAACGCATGGCAAAATGGATTTTTCGCAAATGAAATCACTTCAGTTATTGTTCCACAAAGAAGAGGCGACTCTATTGAGGTTAATGAAGATGAAACCTATAAAAAAGCAAACTTTGAAAAAATGCGTCAATTAAAGCCAGCTTTTTCAACAAATGGAACAGTTACAGCCGCTAATGCAAGTCCAATGAGTGACGGTGCAAGTGCTTTAGTTTTGGCCAGTGAAGCATTTGTTAATACTAAGAATCTAAAGCCATTATCTCGTATAATAGCTTATGCAGAAGCAGAGCAAGATCCAATGTTTTTTACGACGTCGCCAGTTTTGGCAACTCAAAAAGTTCTAGAAAGAGCCAACTTAACAATCGGAGATATTGATTTTTTTGAAGTTAATGAAGCTTTTTCTGTAGTGCCAATAGCTTTTATGCAAATGTTAGATGTAGATCCAGAAAAGGTAAATGTTTTTGGGGGTGCAGTAGCTATAGGTCATCCTTTAGGAAGTTCTGGAAGCAGAATTATAGTCACACTATTGAATGTTTTGCAGAGTAATAATGGTAAGTATGGATTGGCGACTATTTGTAATGGTGGTGGTGGAGCAAGCTCAATAATTATTGAAAATTTGAATTATGAACAAAAAAGTTGAGAACGTAGCAAAAGCTATGATCGATTTAAAGAATGGTGACACCTTAATGCTTGGTGGTTTTGGGCTTTGTGGTATTCCAGAAAATGCTATATCTGAGTTAGTGAGATTGGGAGTAAAAGACTTAACCTGTATTTCGAATAATGCCGGTGTAGATGATTTCGGATTAGGTTTATTGCTTCATAAAAAACAAATAAAAAAAATGATTTCATCCTATGTAGGTGAAAACGATGAGTTTGAACGTCAAATGCTTTCAGGAGAACTAGATGTAGAATTGATTCCCCAAGGAACTTTAGCAGAACGTTGTAGAGCAGCACAGGCTGGGTTTCCAGTAATATTTACACCAGCAGGTTATGGAACCGAAGTAGCAGAAGGAAAAGAAACGCGTGAATTTGATGGTAAGATGAATGTGATGGAATATGCTTTTAAAGCAGATTTTGCATTTGTAAAAGCATGGAAAGGTGATGAGGCAGGAAATTTAATTTTTAAAGGAACAGCCAGAAATTTTAACCCAAATATGTGTGGTGCAGCAAAAATTACAGTAGCTGAGGTTGAAGAATTGGTTCCTTTAGGCACATTAGATCCTAACCAAATTCATATTCCTGGAATTTTTATTCAGCGGATTTTCCAAGGAAAAAATTACGAAAAAAGAATTGAACAACGAACCGTGAGATCGAGAAGTTAAATTAGTTGTCATTCCTGCGAAAGCAAGAATTCAATATAAAAATAGAAAAGTTTTAATTAAAACAGATTCCTGCCTAAGCAGGAATGACATAGAAATGTTAGATAAAATAGGAATTGCCAAGCGCTTAGCAAAAGAACTAAAAGATGGATACTATGTAAATCTAGGTATCGGGATTCCAACGTTGGTGGCTAATTATGTTCCAAAAAGTATAGCTGTTGAGTTTCAGAGTGAAAATGGTGTTTTAGGTATGGGACCGTTCCCCTTTGAGGGAGACGAAGATGCCGATGTTATTAATGCAGGTAAACAAACCATTACAACCTTGCCTGGAGCTAGTTTTTTCGATTCTGCATTAAGTTTTTCAATGATTCGAGGAAAACATGTAAACTTAACAATTTTAGGAGCTATGGAAGTTTCAGAAAATGGCGATATAGCTAACTGGAAAATACCTGGTAAAATGGTAAAAGGTATGGGAGGTGCTATGGATTTGGTTGCAAGTGCAGAAAACATAATTGTAGCCATGATGCATACAAATAAAGCAGGAGATTCTAAACTTCTTAAAAATTGCTTATTACCACTTACGGGTGTTGGTTGTGTAAAAAAAATAGTGACCAATTTAGCAGTATTAGAAGTAACTAGGCTGGGATTTAAACTTTTGGAAAGGGCTCCAGGGGTTTCTGTTGAAGATATTAAAAAAGTAACAGAAGGCACTTTGATAATTGATGGAGAAATTCCAGAAATGAGCTTTTGAAAAATTAAAAACTATTTTTTTCAATATCATATATTATTCAGTGAAACCTGTGTCATTTATTTTTTAAAAATAGTCACAAATTCTAAATAAAACTTGAATATTTAATTAATGTGAGTAAAGTTAAGATATAGAGTTTATGAACATTTTTATCACATAATATGTTTATTTTATTGAAAAAAGAATTGAAATTGCATACAAATACAATGTAATAGACAATTTTTGAGATTCTTTTTTCATGAAATTTGTAGTTAGTAGTTTTATTAAAATAAAATGGAGTTTAAAATTTTTTAAAGGAAGTAATAATAAATTTTAGTCAATGAAAATAATAGATCTTTCGGTAACAATTTCTGATGAAATAAAAGAGCCACTGCCAATAAAAATTTCATATGAAACTCATGAAGAATGTGCAGATAATGTTGGTAAAATATTATTCAAAGACGTTGAAGGTGATATTTTTATGAATGGAAAAGGTCTTGCTGGGGAAATGTTAAGTTTGTCTACTCATAGTGGGACTCATGTTGACGCACCTTATCATTATGCCCCTACATGCAATGGAAAACCTTCTAGAACCATTGACGAAATGCCATTAGATTGGTTTTTTCGAGATGGTGTTGTTTTAGATTTCACTGATAAGCCAAGTGGTTATATGTTTGAACCAGAGGATTTGATAGAAAAATTAAATGCTATAAAGTATAACTTAAAGCCATATGATATTGTGCTTATTCGTTGCGATGCAGATAAAAGAATACATGATGAAGATTATGTAAAAATCCATGTAGGAGCATCAGCAAAGGCTACCCATTGGCTTATTGACCAGGGCATAAAGGTAATGGGCACAGATGGCTGGGGTTGGGATATTCCACTTCATATACAAGTAGAAAAGTTTAAAAAATCGCCACGTCCAGGCATTATATGGGAAGCACATTATGTGGGTATTGAAAAGGAATACTGCCAAATAGAAAAATTAGCAAATTTAGATCAATTACCTCCTTTTGGATTTAAAGTAGCTTGCTTTCCAGCAAAAATAAAACAAGCAAGCGGAGGTTGGACAAGAGCCGTTGCCATAATTGATTAATAACGATTTTTATGAATTTAATAGATATTATATAACAGGAATAAATCGCATAAATGATAAATGAAAAATCGTCTAGCCAAACAAAATTTCTGGCCGTCATTTTTCTAGCCGTCTTTTTAGATTTGTTAGGAGTGACTATTATAATACCTGTAATACCTGCCTTGTTTGAAGGAGAACACGCTATGTTTTCTGGTTTTCAAGTAGGAACGAGATCTTTGCTTTATGGATTGCTAATAGGATGTTATTCCATCATGCAATTTATAGGAGCGCCGGTACTTGGAGCTTTATCTGATAGATACGGTCGCAAACCTATTTTATCTATTGCATTAACCGGCGCATTTATTGGTTATACCTTGTTTGGTTATGCTATATTGGAAAACATAATTTGGTTATTGTTTTTAGCACGAATGGTTCCTGGTTTTATGGGAGGGAATATAGCGGTGATTTATTCTGCAATTGCCGATATAAGTTCGGAAAAAGAAAAAATTAAAAACTTTGGGCTAGTTGGTTCTGCTTTTGGATTAGGGTTTATAATAGGGCCTGGTTTGGGGGGTGTATTGGCAGACAAAAGTGTTGTTAGTTGGTTTAACTATGCAACGCCTTTTTGGTTTACAGCAATTTTAACATTGATAAATATTATTTTAATTAGATTCTTTTTTCCTGAAACCTTAAAGGTTCGTACCAATAAGAAAATTTCTATTTTACAAGGAGTGAACAATTTAAAAAAAATAGCTTTTTTGAGTAATCTTAAAAACGTATTTGCCATTGTTTTCTTGGTAACACTTGGCTTTACATTTTTTACCCAATTCTATTCGGTGCACCTCTTCAGAAAATATGGTTATTCCGTTAAAGATATCGGAACACTATTTTTATGGACAGGCATTTTTCTTGTCATTGCACAATCGTTTATTGTTAGAATTATTTCTAAAATGTATTTACCTAAACAAGTACTAAAATGGTCATTACTTTTTTTAAGTTTATTTTTAGTTTTACTCATATTTTGCGATGAAACTTGGAAAATTTATCTAATGAACGCACTTATAGCGTTGGCTTTTGGCATCAGCTCACCTAACTTAACAGGTTTGGTGTCTAACAATGCCGAACCAAATCAGCAAGGGGAAGTTCTTGGACTTAATCAATCAATAACCTCTCTCGCGCAAGTATTGCCACCTTTAATTGGTGGTTTACTGTTGGGATTAGATTCTGTGTATCCCATATTAACTGGAGGCTTGGTCTGTTTTGTGGCTGTAATTCTTTTTTGGTTACGCCGTGCATTATAGATTAAATTTCTTAAATTAGTAATACTTATCATATTATAAAAATATATTGTGGATAACAAATTTGGAAATAATTATAAAGATTCAATGCTTTTAAAGCTTGAAGAAATTTTGGCTATATTTCCTGAAAGGTTGAGAAGCAAATCAAGAACCTATTTCAAAAGTTTCCATATTAATAGAATTAAAGATTTCGCTCCCTTTGTAAGTCATAAAAGACCCCCATATAGAAAAAGAGTTACAGATTTCATGTTAGTAACCAAAGGGAATTCTGTTCGAACCAAAGGTCTTAATCAATATGAGTTAAAACCAAATACAGTTTTCTTTATTCCCGCTTTTCAAATAAGAACCACAGAGTTTAATAGCGATGATTTAGATGGTTACTTTTGTCATTTTGATGACACGATATTCGATAATAAACTTTTCCCACAAGAAAGTTTTAAAAATTTTTCTTTTCTTCAATATTTAGGGAATCCATTGATAAATATACCAGAAAGTGAAATGATGTATATTACTCATTTAATGGAGCAATTAATTGTAGAATATCAAAACGAAAGTATTGATGATTTTAAAGTTATATCTTCAATTTTGATGGCATTATTCTATAAGCTTGGTAGTTATGATAATGAGGTATATCCAAAGCTAAAAAATAAAGCATCAATATTAACACAGCGTTACAAAAATGAGTTGATGAAGCATATTTATGATTTGCATTTCGTTGCTGATTATGCTGATTTATTGGGTGTTTCTCAGAATTATTTAAACCTATGTGTGAAAAAAACTATTGGAAAAACCGCATTAACATTACTTACCGATATGCAGTTAATTGAAGCAAAATCTTTGTTACGTCAATCTGAGATGAACATAAGTGAAATAGGCTTCGCTTTAGCTGATAAAAACCCTAGCGATTTTAGCCGCTTCTTTAAAGCAAAAACGGGTTTTACTCCTCGAGAATTTCGAAATAATGCAGATTTTTAAATTATGTGAAAATAGCATAGTTATTCATTTTATGTGCATATAATTACAGATTTAATAAAATTAAATTTGTTTAAATAACAACAGTTAAGTCTAAAACAGATTTAATTATGAAGTTTTTCACATTTAACAAATAACAATAATGGACCGAAATGCATTAGGGTAAGAATTGAATTCGTTGAAAAAGGAGATTGCTTATTTAAAAAAAATCGAAAACAGAGCTAGTGACCTTGATTAAGTAGAAAATCTTATGAATAGACACATATATTATCATAATGTCTTTGAATTTGATTTAATGTGCTTAGTTTGGTGAGGATAGTCAATCTGTTATTATGACTCTAGCAGGAGAGGAAATAGAAAACCCAATACTTCCTTATAGAACATTTACTGGCCAGACTTAGAGCCTAAAACCAACTAAACTATGCAAAACACACAATGGAGAATTTTACTAGAAATCACAACCAATCTAATACTATGCAAAATCAAATAAAAATAGGTTTTAGTCTTGATATGATTAATATGCATCATCAAGAGCCAAATAGAAATCGACAAGAAAGTAAATATTATTGGGAAGAATTATACCCTCTTATTGTAGCCGCTGGTTTTCATGGTATCGAGATGCCTTTTGACCCTTTTTGGATTTTCCGAGGCGGTTCAGGAGTGCCTTTTACGAATTATTGTATTGACATAAAATACAAAAACGTTGATAATTATCTAAAATATTTAAAGGATAAAGGTATAGACAAAGTTGCTGGAATTAATTTCAGTCCACAAATGTTTATGCGCAACGAGGATTTGAACTTTTATTTTGGTGCATCAGGACATTTTGGTGGAGAGGCCATACGGTTTGCTTCAGAGCTTGGCTGCGATTATATCAACGTAACTCCGACAGCACCTTATGGGCTTATAACACATTATCATGGTAAAAATGCAGAGGCGCATTGGGAAAAAGATTTCATCAAACGTACCATAGAGATGATTAACAAGTTTGCTGAAACAGCAGCGCAACACAGCATCAAACTTGTTTTAAAAAATGAATATTGGGGCCTATTCCGAGGCAATAAGATTTCAGAATATTTAAGTGAAATGGATGACTCTATCCGACTCAATATTGATACAGCTCATCTTTCCATTTCTGGTTTAAATTCTGTTGAATTTTTTAAAGAACATGCGCCTAAAATTGGTAGCGTTAATTTAACAGATACAGCTTTTGTAGATGAAGATGACATTTGGAAAACAGCAAATCCTGAATATCCTGAAACAAAAGCAACGCAAGTATTTAGAGATTTAGGTTTCGGTAATTTAGATTTAATCTCTTTTTATCAAGCTCTCAATAAAACTGATTACGATGGATGGGTAATATGCAGCTGTCGTCAAACCAGGGACCCAATGCGTGCACTTTTGAGGAGCCGAAGCTTTATTGATAATAATATATTAATGACCTAAATAGAACAAAACATGAAAAATATCAAATATTCCCATATGAATCATTGGAAAAATATTCCATATAAGAAAATTGACAATTTTCGTGAATTCTATTATGAGGATAAAACTAATACAGCATACTACACAGATTGGGACAGAATATTACGTTACCAAAAGGCATTGGGTTTTGATGGAATAGAGTTGGCACCATGGGATTTCCCAGAATTACTACCATTGTTTGGTTCTGCAAAAGCTTTTTCAGAGTTTGCAGCAGAACGCGGTATCGTTGTGAGTGGTATGTTTCATCTTATAGATAAGTCTCACGATAGTTCACATTATCAACAGACAATTGATGAAGGTAAGCGTGCAGTAGATTTATTGGTGGAATTTGGAGGTGTACATCTAAATTCTGCACCGGGCAATAATTATTTTGGCAATGGTCCATTAAATCGAGATCAAATCAAAGCCGCTGCAAAAGTCATTACTGAAATAGGACGTTACGCTACAGACCAAGGTGTTGAGATAGGAATTCATAACGAATTTTTCTTGGCAATAAACAAGGAGAATCACAAAGAATATATTGAGCTGACAGACCCTCGTTATGTTCATTATTGTATGGATACGGCTCAAGTAGCATTGTTAGGAGAAGATATACTGGAGTTCTATGATACGTATCATGAACGTATTAATAATTTTCATTTAAAAGATACCGCCACACCAAAACTTCCAGATGATATTAGACATAGTCAAGATATTGAAATCGTAGATGACGGAACCCGTTGGTTTTGGGAACCAGGGGAAGGAGTGCTAGATTTTGAAGGGCTTTACAAACTGTTGAAAAAGCATAACTTCAAAGGTTGGATATCTTTAGAAACTGATCAAACTCCAGATTTATTAGCATCCATGGCCTTGAGTCGATATTATATAGATCAAAAATTGAATCCCATTTACAAATAAATAGTTGTTTAGATGAAAAAGAATATTTTCTAATGTTTTTTAATTATTTAAAGCCTTTAATGACTAAAAAAATAGAATAGAAAATAGCCGGATCTAATTAAACATTTTTATTATTTAAGCTTTAGGTTTTTTCAAAAATAAACGGGATTTAAAGAATAACATCCACTAGTTTGAATGTGCAAAATGGTTTTAAAAGTATTCTGTATTTCTTTGGATATGTTCCAAAAACTTCATCCAATGATACGATTAAAGTCTTGATCCAAAGGTTAAAAAATTAAAATGGTGCAGGAAAAATATTTTACTTTTTTATTTGTTTTAAAATTGCATACTTTTTATTAAAATATGAATAAAATAAAGAAAACTTCAGTATTAACTTTGCTTAGTTGCGATTTTATAAAAAAAAATCACAATTAAATAATTAATTAATATTAATGTTAAACTAAAACTAATTAAAGATGAAACACCACAAAATTATTTTATCTAAACACATTTTATGTATAATTTTTACATTATTGTATTTTACGATTCAAGCTCAAAACACAATTAAAGGTAAAGTTTTGAATGAAGACAATGAACCGCTTCTTGGGGTTAATATTTTGGTCAAAGGAACGAATCAAGGCACTGTTACAGATCTTGATGGAGAATTTACTTTTATGGATTTATCTGAGGGTAGTACCTTAGAAATAATATTTATAGGGTATGAAAGGCAAGAAATTTCAGCTACACAGGATATGGTAGTTTATATGAAAATCGATAAAAATTCATTGCAAGAAGTAATTGTATCAGCTGAAAACCGAAATGTCTCTGCACAAAAAGTTGCCATAAGTATGGATTTGGTAAGTGGAGTCAAATTACAGGATATGGGAATAACCGATTTGAAACAATTACAAAATCTCACACCTAGTTTAGCATTTAACCAAAACACCTTTTTTACTCAGGTGTTTATTCGTGGGGTTGGTAGTGATGTTGGATCTGCTGAATTGCAAGATCAAGCAGCCACCCTTTCTATTGATGGAGAATTTATCAATAGACCTGTAGCATTGAATTCATCTCTTTTTGATGTTGAAAGAATAGAAGTACTTAAAGGCCCGCAAGGGACACTTTATGGTCGTAATTCTACTGCTGGCGCAATAAATATTTTGGCAGTAAAACCTAGACTAAATATCACCGAAGGAAATGTATCTGCCCAATACGGGAACTACAACAGTTTAAAGCTAAATGCTGCCGTTAATGTACCATTAGGTGATAAAGCGGCCATTCGTGTTGCGGCCATGTCGGATTCTCATGATGGATATCGCGAAAGTAAAGCAGACCCTTCTGTTGGAGTGAATGGGGATATAGATAATGGTAAGGTTTGGGGCGCGCGTCTTGGATTAATGTTAAAACCAACAGATAAGTTTAATATTTATATTGCTGGTGAATTAAATAAAACAGATCAACAAGCAAATTCTCAATATGGTGTTCGATTAGATTCAACAGGATTACCTCCATATGATTTTAAAACCAACTTGCCAGAAGATTTTGATGTGGCAACAGCAGGCTCTATTAAAATCGATCAAGCAGCTTTAAGAACTAGGATGTCTTATGATTTTGGAGGAGCCGTTTTAACTTATACAGGAGGATACCGTCATGTAGATCTAGAAGCATATCAACCTCTTAATGGTTTTGTGCCAGAAACCTTCAGTTTCGACAATAAGTTAATTTATGATACCCAAAGTCACGAAATAAGATTGAATGGAGAATCGGATCATTTTATATGGCAAGCTGGTTTATTTCACGGTAATGAAGATCAAAAAGCGGCTCGTGGACTAGTTCTCCCAGCAGCTTCCGGAGCTTTTGGCGGCAGTGTCCCATACCTTAATTGGTTTGATGTAGATGTTAACTCCAAAACTACAGGAATTTTTGGACAGGCCACAATTGACTTAAGTGAAACGTTGGCTTTTACTGGAGGACTTCGTTATACAAAAGATAAAAAATCCAGTGATGGCTTCAATATCCAACAAGGACCTTTTGGACCTCCTGGTACACCAGCATATTTTTATCCTAATCCTCCGCAAGCAGGTGATGCAGGGACAGGTCAGGTTCCAGGTGCTGGTAACGGATCATGGAGCCAAGTTACTTGGTTAACAAGTTTGGAATATAAACCTACAGAGAATAACATGTTCTTCGGTAAAGTTAGTACAGGCTATAAGTCAGGAGGATTTACAGTGCGAGATGAATTTGATGCGGAAAATTTAATAGCATATGAAATTGGAACAAAAAACTATCTAGCTAATAGAAAATTGAGACTTAATGGATCAGTGTTTGTTTATAAATATACAGACCAACAGGTTTCCGTTTTTATTGATACCCAAGCTGGCGCGGATATTGAAAATGCAGGAAGTTCAGATTATTTTGGTGTAGAGATTGAAGGGGATTATATGTTTTCTTCTAAAGATAGGATTAATTTTAACTTTAATTATCTAAACGCAGAATTCAAAGAACTTACAACACTTGTAAACACGATTGGCAACAGTGCTATTGTTGCAAACTTAGCAGGTAACAAACCTGCACAAACTCCCGAATTGATAATAGTTGCTGGTTATAACCATACTTTTTCATTGGGTGAAGGAACTCTTGATTTTGGAATAGGTACCATGTTCAAATCAGATTACTATCTACAGGTCTTTAATTTCGAAATGGATAAACAAAAAGCATACACGAAAACAGACATAAATCTAACCTATAGAGCAGGAAATGGCAAATGGGAGCTTGGAGCATTTTTAAACAATCTTGAGGACAATAGAATCATAAATTATGCCTCATTTAATGGGAGTAATATTAATATATACAACTGGAGTTTTGGTTCTCCAAGACTGTTTGGTCTAAGAACAAGTTACAAATTTTAAGTTAGTTTAGACTCATAGATAAAAACAGGCTGTTGTTTGAGAGTAATAACAAAGCAGTCTGTTTTTTTTAAAAATTATTTATTAAATCATTAGTAACAATGAGTAATTCTGTAACCAATAGAAAAGCTGGAATACCACAAGGAATAATAATAGCAGGTGTAAGTATTTTGCCGATGATGGCAGTAATTACTTTAATGCCAGTTATTCCTACTATAAGAAACCATTTTAGCGATATACCTTATATTAATGTGCTTGCTCCATTGGTGATATCCGCACCAGGATTATGTGTAGCACTTTTCGCTCCGTATGCAGGGTTTTTAACAGATAAGTTGGGAAGACGTAAATTATTGCTTGTTTTTACTTTTCTGTATGGATTAGGCGGTATTCTTCCATTTTTTGTTGAGAATTTTGCTTTATTAATAGGTAGTCGCTTGATTCTGGGTATAGGCGAAGCCTTTATACTTACGGTCTCGAATGCTTTGTTAGGCGATTATTTTGAAGAAAATAAGCGAAATACATGGATTATGTTGCAGAGCATGATTGGCCCTGCTTTCGGTTTCTTTATTATTTCAGGAAGCGGTTATTTAGCTTCTATTGGTTGGCAATATCCATTTTTATTGTACTCTTTCACTTTTTTCATAACCATTGGTGCTTATTTTTTTATTTACGAACCCACGAAAAAAGTAATTTCTGAAGCTGATAAACTGAAGAATTTTGAGAATGATAAATTTCCGATGAAACTTATTTTAAAAGTTGCATTGACCACATTCATAGCTTCAGTACTATATTATGTTTATACGCTTCAGTTTTCCTTGGCTCTCGATGAAATAGGAATTACAGATCCTAAAAAAGTGGGTAACATCACTGCCGTGGCTAGTTTAATGTTACCACTTGGTGCCATTGTTTTTAAGTTGATTGGTAAAAAAAGCAATAGGCTTCAATTTATGTTAATGTTTACATTAATAGGTATTGGTCTTATAGGTATTGGTCTATCGGATAGTTTGAACATGGTTTGGGCAAGTGCTATTGTGCAACAATTTGGTTGTGGTATGGCCATTCCAGTTTTAATTGCTTATGGTCTTCGCTCTGTACCGGTAAAATTTAGAGGTAGAGGAATGGGCTTTTGGAGTAGCGGTTTTTTCTTGGGTCTTTTTTTATCACCTTTCATAGTAGGTGCGGTCAGTGGCGTTGTTGGAGGATTATTGCCAGCTTTCGTCATATTTGGTGTCACCTGCATTGTATTGGCAGGTATCAACTGGTTTTTTAGTACTGGTAAGCCTCAAGTGGCGGCATAATTATTAAAAATATAAATTAAAATTTCAAAATAAAATAAAGTAAATGAATCACTCAATAAAAAGAGGAGTAAGTCTATATAGCTATCAAGAGGAGTTTTTTCTAAAAAAAATGTCTTTGGAAGATTGTATTGCTGCTACCGCTGCTACTGGTGCCACAGGAATAGAAATTGTGGGAGAACAAAGTATTCCAGGATGTCCTAATATACCTTCAGACAAGTTTGTAGTACAATGGTTTGAATGGATGGACAAATATAATGTGACTCCCGTTGCTCATGACATGTTCTTGGATTACAACAAAAAGAAAGGACATTATTATACCGATGAGGAAGCTGTGGAATCTTTCAAGAAAGATATACGTTTTGCGCACAAATTAGGATTTAAAATCATCAGGGTCATCGTGAATACCACACCACAAATCATGGAAAAAGTAATTCCGTATGCTGAAGACCACGATATCAAATTAGGTATTGAAGTGCATGCACCATGGCATATCAATTCTCCCTGGATGACTAGGCATTGGGAAGTTATGGAAAAAACGGGCACCAAACACTTTGGTTTTATTCCAGATATGGGAGGCTTTACAAAAAGATTGGCGATGGTTCAGGTCAATCGTTTAATCCGTCAAGGAGCAGATCCAGAAATCGCAAAATTTGTATGTGAACAGCATGAGAAAGGAGTTATGGCAGAATATACCATTTATGAAGTCTCAAGAATGAGTGATCGTAGAATAGACATGGCAGTTGCAGAGCTTTCTCGTCATAACACGTTTGCTAACCCCATCAGTTTAAAGGAACACATGGATAGAATAGTACACGTTCATGGAAAATTCTATGATATGACAGAAGATTTTATAGAGCCAAGCATTCCATATGAAGATGTTATCAACGTATTAAAAGATGGAGGCTATAATGGGTATATCTGTAGTGAATATGAAGGTAATCGTCACATCCAGGACATTCAAGAGGTAGATAGTGTATTACAAGTGAAAAGGCATCAACAGATGCTGGTAAATTATGGAGTTAAATAAATAGAAGAATCAGATTATGTTCGAAAAATATATGATTGTTGAGGACAACCTAAAAAATGTTGTCGACGAAGGAAAAGTGTCCGGATTTCAGTTTGGCGCAAGATTACCTTACTACAGGGGAGTTTCTCTATCGATGCTTGAAGAAATTGAAGTTTCCGTAGACGGTAAAGTTTTGCCTCAAGACAAAGTCCATTTGATTGTACGTGATAATACGTATAATTTAAAACAAAGAGAAGAAGAGTTGGATGACCGTTGGGAAATGGGTGAGGTAGTAAATCTTTTTATAGAAAAAGAAGAAGGACTTCCTAAAGGAAAACATCAACTAGGATTAAAAGTTAATATACGAATCGGGTATTTGCCATTTCCAGCTATTCGAAATGCACAAAAAGAAATAACGATAGAATAATATGGGACCATTAGATAAATATATCCTTAGAGAAGATGCGCTAAGTAGCAACGCTCAAGGACTAGGATTACGTTTTCAATCACACTGGTATAGAGCTTTGCCTTTGTCATGTATGGATTTTAATTTAAAGGTCAATGGAATACCTGTTGATGAAGAAAAAGTAGAGGTAGAGATAAACGGTAAACGTTTTCCCAAACAAAAAATGTTGGAATTAAAAGACGAGTGGTTATTCATTTTAGATCAAGCCACGGTTCATATTCCAATGCAAAATCCTCCAAAAAAAGGTGATATCTGTTCAATAGAATTCAAATTAGACCTCTATATACCTTATATTTTAATAGGTCCGGATCAACACCCCTTGTTAGCAGGAACTTTAGTAACTAAAAACCTATTATGTCAATAATGAAAAAAGGAAATATAAAATTAGCCACGTCACTATTCTCTTATGCCTATGAGTGGAATTCTGGTCAATATACATTGGAAGATATGATAAGGAAAACCCGTGAACTTGACTTGGGAACGGGATTAGAGATTATAGGCTTTCAAAGTCTAAGAAATTTTCCTCACATTACAGAGGAGCAGATTAAGGAAGTAAAGAGTCTAATGGAAAAATATGACTTTGAACCTGTTGCTTTAGACGCTAATATTGATGTGGGCATTCAACGTAACAAACTAATGAATGTTGATGAAACGGTAGAATACATTAAACCTCAAATTACAGCTGCTCAAAAATTAGGCTTTCCTATTTTGAGATGTCAGACGACTGCTCCGGCAGAAGTATATAAGAAATTGGTGCCTTTTGCAGAAAAAGCAAATGTAGTAATGGGTATTGAATTGCACACACCTTATAGTGTTGATCACCCATCGGTTATCAAGATGAGAGAAATGTTCGAAGAGGTAGATTCCCGTGTTTTAGGTTTTGTTCCCGACATGGGAACTTGTATGCACGCCATTCCAGATGCGTTACTGACCAGTTTTAAAGAGGCTGGTGTTACCGATGAAATGATTGAAGTTACCAAGGAAATCTGGTTAAAGGACATTCCAACACCTCAAAAATTCCAACAACTTGGTCCAACGGTAGCTGCTATGGGTGCAACCCCACCACAAATAGGAAGGTTGAATATGGCCTTTAGTATGAATGGCAGACAACCTGTTGAAAAGTGGGCGGAAATCATTCCTTGGACTGTTCACCTTCATGGCAAATTCTATGGGTTTGATGAACATGGCGATGAAAAATCAATCGATTATGAAAAAATATTCAGAACCTTCATAGATGGTGGATACAACGGATACATTGCCAGCGAATATGAAGGCTCTGCCTTTACAGATGAATTTTCAGCTTTTGACCAAGTAGAAAAGCAACATAAGTTATTTAAGAAAATATTAAAAAAGATCAATGCAGAATAAATTCAATTTAAAATACGCGCCACATCTTGGGTCCTTTGTGTATACAGCAGGAAAAAATCCCATTGACCAAATAAAATATATGGCTGATTTAGGATTCACGGCCATTGAGGATAGCGGTTTTAAAGCCGATTACATTCCTTTTGATGCCACTAAAATGGGCATTGGGATGTGTAATCAACCCAATTCTGTGCTTGATGAAATCGCAAGTACCATGACCAAATTAAATATGGAAATGGGAACATTTGTAGTGACGCCACACGTTTGGCCACCAATAGAAATTGTGACTTCTGGCAAGCCGGAAATGCATAGAATTTTTATCGATAAGTACACCAAGGGACTTGAAGTAGCCAAGCGCATCAACGCAAAATATGTCACGGTAACACTCGATTGTTACGACCGCTCTTTACCTATTGAAATGCAGACGGCACACGCCATAGATGCACTTAAAAGACTGTGCGATATCTATGATGGCTCTGGGGTTACCATGGTTTTAGAGCCATTAAGCGACCATCATGAGTTGTTCTTAAGAACTGCCGTGCAATCTTATATGATATGCAGAGCCGTAGGCAGTGACAACTGCAAGATATTATTTGATATGTTCCATCTTCAGAAAAACGAAGGTCGATTGATATATCATATGGATATGGTGTGGGATGAAATCGCCTATTTCCAGATTGGTAATGAACCAGGAAGAACAGAACCTGGAACCGGCGAAATTGACTATAAAAATGTTTTTAAACATATTTACGAAAAGAGTAAAGCAACCAATAAGAATTTTATTCTGGGAATGGAGCATTTCAATTCTACGGAAGGTGCTGAAGGAGAAAAGAAACTACTGAAATCCTATTTGGAAGCTGATAAATTTTTAAATGATTAAGATGGAAAAGAACAATTTCAAACTTAAATACGCGCCACACTTCGGGAGTTTTAAACATTCTGCGGGAGAGGATTTATTGGACCAAATAAAATATGCTGCCGATTTAGGGTTTACTGCTTTTGAGGACAACGCATTTTCAGGTGTGCCTTTGCCAAATTTGATGGGAATTGGAATGATGGGTCAAGAACCATCCTACCTTGATAAAATAGGAAGTACGCTTGATAAACTGAATATGCAAATGGGGACTTTTGTAATGGGACCGATTAGCTGGCCTCCAAACGCGGCATATACCTCTGGCGACCCTGCTTTACGTGAGCAATTTTTAGAGAAATGCAGAGCCTCTGTGGATGTTGCCAAACGTTTAAACGGAAAATTTATTACGGTTGTTCCAGATGCTGCCGATGCATCTCTGCCTTATGAGATACAAACGGCAAATGTCATTGAAGCCTTAAAACGTGCGGCCGACATATATGAACCTCATGGAATTACCATGGTTCTGGAGCCTTTGAGTTTTCCGCCGCAAGTCTATTTGAAGCGATCTGCTCAATGTTATTTATTGGCGAAAGCGGTTGATAGTCCATCTTGCAAGATTTTATTTGATATGTTCCACCTTCAGCAAAATGAAGGGAACCTTCTAAAAAACATGGATTTGGTTTGGGATGAGATTGGCTATTTTCAAATAGGCGATGTACCTGAGCGTTACGAACCTGGTACTGGAGAAATTAATCATGAAGTTCTTTTTCAACATATTTATAAACGATCCAAATCTGAAGGTAAAGAATTCATTTTTGGGATGGAACATTATAATTCTAAAGAAGGTAAAGAAGGAGAGGAAGCGTTATTGAATTCCTATTTAAAAATAGATAAAGTATTATAAAAGTAAAATTTCTATTTGATGGATAATTATATTATTTTCAATAATAAAAGATCTAAGTTATATGCTTTTTTAGCGGTGTTGACTCTTTGTTTTTTTAGTTGTAACCAAAACAAACAAACTAAAGAAAATATGAAAAATGAGACATCAACAGAAAAAGTAACTGAACCTAATATTACAGAGACAAACCGAAAAATCGTTGAGGATTTTGCTGATATTTTCTATACTCAAAAAAATGTAACAAAAGCTTTTGAAAAATATGTTTCAGAAGATTACATACAACATAATCCAAATATTCTAGATGGTCCTAAGGCCGCTATAGATGCCTTGAAGCCAATGTTTGACAATACTGAAGCTACATTTATAATTAAGCAGATGTTGGTAGATGGCGACATGGCCATGATTCTTATACATGCAAAAAAAGATAGTACAGTACTTGGAGGAGCCGTAGCCGATATCTATCGCTTAGAAGAAGGTAAAATAGTTGAGCATTGGGATATAAAAGAAGAAATACCTAGTAATGCCATTAATCCGCATGCTATGTTCAATACAGAAGAATAATGAAGAAATATATAACAGAATTTATAGGAAGCTTTTTCTACACTTTTATAGTATGGATGACGATTCCTACTGGTTTTGTTACTGGTGCAGGAATGATGACAAGGTTATCCATAGGAATCTCATTTGCTATATTGGTCTATGCAGGTGCTAGTATTTCCGGCGCGCATTACAATCCTGCCATAACATTGGCTGCATGGGTTCAAAAAAGAGTATCATCAAAAGAAGGTTTAATTTATATATTTTTTCAATTACTAGGAGCTGTATTAGCTGCCTTAGTAGTTGTCAAATTATTAAAAACAGAACAATTGCCGCAAGAAGCTAGTCCACTACAAAATGGAATCAAAGCATTGATTTCCGAAATTTTAGGAACTTTTTTATTGGCCTTTGTATATTTAAAAGTCATTACAAAAAAGTTAGATAACAGCTATTATGGGTTAGCTATAGGATTAACAATTACAGTAATGGCATATTCTGTAGGTACCATTTCAGGAGGCGTTTTTAACCCTATTATTTTTGTCTCTGGTGCCATTATTAAATGGTCAATTTGGTCAGATTTCTGGATTTATCTTGGATGTTTTGTAGGGGCGGTTATCGCAGGCTTTTTGTATAATCAACTAAAATTAAATAGTAAAAATTAAGTTAATATATAATATTATGAAAGAAAAAAAATATGATGCCATTGTAGTGGGGTCAGGGGCTACAGGTGGTTTTGCCGCTAAAGAGTTGTCCGAAAAAGGTTTGAAGGTTTTAGTCCTTGAGGCAGGGCCTCAACATGACGAAGCATTATTTCAAAAAACAAGTGGTGCATTTAGTAGTATTGGTTCACTTTCCAGAATAAAAGCAGGAGTTTCAGGACATCATAAACAAGCTCGTGCGTCTTTTTATTCAGAAGATAAATCATTTTTGTTTGTAAATGATTGGGATCACCCATATACATCATCTGCAGATTTCTTTCTTTTTTTAAGAGGAAAACAAGTAGGAGGTCGTTTCTTATCTTGGGGAAGGGTTGCCTTGAGGATGTCTGATTATGCTTTTAAAACATTTTCAAAAGCGGGTTCAGGTGTTGATTGGCCTATTGATTATAAAGATATAGAACCTTATTACGAGCATGTTGAAGACTTTTTAGGTCTGTATGGTGAAAATGATAATATTCCTTTTGTGCCAAACGGTAATTATATTGGTAAAGCAGGGTTAAGTACTTTAGAAAAAGAGTTTAAAACTACTGTAGAAACCAAATGGCCAGAACGTAAAGTAATACCATGGCGATATGTAAAAAAAGAAGCGACTCCAGTTGATAAAAATAATAAAAGAACAACCAGTCCTTTAGCTGCAGGTATGGCCACAGGTAATTTAGAATTAAGGTCTAATGCTATGGTTTCTAAAGTTAATACAGATCCTACTTCAGGAAAGGCAACGGGTGTAACTTACATAGATGCAGAAACAAAAGTAGAACATACGGTTAATGCGGATGTGGTGATGCTATGCGCTTCTACTGTAGAAACGATACGTTTAATGCTCAATTCAGCTGGTGGTAAACACCCTAATGGTCTGGGAAATTCTTCAGGCACTTTAGGTAAATACTTTATGGATCAAGTACCTTCATGGATATTTGGTAGCGTACCAGGAAGATTTGGTGGTGAGTTGGTAGATGCCGATAATCCAAAAGATAATCATGGCGGTATATACATTCCTCGTTCTGAGAATTTGGATAAGGTTACTAATCCAAGTTTCAAAGGTGGTTTCAATATACAAGGTATAATAGGTCGCCCAATGGTTCCGCAAGGTATGGAGTCAGTTTTTGGCTTAATGGGACATGGAGAAATGCTTCCATATAAAGAGAATTACGTTTCTGTACATAAAAATCGAAAAGATAAATGGGGCATTCCAATCCCAAATATTAATATCAAAATGTACAAAAATGAAATCAATTTGCTTAAAGCTCAAGTTCAAACTCAAAAGGATTTAATTGCCGAAGCTGGTTATAAAGTAGATTTTGCAATAAGTCCGTTAGGAATTGCTAAAGAGTATGAATTGTTACCAAAAGCACCTTGGTATGAAAGGTTGCTATTTAAACTGAACTATAAAAAAAGTGTGGCACTGGGAGCAGCTATTCATGAATGTGGAGGCGCTCGTATGGGCTTTGATCCTAAAGATTCTGTGCTAAATGCAAACAATCAAGTGTGGGATGCGCCTAATGTTTTTGTTACAGATAGTTCTTGTTTTCCAACTAATGGCTCATGTGGCCCTACATTAACTACAATGGCATTAACAGTAAGAGCTTGTGATTTTATTGCAAAGAATTTAAAATAAATATGAATTTTAATCATATCACTGAATAATAAATATAAACTTAATAATTATGGCAAAGAATCCACATTATTTTTCGCAAATGGCCCATGTTGAAGTTCTAACAAAGGATTTAAACAAGTCAGTTGAATTTTTCCGGGATGTTGTGGGAATGGATGAAACTGGGCGAGAAGTAAACTCCGTTTATTTAAGAGCATGGGGAGATTATTTTCATCATACGTTAAAACTCACGCAAAGTAAGGAATCAGGTTTAGGTCATATTGGATGGCGTGCAGATAGTCCTGAGGCCTTAGAAGAAGCTGTAGAATATCTAGAAAGTATTGGTGCAGGTAGGGGTTGGTACGATGGCGATCTTGGTCATGGCAAGGCATTTAAATTCCAATCTCCTGAAGGACATATGCATGAGGTTTTTTGGGACGTAAGATGGTTACGTGAAGAAGGTGAGCGAGGTAGCGTTTATGTCGATCGTTATTCAAGTAATCGTTTGCAAGGTGCCAACCCAAGACGTTTTGACCATGTTACCTATATGGTATCCAAAGGAGCTTATCCTGCAGAAAAGGCTTTTTGGAAAGCGTTAGGATTAAAAAATCCAGATGAAATAAGAATTTCTGATGAAATTCCACCAATAGGAGGTCTTCACACTATAGCCAACCTGTCTCACGATGTAGCTATTTTTACTGATCCTAATATTGAACCTAATAAAGCAGTCCTTAATCATATCTGCTGGAATGTAGATAGTCGTGAAGAAGTACTATTAGCCTTAGATTATTTTATTGAAAAGGGTTATAAAAGTGTCATGGGAGCTCCCACTAGACATAAAGCTGATGAAGGATTCTTTATATACATTATAGATCCTGGAAGTGGAGTTTTGTTTGAGTACTATGCATGCGCCAGGTTGGTGTTTGCACCAGACCATTTAGATGTCCATTATCTAAAAGATAATCCTAATGATGCTTGGGGTTCTGCTAATCCTTTTGCTGAAATGGGTAAAGGAAAAAAACTAGGGCTATCAGAAGATGGCACCGTTAAACCAGTAGACATTTAAAATATAATAAAAAATAAAAATAAAGAGATGTGGCATTTTTTTCCGGGCAAATACATGCCTTCCTATCAAGTAAATAGAGCGTTGACCCAGGCACATTATGGTGGTGGTGAATTTGCAGAAATAATAGAAGTTGCTGGAAATATAGATCCAGATAATCGCGAAACATTCAACTTAGAATGGTTAAAAAAAGGAGATGAGGTATATAGTTGGGCTGAAGCATATGAAAAAAACAAAAATTTTGTTTCTGCCAGACGTACATATCTTAGAGCTTTCAACTATTTGCGAACAGCAGAATTTTTCATGAATCTTAAGGACGAAAGAAAAATAACAACATATTTAAAAGCGAGACAAGCATTTATAAGAGCGATTAAATATTTTGAGGAACAACCATTGCAAATCGAAGTGCCTTTTGAAAATTCTTTTCTACCTGGTTATTTGTTTAAACCAAATGTAGTTAAAAATCCACCTGTGATGATTATGTTTGGAGGTTTGGATAGTTTAGCTGAAGAACTTTATTTTGGAATTGGGCAACACCTCAACGAACGTGGGATTGCTTTATTAGCTATGGATGGGCCAGGGCAAGGTGCAGCTCTTCGATTAAACCATATCTATTCAAGATATGATTATAATGTAGCTGGAACTACAGTTTTAGATTGGGTAATTAATAATCTTAAAAACGATGTAGATATTAATAGAGTTGGTATTTCGGGTGTGTCTATGGGAGGTTATATGGCTGCCCGCTGTGCAGCGTTTGAACCTCGTTTTAAAGTATGTATGATTTTCGGGGCAGTTTGGTCATATTATTCTGTTTGGGAAGGTCGGAATGGAAAACATCCATTGGCTGAAATAGTGCAACATATCATGGATGCTAATAGTTATAAAGCGGTACTCGAAAAACTAAAAGGCTTCACATTAGAAAATGGAGTAGCAGAAAAAATTTCTATGCCTACATTTATTATGCATGGCGGTGGTGATAAACAAAATTTTGTTGATCATGCTATAACATTAGAAAAACATCTTACTTGTGAACATAAAATGAAGATTGTACCTGATGGCGAAAGTGGCTCACAACATTGTCAAGTTGATAATTTCATGCCAACTTTAGATATGTACGATTGGATTGCAGAAAAAATTCATGCGTAAAAGATTTAATAAACTAAACTAAATAAAAGAACATATGTCATCAGTTAAAAAGGTGCTTATAGTTGGAGGAGGAATAGGAGGGCAGTCTGCTGCAATTGCTTTGGCTAAAGATGGAGTTTCGGTTGAAATTGCTGAGCGATTAGAAGCCTATAATGTATATGGTGTTGGAATCATTCAGCAAGCAAATGCTTTAAAAGCATTAGATAAAATTGGTATTGCTGATGAGGCAATGAAACGCGGATTTCCATATGGTCAAGTTAAAATGTTTACTGCTGGAGGACATGCTGTTGGTGTTGCTGGACCACCACCTATGGGGAAATATCCAAGTCATAATGGTGTTTCTAGAAGGATTTTACACGATGTAATGTATGAAGAAGCTATAAAGCGCGGTGTAAATTATCGTATGGGGCTCACTGTAAAAACCATAGAAAATAACGAAGACCATGTTTCAGTAGTTTTTACTGATGGTACTGAAGGAGTCTATGATATTTTAATTGCAGCAGATGGTATAAAATCGGAAGTACGTAAAATGGTATTTGGTGATTATAAACCGCAATATATGGGACTTTCAGTTTGGAGATATGCTTTTAAAAAGCATGAAGATTTAGATACAGGATACATATATTACGGGAAACGTAGCAAAATAGGTTTTATACCTATGTCTGAAGACAGTATGTATATGTTCTTAGTGTCATCAGAAGGAGCTGATAATCCATGGATTGAAAAATCAGCTTATATATCAATGCTTAAAGATTACCTATCAGAATATCCAGTTAAAATAGTTAATGATGTCATAGGTCAAATTACAGAGCCAGATTTAGTAAATTATAGACCATTAGAAGCTACTCATTTACCAAATCCTTGGTATAAAAACAGAGTAATTATAATTGGTGATGCTGCACATGCTACCGTACCACAGTTAGGTTCTGGTGCTGCATTAGCAATAGAGGACGCCGTAGTTCTTTCAGAAGAATTAAAGAGTAACGTTAGTGTTGAAGATACTTTTAAGGCATTTATGAAAAGACGTTATGATCGCTGTATGATGGTCGTAAATGCTTCAGAGACTTTAGCAGCTTGGGAATTATTGGAGTTTCAAGGCAAGCCTCTGCCAGAAGGAGCGCATCCTGGAAAACTAATTGGTCAAGCAGTTGGTGGTTTAATGGCCCCATTCTAATTAAGAAAAATTATAAAATGAGATTAGTTACATATCAAAATATAACAGGAACCATTAATATTGGTTGGTTGAAAGGTGATGGCGTTGTAGATATGCAAAAGTTAGATAAACGTTTGCCAAATGATATGCTAACCTTTATAGATAATCATGAGGCTTATTTCAAAATCATAAACGATAATGATTTAGAAAAGTTAGAGGCACATTATAAATTATCTGAAGTTAAGTTATTAGCGCCATTACCCAATCCAAGAAGCTTTAGAGATTATGTCGCTTTTGAAGAGCACATGCTGAACGCCTCAAAATCCTTTGGTCATAAAGTAAGTGAGGCTTGGTACGATATGCCTATTTTTTATTTTACAAACCATCAAAGTATCTATGGGCCAAACGACCAAATAAAGCGACCTGCTAAAGAAACCAAATTGGATATTGAATTAGAAATGGCGGTCATCATTGGTAAAAAAGGCAGAAACATCGATACGGATAAGGCAGACAACTATATATTCGGCTATACCATCTTCAATGATTGGACGGCACGAAGTATCCAAAAGCATGAAATGACAGTGCCTTTAGGACCTCATAAAGGAAAAGATTTTGCAAATGCGATTGGTCCATGTATTGTTACCAAAGATGAATTTGAAAAGTATCGATGCACTATTACTAGAGAAACTCATCCAGAACATTTAGCCATGCCTACACAAAAAGAGGGACGTTTTAATTTAAGAATGATAGCAAGAATAAATGGGGAAACAATCTGTAACGGAAATTGCAACACCGTCCATTGGACCTTCCCACAAATGATTGCACGAGCTTCAGAAAATGATGTGGACCTGATGCCGGGAGATATCCTGGGAAGCGGTACCGTAGGTTGGGGTAGTTTGATTGAGAACAATTTTTCAGTGCATCGCCCATTGGAGCCAGGCGATATGGTCGAATTGGAAATTGAAGGTATTGGTATTTTGAAAAACACGATTATTTAATAAGATTAAAAATTATAGTCTTTGTTTGATCTAAGTGACAAAGTAGCCTTAGTTACTGGGGCAAGTAGAGGGATAGGTAAAGCCATTGCTGAAGCATTGGGGAAAAATGGAGCGACCGTTATTGTGTCAAGTAAAGATGTAGAAGGTTGTAGAAATGTAGTTGAGGAATTTACTAAAAAAGGAATGTCTGCTTATAGCATACCTTGTGACATTACTCAAAAAAATGACATAGATGAATTAGTAAAGGTTTCTATTTCTAATTATGGAAAAATCGACATTTTAGTAAGTTGTGTAGGTTTAGCCACTGTGGAGTCTTTTTTAGAAATTGATTCCGATAAATTTAAGGAATCCATTGAAATCAATTTACAAAGCGCTATTTATTTAACTAAACAAATCTTACCAGGAATGGTAAAACGTAAAGATGGGGTAATTATTTATATTGGAAGTATAGCAGCAGTTAGAGGTAATAAAAATATTGGATTATATGGGATTGCAAAAGCTGGATTGGTACAATTAGCAAAAAATATAGCTGTTGAGTATGGACCAGATAATATTCGTGCAAACGCTATATCACCAGGTTTAATTGATACATCCTTTTCTGAATCTTTATTAAATGAAAAAGAATTTATGAAAATGCGTTTACAAAACACCCCGCTTCGTAGAGTGGGAACACCTGATGAAGTTGCTGGTGTTGCTGTATTACTCGCTTCAAAATGTGGTAGTTTTATTACTGGGCAAAATATAATAGTTGATGGAGGTACAACTATTAGTGATGGTAACTAATAAATTATTATGTCAAGGTTTAAAAATAAAGTATGTTTAGTGACGGGAGCAGCTTCTGGCATAGGTAGAGCAACTGCTATGAGCTTTGCCAAAGAAGGAGCAAAAGTTGTAGTATCAGACGTTTCTAGCAAAGGAATAGATGTTGTAGAAACCATAAAAAGTCTGGGAGGGGAAGCTTTTTATCAACATTGTGATATTTCTGATTGGCATTCTGTTGAACTATTAATAGAAAAGGTAGTAGAGGTATATGGGAAGTTAGATTGTGCTGTTAATTCCGCTGGTATTGCAGGACAAGTTTCTCAACCAATACATAGTTATCCATTTGCAGATTGGCATAAGCAAATTGCTGTTAATTTGACAGGTTCATGGTATTTTCTAAAAGCAAGTATAAACCAAATGCTCGAACAAGGTAGTGGCTCAATTGTTTTGGTATCATCAGCTGCAGGTTTGAGTGGGCATTCAGAAAACTCACCTTATTCTGCCTCCAAACATGGAATAGTAGGACTTACACGAACTGCTGCTTTAGAGTACGCTGATAAAAATATTAGAATAAACTGTGTTTGCCCTACAGCTATTGAAACACCAATGATTATGGAAGGACGAAGAAATTTAGCTCAAGACCCTGAAGCACTTATGGCTATAAATAATTACCAAGCTATGAAACGTATGGGACAGCCTGAAGAAGTCGCATCAGTTAATTTATGGCTTTGCTCCCATGAGTCTTCCTTTATTACAGGATGCGCTATGCCAGTTGATGGGGGAGCTTTATCAAAATAATTTAATCTATGAAAATTCAAAATAAAATTCATAGGGTAGTAACAGGACACACAAGAGAAGGAACTGCTATATTTACTTCCGATCTGGAGTTGGAAACAAAAATTATTCCTACCGGTGATGCTGCCATGTCCTTAATTTGGTCGACTGAGAATGTACCAGCTAATTTAAATGATGAGGCAGATGGCAGTTTTAAGCAAGCAGGAACTACATTACATGGAGGGTCTGTAATTAGAGTAGTTGATATGCTACCTGGGAACTCATCTCCTTTTCATCGCACATCTAGTATTGATTATGGCATTGTCCTAAGTGGACAGGTTGAATTGGAGCTAGATAATAATGAAACTAGAATATTAAAAGCAGGAGATATAATTATTCAAAGAGGAACAATACATCTTTGGAGAAATTTAAGTCAAGATGAAATCTGTCGCATAGTTTTTGTGCTAATTGAGGCCAAACCATATGAAGTTAATGGTAAATCTTTAGAAGAATTCATGGAACATTAACTGGGTAAGTATGGAATTTGCATACAGAGTTCATTACTTTTTAGCATGATTTTTTGCAAAAGATATTATTAATTAGTTATCAATAAAACTAATGTAGAAAATGGAAATAAATGAAATGATAAATAATGGAAGAAAATAGTCATTGTAACAAATCTTTTAATAAAATTGTTTTTTCAGAAAAGGAAACCAAAAACAGAGAGTTTGATAATTGTACTTTTAGTAACTGCGATTTTTCAAACACCTCATTTGTATCAAGTATGTTCACTAATTGTTCATTTAGTAATTCTAACTTAACAATGGCTAAATTTAACCACTCTCAATTGGATAACATTGGATTTAAGGAATGTAAACTATTAGGAGTTAATTTTAGCTTGTGTAGTGATTTCCTGTTTTCAGTGAAATTTGACGGCTGTATTCTAGACTGTTGTTCCTTCAACAGAAAAAAACTACATAATACACCTTTTATTAATTCTTCAGTAAAAGATGTTGATTTTACAGATTGTGATTTAACAAATTCGCTATTCCAAAATACAGATTTGTCAAATACCACATTTAATAGCACTAATCTTAAATCAGTTAATTTTCTCACTGCTAAAAATTATAGCATTGATCCGGAAATGAACAATATTAAAAAAGCTAAATTTTCTCATCAAGATGTTATTGGATTGTTAAGTAAATATGATATTATTATTGAATAGTTCTGTTTACATATTATAAATAAAGAACATCATCAATTTTAAATTTTTACTTGGACTAAAAGTAGATCATTGGGTATTAGATCTAATGGTTCCAATCCTTTTTAAGATAGCAATAATAAGATTTAAAAATGATTTGTATCAGTTCACTCTTGGTTGAATTTTTTTTAAATTTCAGCAATGTTTTGTTTATACAACTAAATCAATTTTGACTATATTGCATTAAATATTTCAATAATCCGAAAACTCAAAACTGCATACGTTTTTGCATACGATTTTATAATTTGAAGGGCTCGTGAGCCCAGTAAATGTGTTTAAAATTTGATAGGCACAGAGCTCATAACCCGAAGGTCACTGGTTCGAGTCCAGTTCCCGCTACTAGTAAAGGCAAGGCTTTCGAGAAATCGGAAGCCTTTTTTAATTCCGCTTAGTACAGATTAAGTACTAAATAATGTGTCAAGACCAATTGTTGTGTTTAAGCAAATATTGTAGTTAATCTATAAAGGAATAATTCTTCACTTTTAACTCCTCTGAACTGTTTCTATTATTGATAGAGATCCCATTTAATACTTTATATTAAGCCAATATCTGGTACTTTTAAGTTCGCCTGTTTTGATTAGCATTTTTTTATCAACCATATCTTTTAAATCACGAGTAGCGGTAGAAGCCGAAGTTTTTGCAATTTTTGTATAATTCTCGGCACTTAGACCACCTTTAAAGCCTTCGTATCCAGAATCGAAAAGACGTATAACAACTTTTATTTGTCGTTCATTCATAAGTGTTGTGTAGCGGTCAAAAAACTTAGCTTTTTCAATTAAAAAATCAATAAGTTTTAACGTATCGTTTTGAGCATCTAATATGGTTTGCCCAAAATATAGCAACCAATCGTTAATGTCTAAGCTCTTGTTGTTGTTTTCTAGTGTGTTGTAATACGTTTTTTTGTTACTTTCAATAGTTTTTGATAAGGATATTAGAGCAGGTTGCCCTACACTTTGTGCTACAGATTTTTCGGTAAGAGCACGTGCAATACGTCCGTTACCATCTTCAAAAGGGTGAATACACACAAAGTATAGGTGTGTAATACCTGCTTTAGCAATTGGTAATACACTATGCTCCGTTTCGGAATGCATGGTATTGAACCATAATACAAACTGCTCCATTTCTTTGAGCATGTCATGAGATGGCGGTGCTTCAAAATGAATAGTTGGTTTGTCTAAACGTCCAGATACCACTTGCATTGGGTCTTCATGAGTCCTATAGGTTCCTATGTCTTTTAAATCTCTTCTGCCATTGGTTAACATTTTATGCCAGTCAAATAATTGTTGGTGTGAGAGTGGTGTGTTGAAGTTTTTGTATAAGTCCACCATCATTTCAGAAATACCAAATTCAGCAGGCGCTATCTTTTTCTTATCAACCTTTAATCCTAGATTTCTTTTAATAGAAGATTGAATACTATCTCTGTCTAAATATTCGCCTTCAATTTCTGATGTTTTAAGTGCCTCGTTGGATAGTATTTCAACAATTAAATGTTCTTTTTCATTCTCATTTACATGTTTAAAAGCACCTAGAACAGTTCCAGTATTCTGAGAGAATTTTAACTCTAAAGTTTTTAGAGCATCCTCATCATATGTAAAATGAGGCCATTCTTTTTGTTGCCAGTTCCAAATTTTATGTGCCATGTGAGCTATAAATTTTATTTTATAGCTCAAATATAGCGATAATTTGAGCTATAAAGATGTGTTTTATTCCTCAATATAATTTTTAATTAATCTAGGATTGAATTTTTGTTTCCATAAAACGATTGTGTAATTTGTAATACAAATATTTGTATTGCGTAAAACATCTCAAAAAATTATGTAAATTTGAATTGAAAATAATTATAAATCAGAGTACACTATTGCGTACACGATTTTATTAAAATAAGGTATTATAGCGCCCAATTCGGTTGTTTTTTCAAACTCATAACCCGAAGGTCACTGGTTCGAGTCCAGTTCCCGCTACTAGCAAAGACAAGGGTTTCAAGAGATTGAAGCCCTTTTTTTTATTGTGTCTAGTACAGAATAAGTACAGAATAAGGGCATTATTGTGGCCAAAATATTAAATGTGATTATTTGTCATCATTTGCAATTAAAGGTTATGAATATTTCAATCCTCACTTTCTTTGTCAATAAAACATTCTACGCTAGACTTAGGACTTAGCCAAGCAAAAGGACAAAAAAATTTTAAGATGCGGGTGTGGTGGAATTGGTAGACACGCCAGACTTAGGATCTGGTGCCGCGAGGTGTGGGAGTTCGAGTCTCCCCACCCGTACAAAAAGCCGAAGGTTTTTTTTGATGCCCAGCTGATAGCAAAATATGGTTGGCTTTACCAAGAAGAGCTAGTTCCCGGTAATGTAAAGAGCGCCTCCCATTTAGAATTGGGTAGGTTATTGGCGCTGCGTGACCAAATTGTGAGAAACAATGCTGACCTGAAAGGAACCTTAAAAGAAATGAAAGAGCTGTTGTAAAACCCTACAACGGACTTTGGATGCATGGCCCTAAAGCGCAATTTATTCTGTTGTTTACAATTGCCGTAACAATAATAATTCATTTTTATTCAGTAAAGAGAAACAAGTGCTTAATTTTTATTTTGGCGATTTTATCTTAAAACGTGAAAGTTTAAGAAGATAATCAAGTAGTTAATAAAGTTATTTAAATGAGATGTCTGTATTCTTCTTTATCTAATTTACTAACTGTCCCATCATTCTCAACATAAACATATTCAAATTCTTCATTTTTTGTTTCCAATGGATGTGATTTTAATTGAAGTTTCAGGAAAGTTCAGTCAGAAATTCAGTCTATTTTTTTGCTACTTTGTTTTCCGCTTTTAATTCGCTTGAGTCTCTTTCGTTAAATTCTTTTCTGTTCTAGAAGCAATGCAATTCGCGGTTTGGCTAGTTTCTCATTATAAATATCGAGTCGATGGGTTGTACTCATAATTGTTAAATGCTAATTAAATGTTGTCTAATAAATCAGTTAAAACAGAATTATAGTTGAAATATTGGTTGCAAATTTCTTTTGCCCAACTACAATGTTTGGTATAATTATTATTTATCTCCGAAAATACATCAGGCAAATCCTCCATCTTTTTAAAACCAAAAAGCCCACGCCCTGTATTGAAAATTTCACTAAATCCTGTTTCCTGAACCACTACAGGCTTTGATGATGCAAGGTAAGCAGTGCTTCTTTCGCTAAACCAACCGCTATTGGAAATTACATATCCATGCTTTGCGATACTCCATTCTCCTTTCGATGCCAAAATATAATCTTTATATGATTGTGGAGTTTTTGTTATTTGTAAAGGATCACAAATATACCATCCTAAATTCTCCATTTTGCTTTTGGGAGCAGACGCGCTGCCTAGTGCTAACTCAAATTTTTCATTTGTGCTTTCAGGAAGATTTAAAAATTCATTAAATGATTTTGATTTCATTCCATATACCTGTTTGTTCCACTGTCCTGTTTTATAACTATCCCATTGCATTACGGTTGTCCAATTGCCAGTTGGGTTTGCATTGAAACATTTCCAAAGCTCGGAAACTACAGGCTGCCTGCCGGGTAGGTTTCAATATAAATCCATTTTTGGGGCTGGGATACCCTATTCGTTTTTATCTGAGAAAGATTGATTACTGTATCACTTCATCATTACTGGGAAAGAAACAGATAATCATATTGTATTAATTCGGTATTTTCAGTTCTTTGATTTCTCTTATGAATTTTTCTTTTATTTGATTTAACTTTAAAATTGCGCCTGTAGCACATTGTTTTGCCTTTTTTTTGGCAGTAAAAGAGAGGCAATAATCCATTGCATCCCCCAAAGCTTGATGGGTGATGTTTTTGGAGTTAATCAAAACAGGCCAGTTCAATAATTTTACTTGTAAGGTTATTTTAGCTCCGTCAGCGATAGGATCGACAGGGATAACAGGGACTCCATTTTTAAGTGCAAGGACAGTTCCATGCAATCGGGTAGTAATTACAACATCCATCTTGGAAATTAAGGATTCAATTTCCCCTTCAGTTTTTAACCCACCTTGATTTTTTAAAATTGCGGTATCAATCGGAACTACTGCCAATTGGCGACTATCCAAGAAGTTTTCTATCATTTTATTGACCAAATCATGCTTACTCTTTATTCCGTATTCTTTTTGTTTGTGCGCCAGTATCAAACCTACTACAGGAATTCTCGGTGGAGGTGCCAAAAAAGTAATGTCAGGATTTGAAGCCCTCGAACTATCTCTTTCGTACAGTAAGACAAAAGGGTTCCAATTCTCAAGGGAATCCAATAATGACAAATCCACACCAATTAGTCTGGCACTCGAAAAATGTCTCAACATATTTGTAACAGGATATCCATTGCCAAATGGACCACAAACAAATAGAATATCTGTATAGCGATTACTATCTGCTTGGGTCCAGTCTACGGCATTGGGAAAGGGGAACTGATGATGTACGGCAGTTTCAAATTCGACTTCCGATTCCCTAAGCCAGTCACATACTATATCCCTCGCTATTAAATCACCTGCTGTTGTCCCCATGTCTTCCCAAGAAAACCATCCGGCTACTAATATTCTCATCTTACTTTAATTTTTAAACAATCGATTTTAACTATATTTAAGTTGTTGAAAGAAAGTTTACTTTCTTTCTAGCTAGGGCATCGGCATGATTTTCCTTTATCACTTCCAATAATTTTCCTTTTTCTATATGCAGAATAACATTACAGTTGCTAAGCGTATCCAATCTGTGGGTAATCATAAAAGTAGTACGACCTTTCATCAGTCTTTCAACTGCCTCCATTACCTGTAATTCGGTATTTATGTCTAGGGAACTTGTAGGTTCATCCAATATCAAAACAGGGGCGTCTTTTATAAAGGCCCTGGCAAGTGCTATTCTTTGCCTTTCCCCTCCAGAAAGCTGCATCCCTCGTTCTCCAACCAAAGTTTGGTATCCAGATGAACATCGGGTGATAAAATCATGTGCGTTAGCTGACTTGGCAGCTTCAAGAATTTCATTTTCACTTGCATTTTTACGTCCGTATGAAATATTTTCTGCAATGGTGGAAGAAAACAAAACTGGTTCTTGAAGTACTAGACTGAACTGATTTCGGTAGTCATTTAATTTATAATCTTTAATATTGATGTTATCGAGTAAAATATTTCCCGATATTGGATCATAAAATCTTGTAATCAAATTAATCAGGGATGATTTTCCAGCGCCGGTTGAACCCATTATCCCTACCCTATCTCCTGGCAAAATTTTAAAAGAAATATTATCCAGGATATAATCACTTTCATTGTAAGCAAAACTAACTCCTTGAAACTCCACTATACCCTTTGCCCTATCTATTGAAACAGGGTTAGATGTCTCTTTTACTTCTTCCTTCTCATCAAGTAAATTATAAACACGTTCCATACTTGTCAAAGAGGATTGAATTCCATTGAGGCTTTTGCTGATTTTGTCTACAGGTGCATAAACTTGAGCCAAATAAGAAATCACCATAGTAAGTTCACCCAGAGTCATTAGACCTTGTTGAACATAAATAGCCCCCCAATATATAAATCCTGCCGTAACTGAAGCAAAGGTCATCCCTATCAAAAAATAAAAAATAGCACTGGTCCAAGCGATTGACATTTGCCCTTTCATAGCTATATCTGATTTAGCCATAAACCTGTTACTCTCCCTTTTTTCTTGGGCAAAGGCCTTTACTACTCTTAAAGACCCAAGTACCTCATGGACTACTGCCATTGCATTGCTTTCTGAATCCATCACTTTCTTCCAATCATTCTTCAACTTTTTAGTTGAATATCGGATAAGAAAGACGATCGGTAGAATTAAAAAACAAACTATGAGAGCAAACCGCCAATTGATAATAAAAATAATGATAATCATCCCAACCAAGGTAATAAATGAGGAAAGTAATGGTGATAGATTACCGATTATAAAAGTTCGGATTGATGAGGTATCAAATTGGATTTTATATATGCTATCCGAGGAACCTTTTTTATCATGATACGCCAGAGACAACCTTTGAATATGGGAAAAAAGACGCATTCTAAAACTCCTAACCAGGTTTTCCCCGGTTTGGGCATTAACAATCCATATGGTAAGGTTATATAGGTTTTCAAGAATTGCCACCAAAACAACCAAAATAACAGATATCCATACTACTGTTATAAACGTGAATTCAAAATCAAATGGGAAAAAGAAAGAAATATAGCTTGGAACGGATTTACCTCCAAAACCATTGTCTATAAGGATTTTTAAGGCCAATGGTTTCATTAAGGAAATTGGGGAAGCTAAAAAATTAAGAACAAAAATAAACCCTATGGAAGACCAATAAGGTCTCGCATCCGCAAAAGTTCTTTTCAATATAATAAATGATGGACTCATAAATACAGCTTCCTATTTGATTACTATTTCAGAGTTTATTGATTAAATAAGAAAGAACTTTGTTACTGTCAAAGAATTCATTCGCTATTTCTCTTGCAGCACGTGAATGTTTATGGTAATCAAAATTAACTTCCTCAAGTGCATTTATTGCTGAATTATGGTCAGAAAAGGCAAATAGCCCATTACCAGATGGTATATATTTTGACCATTGTGTTTCTTGTGCAATTACTGGTTTTCCTGCAGCTAAATAACAGGCAGACCTGCAGGAGAACCATCCGCTATTTGATTTAACATAAGTTTCTTTTGCTACTGAAAATTCTCCTATCGATTCATGTATAAAATTTTTGTATTGCCCCGCCGTTTTAATTGTTTTTATCGGGTCTAATAATCTCCATCCATTATTTAAAAGAACTTTTGCATCCATTTTTTTGGAATTGTCTGCCACTATAATATTAAACTTGGTCTTTGTAAATGCTTTAGGGATGTCAATGAACTTTTCAAACTCCACATCTTTTTGTCCCCATTCTTCTTGCATATATCGCATCTTTTTCCTAGTTGACCAATTCATTATTGTAGTAAAAGACCTTTTGTTAACACCAACCTCCATATCCTTCCAATATTCTAAACATATTGGTTGGCGTGTGGGCTGCCATAAAAACCCATAGGTGGGAATCCGGCATTCGGGACTGCCAATATTTTCTCCAAATGAAAAGTAATGTGTATAGTTACGCTTATAATGTTTAATAAATGTTGATTTTGATTCCTCTACATTAGATTCATCCCAATCCTGTACCTGGGTAAACATAGGGTCTGAATCAATTAAAATGCGAGTGGGGATGGACAAATATTCATCTCTCATTAATGATGACGCTGAAATATTGATAAATATATCAGCAGTTTCACATACTTTTGCAAGTTTTTGGGAGCTCATTCCAAAGCATTTTCCAGTAGCAACATCACGGTATGCCCACCTATTTTCCAATCCAAAATTCCTCATTGTTTTTTTAAGGAACTGAATAGTATCAGAAGGATCATCCCATTCTTTTCCCGGTGATTTGTAAAATGAATATTGGCCGGTATCTTCAACATAATAAACATCGTGACCCAACATCTTTAAACCTAAAGGATATTGTATATAATCCCAAGTCACACCTCCCGTAGGGTATAGTCCAATAAATCCACTTACTATTATTTTTAGGTTTCCCATTTGAACATATTATAAAAGGTCCAGAGATAAATCATAAATCAATTTTAAGCCAATCTGACTTACCAAAAGGAAAGAGATATAATTTAAAATTACGCCTCCAATTACCACAATAGCCATAAATACCAGACTATAAAAAAGCAATTGGTCAACTTCCTGACTCATCCCAAAATTTTCCATAAATATAGAAACAAATTGAGGTAAATCTTTTTTTAATAAGACATTATCAATAATAACCTTAATAGGAAGGGGTTTGCTTAACATGAATATCACACCAAGTAACGACAAGACTACTAACACCATCAAACGCCACCAGTAAGGACGCATATATTTTAATAATCGAAATACAATTTTTAAACTATTCATTAAATAGTATTTTTATTCAAAATTTCTTTGATCATCGGAAAAAGCTCTGAAATTTAATGTGGGTTCAGACCATTTTATGGAAGGGTATGATCTAATGGCTGTGATAGGTACTTCCTGATTTTCCACTAGTTCTGGTTTTTCCTCTATTATCTCTTGAATTCCAACAGATAGTAATTTCATTGCATATCGCACTGAAGCGAGTGAACCAACAATATCAGTCAAAATTTTAAGACCTAGAATTAGCGAAAATAATATTAATAGACCAGCTGTAATATAGGCCTGACTTATAAATGCCAAATACGCAACACTAGTCAAAGCCACCCAAAGTAGGGTTCCAAACCTTGAAACCGACAATTTTCTTTTAAGCTTTAAATATTGTTTTTCACCTCCATGTTCTTCAATGGTTAGCAAAGAACGAACTGAAGCAAAAAGCCCTGTTCTACTGCGTATATCCCATCGGTCAAATTCTTTTCCTGATTTTACCTTATTATTTAACCCTTCCAAATTAACTCTAATTTCGGTTAACCAATCCTCTGTCGATTTCCACGATTCCGACCAATGTTTTTCGGTCCGTTTTGCAAAAATAATTTTCAGGTTCCTTAATTGCTTTATGCTTCCACGCCAAGGAGTTAAACCATGTTTAATTCGTCCCTTTAAACGTGCAATGGGTTGAACTATATGAAGTATAGTAGTTAACCCCCAATATTTCACTTTACGGAATTTCGTGTCTGGTTTACTCACAAATACGGCTTTGCTTGCTGAAATGCCCGCTTGTAGGAAGACCACAAAAATGGACAGAAGTAGAAGTGGAGTAGCCCATAATAGCGGCGACCATTCTATTCCCAATAAAGAGATAATTCCCAAAAAGGCTATCCATAAATACCATTCAGGCATTAATGGCAAAACCCCGAAAAAACCTGTTGCTGGCTGGTACACTGATTGAAAAAGAGCTGTTCCCTGACTTCCATAAAATATTCTTTTTTTTCTGGTTTTTAAGGGTTGTGTTAATCCATTTCCATAAACACGTCCCGTCCAGGTTAAATGACCGAATACATTGTATTTTTCAGGCCATTTCTTTTCAAGTAAAGCCTCGGCTTTACCGTAACCTTGTTGTTGTTTCCAATACATTTTTATAGAATTACGACAATGGTGCCATACAAATGCAGAAGGGTGGAAGCCAATTGTATATCCCGCTTGCTGTATTCGCCAACAAGCATCTACATCATCACCAGCCGATCTGTAAACAGGGTCAAATCCATTAATCTCCAACAAGGCCGCCCTTCTAAAAGTCATGTTACATCCAGGAATATGTTCAGCCAGTTCATCAGTAGTGAGCACATGTAGTGGCCTTCCAGGCGAATTAGCCACACAATCGGCTAAAGGACCGTCGCCGGCAGGCGTTATGTTCGGTCCACCAACTCCGCCATGGTCAGAACTCATATAAGCCGATGCCAAGTATTTCAGCCACTGCGAATCAGGATAAGCATCATCATCAATATAGGCTATAATTTCCCCTGAAGCCTCATACATTCCTGTATTCCTGGCATTACTCAATCCACGATTTTCGGTGCTTATCAAGCGTACTTCATACTCACCTGCAATGTTAGGTGTAGCATCGGTAGAGCCATCGTTAATAACTATAACTTCATAATTGGGGTAATCCAAATTTGCAAGCCCTTCCATAGTATCACGAATGGTGGATGCGCCATTATAACTACAAACCACTACTGAAATTCTGGGCAACTCTCTTTCACTGGCAAAAGGAACATCGGTAAATACTTTTCCGATAACTTGTAAGGCGGGTTTTGGGTTGCGATCCCTATCGACCAATCCAAAATCCCAATCTTCTATCCAGGAACCTCCGCGCCACCATTCATCTGTCCACGAAAAAACAAATGCACCGGCACATCCTTTTTCAAAAATTGTTCGGATTTGCCAGTCTAGCATTTCTGCTTGTTGTTCTTCTCCATTTCTATGACTGTCCAAACCAATTTCAGCTAAAACCAAAGGTTTATCTCTAGTAAGATTGTGCAATCGCGCCAAATATTTTACCAGTTTTTCCTTTGTTTCTAAATAGACATTAAAACAGTCAAAATCTAAAAAGGGTAATTCTAGATATTCAGTAGTCGGAAAATTTACATATGTTACAAGTCCTTCCGGATCGATCTTCTTTACAGCTTTATACAATTTATGTAGGAAATTTGATATCTTTTTATCACCATACCACCTAACTATTGATGCCGGAATTTCATTTCCAATGGCATAGCACAAAATGGCCGGATGTTTTTCGCAACTTGATGCAGCCTCCGCCACTCTTTTAATAATTTGATTTTCCTGTGTTTTTGTATCTAAAAAAGTTAAGTGTTGTTCCCATGGTAACCCAATCATTATTTTTATATCATATAACAATGCAAGATCAAGTATCTCTTTTGAGGGTACTGTATAAGTTCGAACGGTATTTACCCCAGATTTAACCATCTGTTGAAAATCATTATCCACTGTTTTTAAATCTGGAAATTGAAAGTTATTTTCATCAGGAGCAAAAGTTCCATATGTGACTCCCTTAATGTAAAATCTTTCCTCGCTTACTTTAAGAAACTTTCCATCAATGGATGGTCTTGTTTCCTTTTTATTTATATATTTTTTCATCAGATAAGTATTAAATTAATAGAAAGTTCAGTACTGCTATTAATAAATAAGTTTTCGGAAGCATCACGTGTATCTGAATAATAAGGAATACCTTCAGGTGTTTGAGCCAATGAAGTGACATTTGTCACAAGACAAATAATTGAGAATAAGATAAATTTTGTTTTCATTATGATGTGATTGTTGGTTAATCAATTTTACCACAACATATATGTATATTAAATTTGGTATAGATTTGGAAGGACTCTATTTGTCCTAATATCTCAAAGACAAATTTCGGAACTTAACGAGGCAGCAAGCATAGCTACCATTAAGATTCCTTTTTTTGTGTTTTTAATTTCTTTTTTCATGATTTGGTATTTTTTAACGTTCAACACTATAAAGATATATAGGTTTTTAAGTCTGTATAACATTGATATTTACCGATTTATATGCTATTTTATCTGTTATTTAATTATTATTTTTATGTTAAATCAATTTAGCATAGATGCTTGTTAATTGGCTGTATTATATGAAATGAATTACAAATTGGAATGATATACTATTAATGAAGATTTTAAAGCTTTGGATGGATCAATCCCAAAAGTTGTGTGTGAAATGAAAATAGAATGAGATCTTTGCGGAAAAAACGCAGCGCTTTGGAATTATCATTGGACCTATTGAAGTTTATACTACCAGAATTGTTGGTAACGCACTTTGACCTAGTTTCCCATAAAACGGAATCAGGAACGCTTCATTTATGTTTTGAAGAAAAGAAAGACACCCCTAAAGAAGAAAAACATCGCATTTTAACAGCCCATGTTTTTCATAAAGAGATTATCATCCAAGACTTTCCATTGCGAGGGAAGTCGGTATACCTTCACGTTAAGCGTCGACGTTGGCTGGATAAGGGCAGTGGCGTGATAGTGCAAAGAGATTGGGATCTAGTAGCACAGGGAACTCGAATGACCATTGAGTTCGCTGCTTTTTTAAAAGTACTTGGTCAATACGAAAACCTCTGACTGCCATACCATAGGTGGTTTTTATGGGGTCAACGGCAAGAAACTACAGCGGCAATACCGAGATTACCTGAGTGATTTTAAAGATTGGGAGCAAAAGAAACACGCCAAAGAGTGGCTCATATTCCCTGAGATTATGGGGCCTTATCTCTCTATTGACGAAACGGCACTCTCCAAGGGGGAACTCTACACCATAATCACCAACAAGAAAGCTAAAGGTAAGAAAGGGTCCATAGTGGCTATTTTTTCAGGAACCAAGGCAGAGCCCATTATAGGGCAATTGCTAAAGATCCCTGCCAAGAAAAGGGGCAAGGTCAAGGAGATTACCTTGGATATGGCAAACTCCATGAAGATCATAGCTAAAAGGCGCTTCCCAAAGGCCATACAGGTCACCGACAGGTTCCATGTACAAAAACTCGCTCTGGAAGCCCTTCAGGACATACGCATCAAACACAGATGGGATGCCATTGACCTGGAGAATGAACAGGTAAAACAGGCTAGGGAAAACAACAGGACATTCACTCCGGAAGAATTCAGTAATGGTGACACAAGAAAGCAACTATTGGCCAGGAACAGGTATTTGCTCTACAAAGCTCCCAATAACTGGACACGGAACCAATCCGAAAGATGTGAGGTACTATTTGCCCAATATCCTGATATAAGGATGGCCTTTGACCTGGTGCAGGGGCTGAGAAAAATATTCAACACGGCAACATCTATCGAAATTGCCTATACAAAACTAGCGCATTGGTATAAAGATGTTGAAAATACAGGCTTTAGCCTTTAATACAATCGCAAACACCATAGCTCTCAATTATAGGTCGATCCTTAACTATTTTATAAATAGAAGCACAAATGCATCAGCAGAATCCTTTAATGCTAAAATAAAAGAGTTTAGGGCACAGTTCAGGGGCGTGAAGAATGTAGAATTCTTCCTTTATAGATTAACTACCATTTTTGCATAAACACAACAATTGCTCATGATCCATTAAAATTTTAGTGTCTGATTTTGGTAATAAGAATACGTTTATTTTCATAATTTTGGAATTATTGGTTAACAAATTTCACCTCAAAAAATGTGATATAGGTATACTAAATTTAGTATTGACCTGAACGGGTTCAATATGTCCTAAAACGTGTAGATTAGTTGGTTAATGGTAAGTTAATATATTTTTTTTAAAGACATGCATCTAAATATCTTCATTTTTTCGATAAGATGTTTTTTATGACGTTCAAGCGTTCTCGTCGTTATACGTTCAGTTACAGTAACTAATATCAATTTTAAAATAATATTCAAAAACCCTTCAGGATCCTGAAGGGTTTTTGAATTTAGTTTTTTTAATGATTAGTATTTGATTAGTAGTTCTGAAAGCCATGTTTTTACTCTAGACTAATTCTATTGTGTTGAACATGGGTTGCCGACAATTTCAGCGTTCCAGACTACATTTTAGTTACCGTGAACCCTGTTCTATTCACCTTCTTCTTTGAATTCAAGAAGTGCCTCTTATATTAAATTTCAATTCTTACCGACTTCGAACCAGTTGTAACAAAGGACATTTAAAATTCCAATAACTAAAATAATTGCCAATTTAATGGATCAAATACTCTCTGAATTTATTTTCAGTGAGTAACGTTAGTTTGCTTTTTCAAAAAATTTATCATTTGCTAATGGTTTGGTCATGATGAAGCACGATGCCGATGTTACGGGACTGCACAAAGTGTGGGCTTTTAACACTGGTTTTTTACGACGCTTCACCCGCATTGCCGTGTAGCCTATGGTTAGTGACTATTCTATTTGTTATCTATTAATAATTAACTTAGCATTTGTCTTATTGCCGTATAAATCTATAAGGATTAGTTGGTAAAAACCTGACACATAAATTTCAATTTCGGTTTGTCTTTCTGTTATTTTTGATGAAATTATTAGCTGGCCCAACAAGTTATACACCTTCAAATTACCCTCAAATTCTGTTTCTATAATTACTTTGCAGTTACTTGGGTTAGGATAAATTTTGAACGTTGGTGTATCTGAAAAATCATCTATTCCTAAAATTGGGTTAAAATTTGCTACCAAATTTCTGTTATCAGAAATAGTGAAAGTGTAAGAAACATTTGAGCTAATAACATTTCCGTTTTCTGTCTAATTTACAAAAGTGTAATCCGTGTTTGCAGTTGCAGTAATCGTAACACTCGCACCACTTGCATAAGTTCCATCACCCGTTGTGATACCTCCTGTTAGTGGATTTGACGAGGTTATTACGGTATAGTTTGTGGTAGTGCAAAAAGTATTCAGAGAGGCAACAGTTGGAGCAGATGTAATAGGATTCAGGGCAAAGCTGCGATATGCAGTTGCTTGTGCAGCTGTGGAAGAAGGTGGCAGCAGAAACGAATAGCTCTAACAGGACCGTTTTTAGAAGTAACTATCGGTCCGTTTGCGTTAGAAAAGGTGTTTTCAGTGCGGGCACATTGATTAATTGCCACAAAAGCCTGCTGATATTCTTAACTCATCCTCAATCCATCTGCCTGTAAATCTCATGCTGTAATTTTCCGTGCTAACGGTAGAATTTTCGGTGTTATTTGAACCTGTACAAACTTCATAGGTCGACTGATAATTAGATGCGTAGGTGAAATTATAGTTCACATAAGAAACGCCTGCACTTTGGCTGAGTGTTCCGTTTTGCTGAAACAGATACACATACTCACTGGGGAAAGTTCTGTTTTTTATTGTTTTGAGAACACAGGCTATTATTCATTGAAGTTGGCACTATACCTGTCCAGTCAGGACATTGTGTATGTGCAGGAGAGCCCCGTCAAAATAAAACGTTCCTTGGGGATAGTAAAGGAAAAAACCGACCCTCTTGAACTACCCCCAAAAAGTTAGACACTATTTGGGGGTATTTTTATGGAAAGAAAAGTCAAATACAGTTATGAATTCAAACTAGAATGTGTTGAATTGGTTTTAAAGAAGCATTTATCAAATCAAACTATTTCTAAAATGATAGAAGTTTTTAAAGCCAACATTACTAAACAAAAGGAATCAAGAGAAATTCTTGAGAAACTAAATCAAACGTTTCCTAAATATAAAATCAACTTCGATCTTGAAAATTGCGATAACATTTTACGTATTGAAAACCCAAGCGGGGAAGTTCATAATGACAATGTTATTCAATTAATTAATAATGTTGGGTTTTTTATAGAACCGCTTACAAATGAGTTTCCAGCTGCTGAAAAACGAATAAAACTATAATGTAAACCCGTTGTGCATTATGATTTAAAAGAAAAAAGTTGTCCATATTACTGATAATCAGTAAATTGTTTTAGCGATAAAACATTAATTATGAACAACTTAAATGCAAATTACGAAAGAATATTGGAAGTATTACAAAAAATATCAAAAGAACAACTTTTGGACTATCAAAGACGTCGACCGAAGCTGAGTGATTTGGAACTGATTTGTTTAAGCTTAACAGCTGAATTTATGGGAATAGATAGTGAGAATGATTTATTTAGAAAGCTCCCTGTCATTATTGCCTCAAAAATAGACAGGAGCGTCTACAATCGAAGAAGACGGAAATTAGTAGGTTACATGGATGATATCCGATTAAGATTAGCCTCTCATTTTAATGAATTTGAAGATTATTTTATAGTGGACAGTATGCCTTTAGAGGTTTGTAAATTATCACGAAGTTCCCGTTCGAGAGTCTGTAAAGAGGATGCCTATGCTTTTCCTGACAAAGGCTATTGTGCCTCCCAAGGTTCCAATTATTATGGTTATAAGCTGCACGCCGTCTGTTCTATTAAAGGTGTTTTTCAAAGTGTCGATTTGAGCCCTGCATCGGTACACGATGTCAATTACCTTAAGGACATTAAAGCACAAATGGGCGATTGCACTTTAATTGGAGATAGAGGGTATCTATCAGCAGAAATACAGCTCAATTTGTTTGAAACCTGTAACATAAAGCTAAATACACCTATGAGAAGCAATCAAAAAGATTATAAAAAACAACCTTACATTTTCAGAAAAAAGAGAAAAAGAATAGAGACATTGTTCTCACAATTATGTGACCAATTTATGATAAGACGTAATTATGCCAAGTCTTTTCGAGGATTTAAGACTAGGATCCTATCTAAAATAGCGGCCCTTACAACAATTCAATATATCAATAAGTTTATTTTTGATAGAAACATCAACAATATTAAAATTAGCATTATTTAAAATGCACAACGAGT
>NZ_PJEO01000048.1 GCF_002843175.1 Confluentibacter flavum
AAACCCGGTTCTGCAGAGTTTCACCAGTTAAAAAATAGAGCTAGTTCGAAAAAAGGTAAAAGCCAAGTAAAAAAACATAAAAAAAAAGTAAAAGCTAACACATAGTTTTTCTGCCAAATTAGTGGAGTTACTGTTTCCTGAGCTTTAGAGCCTTTCACATTCAGTGAAATGGATTTTAAACTTAATCCAATTGGAAGCTTTCCTTTTTTCTTTATAGAAGATTGGGATGCTTTTTTGTTTTTGTCTGTATCCAGATAATTTGTAAATTTACTTTTATATCATAAACAAGCCCAATAAAAGTACATTTTACCCTGAGATACTAACCTACATTTAAATCTTTTTATATGTATTTTTATAAAAACACAACCGTATTTTGTTTGATTGTTCTGTTTTTGAGCGTTTTTGTTTCTAGTTGTAAACAGACCGAAAAGGAGGAAAAAGAGACCCAGCCAACATCTAATGTTATTGAAAAGCCTATTAAAGTACCTGGTTTTTTATTATATACATTGGAAGATAAACCTGTTAGCATAGATGATTACAAGGGGAAATATGTAATTATACACATAGCAACAACTTGGTGTCCGTTTTGCAACGCAGAGGCCCCTCATCTTGAAAAGCTTTATCAAGACTATAAAGAAAGGAATGTAGAAGTAATGCTGATTGACGTTAAAGAATCAGTAGAATTAGTTAGGGAAAAATTAAAAGACAAGTATAATTTAACATTCCCTATTTTATTGGATATTAATGGTAATGTGGCCGCAAGTTTTGCTCCCAAAGATGTCCTACCTGATTTGGCTAGAGATGAGGTTATGTTAGCTTCTAACATTTTAATAGACCCAGAGGGTTATATACAATTCATGTCCCTTTTAGATAGTAAAAATTTTGATGCTGAATTAATACAACTCAAAAATAAACTTGATGAGCTTTTATAACATAATATGGTGTTTGTTATTCAGTTTACTTTGTTGTCAGCAAAAACAATTTGTAAGATTAGTTGATGATGATATTAAAATTAATAAACAAGATGAAGTTATAAGCATTACTATTCCATTTGAAATTCTTGAGGGTTATCACATTCAGGCGTTATCTGAAACCCTAGATAATCTCATTCCAACAGAAATCACCTTTGATCCTCCATATGGATCTCATGTCATAAAATATGAATTTGTAAATGTCCACTATGATACGGTTATTTTAAATAAAATTACACATAGGGTTCTAAGCAAAGAATTTGATGTTATAGTGACTTTGAAGTATGATAGGGATGTTGAACATAAGAATTTGAAATTAGAAGGAAACCTCTATTATCAAACCTGTAATGACAGACAGTGTTTTTTTCCTCGTATGTATAGCTTTGGTGTAACTTTTTAAAACCGCTTAATTTTTAATTCAACGGAAAGCTTTCCTTTTTCTTTATAGAAGATTGGGATGCTTTTTTGTTTTATAGCCTTTTTTATCTTTCAAAAAGGTGTCCAATTAGGTGTACCTAATTCTTCAAAGGTGTACCATTGATTTTCTAACTAAAAACTTAATAATCATGAAATTAAATATATTATTTCTATTGTATAAAGCTAAAACTAATTCTACTGGGAAATGTCCAGTTAGGTGTAGATTGACATACAATAATGAACGTAAAGAATTCTCAACAGGAATATTTATAAATCCTGTAAATTGGTTGAGTAAACAACAAGAAATTAAGCCAGAAGAACCTGATGCTAATTTAATTGAAACACAATTAAGCCTGATAAGAACAAAACTTAGTCAGGCTTTTTTATTTCTACAAGTTAAAGGAACTGATTTTAATGTAGATGATATCTATTCACAATATAAAGGTGAAACCCCTAAAAAGGGATATGGTGTAATGGAAGTTTATAACTTACATAGTGCTAGAATTAAGAAACTATTAGGCATAGATATACAACTTGTTACATACCAAAAGTATTTAGAATCTGGAGTACATCTTCAAAGTTTTCTAAAGCATAAATTCAGAGCTAAGGACATCCAATTAAAGGCTATTAAAAGCAGTTTTATTGAGCATTACGAGTATTTCCTTAAGACAGAAAAGAAGTTCCAGCAGAGCACATTAAATAAGGCTATACAGAGATTTAGAAAGGTAATTAGATATGCTGTAGCTGAAGATTATTTAGATAAAGACCCTTTCATGCTTTACAAAGCAAAAAGAGTTAAAAAGGAGGTGTTATTTCTATCGCCAGAGCAACTTAAAAAGCTTGAGGAAACCAGTTTTAAAATCAAGAGGATCCAACAGATAAAAGATATGTTCGTGTTTTGCTGTTATACAGGTTTAGGTTTTAAAGAAATGGTTAATCTTAAAAAACAAAATATCACTACTGAATTTGATGGTGAGTTATGGTTAAACATTTACAGGAATAAAACTTCAAGGAGCTATAAAGTACCATTATTGCCCAAAGCAAAGGAAATTATGGAGCAGTATAATAATGAATCTAATGATTATGTGTTTTCCAGAATGTCTAACGTCAAGTTTAATGCTTATTTAAAAGAAATAGCAGATTTTGTTGGTATTGAGTTTAATTTAACTCATCATATAGCTAGAAAAACATTTGCTAGTACAGTCTTGTTATTTAACGATGTGCCTATGGAGATAGTTAGTAGCTTATTAGGTCATAGTAAAATGCAGACAACTCAGGAAAGTTATGGTAAAGTGGTTGAGAAGCGGATTAGTATAGAGATGAAAAAATTAAAGGGGAGTGGTTAGCTTTCCTTTTAATTATTCTTTTACAAATTTTTTAGTTTCAGAGTAGCCATAAGAATTTTCAATAGTTATAAAATATAAACCTGAGTATAGCGAAGATACATCAACTGAATCTTGATAATCTGCTAATAAAACAACTTTCCCAAATTGATTATAAATTTTCAACTTAGCAATTGGTGATTTACTTTCAACGTATATTTTATTTGAGGTTGGGTTTGGATAAACATATGAACTATCAATATCTTCATTTTTTAAAACTGATAATGAACTCACAACAGAAAGACTTACTGAATCACTATTATATGTAACTAACCAGTCTTTATCAACTAGGTCAGGCTTATTTATGTTGACAAAAGACCCATTGATATTACTAGAAGTTAAAATATTAAAACTATCCCCAATCTCAGGTTGGAAATTTTCAATAAGGGTAATTGTAAGTGACCCATTTAATGATGCTTGACCACTGATGCTTAATTGGTCATAATCAGTTCCAACAGTTTTTCCTCCTATTTCAATATTTAAATTGGCTGTGGATTGATGGGTATAATCATTGTCAAGAATGTAAGTTCCTGGTGAATTTCCAGGAGATAAATTACCAGCATTTGTAAAATTACCGCTTTGTAAAATATTTGACCCATTAATTAAACCTGTATTAGTAATCTTTCCTGAACCAGTATTATAAAACCTGCCATTGTTAGTTAATGTGCCATGATTATAAAATGAGTTTCCATTATACAACCCCGAATTATTAATAATAATGTTGCCATTTCTTATAGTTCCATCGCTGCTAATACTTCCTGTGATATTTTCAACAATTCCGTTATTCCAGAGTTCTTTACCGTGATATATGTTTAACGTTCCACCTGTAATACTAATTTTTCCATTATTTGTTATATAGCCTGAATCAATGTTGATATAAAAATTTTTTGGTATAATAATCTCTTCATTGCTACTAATATTTACATCTGGATAGTTATCCCAATTTGATGGTTCATACCAAGAGCCACTCTTAATTACTTTACAAATAGTTTGTGAATACAATGTTCCGCAGATGATGAAACATATTAAAAATAGAAGTCTAGTCATTTTCAGCTCTTTAATAAATTGTTAATCAAAACTAACAGTTTTTGTGGTAAAAAACTCATATGTTGTAAGTATTTTTAATTTTAAAATAAAAGTTGACAGAAGATGGTTAGCTTCTCTCTTTACCTATATTGTCTATTTCATTGTTTTGTTTTTTTCTAAGCCACCTATTAGAATATTTGAAAAACACATAAGCTAATAAACCAGCTAGAAATAGAGCTCCAAAATATTCAACCTTTACAATATTAGTTGTTCCTGTCAATTTTCCTGTATGTAAGCCCATAATATTACCTATGACGCTTAAAACACTTAGAATTCCTAATAAACGGAATATATATGCTAGAATTTTTTTGCCCATATAGTTTAAATTAAACCCAAATTTTTTATAGAGAAGTATAATAAGACCAATATCAGAATTATATAGAAGAGTCTTCCTAATTTTGCCTGTTTTTTAAGTGTTTCCTCCTCTGCCAATTTCTTAACTCTTTCTTTTAGCAAATTGTCCAATACTATCACGACTTCTTCAATTGTCTCATTATCATTCATCACTGAGTTGGGGATTCTAAGAGTAATAATATCCCTATTCACAAAATCATGGAAAGTCCTCTTAATATCAGAAATACCTTGTTTAGAATTGCTATTATGGTGTGACCCATCGACCTCAATTACTATTTTAGCTTCATGGATTGCTAGGTCAACATGTTTATGTCTATCCTTGTCTTCATGAATAACTTTCCAACCTTTATCTGTTAGTCCAGTCTTTAATCTTAAAGCTTCAGGTGTGGCTCTTAATAATGCCGATATGTTTTGGTCTCTAGTTTCCGTCTTTTTTTCTTTGCCGTTTTGACATGTCATACATAATGGCATTGCATAATTATCCATTGAAAAATCATATATTCCTTTGGTAATAGTTTTCCTGCATGCAGAACAAAATAGTGGCATAAAAAATCCTAATATTATTTTTTGAACATATTGTAAATATAATGGAAAACAATTTACTGAAAAAGACTAAAAATAATATCAGAGAAATACTATATATTTGGAAGTAAACTAAATAACCATTTGATGAAAATTATTTTTGTTCTGATTATTCAAGTAGCTTTATTACTTTCAATTAAAGCCTCTTCGCAAACAATTATTTCAGGTGGGGATGTTTCAGGTTTGTGGAATCTTTCAGGCTCTCCCTACATAGTCCAGGGAGATATTAATCTAAATGGAGAATTAATTATTGAACCAGGAGTTGAAGTTTTATTTGATGAAGGTATTAGATTTAATGTCTTTGGAAAATTAATAGCTGAAGGCAATAAAACAAACAGAATAATTTTTAAGAACAATGCTAATCTTTGGGGAGGTATTCATTTTATAAATAGTAGTGAAGCCTCAATTTTAAAATACTTTGAAGTAGCAGGGGTTAGAAATTTAGTTGGTTATGGTGGAGCTATATCTGTTGAAAATTCCAATAGTACTTATATATCACATGGTACTGTTTTTAATAATAGTTCAGAAAATAGAGGAGGAGGAATCAGTCTCTTAAATTTAGAAAACTTTACTATTTCTCATATTCTACTTTATGAGAATAGTTTATACTCAGAAGATGGTTTATATTCATTAAAAGATGGAACAGCCATTCATATAGCATCATCACTCGTAAATTTACTCAACATAACAGCCGTTAAAAATACTTTTTCAAACGCCTTATCTGGATCAGCTAGTACTATTTATTGGGATAGTAATAGTGAAGTGAAATTTACTAATTGCATAATTCAAAATAATGAATCAACTTCAATAGGGAGATCCAATGAATATGATCAATTTAATATCTCTTATTCAAATATTAATGGATTGGAAGACTTGATTGGATTGAGAAAACTGGTAGTAGGTGAGGGTAATTATGATGCTCCACCTAGTTTTGTAGACTATGAAAATGACAACTTTAGTTTGTTGTGGAATAATTTTCCAATGCAGGCGAGTAAGCCAAGAGAAATTGATGGCGGTGACCCTTCTATTCATAATGATGATGGATCTATATCAGATATAGGAGCTTTAACATTTGATCAAATGGGAGAATATTTTCCTCCTGGTGCTTGGTTTAGTGCTGATAAAAATAGAATTCAAGCAGGAACTAGTGTACAGTTTAATAATAATTCACAAAAAGGAAGTTTAGCCATAGCCTTGTATTATTGGGATTTTGGAGATGGAAATTTTTCTAATGAAATAGCTCCTGAGCATATATATTCTGATTATGGGAGATTTGACGTTTCATTAACTGTAACGGATACAAATGGAAATAGTAACACCCAAAATTTAACCGATTTTATTGTTTCAGGAACAATAATATTAGAAGGACCTGTTTCAGGGGAATGGAATAAGTTTTTAAGTCCTTATATTATAAGTGGAGATATAATAATACCTCAAAATGAGTTATTGGATATTAAACCAGATGTAGAAGTTCTCTTTTCTGGTTATTATGGAATTAAAGTAGAGGGTGATTTAAGATCTATAGGTAATGAAGAAGAAAGGGTAATTTTCACATCACTGGACACCATTAATTTTTGGAATAAAAATCTACATTGGAACTATTTTTATTATGAACGAGAACTAAATGGATGGAAAGGAATTGAATTTGTAGGGAATAACCTTAATTCTATAATGAAGTTTACAGATATAAGTTATTTTAGAAATTTTTATCTTTCTTGTGGTGATACAAATTACTTTGGAGGAGCTGTTAGACTTAATAACGCCGATGGCTTTATATTTGACAATTGTAGATTTGTGAATAATAATGGCCATGGTTATGGATTAGGTTCTAGTACTTGTTATAAAGGTGCTTGTATAAAAGCATATAGTTCAGACATAATAGTTAGTAATTGTGTTTTTGAAAATAATGAGGCAGATTATTCTGTGGCAATATATACTTGGAATTCAGACAACACTAAAATTGAGAATAACATCTTTAGAAACAATTATTCTATGGGCGGTAATGTTACGTCACTTATAGATCTAACGGGAGAAGCTTATTTTGAGGTTATAAGTGACAATCAGATAGTGGTAAAAAACAATATTATTGAAAATAATGAGGTTGGAGGAATCTCATTGGGTTCATTAGAAGGAAATGTTTTAATAGAAGGGAATTTAATAAATAATAATATTGGTCATGGAATTACAACTTCTTTATCTTCCCCAATTATAAGTAGAAATAGAATTACCAACAATATAGCTAGTGAAGGAGTTGGAATATATACATTGCCGTCATTTGGAATCCCACAAATAGTAAATAATTTTATAAGTGGAAATACTATAACATATTATTGGGGTCAAGGTTCAGGTATTTTATGTGAAACAAATACTTATATTGTAAACAATACAATTACAAATAATACTTCAACAGGTATAAATGGCGAAGCAATTTATGGAGATAACGCTACCTATACTGCTATTAATAATATTTTGTTTAATAACCCAAATGGGGACTATGGGCAAAATAGAGGAGATAGTGCTTACGCTATTGTAGAAAACAATTTTCAAGGAGATCCAATATTTCTTGAAGAAAATGTTCCTGAGTTAAAGGATAATTCACCTTGTGTAGATGCAGGAACACTTGATTTACCAATAACATTGCCTGAATTTGATTTTTTTGGAGAGCAGAGAATAAATGGAGCAGAAAATAAAATAGATATAGGAGCAGTTGAATTTATAGATTATGATATGGATAATGATGGAGTTGAAGATGATATAGATATATGCCCCAATACACCTCCAAATCAGCAAGTAAATTCAGATGGTTGTTTAGTCTTACCAACCAATAATTTTACAATTGAGAGTATTAGTGAAACCTGTCCAGATAGAGATAATGGTAAAATAATAATTTCAGCAATTAATAATCTAGATTATATTCTTTCAATTAACGGTGTTGATTACAGTTTCACAAGTAGTTTAACTATTGATAACTTAGCACCTGGAACCTATAATTTTTGTATAAAAGTTCCATTGGAGAGCTTTGAACAATGCTACAATATTGATTTAGCAGAAGGAACTACTATTTCTGGAAAATCATCTGTTAATTCTGGAAAAGTATCAATTGATATTGAACAAGGTACGGCACCATATTATGTTTCTATTAATGGAGATTTAATTTTACAAACCATGTCTTCTTCATTTTCTGTCAAAGCAGTTTATGGAGATTTAATTGAAGTATCTACAAGCAAATCTTGTGAAGGTAAATTATCAAAAAAGATTGATTTGGCTGACGAGGTAATTGCTTCTCCTAACCCTACAATAGGAGATTTTGAAATTTCATTGCCAATTTTAGATAAAGAAATAATAATAGAATTGTTTACCATTCAATCACAGTTAATTTCCACATCAAAATACAGGGTGGTAAATGGTAAAGTAAACATCAGCCTAAAAGATCAGCAAGAGGGGATATATTTTGTAAAAGTGTATTTAGATGAACCTGTTAATCTTAAAATAATAAAGCGTTAGAAATGAAACAATTTTTAAAATTTATTCTACTTAGTTTAGCTTTATATGGATGCAGTGGAGGTTCAGGTGATGATAATCCAACACCACCAGTTCAAAAAAACAATGCACCAACAATACCCATACTAGTGTACCCTGCAAATAATTTGTTATGTATTAGCAATATTTTGGATTTTGAATGGAATGCGTCTTCAGATATTGATGGTGATGGAATAACTTATAAAATAGAAATAGCAAAAGACAATCAATTTTCTCAAATTGCTTTTAGCACTACCCTATCTGCAACAAAAAAGACTTATACACTAGAAAAAGGGATTGCATATTATTGGAGAGTACAAGCAGTAGATAGTAAAAAGGAATCAAGTAATTATTCTACCACATTTAATTTATATACTGAAGGAGTTGGTGTTTCAAATCATTTGCCGTTTGCTCCAGAGTTAGTAAAACCAGAATTCAATTCAACTAAACCTTCGGGAGACATTACATTAGAATGGTTAGGAAGTGATGCAGATAACAATCCATTAACTTTTGATGTTTATTTTGGTACAACTGATCAGCCAGGAATAGTATCCCAAAATCAGGATGCGCAAATTTTTGTAGTTAGTACAACAAATTCAACTACTTATTATTGGAAAGTTGTAGTTAAAGACGATAAAGGTGGCGAAGCTATAGGTCAAATTTGGACTTTTCATACTAATTGATAATCAGAATAACTTGACAAGTTGTCAACTTTTGTATTAGCTAATTTCTATTGCTAACTATAAATTAATAAGTTTAAAGAAATCATATAATTTAATCTCCCTAGCTTCACATATAATCTGTAAGGTTTTAACAGGAATTCTATAACCGTCCTTTTGAAGAATCTTTCTAACGGTTTTTTCATCAATATTATGGTCAAGGGCAAATGCTCTATTTGACTTACTTAATGCAATCCATTCAGTAGAAAAATAATTACATATCCTTTTATTGGTGTCCACCAGACCGCGAAAATTGCTAAAGAGCTCTGAGAAATTAGGGCTTTTTTTGGCACTTTAAAGAAGTTGTGTTGTCCCCAGTAAAATGGGGTGGTTTACGTAGTTGAACCGATGGAAAGCTTTCCTTTTTTCTTTATAGAAGATTGGGATGCTTTTTTGTTTTAAGGGGATTTATTCTTTTTTCTAAGCTCGGCAATTATTTCAAGTAGTTTTTTTAATCTGATATGAGTTAGATTTGACTTCATCAATTGTTCTTATTTTTTTATTTGAAATAATGCAATATGTAAATAGTTTAACTAGTTTATAGCTGTATACTATAGCTATTATTATTACTGTTTTATCCATTTTTATTTGTCTTTTAATTAAACTTATTTCTTAAGTCTTTTTAAAAAAAAGGACATTAAAATCCATCTTTATATATTAAACAATTAAGAGACTAAACTGTTATATTTTCGATTTAAGGTGCGCTATGAGGTGTGTTTAATCATAACATGAAAGTAGAATTACTTATAATAAATAAATTGAATTTGATGGGTATTTACAGTTTAAGTTTAAGCGAAAAGATATTCAATAAAAGCCCTTAAAGCGGTTTTATAGATCGTTGAAAAAAGTGACTTATGTCATAGATTTTTTAATGTCATTAAATTAAATTCGGCCAAACTAAATTAGATAATACCATTTTATTTTTGTTATTTGTATAGATACTAATCAATTAAACTTTGTAAAAATGAACACTTTTATTATTGAATTAAAGCCTAGAAGAATTGCAACTTTTCTTGTTTTATTTATTTTATTAATGGGCTGTAAAAATGAAACACCAGAAATTAATATTACTGAAGATTCAAGTGATGCAGACAAAAATAATTTGACTGAAGTTATATGGCATATTAAAGCTATTCATCCAGATGGGAAACTTTTAGATATTAAGGCAATTGGGGAGGACGGTACTATTTTTGACGTTAAAGCAATTCAAGATAAAAATCAACGTAGTATATTAGATATTAAAGCTTTAGTAAATGGGAAGCAATTACCTGTTAAAGTTCTTGTTACTGAAGACAAATATATGCCTGTTAAAGCCATTGATGTTGATGGAACTATTATAGATATCAAGGCTTTATCAGCCGATGGAGATATGTTAGATGTTAAGGGTGTAACTCAATCTGGAAATATTATCAATATAAAGGCTATAAATAAGGAAGGCGAATTCTACGGCATTAAAGCTATTTCTCCAAATGGTTGGGTAAATGATGTTAAAGGAATTAAAATGAATAAAGAGACTGTTGAGGAAGTAGTTAGTGGAGTTGAAGTTTATGCACATATAAAAGGACTTACGCAAAGTTATTACTAAGGACAATAATTTACTATAGAAATTATATGTAAGCCTCTGAGGCATTCTAGTATGAAAATAGAACAA
>NZ_PJEO01000056.1 GCF_002843175.1 Confluentibacter flavum
TAACGTGAGTTCGATGTAATTATAAAGTTAAATACAGTTGCTTTGTATCGACGAAGTTGTTTTTTAAAGAAGGTTTTCTATCTTTAAAATTATAGGCAATAAGTGAGGCAAAAATATTATTGAAGTAGTTGGTTACGCTTCTATGTCTAGAATGTTCAACTTGGCAAATGTTCTTGAGTTGGTCAAAAATAGTTTCGATAATGGCCCTTTTTCTTAAATGATAAGCATCTTGCACAGGGGTCAATAGTTTTGTTTTCATGTTCTTTTTAAGCTTGGTTACCAGATGCACTCCATTATAGAACAACTCAGTAAATAGATCTTTGGAGATGTAGCCTTTGTCACCAAAGAGCTTCCCAAACAGCTTTTTAACAAAGGCTTTGAAGCGTAAAGGTTTTCTATCATCCACATTGCCTTTAGTTATCATAAAATCAATGATACCGCCTTGGTCATTGGTGATTATGTGCAATTTGAAACCATAGAACCAACCCAGGGAACATTGTCCCCTTTGTGCCAAATCCTTGAATACCCTATGTTGGTTAATTCTTCGCTTGTCACAAACCCTTAGGGGCGTAGAATCTATAAAACTAATCCCCGTACAATTTGCCAATCCACAAACTTTGAGGTAAATAGCCAGGGGCATAAAGCTTTGCCCTTTGAGTTCCACCATACGATTATAGGATACCAGGTTTGGAAAATAACTGGTTAGATGTTTTGAGACATAGCCTATATAAAAATCCTTGAAGGTTTTATACCCGGATAAATGGAAAAGCACTTGAATGGTCATTACTTCAGAGAGGCCCATTTTTGAAGCTCTGGTGCGCTTTTTTCCATTGGCCAGTAGGCTTTTTTGCCAAAAAGGGACAAATTCAAGACAAAAATCATCAATAGAACAGAAAATTTCAGTAATTTTAGAATCGGAAATCATAGCGAAATATTTAGTTATATAATTGAAATTCAGAACTTTAATTTACTAAATTTTTCGCTTTTTTATTATAAATAAATCAACTTTTTTACGTCGAACTCACGTTATTTAGCAAATTTACCATGGCAATTAGCATAGCTTTAATACAGCTATGACTCTACCATTTGTTTTCTAACTCTTTCAAGGTTGGTTACTTTTAAAGGTTTGGAGAGAAATCCTTGAATGAAAGGATAAATTTTTGCTTTTTCAGTAAAATCCTCAATTGAGGAAGATAGTATATATATGGTGAATTGGTTTTTCACGCATTCATCAAATTGCATGAAAACCTCTAAAAATCCCCATCCTGTCATAGAGGGCATATTTATGTCAAGAAAAAGGACAGTAGGTAAAGTTTCATGACCTATAATGTACTCCCCTTTTATAGAAGCAAGCCCATCTTCAGGCATAGTAAACATCTTTACCTCTGCATCTCTGTCAAAGCGTTTAATAGTATATTTACATATCATATTATTGGTGTCGTCATCATCAACCAACATGTAGCGTTGTTTTTTCATAATCAGAAATATTATTAAGTGTTTTTTCTTTGAAGGTAATCGTGAATTTCGTGCCTTTATTAACTTCACTTTCAACTGAAATTTTACCACCGAGCAATTCAACCTGGGTTTTTACCAGGAACAACCCCATCCCTTTGCCTTCAATATGATGATGAAATCTTTTATAAAGACCAAAAACCTGTTCCTCTTTTTTAATCAAATCAATTCCCAGACCGTTATCTTCAAAAGTGATAATTACGGTTCCTTCTTTAATTTCAGATCTTATCTCTATTCTTGGAGGAACTCCCTGCCTGCGGTACTTTATACTGTTTGTTATGAGATTGTAAAATATACTGTGAAGGTAGCTTTGAACTGTATCTATAGCCGGAATATCAAAATGTGTTGTGACATGTACTTTTTCTTTGTCAATTAAGTTTTGAATACTAGATTTAATAGTGTCTACCAGATGCTCCAGTACCACCGTTTCTTTCTTAGCATCCATCTCCACTTTTACCTGTAAAATCGCATTTAAATCAGAAATGACGGTATCCAGACGTTTTACATTATCAAAAAGTGCCTTCAGAAAGCTGTTTTTCTCTTCTTCCTGATAATCTTTGTCACCAATCAGTTCTACAAGCCCAAGAATGTTGGCCACTGGGGATCTCAGGTTATGTGACACTATAAATGAAAACTGCTCCAATCCTTTATTTGCCTCCACAAGCTCTTCAGTATGTGCCTTCAGGTTTTTATTGAGGCCAATGATTTGTAGGTCTGATTGTTTTCTCTCGGTTACATCTTTAAAATAAACGGAAAGTCCGTTTTTGGAGGGATACGCTGTAACCTCAAACCATTTATCAGCTCTTTCAAAATATTCTACAAAATCTTCTATCGATCGCTCCCTTACAGCTTTTTGATATGAGGTATAGAATTTCGTGCCAATAGCATCAGGATAAACATCCCAAAGATTCTTGCCTAATATTTCCTCTTTTGTGCATTCCAACAATTTTTCTGAATGTCGATTCCAGTAGGTCACTTTCCAATCAGTATCAACCATAAAAAAGGCATCTCCTATACTTTCAAGAATAATCTCTTTTTCTTCAGAAGCCTTTAAAGCCTCAAGTTCCGAATTTTTAATTTTGGTAATGTCCTGAAAACTCCCATTAATTTGCACACATTTGCCATCTACAAAAGTTGGCCGGCCTATTTTTCTCACCCAGTGTACGTTTCCTTTGGCGGTTACTACCTGCAATTCAAGATCGTATGGAAGGTTTTCTGTAAGTGCTTTTGAATATGCATTGGACATAGCGTCCCTGCTTTTTCCTTCTTTATAGAAAAGAATTCCTTCTTCCAGAGTAGGATTGTAATCCATATCTACTTCATGGATTTCCTTAGTAACAGGGGACCAATACAAACTGTTTTTTTCACAAACAATTTCAAAACTTCCTATACGCGCAAATCTGTATGTCTCATCTAATAGCTCTTCCAGTTTCTCTTTTTCTGAAACATCCTGGATTGCGCCAACCATACGCAATGCCTTGCCATTTTCGTCTCGAAGAATAGTACCTTTTTCTATTACAGAAGCATATTTCCCATCTGCTTTTTTGAGTCGATATTCTGCTATTCTACGGTTTTCCTTCCCTTCAATACCACTATTAAGACTTTTTATTATTTGATTCTTTTCATCAGGATGGATTTTTTCCAGATAGGCCTCTATTGTTGAAGAAAATTCTTCTTGTGAATAACCAAACATGGAATGAAATGCTTCCCCCCAAACCAAAACGTTTGAAGTGACATCCCATTCATAAATAGCATCTGAGGTCGCTTTGGAGACCAATTCATAACGAATATTGCTTTCTTTCAAAGCCTTATCTGCAAGTTTTCGATCTGTCACATCCCTAAAGTCGGCTACGATTCCTTCAATGGCCGAATCTTCTATAAAGCTAGTTAGGGTCACTTCCAGCCAGCGCCAGCTTCCATTTTTATGCCTTGCCCTCAATGAATAGCCATCAAATGTAGTTTGGGGGTTTGCCACGCATTCTAAAAATTTTTCCTGCACACACTCTCGCTGGTTCTCGTGGATAATTTCATATATATTTAATTCGAGAGCCTCCTTTTCAGAATATCCCAAAACTTTTTTCAATGAAGGGGTAACATAACTGGGCGTGCCATCGGGTGACAAAATTGCCACTGCATCGGCACCATTTTCTATGAGTCTTCTAAATTTGCGTTCATTCTGCTGAAGTTGAAAGAGGAAACCTTCGCGTTCCTTTTCCAGTTGTTGTGTCTCCAACACATTCTTTATGGCAGAAGGTAACCTCCCCAGCCGGTCTTTTAATACATAATCTTTGGCACCTCTCTTAATTGCATTTACTGCAAATTCATCAGACATTGTCGCTGTGACAAGGATGACCGGGATCTTATTCTCACGACTCCCCAGCAACTCTAATGCCTCAAAAGAGTTGAAAGATGGTAGTGAATGATCGGCCAGGATTAAATCGGGGTCAAAATCATCTAAGGCCTCAAGGAATTTTTCTTTGGAATCCACAACCAAACAATCAAACTTAAAACCCACTTGCTTTAGAGCATGTGAAACCAAAAGTGCATCGCTTGGCTCATCTTCCAGATGAAGTATTCTTAAATTATTATGCATAGTATTGTTTTAGTAAGCTTAAAAAAAGTGAAATGATGAGCTTCACTCAGGAGCCCTTTTTTATTCCCTGGGTGTTTGATTGACCAATAACCAGTACAACCCTAAATCGGCCACTGTTTTGGAAAATTTCTCAAAATCCACCGGCTTAACGATATAGCTATTCACCCCAAGACGATGACTCTCAGCAATATCTTTTTCTTCCTTGGATGAGGTCATCATTACCACGGGAATACCTTTTGTGCGATCATCTGCTTTAAGATGGCGCAGTACTTCAAGGCCGTCAACCTTTGGCATTTTTAGGTCTAAAAAAATAACTTTAGGTTTTTCGGCTAAGTTTCTACCCTCATATTCGCCTTTTCCGAAGAGAAAATCCAACGCTTGAGCACCATCATATACATGAACGAGGTTATTTGCAAGGTTGTGTTTTTTCAGAGCCCGTATGGCAAGCATAGCATCAGACATATTATCTTCTACTAACAAAATTTGAAATTCTTTATTCGGCATCATTTGTTTTTTTAATTTTTATTGGCAGGGAAACATAAAAGCAGGCACCATCACCAACTTTTCCTTCTGCCCATACTTCTCCTCCATGTTTTGCGGCTATTTTTTGTACAATAGCCAATCCAACCCCGGTGCCTTCAAATTCAATACTACTATGCAGGCGTTCGAACACGCCAAACAATTTATTATAATAACGCGGGTCAAAACCGGCGCCATTATCTTTTACATAAAACACCTGTTCCCGGTTACGGGAGTAACTCCCTATTTCTATATTGGCTTTTTCTTTCTTGCCTGTATATTTGAACGCATTTGAAAAAAGATTAAAAAACAATTGTTTCAACATATTTTTATCTCCTTCAACGTTGGGTAATTTCTGCAGGTTAAGATCAATGTTCCTTTTAGGCTCAAGTTTTGTCAATTCTGCGACTATGCTTCCTACTATTTCATTCATATCAATGGTATCCCGAAAGATATCCTGTCTTGAAAGACGGGAAAACTCCAGCAAATTATCAATCAATTCGCCCATTTTCCTTGCGTTACGAATAATTTCTGAAAAAAAGATCTTTGCTTCTTCGTCGAGCTGGTTTATATAATCTTTGGCCAAAACTTCTGAAAACCCTGAAATGGCCCTTAATGGTGCTCTTAAATCATGGGAAACAGAATAAGAAAAAGCCTCCAGCTCTTTATTAACCTCTTCCAATTCTACAGTTCTTTTTTCCTTTTCCAGAATTTGATATGCGAGTTCTTCATTTACTTTTATAAGTTCTTCTGCTCTTTTTTCTTTTTCTTCAATCTGAAAAGAGAGTTCCTTTACAGCCTTTGCCAGCTTAATGGCAATTTCATTTTTTTCTTCATCCTTTGCTTCTAATGCTTCTTCAGAGAGTTCAAGGGCTGTGATTATACTCTCCTCAGATCCTGAAATAGGATGTCTTTCATATTTTTTTATCATGCTATTTCTTTTTTAAAATCACTTTTCCTAGGGTGAATTGCAGAAAAGCCTTAAGCTGAAACACTTTTGATCAGAAAATTCAAAACTTCATTTGAACATTCATATAATGCACAATGCCTGTGCAGGAATGGTTTTTGTGTATTTTAACGATAAAATATAATATATTATCGGAGGATGGGCGCGTAAAGATAATATTTTTCCTTACACTTTAACGATTGATTAGTTAAATTTTAAAACTATTCAATAGCAGACAGGCTGAAGAATATGAAAATTACCATTGAGAACATTTGTGCTTATTTTTCTACTTTAAAAGGCATACGGAATCCCTAAAGTTAATCGGAAATGTAAAATGATATTTTAGGAATAAAGTATCATGCGATAATAAATCTTTGAAACTCACAATAAAATAAAAAACGTAAATAAAAGCCTATAAAACGTCACATAGTCCAATACCAATTTAACTTAAACAACCTCTATAAATTAAAATTTTTAGAGGTTGTTTTTTAATTATATTAATGAACTTATATAATCAGGAAATAAGTTCATGCATTAATCACCAGCTTTACCAGTAGTTTCTTCTTTATCCATATTTAACTGCAATTTGTTTTTTCCAAAATCCAATGTACGAATTGGGAAAGGAATATGGATTCCTTCTTTATCAAAATGAGTTTTAATAAGCTTTACGGCTTTATGTTTTGCCTCATATTCTTGTTTTGTACTCACTAAATCAACCCAAAAACGTGTAATGAAATTTATAGAACTATCCCCAAATTCTGTAAAGAAAAATTCCACTGCCTCTCCTTTTTTCTGATTAAAATTTTCGGAAATGACACGCAAAACTAAATCTTCAACTTTTTGCAAATTACTTTCATAACCTATACCACAACTCACCGTAATTCTGCTACGGTCACTCAAAGAATAGTTTGTAAAACTATTTTCAATAAATTTTGTATTGGGAATAATAACATAATTATTATCAGTTCTTCTCAAAACTATATTTCGAAGGCTAATTTCTGAAACAAAACCGCTAGTATCATTAGTTTCAATAAAATCATTAATCCTAATATTAGGCATAAATGATAATATTATTCCTCCAAAAGTATTACTTAAAGTACCCTGAAGTGCCAACCCAATAGCAAGGCCTACTACCCCAGCTCCAGCAAGCACGCTTGTTAAAACTTTGTTTAGATCCAATACCCCTAGCGCAATAAAAAATCCAATTAAAAAGACTAAAACAAAAACAATCTTTGCAACTATATCTTGAATGGATTTCTGACCGATTCTACTCAAAAGAAATTTTTGTAACACATTTCGAACGCCTTTAGCAATAAAATAGAAAACAACAATAACTATAAATGCCAGAACAAAATTTGGTAATTTTAATATGATGGCATCTAGCCACCCATCTAACTTATCCCATAATTTACTAATGGTGTTCTCTAAAGAAAATTTATCTTTCATCCGTTTATAATTATTTTTGTCATTAAAACTAAAATAGGTTTTTTTTGTGAAAGAGGCAATAATTTTGAATCTATTCGGTATTAAACCATATGTTAAGTTAGAAAGGTTTATTTATTATTTACACCAGTAAATCACTTATTTGAATGAGAGTTCAATTATTAAAAGCCTTATTTATAACCTAGAATATTGTTATATACCGATATATAATCCTCGACCATTTTTTCTTTACTAAAATTTTTCTCAGCCCAAACTCTACAATAGGAACGGTTAATTTGTTTTATTGCCGATATGGTTTCAACAGCTTCATCAATTGAATGTACCAGGAAGCCTGTTTTTTCATGCAATATAAGTTCACTCATTGAGCCTTTGTTAAAAGCAATGACAGGAGTTCCGCAAAACATAGATTCAGCGACGCTCAAGCCAAAGGGTTCTTTAAAGTTTATGGGGTGCAATAAAGCAAAAGCTTCCCCTAACAGTTTGTCGCGTTTGTCAGGACCGGAACTTCCCGCATAAATAATATCGTCATCGTTCAGAAAAGGGGCCACTTTTTCATTAAAGTATGTTTGATCCTGCACAATTCCTGAAATAATTAGCTTCATTTTTGCTTTTTTTGCTATTTGTATAGCCTCCCAGGTTCCTTTATCATGGTGAATCCTTCCGAAAAAGAGCAAATAACTGCCCGGAACTTCATTCAATGAAAAAAGATTTTTATCAATACCATTGTAAACTGTAGCGGCATAGTTTAATTCTGGGCTACGGTCTGAATTGCTAATGGAGACATAATGGCTACTGTTGTTATACTTTTTAAACACCTGTATAATTTTTGCCGATGAGAATCCGTGAATGGTTGTAACCATAGGAGTTTTTATCAGTCCTGAATACGTCAATGGTAAGAAATCAAAATTGTTATGAATAATGTCAAATTTGTCTGCCTGTTCCATAACATGGGCAATATGCAAACACTCAGCAATTTTTGGGTCTATTTCTTTATCTTCTTCGTAACCTGTTTGTATAACACCATCAAGCTTGGCTTGTGTTACTGAATCTTTGGTTGCAAAGAGGGTAACATCATGTCCTTTTTCAACAAGTCCTTCGGCAATATTTGATGCTACCTGTTCCCAGGGGCCATAATGTCTGGGAGGGGTGCGCCATGCGATGGGTGAGAGTACGGCAATTTTCATATTATACTGCTTTTCTACTATTGATTAAACACAAATTTACACTGCCATACTTTTTAAAGTTCTAAAATCAATTTTTTGGCACAACAACAAGCATTTGGTGAAGGGATAAAACCTCCATACATTTTTAAAAAATGATCAAATGGGTCTTCGGAATTGTCAATTTGTCTTTTGAATGCTTGTTAATTATCTGATACAATGTAGCCAAACTTTTTCTGTTTCTTGAATTAAAAAACATATATTATCAACTTCGCGTTTATAACACCGCTTCGGTGTCCCCTAAAATTAACATTTTCCGGAACTCTTATAAATAAGAAAATAATTTTTTTGATCGTTGTCTCTTACCTCAACAATAAACCCATGAATCACTAATAAACATGAATGCGTTGTGGATGGTTTCGCTTACAACTACCGCCATTCAAAATTACAAACGCCCATCGTTAACAACTAATTTTATAGGTGTTGTGTTTACCAGCAGAATATAAATTCCTGTAGAAATTGAACTTGGTAATTTTATTGTAGCCGATCTAGTTTTTTCATTGTAATCTTTTGAATCAATATGAATCAACCTTCCATTAATATCATACAATGATATGCTATCTGTAAAGGATACACCTGACACCGTTAAAATACGAGATGTGCTTAGAATTGGATTGGGGTATACTTTTAAAACGGTCTTATTAGTAAAATTGCGTTCTTCTTTTCCGCTAAAATAATTGACACCAAAGGCAAATGCTTTTTTTCCTATTTCTTCTCCTATCAATCTGCCTTGAATATCATCTATAGGAGGATGAATGCCGCCCCAAATTCTTGACAAACTACATTGGTCTGAGGCATCTCTATAGGTAGCCCATTGCAAAGTAACATCAACTGAGGGGCCTTCTTCAAAAACTAAAAATTCATTTTTTTTAGCGAGAAATTCTCCCATGCCCCCTGGAAAATAGTCATCGCCCGTAATTAATGTTAAGACTTCAGCTGCTGCTCTAGAAAAAGTAGAATGCCCAGATATAAAACCTGCGAAAGGGGGCGTTACAAAAGAAGGCCTCTGGTAAGGCCACCAATCTTTTGCCAGAATCCAGCCTACACCAGCTTTGTCTGTAGTTACATCTGTAATATAACTATGCCCCCTCCATGCATATAATTTAATCATTCCAACATTTTCATCATTATCTCCAGCCAGAGGATCGCCTAGCTCCACGACTTCTATAAAACCTTCTGCTAAAGGTATGCCCAGAGTATCATAATTTTCTTTTGTTGTATCTGTAGATTGCCCCTTCTCTGCCATATACCGAATTGCCGATATGGGTCTTATATAATCATACCACCCCTTTATTCCCCAGGCAGCAATTGCAGAATCATGCATAGCGCCTCCCAAAATAAAATAGGATTTCACATCCCATTCTAAAGCATCCAATATACCTCCCTGACCATTAAATTTCTTTATTAGTAATTCATGATCATTTACATAGTTTAAAATGGTAAACCAATGACCTGGTGGCGTTTCGGAATCAGGTCCATCAGCCCAAAACTCCGCTAACACCCGAGTATAGTCTCCTCTTGTTACTAATTGCTCTTGGTACGGCTCTTTAGTAATTGGATTTAAAGATCTACCGGTACCAATATCTCCGCCTTGAATATCATCATAAAAATTACTATAATCATCATAATTATCTGGAAATAAAGAACTTGATATATTACCCATTGACCTTGGAGATATATCCCAAATAACACCATCGTTAGGATCTAAATGGGATGACCATTTAGCCACGAGTGAAAAGCCCCACTTATATGTATTTTCATAAACACTTGGTGGCGGTGTAGGATTGTAATAAACCGGGTAACTTCCTCCAGACCTTCCAAATATTTCTTTATCTGTTTCTTCCAATGAAAAGGGAAGAACATTACCCCATTCTGGACCTAAAAAGCCGGGTGTAATTCCTCCCATAACATTTCCGCTTTGATCTATAAAAGAATTAAATTTCAAGGGCTGCCATCTATTGGGGTCTATATCCAAAAGGCTTTCTGGCTGTGAAAGATCCAGCGGTGGATTTACCGATTCATAATACATATTAGTATATTGATTTAATTCATTTGATCCATCTTGTAAGCCATAGCTTATTACTTGATTTGCTATATAATTGCCTAAAGCTATTGGATCTCCATTGGTATAATCCGCATCAGTAATTGAAATGTCGTACCCTAAATCATTCATAACCTTAACCATAATACCTTGAGACAACTCAGGATTTGGAGAAAGCCTAAATCGCTCTGACAACAACCTATAAGCGGCATAACTCATGGTTTTTTTCCTTGCCTCATTTACTTCGCCAGTGGCTTTGAAACCTTTGAAATTGCTATTAATATTATGTACCGTATTACCTAACAAATAAGGTTGTGCTTCATCATCATATATAGCCCAAGCATCATACAATGCGATACTGGTATGAAATAAATTTCTGGAATGCACCGTTGGTCGTGCGTAATCTTTTCGTATTAATGATAACAAGGTTTCATTCCATAATCGTGCAATTGAAGGTTCTTTAATATCCGTAGCATCATCATATAAATTAACATATAATTCTTCTACTTCACTTTTACATGTTCCACTAATTTCAACTACCCTAACAATACCTGTTATTCCCGTACCCCATTCTACTGTTATTGATCCCTCACTTTGTGAATTAACAATTTGCCCTCCTTCAACATTCCATTCTAAATGGCTATCTGCTTTTATTGGATACTCATAAACTTCAACACTGCCTTTTACCGCTTGTGGGTTGCCATTTATAGGGTCAGTAGGCAAATATTCACATACTCCATTACTGATTGTTGCAAAAGGATTGTAATTACAAGCATTTGGATCTGTACAACCATAAATTTTTACTGATGGAGCATTTTGTGAATACGAATATCCTTCCCCTTCTTTTATATAAATGGTAGAATTAGTTTCTAAATTTTCATAAGTTTCTTCAAAACCTGAAGGCCAGAATATTTTAAGTTCTAAAATAGTCCTATCAGTACCTAATCCAAAATGAATAGGTTTTAAACTTTGTGACAAAAAACCTCTACCTGTTACATACCTATATATTGAGCCGCTTTCTGTTTTAACACTAACCTTAGCACCTATAGCATCACGATTAGATGTGGTACCCTCCAAATTAACCTTAAACCAATGTAAATTTGAATTTGGTTGCACAAAATCTGTTATCTTATTTTCATAAAAATATGCTTGTTCATGATTATTTGTAACAAAAATATCCAGATCACCATCATTATCATAGTCAAAAACAGCCTGAGCTACACTAATAACATCTGCGTACAAATTCACTTTATTTGTACTATTAACAAATTTGGTCTCACCTTGTGAATACAAATTTTCAAAATACACATTTTCATTAGAAAAAGAAGAACCTAAATCGTATCCATTTAAAACAAATAAATCTTCATCTCGATCCAGGTCAAAATCAGAAAAATTGACATCCCATGCCCAACCTGTGTTTAGAACGTTTAGCTCTCTGGCCTTGTCAATAAAATTCATGTTAGAATTATTATGCAGTAAGGCATTCTCTGCTATAGCACTTACATAAAAATCAAAAAAACCATCGTTATTGTAATCACCTATTGCAATTCCCATATCATCTTTAGAATGGTTTAACCCATAATATGCAGATTGCTCTATAAACCCAGTTCCTTTATCATTTATAAACAAGTCATTTGCTTGATTGGAGTAATCGTTGGCTACGTACAAATCCATCCATCCGTCACCATTAAAGTCGAAAGGAATGCTTTGATAGGAAGATTTTTTTTCATTTCCTTGAAAAATGCCACTTACATTGGTAAATGTGCCATTTCCATTATTTTTGTACAATTGGTTTCCTTCGCATGAAGAACCAGAATTTGATATATTCCATTCTGATATATAAATATCCAAATATCCATCATTATTATAATCAAACCAAGTCGCTCCTATATTAACGCAGCCATTATATCTATTAAACCCAGCAGCGTTGGTCACCTCCACAAAAGTCCCATTCCCTTCATTATGAAATAATTGAATTTTATTTGAATGTGTCATAAATAAATCAGGGTAACCATCATTATCATAATCTCCCCAAAAAGCCCCATATTTAAAGCCCGCTAATGCTACGGAAGAAATGGTCGTTTCCTCTTTAGGAAATAAATTAATTAAGCCTGAAAGCTCAGTGACATCGGTAAAAGTTCCATCATCATTATTCTTAAACAATTTGCTATGGCTCTCTTCAATGCTATTCTCATCTTGAGCTTTGGCTACTACAAACAAATCTAAATCGCCATCTTTATCGTAATCTGCAACAGATACCCCATTATTTTTACTTACAGATTCAAAGCCGGCAAAATTCTCAATACGTTCAAATATTTGAGCTTCTACTTTCTGAAAAGACAAAAATGAGAGCAACCCAACAACAAGAAACCTTAGAGATATATATTTGACTTTCATTATATTAACAATTTATTTTTGGACGAAACTTTCTTCAATAAAACATTTTAGTTTTCACAAATAACAAAATCTCTGGCGTATTCTTTAAACCAGTTATGTACAGGGAAGGCACATGCATCAGGATCACTACCATAAGCTATGTCTCCATCTAATGCTCCTTTATCTATTAAATTCTCAGGAGCTAATAAATTCCAAGACACATTACCAGATTCATCAGCTAGTAGTTTGAAATTGGCACCGAAACCCCAACCGCCCGCAACACCCGTAATACCTCCTTTGCCCCAAACACTATATTGTTCTGGACCCCAATCAATTTCAGTAATGGCTATAGGTGCTATATCTGCTACCGGTTTTATATTTTCATTCCAATTGGACCTAAAAGTTTCTGGATTGTTGTTGTCTTTGCCCCAATATCCAGGATATATATGAACGGCGTATCCTATATTATTCCCTACAATGGGATTGTTTGCATACCCTTTATAATGGGATTGATACCCTGAGCCGGGTATCCATATTATATTATTTGCGCCATTGTTCCTTATCAGATTTACCATGGGCTGAAAAAATAATTTTAAAGCATCAAAGTGTGGTTGGGTATTACTGCCAAAATTCCCATTAGTACTTTTTATTGTTATGGGCTCGTTAGCTAGTTCAAACATTACATGCTCTGCATTTTTCAATCCCGAATGAGTTGACAAATAATCCCAGATAGAAACCAGATAATTATAATAATCATCTCCTACCTCTAAATCTCTGGGACATACACCTGGCGGCCTAAGAACAACATACATACCTCGAGATTTGGCATGTGAAATTAAAGGCATTATAACATTATCTATAGCCGATTTAAATCGTTCAAAATTAAATTGGGAAATATCATGTTCTCCATCTGTAGAGGCTCCAATATTATTTGTCCAATAAGGATCTATATGTAACCTTACATAATTTAAATACCATCCTTCATCAGTATTAGTCAGTTTATCCATCACCCCTTTATTATAGGCCAAGCACCCATTGACATCATAATTATTCCATCTCCAATCACCTACTGCTCCTCCATTAAACCAAGGGCTAGGAGTAATGGCAACTCCATGCAACAATACACTGTTTCCACAGGGATCTTTTAAAAATCTTCCATCAACGTGTAACTTTGGTGTTGCTATAGGACGTTCAATTTTTTCATTTTCTTCTACTTCTTCGTGTTTTTCTGGTAGTGTAACCTTAACCACTTCATTGTCCTCCTGAGAGCAACTCAATACACTACATATAAAAAGAATTAAATATAATTTATTCATTGTAAAACATCATTTCAAACAAAATATGCCATACATTTTAATAACGTACAGCATATTTCTCTATTAACTAAATTAACTAAATTAAACTAATTTTAATCTTTTACAGCCCACTTAAACCTTCTGCAAAACTGGCATAAGATGGCTTTCTTAAATAATCTACAGTCCACAATCCTTGCTTCTCACCAGGTAACCAACTAGAATTTGCTGGACTATCAGTTACACCCCAAACAGTTATGCCGTAACGCTGAATTACCGGGATGTATTCTTCATACATATCAACTACATACTTGTACATGTCGGCCTGTTGTTGTAAAATTTCTTCTGATGGATCATCAACAAACACCCTAACATCTAGCTCTGACACTTTAACAAATTTTCCGGTCGCGGCCAATAATTGGAACATCGTAGCTATATTTTCTTTATTAGAGTTGATACTTATATGCATTTGAGTGCCTATTCCGTCAACAGTCTGTCCTTGAGATTCAATATATTCTACATAGTCAATGAGTCCTTTACATTTATCTAGATTATATTCTAAATTATAATCATTAACAAATAATATATCATCCGTATTTCCATATTCTCTAGCTAACCTAAATGCTTCAACAGCATAATCTTTTCCCATATAATCTTGCCAATAGAACTCATCTGAAGATAAAGATTTACCAATACCCGTTTTTAATTCATACGGATTGGCATCATCCATTGGTTCATTTACAACGTCCCATGCTTTTACATGAGGTGCGCAATTAGTAACCATTTGCGAAATCCAACTCTCAAGAGCCCCTGCTATTATTTGGCTTTTAACTTCTGGTAATTTCTCCACAAATATTGGTTCGCTAGTGGAGCCACCAGCTTTTCTTAAAACTACATTATCTAAATAAACGGTACCTACCATATCACCATAACTAATAATCAAACGATTACGTCCAGCTACAGATGGAGTTACCGATAGTTCTACTTTACTCCATTCATTTGTTAGGTAAACGGTTCCAAAACCATCTGCACCATCTTGCCATGAAGTACTTTGCATTTCGGGTCTAATATTACCATTCACATCGGTAGATTTTACATAAAAACTCAAAACATATTCTTCACCTACTTCTAATTCTGGAACTGCCAAACTTGATTGAACAACCCAAAAACCAGAAACCGATGATGGGTTGGTTACTGCTAACGCATAACCCGTTCCACCAAAGCCTTCGCCATCAGCGGTAATTTCTCTCGTAGAATTATTACCCCAGCCTCCCCAGCCATTTATATGGCCTTCTTCAAAATCACCGTTAGTTATTAAATTGGTAATGGCGACTTCTCCTCCTGTATCATAGACATAAAAATTATTTACATCAATATGGTAAGTAACATCAGGCTGGTACCCTAAATTTAATTTTGCATTAAAAGTACTTGCATTAAAACCTGTAATTTGAAATCTCACTTCTTGCCATGAAATACTGGTCTCAAAAGTTTCTGTTACTGTACCTGTACCTGTCCAGTCTAGCATTGGTTCATTATCTGTCAATCCTTCAAAAGTGACGCTTCCTTCACCTGGTTTATCTGATTTAATATAGAATACAACTTCAAAAGTAGTTCCCTCTCCAACTTGAATGTCTGGAGTTATCAACTGCAAATCAGTAGATGCCGAAGCGTTTGCGCTAGATATTAATTTTACTGCTTGAGAGTTTGCGTCCAAACCTTCTCCCATTTCTACAGAAATACCAGAACCACTGTTTGAAACATCCCAATTCATGAAATCTTCATTTAACAAACCAGATAAATCCAGTGAATTTGCGATAGCTGGTGGAGTTACAACTAACGGAGTAATTAATGAATTTAGATACGATGCATTTTGATTGGCATGCCATGCTAATGTATGCCCAAATACAGATATATTGGATTCTGAGGCAGTCGCTAATAAATCATTGACATTGTCTAAATTTAAATTTCCATTTGATTGCACAATGGCTCCATGCTTCATGCCATAACCTAGAGTAATTTCATCAAAATTTCTATTTACAAGCCTATAAATCAGATTCCTGCTGACATAATCTGACAAAGAAATTCCTGCTCCCAATTTAAAATTAGGATTAGATTCTTTATCAACATATGTTTTCAAATCTGAATAATCATCAATAACCTCCTGTACGGCTATATTCTCAGGTTTCTCAACTTCAAACCCAGGCCTATCTGTATCAGCACAGGAAATAAACATCACTAAAACTGAAGCACAAGCCCATATTTTATATAATTTTTTCATTTCGTCTTTATTAAGTTAGTCTAAAATTTATTGAACTACTGGGGAAAATGTTTCTGCTATAACCCCTCTATTCCTCAACACCAATGTATCTTTGGTTGTAATATGCATCTCTTCTAAGTCAATTTCATAATCAAGATATAATGCATCTCTATCTTTACTACCCCAACTGTTTTTTTCTCCATCAGTAACAAACTTACCATTACCAGTAGCTGTAAAGTCAGTAGAATTCGTAGAAACGACACAGTTACCATCATTATCAAATGTTAAAATTAAGTCGCAGTTAATATTGACTCCATTAGCATCCTTAAAAACAACTTGCATTCCAGATTTTGTTAACGATTGCGTATTGACATTAAAAACCTCGTCATATTCTACATAATCTTCATGTCTTGTAATTACTTCATCTAAAGATGTATTACCATTCTTTCCTGTAATTTCATCTTCTCCTCTTCTTAAATAAATCCCATGCCATGGATTTACATATTTCACGGCATAAAAAATAAAATCTTTTGGCTGTATACTCCAATTTTCGCTGATGCCTCTTTTTGGATTTGACACTAGGGCTTGACCTGACAAAATTGTATCTGCATTAACAACGTTATTCATACGAATTGGAATAACATAATTTGTTTGGGTAGCTAAAGGATCTGCAAAAAAAGCATCGGTAAATTCTACCTCAACACCTCCAATTATTTCTCCTTTAGGAATAATCATCTTATCAGATGCCAAATTATAATAATTGCTTGGCATAGGGACTATTGGATTTTCACCAGCCCCGAATAGCAGCCCAGATACTAAAGAATTATCAACAGAAAACCCTATAGTTACATCATTGTCGTTTTGATAAACGCCTCCTAAGGTTGCTAGTATCCTAGACTTATGCTCATTATCCAATGATGTATCAAAAATATCCTCTCCTAACGTTAACGTTCTAACTGGATATTGATAAGCGAAATAAACCGATTGAAATTCATAATCGTCGAACTCCCAATCATTGTTTTCACATGAAGTCAATGAGACAAGCAAGATTATAAACATTATAAATACTTTATTTTTCATTTTTATATTTTTATTAATTGTACTTCTTTAGTTAAGTCTCTAACAACAATTACCAACCGCTGTTTTGCTTTAGTGCATCAAATTTTAAAAGTTCACTATAAGGTATAGGTCCATAATTCATATAACTACTAAAAGCTCTATTCTCAACATTGATGGTTTCATGAATCCCACTTTCAATCTTAACGCCTTTGGCAGTTTCGGTTAAATTTTCTTTCCATCTACGCAAATCCCAAAAGCGGTAACCTTCAAAGCACAACTCTAAGCGACGTTCATTACGAATTAATTGCCGCATGGCATCCTTATCATTCTTCACAAATTCCAAATACATGTCTGGTTGCGAAATTCCAGCTCTTTCTCTAATAGCTGCTATCACATCATAAGATGAAAAACCAACTTGCCCAACACCTGTAGGTCCCCAAGCTTCGTTTGCTGCTTCTGCGTAAATAAGATAAAACTCTGTATATCTCATTCTGGGTTTGTAGTGTCTTTGAGATGTTTGTGAAGTAGGATTCAAGTTCACATCTTGTCTTAAAAGCTTCTTTAAATAGTATCCTGTCCGTGTAGACGTTTCGACCTTATTTAATGCATCATTTGTTGTTCCATCAATAGCTGTATTGATTGCTGTATTATTTACACCTGCAGTACCTCCATTAACCAAAATATACATTCTTAGACGAGGATCTCTATTAGCATAAGGGTTTGAAGCGTCATAATTGCTTGCGGGATTAGTAATGGGAAAGCCATTTGCCATGGGGAATGCATCAACTAAATTTTGAGTTGGGTTTACACGACCACTACCATAAATAGAGGGAGGAAAATTATCTCTTTCTAAATTGTTACTATCGCCAATATCGGTTCTCCAAATTATTTCAGGAGGGTTCACGCCAGTCCCTAAGTTATTCATTTCGTTAACATTGGTATACCAAGTGTGTCCATTAGGCGCTAAACCCATAACACCTCCATTAAGATTTAACAATTCTCCAGCATAATTAGCAGCAATTGCCCAAGTAGTTGTATTGGCGTTACTATATGCAGGACTTGCCGCAAGCAAAGCTGCTTGAGCTTTAACAGCCTTAGCTATTCTAGCCGTCATTCTTTGTCTCGCATAAAAACCAAACACTCTATTATAATCATCTAAATTATCATATCCTGATGGTAATGTGGATGCATCTTCAAAATCTAAAGGCAATAATTGTTCAGCCATTGCAGCGTCACTATAAAGCTGTTGCATACATTGTTCAAAGGTATTACGAGGGATATTAAAGTTAGAATTAGCACCTTCTGGTTCCAATACAATAGGCACCCCTAATAATTGGCCTTCAGTAACTCCAGCATGCGCTTGCAATAAATAGTACATAAAAAGAGCGCGCAAACCATAAGCCTCGCCTTTTAATCGCTGTCTGAACAATTCACTTACATTTTCACTCTTAGCCCAAACAACTTTATCTGCTTCTGCTAGAAATATGTTTAAATATTGAATGGCTGCTTTAGAATTTTGCCATTGATCTAATGGATTAAAATTAGATGCCCATTGACCTGTTGCTATTTTAAGAAAACCACTATCATTATTGTTGGTAACGGCATCATCAGTTGCAACATCATTAAATGACCACCCACTATTAGGTAGTCTTGTATAACCATTTAGGAGAATTCCTTGTGCAAATTCAGCCTCTTCATACATTCCCTCTAGACCTCTATTATTTTCCACAGCTGGTTCTAAAAGATCGTCACAGCTAATAAAAACAAGTATAACTGCTAATAAAATAAATATTCTTTTGTTCATATCATTTAATTATTTAATGATTCTTTATTTTAAAATGAAGCCGTAACACCTAGATTATAAAATCTAGACTGTGGAGCTCCACCTATATTTAACTCCATTATATTACTGTAACGGGATATGGTTAATAAATTAGCCCCGCTTACATAGATCCCAATTTTATTAATAAATGCGTTTTTAAACATGCTTTCAGGAAAGTCATATGAAATCTGAACTTTAGAAAGATCTAATCTATCTGAACTATACATCCAAAAATCTGAGGAACGATAATTATTATCACTATTAAAAGTAGTAAGTCTAGGGTAAGTTGCACTTTCTTTAGTGGCTTCGGTCCAACTATTACGCACTTCAATTGAATACTTATCTTCTCCATCCATCCAGAAATAAGAATTGTTTTTCATTGAATAAGCACCTACTTGTCCTGTGGCTAAAGCAAAAAATGTTAGGTTTTTCCACTTGGCTGTTAAATTAACGCCAAAAGTAAAAGGTGCTCCACTCCAGCCTGCTTTACCTAGATAAATCTCATCTTGAGAATTAATAATCCCATCTCCATTTTGATCTTTATATTTTATATCTCCCGGTTGTATTTGACCAAATGTATGAGAAGGAGAATTGGCTATATCTGTAGCATCCATAAAAAAGCCTTCATTTTGAAGTCCCCATATGGCATCTAAAGGTTTCCCTTTTCGATACTGATAATCGTCTTCAAACATTTCAGCTCTCTTAGATGCCTTTGTATCAAAATAAGTTCCTGTGAACGCTAATGACCAATCCACCTGTCCGAAACTTTTGTTTAATCTTAAATCAAAATCAAAACCTATTCTATTATCATCATTATAGTTTACATAAGGTATAAAAGAAGTGTTTGGCCAACCTGTAGTAAAATAATTTGGATATAAAATGGATGCTTGAATGGCATTACCACTTACTTTACTGGTAAAAAACGAACTGTTCAATGTTATGGACTTATCAAAAAAAGACGCTTCGATACTTACATTTAGTTCTTCCTTTTTCGCAAATGTTAAATCTAAATTCTCACCTCTTCTAGAATCGGTTGTACGATTAAGAGCGCCGTCCCTCCAACTGTACCAAGCGCCATCTGTTTGAGAATATATACTTTCATATAGATAATAATTGTTTATATCGAGATCGGTATGTAAAATACCTGCTGAAAACGATAGTTTTAAATTATCAACTACGTTACTATTCTTCAAGAAATCTTCTTCACTAAGTCTCCATCCTAAAGAGATGGAAGGTGATGTAGCATTACGCTGACCTTCAGCAAACTTTGCAGAATGAACAATTGCTTCTTTGAAATCAAAATAGTATATATCTTTATAATTATATCCAAATTGCATACCTAAATTCGCATTGCTAATTCTATGATATACTTGTGAACGAGACTCTTGAAATCCATTAGCCAAAAGCATGGCTGAAATATGGTGATCCTCGTCAAATGATTTATCATAATCAAACTGACCAGAAAAAGTAACAACTTGATTATAGGTGCTATTACTAATATTTTGTACACCAGACTTTGAGTCTTCTCCATATTTTGTAAGGCCTGTTATTTGATCAAATCCTGCATACGTATTCCAACTAGCTTGATATACTGCATAGTTGTTATTATAAGACTGATTGTATGATGTTTCGTAATCTACAGCAAACATCGATTTAAAAGTCAACCCCTCCAACAAATTTCCTAGATTAGCATTAATACCTGTATTAAATTGAAACTGCCGATTTGTATACGTATTATACCCACCTGCATAGATTGCCGCAAAAGGGTTTGTTTGATCCAACTGGGTCCCTCCTAATAAATATTTCCCATTAATAAGATAATTACTATTGTTTATTAATGTTTCTGAAGCTATATCTCCATCTTCAATCAAATCTATAGGCAACAAAGGTGTGAATCTATAAGGCCTTAAAGTGGACGCACTATTCCAATAATTAGTGTTTACACCTCTTCCATTATAATATATCGCATTTGCTCCTATATAAGCCGATATAAAGTCATTCACATCAAAATCTATATTTCCTCTAATATTGAACCTTTCGGTTTTATTATTTTTGGCTTCACCAAAATCCAACAAATCTCCTGCTGTTGAAAAATTAACAGTTGTATAATACCTAGTTGTATTATTACCACCGGTAATTTCCATGTTGGCATCATTTCTGGTATAAAAATCACTTATATATTCGGGTGAATAATAATTCACATCGGCATATCTATAAGGACTATTACCAGAAGCATGATTGTAAATAGTTTCATTAGTATATAATTCATCCAACCCATCATTAAGTCTTGCCTGATTGTAATAATTCATATATTCTGCAGATCCTAAATACTTAGCAAAACGCTTAGGTGTTAAAATACCAGTATTTGCTCTTACTTTTATTTCCTGTTTTTGGTTATTCCCCTTTTTAGTAGTTATATAAATCACTCCTTTGGCAGCACGACTGCCATAAAGAGTAATAGCTGACACCCCTTTTAGAAAAGTAACTTGTTCAATTTCAGTAGGCAAAACAGTATTAGCACTTCGGGGAATTCCATCTACAAGCACAAGTGCACCACCTGTTCCCCAAATGTTACCATTATAGCCTCCTACAAAAGCTTGCAAACCTTCTAAGCTATAAGTTGTGTAATTTTTATCAACAATCTCAGGCAAATTAACATATGAAATGCCTCCTAAAAGATCCTTTTCCTTTACTTTTCTAAATGCTACTTGCACTAATTCTTCAGCGAGATCAAGTTTTATTTCATTTAAATCTACAGTAACTATCACAGATTTACTCTCATAACCTGTTGCACTTACCAACAAGTTGCTATCTGAAAGTACTGTAATTAAAAACCTTCCATCTAAATCTGTAATGGTTGAAACATTCCCATCCTGATCGCTTGTAATCACTACACCACTAAGAGGTTCCCCTTTAGCACCTGTAACTACACCTTCAACATCAATTACATTATTATCTTGTGCAGCTAATAGTAATGGACAAAAAGCAATAATTACAAAACAAAAAACTATTTTTAGTTGTATATATTTCATTATTTTTTAGTTTGTGTTATAATTTTAAACATTATCAAATTTGATTACCATCCAGGATTTTGAGGGAACTCTAAATACATATTCACATCCACGTTCTTTAAAGGCAACCAGTAGTGCTTATCACTGAAATTACGTTCTAAAATAATTTCTTCATGTATGTTAGCTACTCTATTTAATGTTGGATCTTCTGTACTGAATTCTCCAACACGATCGAATTCAATCGATTTTTTTAAAGTGTACGGCGATTTGGTTAACAATAACCAACGTCGAAGATCATTAAAACGATGTCTCTCAAAAGCCAATTCCACTGCTCGTTCACGTCTTACTTCCTCCATAAAATCATTCATAGAGGCTAAAAATTTGCTAGCAACATGCCCTACACCAGCTCTGTCTCGAATAATATTTATGGCTTCTACTGCTGTTTTATTGTAGTTTGAAGAGGTTCCTGTAGGTGAACCAAAAGCTTGTGCTGCTGACTCAGCATACATTAAATAAATATCTGACAATCTCATCCAAGGAAGATGTATGTTAAGGTTTGCTCCCCAGTCATAGCCTAAGTCATACTTATTAGCTGTTATTGGTATAAACTTATAGAGCAAATAACCTGTTCTGCTTCCTGTGCTTATGTTTCTATAACTTCCTCCCGTATATAAATTTGCATAGCGATCTTGAACCACATTACTTGGCATTGAGCCCAGAACTGTTTTAGCACCATCATAAATTATATCACTATAAAATCTAGGATCTCTATCTTTCCAAGGGTACTCCGGATCGTATCCAGACTCTGGATCTGCCTGAGTTATATCTTTAATAGGTAAACCATTTTTCATTCCATAATAATTCACATAATTGGATGTTGGTAAAAACTTAACATCACCATCTGTAATTACAGGAGCTGGCCCGTATTGTTTAGCTGTTCCCCAGGATGATGAATGTGCTCCCCAATATGGTCCTCTAAAAATAGCTTCTTCACCACCTGGTATTTGCCAGTTTTGTCCTGTAGTATAAAAATTATCGCTAATTTTTGAAAATGGCAATAATGCGTATGGGGATTCAGCACTTTCAGTTATGGTTAATAATTCACCAAATGCATCTGCTGCCCTTTTACAAAAATCTGAATTATAAGTTTCACTTCCAGTTGAAGACTTATTCATTAAGGGACTTCCTGCCCATAAATAATTTTTACCCAAATAGCCTAAAGCCATTACTTTGTTTATACGTAAAGCATTTTTTCCTAGTGTTCTTTTTCCTACTGTTGTATTATCCCAATTTATAGGCAATAAATTAGCAGCCTGTCTTAAATCGGCACCAATTTTTTCGGCACATTCAGCATAACTAAGTCTTGGATAGGTTAACGGTTCATCGCTTGGCAAAACCGTATCTACATATGGAAGACCTCCAAAATATTGGATAAACTGAAAATGAAACCAAGCTCTAAAAAACAATAATTGCCCTTTAACTAAATCTCTCTCTTCTTGTGTTGCGTCTGTTAATTTATCAAGATTTTCAAGTCCTAAATTAGCTTTACGAATGCCGTACCATCCATTCTTCCATAAATCTTTACTAAAACGATCATTTGATGTGTTTGCATTTGAAGCATTCATCCAGCCTGCTCCCCAACCATCGTGTTCATCCTGCCATCCCCAAAAATCTCCATTGTCTATTTTAACTCCAAAATGAAAATCACGCGCGGTGGACTGTATTTCATCTTCTCCCCAATTCCAAGAATTTGTCCAATATCTATTAGTAAAATCAGGAATACATTGGTAAAGCTCTTCAGTATAGCCTTGAAAATTTGTGAAGTTTTTAAAGGCCTCATCAGACGAGATATCGGTATCAGGATCTTTATCAAGATATTCTTCACAAGATACCGAAGTAAAAAACAGACTTAAAATTAGGCTGTATTTAAATATAATTTTGATATTTTTTTTCATAATATTAAGCGTTTAAAATGTTATGTTAACTCCTAAGTTAAAACGTCTTGCTGTTGGGTAAGCTCCTTGTGAAGCCCATCCTGTTCCTGCAAAATTCCCTTCTCTATCGTCTGGCATATCTGACCATAAAAACAAGTTGTTTCCATTTACATATACCTTTAAATCATTAACGCTTAATGATTTTACCCAATTTGAATTTGAATCGAACGTATAACCTATTTCAGCATTTTTTAATCTTAGATAAGAACCGTCATAAAAAAAACGATTAGCACTTGTATAGCCTCCATTTGGAGTTGAAAGCCATCTTGGTACTGGAACTGCACCGTTTATATTATCTCTTGACCAATAACTGTCAACTTCATATACCACATGATTTTGTGATGATAAACTATTAAGTACCACTTGACGGGAAACATTATTAACCCCATAAAATTGAACAAAACCACTAAACCCCTTCCAATTGAACCCAACAGTTGTATTAAAAGTGTTTTGAGGTCTACCAGAAAAACCATAAGGTATATTATCATACGTGTCAATAATACCATCTGCATTAAAATCTAATACAGCATAATTACCGGGTAATTTTTGGTCATCATTTGTATTATGTATAGTTGATGCATAAAGTTCATCCCAATTATTATAATATCCATGGGACACATAAGAATATGCTTGTCCTATTTGTCTGTTTTCTTGTTTCTGGTAATCTGGTAATAATTGTGGGTCATCTGCATAAAGGACCTTGTCTTTTGCATGGGTTACGTTAAAGTTGGACCATAAATTCAATCCGTTTTCAAACGTATGATTTAACTTAATTTCTAATTCAAACCCTTGGTTACGAACCCTACCTAGGTTTGCTACAGGCGCTTGAGTTCCATAATAACTAGGAATAGCCCTACTATTACCCTGTATCAAAATATCACTACGATCATCCTTAAAGTAATCAAAAGTACCAGTAAGGAAACCTTTAAAAAACCCAAAATCTAAACCAATATTTGATTTTTTAACTTTCTCCCAATGAATCTCTGGATTTCCAACAGCCGTTTCACGATACCAAGTGTAAGGACTTGACTCGGCCGATTGCCCTGTAGTACCTAAAATTGAATTCCCTCCATAGCCCCATTGGGTTAGATAAAGAAATCTTCCATTTATATTGTCATCACCAATTTCACCATATGATGCACGTATTTTAAACATATCAACAAACGAAAGTGATTCCATAAATTTTTCTCTTGAAATTATCCAACCAAGACCACCTGAAGAGAAAAATGCAAATCTATTTTCTTTGTTAAACTTTTCAGAACCATTATAAGCACCATTGTACTCTAACAAATATTTATCAGCATATGAATATGTAGTACGAAATACCCAGTCTTCCCTGTAATTAGGAATTTGACTTCCCGTAGCGAATTCGTTACGATTAACGAGTCCCATAGCAGTAATGTTATGCTTATCAATTTTTACGTTATAATCAAGTTGTAATTGATAAAAAAGCCTTCTATAAGAAGCTCCATTTTGCACATTCCCTCCTGTTGTAGACCACTTTACACCTTCTTGAAAATCAAATCTATTATTAGAATCGAAAGCCCTTTTATACGTTGGTAAACCAGTTACAGGGTCAATCCATTTTTCTTGAATGTCATTATACAAGTCATTTACTCCCCTATTTCCTTCTGAAAAGGTATTGTCTAAAGCAAGTATGCCTTTGGCGCTTAAGCCTTTAACAAGCATATCCAAACTTTGGTCTATAGTAAAATCTGTTGTAAGTTTTGTTGTTGTTCTATATTGAATACCACTAATTGCTAAGTTTCTTACTGAATTAGAGGCTTTGCCCTCGTTCGGCGCAAAATATCCCCATGATCCATCTGAATATCTTGGTAAAAAAACATCTGCAGCAGTAGAATAAGCAGCGTCCCACATAGTATATTCAGAACCGCTTGCTCCCCAAGGGTTTTTCATTACACCATGAGAACCAGATAAATTAACCCTTAAATTAGTTGATGAAGTTATTTTAAAATCTAAATTAGATCTTACGTTCAACCTATTAAAGCCGTAGCCTGGGTCATATCCTCTTCCATTATCATAATCTTTAAAAAGATCTCCTTCACGAAGAAAATCCACACCTGCAAAATACTTTACAGATTCAGTACCTCCATTAACATTTATGCTAGCATTATAAGACATTGTAAAATCCTTGAATAAAATATCTGCCCAATCAACATTAGGATACCTTTCAGATTCTTCCAGGTTTGCGGGATTTCTATATTTATCAATAATATCAAATGGTAGATAATCATTCCAGCTTTCAGGGCTTAACGACAATTCATTCTCAATAGCATCATTTTTAACCATTAATGCATCGAAAGCATCATATTTGCCAGGCAACTTAGAAGGCACTTTCATTGTTGTATTTGCTCGAAACCTAATTTGAGCTTTTCCAATACGACCTCTTTTCGTTGTAATAAGAATTACCCCATTTGCTCCCCTAACACCATAAACAGCGGTTGCTGATGCATCCTTTAAAACGGTTAAGGTTTCCACTTCACTAATTGCAACACTATTCATGGAGCGTTCTACGCCATCAACTAAAATAAGTGGAGAAGACCCATTCCATGTGCTTTGACCACGAATAAGAATTTGAGGATCTTCCTCTCCAGGCATACCTGTACTGGATGTAGTAATAACACCCGGAGTGTTTCCTGTTAATGCAGCACCGATACTGGACACACCTCCAGCTTGTTCCAATGTTTCGCCGGAAACTTGAGCAATTGATGCTACAACACTAGCCTTCCTCTGTTTTCCGTACCCTACTAAAACAACTTCCTCTAATGATGTTTCATCACTTTGCAGTATGACATTAATTGTAGTGTTGTCTCCTACATTTATCTCTCTAGTTTTAAAACCAATGTAGCTAAACGCCAAAACAGCATTAGCAGAAGGAACCCTTAGTGTGAATTCCCCCTCAAAATCGGTAATTGTTCCTATCCCGACAGCACCTTTTAAAATAACATTTACCCCAATAAGTGGTTCGCCCGTAATTTCGTCAGTTACCATACCAGTAATAACTTTTTCGTCTTGGGCATGCGCCTGCATTCCAAGCAACAGCAGAAACGTTCCAAGCAACCAAATCCTGTTTAGGAACCATAGCTTCATAAATAACAATTGTGTAATTTTAAACATTCTATTAATTTTTGTTAGTTAATTAAAGTGAGATTTCGCATATATATAAAGAGAACATAGTATTAAGCCTTACCTACTTTGTACTCTTTTTGTTGTATTGTGTTCCACACTTGATATACTTATTTAGTTTGTTTGGGTTTCCCCATAAAATTGACCGATAATTGTGTTTACTAAGTTGATTTTAAATGCCTCCTTTTCTATTGGCAAGCACTGTTAACAAAACCTTAATGAAACCTTAATAAAAACATAATTATTAGACAGAAACAAAAGTGTAAAATTTACACTAAGACACCTTTAACAAATTGGACATTCTCTTTAATTCCTAGGCTAATAGGGTGTTATTTTTGTTTTAAAATGAAGTTTATTTGAATTAACCAGAGTTTTATCAGTAGTCTAATGAATTTGATAGTTAGGTTAAAATGGGATATGAATTAGTTAAAATAGCACTTGTTTAATTCCGCTTTTTTAATCGAAAATATTTAGAAGCTATTGGGGGAAGATTGAAGAAAATCTTCTCACAAATAATACAATATAATAATGTAAACTTAACGCGTTATTTGGCCTGTAAAAGTTATGATAATAAACTTTGGGAATCAATCAAGGAATCGTTGATCCAAAAACTCTGAAGGTGCCCTACCGTATTCTTCTTTAAAGCTTGTCGTGAAATAGGAAGCCGAGTTAAAGCCTGTCATATAAGCAATCTCCTTAAGTGTATAATTTTGGGCTTCCATCAATTTCAAGGCTTCTTTTACACGTACTATCCTAATGAAACCCACAACAGATTTACCTGTAAGAGCCTTAATTTTACGATATATTTGCTTGTGGCTTAAATTAAAAACTTCTGCCATCTGAGTCACACCAATTTCAGAATCTTGAATATTTTCAACTATATAATCGATGGCTTTTTGTAAAAATGCCTTATCTATATCATTTTTCGCCACCATGTTAGGCATTAGATATACATTTTGGCTAAACTGGGCATATAATTTCTGACGAGAATCGATAATCTGGTTAACTTGTGCTATTAAAAAGCGAATACTAAAAGGTTTTGTAATATAAACATCTGCTCCAAAACCAATCCCAAGAACCTGATCGTCTATTGATGTTTTAGCCGTAAGTAGTATGAATGGAATATGGCTGGTTTCAAGATTAGACTTTATGTCGTTACAAAACTCTGTACCTGTTTTAACAGGCATTGCTATATCACTCACAATTAGATCTGGCCCTGCCTCAAGAGCCTTTTCATACCCTTGTTTTCCATTGATTGCTTCAATGACCGTAAAATAATTCCCTAATTCCATGGCCAAATAATTCCTCAATTCATCATTGTCTTCAACAATTAATATTGCAGATTTTGAACGGTCTATATCGGTTGCTTCATGACTATGTTCTTCTTCAATATAATCTTGCTGATCTATTATAGCTACCTGTTTGCTACCTAACGGTATTGGGTTTTCAATAATTTCATTGTCGAAATAACTTTGCTTATCTATTGGGATTTGTATTATAAAACTTGTTTTGTCCCCAAACTTACTTTCTACTTTTATAGATCCTCGATGAAGTTTTATCAAGCCCTTAGTTAGTGAGAGCCCAATGCCTGTACCTGAATTATCAATTTTTGAAGTGGATGTTGCTTGATAAAACTTATCAAAAATAAGGGGCAATTCATTTTCTGGAATTCCTATTCCAGTATCTGTTACCTGTATTTCAATAAAACGTGTTTGATTAGCATTTTCACCAACTTTATGCCTTAAATCAATCAATAGGCGTATTCGGCCTTCATGAGGCGTAAACTTAAAGGCATTTGATAAAAGGTTTATCAATACTTTTTCCAACTTATCATGGTCGAACCAACCATTTATATGGGATTCTGTAGTATTCACTTCAAAGCTGATATTCTTTTTTTCTGCCAAGTCATAAAAACTAGATGCTAAACCTTTAATAAAACTGACCAACTCCCTTTCTTGGACACTAAGCCCCAATTTAGCACTTTCCATTTTACTGAAATCCATCAGTTCATTGATCAATCGCAACATTTTACCTGAACTGTTTTGGATTGTTTTCAAACCCTTTTTTACTGACTTCGGTAATTCTTCCATTCCCATAAGCTTTTCCAATGGCATAGCTATAAGGCTTAAGGGCGTTCTAAACTCATGAGAAATGTTTGTGAAAAATTGTGTTTTTGATTCTAACAATTCGTGATCCTTTTCACGTGCCAACTTTTCTACAGCGAGCTGATTCCTGATTTTTATACGTTCTATCCTTAAGTTAACAAAGAAAAAAATGATCGAACCAATTAATACAAGATAGAAGAGTTTAGCCCACCATGTTAACCATATAATGGGTTTAATGGTGATACCTAAACTAAGAGGGCTAACATCCATAGACTCTCCCTGACTCAATACCTTAACCAAAAACACATAATTACCAGGGTCGATATTCGTATAGGAGGCACTTGTGCCAGAACCGATGCAAATCCATTCTTTGTCGAAACCTTCCAACATATAGCAATAATCATACGTATACGAAGGTTCAAAATTGATTGCTGCAAAATTTAGGGTAAATGAACGTTGTTCGTATGAAAGTTCAATATTTTGAGTTAGACCAATCGGTTTATCTAAAGGGGAGTTAGGTTCATCAATACCAACATGCTTATTATTAATCTTTAGGTCTGTAAAATACATTTTAGGTATGGATGGTGTGATGCTTATGCTATCTGGATAAAATACGTTCATCCCTTTATTGTTACCAAAAAACAACTTACCCTTACTTGTAGCCAAACTGGCATTATCTAAAAAACTGTTTGACAACAGACCGTCTGATTTGGTATACTTTTTAAAAGATGTTGTTTCTGGATTAAATTTAGCAAGACCCATGTTACTGCTAATCCATAGGTTATCTGAAGCATCCGTGACCAGCCCTCTAATCATATCACCTGCTAGACCATCTTTCTTGCGAAAAGATTTAAAAAAATCATCACCCTTTTTCTTCATATTCAATCCACTATCGGCAGTCCCAATCCACAAATTATCTTCAGCATCTACAACTAACGACTGGATAACATTACTATTAAGACCATTAGGATTATATTTATTTTGATAAAACACGTTGTAATTAAATGAATGGTTGTTTAATCTAGTGAGTTCATATAGACCATATAATGTGCCCACCCATAAAGAGCCTTTGCTGTCTTCCGCTAAAGAACTGATGAACGAAATATTGGAAATACTATTGGTTTGTTGTTCTTCCTTCAGACTTACAAACTCATCTGTTTCTTTATTATGATAAAACAGGCCACTACCATAAGTTCCTGCCCAAACTATTCCCTTTCGATCTTCAAAAAGCACAGACGGTTTATTGTCACCAAAACCTTTAGATATAAGACTGTACTTCTTTACTGCCTTCGTTTCTGTCCTTAACTTATATAGACCTTCGCCAGTACTAATCCATAAGTTATTTGAAGCATCAAAAACCATTGAGGTTATCTTGATTGAAGCAAACTTACCTTTGATTCCTTCATAATAATTAAGCTTATTAGTTTTCACATCAAGTCTAATCAAACCCATACTATTACAAGCCATCCATACATTACCATAATTATCCTCCGCAAAAGATGTTACTTCCTTTCCTGCAATATCATTAGGTTTAACGTTTCCCCAGCCATATGCTTCAAATCTATTGGCAGTATTATCAATCATAAATACTCCATGACTAAAAGTCCCAACCCAAATATTGGCCATATCATCAATAAAAATAGAACGTATGTAAGCAGTGGGTAATGCTTTTTGCTCGTTACTTTGTGGCCCAAAGCGAATTATTTTATTGCTTTTAGTATTAAAATAGTTTAAACCCGAATTTTCCCCACCTAGCCAAATATTCCCTTCATTATCTCCATATAAAGCTAAAGTATTACTTGGCCCTTGATGTGTTCCATCATTTGAAATCACTTTTTCAAGAACATATTGTCCATTGTTGTTTGTTGCTTTTATCAAATCACCATTTAAACCCGAAAGCCAAATATTACCTTTTTGGTCCTCAACGATTGACGAAACTTGGTTTTTTATTTGATGGCCACTAATAATATTAGAATGTACAAGAGTTCCATCAGAAGCATTAAAAACGTTAAAACCATCCATGGTACCGCACCAAACCCTATCGCCTGAATATAGTAGACTAGTAACAAAATGGTCTTTAGAATTTGCTTCAAAGAGTTTGCCTTCCTCTGCATTAGTTAACTTTTTATCTTCAAGATCATAGATGTATAAGCCTCCACCATATGTGCCAATCCAAAGCTTTCCATAACTATCAAATACTAGGTTGGTTATATATTCATAATCGAGCCATCCTTTATTATTTGGTATTGAATTAAAATTAATAAAACTTTCTTTTTCCCTATCATACTTACACAATCCTACAGCCGTTCCTATCCATAGTTCATGGTTAGGACTTTCCGCAATGATGTTTATATTATTGTGCGATATACTTGTACTATCCTGGGGGTCATGTTCATACCGAAATACATTAGAGCCATCATAGCGCATTAAACCCACTTTTGTGCCAAACCACATAAAGCCTTTACTATCTTTAAAGATGGAACTGATATAAGCGTTTGATAAAATATCAGGTGCCACCGGAATAAATGCAGTATTCTGTGATTGACCACTTGCCTTTATGGCAAAAAGGTTTACAGCCAAAAATAGACCAAGGACTAAAAATTGTCGTTTAAAATTTGAAGTTAAAATCATACTGAAACTAATATAGCAAAATTAAAAACAAAAAGTCAACATATTATTTTATTATATCTCGGCAATCAGAATTAATATGTCACATCTCTATATCCAATTTAGAACTAAAATTAAAATAACTTTCTTACAGGAGTTTAAATTTTAAAATAATCGCAATATGCTAAATAGTAAGTTTAAGATCGAGCCTTATTTCAGGACGTGACAATAAAGGAAAGCAAATAATTACCTACCTTGTAGTTTTCATTTCCTTATATGAAATCATTCAAACATAAAATCACCTTTAAAGTTTTAATAGGCTATATCATTCTAGGGATTTTAGCCACTATTTCTGGAACCTTAGTGCTTTCTGAAATAAGAACATTTACCGAACTGCAACACCAAGATATTTCAGATAGAAACAACATTGTAAAAGTAGGCAGCCTTATTGCCGATATTTATAAAAACGAGAGTTTAGCAAGAGCTGCCATAGAGTTAAATTCCACGGCACAATTCAATGAGTACGTTAGCGAAAACAAAGAATTATTATTAAAAATCGATTCCCTGAATGCCATTTCCAACAATAGTTCCCAAGAAATTATTTTAGACAGTATTAAATTATTTATTAATGAAAAACTTCAAAATATCACCGATTTAAAAAATCTAAAACTTAACGACAATTCGGATGCATCTATAAATACGGCCATCAATAAATTAAGTTCCATTGATGCACTTTTAGGAAAAGTCACCATTGAAGATCTTGTAGAATACCCTGGACAGTTAAGTAAGGAAACACGTGGCAAATTTGAGGAGTATGTTAAAATACTCAATAAATATAATCCATTGGATTCCATTAATAATATTGGTCGGAAACAGATTGATTCTGTAATATCCATTTCCAAAAACATGTTAAGGGAAGCACAAAAGGAAACCAACAAACAACGAATATCACTACAAAATAAAGAACGCGAACTCATTGAAAATGATTTGACGATTTCCAGAAAATTACGGGAATTGTTAAATAATTTAGAAAGAGATATTATTCTTTACACCAATAATATTAACAAGCAAAGGGAAGAAACACTTGGACAAAGCAAGCATATCATTCTGTATGCCGCGGTAATTAGTTTTATTATCATTATTATTTTTTCAATCATCATTTTAAATGATTTTTGGAAAAATCAGCGCTATCGTAAACAATTGGAACTGGCCAACAAAAAAACGTCTTCACTTTTAAAAAGCAGGGAACAACTAATTTCTATGGTCAGTCATGACTTGAGAACTCCTTTAAGCACCATTACGGGTTATGGCGAATTATTGCAAAAATCCATACACAGCACCAAAGAAGCAAATTATGTTGAACACATCCGGAATGCTTCAACTTATATGGGACAATTAGTTGATGATCTTTTAGAATTTTCAAAACTTGAAAACAACAACATATCTATTGAATCCATCCCTTTCGATTTAGAAAATCTTATAAACGACATTATTATTAATGCTAAAAATATTTCACAAGATAAACCCATAAACTTCATTATAAAACATAATAATACCATAAATAACCCCATTATTAGTGATCCTTTTAGGATGAAACAAATTTTATATAATTTAGTTACAAATGCCTGTAAATTCACTAATGAAGGAACCATAACTATTGAAAGCCTTTTAAATAATGAAAACAATAAAAACATCTTACAAGTTTCTATAAGCGATACTGGAATAGGCATCAGTAAGGATCAACAAAAAAATATTTTTAAAGCTTTTACACAAGGACACGGCGCTAAAGAAAATAATCAAAACGGGTTTGGCCTAGGATTAACGATATCTAAAAAACTTGCGGAATTATTGGGTGGCACCTTAACTTTAGAGAGCGAATTGGGCAAAGGAAGTACCTTTTTTTTAAAAATCCCCACAAAACTTTCCAACAAACCATTAGCAATAAAAAAACCTCTTGAAACTGAACCAGGTTTTAAACTAAAAGCAATAGTTGTTGAAGACGATGCGTCCATACGGCTACTTCTTATTGATCTTTTAAAACAATATGGTATTGAAGCTTATGTGTTCGAAAATGCCCAAAAAGCATTGGATGCTATTCCCGAAATACACTACGATCTGGTTTTAACCGATATTCAACTCCCAAAAATGAATGGCATCCATTTTATGGAAATACTTAAAAAACAAGTTGGGTACAATAATCAACCCATCATTGCCATGACCGGAAGATCAAATTTACCTATAGAAGATTATATCAATAGTGGTTTTTCAGCCGTGTTGATTAAGCCTTTTAATACCCCCAAACTCGAAAATATTTTAAAACAATTTTTTGGCTCAAGCTTCAATAAAGTTAATAGAGAAACCATAAGTAGCGAAGAAAAAAAAACAAATGGCTTCAGCCTAGTATCATTAGGATCTTTTTTTAATAATGATGTTGCTCCAATAAAAAAGACATTAGGTGTTTTTTTAGAAGACACTAAAAAAAACGTGTTATTGTTAAAGCAAGCCAAAGAAGATAATGATATACATACCATTAACAATATTACCCATAAAATGCTTAGTATGTTTAAACTATTAGAAGTAAAAAAAGTTATTCCATTTCTTGAAACGTTTGAAACCAGTAAAACTATAAATGATGAGCGTTTTATCGAGTTTGAAAACACTTTAAATGACTTTATAACATCATTGGAAGCCCATATTAACTAAGACTGTATTCTTTGATTTTGTTATAAAGTGTCTTTCTGGTAATATGTAATAATTCGGCCGCTTTTGTTTTATTGTTACCAACTTCTTGCAAAGCGCTTATAATAAGTTCTTTTTCATTTTTTTTGGCCGAAAATTTATTGGATGGAACACTATTCTTGTTTGAGTTAACCAATTCATCTGGTAAGACATTTTTGTGTATAACATCTGTCTGGGTTAATAAGGTCGCCCTTTTAATAACATTGGATAGTTCCCGTAAATTTCCGGGCCAATTGTAACTTTGAAAAAGGGTCAATACATCCTTTGAAAACCCTACAATGGATTTTTTTAGCTGTTTATTGGCTTTTTCCAAAAAGAAATCAGCATACAGAATCAAATCATCATTTCTATCCTTTAGGTTAGGAACTTTTATGGAAAACTCATTTAAACGGTGGTACAAGTCTTCACGAAAATCCCCTTTATCAACCGCATGTAATAAATCTTCATTGGTCGCTGTAATTAACCGTATATCAACAAAAACCTCATCATTACTTCCTATGGGTTTTACCTTTCTTTCTTGTAATGCCCGTAATAATTGTACTTGGTTTTCATAAGTTAAATTACCTACTTCATCTAAAAAAAGCGTACCCCCATTAGCTGCCTCAAAATGTCCAATTTTATCATCTATGGCACCTGTGAACGACCCTTTTTTATGTCCGAAAAATTCACTCGAAGCAATCTCCTTTGGAATAGCCCCACAATCAACTGCAATAAATGGTTTATCTTTTCGTAAACTTTTCAAATGAATGTTTTTAGCTACCACTTCCTTTCCTGTACCGCTCTCGCCTGTTATTAATACCGACATATCAGTAGGCGCTACCAAATGAATGTATTCTTTCAGGGTTTTTGAAGCTGCACTAATACCTTCAACAAAATCCGTACTTGCATGGCTATTATCTTTTTTAGAACTAATTTTTGAAACAATAGTGTCCCTCGTGTCTGTTTTTTTTACATCCAAAGCATTGCTGATAACTTCTAGAACTTCATCTGGATTGAAAGGTTTTGAAATATAGTCGAACGCGCCCTGCTTCATTGCCTGCACCGCTGTCGATACCTCGGCATAACTGGTCATTAAAACTACAGGAATATTATTCTTGCTGTTTTTTATTTCCTTTAACAGGCTTATACCATCACCATCAGGAAGTCTTAAATCGGTAAAGACCAAATCATAATTTTGCTTTTTTAATAGCGTGAGGGCATTTTTAATATTATAACTTAAATCGACTTCATATTTATGGCGCTCTAGAAAATGCTTTAACATTTCTGAAAACGTAACATCATCTTCTATCAAAAGGATATATTTCATGAGACTGAGGAGCTTCTTACAAAAATATTAAGATAAGATGATTATATATATAAAAAAAGCATAAAAAAAGGACGCTTTTAATTAAAAACGTCCTTTTTTCAAAAAATGAGTTTATGGATATACTCTTGGATACTAATGTTATTCTAAAGTACTAGTGCTAGTAACTTTCTTATTAGCATCTTTAATAGCTGATTCTTCCAACCAGTTACCATCTTTATCTGCATATACAGTACTAGTACTTCCATCAATGGTAAGCTCTAGTTTGTATTGCTCGCTAGTGTTTACATAAGCTTTGCTAATGCTAGCTGTTGTAAAATCGCTTTTTACAGCACTTGTAATTGCTTCTGGTAATTTATCTAAAGCAACTTCTGTGAATTCTTCATTCATTACAATGCTAGTAGATTCCAATGGTAAATTGTTGTTAGGTAATGCAAATGTTGAAACACCACCCGCTAAAATTGCTACTGTTAAGATTAACTTTTTCATAATTTTTATTGTTTAAGTTTATTATTTATTTACAATTAGAATAAAGAAATAAACATGCCATGAATGAAGTACAGGCGAATAAAACTCTCAATATACTGTTTATCAGTAATTTGAATTCTTTTTCAGTTTTTACTTTATAGATATGAGATGTATAAAAATGTGTAATTAAGGAAAACGTTGAGTAAAAATTACACGTTTTTAGTTGGATTAAAAATAAAGAGCCCTTTTTAAATTCTATAGAAACGTAACATCAAAATGAATTAGTTCAAAAGTCCATAAATTTAATGTAGTTAATAAAGAAGACCTTATATTTGTAATTCTAAAGATAGAAACTAAGATGGATAATATGGACATAATAGAAATTATCCAGCAGCAAAGAAAGGCTTGAAAATGTTAGCTCAAAATATGGCAACTGAATGTTCCAAAAATAACATTCAAATAAATACTATTGATTCTGTATATTTTGCAACCGCAAAAACAGGACCTATTCATGTTGGCCGACATCCTTTTAATTATTTTATAATAAATAGAACGCCAACTTCGAAATGGGAAAACCATGATGATTTAGCCGAAACTGTCATTTTTTTATCTTCAAAGGCTGACGGTTTTTTTAAAGACCCTATATTATATGTGGAGGGAAGACTTTTAGCCACTATAGGAATGCCTTCAAAATAGAATTAATATTTTATAAAAATATAATGAGCACAAAATTTATTCACGACAACTTCTTGCTAGAAAACAAGTATGCCGAAGAATTATACCATGATTATTCGAAAAACCTACCGATTATAGATTATCATAATCACTTACCACCACAACAAATAGCCGAGGATAAAACCTTTGAAAATATTACTGATGTTTGGATAAACGGCGATCACTACAAATGGCGCGCCATGCGTACTTTAGGTATTAAGGAAGCATTTATTACTGGAACCGCATCAGATAAAGATAAATTTTTGAATTGGGCAAAAACGGTGCCTTATACCATGCGTAATCCATTATACCATTGGACACATTTAGAATTAGCACGATATTTCGATATCTACGATTTGCTAAACGAGTCTTCTGCAGAAAAAATATATCAAACAACGTATGAAAAACTACATTCTGGAGATTTTACTTGTCGGCAATTACTAAAAAAAGGGAATGTTGAATTTGTTTGCACCACGGAAGACCCAATTGATAATTTACAATACCATCAACAATTAGCCAAAAGTGATTTTTCAGTCAAAGTCAGTACCGCTTTTAGACCAGATAAAGCCATTTTAATTTCTAACGATGGCTATAATGAATACATAAATACCTTAGGAAATGTTGTAGGTACGGCTATTAATAATTATTCCGATTTGTGTGATGCCATAAAGAATAGAATCGACTTTTTCCATAAAAATGGCTGTAGAATTTGCGACCACGGGTTGAGCCATTTGTATTATGAAAACTTCACCGAAAATGAAATTAATGCTATATTCAAAAAGAAACGAGATCATAAAGACATAAGTAACGAAGAAGCTTCAAAATTCCAAAGTGCCATTTTATTGTTTTTATGTGAAACATATCATGAATATGGTTGGATACAACAATTCCATATAGGCGCATTAAGAAATAACAATACGCGTATGCATAACATTTTAGGACCAGATACTGGATGGGATTCTATTGGCGATTATCCGCAAGCTCAAAAATTGTCCGCCTTTTTAAATGCCTTGGATAGTAAAGATAAATTGTGTAAAACCATTATTTATAATTTAAACCCCGCTGATAATGAAGTCATGGCAACCATGATAGGCAACTTTAATGACGGCAGCGTTAAAGGCAAAGTACAGTGGGGCTCTGGTTGGTGGTTTTTAGATCAAAAAGATGGTATGACCAAACAAATAAATACGCTTTCCAGTATGGGGTTAATCAGTTGTTTTATTGGTATGCTAACAGATTCCCGTAGTTTCTTATCGTTCCCAAGACACGAATATTTTAGACGGATCCTTTGTAATCTTTTAGGTGGAGAAATAAAGAAAGGCGAATTACCAAATGATATGGAATGGATAGGCAAATTGGTTTCAGATATCAGTTACCATAATGCTAAACAGTACTTAGAATTATAAATTTTATATTTACCAACAAACACCTATATAAACTAAATAATTATGAACGACACCAAAAAGGTAGGAACCTACCGCTACCGCATTTTAGCATTATTGTTTGCAGCAACTTCAATCAACTATTTTGACCGGAGTTTGATGGGTGTTATGTCGCCCGATTTAATCGAATGGTTTGGATGGACCAACCAAGATTATTCATACATAATAATGTCTTTTCAAACGGCTTATGCTATTGGCTTACTGAGTATGGGAGGTTTAATAGATCGTTTGGGGACAAAAAAAGGATATATTGTGTCCATTGGTATCTGGAGTTTTTTCGGAATGCTACATGCTGCCGTTGGTAAAAGCTATAGCTTTATAGGGTTTGTGCTGGCACGTTTTGGATTGGGCTACGGCGAATCCGGCAATTTTCCTGCCGCCATAAAAACCACTGCTGAATGGTTTCCAAAAAAAGATCGTGCTTTTGCAACGGGTATTTTTAATGCAGCTACAAGTGTTGGCGCCATTGCTGCTCCATTTGTTATTGCTGCCATAGTATATTGGTCTGGTGGTGAAAGAGGTGAGGGAGATTTGGTAAATTGGCAAATTCCATTTTTAATTACTGGGGTATTAAGTGCTATATGGGTGTTTTTATGGTGGAAAACCTATCAAAAGCCCGAAGGGCATCCAAAGGTGTCTCCTGAAGAAATGGCATATATAAATAGTGATTCGGTCATTGAAAATCAAGATAAGATTGCTTGGGTACGTGTGCTACCTAAAAAAGAAACCTGGGCTTTTGCTTTAGCTAAAGTGACCGATGCTGTTTGGTGGTTTTACCTTTTCTGGGGTGCCATTTTCCTAGCTGATAAGTTTGAGGTTGATATTAAAAATATGGGATTACCATTTCTGGTTATTTATCTTTTAGCCGATGTTGGAAGTATTTTTGGCGGATGGCTTTCTGGAGCCTTTATTAGAAAAGGTTGGTCAATTAACAAGGCAAGAAAAATAACCTTGCTTATTTGTGCTTTAATTATTTTACCAGTTGCCTTTGTTGCCACTACCGACAATAAATGGCTTGCCATTTTCTTGATTGGATTGGGGGCTTCGGGACATCAAGCTTGGTCTGCAAATATTTTCACTTTGGTATCGGATGTGTTTCCCAAAAAAGCGACTGCCTCAGTAGTAGGCATTGGCGGCATGGTTGGGGCAGTAGCAGGAATTGTAAGTAGCTTTATTTTAGGATCTGTTCTGGATAATGCCGGTAACACCGGATTCTTTTGGGCCTTTTTAGTAGCTGGTTCTTGCTACTTAATTATTCTTGGTTTTGTACATTTATTAATGCCAAAAATGACACCTCTAGATGAAAATTTAAATCATGTATATAATAATTAATGATGGTTTCTTAGTGTATGTTTATAAATGTCAAGATAGTTTAGATTAAAAAGATTGTAGAGAATAAATGAAAAAATTAAATAGAAAAAATGTTGGATTGGAAACTAAACTTCCAATAAAAATAGTACAATTTGGCGAAGGAAATTTTTTAAGAGCATTTGTTGGATATGCCTTCCAAGAATTAAATAAAGTAGCCGATTTTAATGCAGGCATTGCTGTTGTGCAACCTATTGAGAAAGGTTTGGTTAATATGCTAAATGATCAAGATGGTTTGTACACCTTGTTTATGAAAGGCATAAAAAAAGGTGAAGAAATTCAAAATATTGAACTTATTTCAAACATTGTAAAAGCGGTTGATCCTTATGCAAATTTTAATGATTATTTGAGCTTGGCTAAAGAGGCCTCATTGGAATTTATCATTTCAAATACTACGGAGGCAGGCATTGCCTATGTAAGTTCAGATACACCAAACATGCAACCTCCAAGTTCGTTTCCTGCTAAACTAACCCTGCTTTTACACGAACGTTTTAAGTATTTTAATGGTGATGCTACTAAAGGTTTAACCATCATTCCATGCGAACTTATCAATCATAATGCCGAAACTTTAAAAGACATCATTTTAAAATATGTAGCAGATTGGAACTTTGGCGATGATTTTAAAACATGGTTATTGGAAAGCAATGCTTTTCATAGCACATTGGTTGATAGAATTGTACCTGGTTACCCAAAGGATGAGATTGAAAATTACAACAGTCAATTAGATTATCAAGATAATTTAATCGTTGCTGCGGAAGCATTTTTCCTTTGGGTTATTGAAGGTGGCGACGATTTAAAAGCAAAATTGCCTTTCAGCAAAACAAATCTAGACGTTAAGATTGTTGATGATATGCAACCTTACCGAACCAGAAAAGTGAGGATTTTAAACGGTGCGCATACCGCTATGGTGCCTTTTTCCATTCTTTACGGAAATAAAACCGTAAAACAATCGGTCGATAATGTGTTCACTGGTGAGTTCATAAACAGAGCTGTTTTTAATGAAATTATTGATACTTTAGATATGGATAAAGCAGAACTAAATAGTTTTGCCGATGAGGTTTTTGACCGCTTTAGAAATCCATTCATCATCCATAACTTATCAAGCATTGCATTAAATTCGGTATCTAAGTTTACGGTAAGGGTATTGCCAAGTTTATTAGGATATGTAAAAATCCATAAAAAAATCCCAACTAACTTAACTTTTGCTTTTGCAGCATTGATACGTTTTTACAAAGGTACTTGGAACGGAGAAACCTTACCAGTTCAAGATAATGATGATATTGTTGCTACATTTGCAAAAATCTGGAAATCCAATGATTATTTGGAAATCGCTAAAAACGCATTAAGCATTAACGATTATTGGGGAGAAGATTTAACAAAAGTGGAGAAACTTACCGAAGCTGTTGCTTTAGCCCTAAAAGAAATGGATGCAAATGGCATTGAAGCCGGGTATAATAATTACATAAAAAAGTTCTAAATTTTTCATAGAAGTATAATAGATTTAAATATGCAAAAAAAACTCATAAAAGTCCATCCTACCGATAATGTAGCCGTAGCATTGGTAAATTTAAAAGCAGGCGATGTTGTATCTTTTGAAGGAGAGGAAATAAACATACTATCTGATACAAAATCCAAGCATAAAATTGCATTGGAAACATTTGAAACTGGAGCCAGAATCATAATGTATGGGGTTTTAGTTGGCAGTGCTAATAATACCATTAAAAAAGGAGATGTATTAACTACCGAAAATGTAAAGCACCAAAGCGAAAAAGTATTTGGAAGAACCGAAACTTTTAGTTGGACAGCTCCAAATGTTGATAAGTGGAAAGACAAAACCTTTTTAGGATATCATAGGGAAGATGGCCAAGTAGGAACAGAAAATGTGTGGTTATTTTTTCCATTGGTTTTCTGTGAAAATAGAAATATTGAAATTTTAAAAGACGTTTTTGAAAAAGAACTTTTAAAACAAAGAGCTAATCCGCACCAAATGTTGCTTCGCTCGTTAGTTAGTGGGGCGCAAGAAACAGAGGTTTTACCAACGACTTCAGATGTGTTTGATAATATTGATGTCAAATTCATTACCCATCCTGGAGGTTGTGGTAGTATTAGGCAAGACTCTGAAAGCTTAGCTAAACTATTGGCTGGTTACGTAAACAATCCAAATGTTGCAGGCGCAACGGTTTTGAGTTTAGGATGCCAAAATCTTCAAATAAGTACTTTTAAAAATGCGTTGAATGCTATTAATCCAAACCTAAACAAGCCAGTTCTTATTTTTGAACAGCAACAAATGGGTACGGTAGATAATATGTTGACTGCTATTGTAAAAGAATCTTTTGAAGCTATTAAAAAAGCAAATGAGGTTAAACGCAAACCTGCTCCATTATCTAAATTACGAGTTGGTTTGGAATGTGGTGGATCTGATGGGTTTTCAGGAATTTCAGCAAATCCAACATTAGGAGCTGTTTCTGATATTTTAACGGCTTTAAATGGAATCGCTATTTTATCTGAATTCCCAGAATTATGTGGTGTGGAACAAGAATTGGTCAATAGATGTGTTGAAGATGAAAAAGGAGAGAAGTTTTTAAAATTGATGAAAACTTATGAAAAATCCGTTATAGATGCTGGTTCCGGATTTGATATGAATCCCTCTCCCGGAAATATAAAAGATGGTTTAATTACAGATGCCATGAAATCGGCCGGTGCAGCCAAAAAAGGTGGCACATCGCCAGTACAAGATGTTTTGGATTATGGTGAGTATATCACTAAACCAGGACTTAATTTATTGTGTACACCAGGAAATGATGTTGAAAGCACCACCGCCATGGTAGGTTCTGGAGCTAATGTGGTGTTGTTTACGACGGGCTTAGGCACACCAACGGGAAATCCTATTGCACCAATTATTAAAGTGTCTTCAAATACTGAGCTTGCTCAAAAAATGCCAGATATTATTGATATAGAAACTGGTGCCGTCATTCGTGGTGAAAAAACCATTGAAGAAATGGCAGACGAAATGCTTGAATTTATTATTGATGTAGCAAGCGGGAAAATACAAACCAAAGCCAAATTATTGAATCAGAATGATTTTATTCCTTGGCGCAGAGGCGTTTCCTTATAATTTTTGAAATAAAAAAAACCGTTGAAGCTAGTTTCAACGGTTTTTTTATGAACTTAAAAGACATCTTATTCTTCCATCATTGAAGATTTATCAGCGTCATCACTATGTAAGGCTGTAAACAACCCGCCAAAATCTCCATAGCCTTGCTGTAAAATGATTTTGCCTTCTTCATTAAAATCAAGAGATTCATAATATTTCATGACAGCTGATTTTGCTTCAGTAGAATCTGTTGCAGGCAAAGTGACTTCCCATTCACCATAATAACGCACAGAACCATCTGGCTTTTTTGTATCAGGATTAACGCCGGGTAATAACACTAATGGATCTGTTATCAATTTAAAATCATAAGTTTCCCAAAGCATTTTATCATTTTTTTTAACATCATCTAAAGATAATGAATCTTTTGCCCCTACTCCTGTATCCAAAAGAATCGCATTGTCTGCATACATGGAATAATCTTGGTTTTCATCTTCAAATCCCTTGATATTGGCCAAAACTGTTTCTGAATTCTTATTGAACAATTCATCTGCGGTATTGTCCACTTTGGGTTGACATGCCATAAAGAATAATGACAAGCATAAAATCAAATAAATAGTTTTCATAATTGGTTTATGTTTAAGTTAGTAAAAACATAAATATACAAAAACTAATAATATCAACTTATAACTTTTTGAAAGTCAGTTGTTTTATTAAAAAATACTAGATTAAATTACTTCCTGATGGATTTTATTATAGCCATAGCATTTTTAACATCCTGCTCTAATTTAACATAATCTTTATTCGCAATGATCTCTTTTGATATTAATTGAGATCCCATCCCCACACAGGTGACACCGGCATCAAACCATCCTTTTAAATTGTCTTTGGTTGGAGATACACCGCCAGTAGGCATAATGCTTGTCCATGGTTGTGGTCCTTTAACACCTTTTACGAAATTTGGTCCGTACAAATCCCCTGGGAATAATTTTACTATTTCGCAACCTAATTCTTCTGCTTTAGCAATTTCGGTTACAGAGCCACAGCCGGGTGACCATAATACTTTTCTTCTGTTACAAACTATAGCAATATCTTCTCTCAATACAGGTGTTACAACAAAATTTGCGCCTAATGCCATGTATAAAGAGGCCGCTGCTGCATCGGTAACAGAACCAACTCCCATAATCATTCCCGGAAGTTCTTTAATCGCATATTTTGTTAATTCACCAAAAACTTCATGAGCAAAATCGCCACGAGCCGTAAACTCCATCAATCTGGCGCCACCATCATAACACGCTTTTAATACTTTTTTGCTTAATTCTATATCACTATGGAAAAATAAAGGAATCATCCCTGTATCTTTCATAGCTTGTGCTACTTCTAATCTTGAAAATTGTGCCATTTTTTAATATGTTTATTCGTTTAATCGTTCATTTGTTGATTTGGGTAACCGATTAAACGATTATACAATTCAACAAATAAACTAATTTATCTCGCTACTCTACCAGAGGCATCGCCACCCATTAGTTTTGTGACTTCCTCTACTGTTACCAAATTGGCATCACCTTTAATAGTGTGCTTTAAACATGATGCTGCCACTGCAAAGTCTAAAGCATTTTGGTCGTTGTCTGGATAGGTTAACAACCCATAAATCAATCCGCCCATAAAACTATCACCACCACCTACTCTATCAACGATATCAGTAATTTGATACTGACGGGTTTCATACATTTTTTTACCATCATATAAAACACCAGCCCACGTATTATGAGATGCAGAAATAGAACCTCTTAACGTCGTAATGACTTTTTTAGCTCTTGGGAATTTTTTCATCATTTGTTGGCAAACAGATAAAAAAGCTTCTGCTTTTACATCATGACCGTGTGTTTGAACATCCAAGCCTTCTGGTTTAATTCCGAAGTGCATTTCCGCATCTTCTTCATTTCCTAAAATAACATCGCAGTACGAAGTTAATTCAGTCATAATAGCTTCACGATCACCACCATATTTCCAAAGTTTAGCCCTGTAATTTAAATCTGTTGAAATGGTAACACCTAATTTACTAGCTGCTTTAACCGCTTCTAAACAAGCATCAGCTGAACTTTGTGAAATAGCTGGTGTAATACCTGTCCAATGAAACCATTCCACACCTTTAAATACCTCATTCCAATTAACCATGCCTGGTTGGATTTCAGACATCGCAGAATGTGATCTATCGTAAACGACTTTGCTGCCTCTAGATACTGCTCCAGTTTCCAAAAAGTAAATACCTAAACGCTCGCCGCCCCAAACGATTTTATCCACACCAACGCCTCTTTTACGCATTTCCATCATAGCGCATTGACCAATATCATTTTTTGGCAATCGTGTTACGAAATCAACTGAAATACCATAATTGGCTAATGATACTGCTACGTTAGATTCCCCTCCACCGTAAACAACCTCAAAATTGTCTGCTTGAGAAAATCTTAAAAATCCTTGGGGAGCTAATCTTAGCATGATTTCTCCAAATGTTACAACTCTACTCATTTAATAAATTTATTAATTATTTGTATTGGTTAATCGTTTGAACAGCTATTAAAAAAATTATGCTTAAAAACATATACATCAAAAAGAAAATATTTCAAATATAGATTTTTTAAAGGATATTCCTAAATAAAAACGGAATGTTAACAAAAAAGTTTATTTTTGTTCAAACGTTGAAACAAATATATACAAAAATTGGCTACCAAAAAAAAAACGACCATAAAAGATATTGCTAATGTGTTGGGCATTACACCTTCGGCGGTTTCAAAAGCACTAAGCAACCATCCCCGAATTAGTGATAAAACCAAAACAGCCGTTTTACAAATAGCCCAAAACTTAAACTACCAACCTAACCATTTAGCCAGTGCTTTAAGAAAAGGAAAAAGCAATTTGGTGGGTGTCATTATACCAAAAGCTAACAGCCATTTTTTCTCTTCCATTATAGAAAAAATTGAAGAGGTTTTAAATGAAAAAGGATATAATGTGATTATTGCACAATCAAACGAATCCTACAATAAAGAATGTAAAAGTATTGATGCTTTGTTATACACTCAAGTAGATGGCATCATTGCTTCTATGGCGAATGAAACGGTTAAATTGGATTATTATGAAAAAATTAAATCCAAAGGCATTCCTTTAATTTTATTTGACAGGGGTGAAAACGATTTGAATGTGGATTATGTTGGTATTGACGATTATTTAAGTAGCCATTTAGTAATTGAACATCTGGTTGAACAAGGTTGCAAAAGAATAGCACATATAGCCGGTTTTAGCCATACTAGAATTTATAAAAACAGGATTAGGGGCTATAGAGATGCTTTAGAAAAATTTGGTTTACCAATTGAAGACTCATTGATCATAGAAAGCAATTTGGGTATTGAAGATGGCAGACGCATTATGCAACAGCTTTTAGAACAGAAAAATAAACCAGACGCCGTATATGCCGCTGGAGATTATGCTGCATTGGGAGCGCTTCAAGTGTTGCAGGAAAACCATATAAATGTTCCTGAAGATATTGCTTTGGTTGGTTTTACTAATGAACCATTTACATCTTTAGTTACGCCGTCTATCACTTCTGTTGAACAACATAGCGAGCAAATTGGTAAAGTAGCTGCCGAAACACTTTTAAAGAGATTGGATTCCCCAAATGAAAAGGTATCTTTAAACAAATTAATTCTTCCTGCAGAGCTTATAATAAGATCGTCATCTAAAAAATTAATCAATAATATACTTTAAATTCTTTTTAATTAATCATTTACAAATTCTTATAAAGAATAAAAAACATCACTTTACTAAAAGTGTTAATAATAATCCCTTGAGTTAAAAAAATGCCTATTTTAGTCTAGTCCAAATTTTTAAAAAAATCAGTGTTGATTTTAACCAAAATGACATTTATGAAAAAATATTTACCGCTTTTTTTTGTGCTATTTAGTTACATGGCTTACTCTCAAAATACCGAAAGTAAAACCTACTCTTTTGATTCCATTGTTTCCCTAAACGTTCCAAATACCTTTTTTGAATCAGATACACTTGTTGATGGTGTAAAAATCCATCAAATAAGATTCAAAACAAATACCTATAATTTTATTGCCCAAAAAGTGCTTTTTCAAGATGAAAATCAAAAAGAAAGTCTTTCCAGGTTGCCATATAATTATACTAGTTTGATTGACGAGTATAACCGTGTTATAGCTAGAATGAGATATAGAGTACCTTATTATTTAAAGACTAAAACACTTGTTGAAAAAGAAGGTTTTACTGGTTATAATTTAAAATTTGTTAACGATGTAGATACGTCTACCTACGAAGCTGAATTTTATTTATTAAATAAAAATTTATATACTTTTTTCTATGCCAGCGATACACATTTTGATAAAGATGTTGTAGCTGAACTTTTTAATTCTATTAAAATAAATACGAATCAAGATATTAGTCAGTATTTGGGGAAACCACCAAAATATAGAATTGGCTATGTTATAGCTACTTATTTTTTCCTGAGTTTAATGCTTGTAGGCGTCGTCATTTATTTCATTAAAATTTACAGGAAAAAAACAGGTAAAACAGATTTTTTAAAGGAATAAAAATCTATAACTGATTATCTAAAATTAATCACCCAACGATTGTCACCCGGAACCTGTTTCAGGGTTTCATTAGTAAACCGAAGATGATCAATAATGTGGTATGTGATAGCTGCTGGGACAGCATAACGGATCAATAATCGTTCTTGTGAAAACGATATTTGTTATTCTTAATAATTATCGACAAAAAAACAACCCCTAAAAATTTGATTCTTAGGGGTTGTTTTTTTATGTGTTGTGTTTTTTAACCTGCTTGTTGCTTTTTCATTTTATCTACTTTCATCTGGTTTAATTCTTCTTCAAAAGGACCTGTTTTATTTTTCTTCATCTGCTCTAATTGTTGCAATTCCATTTTAATTTCCGCACTTCTTTTTAAAGACTTATTCAACTTTTCGTCCCTAAGTTCTTGCTTCATCAAGTTCTCTTTTTTTCTTGCTTCTTCAAGTTCTTCCTGTTCAATTTTCAACCGCTTTTCTTTTCTCTTTTCCAAAACGACGGGGATGTATGAATACCCATACATACTTATAAATAATAAAGCTATTATTGCTAAAATCAAATAACCGTGTTCCATAAAAATTTAGAATTAATAATTAAATTTAAAAATCAAAGAATAATTCTTACTCATTAACTGAATAATTAAAAATAAAAGTATATAAAAAGACTATACAAATAAAAATAACAAGTTGAACCGCTTAAAAAAAAGATAAAATAAAAAAAAACAATGAAAAATCTCGAATAATTGGAAAAGAAGTAAAAGGAGATGTATCTATGTTTAAGAATTAGAGCATGTTAGTTTTTTGATTATTTGATAAGTACAGTTTATTTTTCAACTTCTGAACCTTCATGTTTCCATTTTGAGAAACCACCTTCTAAATCATAAATTTTCACAAACCCTATTTCAATCATTTTTTCGGCACAATTCGCACTTCGTTTACCAGAGTTGCAATAAAGATATACAGGTTTTTCTTTATCCAATTTATTGATATCATCAAAAAATGTAGGTGAAAAAAAATTGATGTTTTGCGCCCCTTTAATATGCCCTTTATTATATTCTTCTTGGGTTCTCACATCAATTAATTGAACATTATCAGCTTCCAAAAAACTTTGCATTTCTTCTGGAGTGATGACCGTAATTTTTGAACTTTCAGCTTCTTTACAACCTGAAAAGGTTATAAGAAGTAATAAAAATAAGTATGGCAGTTTCTTCATTTGGCTTAAGTTAGTCTATATCAACAATATCTCCAGTCCATTGCAGCATACCTCCTTCGAGGTTATAGGCATTTTCAAATCCTAATTGCTCCATAATTTGGCAAGCTTGTCCGCTTCTGTTACCAGACCGACAATACAAATAGTAATTTTTGCTTTTATCCAAAGCTTCAACTTCATTTATAAAATCTTGACCTTTATAAAAATCGATATGAATGGCATTAGGAATGATGCCTTCTGATACCTCAGCATCGGTTCTAACATCAAGAATCACGGCATTATCATCACTTGCCAATTGTTCAGCCCATTCTTCTTGAGATAAATCTTCTATCATAATCTGAAATTAAATAATTACAAACTTAATATTTCTAATTTGAATATGAACAAAAAAAAATCTGAAGTGTTATAAACTTCAGATTTTTCTATATTATTTTCGATGAACTAAACTTTTATAGTGCACCCAATGGCCTTCGTTTCCTTTTCAGGAACATCATCTCCCTTAAGCAAGGCATTTACGGCATTTTCTACATATTTGGTTTTTACTGCTGAAGCATCTTGATAATTATCATCAATAGCACCAATATATTTTACAACGTTTCCTTTAGATGTTTTTTGTAAAATAAACACATGTGGCGTTTTGGTAGCCCCATATTTTGGATATACAGATTGTTCCTTATCAATTAAATAAGGAAATGTAAACCCTTTACTTTTTGCTCTTTCTTTCATTTTATCCATGCTGTCACCCGGTTGCACATCTGTATTGTTAGGCATAATGGCTATTACAGGATAACCCATAGACGCATACTTATTGTTAAGTGCTATGATTCTATCTTCGTAACCTACAGCATAAGGACAGGTGTTACAGGTAAAAGTAACTATGTAGCCTTTGGCATCTTTATAATCGGATAGAGAAACCATTTTGCCATCAATATTCATTAATTTAAAGTCTTCGGCAACGTCGCCCACTTTATAACCGTCTGCTACTGCTATTTTATTAACAGTAAAAGCACTCAAACCAATGATGAGTGTTAATAATGATAAAATTTTGATTGTCTTCATAGGTAAATATTTATTGTTTTTTAAAAGTTAAGCTTATTTTAAAAATTGTTTTAATTCTTTTTCTAATGATTCGTAGGTAAACGATTGTTCATAAAATTTGCTCGTATCGTTTTTATAAATGATGGTTGCTGGAATGGAGCCGGACCAATTTTCATCTACTTTGGGTATCCAAGTATTCATATCAACATCATTCAATGCTACTACTTTAGATTGTATATTTTTGTCTTTGATAAAAGGTTTTAATTTGGACTCATAAAGATGTGGGAAATCCAAACTCACAAAAAGCACTTCAACATTCTCTTTTTTATATTCTTGATTTAACTTTTCAAAATAAGGCATTTCCTTTACACATGGTGCGCACCAAGTTGCCCAAAAATTAACAACGTACACCTTATCATCCTTTTTTTCTAAAAACTTTTGAAAGCCATTAAAATCATAAACTTCAAGATCAGTGTTTGTAATTTCAATGGTATTATCTTTAGTTTTTGAAACAACATTTGAAGCTTCACTAGCCTTTTTATTATTACAAGAAGAAACAATGAGTGCTAATACCAAGAACTTTATAATTCTCATTTATTTATATTTTTAATAAATCTTTAGCTATAAATTTAGATAATACTAAACTTGTCTGTGATTGTTTAACAAAATTTTATAATTATGTGAATATTATAAAACTTATTATATACATTTGTATATACAACAGTTGAAGATGAATATTGAATCCATCTTAAAAATAAGTTCAGATTTATCATTATCCAAAAAAGCCGTAATCAATGTATTGTTTACTTATGGCCTGATAAATAAAACATTAAACGACGTTCTTAAACCTTTTGATATAACCATTCAGCAATTCAATGTGCTTAGAATTTTACGTGGTCAGCATGAAAAACCAATTAGTTTAGAAACTATGCAGGATCTCATGATAAATAAAATGAGCAATACCACGAGGCTGATTGATAAGCTTGTTAAAAAAAATTATGTCAAAAAGAATATTAATAAAACAAATCGCAGAAAAATAGATATTACTATTACCCATGAGGGATTAAAGCTTCTTGATATCATAGACGCAATAATTGATATCACAGAAAAAAAAATCATCGGTTCTTTAACAGATGAAGAAACTCAAGAACTGATTCGATTATTAGGCAAGGTAAGATTAATAGCAAACTAACTCTCTCTATTCCTGATGAATCAGCATAAACACTACCATATATCTTATGGTAGTTTTTTGTTTAAAAAAACACGCGAAAGTATTGTGTAATTATATTTTCATTTCTATATTTGGCACAGTTAAAACAAAATATGAATACATTTTTAAATAAAACTTGGTGGTGGAGCTTTAGAAACTTAAATTTCGTGAAGTAAAACCTAGTATATTTAAAACTTAAAATATCCAAAAGGCTTGTCATTCACGACAGGCCTTTTTTTATGAAACTATTTATGATGACATTTAATTTACATACGCACCACAAAAAAATTTTAACGGACACTATTACGCCAGTGACTGTTTACTATAAAATAAGGGACAAATACCCAAACAGCATACTTCTGGAAAGTGGGGATTACCATGCAAGCCAAAAAAACTTCTCCTATATATGCTTTAATCCTATAGCATCTATAAAAGTTGAAAACGAGGTAATAACACAAACATTTCCTGACGGAAGTACCACTTCAACCAAAATTGATGGGACCATTAATCTGGCTAATGAAATTCATCACTTCACAAAACGTTTTGAGACTGATACAGAAGAGAGCTTTAAATTCATAAACAATGGTATTTTTGGTTACACTGCTTATGATGCCGTAAGGTATTTTGAGGATGTTGCTATCAGCAAAAAAGAGAATTCCATTAACATTCCAGATGTGTATTACGCTGTTTATCAGAATATTATTGCCATCAATCATTTTAAAAACGAAGCGTATATTTTTGCGCATTGTTTTAATGGAGAAAACAATATTCATGAAATAGATGAATTGATTAATATCCAAAATTTTCCTTCTTATAAGTTTTCGCCATCAGGCGATATCACCTCAAATCTAACCGATGATGAGTATAAAACCCATGTAGAGCTTGCTAAAAAGCATTGTGCTAGAGGCGACGTGTTTCAATTGGTATTATCAAAAAGCTTCACTCAAGAATTTAAAGGCGACGAGTTTAATGTTTATAGAGCTTTGAGGAGCATTAATCCGTCACCCTATCTATTTTATTTTGATTACGGTAATTTCAAAATCTTTGGAAGTTCCCCTGAAGCCCAACTGATTGTAAGTGATGGTAAAGCTGAAATACATCCCATTGCAGGCACTTTTAAACGTACAGGTGATGATGTAAAAGATGCCGAATTGGCCGAAGCCTTGAAAAAGGACAGTAAAGAAAATGCTGAGCATGTGATGTTGGTAGATTTGGCTAGAAACGATTTAAGTCGCCATGGTAGCAACGTTACCGTAGACACCTATCGCGAAGTTCAGTTTTTTTCACATGTCATTCATTTGGTGAGTAAAGTCACTGGACAAAAACATACCGAAACGCCCACCATGCAAGTAGTTGCCGATACGTTTCCTGCAGGCACGTTAAGTGGTGCGCCCAAGCACAGAGCCATGCAACTTATTGAACAATACGAAAAAACAAGTCGAGGGTTTTATGGCGGTGCTATTGGCTTTATGGATTTTAACGGCAATTTTAATCATGCCATTATGATTAGGACTTTTTTAAGTAAAGACCATAAATTACATTGGCGAGCAGGTGCCGGATTGGTTTCAAAATCAAACCCAGAAGATGAATTGCAAGAAGTTTATAATAAATTAGGTGCATTAACAAAAGCCATTAAATTAGCTGAAGACATATAAAATGAAGATACTAGTTATAGATAATTACGACAGTTTCACTTACAATTTGGTTCATTATTTAGAAGATCTAAACTGTGATGTTACTGTATTGAGAAACGATAAATTGACTTTAGAAGATGTGGAACCGTTTGATAAAATCGTTTTATCACCAGGTCCTGGTATTCCAGATGAAGCGGGTTTATTAAAGACCATCATAAAAAAATATGCGCCAACAAAAAGCATTTTGGGTGTTTGCTTAGGGCAACAAGCCATTGGGGAGGTTTTTGGTGGTTCTCTAATTAATTTAGACGAGGTGTATCATGGTGTTGCAACTAAGGTCACCATTACCGTAGATGACGAATCACTATTTAACGGACTTGAAAAAGAAATTGAAGTAGGACGATACCATTCTTGGGTGGTAGATGCAAATTTACCGGACAGTTTAGAAGCTACTTCTTTTGATTCCAACGGACAAGTCATGTCCTTGCGCCACAAGGTATATGACGTTAAAGGTGTGCAATACCATCCAGAATCGGTCTTAACGCCTTTTGGAAAACAGATATTGAAGAATTGGATTGATAGTTAGACGATAGATTTTAGACTTAAGACAATAGATACAAGATATGAATAACTATAAGGATTTGAAGGTTTGGCAAAAATCAATGGACTTGGCTGAAAAAGTTTATATGTTAACATCTACTTATCCAAAAGAAGAAAAATATGGGTTGATTAGCCAAATTCAAAGAAGTGTTATTTCCATACCTTCAAACATTGCAGAAGGTGCCGGAAGGAATTCAAATAAAGAATTCAGAAACTTTCTAGGAATAGCTAATGGCTCCATTAATGAATTAGCAACACAATTAACACTTTCAATTAGAATTGGTTATGTAAAAGAAAACGAACTAGAGGATATTTTTAACCTGATCACTGAAATCCAAAAGATGAATTTCACCTTAATTAAAAAATTTTCTAATATCTAACATCTTAAGTCTATAGTCTATGAAAAACATATTAAACGGACTCATTAACCACGAAACCTTAGAAAGCGAAGAGGCTAAACAGATTTTGGTAAACATTTCCAACCAAATGTACAACCAAAGTCAAATTGCTTCCTTTCTTACGGTTTTTATGATACGCAGCATCACACTTGAAGAACTCAAAGGGTTTAGAAATGCCCTTTTAGAGCTATGTGTTCCCATCAATTTAAACGATTTTAATGCCATTGACTTATGTGGCACCGGTGGTGATGGCAAAAACACGTTTAATATTTCAACATTAGCATCATTTGTCACTGCTGGTGCAGGCGTACATGTGGCTAAACACGGTAATTATGGCGTGTCTTCCTCTTGTGGTTCATCAAACGTTATGGAGTTTTTGGGCATTAAATTTTCAAGTGATGAGGACTTTTTAAAACGCGCAATGGATAAAGCAGGCATTTGCATATTGCACGCGCCTTTGTTTCATCCAGCTATGAAACATGTAGCACCTATTCGTCGTGAATTGGGCGTAAAAACGTTTTTCAACATATTGGGTCCCATGGTAAACCCATCATTCCCAAAAAATCAAATGGTGGGGGTTTTTAATTTAGAATTGCTAAGGCTCTACGGCTACTTATATCAGAATACAGATAAAAATTATAGTATTGTGCATGCCTTAGATGGTTATGATGAAATATCTTTGACAGGAAAAACAAAAGTGATTTCCAACGAGAGTGAACTATTATTTTCACCCGAAGATTTAGGACTTTCACAAATAAAACAAGACGCTATATATGGTGGCAACACTGTTGAAGAAGCCGCTAAAATATTTATGGATGTCATTCACGGAAAAGGTACTGAAGCACAAAACAATGTGGTTTGTGCCAATGCCGGGTTAGCGATTGCGACAGTGAAACAAATCAGTCACAAACAAGGTTTTGAACTCGCCAAAGAGTCCTTACTTTCTGGAAAAGCAAAACAAAGTTTAGAGATATTAATAGAATTGAGTAGATAAATCCCATCCTAAATCCTTCCCCAAGGGAAGGACTTAAAAAAGATGGAGCATAACAAAATAGTTCCCTTTCCTTTGGAAAGGGTTAGGGATAGAAAAAATGAATATATTAGATAAGATAGTAGCCGATAAACGTCAAGAAGTCGATTTAAAAAAATCGTTGGTTCCTGTATCTCAATTAGAACGATCCGTTTTATTTGAAAGGAAAACGACTTCTTTAGCCCATAAATTAAGAAACAGTTCCTCAGGTATTATTGCCGAACATAAAAGACGATCTCCTTCAAAATCAACTATCAATCAGAATTTAAACGTACAGGATGTAGCCAAAGGTTACGAACATGCAGGAGTATGTGGTATGTCTGTTTTAACCGATTTAAAATATTTTGGTGGTGCTTTAGACGATTTAATATTAGCAAGAGCGAGTTGTAACCTACCTTTGTTACGAAAAGAGTTTATCATTGACGAATACCAAATATTGGAAGCCAAAGCGTCTGGCGCCGATGTTATTTTGCTTATTGCAGCGATTTTAACGAGAGAGGAAATCAAACAATATTCAGAATTTGCCAAGAGCTTACAATTGGATGTATTATTGGAAGTTCATAACGAAGAAGAATTAGACAAATCCATCATGCCAAGTTTGGATATGTTGGGTGTAAACAATAGAAACTTAAAAACCTTTGAAGTCAGCCTAGACATAAGTAAAAAACTAAGTGAGATGATTCCAAATGAGTTTGTTAAAGTATCTGAAAGTGGTATCAGCAATATTAAAGCCATTAAAGAATTACGGCCTTTTGGTTTCCAAGGCTTTTTAATTGGAGAAAACTTTATGAAAACGGATAATCCGGGCAAAAGTGCTATGGAGTTTATAAATCAATTAAACAAGTGATTTGTCATTCCGCAATTGATGCGGAATCCATTATAAATTGAACTAAAAACAAAAAGATTCCCACTTTCGTGGGAATAAGAAAATATGAGGCTTAAAGTTTGCGGTATGAAATACCAAGATAATATCGAACAAGTTGCAGCATTGCAACCAGACTATCTTGGCTTTATTTTTCACGAAAAATCCAAAAGACATTTCGGTGAAAACGACATGCCCCAAATACCTCATTCCATAAAAAAAACAGGGGTTTTTGTGGATACTGAACTTCATGAAGTCATTGAGAAAATAAACTTTTATCATTTACACGCTGCTCAATTACATGGACATGAATCACCTGAATATTGTGAAAAATTAAAAGCATATAATATTGAAATCATCAAAGCATTTTCAGTCGATGACAGTTTCAATTTTGATGATTTAAAACCTTACGAACCTGTTTGTGATTACTTTTTATTCGATACCAAAGGCAAATTGCCCGGGGGCAACGGTTACACTTTTGACTGGACTATTTTAAATAAATATCCTTCAACAAAACCGTTCTTTTTAAGTGGTGGTATTGGTTTGAAAGAGGTTGATAGTATTTTGTTATTCCTAGAAAAGCCAGAATCCAAATATTGTTATGCCATCGATGTAAATAGTAAATTTGAAATAGAAGCAGGATTAAAAGATATTGAAATATTAAAAGAGTTTAAAAACAAATTATGTCACTTCGAGTAATTTTTGAGGCACGAAAAAATTGTATCGAGAAGTCAAAAGTTCTCGATACAAAATTCTAAAAAAAAGAATTTCACTCTAACTGACAAAAAAAATAACAGGAATTGTTAGAATTAAAAGATATTGAAACATTAAAAGAGTTTAAAATGAGCTTGTCATTCCGCACTTGATGCGGAATCCATTATAAATTAAATATAAATTAAATAGATTCCTGCCTTCGCAGGAATAGAAATAACATGAATTACAACGTAAACGAAAAAGGCTATTATGGAGAATTTGGAGGCGCATTCATACCAGAAATGCTCTATCCAAATGTAGAAGAATTACGCCAAAAATACTTGAGCGTTATGGCTGAACCTGACTTTATAAAAGAGTTCAATCAATTGCTTAAAGATTATGTGGGCCGCCCTTCTCCACTCTATTATGCCAAGCGACTTTCAAAAAAATACAATACTAAAATCTACTTAAAACGTGAGGATTTAAATCATACTGGTGCACATAAAATTAATAATACCATTGGTCAGATTCTCATGGCTAAACGCCTAGGAAAAACCAGAATTATTGCCGAAACGGGTGCTGGTCAACATGGTGTTGCCACAGCTACGGTTTGTGCTTTAATGGGATTGGAATGTATTGTTTATATGGGTGAAATTGATATTGCTCGTCAAGCTCCCAATGTGGCCCGCATGAAAATGTTAGGTGCTAAAGTGGTTCCTGCCTTATCGGGTAGTAGAACACTTAAAGATGCAACCAACGAGGCCATTCGCGATTGGATCAACAACCCCGTAAACACGCATTATATCATTGGATCTGCTATTGGCCCACATCCGTATCCAGATATGGTCACACGGTTTCAATCGGTTATTTCCGAAGAAATTAAATGGCAATTAAAAGAACAAGAAGGCACGGAAAACCCAGATTATGTGGTGGCCTGTATTGGCGGTGGCAGTAATGCTGCGGGTACTTATTACCATTTTTTACACGAACAAGACGTGAAGATTATCGCTGTTGAAGCTGCTGGATTGGGAGTTGATTCTGGTGAAAGTGCTGCAACTTCTGTTTTAGGAAAAGAAGGCATTATTCATGGCTGTAAAACGCTATTGATGCAAACTAAAGACGGACAGATTACTGAGCCTTATTCTATTTCTGCAGGATTGGATTACCCTGGTGTTGGTCCCATGCATGCCCATTTAGCAAAAACGGGACGTGCCGAATTTATGGCGATAACAGACGATGAAGCGATGACCGCTGGTTTAGAGCTGTGCCAATTAGAAGGTATTATTCCAGCGATAGAAACTTCTCATGCGCTTGCCATTTTTGAGCAAAGAACCTTTAAACCAGATGATGTTATTGTGGTGAGTTTATCTGGGCGAGGGGATAAGGATTTGGATACTTATATTAAATATTTTAAACTGTAAGGTCGTACTGAACTTGTTTCAGCATCACATTAAAAAAAATTGGTGAGAACCTGAAACAAGTCAGGTTGACAAAAACAATACATTATGAATCGAATTCAAAATAAATTACAAGAAGACAAAAAACTTCTATCCATATATTTTACAGCTGGGTATCCCAATTTGGATGATACCATAAACATCATTCAAGAGTTAGAAAAAAATGGGGTTGATATGATTGAAATCGGCTTGCCTTTTAGTGATCCATTGGCCGATGGCCCAACCATTCAAGCGAGTTCAACCAAAGCTTTAAAAAATGGCATGACTTCGGAAGTGCTTTTCAATCAACTTAAAGACATTCGAAAAACGGTGAACATTCCGTTAATCATCATGGGCTATTTTAATCCCATACTTCAATACGGTGTGGAAGCATTTTGCAAAAAATGTCAAGAAGTTGGTATTGATGGGTTGATTATTCCCGATTTACCTGTAGATGTATATCACGATGATTATAAATCCACGTTTGAAACATACGGATTAATAAATGTGTTCTTAATCACGCCACAAACTTCCGATGAGCGCATTCAGTTTATAGATTCTGTCTCCAACGGATTTATCTATATGGTAAGTAGTGCCAGTGTTACGGGAAGTCAGTCCGGTTTTGGTGACGAAAATACTAGGTATTTTAAACGTATTGCTAACATGAATCTTCAAAATCCTCAGATTATTGGATTTGGTATTTCTGATAGTAAAACATTTACACAAGCCACCGAATATGCGCAAGGTGCCATTATAGGTAGTGCTTTTATAAAATTCCTTAGTGATCATCCTATTGATAAAATCAGTAAATTCGTTACATCCATCAGATAATTAATTTGTTTCAATAAAAACGTTTTTTAAAATGAATAAAAATCTTAGTGCCATTGTATTTGGCATCGCCATTGTGCTAGCTTCCATTATTTTAGGAAACGCTTTTATCAATAGAAACAAAACAGCTGGAACCATATCCGTTACAGGTTTGGGAGAAGCTAACTTTACATCCGACCTCATCGTTTGGGAGGCTAGATTTTCGCAAGTAAACATGGATTTAAAACAAGCTTATGCCGATTTGCAAAGAGACAAAGAAATTATTTCTGAATACCTTAAATCTAAAGGTTTGAATGATAGCGTATTTGTTTTCAATGCGGTTGTCACTGAGAAAAACTTTAAACAAAATTATACGAATGATGGCAAATATATAGGTCAAGAGTTTACCGATTATACATTGACACAAACCGTTCAAATTAATTCAAAAGACGTGGAAAATGTTGAAAAAATTTCGAGGGAAGTCACAGATTTATTGAACAAGGGTATCCAATTATATTCTATGGCGCCTCGCTATTACTACTCAAAACTTGAAGATTTAAAAATTGAAATGGTTTCTCAAGCGACTGAAAATGCACACCTGCGTGCCAAAAGCATTTCTGAAAATTCTGGAGCTAAATTGGGAGATCTTTCTATAGCACAAATGGGTATATTTCAAATTACCGGACAAAACTCCAATGAAGACTATTCTTGGGGCGGCGTTTATAACACGGCGTCAAAAGAGAAAACCGCATCCATAACCATGAAATTAACCTATCACGTCAAGTAAATTAATGCCTTTAAACATTGTTCTTATAGAACCAGAAATACCCAACAATACAGGCAATATTGGCAGGTTGGCCTTGGCTTCTGGCTCTCATTTACATCTTGTAAAACCATTCGGATTTCAAATTGACGATACCAAATTAAAACGTGCCGGGTTGGATTATTGGCAACACCTCACCATCACTTATTACGAGTGCGTTGACGACTTTTTCAAAATTAACAAAGACCAAAACCTGGTGTTTCTTTCTAGCCATGGCCATAAAAACCATTGGGACATCCCTTTTGAAGACAATCTATTTTTAATTTTTGGAAAAGAATCTGTTGGACTGCCAAAAACAATTACCGAAAAACATGCCGAAAGCCTTTATAAAATTCCGTTATACAGCACCCATGTGAGAAGTTTAAATTTAGCTAATGCAGTGGGTATTGTCGTGTATGAAGGGTTAAGGCAATTAAGGTAAAACTAATTCCTAAATAATTGCATCTTTTACTGTTATTCAGCCCTTAAAAGCGTGATTAACAACCTCTACTTCCAAGTTTTAAGATACATTTAAGACAATTTAAATAGTTATTTCTTATATTATCGGTGAACCTTAAAAATAGAAATCATGGGAATTATTGAAGATAAAAAGAAATTTAAAACAACAAAAGAACAAACACATCCAACAAATCCGACTGGAAATGTGAATCAAAAAACAAATAAGTTTGATATTAATGAAAAAACCATTAAAAAACAACAGAACAAGAAATAATATTCTCAATACAAATATAAGTAAGCACCGCTAGACGATGTAGGAAGATATTATGAAGGGTAATAGACCATAAAGTTAAAGCAAAATTATAGCTGTAGCTTTTCGGAAAAATTTGACTAACTTCGTTACATGAGGTATCAAACTAACTATCAAAAAGTTACCTTTCATTTCTATCGCTCATGAAAAAAATTATAATTTTCTCGCTCGCAGCCATCATTTTATTCTTATTGGCTTTTAACCCTTTCGGGGAAACCCCAGCAGTCAAATTTTTAGATGCCTTAAATAATGAACAGAGAGCGAAAGTTCAATTTCCGTTTGACCATACTTCAAAAACGTTTTGGCATTATTTCCCTGCCTCCATGACACCAAGGGCAGGCATTCAAATATTAGATTTAAACACTACTCAGAAACAATTATTCAATACCCTGTTACAGTCCTTTCTTTCAGAAACAGGTTATAGCAAAACCCAAAAAATTATAGATTTAGAGAACGTTTTATTGGAAGCGACCGGAGATAGTATTCGCCGCCATCCAGAGAAGTATTTTATAGCCTTTTATGGTAATCCAGAAACCGATAGCTTGTGGGCTTGGTCTTTTGAAGGACATCACATCTCATTAAACTTTACCGTTCTTAATGGAACTATTTCCGCTAGTCCAAGATTTTTAGGAGCCAATCCAGCTACCATATTATCTGGAAAAAGAAAAGGAGAACGAACGCTTGATAGAGAAGAAGATTTAGGTTTTGAATTGGTTAATTCATTATCTGATGAACAGAAAAAGACCGCAATCTTTCAAGACAGTTCCCCATTTGATATTGTAACCACTAATTCGCCAGAAGTTGAGCCCTTAAACCCAGTTGGAATAAAGTTTGCCGACCTGAATGACTCACAACAAATCATATTTTTAAAGCTTGTTAATGAATATCTAGCAACTATACCTGTAGAGCAAACTAACAAAAGAATAGAACGTATTCAGGAAGAAGATTTGGATATGCTAAGATTTGGATGGGCTGGTGCAACGGCTTTAGGCAAAGGACACTACTATAGAATTCAAGGACAATCGTTTTTAATTGAATTTGATAACACTCAAGATAATGCAAACCATATCCATTCTGTTTGGAGGGATTTCGACGGTGACTTTGGAAAAGATTTAATTAAGGAACATTATAAAAATTCGGACCACCATAAACATTAGGACTTTCGTTTCTTCAACATCTGTAAATACATCGCTTCCACTTTCGTTCTAGCCCACGGGGTACGCCTTAAAAATTGTAAGCTCGATTTTACCGAAGGCTTATCCGTAAAGCATTTAATTTTTATGTTATAGCCCATATATTCCCAACCGTAATGTGCCACCAAATCGTTTATGATTTGCTCTAAAGTGATGCCGTGTAGTGGGTTGTTGGGTTGCGAACTCATAACGATTCTACTAGTTTTTTAATTTTTGTAGCTTTCTCAAAATGGTCCAAGGTATGTTCCTGAATCCACCACGTAGCAGTTTCCATTAATAACTCTGGATGTTGGTTTTTATTTTCAAAAAAGGCATAGAAAGACACACCTACGTCCGCTCCCTTTTCCTTTATTTTCTTATCACAAACTTCTAAAATCTTAGCTCTTAAAATGGGTGACATAACGCTTAGTTTCTTCTATCGGTTCTAGAACGTTCGTTGTTCCGACTTGGTCGTCTGGAACTATTGGCTTTTTGCGTATTTGAAGATCTGGAACTACTATTATTTCTAGATCGATTCCCGCCGCCTTGTTGTCTTTTCTCAGGTTCTGTAGACGCATTAGGGTCTGGCTCAAAACCTGCTAAAAGTTCAGATGGTATTTTCATACCTACCAGTTTTTCAATATCACGTAAAAAAGTGGTTTCATCTGGACTCACCAACGATATGGCTTCACCAACGGCACCAGCTCTACCTGTTCTACCAATTCTATGGACGTAATCCTCAGGGATGTTCGGGATTTCAAAATTAATGACATGTGGCAACAACGGAATATCCAAGCCTCGTGCCGCAATATCGGTAGCAACCAACACACGTACACTTCCTTTTTTAAATCCTTCTAAAGCTTTAGTTCTAGCACCCTGACTTTTATTGCCGTGTATGGCTGCGGTTGTAATACCAGCCTTCACCAATTTTTCAGCAAGTTTATTGGCACCGTGTTTGGTACGTCCGAACACCAATACTTGTTTCCAGTTCCCTTCAGAGATTAATTTAATAATCAAATCCGTTTTTAAACCTTTAGCAACGCGGTATACTTTTTGGCTAATGGCATCCACCGTCGTGTTTTCTGGAGTCGCCTCCACTTGTACCGGGTGATTTAAAATACCATGTGCTAATTTCTTGATATCTGCCGAAAATGTTGCCGAAAACATTAAGTTCTGGCGTTTTTCTGGCATTAATTTTATAATACGTTCAATATCCCGTAAAAAACCCATGTCGAGCATACGGTCGGCTTCATCCAATACTAAAATCTCCACACGTTTTAAGGAGATGTGATTCTGATTGATTAAATCCAACAAACGGCCTGGTGTTGCCACCAATACATCAATCCCTTGGCGCATGGTTGCTACTTGAGGTTTTTGGTTGACACCACCAAAAATAACGGCACTGCGTATGTTTACAAATTCACTGTATTCTTTAACGTTGGCGTACACTTGGGCTGCCAACTCGCGGGTTGGCGTGAGTATCAAGGCGCGAATAGGACTGTATTTTTCTTTCGGATTTTCAGATAACAAATGCAAAAGCGGCAAGGTAAACCCAGCTGTTTTTCCAGTACCTGTTTGGGCTGATGCCAAGATATCTTTGCCTTGTAATATATGCGGAATGGCTTTTTGTTGAATAGGACTTGGGGTTGAATATCCCTTTTTGCTAATAGCTTTTAGCAAGGCTTGAGATAAGCCTAAATTGGTAAATGACATAGTTTGTTTTTATGAAGCAAACACTATTTCATTTAGGTTACTCCTTTAATTTTGGGCAAATGTACAGCTTATTTTAGGATTATGTGCAAATAGTTGATTTTGTAAACATATCAAGCTTATGGGTTGCAAACAATGTTGGTAAAAAAGCAAGACATTGTTTTGATAGATTGTAAGAAAAGGTTATGTTTGGTTTAAATTGCAAAAAGCATAAAATGACTAAAAATCTAAGCGGAACAAAAAATGCTAAAAGTTGGGCATATCCTGCCAAATTGGTGGTATAACCTGATAAAAGTTCCGCATATAAACAAGTTGTGTACAATTAAAAAAGGAAAACAATGAAAAAATATAAATTAATTATTCTATTTCTCTTTATGGGAAATTACTTGTTTGGTCAAACATCAAAAAGTATTGGTGAAGCAACCAGTCAATTTATATCTACCCTTAGTCAAGAAGAAATAGAATTGGTGAGCTTCGATTTTGAAGATTCTTTGAGAACGAAATGGACAAATCTTCCGATTGGGTTGCAAAAAAGACACGGAATAAGATATGGTCATCTATCCGAGAATAGTAAGATTGCTTTCCATCATTTATTGACCACTCTATTTAGTTCTCAAGGATACTTGAAGACAACCAGTATTATGGTACTTGACGATGTGCTAAACGAAGTCTATAAGGAGGCTTACGAGAGAAAATTGATTCCCGATGAAGTTTACCAAGAAATACGAGCACTGAATTGGGATTATGGAAATTACTTCATTGCGATTTGGGGTGAGCCAAATTTACAAGACCCTTGGGGACTAAAATTTGAAGGACATCACATTTCAATAAATCTATCGATTGTTGGCGGTGAAGTTTCCCTTACACCTCTATTCTTAGGAACTGACCCGGCAGAGGTCACCATATCTAAGTATTCCGGGTTAAGAGTGCTAAGCAAAGAAGAAGATTATGGCCTGTTATTCATAAATTCATTAAATGAAGAACAAAAACAAATTGCCACTTTGAGTCAAGAAGTTCCAGGGGATATTATTACTAATCCATCAAATAATCAAAGAATTACTGAGTACCAAGGAATAAAAGCGAGTAAACTAACCACAGAGCAGAAAGATATATTGATGATGCTTATTAAAGAGTATATCAACAACCTCGAGCATGCAAAATCACATAAATATTTGAGTAAAATTGAAGAATCAGGAATTGATGAAATTTACTTTGCTTGGATAGGAAGTTATAAAATACGAGAACCAAATTATTACATAATCAACGGTCCTGATTTTATAATAGAATATGATAACGTAGGATTTAATAATGACGGTAATCACATTCATTCTATCTGGAGAGAAAAGGGCAATGATTTTGGAGAAGATATTTTAAAAGCTCACTATTTACAGCATAAACACTAAAACTGTACACAACAATGTATATGCGATAATGCTCCCTAAACGGTCGCTCTCCGCATATACTAACCGTTGTGTGTCATTTGAACTAAAACTTATGAAAGGAATTTTGACTTTACTTTTTTTAATTAATCTGACTATTTCCTGTGCTCAGAATGAACAAGTAAATATAGTTGGAGAATGGAAAATTATTTCCGTAAACAGTGGAGACTTTTATCTGAATACTAAAAAGGACTCTATTTCATTTTCAAAGCACTTTAAAGAAGTGTTTACTGATTCGCTGGAATTAGATAATGTTATAAAAGTTACGAAAATGACTTATAACAATAACATAATGGAGTTCAATGACAACGGAATTTTTACTCAAAAAATTGATTCCGAATTGAGAATAAATGGGACTTACGAAGTAGACCCATCGATTGGAAAAATAAATGTGTTATTAAAAGAAAATGTGAATTGGGAAATGGACTATGTATTAGTCGATGAACAATTGCATCTGACTACAACACTTTATGGGAAAAAATCTGAATTCGTCCTTGAAAAAGTTAAAAAATAAAAAAACGCCACACAACACCGCGTATAAAAAACTGCTAGTTTTAGCTAACACAAAGTTGGTTGCTCGTTTGCTAGCTTCTGATTTTGTTTGCACCCGTTCTCCCCCGCTAGCGCTCGTTTGCAACGAGTGCCGTCCTAGAGAATAAGTTACAAAAAATAGATTATAACTGAATGAAAAAATAGCAGATGGCAACACCAAGTTTAAAAAACTGCTAGTTTTAGGTTTGTAACTTGTTTGCTAGCTTCATAAATAAATAACCTAATCCATAGTTCATAACCCATTTTTTATCACTTTTGTAATCATGCAAAAAATAGATATTAGAACCGTAGATGTTATTCAATATTTGCAACCTTTACGAGAGGGTGGCTCGCTGCCTGCTATTGTTAAAGCAGACGATGGGTTTTTGTATGTGCTAAAATTTAGAGGTGCTGGACAAGGTAAAATGGCATTGATTGCAGAATTTATGGGTGGCGAACTGGCAAGGGCCATTGGCTTAAAAGTGCCTGAATTGGTATTTATGAATCTGGATGAATCGTTTAGCAAGACACAACCCGATGAAGAAATTCAAGACTTGCTTAAATTTAGTGTCGGTTTAAATCTGGGCTTGCATTTTTTATCCAGTGCCATCACCTTCGATCCTTTAGTGACTACTGTTGATGGTTTAACGGCTTCAAAAATAGTGCTATTGGATAGCCTTATCAGCAATATTGACCGTACTGATAAAAATACCAATTTATTGTATTGGAACAAGGAATTATGGGTGATTGACAATGGGGCTAGTTTTTATTTTCATCATAATTGGCCAAATTGGACAGAACACCTCACTAGAACCTTCCCGCTTATTAAAGACCATGTGCTTTTAAAAAAAGCGGATCAATTAACCGAGGCAGCCGTTGAGATTAAACGGTTGTTGACTGAGGACATTATTAGGGATATCGTGTCATCCATTCCAGAAGATTGGTTGCAAAGCGAATCGGAAACCATGAGTCCTGCCGACATGAAAGCTGCCTATATGGAATATATGACGACCAAACTTTCAAACATTGATTTACTTGTTAAAGAAGCCGCCGATGCCAGATAAATTCACATTTAAATATGCCATTATTAGAATGGTTCCTAAAGTGGAACGCGAGGAGTTCTTTAATGTGGGTGTGATTCTTTTTTGCAAAAGGAAAAAGTTTTTAGACCTCAAGTACCACATTAGTGAGGCTAAATTAAAAGCGTTTTCTTCTGAAATAGAATTGGAAGTCTTAAATGAGTATTTGAACGCTTGGAAACTCATTTGTAAAGGAGATGCGTCTGGTGGCAAAATAGGTCAGTTAGAATTATCCGAACGGTTTGGATGGCTCACATCTTGTAGAAGTACCATCATTCAAAGTTCTAAAACCTACTCGGGGTTGGATAGCGACCCCCAGAAAGCGCTAAATGATATATTTAATAGGCATGTTTTATAGCATCTTGCGCTATTCTTTAGAAAGGCTTATGCTGGTAATTTTAATTATCTTGGATCTTAAACTACGTATTGCCTAATTAAGGACGGGTATGAGAAAAATCATTACAGTAATCAATAATGACTCAACATGGATGCATTTAATTCGGCAAACTCCCATAACGAACGGATAGTAATCCGCAACGGGGAAATTCTACATATCAGAAACTTTTTTGACAAGGAACTAAGCGACCATTATCTAAACGTTCTTTTGGAATCCATTGATTGGAAACAGGAGAAAATGAACATGTACGGCAAGGAATTACTCTTCCCGAGATTATCAGCTTGGTATGGTGATAGTGACAAACCCTACGCCTTCTCTGGAATCACACTGCAACCTATTGAATGGAGCACGGACTTACTTGAGATAAAAAGACAAGTGGAATCGAAAGTGAATGTTACATTTAACAGCGTTTTGTTAAACCGCTATCGACATGGAAATGATTCCATTTCTTGGCACTCAGATTCAGAAAAAGAATTAGGAAAAAATCCAGTGATTGCATCCGTAAATTTTGGTGCCACAAGAATTTTTCAACTAAGACACATCCAAACAAAGGAAAAAATAGCCATAGAATTATCACACGGTAGCCTTTTGATTATGCTTGGTGAGTTACAACACTTTTGGCAACACCAAATTCCTAAAACAAAAAAAGTTGTGGGTGAAAGAATCAACTTAACTTTTAGAGTTATTAAATAATTCCCTGCCCTAAATTCTCGAATAAACTAGTGTTATCTCTTTGGCAACATATAAGAATAGGCTGAAATATATAACTCTAATTTCTGAGAAAATAGGCGATTAACCCAAGAAATAATAGAAATAAAATTGGTTTTGTTTTTCATAAAAACCATTAACTCCAAGTTTCACGATAAACTGACAATCACAATCTTAACACAAAAATCGATATTTTCGGTTCTTAGGGGTTACCTTTAATAAAAAATAAAAATATGTCACACAATAATAAAAAGTTGTTTGGTGTTTGGATGGACACCCGAAATGCAACAATCGTAGGAAAAAAAGATATAGACACTGAGGAATTCATCATTCTTGGACACGTGGAAAATGCCGGACCAGATAATCATTCTAATGAGAAAACTTCAAACAATCAAGAAATTAGTTTAACGCAAAAATTCTTCAAAGATATTGCCAGCATCATGCCCAATATTGATGAAATCCATATCACTGGAACGGGGCAAATCCAAGAACAGTTTATGAAATTTCTAGCCGAAACCCCGCAATACAAAAATGCAGTTTCAAGTGAAAGCACTTCTAATAAAATGAGCGACGAAAATCTTGCCTCTTTCATTATGGAACACTTCAATTAGAAATCACACTTTCAATTTTATTGAGACCTTAAACAATTGTTTAAGGTTTTTTTTATGAAAACGCAACGACTGTCATTCGAAATCGCTGTTTTATGCGCTCACAAAACACCTAGCTTCCCATACACAACGATATTACTTTTCTGGATTTAACCTCAACCGAATTCACCTCAAAACGGCATTTCACAAAAAAAAAAATTCATTTTCCATGTTTAAGATGTGTGAAAGATATAACTCTTTCTAAGATTTCTGTAGCACTTATTTTTCAATTTGCTCTGAACTTTACAAATCTAACAATCAAACAGCTACAGTCTAAACAAAGTCGTGCTAGTTTGGATAATAAATGTAACGAGATCGTTTAAAGTTGTTTTAAAATAGAAAATAGATGATTCAAATAGGTAAAACTTTAATTTCAGCCATAGTTGGAACTACGGCTATGACTTTATTCAGTTATCTGGTATCTGAATCGAAAAACAAAAACTTTCGAGAACCACAAATAATGGGACAGCTCGTGGAACGATTGCCAACTAGTGATTCAAAAGAATCTGCGCATATGGCAGGATGGGGCATGCATTACGCTACAGGAATTTTGTTCATGCTTATTTATATTAAATTATTGGAGAAAACTGGAGCAAAACCAACTTTGACTTCCGGGGCGCTCTTGGGCGTTACCAGTGGACTTGCAGGAATCCTGGGATGGAAGGGCATGTTTGAAGGGCATCCCAATCCACCGGCAAAAAATCTAAAAGCATTTTTTGGTCATCTCATGCTCGCCCATGTTGTATTTGGTGTTTTCAGTGTCCTCACTCATAAATCCATAGATGGTAATAAAAATTCTTAAAAGCGATGATTACTGCTCCTTACATTCAGCACCATTTTCATTCAGGACTAAGCGGTTTCCAATTGCCATTACCTAAATATTTATCTGTGCCAACTGTCAAACTTTATATACATAGTAATGACAGAGCTACTTAGTCTTGATTATTATAACTACTACCTATTAGCTGCCGGTATCATTACGCTGATAGCCGCCCTGATTCCAAATGTTTTGCGCAAAAAATGGCTAACACCGCCTATTCTTTATCTTTTAATAGGCATCATTATTGCTTTTGCCGGCAGGGAATATACCGACTTTGACGTTATGTTGCACGCAAGCGCCATAAGGCGTGTATCTGAATTTGTGGTAATTATTGCGTTGACAAATGCAGGTTTAAAGATTAAAGAGCCGTTTTCATGGCAGACTTGGAAATACTCCTTCAGATTATTGCTGATTACCATGCCCATTACTATCGTTGGCGCCACATTTGTAGGGTGGTGGTTAGTCGGCCTTGCTCCAGCTACAGCAGTGCTATTTGGTGTGCTTATTTCTCCGACTGATCCTGTACTTGCATCCGACCTGCAAACGAGCCGCCCGAGCAAAAGAGACTCATCAAAAATTCGCCTGGGCCTGACCTCCGAAGCGGGATTAAATGATGGATTGGCGTTCCCATTTACCTACTTTGCCATATTCCTTGCGGCCAAAGGACTTGATTACAGCCAATGGATTGGAGAATGGTTTCTTATCGAAGTCCTATATAAGATTGTTGTTGGTTGCGTCATAGGGTTTCTTGCAGGATGGGTTTTGTATAAACTGATATTTAAGATTACTTCTAAAAACCATCACTCCAAAATAAGCCGTGGAATTCTGTCTTTAGCGCTAACATTGTTACCTTACGGGCTTACGGAACTATTGGGCGGTTACGGATTCATTGCGGTTTTTATTGCGGCTTGTGTCTTTGGCAACAACGTAGAGAAAGCAAAACATATGGACAGTCTCCACGATTTTACCGAGGAAATTGAACGCATTTTTGTTACCTTCCTTTTTATCATGGTGGGCGTATATGTTAGCGCCACGATTTATGAGCTGTTGGATGTCATGACCATCGCTACAGCATTGATTGTACTGTTTATAATCAGGCCACTTGGTGGATGGATCGCATTGTACCGAACTGACTTATCATCATTTGAAAAATTTGCATTATCCTTTTACGGAATCCGCGGTGTTGGTTCTATATTTTATTTGATGTATGCCTTAGGGGAAGCTACCTTTCCAAATTCATACGAACTGATACACGTCACTACGGTAGTCATTGTACTTTCGGTGCTTATCCATGGTATTTCGGTAGCTATACTGAAAAAGTTCAACTGAGTTTGGCAATGGTGTTACGAACATACGCCCGTAACTATAACCCCAAAGCGCGAGCATCTTACTTGTGGTCTTTAGGAATCGAAAAGCTTTGTAAGTAGGCCACGAGCACACAGTTTTGAAAGAAAAAATCACTTACAATTCTTCGAGAACTCAGCCATCAAACATAAACTTTTGTATATTTGAGAAAGCTTAAAAATGACAACTAAGGAAATCATATTAAAAACACTTAAATCCAATAAACCAAAGCTTACCAAACTTGGTATTCGAAATGTTGGTTCATTTGGCTCATATATTCGCAATGAGCAATCAAGTGAAAGTGATATTGATTTATTGATTGATTTTGACCCTGAAAAGGAGAACTTCGATAATTTTATGGCGGTTTATGACTTGTTCGAAAGTATTTTCAAAAATGAAAAGATTGAGGTTGTAACAAAAAATGGGTTAAGTCCATATATTGGTCCTAAAATCTTAAATGAAGTTGAATATGTCTAAAGAACCAAAAGAATTTCTTAGGCACATTCAAGATGATTGGGATGTCATCAAAAACAAAATTCCTGAACTTAATAGAATCAGTCAAGTTTTATCAAAAGAATAAAAACAATGAAACACCTATGAGAATGACATTCACACACGAGGATGATTATTCAGGGTGTTGCTCCCGATAGCTATCGGGATGACAGAAATTTAAAATAATATATACAGATGAAAGTATTATTTATTGGTGGCACCGGCAACATCAGTTCAGCCTGTTCAGAATTAGCCATTTCAAGATGCATTGACTTATATCACTTAAACAGAGGCAAAACGTCTGAAATAAGACCTATTGAAGGTGTAAAAACCATCATTGCTGATATTAGGAACGTGGAGCAAACCAAAAAAGCCATTGAAAATCACCATTTTGATGCGGTGGTAGATTGGATCGCTTTTGAACCCGAACACATACAAAATGATATTGGCTTATTTTCAGGTAAAACAAATCAATTTATTTTTATCAGTTCGGCGTCCATTTACCAAACTCCACCAGAAAAACTTCCAGTAACTGAAGACACCATCTTAGATAATCCGTTTTGGGAGTATTCCAGAAATAAAATTGCTTGTGAAAACCTTTTGCGGGACGCCTACAAAAAGAACGGATTTCCTTATACCATTGTTCGTCCGTCGCACACCTACGATAAAACCAGCATTCCCATAACGGGTGGCTACACGACGTTGCACAGAATGAAACAAGGGCTGCCAGTGATTGTTCATGGCGATGGTACTTCTATTTGGACACTGACACATCATAAAGATTTTGCGGTTGGACTTGTTGGACTTTTAGGAAAACCGAACTCGATTAATGAAGCATATCACATTACAAACGACGAGTGGATTCCTTGGAACCAAATTTATAAGTTGTTTGCAAAAGCCCTCAATGTGGAACCAAAATTAGTTCATGTCCCATCAAAAATAATAGCTACTTATAATAAAGATATTGGTGATGGCTTGTTGGGCGACAAGGCTCATAGTATGATTTTTGACAATACTAAAATTAAAAACACTGTGCCGGATTTCAATGCGACGATTCCTTTCAGCGAAGGCGTTAAAGAGATTGTTTCATGGTATGAGGCCGATGCATCGCGCCAAAAATATGACAAGGACTTTAATGATTTAACCGAACGGATTCTACAGGATTATAAGTGGTTGTAAATCGTATGTATTAGTTCTCGATACAATTTTCTATCGAAAATCACTCGAACTGACATTCAAACATGCCTACAAAAACTCACGATACTGCACTACTCTAAAATCGGTCGTTGTAAAAGAAGGATTGCTGTTTTTAAGTTGTTGGTATAATGGCATACTCCCAATGGCGCGATTGGCAGAACCCGATGCAGAAGTTAAGGATACCGTTTTTATGGTTCTTTCATAACCAGCAGATTGCTTCGCTTCGCTCTCCATGACAGGTAGTTTGAATAGGTGAATTCGGGGAACATCATTCGATACCAATTCCAATGTCATGCCGTAATCTTTAATATGCTTTCTAAAGAAATATTCGGGACCGTTTTTACTATTTCCGCCCGTGAATAATAAGGTATCTATGTTTGGAAATTGCTGTAAATAGCCCACTAGGTTCCGAAGTTGTATGTTTTTCATTCCCAAATCCGAAGCATCTATTTTTTCGCGTTCGCAGCTTTCAACCATATCGCAAATACCAATATTGTGCTGTATTAAAAACTGTTTTCGTTGTTCAACAGCTTCTTCAGAATTGTCATATCTTAAATTCAGATTATGGATGTTGTCTATAAACATCCAAAGGGAATTGTAATAACTACCATAGCAAAAATCGACATCCTTTTCCAATAAATCCCCTATTGAAAACCTTGGCGGCGGTAGTGTGCCAACAATCAATTTTGTAGTGGTTTCGTGTATGAATGGTTTATATGGATGGATGTGCTTAAACACGTTTTACTAGGATTTTTAAGTTAATTTTCGTATCATTAAGATTATAAAACACAACAAAACTATGGGAAAAGGCGATAAAAAAACCAAACGCGGAAAAATACACAGAGGCACTTTTGGAACCAGAAGACCTAGAATCAAGAAAAAACGCTCTGTTGAAAGCAAAATTGATATCGACAACAAAGCCACTGTTAAATAAGTTAGAGACTATTTTTTAGCTTTTCAACCTCAACAATGGTGGTTCTGTAAATCCGTTGGTTTTGCTTGGTCATATTTTGGGACTCCATATAAATGTCGTCTAAAATGGTTTTGGCTTCTTCCGTTTTATTCCTATTCAATAAGAACTTTGCTAGAATAAAACGCTCATCGTAAAATGAATAGCGAATATCAATTTGCTTTAAATTCGTTTCAGCTTCATCGAGTTGTCCTAATTTTTCCAATGCCAATCCATAAAAAAATTGTGATTTTGATTTTAGAAATTCAGAACTGTCTTTTATCTTTTCCGCATACAAAATCACCTCATTAAAATCTTCTACATAAAAATAGCATTCTATAAGTTGCTTACTAGCATATAAATCGTTTTGAAGATTATCGTTTAATGCATCCAAATAATGTGGAATCGCATTCTTATAATCTTTATTTTCTAAATAGGCGTCCGCTAAATTAACTCGGTTTTGGTAGGTTTCAGAAAACTGAAGTTTCTTTTCTAAGTCTTTTATTTTTTTGGCTGGATTGATAATTGAGACAATATTCTCTTGAATTTTATTGGCATCTCGTTTATTATAAACCTGGGTTATTAAATAAATAACACAGCCAATGAGCGGCAGGAATAAAATAACAAACACCCAATAGTACGGATTTCTATTCTTGAACAGATGATAAATACAATACGCTTGTAGGGCAATGATGAGGTAATAATACATTTAAAAACCTTTTTTTACAATGATACAAAATAAGTATTACCTAATGAATACTAATTCGGTTTCGGTTGACATAGGTTCGCTAAAATTATAACCCTCATAATTAAAACCTTTAATATCATCTAAGGTTTTAGCATTGGTGTCGATAATGTAACGCGTCATATAACCTCTGGCTAATTTGGCAAATGTCATGATCATTTTGTATTCACCATTTTTAAAATCCTTAAAGCTACAAGTCACCACTGGTACTTTTAACAATTTAGTGTTTATGGCTTTAAAATATTCGTTACTGGCCAGGTTTAAAAACAATTCGTCTTTTTCCAATTCATCATTAAGGGCTTTTGTAATGGTATTGCTCCAAAACTCATATAGGTTTTTGTTTTTCCCAACAGGAAAACTAGTGCCCATTTCCAAACGGTAAGGTTGTATTAAATCCGTTGGTTTTAACAAGCCGTACAAACCAGAAATAATACGCACTGTGTTATTTAAAGTCTCGTATTTTTCTTCGGGAATAGTGTAAGCATCGAGTCCGCGATACACATCACCACTAAACGCATAAATAGCTGGTCTGGCATTATCCGTTGTAAAAGGTAATTGCCATTGTTGATTGCGTTCATAATTTAAGCGTCCCAAAGCATCAGAAATACTCATAAGCTTCGATAAACTTTTAGCAGATTTCTTTTTAAGAAGCTTATTGATACGCTCTGAATCCTTTAAAAACCGAGCTTCAGTAAAACAACTATTTGGCAACTTACTTTCAAAATCCAGAGACTTTGCTGGGGATAATACTAATTTCATCAGTAATTTTTATTGTTTTAAGAGGTCTGATGCAATGCCTTTTAAAAAAATCCATTTGTTTGGAATCTTAAGATAAACTGCATTTCATCAGATAATTATATTGTTTAGGGGTCGGACGCCATTATTGAAGGCATATTATGTGTTTAAATTAAATCATTTCAAATTTACAATTAGTAAATCACTTTTAAAATGCAAACCAACAATTATTTGTAATGGAAGCATAAATTGTATTGATTATTTAAATACTAAATTTTGTGATAAAAAATAGTTAACTTCGTTTTACAACTAAAACCAATATCAATAAAATGAGAACATTACGCAATTTATTAGTACTTACCGTTGTATCAATATCCACCCTTAACACCCATGCACAAAATATGATAGAAGACCAGAAAAAATCAGAAAAAACATTTATTGAATATGCCGACGACGCCTTAGAAGTCATGACAAAAGAAGCTTTAAACATGGACATAAAAGGCGTGGGCATCGTTTGCTATATACCTGGGAATGAAACCAAATCTTGGATATCTAAAATGATTGTCGTAAAAACCACTGGCACTCAAAAACAAAACTTTATAGCTGTGGCACATTCTAAAGCCGCTGAAATGGCAGAAACACTCATCAACAGTGGCAGTAATATCAGAGAACCAAAAATGGGTGAGTTTGGATATATTGGTGGTGTCATTAAAAAAATTGATTCCGGTTATTTATTAGCCACGTTTTCGGGAGCAACAGGTGAACAAGATGTAGAAGTTTCCACTAAAGTATTGGATTGGTTTATTACTAAATTCCAATAATTCAAAAAGGCACCGTTCTTATAATTCGGAAAAATTATAAAATGGTTTATTAATAAGCGACTATTAATAAAAAAATTACGCAATCGGTTGTTTCATTTGAAAAAAAATCTATTTTTGATAAAATAAAACATATTCTGATCAATATAACACATATTTTATAACGAACTTTTAAAAAAAAGAAGACTTCAAGTGTTTTGGTTTTCTTATGCTTATGTCTTTATAAAGATTTGAAATACACAAATTCATTTTTATTATCAAATATCAACTAAACTAAAACCACCATTTATGAAAAATGTTTTAAAGGAACTCATCGCAAAAAATAAAGAAGAAGAAAAAAACTATACAACATCCAGACAGGCAGAAATTGATAATCCGAAAACGGGTGATGATAGAAGAACCTTTCTGAAAAAAACAGCCTTGGGCGGCATGGCATTAACAAGCCTTGTAGGTCTATCCATGGAAGACACCATGGCGCAAACCACCTCTAAAGTCAATCGTTTTTCTGCGCCTTCCGATTTAAAAATAACCGATATGCGCTATGCCCTAACCAACGTTATGGGAGGTACGGCCATCATTAGAATAGACACCAATCAAGGTATTTATGGCTTGGGTGAAGTTAGGGATGCTGCCGATGTGCGCTATGCTCTATTTTTAAAAAGCCGTATTCTTGGTGAAAACCCATGCAACGTTGAAAAAATATTTAAGACCATCAAACAATTTGGTGGTCCTGCACGACAAGCGGGAGGCGTTTGTGCTGTTGAAATGGCGTTGTGGGATTTATGCGGAAAGGCTTATAATGTACCTGCTTGGCAATTGTTAGGCGGCCGTTATCGCGATAAAATCAGATTGTATGCCGATACGCCTGAAGCAAGTTCGCCTGAAGAACAAAAAAAGCTGATTGAGTTCCGAATGAAAGACCAAGGCTATACGTGGTTAAAAATGGACGTGTCCGTTACCGAACTAAAAGGGAAACCAGGAACCGTAGTGAATGGAAAATTTTGGGAAGATTCAAGGGGCAATTTAGCACAGTGGGGCGATCAAGAAAATATGATGTCGTATGCCAACACCATGCATCCTTTTACTCAAATACAGATTACCGAAAAAGGGTTGGAAGAATTGGCTAGTATTGTGGAGAATGTCCGTAACATGGTTGGGTATGAAGTGCCTATTTCTACAGACCACTATGGGCATTTCGACTTAAATAATGGGATTCGTTTAGCCAAAGCATTGGATAAATACCGTTTGGCTTGGTTTGAAGATATGGTGCCATGGCAATACACGGAACAATGGAAAACCATTACCACTGCTATTGAAACGCCTACCACCACTGGTGAGGACATTTATTTATTAAAAGACTTTAAACCCTTAATCCATGAACGTGCTGTGGATATTGTCCATCCAGACCTAGCGTCTTCTGGTGGCTTATTAGAAACGAAGCGTATTGGTGATTATGCTGAGGAATTTGGTATTGCCATGGCATTGCACCAAGCCGGTACGCCCGTATCGTTTATGGCGAGTGTGCATTGTGCGGCTTCTACACAGAACTTCTTGGCACAGGAGCACCATTCAGTGGACATCCCTTGGTGGGAAAGTTTGGTTAAAATGACTGATGGCGGAAAAATGATTGAGAACGGATACGCCAGAGTGCCACTTACTGCGCCTGGTTTGGGTATCGAATTAAATGAAGATGTATTGAAAGAGCATTTACACCCTAGGGATAATAGTTATTTCAAATCTACAGATGAATGGAACGAAAGACGCTCACACGATAGAACTTACAGCTAATAACCAACCCAATTAAATAATTAATTACACATGAAAAAAATAATTTTAGCAACCTTGAGCTTGTTTACGTTTTATACCATTCAGGCCCAAGAAGTCGCTGCTACTCCAGAATATATTAAAATGCTCACATCTAAATGGACAGGTGAGCGTTTAGATGATGGCAGACCCAAAGTGTCTGATGCGCTTTTACAGCGGTTAAAGAAAATCCGCATTGAAGAAGCTTGGGGATATTTAAGAAATAAAGGGTTTAACAACCAACATGAAGGCAATTGGCAAATAATCCATCCAAACGATGTCATGACAGGGCGCGTGCTTACCACCCAATACATGCCATTGCGTCCCGACTATCAGCAAGTCATAAAAAAACAAGGTGGTTTGGAAAAACGCGATACCATTGGCGGCAGCAACTCGTGGCCAATAGAAATATTAAAACCGGGCGATGTGTATGTCGCAGATGGATACGGACGTATTGTAGATGGCACGTTAATAGGTTCTAACCTTGGAAATGCCATTTATGCCAATTCCAAAAACGGGGTTATTTTTGATGGTGGCATTCGCGATTTAGGTGGTTTATTGGACATTGAAGGTTTTAATGGCTGGTACCGTGGCGAAGACCCATCGTACCTACAACAAGAAATGCTGACCTCTATTAATATGCCCATCCGTATTGGTAGAACTACGGTGTTGCCGGGCGATGTCGTTTTGGCAAACCGCCATGGCACTATTTTTATCCCTGCCCATTTGGTAGATGAATTGGTTATTTCCTCAGAATTTGTGGCATTACAAGACGAATTTGGTTTTCAACGCTTGCGTGAAAAAAAATATCTGGCAGGGCAAATTGATACTAGATGGACTAACGAGATAAAAGACGATTTTAAAGACTGGTTACAAAAATATCCTGATAACAAATTACCCATGACACGTCAGGAATTGAATGATTATTTGAAGGTTAAGGATTTTTAGTTTTGTGAGTAATGTTCTGTTGTTACGTTTTGCTACTGATTTAAACTATTAAAAAAAGTTCATATCAAAACATTACCTGCAAGCTCTGAAAGGAGCATTGCTCATAATAACGACAATTTTAATAAGTTCTTGCAATTCTCAGACAACAGGAATGACTATGAATGAAATTGACAATACGTTAATTAAAGAAATAAAGAACAACAAGACCCCTTCTGTTCAATACTGCTTTTTCACTCAAGACACCATTCTGAAATCGGTTCAAATGGGTTTTGCCGACATTTATGGACAAAAAAAAGTCGATAAGAATACTACCTACAATGCCTTTTCAATAACCAAAACATTTACTGCTTTGGCGATATTGCAATTATCCGATAGAGGAAAGATAGACATTAATAAGCCTGTAAATCAATATTTATCCGAATTTCCTTATGGAGCAAACATAACAGTCAAAAACTTATTAACTCATACAGCAGGTATACCGAACCCAATTCCCCTTGCATGGATACATTTGGAAATTGAACATAAAACCTTTGATAGAGACTCGTTCTTTCAACCAGTTTTTGATAAAAACGACAAAGTAAAATCAAAACCCAACGAAAAATTTAAATACTCAAATTTAGGCTATATGGTTTTGGGACTACTTATTGAAAAAGTAACTGGGAATACATATGAAGACTATATCACGGAAAATATAATCCGAAGATTACCTATCAATCCCTATGATTTAGCTTTTGTTGCTAACAACGGTGAAGTACATGCTAAAGGATATCACAAAAAAATGTCTTTTTCCAATCTCTTGCTAGGGTTCTTTATTGACAAGTCCAAGTTTATGGGAAAAACAGAAGGAAAGTGGCGTTCGTTTAATAACTATTACGTAAATGGATCTCCCTATGGAGGGTTGATTGGCAGTCCCACTTCATTTGTCAAATACATCCAAGAATTGTTGAAAGAAAAAAGTGTTTTGATTTCCGAAGAAAATAAAGCTCTACTGTTTCAGGAAAATAAAAATAATAAAGGAGAAAACACTGGATTGTGTTTGAGTTGGTTTTCGGGAGAACTAAATGGCAATAAGTACTTTGCACACGCAGGTGGCGGTGGTGGTTATTATTGTGAAATCAGAATTTATACCGAAATAAATAAGGGAAGTATTATTTTCTTTAATCGGACGGGATTGTCAGATGAAAGATTCTTAGATAAACTGGATAAATATTTTATAAATGAATAATAGGCTTCAAGTAATATGTATAATTAAATTGCTAGTTTAAGCGTCCTTACGAAAATCATTGCATTCCTTCCCGTTAGTTATCGGGATTCGCAGGAAATCGAAGATTCAACGAAGTCAATGACAGAAAATCATGCAAAGTAACCCTACTCCTCTAACTCCTGATACTTAGAATAGGTTCGCCATTTTTCAATACATTGTAGCATATCTTCAGGAATATCAGAATTAAAGCGCATAAACTCCCCGGTTTTGGGATGCACAAATCCTAAGGTTTTGGCATGTAGCGCTTGCCGTGGCAAGATTTTAAAACAGTTATCTACAAACTGCTTGTATTTTGTAAATGTGGTGCCTTTTAAAATGAGGTCACCACCATAACGTTCGTCATTAAACAAGGTATGTCCTATGTGTTTCATATGTACACGTATTTGGTGTGTACGCCCAGTTTCCAACTTGCACGACACCAAAGTGACATAACCTAAACGTTCCAACACTTTATAATGGGTGACAGCGGGTTTGCCTTTATCGGCTTCATCACCTAAATAAACCGTGTTTTGCAATCTGTTTTTGGGATGTCTACCAATATGACCTTCAACGGTGCCTTCCTCCTCTTCCATATTTCCCCAAACCAAAGCAACATACTCGCGCTCGCTGGTTTTTTCGGCAAACTGTAATGCCAAATGTGCCATGGCCTGTTCGGTCTTGGCAATCACCAAAAGTCCGCTGGTATCTTTATCAATTCTATGAACCAAACCGGGACGGTCGCTAGAATTATTTGGTAAATTATCAAATCTATAAATCAAGGCATTTATTAAGGTTCCCGAATAATTGCCATGCCCAGGATGCACTACCATACCCGCTGGTTTATTCACTACCAAAAGTTCATCATCTTCATAAACCACATCAATTGGTATATTTTCGCCTACCAATAAATGTTCATGTGGTGGATGCGTAAACAATACCCGAATGGAGTCATAAGGTTTAACTTTGTAATTGGATTTTACGGGAACATCATTAACGAAAATACTGCCGTTTTTGGCACCGTTTTGAATTTTATTTCGGGTCGCATTTTCAATACGGTTCATTAAATATTTATCGATTCGAAGTGGACTCTGTCCCTTATCAACCGTAAATGCGTAATGTTCGTAAAGATCACTTTCTTCCTCAATAAATTCTGGTGTATAGTCTTCCATTTAGTATATTAACTGGGATTAACCAGTGGCATTTTATTACTTTAATTAATTTAGTTTATGTTGGAAGATTAATTAAGGTCCTCAGAATCAATTGGAGCTAAACTATCTTGTTCGCTAGACATGCCAGGTCTGTTACCATTACCAAGCACCAAGTCTATTTTAGCCATTTTTGGAAGTTTGGTATCGGCATGGATTTCCTTACCATTATGAAGCATTTTTAACACGACATCTTTACCAATATTATCAACATAAGTTCGATTTCCTAATTGAAACCCTAAAGCTTCGAGCGATGGCAATGCTTGTCTTAATGTTTTCTCGGTTAAATTTGGCACCAGCATTTTTCTGTAACCCGACGGATTAAGCGTGATGTATATTTTTCTATTTTCCTTTACTTTGGTTCCTGCAGCAGGATCTTGTTCTATCACCGAAAACTTGGGATAATCTGGATTGTAATTTGCGGAATCTTGAATTTGCATAACTAAATTATTGTTATTCAGTTCCATTTCTGCAACACTTATAGATTTACCAGCAAGATTTGGTACGGTTTCGAATTTACCATGGTTGGTGGAAATATTTAACCACTTCATTAAAATAAAAGTAAGTACAATAATAGCAACAACAGCGATTGCTAATTGTTTTAAAAATGTTTTACTGGACAGAAATTTAATAATGCTCATGACTTGAAAATATTTAACAAAACTAAACAAATTATATGATTCAAAAATCCGATTCGTTCAATTTTCGGTTTTGTATATACGTTTATCAAAAATAAAAAGGTTTCTATTTCATGCAATTATTTCATATTTCTTCATTCCTTTTAGAAAAAATAAATGATATTTTTACAAAACGGTTAAACCTCATTATTTATTTAAAAACTGATATGAAATGAGCGTAACGAAAACGCTATGCAACAACCAATGAAGATATGTGACCCGAGCGATAGCGAACAGGTGAAGCAATTGCATATGACCGATAAAAAACAATAACTATCTACTATGAAAAAAAATATTGCCATCATTATGGGAGGGTACTCCAGCGAATATAAAATCTCTTTGATAAGCGGAAACGTGGTTTATGAAACTCTGGACACCTCAAAATTTAATGCCTATCGTATTCATATTTTTAAAGAGAAATGGGTATATGTTGATGCCAATGATGCTGAATTCCCTGTTGATAAAAATGATTTTTCGGTTTTCGTAAACGGACAAAAAATAACATTCGATTGTGTATTTAATGCCATACACGGCTCCCCTGGAGAAGATGGCCATATGCAAGGGTATTTTAAAATGCTGAATATTCCACAAACAGCTTGCGATATGTACCAAGCGTCTATTACTTTTAATAAACGCGATTGCTTAAGTGTTTTAAAACCTTATGGCATAAAAACGGCTGAATCTTATTATATAAATCTCGGCGATGTTATTGATGAAGATGCCATTATCAAGAAAGTTGGATTGCCTTGTTTTGTAAAAGCCAATAAAGCAGGTAGTAGTTTTGGCGTGAGTAAAGTGTATAAAAAAGAAGAGTTGCAACAAGCTATTGCTGTATCCTTTAAGGAAGACGACGAGATTATTATTGAATCTTTTTTGAATGGCAAAGAAGTCTCTGTGGGTGTGATAACTTATAAAGGTGAGACTAAAGTGTTGCCAATTACCGAGATTGTTAGTGAGAATGATTTTTTTGATTATGAAGCTAAGTACCAAGGAAAATCAAAAGAAATAACCCCAGCCAGATTATCCAAAGAGGAGGAAGACAAAATTAATAAAGTAGCCAAACAAGTGTATGAAGCTTTAAGGATGAAAGGTTTCTCTAGAAGTGAATATATTTTTAAAAATGGTGAACCACATTTGTTGGAAGTCAACACCATTCCTGGATTGACCAAAGAAAGTATTTTGCCACAACAAGCTCAAGCAGCTGGTATTAGTTTAGCCGACTTGTTTGATAACGCGATTGAGGAGGCTTTGAAATAATTAGTGCCTCCCTTAGTCCCTCCAAAGGAGGGAAACTACTATTGAAATCAAACAAACTTAAAATAGAATTGTATATTTACATAAATAATTTCTCCCCTTTGGGGAGATTAAGAGGGGAGAATGAAACGAGCCATATTTCCAGGGTCCTTTGACCCCATTACATTAGGACACTACGATATTATTAAACGTGGTGTAGAATTGTTTGATGAAGTTATTGTAGCCATCGGAATTAATTCTGAAAAAAAATACATGTTCTCTCTAGAAGAGCGTAAGGCATTTATTGAAGAAGCTTTTAAAAATGAGCCAAGGGTAAAAGTGATGACCTACGAAGGTTTAACCGTCCAATTCTGTAAAGAAATTAAAGTGCCTTTTATTTTACGCGGCCTTAGAAATCCTGCCGATTTTGAATTTGAAAAAGCCATAGCACATACCAACAGAAAACTTTCTAAGATTGAAACAGTCTTTCTATTAACTGCTGCGAGCACATCTTACATAAGCTCAAGTATTGTGAGGGATGTAATTAAAAATAATGGTGATTATACGGTGCTTGTTCCTGAGAGTGTTCGGGTGAAGTGATCTTTGGGTGTTAGGTTCTGGGTATTGGGTTCTGGGTATTGGTTGTTAGTTGATGCATTTTCTATCTATAGTCTATCATCTTTGGTCTTTTATCTATCGTCTTTTGTCTATTGTCTTTTGTCTATTGTCTATTGTCTATTGTCTTTAGTCTTTAGTCTAAACAATACGAGAGTAGCTATTAAAACTATATATCCATTCTAGCGCTAAATCCCTTTCTTTAAACAATTCAATGTTCCAATTATTATTTTCATTTATTTTTATCAATGTTTGGGTTGACATTAAGGCGCCATTCGTAGTAACCACTACAGCTATAAGATGAATTTCCTTTAAATTGCAAATCGTTTTTTGAGCCTCAAATGTATATGAATAGCAGTTCTTTTTATTGATTATTAGAGAAAAGGGAGCTGATAAATTACTGAGCAAAAAATCATGATATTCATCTATCATAATTTCATCCATAACGATGCCTTCATCAATAATAACTTCAGCTAAGTTTTTTTCAAGTATTGAAATGGTAGCAAATGACAGTCTATAACTCTTCATATAAATAATTTATGTTGGAGAGATTTACAAAAAAAATCGTAAGTAGTTTTAATTAAATACAACTACAGAGCAATTAGTTCAATAAATAGACAATTTACTGACTACAAAATAATAGTTTTTTTTAATTAAAACACGCCATTAGACTACATTTTTTGAGTTATCTTCAGAATTTAAGTTAAAACATTAAGGATCATATCAATAACTTAATATTGGCGTAAGAATTTTTAAGCGCTTCTTTTATTTGTTCTGGGTTTAACCATGCTACTTTGGTGATTCCTTCAAACTCTTGAGCATACAAATCGCCTGAAAAACTTGTTTTCATCTCAAACCAGTAGGTTATTTTTATTTTGTAACGTCCGTTTCGTTTAAAAATGTGATAGGTCGTTTCTAAGGGCTTTATAATTTCCAGTCCGGCAACACCGGTTTCTTCCATCACCTCACGTATGGCTGTTTCCTCGATACTTTCAACACCTTCAATCTTACCTTTTGGCAAATCCCATTTATCATTTCTATAAATAAACAAAACATCACCATTATCATTATAAACCTTGCCTCCGCCAGCAATAACATTTGGCAGTTTTTTTAAGAATTTTTTTAGCAATTTATCCTCGTTCTTATGAATAAACCGTACTTCTTGTAAGTCTGTTGCCATAAGCTCTCTTATAATCCTATTCAACTTAACGAGTTTGAGGTTAAAATTTTTAAAATACGTTTCAGGTTCCTCAATAGTGGTTAAAATAATGGGTTTATCATTAACAAAAACTTTATACATGTTTTGCATTTAACAAATTCAACTTTTGTAAAAATATCATTTTTCATTTCAAATCAACGAAACTTAAAAAATTATTTTGTTCATAACTTACTTCTAGCTGAAATTAAATTTATGTGTATTTTTGAGCCTATGATTTTTAACAAAGAAACAGCCCGAAAAACAGCTGAGGTATTATTGCAGATCAATGCCATAAAACTTAGCCCAAAAAAGCCTTTTACTTGGGCTTCAGGATGGAAATCTCCAATATATTGCGATAACCGAATCATATTATCGTTTCCTACCATAAGAAACTATATTCGTGAAACGATGAGCCATCAAATTGAAAAACAATATGGTAAGCCTGATGTTATTGCCGGTGTTGCTACGGGCGCGATTGGTATAGGTATGCTGGTTGCAGAATATATGGGATTGCCTTTTATTTATGTAAGACCAGAAGCCAAAGGGCATGGAAGAAAAAACCAGATTGAAGGGTTTATTGAAAAAGGGCAAAATGTTGTGGTTGTTGAAGATTTAATCAGTACCGGAACAAGTAGTTTAAATGCCGTTATGGCTTTAAAAGAAGCTAAAATTAATGTAAAAGGCATGGTGGCTATTTTTACTTACGGATTTGATGTAGCTACTGAAAACTTCAAAAAGAAAAACGTAACCCTTTACACATTAAGCAATTATAAAAGTTTGCTTGAACAGGCCTTGGCAACCAATTATATTTCTGAAAAAGAATTAAAAACCTTATCAGAATGGAATGCCAACCCGAGTGAATGGGACATATAATAAAAGTATGTTGTTAAGTTGTTTGATGTTTAGTCGAAAACACCATCAATCAACTTAACAACTTAAAAGCAAACACCTAACAGAAATGAATTTAGAATCGCCTAAAGTTAGTATCGAAAAATCATCAGAAGATGTTTTTAACTTTTTATCCAACATTAAGAATTTTGAATCATTAATGCCCGAAAGCATCAGCAAATTTGAAGTTTTAAGCGATGATACTTTTTTGTTTGCCTTAAAAGGAATGCCAGAAATCATCCTTAAGAAGAAAGACGTTATTCCTCCTAATAAAATTGTTCTTGGTGCCGCTGGTGGTAAATTGGATTTTTCACTAATAGCTAATATTGATACTATTTCTGAAACTTCTAGTGATGTTCAATTGCATTTTAATGGCGACTTTAACCCCATGATGGCCATGATGATAAAAGGGCCAATTGGGAAATTTATTGAAACACTTGCCACAAGCATTCCAAAAGCCATTTAATACATAAGCGTAACGTCTTTTAAATCGAATTCCTCTATAACATCATCTTCAAGAAGCACCTGAAGATTTCCAAATAAAGTCACGCTTTTTATATATCCTGAGAATATTAATCCTTCGCTATCTTTAAAAGTGGAGGGTTTATCTTTTCTAAAGAGATACGCTTCATAATCCGTTTTCAAAGTGTTGTAATCTGCCCGCTTTAAAATCTTAAAATAATGTCTTAAATTTTTTATGGTTTCAACTAGAACTTCTTCTAAATCAAACACGTTTCCTGTTATCAATTTTAATGAGGATGCTTTAGGCAAATGATCGAATTCCGTTTGATTCACATTCAATCCGATACCAATGATGGTATTGCTTAAACTATTTTGTTTTATGACATTTTCTATTAAGATACCGCAAATTTTTTTGTCTTCTGACAAAATGTCGTTAGGCCATTTAATAGTTAACTTAGTAATCGAAAAACTTTGCAATGTTTTTAATATGGCTAAAGACGTGACCATACTTATTAAAAAAGGGTATTCCACATGAAACTTAGAAGTATCTTTAAACACACTAAACATTAGGTTTTTTGAATTTTCCGAACTCCAAACAGTACCCATTTGTCCTCTCCCCTGTGTTTGGTGTTTAGCCGTAACAATGGTATAATCGTCCAAATTTTCTTCGCTACTTAGCCTTCGCATATAGCTGTTTGTAGAATCGATGGCATTAAGTTTGATTATACGCATTCAGAAGTTATTTTATTGAGATAAAATCTTATGATTATTTTAGAGTATAAAGAACTAAAAAAATAATAACTTTGCACAAATTAAATATAATTAATGGCGAAAAAAAATGTAAGCGCAGACCAATTAATATCTGCAATAATAAGTGGTATTGAAGACGTTAAGGGCAAGGAAATAAATATTTTAGACTTAAGAGATATTGAAAATACGGTTTGTGACTATTTTATAATTTGCGAAGGCACTTCAAATACGCAAGTAAACGCTATAGTAAATTCCATTCAAAAAAAAGTAAGCAAAGAACTTAAAGACCACCCATGGCATGTTGAAGGTGCAGATAATGCTGAATGGGTTTTATTAGATTATGTTAATATTGCTGTGCATGTTTTTCAAAAACACATCCGGGAATATTATGATATTGAAGGGCTTTGGGGGGACGCAAAATCAACAGTAATACAAACTAGTTACTAGAATACATGGCAAACGAAAAGAAAAACATAAAAGAAAACAAACCTAAATTCAATCCATACTGGATCTATGGTATTGCATTGGCCATTTTTATTGGCTTTCAAATTTTTAATAGCAGTGGTTATGAAGATGGTGGCATCACTAACCCAACAGAATTTTTTAAATTTGTTGAAAATGGGGATGTTGATAAAGTTGAGATCGTAAATCAAAGAATAGCCAAAGTTTATCTTACCAAAGAAGCTGAAGCACAGGAAATCCATAAAAAATCCAAACCAAATACACTACTGCCTACAGCGACTAGGTTGCCTAACTATAAGTTTGAATTTGGAGAACTTGAGATTTTTCAAAATAAATTAAATAAAGTCATTGAGGATAGCAACCTTAATCTAGAACCTGTATACATTACCGAAGAAAATCATTTAACCGATTTCCTTTTAGGCTTATTGCCATTTATACTTTTAATTGGGGTATGGATTTTTATCATGCGTCGTATGTCAGGCGGTGCTGGAGGTGGTGCTGGCGGACAGATTTTTAACATTGGAAAATCTAAAGCGAAACTTTTTGACCAAAATACAGAAGTAAAAACTACTTTTAAGGATGTTGCAGGACTTGAAGGTGCTAAAGAAGAAGTTCAAGAAATTGTAGACTTTCTTAAATTTCCAGAAAAATATACCACTCTTGGTGGAAAAATTCCAAAAGGCGCCTTACTTGTTGGTCCTCCTGGAACAGGAAAAACCTTATTGGCAAGAGCCGTAGCAGGTGAAGCGAAAGTGCCGTTTTTCTCATTATCGGGGTCAGACTTCGTGGAAATGTTTGTAGGTGTAGGAGCTTCTAGGGTTCGAGATTTATTTAAACAAGCCAAAGAAAAATCGCCATCTATTATTTTTATTGATGAAATCGATGCCATTGGTCGTGCCAGAGGAAAAAATGCCATGTCTGGTAGTAATGATGAACGTGAAAACACGCTGAATCAGCTATTAACTGAAATGGACGGTTTTGGAACTAACACCAACGTTATTGTTATCGCCGCAACCAATAGAGCTGATATTTTAGACAAAGCTTTAATGAGGGCAGGTCGTTTTGACAGACAAATTTTTGTTGATTTACCAGACATTAGAGAACGTAAAGAAATTTTTGAGGTTCATTTAAGACCTCTTAAAAAAGAAAAGGATTTAGACCTAGATTTCTTATCAAGACAAACCCCAGGGTTCTCTGGAGCCGATATTGCCAATGTTTGTAACGAGGCTGCTTTAATTGCTGCTAGAAATGGCAAAAAATTTGTAGATAAACAAGATTTCCTAGATGCTGTTGATAGAATTATTGGTGGTTTAGAAAAGAAAAATAAAATCATTACCCCAAGCGAAAAAAGAGCTGTTGCCTATCATGAAGCTGGTCACGCCACAGTTAGTTGGATGCTTGAACATGCTGCGCCATTGGTAAAAGTAACCATCGTACCTCGCGGACGTTCTTTAGGAGCGGCTTGGTATTTACCTGAAGAACGCTTAATTGTTCATCCAGAACAAATGTTGGATGAAATGTGTGCTGCCCTTGGCGGACGAGCTGCCGAAAAAGTGATGTTTGATAAAATATCAACAGGTGCTTTAAGTGATTTGGAAAAAGTTACAAAACAAGCCAGAGCCATGGTGACTATTTATGGCTTAAGCGATAAAGTTGGGAATTTAACCTATTATGATTCTTCTGGACAAAATGAATATGGCTTTACTAAACCATATAGCGAAAAGACCGCCGAATTAATTGATAAAGAGATTTCCGATATTATTGAAAATCAATATAGACGTGCTATAAAATTACTTGAAGACAACAAAGATAAACTCACAGAATTAGCAGAAGTTCTTCTTGTAAAAGAAGTTATTTTTAAAGATAATCTTGAGAAAATATTTGGAAGCCGCCCTTTTGTAGTTGAAGACAGAGAAGGTCCAGCAAAGTGATTTTTTTAAATATTTGTTAACGTTTTAGTAAAAATCTTAAATTAATCGTATGGTTAATTTAAGATTTTTTATATTTGATGAAGCCCAATATAATTGAGTTAATAGCAATAATCTGAATGAGTCTTTTTAAAAAAATTTTTGGTTCAAAATCTGATCAAACAGAAAGCGAGTTAAAAGCCAATCAAAGGGGCAAGTATATGCCCGAAATAAAACTCCCCATTGATGAAAAGTTTACCATAAACTTTAAAGCAAATGGAGGTAAGTTTTTGTATTGTGATAATGTAGATGAAGTTTTTGAAAACTTATACAATATTATTGAAGAGAATAAATGGGAAGATAAAAAAGTCCTTATTCTTGATAAAAATTTAAAAGACAAATTTAAGGATACAAATGTAGAATCTACAAACTCCATAAGTGAAGCCTCTATTTTCCTAACAACTTGCGAAAATTTAATTGCAAACGATGGCTCCTTACTAATCAGTTCCAATCAAATATTTGAAAAAAAACTTCCTGAATTGCCCCTAAATTTTATAGTGTATGCAACTACCAGCCAAATTACCGAAAATATAGGTGAAGGCTTGAGAGGCATAAAATCTAAAAATAAACAAAGAATTCCTACAAACATAACAACCATAAAGCATTTCAAATCGAGCACTGATGAAAAAGATTTTTTGAGTTATGGTAGTAGTTCTAAAAACCTATACTTGTTGCTTTTAGAAGATCTATAATAAGCAAACACAATATAAATGAAAGAAATAATATTACGTTCCTTTTTTGGTTTGCTTTACATTTTACTTTTATTGATATCTTTAAAGTTTCAACTTGCATTAATTATTTTATTATTCGTTTTTGGCATTATTTGTTTGGTTGAATTTAATAAGCTAATTCAACTCAAAAGCCGTGTTCCTTATATCATTTTTATAATTCTTTATGCCATTTTTGGTTATTGGCAATTATCTTCAAATTCTAGAGGATTAGATGAGTCTACCCAAATTTTAATGGTCTTAAGTATTTTTGTGAACCTGTTTTTAATAAAAGATTTGTTTTCAGAAAAAACCATTCCGCTTTTTAGTTCAAAACGGTTTATTTTAACCACTTTCTATTTATCTAGTGCTTTTGTGTTTTTAATTTTAATAGCACATTTCCATAAAGAATACAATCCATGTATACTCTTAGGGGCGTTTATTTTAGTTTGGACTAACGATACTTTTGCCTTTTTAATTGGCAAAAAATTTGGAAAGCAAAAACTTTTTGAAAAAATTTCACCCAAAAAAACAGTTGAAGGATTCTTGGGAGGCCTATTTTTTTCATGTGTTGCAAGTTATTTTATTGCTACCTTTACGGAAACTTTAAGCTTTACAAGCTGGCTTGTTTTAAGTATCATTATCAGTGTTTTTGGAACCTTGGGAGATTTAATAGAATCTAAATTTAAACGACAAGCAAAAGTTAAAGATAGTGGTGCTATTATGCCAGGCCACGGCGGATTGCTGGATCGTTTAGATAGCATTATTTTTGCTGCGCCATTTATATATTTATTTTTAAGAATTATACTGTATGTTTCATAAAGAAGGATATAAAATCATTTTAGCAACATTCGCTTTTGTTATTATATCAATTTTACTAATAGATAAATTTATTAAAATCCATTGGCTTCAAATTACCATTATGATTGTTTTAATGGGTTTTTTAATACTAATACTTCAATTCTTTAGAAACCCCAAACGAAAAACTTCCTCAAATGATAATCAAGTTGTTTCTCCTGTAGATGGTAAAGTGGTCGTTATTGAAGAAGTATTTGAAAATGAATTTTTTAAAGATAAACGATTACAAGTTAGTGTATTTATGTCACCCATAAATGTCCATGTAACGAGGCACCCCATAAGCGGTACTGTAATTTTTAGTAAATACCATCCCGGAAGATATTTAGTAGCATGGCATCCTAAAGCCAGCGAAGAAAATGAACGTACCACGGTTGTTGTTGAGAACAACACCTATGGTAAAATATTATACAGGCAAATAGCAGGTGCTTTGGCTAAACGTATAGTAAACTATTGCAAAATAGATGATGTTGTAACACAAGGTTCAGACTCAGGTTTTATTAAATTTGGATCTAGAGTCGATCTGTTCCTACCATTAAATACGAATATAAAAGTAACATTAAATCAAAAAGTTCGCGGAGGCGAAAGTGTTATTGCCGAATTATGAGTAATAAAGATTTAGATATATTGTTTAACGAAGCTGTTGAAAGGGTAAATGCACACACAGAGCCATTTCCAGCAGACACCTTGCTTAAGCTTTATGCTTATTATAAAAAAGCCACTAATAATTTTAGTCAACCTAAAAGCAAAAAACCAATTATAAATGCGTTTAAAATAAATGCGTTATTCCAGGCTAAAGACATTAGTGAAGATGAAGCTAAACAGAGCTATATAGACTTGGTAAATAATTATTTTCTCTATAGAAAGTAATTATTAAAAAAGCAACCATAAATGACCAAAATATCAGTCATCATTCCAGCTTATAACGAAGCAGGTTCCATCGCAAAAGTTATTCGTGACATTCCTTCCATAGTTAAAGACATTATTGTTGTAAATAACAACTCGACTGATGATACCGCAAACCATGCAGAAAAAGCAGGAGCAACTGTTTTAACTGAAACCAGAAAAGGCTATGGTTATGCTTGTTTAAAAGGAATTGATTATCTTGCAAATCAACAAGAAAAACCTGATATCGTTGTATTTATTGATGGTGATTACAGTGATTATCCCGAAGAATTAATCAAAATTATTGAACCCATTTTAAATAATAATATAGATTTTGTTATAGGTGCACGAGTTAAGGAATTAAGGGAAGAAGGTTCTTTGGCTACACAGCAAATTTTCGGAAACTGGTTAGCTACTTTTTTAATGAAATATATGTTTGGGTCGAAATTCACAGATCTTGGCCCTTTTAGAGCCATTAAATACAATGCCTTAATAGGACTTAATATGCAAGACAAAACCTATGGTTGGACCGTAGAAATGCAATTAAAAGCTTTAAAACAAAAATTAAGGTATACAGAAATTCCTGTAAAATATAGACATAGAATTGGTGTCTCAAAAGTTTCAGGAACCATAAAAGGTAGTATATTTGCAGGCATAAAAATACTAAGTTGGATTTTTAAATACAGTTTTAAATAATGATTGTCGAAACCATAATTATTGTTATTTACACCATATCGCTTTTACTTATTTTCATGTATGCGATAGCACAATTAAATTTATTATTCAACTACTTAACATCAAAAAGGAAAAAGACGGATTGTGAGTCTTTTGACTTTTCCAATCCAGATGAAATTCCATTCATAACCATCCAACTACCTGTTTACAATGAAATGTATGTCATGGAAAGGTTATTGGATAACATTTCTAAAATTGATTATCCCCACGATAAATTAGAGATTCAAGTGTTGGATGATTCCACCGATGAAACTGTAGAAACAACTCGAAAACACATTGAAGCTTTAAGTGTAAACGGATTAGATATTAAGCATATTACCAGAACCGACAGAAGTGGTTTTAAAGCTGGTGCATTAAAAGAAGGACTTAAAATTGCAAAAGGTGAATATATTGCGATTTTTGATGCCGACTTTCTTCCAAAGGAAAATTGGTTAAAACGTACCATTCCTTATTTTAAAGATAAAACCATTGGTGTTGTTCAAACACGATGGTCGCATATTAACAGAAATTATTCCATTCTTACTAAAATTCAAGCTTTTGCATTGGACGCACATTTTACGCTAGAACAAGTTGGCAGAAACAGTAAAGGCCATTTTATTAATTTTAATGGAACTGCTGGTGTTTGGAGAAAAACTTGCATTATTGATGCTGGAAATTGGGAAGGTGATACACTAACGGAAGATTTAGATTTAAGCTATAGAGCGCAATTGAAAAATTGGAAATTTAAATATCTAGAAGATGTTGAAACACCAGCCGAACTACCCGTAGTGATTAGCGCTGCCAGATCTCAGCAATTTAGATGGAACAAGGGAGGGGCTGAAAACTTTAAAAAAATGTTTTGGCGTGTTATAAAAAGCAAAAATATTCCATTTAAAACGAAGGTACATGGCCTGCTACATTTGTTAAATAGCACCATGTTTTTAAATATTTTAATAGTTGCTGTATTAAGCATCCCCATGCTTTATATTAAAAATCAGTACGAGCATTTAAAACCATATTTTTATGTCATGAGCTTTTTTGTATTAAGTACGGTTATATTTTTTATTTGCTACTGGATTATGTACAAAAGAATGTATGGTGCAGGCATTAAAAATTTCATTAGTTATATTGGTATGTTTTTTGTGTTTTTCACAATCGCCATGGGGTTTTCGCTTCATAACTCAATAGCTGTTTTAGAAGGTCATTTTGGCAAAAAAAGTGAATTTGTTCGCACGCCTAAGTTTAATATCAGTACTATTAAAGATAGTTGGAAAACTAATAAATACCTTAAAAAAACAATATCTCTTCATGTTGTTTTTGAAGGCCTATTAATGTTATATTTTGCCTTTGGTATGTATAGTGCCTTTATTGTAGGCAATCAAGGAGGCGATTTTGGATTGTTTCCTTTTCACTTAATGCTATTCTTAGGGTTTGGGTATGTATTTATCCAATCGATAACATCTAAAGTTTAATATTAAAAAAAGCATTGATAGTTTTTAACTATCAATGCTTTTTTTCTAATTTCAATGGTGGTTTTTAATAAACCATATTCTCTTAGCCATTTTTGATATATTTTAATCTGCACCATCGACTGCTGCAACATCTACTGTATACTGGGCGACATCAATACCTTGTTCTGTACCAATATAAGCATCGAAAGTCCAATGAATACCCCCATATACCCTTGACATAGCGGCTTCTTCTGCCCAATCTCTGACCAATGTAGCCTCTTGTGGAAAAATATAAGCTAAAACCTCAGCACCTGCCGCTGAAAACACACTATGGCCAGACGTGTAGGATGGAAAATTCGGGGTTCCTGCAATGGTTTTAAAACCCTCTATAGTTTGTATTGGACGAGGGTAATGATAATAATACTTGGCATCCCAACAACTAATACCACCATCCATCATTGCCATATTAATATAGGCAAATGTTCTGGCAGACCTGAGAGGATTCAATTTATACTTCACTATGAATTTTTTTGTAAATTCATTCCAATGACCAGGGGGCGTGTAAGTGCCAAGTCCATCTTGCCAGAAATTAGCAATTCGTCTTCTTTCCGTGGTAAGGTTATTGGCATAATCTTTTAAAATTTCTACATCTGCCATATATTCTTGAGAATCAAGATTAGGCGGTGGTATTGGGCGGGTTAATTCTACGTTTGGAACATTCCACATTTTCACTTTTCCATACAATGGGGTTAGACCTACAGGACGTTGGGGTAATTCTTTATTAATCCATTTCCATCCAAATCTATCAAAGGCTGCGGCAGCTATGGAATCAGAAACCGGCTTGGGTGTTTGGGCATTTTTCATACCATCAGTAGCAGCCCTTTCTAATGCTTTTGTAGCAATTTCGTTACCAATTATCTTACCTGCTTCAATATCGCTCTCTACGTATCCTCCTGATAATAATAGACTCCGTAAATGTTCCGCTTCTTTAGCTTCAAGGTATTCTGCCTCTAAAGGAAACATAGCTGTCAGTATTTTTTTGGAAACAGACGCAAGAACTGCCCCATCAGAAGGATATGAAGGAATATTATTGTCTGCATAAGCGTACTTAATTTCACTATCTTGTTTGAAAGGCGCAAGTCGGTTATAAGTATATTTATAATGCCATGCTGTTATTAACCCATCAAATTGAGCTACCGACAAATAAGCCAGTACCCTAACAGCATAAGGTGGGTGAGCAAATGGAAATGCCGGTGGCCCTGTTGGGTTATTAGGATTCGGTAAGGTATAAGTACCGTCTGCATTAGGCCCAGGTATGATGTTGTATTTGGCTATTAGCTCCAATGTAATCTCATTCCATCGTATAGTAGGATTGTCAGTCCAATATTCCAAGGCTTGCTCTTCAGCATTACTTCTTTTCGAAACTTCCTGTTTCAAATCAGACAATTCCTGTAGGTATTCTGCAGAAGTTACATCTGAAGGTGCAGAAATAATTATTTCATCCCCACTATTAATTAAAATAGGTTTCCATGTCCCTCCATCTTCATCAGTAGATGAAAAAACGTAATTCTCATAAGACAAAAAGGTAGGCAAGTCTTTCTCACATGAGATTAAAAAGAAAACAACAGCCAATGAAATAAGTAAATATTTATTATGTTTCATATCAATTTTGTTTTTTTCTATAATTAAAGTAATATGTTAATCCCACACCAGTAGTGTTTATTTTTGCTGCATTTCTACCATTTACCACTTGATTGTGATACGCCACAACACCAAGTCCTTTGATGGATTTAAAATAATAATGTGCAAATATGCCAACTCTATCCATATCAATATTATTGGTTGGTTGTGGGGCATTATAGGATCTGATGTCGTCACCACTTGTAGATTGGGATCCCATATAATTAAGTTCCAGTTGCAAAGCATTATTCAAGGCCCAAAACCCAACCACGCCTTCAAACGTTACTGCGTTTGGCACATTCATCCAAGGTGTGTAATAACTCCCATCATTATAATAATACTCTCGCTCGGCTTTGGCATATCCCCGCCACAGGTAAGATGCAGCCCCCCGCAGATAAAGTCCGCTTTTCCATTTATGCTGAGCTATGGCACGATAGGAAAGTTCAGGTGCGCCAAGTCCTAAGCTATATGGCATATAATCGGGAAGATAGTTAGTTATAGGTGTAGAAAAACCAACGGTTGCTAAAGCTGTAAAAGTCCCATTATTTTTTACTTTGTTTAAGATTTGGTATTTTAATGCAACCGAGACATCTTGAAAACCTTTAGCTCCTGCAAATTTACCACCATTAGGGTCTGAAGATTCTGTTTTAATGTATGGCACTCCAACAAAAAAATTGAGTTTGTCCAAAATCCCAACAGCTAGCATAGGCATTACCGTATTCCTTTTTACCGTAGCAATGGTTTGATTTTCACGCAGCGATGTTCCTTCCCAATATTGATCGAAACTACCATAGTTGTATTCTAAAAGAATACAGGCTTGTTCGGCGTTCATCATGATGGCATCACTTGGAGTCTGTGCGCTAAGTTTTGCACAAAGCAAAGGCACGGCAAGTAAAGCCCAAAAGGGATATTTAATGTTACTCATATTGATTATCGTTTTAATTGTACTTAATTAATGCCACTAACAAATGGTCACTAAGAATGAATTAAGAGTCATTTATAACTTGGATATCTACCCTAACCCTATTAACTTCTTTATATACCTCTTTTCAGAATTTAAATTCATCACAATTTCAGAGGTTTATTTAATGAGATGTTTTTAGCGCAATCATCAATAGGATATATAAAAAACAAGGCACTTATAATGACTATGTTTTTAACGATATATTGTCCAACCAATGTGAGTACAAAAGGGGCTTTGGCAAATGACACTTCAGGAAAAAACAGCACAGGAATAAAGGTTAATATTAAATGAATAATGGCAATACTTATTACTGTTTTAAGTTGAAAATTAAGCAATAAACACAACCCAATACCTACTTCAATAATAGCAAGCAATAGAATACTGATGCTTTCAGGAAGCAGTCCGAAGGTTAAAAAAGTTATGGTATGTTTTGCAAGACCGTCAGCTGGACTTAATTCTGGGAAAAACTTTAATAATCCAAACCATACATATATAATGCCGATACTAATAGCGAGCAATCTGCCCCTATTAATGTTTAATAAAATACGTGTCATTTTAATACCTTATTGGTTTAATTGGGCGATATTTTCATCTTTCTCTCCCACCAGTTCAAGATATTTTTTATAATTGTAACGGGCCACTCTTCTACCCAATTCCAAGCCTTCAATATTATCTGCTTGAATGTGATAGCCGCCCATCACTCTTGATATTCCTGCCATTTCACCTGTTTCGGTAAATGTTGGAAATTTAAGGGTAATTGGGTCTCCTAAATTGTCTGGCTCAGTTAGGGCACCAGGAATTAACTCTACTTCAATACCAAAAGTGTCGTCGCCTTTAAAAAGTTTTAATGCTTCGGCACAACCACCACTTATGGTGCTGTGTCCCGATACATAACTTGGGAATGGTGGACATAAAAACACATCTGGAGAATACGGACGCCATTGTTCCCCTTTCATGGTCATCATACCACTTTCAGGACCTCCCCAACCTTTAATATCTTCATTTTTATAATAATGATGAACAAGTGCATAAGGTCTTGCTGAGTCATAAAACATTTTAGCATCCCAACAAGCTATAAATCCATCCATGGCTACTGATTCTACTAAAAAATACATTTTCACATCTTCATCTATGGTATGATTATCCCTTCTTGAAACATCTTGCGAAAACTTAAGCCAGTGGCCAGCTTGTTGTACAGACTTTGGACCATCTCTCATAAATTCCACCAATGCCTTGTTCTCTGGTGTTAAGTTTGCTTGTAATTCTACAACCTCCTTAACTTCTATTTCCATTTGTTCTGAACCAACCATAGGTGGTGGACCTGGACGAAATTGATCGGAAGTTTCCAATAAAAGTGGTTTTACTTTTGGCCAAAAAGGAGTTAAACATCCTGGAGCAAATTTTCCGCCTTTACCATCAGAAAAATATTTTGGTTGCCATCTATCAATATCCACATTAGTATCAGCATCATTTACTGGTTTATAACCTGTATAATCAAAATAAGGCTTCCCGTTAGACCCTTCAATATCTCCATACTGATTAGAACCATCGTGCATTCTTGCCTCAATCACCATTTTTGCGGCAAGATTACCAATGCCTTCTGGCGTGTTTGGATCTAATGACGTATTGTGGGGATCTAACCCTAGTTCTTTCATTTTATTGGTGAACATCAAGCTATCAGAATAATAATATTCCTTTAAAGCTCTGTAAGCCGCATAACTAACAGCGATTTCCTTGTTTTTTAATGTTCTTTCATTTTCTGGGCGACGTTCAATATCTTTTAAATAAAGTGGGGTGGCTTTCTCGTCGAAACGGGTCCAAGCATCAAACATAGATGTAAATATTAAACCTAAAAACCTTGATGAAATAGTAGGTCTTGGCTTAAATTTTTCGGTATCATTGGCTGTCCCTTCAATGACCATGTAGGCCCATTGATACGCTACGTTGTCAGCCCCTTTTGGTTCGCCTTCAATTGGCTTTTGATTTTCTACAAGAGATACAGAGTCTTTTTGTGAAGTTTTACAGCTTGTAACTGCTAATAATAAAATAGAAGCAATAGCTGAAAATGTTAGTTTTAGTTTCATTTAGTTGTAGTTTAGTATTCAATATTAAACTTTAATTCAGAACAAAACCTATTTTTTATACGAATTAAGTATATTGCTTGACGAAATATGTAAATTACTGGATGAATTATGAAATGCCTAATTGTTGATGACGACCCTTTAATTTGTGATTTGATTGAACATTTTTGTAGCAAAATTGACGACATAACGAGTGTTACCACTACAACTTCGGGGTTTGAATGTATCAATCTTATTAACAGGCATAATTTTGATTTGATTTTTTTAGACTTTAATTTACCCGACATAACTGGTAAAGACATATTGGAGATTATTGGCGCAAATTCGGCTGTCATCATGATAACGTCCTACCAAGCTTTTGGAGCCGAATCTTATAATTACAATCAGATAGTAGATTTTTTGGTTAAACCTGTGGATTTTCCGCGCTTCTTTAAAGCATTTCAAAAAGCGAAAAATTATGTTTCCAAGCAAAAGGAAAAGGAATCCAGATTATTTATAAAAGATGGAAATAAATTGGTTAAAATTGAATTAAGTGAGGTCATTTATTTTAAATCTGAAGCAAATTACATTTCTGTTGTACTTCACGACAAAAAGATATTGACTTTAATGACCTTAAAAGACCTCGAGTCCAAACTTCCTGAATTTTTCTTCCGTGTTCACCGTTCTTATATTGTGAATTTAAACAAGATAGATTTTATAAATAATAACGTTATTGAAATGGGCAAAGATTACATTCCTGTTAGCCAGAGTTATGAAAAAGAATTGCTTACAAAAATCAATCTTTTAAATTAATTTGAATTTCAACCCGAATACAACACATATAGTAAGCAAACACATTATGTATTTTTTCTAAATCGCCACTGGTTACTGCCTTCACTTTTTTGGGTAAAGCCTCAGAAAGCGAAAGTAATTTTAAATTATTGATATGGGCAATCAGTTTATGTAAAATAGCGTCCCATTCATCTTCATTCTTACTTTCAACAACCGTATCAATTCGTTTCATATAAGTTTCAAATTCCTCTTCAATGAGTTTCAATACCTTAATGATCTTACTTGAATTGTTATCATAATTGCTATAAATATTCGAAAAATCGGGAACTGAATATTCATGGCTTCCCAATAATTTGAATACGGTATCTTTTAAATAATCTATGTTAAATGGTTTTTGAAAATACAACCCACTTATTTGCGACATAACTTCTGGCTCGGTGGCAGAAACCAATAAAATAGGACATATTACTTTATTAGTTGAAATCCAATCAAGAAGCTTTGAAGATAAATTTTCGTTTTCAAGCATTAAATCACTTATTATAATATCTGGTTTATTTTGGTTAATACTTTCATTAACCAAATTCCATTTGTTCACCTGGATTAAACGAATGGTATCATCATCAAAAATGTATGAAACCAATTCTAAAGTCGATAAGTCGTCTTCAATATGAAGCATTTTATATTCCCTTTTTAATTTTGGGTATACAATGATTTTATCCGCCACTTTCGTTTTATTTTTTAATGCAGCAATTACAGGGACTTTAACGTTGAACTCTGAGCCTTTTCCTTTTTCTGATACCGCTTTTAAAGTACCGCCAAACAAGATTGTTAACTGTTTTACTATTGATAAGCCCAATCCGTAACTACCATATCTTCCAGATAAATCGTCTTTTTCCCTAAAAAACCGATCGTTTATTTTATCAATATTTTCAGGAAGTATGCCTATACCTGTATCCGTTACTTTTATTTCCAATAAAGAAAATGTTTTTTCTTTAATCAGTTTCGCCGAAAGATTAATTGTGCCTTCCTGAGTATATTTAATGGCATTTACAACCAAGTTTATAACAATTTGCGACAGTCTTAAAGCATCTGTTAAGAAAGATTGATTCTTAAGCTTTTCATCAATATTCAAAGTAAATATCAATCCCTTTTGAATGGCCTCATATTGATAGGTTGCGTAAATATCTTTTAAAAGTTCATCAATAGTGGTGGGTTCGTGGGTAATATGCACTCTGCCTTCGGTTAGTTTTTTATGGTCCAACACATCATAAACCAAACCGGCAAGACTGTTTGAGGTTCTTTCCAGAGTATTTATAATGGGCAATTGCGCCTCCGTAGGGGCGTTTTTATGCAGTAATTTGGTGAGTCCCAAAATAGCATTCAGTGGTGTTCGCATTTCATGACTCATGTTTTGCAAAAATTCATCACGTTGGTTTCTGGCTTCTTTTTCTTTTTTAAGCGATGTTTGCAAGGCATTAACTTGGGAGTCTATTTTGGCTTTCATTTTATTAAAAGTTAATGCCAAAGCACCAATTTCATCCTTTCTATTTATAGGAAGCTCTATATTATTGTCTATTCCTTTATCATAATTACTAATCGCTTCTGTAATCTTATTGATTTTTTTAGAAAAAAATCTAACAAAAAACCATGATATTAAAATAGAAAGCAAACAAACACCAAGCAACGTTTGTATGCTGTTTTTACGAACAACCGACGCGCTTGCCATAAGCACATTATCTTCGATTGTAGACACCAAATACAATGTTCTTAAGCCTTTAAAATAGGTTAATTCTTTAATGTAACTAAGTACATCCCCTTTCAGTTTTTCGTTTAATTGGCTAAACCCATCATTTAAAATAAGGTTTGGTTTTAGTTTAAAATCGTCATAAAAATTAAATTTGGTTTTTGTTTGCACTCCAAATCGTTGTGATTTTATTGGCGAATATAAATACTGCCCGTTGTGGTCTATTAAGTAAAGTTTAAATTCGTTACCTGATATTTTGCTTAACGTTTCAAACAGTTTTGTTAAATCTACATTTATAATAACAATCCCTATTACGGTATTGCTGGCATCAAAAATGGGACTTGCCGCCCTTAACGTAGGGGTGAAAGGTTCGCTAATAACGCCATATTCTTCATTCAAATTTATTTCAGAAAAATAAAAATCGCCTTTATTCATATTTATGGCTTCCTTAAAATATTCTTGGTTACCTTTTTCTTGTAGATTATTGGAAATGAGTATTTCCTGATTTATTTTATCCAATCGAATGATTTCCTTGCCATTATTTTCAGTACCTATCAATCTAATTTGAAAATAAGATGCTTTATTTTTAAGTGTTACCTCAAACAGCTCATTAACATCATTGGTTGTTTTATTAGAATTTTCAACGATGTAGTTTTTAAGTGTTGGGCTATTGGATATTACTGCAATATCGTTGGAAACCTCATTCAATAGAGCATAAAATGATTGCTCTGCCAGTTCGGATGTGTGCATAATACGCTCCTTAGAATAGGCAACAATAACCCTAGAGGCATTATTAAACACCAAATATCCAGAAAGGAGTATGGAAAATATAATTAACCCGGTAAAAAATAAGGCGAAACGGGTAACTATAGAATGCCTAATTTTCATTTAGATAGTTATTTAGACTGATAATTGTAATGCAAGTTTTAAAAATCATGTTAAAGTAAAGATTTTTTAGATAATATGTTAAGCAAACTAATAATTGCCAGGCAAACCTATTGTTTTGCACCCATTTTTATTATTTTACTTATATCATTTTAATTAAAAAACACCCCATTTTACATGGCAATTTTTTACTTTATCAGTATCTTTATAAATGTAATTTTTACCACTGAATGACAAACTACAAAGCAAAAAACAGACTCACCGCACAAGCTTATATTGATGGAGTTTTAAGTGGAAATCGGGTTATTCTGTCTAGAGCTATTACCGTTATAGAAAGCAATTTAGAAAGCGATAAACTACTTGCCAAAGATATTATTCAAGCTATCTTACCAGCCTCAGGCAATTCTGTTCGCATTGGTGTTACGGGTGTCCCTGGTGTGGGCAAGAGCACATTTATTGAAGTTTTTGGAAAACACATCATTAACCAAGGTCATAAGGTTGCCATTCTCTCCATAGACCCAAGTAGCCAACGCTCTAAAGGCAGTATTTTGGGCGATAAAACCCGTATGGAAGCCTTAAGCACTTTAGAGAGTGCTTATATACGACCGTCGGCTTCTGGTGACACCCTTGGTGGTGTTGCCAACAAAACTGCCGAAAGCATGTTACTTTGTGAAGCAGCTGGTTATGATGTTGTTTTAATTGAAACGGTTGGTGTGGGACAGTCTGAAACAGCAGTTCATGGCATGACCGATTTTTTCCTCCTTTTAATGTTGGCTGGTGCCGGCGACGAACTTCAAGGGATTAAAAAAGGCATCATGGAAATGGCAGACATGGTGGTTATTAATAAAGCCGATGGCGATAATATTAAAAAAAGCGAGTTGGCACGTTTACAATACCAAAACGCATTACATATTTTTCCACAGTCGGAATCTGGTTGGATGCCCGTGGTAACAACAGCATCATCTACAAAAAACATAGGTGTTGATGCTGTATGGGACGAGATTACAAAATATACCGAATTGGTTGTTAAAAATGGGTATTTCAATAAAAACAGAAACCATCAAAAAATTCGATGGATGTACAACAATATAAACGAAGCATTAAAACACCTTTTTTATGGTTCAAAAGATATTGCCAGCAAGCTAACTGCTTTAGAAAAACAAATCATCGCTTCGGAAATATCGCCTGTAAAAGCGGCACAAGATATTATTGAAACATTTAAGAAGTCTTTTGAATAAAAGATCAATTCATACGTTTTGAATGTAAATGAAAATGACATTTGAACACTATTTTGACAAAGAATTTGAGCTAAGATATTTAGAAATGAATAAATTGGGTTTGGCAACGCCTACCATCATTTTAGCATTATTAGAAGAAACAGCAGCAGACCATTGTTACTCCATAAATCATAGTTTATTTGATCTGAATAAAAAAAATGTTGGATGGGTATTAGTGTCTGGCATTTTGCAAATAGACCGCTATCCTAGTTACAAGGAAAAAATCACGATTAGAACCTGGTTATCAAGCTATTCCTCCATTAAAGGATATAGAGAGAATATCATTTTTGATAAACACCACAACATCATAGGTCGCGCCAAAGGTTTGTGGGTTTTCTTCGATATTGAAAAAAGGAAGCCAATTCCTATTTTTAATGACATTAAAGAAAAATGGCCATGTTATAGCGAAGAATCCATTGTCAAAAATATCAAGAAAAAAATTGAAACCACATACACAGCAAGCCATATAAAAAAATTCAAAGTCAATAGGTTTGACACCGACATGAATAAACACGTGAACAACATTAGGTATTTACAATGGGTCATTGAATCCCTGCCTGAAGATATTGTAGATAATTACCATTTACATGTTTTGGATGGTCGCTTTATTGCAGAAGCTCAATATGGTGACCATATTTTATCTTTAACAAAAGACATGAAGGATCTTTCTTTTATGCATACCATAAAAATTGAAGGGAGCGATATAGTTTGTGGCAATGCCAAAACATTTTGGAGAAAAAATTAAAAAGACAATATTGCTTTATAATAAATAACCCCACTTGGTTTTTTTACAACTCAAGTGGGGTATTCATGTTGAACGTTAAGCTATTAATCTTGTTCTAAGTATTTTTCCATAATGGACATAGCGGCTTTGGAAATCACAGTTCCAGGTCCAAAAATGGCAGCCACTTTACGTTCCAATAAATAATTATAATCCTGTTCTGGTATAACACCTCCGGCAAATACCATAATATCTGGTCTTCCCAGTTTTTCCAGTTCTTCAATTAATTGCGGAATCAAGGTTTTATGTCCGGCAGCCAAACTAGAAGCTCCTACAAAATGCACATCGTTTTCAATGGCTTGTTTTGCGACTTCTTCTGGCGTTTGAAATAAGGGTCCCATATCGACATCGAAACCTAAATCGGCAAAACTGGAAGCGACTACTTTGGCGCCTCTATCGTGCCCATCTTGTCCCATTTTTGCAATCATAACCCTTGGGCGACGCCCTTCAATCTCTGCAAATTTATCGGCCATTTGTTGTGCTTTAACAAATGTATGATCGTTGTTTACTTCTTTACTATACACACCACTTATTAATTTAGTATCTGCTTTATGACGACCAAAATGAACTTCTAAAGCATCGGATATTTCCCCTAAAGTTGCAAAATTTTCGGCAGCTTCAACAGCTAATTCCAACAAATTACCTGTTCCTGTTTCGGCACAGTCTGTTAATGCTTTTAAATTAGCATCAACAACATCTTGGTTTCTATTAGCTCTTAATTTTTTTAAACGCTCTATTTGGGACAATCTGACCGTAGAATTATCAACTTCTAAAATCTCGATATTCGATTTTTCATTGGTTCTAAATTTATTCACACCCACTAAAATATCCTGTCCAGAGTCCAATCGTGCTTGTTTACGTGCCGAAGCTTCTTCAATACGCATTTTAGGAACACCTGTTTCAATGGCTTTTGCCATACCGCCCAGTTCTTCTACTTCTTCAATTAAAGTCCAAGCTTTTTTGGCAATTTCCTGAGTTAAATATTCTACATAATAAGAGCCTGCCCATGGATCAACGGACTTAGTAATCTGTGTTTCTTCCTGAATATAAATTTGGGTATTACGCGCAATCCTTGCAGAAAAATCGGTCGGCAATGCTATGGCTTCATCCAACGCATTAGTGTGTAACGATTGCGTGCCTCCTAAACCCGCAGCCATGGCTTCAATACAGGTTCTGGCAACATTATTAAAAGGATCTTGCTCACTTAAACTCCAACCAGATGTTTGACTATGGGTACGCAACGCCATAGATTTCGGGTTTTGAGGATTGAATTGTTTAACGATTTTTGCCCAAAGCATACGTGCTGCACGCATTTTTGCAATTTCCATAAAATGGTTCATCCCAACCGCCCAGAAAAATGACAACCTAGGGGCGAATTCATCAATTTTTAAACCTGAAGCCAATCCGCGTCTAATATATTCCATACCATCGGCCAAGGTGTATGCCAACTCAATATCGGCAGTCGCTCCAGCTTCTTGCATGTGGTAGCCACTAATGGAAATGGAGTTGAACTTAGGCATGTATTTGGTGGTGTATTCAAAAATATCACCAATAATTTTCATGGATGGTAATGGTGGATAGATATAGGTGTTGCGCACCATAAATTCCTTTAAAATATCATTTTGAATAGTTCCACTTAAATGGTCCAACGCCACACCTTGTTTTTTTGCTGCTGCAATGTAAAACGCCATAATGGGTAAAACGGCACCGTTCATGGTCATGGAAACCGACATTTTATCTAACGGAATTTGGTCGAATAAAATGTCCATATCCAAAATAGAATCGATGGCAACACCAGCTTTTCCAACATCGCCCGTAACACGTGGATGGTCGGAATCGTAACCTCTATGGGTTGCTAAATCGAATGCAACGGACAACCCTTTTTGACCCGCAGCCAGGTTTCTTCTATAAAATGCATTGGATTCTTCAGCTGTTGAAAATCCTGCATATTGACGAATGGTCCAAGGCTGAGATACATACATGGTGCTGTAAGGGCCTCGTGTAAATGGTGGCAAGCCCGCAACAAAATTTAAATGTTCTGCGTGTGCTATATCTTCTTTTGAAAAATGTGTTTTAACAGGAATACCCTCGGGTGTATTCCAAATATCTTGATGATCTGAATATGTGGACCGTTGTTTAGCAACAGTATGTAATTTTAGATCTGAAAAATCACGTCTCATAACTGTAATGATTTAATGTTTTTTTGAACTTTTTCCTGAACACCTGAAATGGTGTGTATCACATCCGATTTTATATGAATGCATCCATCTAAACCTGCATCAGTTAATGCGCTCATGATGTCAACAGGATTTCCTGCTAATAAAAGTACTTTATCTGCATTAATATCCCTAAAGGTTTCTATAAATAATAAAGCACTTTCAGTATAATCTGGGTCTGAACTACATATAACAACCACATCTGATTCTGTCAAGGCACTACGTCCAGCGGCTTGCTTGGCGCTGTCATAACTTTTTTCTTGCCATATTTCAAAACCTGAAACACCCATAAAATCATAAGAAAAAGCAGCCCTGGCTTTACGCATAGTTAGATTGCCGAAACTTACAAGTTCAACTGTAGGCCGCTTTCCAGTTTCTTCAACAATTTGCTCCGTAACTTTTCTTATCGCTTCAATTTCTAAAGATGCCCTTCTAGGAATTAATACTTTAGAATTGACGTTAGCTCCAGCCGAAAGCACTTTGGACGGCACTGTTTCCATGAGGTTTGGATATTTATTAACCCCAACCATTGGTAAACGCCTTTGACTTATTAATTTTATTTTCTCTTGACGTATTTGGGCTATTTGTTGTTGAATAAATTCACTTTCAAAAGCCTTATAAAATCCGCCCTGTGCTTCAATAACTTTAAAAAGTTCTAAGGCTTTTTCAGCTATTTTTGTGCTGACTTTCTCAATATAATATGACCCATCCACAGGATTTGCCACTTTACCAAAATAAGATTCTTCTTTTAAAATGGTTGTAATATTATTAGCAATTCTAGTTGAAAAATCGGATGGATCATTAAACTCCATATCGTAGGCATCAATTAAAACACCATCAACATTCCCCAAAATTGCTGACATAGTTTCGGTAGTGGCGCGCAATAAATTAGTATGTGCATCGGTAATGGATTTGCTCCAAACAGCTGTTTTCCCCGTTAATGTATGTGTGAAATTTGAAATACCATAGGTTTTAGCGATCTCATGCAACAAGCTATTAAAAGCTCTAAACTTACCAATTTCAATAAAATATTCTGAACCTATCGCTAATTCCACATGAAGATTATCAAAAACAGCTTCTATGTCAATGTCCCTTTCCAAACAGTGTTCTATGACATAAATTAAGGAATTTAAAGTGTAAGCTACTTCTTGAACCTGATTAGAACCTGAATCTAAGTATGCAGTACCTGAAATGGTTATGGCCTTAAAATTTGGATACTCTTTTGATAAGTTTACCAAATGCTTCAGCATTTCGAATCGAAGCATGTTGTAATGCCCTGTTGTGACATAATTAGAGACTATTCCTAAATCAAAATACCCTCTAAGGTTTTTATTATTGGTGACATTTTGATCTGAAAAATCAAAGAAATCTTTCACAAAACCAATAGCGTTTTCGTTTAAAATAAAGGACACCGCTAACTCATTAATATTAATCTTGTTTAAAAGCTTGGTTACAGATACATTTTCTTTTAAATCGAAAATAACTCCAGTCACACCTTCATTAATCGCTTTTAAAGCTTGTTTATTACCGCTTTCGGCGGATAAAACATGAATGGTTCTATAATTGACTAAAACCCGTGCGTTTTCACCTGTGTTGGTGAGATACTCTAGTGTATCTTCCGCACTATAAAAAGGTTGAAAATCTATACCATTTAAGTGTTTCCAAACCAATTTTCTATTGAAATCTTCACCCTTTAAATCTATATTCACTTTATCCATCCATTGCTGTTTGGTAACAGGATTGAAGTCCGAAAAAAGTGTATTCTTATTAGTTCCCATAACGATGTATATTAAACTATATTCAATATTTTAGACGATGATGCTGCTTCCAAACCTTTCGAAAATAGCAATATCCAATGCTTCTCTATGATCTGGATGCGCTATATCCCTTAACGATTCTGCACGTTGTTTTAAGGTTTTTCCAAATAATTCGGCTACGCCATATTCTGTGACAACAAATCTGGCATGGGCGCGGGTTGTAACAACACCAGCACCTAATTTTAGCGTGGGTACAATTTTAGAAACGCCCTTTAATGTTGTGGAAGTTACCGCTATGATGGGTTTTCCGCCTTTCGATAATGCAGCACCACGCATAAAATCCATTTGACCTCCTACTCCAGAAAACATTTTTGTACCAATGGAATCGGCGCAAACTTGTCCTGTAACATCAATTTCTATAGCAGAATTGATGGCTGTCACTTTCGGATTTTGACGAATGATGGAAGTGTCATTAACATAAGCAATATCCAACATTTCAATTTCCGGATTGTCATCCATGAAATCATATAAGCGTCTGGTTCCCATAGCAAATCCTGATACTATTTTATATGGGTTAACCTTTTTTTGAGAGCCATTTACTATGCCCTTTTCAACTAAATCCACAATGCCTTCTGAAAACATTTCGGTATGAACCCCTAAATTTTTATGGTTCATTAAATATGATAGAACGGCATTTGGAATACCACCAATACCCATTTGCAAAGTGGCACCATCATCAATAATCCCAGCAATGTGCTTACCAATCGCTTTTTCTTCTTCGGAAGGGGCTGCCAATTTCATTTCATAAATATCGTCATCAACCTCAACGCAAGCATCAAAATTCTTAATGTGCACAATGGCATCCCCAAATGTACGTGGCATTTTCGGATTTATCTGCGCAATCACTTTCTTTCCTTGTTCGATACCCGATATGACAATATCAACGGAAACTCCTAAAGAGCAGAATCCATGTTTATCTGGTGGTGATACATTCACTAATACAACATCCAAATTCATATATCCTTCACGGAATAAACTAGGGATGTCACTCAAAAAAATAGGAATATAATCAGCCGTATCGCCAATCATTTTTCTAATATTGCCTCCTATAAAAAAGGCACTGGTATGAAAACTATCCCTTAATTCTGGAGCTATATAACCGCATTCACCTTCGGTATGCAGGTGTACAATTTTTACCCCTCTTAACTCTGAAGCCCTAGCAACCATGGCTCTAATAAGCGTTTGTGGTGTTGCAGAACCGCCTTGAATTAATACTCTATTTCCTGATTTTATCAATTTTACAGCTTCATCAGCTGTCATTTTATTTGGTAAGTCCATCGTCTCTAAATTTTAAAATTTATCTTTTCTTAAACCTATATTATTTAACTATCCTAAAAAGCTTAAAATAATACCTGCAGCAATTGCCGAACCAATAACTCCGGCAACATTTGGTGCCATAGCGTGCATTAACAAGTAATTGTGAGGGTCTGCTTTAAGACCTTCAGCATGTACAACCCTAGCACTATCTGGAACTGCAGAAACACCAGATGCACCAATAAGTGGGTTTATTTTATTATCGCCTTTAAGAAATAAATTCATGAGTTTTGCGAAAAGTAAGCCACCAGCTGTTGCTATAACAAATGATAGTGCACCCAAACCAAATATCATCATAGAATCTTTAGTAATAAAGATATCGGCCTGTGTTGATGCACCAACGGTAACACCTAAAAGAATAGTAACAATATCAATTAATTTAGTACGGGCAGTTTCTGCAAGTCGTTCTGTTCTGCCAGATTCCTTTAATAAGTTTCCAAAAAACAGCATCCCTAACAACGGCAAAGCACTTGGTGATATAAATGTGGTTAGTAACAAAGCGACTATTGGGAAAATCATTTTCTCTTTTTGAGACACGGCTCTTGGAGGTTTCATTCTTATTAATCGCTCCTTTTTGGAAGTCAACAATCTCATGATTGGCGGTTGAATAACAGGTACTAATGCCATATACGAATAGGCAGCAATGGCTATTGGGCCAATTAAATTCTTAACGGTTGTTCCATCTGGCAGAATATTAATACCATTGGCTAATTTTGAAGATAAGAAGATAGCCGTTGGTCCATCGGCACCACCAATAATCCCAATCGCACCAGCTTCTGGAAGGCTAAACCCTAAGTAAAGAGCTCCTAAAAATGTTGCAAATACCCCGATTTGAGCCGCTGCCCCTAGAAGCATTAATTTAGGATTGGCAATAAGCGACGAGAAATCCGTCATAGCGCCTATGCCCAAGAAAATAAGTGGTGGATAAATCCCTTTTACCACACCAAAATAAAGATAATTGAGTACAGATCCTTCTTCATAAATCCCCGTTTGGTAGCCTGCTACAAAAGGTATATTCCCAAGCATGACACCTACGCCAATGGGAATTAAAAGCAAAGGCTCATAATCAAATTTAATTCCCAGATATATAAAAATAATACCTATTAAAATCATTATGATATGTCCCGTTTGCGCATTTGCAAAACCTGTGAAGTGATAAAACTCCTTAATCCCATCTAATGCCCCGTCAACAAAGGTTTCTTCAACCGTGTTTTCTACTTGAGAAACCGAAGCTGATACTGACGTATTTGTAGTATTGGAGCTAAATCCTAATACAGGTTTTATAAAAATGAGCAGTGATAGAATTCCAAAAATTAATATTACTTTTTTCATTGTCTTTTGTTTGGTCATTTCGAAGTATAAAAATGAATCACTAATTTTAGAACGACTTCATTTTATTCGAAATGATATTACTATTTTATTCTAATTCTATCATTACTTCTCCTTGCAACACTTGCTGTCCGACAGCCACATTAATAGCTGTAACAATACCGGATTTTTCTGAAGCAATACTATTCTCCATTTTCATGGCTTCAAGAACCAATAATAAATCGTTCTCTTTAACCGTATCTCCTACTTTTACATTAATAGATAGTATCACTCCTGGAATGGGCGCTATGATTTTAGCCCTTGATGACACAGGATTTATCTTTACTGGCTCAATAGCGGCATTGGCTGGCTTGCGAACCAATGTTGGTGTTTTTACCTTTTTTATTTCTTCCTTCATTTTTACAGAATAGGAAGTTCCATTAACTTCTAATTCGATCGTATTATTTTCGTGTGAAAGAATCTTAACTCCGTAATTATTTTCGTTTATCCTGAATGTGAAATTTTTCATGGTCTTATTTATAAAATTTAAAAATTCTTGAGCTAAAGTCTATTTCTATAAGCACTATATATTTTAGAACTCCAAGGAGAATATAATTTTCTAGCTTGCTTAATGGTTAATATGGCATTTTCTTCATCGTGTTGTTCATCTAGATATAGATGAATAGCAACAGAAATAGCCGCAGCAATTTCTCCGGTAAATTTCTCATTAACTTTAGGGGAAATATCTTTAACTTTTTTATCTCTTCCTTTGGTAATTATTTTATAGATATAGAGCATAATTGGTAAACCGTATTTAAAAAACACAGTTAGAAGAATCAAGCCGCTAAAAACAATTAATAAGCCTGTAATTAGAATAATGTACCCTTCACTTAGTGGATCTGTATATAATAGTACGCGTGTCATTATAATGGGATATTTGAGTGTTTTTTAGGTGGATTCACCTCTTTTTTATTAGCCAATAATTCTAGAGCCCTAATAATTCTAAACCGTGTGTTTCTTGGTTCGATAACATCATCAATAAAGCCATATTTAGCAGCTACATAAGGGTTGGCAAACTTGGCATTATATTCATTTTCTTTCTCCTCGATGTAATGAAGCTTTTCTACTTCATCTTCAATTTTACTGATGTTTGAACCTTCTAAAACCTCTACAGCTCCTTTTGCGCCCATGACTGCTATTTCAGCCGTTGGCCATGCATAATTTAAGTCGCCACGTAATTGTTTACAGCTCATAACATCATGAGCCCCACCATACGACTTACGGAGTGTTATAGTTACTTTCGGAACAGTTGCTTCTCCATAAGCGAACAATAATTTGGCACCATGTAGAATTATGCCTCCGTATTCTTGTCCAGTACCAGGTAAAAATCCCGGAACGTCTACCAAGGTTACTAGGGGAATATTAAACGCATCACAAAAACGAACAAATCTGGCCGCTTTTCTTGACGATTCACTATCTAAAACACCTGCATAATATTTTGGCTGATTGGCAACAATACCAACCGAACGACCATTAAAACGAGCAAATCCCACAACAATATTTCGAGCATAATTTCTGTGAACTTCTAAAAATTCGCCGTTATCTGTAATGGTTGAAATCACATCAATCATATCATAAGCTTGATTTGAATTTTCTGGAATGATGGTATTTAATATGTCATCCAATCGGTCTATGGGATCTGAAGTAGTAATGGTGGGTGGCTCTTCAAGATTATTTGATGGCAAATAGCTTAATAATTTTCTAATAAGCATTAAATTTTCTTCATCGTTATCCGCCAAAAAATGTGATACTCCAGATTTGGTGGAATGGATATGAGCGCCTCCCAATTGTTCCGCAGTGACGACTTCGCCCGTTACAGCTTGCACCACTTTTGGCCCCGTAACAAACATATAACTTGTTTTGTCTGTCATAATCGTGAAATCTGTTAAGGCTGGAGAATATACGGCACCACCGGCACAAGGGCCTAAAATGGAAGAAATTTGAGGAATGACTCCAGAAGCCATGATATTTCTTTGGAAAATTTCGGCATATCCAGCAAGAGACCTTACACCTTCCTGAATTCTCGCCCCTCCACTATCATTAAGTCCAATTACGGGCACCCCAATTTTCATGGCCATGTCCATGACTTTACAAATTTTTAAAGCATAGGTTTCTGAAAGTGAACCTCCAAACACCGTGAAATCCTGGGAGAATACATACACTATTCTACCATCTATAGTGCCATGACCTGTTACAACGCCATCCGATAGATAGATTTCTTTATCCAATCCAAAAGATTTTGTTCTATGTGTAACAAACATGTCAAACTCTTCAAAACTATCGTCGTCTAAAAGAATATTTATTCTTTCTCGGGCAGTTAGTTTTCCTTTAGCATGTTGAGAGTCTATACGTTTTATACCTCCACCCAACTTTGCTTTTACTCTTTTCTCAATGAGCTCGTTAATTTTATCTTGATTTGCCATTTGTATATTATTTGCTTATCTATTTTTTTTCAATGTTTTACTCTTTTGAGCATAATTCCGTAAGCACGCCCAACGTGGATTTTGGATGTAAAAACCCAATATTCAATCCCTCTGCTCCTTTTCTAGATACCTTATCTATAAGTGTTACACCTCTTTCTTCTGCTAGTTTCAAAGCATCGGTTGCATTTTTAACAGCAAAGGCGATATGGTGAATGCCAGGACCCTTTTTCTCAATAAACTTGCCAATGGGCCCATAGGGCGAGGTGCTCTCAAGCAATTCAATTTTTGTAGTACCTACCAAAAAAAAGGCTGTCTTCACTTTCTGATCAACAACCTCTTCAATAGAATAGCATGTCATGCCTAAGACATCTTCATAATATTTAATTGAATCTTCTAAATTTTCAACGGCAATTCCTATATGTTCAATGTGGGAAATATCCATGATCTATGATTTTAACTGAATTTTATCTTTAAATAACATGTCAAAATTAAAGTAAGGGTACTACCTAAATTATGACAGAAGTCATGTATTATATAATATTCCCAATTAATTTAAACTACAACGTTTTAGTGGCATTTATTTGGATTCCCGCTTTATTCATTACTTAATATTTTTATAATAAAAGAATTCATGAATCTTACGATTTCACGAGAAATCGAAGATTCGACGAAGTCAATGACAATTTCAACGGAAACCCGACGCTAAGCGTCGAGAAATTCTTTTCGATTAAAATATGCCAAACAATTAATCTTATATTTGAAAATGCTTTCAAATAGCTCCTTTTTTAAACTCTATAAAGCACCCTTACTCTTGGTGCTAGCTAGTTTTTTATTCTATGTTTCTTTTGCTTACTACCTAGAGAGAAGCGATTACACAAAGCTTCTAATGCTTTACACTGCTTTGTTTTTTTTGTTTTACAAGCTTGTTACTATATTTAAACATCACATTGGATTATTAACTTGGATCGCTTTTGGTTTTAGATGTGCTTTTATTCTAGCTATACCCAACCTATCACAAGATTTTTATAGGTTTATTTGGGATGGCAGATTGATTATTGAAGGAATTAATCCGTATGTGCATTCGGTAGAATTCTTTATTCAAAAAGGAGAACTCCCTGTATGGCAATCTCAAGAATTATTTCGTGGCATGGGTGTGTTAAACGGAAGTCATTTTTCCAATTACCCTCCTATTAATCAATTTTGCTTTGCTTTGGCGGGATTATTTGCCGGAAAAAGTATTTTAGGGTCTGTAATGATTTTACGATTCATTATAATTTGTGCGGATTTTGGAACCCTTTATTTTGGGAAAAAACTACTTGAAAAACTAGAATTACCTATTCACAATATGTTTTGGTATGTATTAAACCCATTTATTATTATTGAATTAACTGGCAATCTTCATTTTGAAGGGATTATGATTTTCTTTTTGGTTTGGAGTTTATATTTACTGCACACAGGTAAATGGCTGTTTGCTGCTTTTATTTTAGGGCTTTCAATTTCAGTAAAATTAATTCCTTTAATGTTTTTACCCTTGTTTTATCAGTGGTTTGCTAAAGATGATTCTAATAATGTGAAATGGATTCCTGATTTTAAAAAATTGACAAAATTGCTTTCTTATTATCTAATAATTGGTCTAACTGTACTCCTGTTTTTTGTCCCATTTTATTTTTCAGGATTTATAAATAATTATTCGAAAACCATTGGCTTGTGGTTTCACCAATTTGAGTTTAACGCCAGTTTATATTATATCGCAAGAGAAATAGGCTACTTATTTAGAGGTTACAACGAAATTGATACCATTGGAAGAGCAACCCCATTTATTGTTATTTTATTTGTTTTAATTTTAACTTTTTTCAGAAAAAACAAGACAACGGTTCAGTTAATTACCTCGATGCTTTTAGTCTTATCTTTTTATTACTTCACAGCAACAACTGTACATCCTTGGTATATCTCGACGCTTTTAGCATTATCTGTTTTTACAAAGTATAAATTTCCTTTGGTGTGGAGTTGTGTTGCTATACTTAGTTATTTAGCTTATAGCAACCAAAATGAAACAGAGAATCTATGGATAATAGCTTTAGAATATTTAATCGTTTATAGTGTGTTTATTTGGGAAGTTTTCATAAAAAAAGCCACCATAAAGGCAGCTTGATTTATAAATATATCATGAATCAACTAGGATTTAAAGACATCTGACGGATTTTTAAAACTTTTAAATTCTAGCATATAATCATTTGGATCATTTACAAAAAAGGAGGTGTGTTCACCAATATTATCTTTTAGAAATGTGGTTTTATCAACCAATTCTAAATCTTGATCTTTAAACTTTGCGTAAACCTCATTCCATGCATCTAAATCAATTACTACTCCGAAGTGAAATGATGGTAAAATTTTGCCTTCAAATACATAGTTTGGACTATTGAAGTTAAATTTTCCTGCTTTAATAAACGTTATTTGGTGACCAAATAAATTGATATCCACCCAACTTTGTGTCGATCTTCCTATGGAAGCGCCAATACTCGTGTAAAATTTTTTGGTATCCCTTACACTAAGGCAAGGCAATGACATATGAAATGATGTAACCATAAATCTTTATATTTAAAGTGGTTTTAAACTTTCTATTCTGTAAATTAAAAAATCTTCATCGCCATCATCAAAAACTTCTACAAAAGATACTCTAAATTCCTTCCCAACAAGAGATGAATCAATTTTTAAATCAAATTGTTTTAAAACACGAGGATGGACTTCTTCAAAAATCATGTCCTCACCATTATCAAACAAAAACGTATAATAACCGTTTTCGTAAGACTTAAAAACAGCTGTTTCCATTTTACTGAAAAAAATTTAATCTATATCGTCGTCTTCGTCATCATCAATTGGCTCTTCATCTAAATCATCTAAATCATCAGCATCGTCTAAATCAACATCCTTGTCTAATTTCGTATCATCCACATCATCGCTATCGTCGGTATCTAAATCGTCATCTGCCTCAATGGCTAATTCTGGATCTTGAATAGCATCTGGATCATCAGTCGCAAAATCACCATAATCATCCTCATCATAATTCTCCATGGTTATGGCTAGTTTTTTACTAACCTTTACTAAATATTTAGTATCTTTAGTCGTTACTTCAACAGCCTCAATGATCTCATTACTAGCGTTTTTGAATGATATAATTTGATCTTCGTCATAACCATCAGGATATTTTTCAACCAATAAAGCCAAAATTTCTGGGGTTAGCTTTTTAAAGTCTACGATAACTCGCTTTAAATTGTCGTTTCTGTTTTTCATTTATCAAAAGTTTGAATATAGCATTTTTTTTACATACCCAAAAGGTAAGCAAATATTAAAGGAGCCACAATAGTTGCATCACTTTCTATTATAAATTTTGGGGTATTGATATCAAGTTTTCCCCATGTAATTTTTTCATTTGGCACGGCACCAGAATAAGATCCGTAACTTGTTGTAGAGTCGCTAATCTGGCAAAAATAACTCCAAAAAGGGATGTCGTGCATTTCCATATCTTGATAAAGCATTGGCACAACACATATTGGAAAATCACCAGCAATACCGCCGCCAATTTGGAAAAAGCCAACACCTTTCCCTGTTGAATTTTTTGGATACCAATCTGACAACCACATCATATACTCTATCCCGCTTTTAGTAGTAGATGCTTTAAATTCCCCTTTAATACAGTAAGAAGCAAAAATATTTCCCATAGTACTGTCCTCCCATCCTGGCACTATAATGGGCAAGTTTTTTTCGGCTGCAGCAACCATCCAAGAATCTTTCGGATCAATCTCATAATACTGTTCTAAAACACCCGAATTCAACATTTGATACATAAACTCATGCGGAAAATAACGTTCTCCTGATTTATCCGCTTTATTCCAAATATTATATAAATGTGATTGTAATCTTCTAAATGCTTCTTCCTCTGGAATACAGGTATCGGTAACGCGATTATAATGATTTTCCAATAAATCCCATTCTTCCTGCGGCGACAAATCCCTATAATTAGGCACCCGTTTATATGAATTGTGTGCTACCAAATTCATTATATCTTCTTCAAGATTGGCACCTGTACAAGATATAATGTGAATTTTATCTTGACGAATCATTTCTGCCAACGACTTACCTAGCTCTGCCGTACTCATGGCGCCTGCCAAGGTGACCATCATTTTTCCACCTTCTAGCAAATGTGTTTCATACCCTTTTGCTGCATCAACCAAAGCCGCTGCATTAAAATGTAAATAATGATGTTCTATGAATTGTGATATGGGTCCTTTAGTAGTCATCGTCTTCTTCAAATTTAGAATTACTACTCTTATTTACAAATGAATTATCGAATGAATTATCGTAGCTATCTCCTGCATCTTCATCCTGAAATTTGTAACTAAGCATTTTATTATAAAGTCTGGCCACTAAAGCATCCGACGCTTTGTTATGTTCATTTGGGCAAAATTCCATAATATCAAAACCTACAACATTTTTTTCAGCAAAAACTTGTTTTAAGAAATCCAGAGTTTCGTACCAAAACAAGCCTCCAGGTTGTGGGTTTCCACTATTTGGCATGATGGAAATATCTAAAGCAGATACATCAAACGTAATAAAAACATTATCGGTCATTTGGTCTATAGCACTGTCCATCCAAGTATCATCCACAGCCATTTCATGGGCAAAATATGTTTTTTCCTCATCCATGAATGTTTTTTCCATAACATCCATAGAACGAATACCGACTTGAATTAAATTCGTTGTTTGACTGGCTTCGTAAGCTGCGCAAGCACTATTAAATGAAGACCCTTTATGGGTTTTATTTAAATTGGCATGGGCATCTAAATGTAAAACCGTTAAATTATTGAACGTTTCATTAAAAGCTCTGATAGTTCCAATGGATACGGAATGCTCACCACCAAAAATGGTTACGAACTTATTTCTTTTAATGTATTTTTTAGTGATTTCATGAACTGCTTTTACCATAGCTTCAGTAGAGCTATTTTCTTTAACGGCATCTGCTAAAAATATACCTTGTTTATAAACTTCAGTAGCTGTTTCAATATCATAAAGCCCCATGTTTTCTGAAGCCTCTAAAAATGCTTCTGGGCCTTTACTTGCTCCACTTTGCGAAGCACCTGTTCCCTCATAAGGCACTGGTATTAATACTACTTTTGCGCTTTCTAATTTTGCGAATTCTTCTGGAATTCCCGCGTAGGTTTTAATTTTCATTGCTAATTATTTTAATTTATTGGCTAATTGCATGTTACCATTAACAGATGCCGCTAATACGTCGGTTTCATAAGTTTGGCTAACATCATAACCTAAAATTTTAAGTAAGTCTTCACTTTTTTGTTGTTCACTAAATAATTCTGTAGTTAAATTGCCATCTTCATCCCTATCAATCAAAATATGTTTTGGTGCAGGAATTAAACAGTGTTGTAATCCGCCAAAGCCACCTATGGTTTCTTGATAGGCGCCTGTATTAAAAAACCCAATATACAAAGGTTTTTCCCTATTATACTTTGGTAAATAAATAGCGTTCATGTGTTGTTCACTATTGTAATAATCATCACTATCACAGGTTAAACCACCTAATAAAACGCGCTCGTAACTATCGTTCCATCTATTGACCGGCAGCATGACAAAACGTTTATTAATGGCCCATGTATCTGGCAACGTCGTAATAAAAGAGGAATTAATCATGTTCCACTTTTCCCTATCATTTTGTTGTTTTTGGTAAAGCACTTCATATATGGCACCACCACTTTCACCTACTGTAAAACTACCAAATTCAGTAAAAATATTTGGCACTTCTACTTCTTCTTCCTCACACATTAATTTTATTTGGTTGATAATTTCATCAACCATGTATTGATAATCAAAATCGAATGCCAACGAGTTTTTAATAGGGAAACCGCCGCCAATATTTAAACTGTCCAACGTCGGACAAATGCGTTTCAAACTTGTATAAACCTTTAAACATTTTAGTAATTCGTTCCAATAATAGGCATTATCCCTAATACCTGTATTGATAAAGAAATGAAGCATTTTAAGTTTTACCCTTTTGTTTTCTTTTATCTGAGACCTGTAAAAAGGCACGATATTTTTGTATCCAATACCTAAACGTGAGGTATAAAACTCAAATTTTGGTTCTTCTTCTGAAGCGATTCGAATGCCTATATTAAAGCGTCCTTTGATCTCCTTGGAAAGTAAATCAATTTCTTCGTAATTATCAATAATGGGAATACAGTTTTTGTGGCCGCCGTTTATTAATTTAGCAATGTTTGTAACATATTGCTCCCTTTTAAAGCCATTGCTAATCACATAAGTTTTATCGGTAATCTTTCCTTCTTTCTTTAAATTCTGAACTATATCAATATCAAAAGCCGATGATGTTTCAATATGGATATCATTTTTTAAGGCTTCATTTAAAACATGTTTAAAATGAGAACTTTTTGTACAGTAGCAATAATTGTATTTCCCTTTATAATGGTGCTTTTTTAAGGCACTGGCAAACCATGATTTTGCTCTATTTATATTGTTCGAAATTTGCGGCAAATAGGTAAACTTTAACGGCGTTCCGTAGTCTTCTACCAACTGCATTAAGTCAATGCCGTGAAATTGTAAATTTTTATCTTCTAGTTTAAATTCTTCTTGTGGAAAATAAAATGATTGATTTATTAGATCTATATACTTAGTATTCATCCGTTTTTTCGATATAATAGATTTATATTAATTTTTTAAAGTTATGAAACATATGTTTCTAATCAAATAATATTTTCTATTTATCAAATTTGAATCTGACTTTGGGTCGTAGGAATAAAGGCATATTTATGTTGGCTACCAACAATAGAATATACAGAAGTCAGCTTTAAATTTCGGTTACTTTCCCTGTAAGCAGCCTTTGAAAACAACTTCTTAATTTCCAAAAGCCCGAAGATACAAACACGTTTCAATTTGTTCAGCATTTACTTTACAAATGAAATACATTTTTTTTTATTTCATTTAAAAAAATGTTATTTTTTATCATCTTTATTTAAAGCATTTTGAGGGTGTTTAACTCTTGCTCGGTTAGGTGTTTCCAATGCCCACGAGGTAGGTCTTTTTTGGTAAGATGCCCAATAGCAACACAGTCTAAACTCACAATCTCATATTTTAAGTAATCAAATATGGATCGTATAATCGTATTACCTGTATTTTTTATTTTTAAGCCTATTTCATTTTTTGAAGCACCATCAATATAGCTGATTTCTTCAACTGCTATCAGTTTTCCTTCAATTTTAAAACCAGCTTGAATCTTTTTTAAATCTTCAAGCTTTAAATTTTTATCAAGTTCGATATGAAATAATCTAGCAATCCCATTTTTGGAATTTGTAAATTTTTCTACGATAGCATCATCATTGGTGAACAATAACAAGCCTAATGAGTTCCTGCCCAAACGTCCGATGGGTTTAATACGTGATGTTGTGGCATTGGCAACCAAATCCATAACAGTTCTTCCTTTGCCTTCACTGGTTGTGGTGGCAAATCCTTTTGGTTTATTAAGCAAAACATAGGCTTTTTTTTCTGGATTTACACGTGCGCCATCGTATTTAACCTCATCATCAAGCTTTACTTTATAACCCATTTCTGTGATCACCTTGCCGTTAACAGTTACCAAACCTGTAGCAATGTGCACGTCGGCTTCCCTTCTGGAACAAATACCAGAATTCGCAATATATTTATTTAAACGAATTTCATTCGGGTTCGATTTATGGACCGATGTAGCCTTAGTTGGGCTAGATGGTTTTGTGTAGCCTCCTTGATTTTTTAAAGGCGCGTTGCCTCTTGAATAACTACTTTTGCGACTAGATTCACCTCCTCTTCCCGAAATTTTCCCATTGCCTTTATCGCCTTGATGCCTACTCATAACTTAATTATTTTTTGCAAAGATATGTTTAAATTTATGATTGACGATTTTTTGGATTGATGATTTGTTACATGAAAAAACACTCTTCTTATATATGTTTTAAAATCACATTTACATCTATTAATAAAATACTTAAAACGCCCGAAAGAATAATAAGTTTTAAGATGTTATGAAGTATTAAATAATGCATTTTAGTTTTAGATTTCCATACAAACAGTATAAAAAACAACAACAAAATAAGGCTTAAATAAAAGTAAATATCCATACGTCCCACTTCAAAATTATACAATAAAAGATATATTGGAATTAACGTTAACCATGTTAAAATAGTCAGCATTATTTTTGATGCTTTTTCACCATACACAATTGGTATAGTTTGGTAACCAAGTGCCAAATCCCCTTTTATATTTTCCAAATCCTTGGTCAACTCCCTCATAGAAATGATTAAAAACAAGAACATGGCATGCACGAAAATAACAGGTTCAAAATTTTTATAGTAAATAAATATAATAAAAAAGGGCGTAATCGTTAAAATAGCCGATGTGATATTACCTATAAAAGGCATTTTTTTCAATTTGTGTGAATAAAACCAAATACCAAAAATATAGCCCGAAAAGAAAATCACGGCATTAAAAGACACGTAGCTTGCCATAACCGCAGCCATAAAATTCAATACAAAATATAGCGATAATTTTGTGTTTTGGCTCACCAACCTGTCAATCATGGATTTATGTGGCCTATTGATCAAATCCTTTTCCGAATCGTAAAAATTATTGATGATATACCCTCCGGCTATAGTGGCAGCCGATGCCAAAACCAACATTAATAAATTAACATCAAAAACAACTTGGCGGACTGGCTTATCGTGTGCAAAAATGTAAATAGATGTAACATATTGAGCCACAACAACCACAAGTATATTGTAACCTCTTACCACAGAAAACATACTAAAAAATTTAAGTAGAATATGTTTCTGTCTTCGGCTTAGCATAAGAAAAATTTAAATATACCCTTCGACTGCGCTCAGGGTGACAGAAGTTTAGAAGTTGTAAACGACCTCTAATTTATAATCTTTAAGGACTTGTTTCGCTTTATCTATATCTTCAGTAAAACCAAGTATATAACCACCGCCGCCAGAACCGCAAAGTTTTAAATAGTAGTCATTGGTCTTAATACCTTTTTCCCAAAGCTCATGAAATTCCAGTGGAATCATCGGTTTAAAATGGTTGATAACCACTTTTGATAATCGTTTTGTGTTTTTAAATAACGATTTTATATCCCCTTTTAAAAAATCATCAACACAGGCATCCGTATGTTTTATAAATTGGTCTTTTAGCATGTTACGGAATCCTTCTTGTTTCATATTTTCCATAAAAATACTTACCATTGGGGCAGTTTCCCCTATTATGCCACTATCTAATAAAAATACAGCATTTTTACCTTCGCTTTTTTGCGAAGGAATACCTGTAGCTTCAATATTATTTTGAGAATTTATAAGTATAGGAATGCTTAAATAACTATTTAAAGGATCTAAACCGGAAGATTTTCCATGAAAAAAAGATTCCATAGCCGAAAAAATGGCTTTAAGTGTCAATAGTTTTTCACGAGTTAAATTCTCTAAAACAGTGATCTTATTACTAGCATATTTATCGTAAATGGCAGCTACCAAAGCGCCACTACTACCAACGCCATACCCTTGCGGAATCGAGGAATCAAAATACATTCCTTTATTAACATCTTGCCGAAGTTGTTCAATATCAAATTCCACCAACCCAGAATCCATAGTCTCTAAGTAACCAACAAAACGTTTTAAACTTTCATTGGATTTTATGGCAATTTCTGAAGGATGCTCGTCTACTTTTAAAGCCCCATTATAAAAATTATAAGGAATTGATAAGCCTTTGGAATCTTTAATGATTCCATATTCTCCAAAGAGTAGAATTTTCGAGTAAAATAAAGGTCCCTTCATAAATTAATTAATAATATGCAATGAATAATCTACAATTATTTCGTTTTAATACTTTAATATCTATCTGAATACTAAGATACTCCGAATTATTTAAATATCCTGTTTCTCATAATAAATCTCGAGGCAAAGATATAACATTTGGTTTTGCTATGTTATCTTTATTAAGTAAACAATTAACACTAATCCATTTAATCATTCATCGAAATTCTACTTGCCTAGCTCCTAAACCAATTTTATCGGCAATATATTGTCCATTCTCGATATACGCAACTAACTCATTATTAATAAATTCAAGAATCCGTGCATGTTCATTTTCTGGGTACAACACATGTACATTGGCGCCAGCATCTAAAGTAAACCCTACGTGCAGTCCGGTTTCTTTTCTAAACGACCATATTTTATTAATAATTTCAAGTGTATTAGGTTTCATTAAAATAAAATACGGCATGCTGGTCATCATCATGGCATGCAATGTTAGTGCTTCACTTTCAACAATGGCTATAAATGCATTTAAATCTCCAGACTCTAAAATGCCCATTAACGTATTTAGATTATTATGGGCTTGTTTGAACCGTTCTTGAGCAAATGGATGGTTGTGCATTAAATTATGTCCCACAGTGCTGCTTACTTGCTTTTCTCCTTTATCAACCAGCAAAATAGTATCTTGGTAATTCCTGAAATTCTCATGGACTTTGTAAGGATATTTTACACCGAACAAATCACTACTTCCTTCAATGTTGCCGTGTTTTCCCCAAACCACCAAATCACCTTCTATGCTTCTACAGGCACTTCCTGAGCCCAATCGTGCCAAAAATGAGGCTTTATTGTTAAAATAGGTTTGCTCCATATCGCCAACCAACTGCTTTTCCATGCTCATTAAGCACAATGCCAAAGCACTCATACCAGATGCGGAGGACGCTATGCCAGAGCTGTGTGGAAAGGTATTGGTCGTTTCAATTTTAAAATGGTAATCTTTTAAGAAAGACAAATAAAGCTCTATCCGTTTGAAAAATGTTTCGATTTTTGGTTTAAAATCGTCTTTCGGTTTGTTATCTAAAAACACGTCAAATGAAAACACATTGGTATTTTCCTTTTTATAAAAATGTAATGTCGTAATGGTTTTACAATTGGTTAACGTGAAACTTATGGAAGGATTTTCTGGAATTTGGTCTTTCTTCTTTCCCCAATATTTTACCAAAGCAATATTGCTAGGCGATTCCCAAGTAACTTTACCGCTTTCAAGGGTTTTGGCATCGTCCTTATAGCTATCTGGATTAGGAATGAATTGTTGTTCGGTCATTTAATCAATTTCTCCTGACAAAGATAATAACTTTACCATTGTGTTGTAATTTCTTGAGGTTCCTATCACATTTAACTTTCGCTCAAACGTATTCATGTTGAATTTTGATTGCCCATAGCCTGTTGAACAATAAAAATAAAGAGCGTCTTTTTTGATGATGATTTCCTCATTTTCATAGGTAAGTTGTTGAACTTCCTTAACCAATGGCGTATCGGGAATTTTACTTAAGATAACAAAAAAGCTTTTCTCCATTTTGTCTTTTGGAAACGGACAGTCATTTAAAATAGTTTGTAATTCATTTGGTGTTTTTATAATCACGAAAACCTCAAATCCAAAATAATCCAAAATGCTTTTTTTAATGGTTTCCTCTAATTCGTGAGCTTCTTCTTGAGATTTAAAGATAACGTTACCACTTTGTATATAGGTTTGAACTTGTTTAAGCCCCGATGTTGTGAGTAATTCACGTAATGTTGCCATGGGCACTTTTTTATGTCCACCCACGTTAATACCCCGTAAAAGTGCGATGTATGTTTTCATTTTTAAACTTCCCTCCTAAAAAGGAGGGATTGAGGGAGGTGTAAAATCATTCTCTTCAAATTTAAAAATATAATCTTTGCATGAGTATATCCATATTTGGGTTTCCCTCCTAACAAGGAGTGACTGAGGGAGGTGTACCACCATTCTCTTCAAATCTAAAAATATAATCTTCAATCGCCCTTAAAACATTATCCATATCATTCATAATTTGATAATCCGAAAATCTCAAAACATGAATTCCTAACGCATTTAAGCGATTAGTTTTCTTTACATCTTTCTCAAAAACTTCCAAGATTTCATGAGAATAACCATCACATTCAATAGCTAATTGTAGTTGGTTACAAAAGAAATCTACAATGTATTCATCAATAGGCTTTTGTCTGTGAAAATCATAATTGTGCATTAGATTTCTTCTCAAAAAAGTCCATAATTTAATTTCAGACTTTGTTGAATTATTATGCAGTTGCCTTGCTAGTTCTTTAAGTTTTGGATTGTAATATATTTTCATTTTTAAACAACTAATTTATAAAAACACACCCCTTAATCCCCTCTTATTAGAGGGGAGACTTACCGTGACATATTTTGAGCGGCAATAAATGCACTGGTCCATGCATTTTGGAAATTAAAACCACCTGTAATGGCATCAATATTCAAGACTTCACCAGCAAAATACAATTGAGGAACCAATTTACTTTCAAAGGTTTTAAAGTTAACTTCTTTGAGTTCAACACCCCCTGCGGTTACAAACTCTTCTTTAAACGTGCTTTTCCCTTCTACATTAAAAATGGCTTGCGTTAATTGCGTTGCCAAACTCTCCAACTGGTCTTTATTTAAGTCAGCCCAACGGGTTTCATTGTCCATTTTAGAAGCCAAAACCAATTTTTGCCAAAGCCGTTTGGGCACATCGAATTGAGCGGATTTATAAACTGTTTTTTTAGCTATCTCAAGCTTTAATTCTTTTAAAACATCCAAACAGTCTTCAAAAGAGGTGTTTATAAAATTTATGTCTATTTTAAATTTATAATCCCGTTTTGCTAATTCCAAAGCACCAAAAGCCGATAATTTTAATATGGCTGGTGCGCTCATACCCCAATGCGTTATGAGTAATGTACCGCTACTTTCTAAATGGCTATCTGCAACTTTTACGAGAACATGGTTAACCACAACGCCTGGGATATCTTGAATGCGGTCGTCCTTTATGTTGAAAGTGAATAACGATGGTACTGGATTAGAAATGGTATGCCCTAAATCTTCTAAAAGCTTCCAGATTTTTGGATTGCTCCCTGTGGCAATCAATACTTTTTTAGATGTAAATAGGCCTTGATTGGTGTCCACTACAAATACATCTGATTCTTTTTGAATGGATTTTACCGAATGATTCATTAAAATGTCCACCTTATTTTTTTTGGCTTCGTTTAAAAAACAATCGATAATGGTTTGTGAAGAATCGGTTATGGGAAACATGCGTCCATCATCCTCCATTTTTAAAGGAACGCCACGTTTTTCGAACCAGTCTATGGTATCGCCCGTCATGAATTGATGAAACGGTCCCAATAATTCCTTTTCGCCTCTTGGATAATTTAATACGAGTTCCTGTGGAATAAACTCGGCGTGCGTCACATTGCACCTGCCACCACCAGACACTTTTACTTTGGTCAACACGTCTTTACCGCGCTCTAAGATGGCAACTTTTAACTTTGTGTTTTGCTCTGCTATGTTAATGGCAGCAAAAAACCCAGCAGCTCCACCGCCAATGACAAGCACGTCTTTTTCTGTCATAGTCTATCTGGAAAATCGGAGATAATACCATCTACCTCATACGATTTTATACGCTTTATTGGTTTTAAGTTGTTTACCGTCCATGTAAACACTTTAAATTGTTCCTTTAAATTGGCAACAATCTCTTGGGTTAACAGGGTGTAATCTGGATGTATGGAATAAGCGTTTATTGTTTTTGCGAAATTAACCGCCTCTTCCAGATTTGTATCGGTAATCACGCCCAAAGGAATGTTACTGTTTGTTTTATAAACCGTTTCCAATAAATCCTTTTGAAAACTGGACACAATAATATTGCTATAATCCCATCCCTTTTTTTCAATATAAAAATCGATTAATCTACTCGTTTCTTTTGGGGTGTCTTGTCCTTTTAACTCTATATTCAACAAACATTTGTTGTTTACAAAGGCCATAACTTCCGACAAGGTTGGGATTTGGGTATGTCCCTTCACCTCAACCTTTTTCAACTGTTTTAAGGTGAATTTTGAAATTTCGCCAGACGTATTCGTCATCCTATCCAAGGTAAAATCATGAAAAACCACCAACTCCCCAGACGCACATCGGTGCACATCTATTTCGATACCATCCACCCCTAATTGCAATGCTTTTTTAATCGATTCTAAGGTGTTTTCGGGTGAATGCCCTTTGGCGCCGCGATGTCCTATTTTTTTCATCTTTTTATATATATTTTTCTTTGGTAAGATAGAATACACATAGGATTTATTTGCTTATTTATTAAAATATTCAAAATATGCGCATTTCATTTGGTAAAAATACGAATATAGTCAGACGTTTAGGATAGCATTTTTATTACATGTTACATAATTTTTAATTTGTATAAAAAATATGCTAGATTTGATGTAATAGTAAACGGACGATGTGGGGTAAAGTTCTTCATATTATCCGTTAGAAATAATTTGAAAAAACATAATCGATGAGCGAATTAAGCCAAAAAGAATTAGAAGTTGTTACTTCAAGAGCAAGAGCTGATAAAGCAATCAACTCATTGAAAGGAATCTTACTTGGAATAAATTTAGACGAGCAGGTAAACCAAAAGGAAATCAATGAACTAAAAAAATGGGCAGAAAACCATAGGAGTTTAATAAACCGAAATCCTTTCAAAGAATTTATGACCATTATTGAAGAAACAATTTCTAGCAATATTCCTGCAACGGAAACAATAGAAGATTTATTCTGGCTTTGTCAGAAATACGAAAATGACAGCTACTATTATAATGCAGTGACAACTGATTTACAAACTCTTCAAGGAATATGTCACGGAATTTTAGCAGATGGAGTTATAAATGAAAAAGAAATTCATGACCTTAAGGAATGGCTTGAGCAAAATATTCATTTAAGTACATACTATCCTTATGACGAAATTAGGAGTTTAATTCTTTCTATAGTATCGGACGGAAAAATTGAGGAAGAAGAAGTTTTGATTTTAAAAGCTTACCTAAATCAATTTATAAATATCGAAAACAAGGATATTGCTGAAAAAATTGATAATGAAACTGCCAATATAAATATTTCTGGCCATTGCACTAGTGACCCAAATATAGACTTTGACGGTAAAACATTTTGTGTAACTGGAGTTTTGAAAAGTGGTAATCGAACTGAATTAGAAAATCTTATTTCCGATTTAGGAGGAATACCGACAAAATCAATTACCAAAAAAACTGACTATTTAATTGTTGGAGATAACGGAAACCCAGCTTGGGCTTTCGCCTGTTACGGACGGAAAGTAGAAAAAGCTTTGGAATTGAGAAAAGGTGGACATCAGATTTGTTTAATTCATGAATTTGACTTTATGGACGCAATAGAAGATTTGAAATAAAACTATTCCTTCACTAGCAAACGTTTAAATTTATGTTTTCCTATCTTAATTCTTAAACTACGCAAATGTCTGTTATACTAAACAAACTGAACCCATATAGAAAATGAAAGCATTTTTTAAGGAATTATTTCAATACAATCATCACTCAAACCAAAAATTATGGCATGTTTTTAATGAACATCCGGATAGAATTTCTGAAAAATCGATCAAGTTATATAACCACATACTCAATGCCCACCATATTTGGAATAGCAGAATTAATCAAATTCAAAACACGTATGGCGTTTGGGACATGCATCCCATTCAAAACTGCATGAATATGGATAAAACAAACTATGAGAATTCATTGCTTATACTTGACACCTTTGACCTAAACGACATGATCAATTATAAGAATACGAAAGGACTGGTTTTTAACAACAGTATTCGCGACAATCTTTTTCATGTCATAAATCATTCAACTTACCACAGAGGACAAATTGCAACCGACTTTAGGCAAAATGGCCTCGACCCTTTGGTGACTGACTACATTTTTCACAAGCGATGATTATTAGGTAATATATTTATGTGATATCAAAATAGCTTACGAAGTAGCAAAATAATGTTCCCATTCAAACTAAAAGCTTAAACCAAAACCAAACGAAAACCGAAGACCTTCAGCTCCCTGAAACAAATTAAAAGTACCTGATAATGTTTGGGCTGCCGTTACCCAAAAGCCACCTCCATAATCGTTGTGCCATGTTTTTGAAGGATCGTTTTCCAACCAAACCCTACCAACATCCAAACCGCCAAAAACCCCTAACTGTAAAGGCAAAACCCTGGTTTTAAATGATGGGAAACTATACCGTAAATCAGCACTACCGGTCAATGCATTTTTACCTGTAAAACGCTCTGTTCTATACCCTCTCATCCCATTATTACCGCCAATATTGGCTGCTTGGTAAAAGATGAGATTATCACCAAACCTTAGTTGACCTCTAACATCTGTTTTAAGGACTAATTTTTTGTTTGTGGTTAAAGCATTATAAAAACCCCATTCGGAATTCACAAAACCATACGTGTTTTTAGTTTCCTTAAACTCTGTTTTTCCACCAACATTTAAAAGAAACGTCATCCCTCGTGCTGGGTTTGTGGCATTGTCAAAACTTTTATAATGGTATTGTGCTTGAAGTCCGCCAAAAAAACGTCTTGTATAAAAATCATTGTTTGCAAGAGGCATAAAACTAGAAATATAACGATCTGGAGTATCTTCAATCTCAATCCCTTCAAAAAGGGCTTTAAAACCATAATCGCTTCCGAAATTTCCTTTTTTAATGACGCCTACATTAAGTGCATAGATTCCTGTTTTCACTCGATTATAATCAAGTCCGAAATCGTCATCGCTATTAACGGTTTCATTGCCATAGCCAAAGAAATTATTAGTAAAATTTTCAGATGTAAATCTTCCAGAAACCTGTAAGTTCCAATCTTGATGTATGTTAGCAAACTCGCCTTCATAATTTAGCTCATACCCATTAGTTGCAAAAAAATACCCCCCTTTAAAATGGTGTTGTTGTGAAAACGGATTCCGTTGAAATCCTTTTACCGTTTTAACAAAAGAAGCCCCTATTTTAAAACCATCGTCTGGGTTAAATCCAAAACTTGGCGTGATGGTGGCTGTTTTGGTAATGTTCTTTTGAAAATCGAAGAGGTTTAAGTTATAAATATCGGTGAATTTTATTTGGGCGCCATGATTCTGTTCTATGGTGTTCTTTTTCGATTTATGGTCATACACCTTGATGCGCCTACTATTTTCAATGACATAGGTATCATCACCTTGCCCACCGATAAGGCGCGTATAAATCATATTATTTGCCTTTCCTGATACCTGAAAAACATCTTTATCATCCAAGCCATACACCCAAATTTCCTTGGTAACCTCTCTATTAAAGGTTTTATCTACCAGCACATCAGCTTTTTTACCAGCTTTAATCCTTGATATTTTTATATGGGTTTCTTTATCACTTGTTCTAGTCACTTCAATGTAATCATCCTTATCGGTTCCCATCAAAATTACCAGTTCATTCATATGCTTGTAATACCGTGTCGCAATATCCAAAAGGTTGCTTCGTCTTCCTTTCAGATTTGTTTTAATGGCATCCAATGTTTCATCCTGTACTTCTTTGGGTACTTTTAAAAATGCCTCGTCAATTACGGCATCTGTGATATGTTCTTGTAGAAATGCCGCTTCCTGCAGCCAATCCTCTTGACTGGCTTTTTGGATTAAAACCCTATCTAGTTTAATACCGGCACTGTTCATCCAGTCAATATCCTTTAATTCTGAATCATAAACTTGCAGCTGTTTTGTTGGACCGGATATTATTTTCATAACATCCAATAATGCGCCATCAAAATTTGAAAATGCTTGATCTCTATCCCTTGGTATGGGCCTAAAAACCTTGTTGCCATTATCTACATCAAACTCCGCCCATTTCCACTGGTCTTGATGCCTATCCCAATCGCCCACCAACATATCAAAAAGACGGGCTTTAATAAAAGCATGTTCATCTATTTTATATTTCTCATCTTCACGAACCTTTTTAATGACATCGTAAGTGCTTCTAATATCATCGGCATTTTCCAGATGTTGCTCATTAAAAGAAATATCTTCGGGACGTTCTTCAACCATATACAATTCGTCTCCGAATTCATCATTATAATTCCCTAAAGCTTTGTGCTTAGGAATGTAAAATAACTTCGGATTGGTGTGGACTATTTTTGCGGCATGCGACAGATCTGGGATCACTGCAAACGCATACGGATGTGCGGCGGTATAAAAATCAAGAACCAAGTTTTCAACAGCCGTTTTCTCAAATTCATCTACAATATAGGTGTCTTTAAATAATACCGTTTGAAGGTATTGTGTTGCACTTTTACGGAGCGCCCGCATGCTAAGTTCCTTGCCCTCTTTGGTCTTTAAACGTAAGGAGCGTGTTTGGTGTCCGCCACCCTTTCTAATAACTTCCAATCCTCCATAAAGCGTATCTAAAGTGGCGACCTTAACCTTTATTTTTGTGCTGTAAACGTCTCTATAGTGACCGCCCCAAACCGATTCAAAAAAAACTGTTTTATCGGTTTCTTCTTTGGCGTAAATGGATGCCTCAACTTTTTGGGGAAAAGCGTCAGGCAGTTTGGAATAATCAAAAACCTGATTTATTTTTTGTACTTCTTTCTGAAATACCAATTTTGCTTTCCCGTTTTCCGCAGCAAACATATTAACCCAACTACTGCCATCTTTATAAATGACAAACTCAGCAAAACCTTGTTTGCCATAAGCAAACAGTCCATCTTTCCCTAATACAACGGGCGACTCTTTAGAACCTGAACCGGACACTATTTGCTTAATGGATTTATTTTCTATGTATTGCAACGCATGCTCATGTCCTGAAACAAAAACAACATTGCTTTCACCTAGTGCAATGGTTTCCAAACGGCTCATCAATTCATGGTAACGCTCGTTGTAAAGGTCTTGTGGTGAAACACCACCTTGTGTTCTTATTTGCGTCATTAAAGACCCAATTATGGGTAATGGAATTTTTTGTTGGAACGGAAAGATATGCTTACTTGCCGCAACATGCCCACCATGAGAACCATTAGTGTACATAGGATGGTGCATAGCGAAAACCACTGTTTTATTTTGGGCTTTTTTTATTTCGCCTTCAATGTCTTCAAAAAAGCGCTCTCGGGTTTTAATATCACAATCATCATTAATGGTTGGAGCATAGTCCCAATTTTCTAAATACCACTGGGTATCAATGATGATTAATTGAATCGTGTCACTAATGTCAATACTTTCCAAAGGACAACCATTTTCTGGTAAAAAGGTATTTTTACCTAAAGCGTCTTTAATATAATTTTCTTCACGTTTTAAGCCTTTTAACCCGTTAGCATACCAATCATGGTTTCCTGGAATAAAAACAGTTTTACCCTTAAAATCCCTTATTGATTTTATTTGGGCATTTAAACTATTTTCAGCGTTTGCCCTGCCATTTTCGTCTACATCGGGTAAGCCTGACGGATAAATATTATCGCCTAAAAAAATGACATAATCGCCTTCTGTATTTTTATCTGAGATATAATTTTGAAACGCTTGTAAACCATCGGACAATCCGTTGGTAGGTGATAAACCGGCATCACCTATCAAATAAAATGTTTTATCTACGTCTTTGTTTTGAGATTCACCAAGACTTGAATATTCATGGGCATATTGTGCTTTGTGAGTTGCACAAGCATTAACAAGCAGTAAAGTTAACAAATGAGGGATTAATTTGAATTGCAACTTCATGTAATGATTCGTATTTTTAACATAAATATACAAATTAGCAAATCATCTTTTTTAATAAATTTTTCAGTAATTTGTATTATTATTTACAAATGCAAAATATGCCAGATATTTTAAAAAAAACGCAGGAATTCGTTTTTAATTTATTTAAAGAAAAACTTCCAAGTACATTTCTATACCACAATTACACCCATACAGAATGTGTTTGCAATGGTGTTGACGAAATTATTGAAAACACCAATCTTAACGAAGAAGATCGTTTAGCCCTAAAACTAGCAGCACTCTTACATGATACCGGCTATATTAAAACTATTGAAGGTCATGAAAATGAAAGTGTAAAAATAGCCACTGGTTTTTTAAAAGAACATGGTGTTGACAACAAAACCATCGACAGTGTAAACCTTTGTATTTTGGCGACAAAGCTTGATAGCAAACCAAATACCACACTAGAAAAAATTATAAAAGATGCCGATACATCTCATTTTGGTAAAGACAATTTTAACGACGCTAGCGAATTTTTAAGAAAAGAGCTTGAAATATTGGACATTAAAAACTACTCTCCAAAAGAATGGTTGGACGAAAATATAAAATTACTTTCAGAGCAACATCAATTTTATAGTGATTATGCTCTTAAAAACTGGCAACCACAAAAAGAGAAAAACTTATCTAAGCTTATAAATAAAAAGGGGAAACTGACTTTGAAATCAAAAACCGAGGATCTTAAAACCCAATTCAAAAATGAAAATCCAGAACGTGGTATTCAAACATTTTTTAGGGTTGCTTTAAAAAACCACATAAAGCTTAGCGATATTGCCGATACAAAAGCCAATATTTTATTATCGGTCAATGCCATCATTATTTCGCTTGTACTTTCTAACTTGATTTCAAAATTAGACAACCCTTCCAACCACTATTTAATAATTCCGACAGTTATTTTTACCATATCAAGTGTTATATCTATGGTATTGTCCATTATTGCCACAAGGCCCAATATAACCAGAGGAGAATTTACCATAGAAGATGTTGAACAAAAACGTGTTAACTTAACCTTTTTTGGAAATTTCCATAAAATGGAACTTAAGGAATACCAATGGGCCATTTCAGAACTTATAAAAGACAAAGATTATCTATATGATTCTATGACCAAAGACTTATATTTTTTAGGAAAAGTTTTAGATAGAAAATATAGAATTTTAAGGGTTACCTACAACATATTTATGACAGGCATGATTATATCTGTTATTGCATTTGCTGTAGCCTTTAAAATAACCAAAGGAGGGTAAACCTTAACTATACTGGTAAAATCTTAACAGTTAAGCCTACGCCAAGCAAGATACTTAGGCTTTAATTTCATTCATTAGATCATTATAGGTAAAGAAATTTTTAGCGTCTTTTCCTTTATCTTTATAAAGTAAACTTACCCTTATGGCTTTTAAGCCGGTAACACCTTGAAGATTTTCCAACTCTACAATTTCTTCATCTATATCAAGCATTTTTTTGGATTGTAAAAACTTGATATAGCGTAAATATTCTATTTCATCTTCTTTGTGGGAGTAAACAATAGCGATTTTACCTTTACCTGTTATGCGTTCTTGGGTTCCTTTAATGAAGGCTTTGTCTACTCTCTTTTTAACGACCTCATATCTGGCATTATAAGTCCCATCTACATCAAATTTTTTCTCATCCATTCTAAATCTTATGGATAGGGGTTGATTAAAAACCAAAATCATGGAAGCAATATCTAGGCTTAATGGATAATTATCTTGGTTGCTATAATAGGCGTTTTCCATTTCGCACATTGCCTGAAGTTGCCATAGCCTGAGGTTGTATAGATATATGATGTTAAAACTATCTTCCTTTGTAATAGTTTCTCCTATATACATATTGTGCTCTACACCATCGGTTTTAAAACGTTCAAAAAAATGCGGGTACATTTTTTGTGCCTCAACTTGTTTTTCATCCAGCAGCCTAGCCATGTTTTTATTGATTAGTGCTACTGTGTCGTCATAATTTTTACGGTAATGGTATACTAGTCCTAGGCTTTCATCTATTTTACTAAAATAGTCGTGAATAGCTTCGTTAAATGAATGGTCTTGTTTTAAAAGAAACTTGAACAACGGTTCTATTTCATTTTTAAAGAAGAGAGAAAGTATCAATTCGCTATCAACTTTGAAATTAGATGTCAATTCTTCTTTAAAGCTTTCAATTTGAAATCGTATTTGACTGTAAATGGGTAACGCTCTTTCACTTTCTATTTTTTCAAGTATTTTTTCTGTCAAACTGAGCTGTAAAGTCAAATCTCTTTGGGTGGCTTTATTTCTGGCATCAGACGACCCTTTTATATCCATTTGACCAAATAAAGGATACACATTTTCGAACACAATTTTTTTGAAGGTCGCATTGCCTTCTTGCTTTTGTTTATCAAATAAAAATTTCTTTGCGGCATTTTTAAATTTCCACGATACACTAGGATGTATGGAAGTACATTCTTGTTGAATAACAGCCTCTATCAAATTATGTTCTTCCTTTTTAGATCTCTCTACAGTAGACACTATAAATGGCATGATGTCCACTAGTTTATTAGCATTAATGCTATTTAAAACTTTTGGTTTACTTGAAACAAGTTCTAAAATACCCAACAATTCACCATTACTGGCTATAGGCGCTAAAATGGCACTTTTAATGCCTTGGTCTTTTAAAATTTTAAACTTAGAACTATCCGAAAGCTTATCAAACTTATCAACATCGGATATGGAATAGAACTTTTTTTCATTCAGAAGCATATCATAACACTCATGGCATAAAGATGATTCACAAAGTAAGCCCTCGTTTTTATTAACAAGAAAACTTACCATGTCCTCTCCCAAAACCCGCTCGAAGCTATCTTCTTCTTTATTATAGACCGAAAACCCAACTTTTAAATCTTTTAAACCCAATAGTGATTGAAAAACATTTTGAAACTCTTTTATAAAATTTTCGTCCTTTTGTTTTACCTCACCAATTAAACTGGATTTTATGTTTGAAATAGATTGATCGTCCGTCACATCAAAAATATTGGATATAACAAACCCTTTGAAAATATGGCTATTGGGCGGGAATTTCGCTTTCCAAAGCTCTATATTTCCAAAATTATCCAACAGTTCTTCATAATCATCTTGGGTAATTTTTACAGCTTTATCTGTTGGCACAATTTCACAAAAATCGGCATTGTACAATATTTTATAATAGCGCTTAATACCATGAGCATCTGGTATCTCGTAAAACATGGGGCGTTTTAAGCTTAAGTTGTAACCATAACAAAAATTTAAGATGACCGTACAAGCAATAATGTAGGTGTCATCTTCGGGCATATTTTTAATTTTAAGCTCAAAATCCTTTCCTGCTGTTTTAATAATATTTTTAAACCTTGCGGAAGCATTAAATATAATATTTTGAAAAGGAACCGATGCCGTTTTAATTTCGTTGTATGTTAAGAGCGGACTAAATGAATCTTGCAATATGGTTTTTATTGGTTCCTTGTATGTTTCTAACAATGAAAAATCCGTAAAACCTTCCCTAAGCGCAGGGTATTTTTCCTGAAACTCTAAAATATGTTTTGCTTTTGTAATCATAAAATCGTCTCCACTGCCAAGCAGAGCTTCATACTGCTCCAATAACTTTTTAAAGCTTATTTGCAAAAGCATTGGGGATTCAATAGGTTGGTACATAACAGTTAAACGATTTTTTTTATGACTATAAAAATACAAAATATATAGAATAGACGACCGTAATTGGTTTTTATTACAAAAAAACTGAATTATTTTATCCTTGGGTAATACCGACTATATTTTAGGTATATTGAAAGTTGAAAATAGATAGGATATCCATTAAACGAGTGGAAACAATTAGTTCTCTGAGTCTTTAAAAGAATTAAAAAAGTCCGCATAAAAATGCAGACTTTTCGAGTTAAAGTGGGGAGAGCAGGATTCGAACCTGCGAAGACGTAGTCAGCAGATTTACAGTCTGCCCTCGTTGGCCGCTTGAGTATCTCCCCAAAACCGAGGGCAAATATATTACTCTTCCCTAATAACGCAAAATAAAAAACACGGATTTTACAATTGATATATCAATCTAAACGACACAAATAGTGGTTGTATAAAATACTCTGTGGCACTAATAGATATATTATTTGCATTGGTGTTACTTTGCGATTTTGTATTAAATAAGTTAGTCGCTCTAAGCTCATACTCCAACTTGGAATCAGCGTCTTTTCTATAAGACAAAGAGGCATTCCAAAATTTAAAATTATTAAGCGTTTTTACTCCATCGCTATAGTTATTATAAGAGAAATCGGTTTTAAACGTAAAGGACTTTAAAATAAGGGCATCTACCAGTATAGATGGTGATTTTGTATAGAATGTATTATTGTTATTTTCTTGAATACTGTGGCGGTATGCAATTTCAACATTGGGCGCCGTTTTAAAATTGGTTCTTAACTCACCTCCATAGGTTTGAGTGAAGCTCTCGTTTACAGATTGAACACCATTAAAAAATTGGTTGAATTTTGAGTAATTAAATGTGCCATTTACAGACGCTCTAATTTTACCAAATGTTCGTTGATATCTACCATTGGCACTCGCACTTTCATCAGCAAATGGAGAATTAAAAGGGGTGTTTACAAATATGACATTATCTGAAGCTGTTTGGTCTATTTGGTTTCTAATGTTATCAATACTTTTATTATAGTTAAGCCTAGCGGAAATGTTAGTGAAATTAAACATACTGAAACTATTATAATTTAGGCTTACGTTATGGGACAAAGCACTTTCTAAATCTGGATTACCCGTAAACAATGAACTGTACCCGTTTAAAACCAAACCTGCTGCAAATTGGGACACATCGGTAAACTGTGTTTGAACACCATAGTTTAAAGTAATTTGTTCGCTATTTTTTATTTGCATCAATACATTTACATCTGGCAATACCCTAAAGAAATTATCGGTAACAGTTTGACCCAACTGTGCGTTTTTAGTACTATAGGCATGTGCTGAAAAGCCTGGTGTGAGGGTAAAAATACCGGATTTTAATCTGTAATGAAATCCTAAATAGATGTCACTAAAATTATATTTAATGATATTATCATCCAGACCACCATTTAATGTTGGTGTGGGATTGAACATGGAATCATTATCTAGAAATTGGAAGATATTAGAATTGAATTTTTGTGTACTCAATATGGTTCCTAAAGTGACATTGATATTACTTGTATTATTTAAAATATTCCAATAATCTACTTTGGCATCAATTTGATTACTTTTTACTCGTTTATTTTGATTAAGGTTATAACTCAATTGATCTCTATCTAATCCTAAACTCAAAGCTGTACCATCATAAGAATCTGAATCAACATCATCGTTATTTGTTGGATCATTAGCTAAAATAGCATTATAGAATGGATCTTCATCCTGCAATAAATGCAACACTTCTAAAGCAAAAATATTGGTATCATTAAGCGTATAATAATACTTTAAATTTTGGTTAAGGCTGTAGGGACTTGAGCCTTCCGCCTGAAGAACGTCACCATTTATACTTGAGAAAAACCCTTGATCTTGGGATTCTTTTGACAAGCGACCCATAATATCATAATCTAGTTGATTACTACCATTGGGTTTATATTTGGCCGACAATTTTAGCATCCCTAAATCACTACGTTGTACCGTGTTACTTTCAGTACTCTCATCAGGTATGGCAGAGTCAGGGGCTAAATATTGGACAAACCTATTTTCTTGCATTTCTGTTTTATTATTAGAGAAAATAGCAAACCCACTTAAATCCAATGTTTTTTTAGGAGACCAGCTAAAATTAGCTGCTGCCAGTTTTGAAACAATATTTTTGGCTCTATTATTCTGGGCCGTTAAAAAAGCCAGATTGTTGGATCCCAAATTTATATTGGTACCACTTTGCTGGCTAGGATTGTTAAACCCACCCGTAAAGTTAAAATAATCTCGACGGGTAAAAGCAACTTCACCTAAATTGTTCAAATCGGTAATAAGATTAATGCTATAAGTTGGGCTGTAATAAAATAGTTTGGGCTGTAATAAATACAATCCATCTTGATTTGAATACCCACCACCGGCGGTTACTGTACCAAACCAGAAATTTGTTTTACCTTCCTTTAATTTAATATTGATGGCAACATTGTCTTGGTTGTTGGTTACACCACTTAACTGACCAACCTCAGCATAATTTTTAAGCACTTGTACTTTGTCAACAACATTGGAAGGGATGTTTTGGGTGGCCAGTTTGGTATCGCCATCAAAAAACTCCTTGCCATCCACCATGATTTTAGAAACTACTTTCCCCTCTATCTCTATTTGACCGTCATCATTAATCTGTACGCCAGGTAAATTTTTGAGAACATCCCCAAGTTTTCTTTCTGTTCCAGTATTAAAAGAATCGGCATTATAAGCAATAGTGTCGCCACTAATGGTTACTGGCATTTCGTAAATTAATTCAATTTCATCTAGGGTATTATCATTTTCTAAATTAATATCTAAAAAAATGTCTTGATCTGTTGTGGTTACATCTTTTTGAAAGGTTTTCATACCAATATAACTTACCTGTATTTTGTAAATTGTATTTTTATCTAAAGCCAACCTGTAACGACCGTCTGAACTGGTAATTCCGTAAGAATCCAACTTTTGTGTTTGTTGATTAAGGGCAATTACACTTGCCAATTCTAAAGGTGTTCCAATACTATCCTTTACAATACCTTCTAGTTTTACTTGTGCATACGTAGAGCATGCAACTAAAACAGTTACTATTAAAATTAATTTTTTCATTAAATTATCTTAAGATTGGTTTAATTGGTAATATTTTTAGAAAGGTCCACGTCCGCCGCCGCCCATATTTCTGCCTCCAGAATTTTCACGCATTTCCGCTTCTTTTTCTTGAGCTATTTTTTCATATTCAGCCGTAGTGACTACTTTACCTTTAGATGGGACTTTTAACTTTTCTTTCTCTGTCGGATTTAGGACAATCTTAGAGCATAAAATAACCGTATTGTTGTCATGAAGTTCTAATATCAATCCTGGTAAGCCCCAATAATCACTTGGGCCTTGGCTAACAGGTATTTGTGGGGTGTACCAAGCAGTAACCGTATATTCGGTTGGAGCTTCTACTTGATTTTCGTTATTGTTTCTTCCAAAAGGCATAGCTGTTCCACCAACAACCTTTCTAACTGCAGTAGCTTTAAAACATAAGTATTGTCCAATCATTTTAGATTCTGACCCCATGTCCCAATTCAATTTTGGCAAACTATCTACTATTAAAAATTGTTTACCATATAAATCTGCCTGTTGGATTAACTTTCCTTCTTTTACATTTTTATAATATTCTCCACCCCCGGCACCCATCATTCTAAAACGCATGTTTCCACCACCTTGCGCAGGAGCTTCTAATTTTTCTTCTTCCTTATAAAAAGATTCTGATTGATTAAATGTAAGAATGAAGATTTTCTCCAATGAGCTTCTCATACGTTCTGCTATTTGCTTTTTTTGCTCCTCACTCATTTGTCTGCCACCAAAATTCATATCTAACGATGTTTTGGTTTGGTAATAAGCCTGTCCTTGAAAGTCTTTTTGAGCAAAGGATAAAACTGTAGCAAAAACTAATAAGACTGTAATAACTATTTTTGAAGATATAATTTTCATATGTAACTATTTATTGTTTTTTAATGGTCATATGGTATCGCCTTATTTTGATTGGTGTTCTTTTTTGCAACTTATTATTAATGGCGATTTCATAACTTTAATGTTAATGTTATTTATGAACTTGGTTTAATGGCATTTAGACTAACTTAAATTCATTTCGTTTAATCACATATTGTTAAATTTTTATTGAATTACTTAATTAAATTTTTTTTGCAGAATTTTGATTAGGTTTTTGTATTTTCAAACCCACTATGAAACACCTATATTATATTATCACATTTTTCTCTTTATCAATAGTTCTTCAAGATTCTATAGAACCAACATTTATAGAGAAAACCGAGTTTACTGCCGATACTTTAGTGAGCATAAATGATTTTAATACTACATTTTATATCGTAGAAAACATCCTGTTTAAAAAAAGTGAAGAGGTAAAAGGCATTGATATTGGTTACAACAACTTTCAATTAGGGAGTATTACCTCTGTAAATACATTTAATCCTTTAAAAATTAATGTTTTTTACAAAGATTTCAATACAGTTGTAGTTCTAGATAACAGACTAGCTGAAATATTTAAAGTTGATTTCAATGCGGTTCAGCCATATAAAAACGTTACACATGTATCAACTGGATTCGATAATACCCTTTGGGTTTTCAATCAAGACACACAAGATTTAGAGCTTTATGATTATAAAACTAATGCCGCTCGTGCTAAAACGTTACCAATTAATGGCAGCGTTTTAGATTTAAAAAGCAATTATAACACTTGCTGGTTACTTACTAAAGACTATTTATACGTGTATAATTATTTTGGAAGTTTGTTAAAAAAAATGGATAATGATGGTTATACCCAAATAGTTGAAAACAATGGAAATCTTATCTTAAAAAAAGATAACGAGTTGTTTTATTTGAAAGACGGTACAGAAACACCTAACACCATTAAACTCCCTAATTTGTTAATAAATCAGTTTTTTGTAACCAACGAAACCTTGTATATTTACGATGGTAAATTTCTTCATAAATTTAAAATAAATTAAAACATGCATATTGCAATTGCCGGAAACATAGGAGCCGGAAAAACCACACTTACCAGATTATTAGCAAAACATTATAAATGGGAAGCTCAATTAGAAGATGTTGTAGACAATCCTTATTTAGATGATTTTTATAATCAAATGGAGCGTTGGAGTTTTAATCTACAAGTTTACTTTTTAAACAGCAGATTCAGACAGGTATTGCAAATTAGAAAAAGTGGGAAAGACATTATTCAAGATAGAACTATCTATGAAGATGCCCATATTTTTGCTCCCAATTTGCATGCCATGGGGTTAATGACCAATCGTGATTATGAAAATTATAAATCCCTTTTTGATTTAATGGAATCGCTAGTTCAAGGTCCTGATGTATTGATTTATTTACGAAGCTCCATCCCAAATTTGGTAGCACAAATTCACAAACGCGGTCGTGATTACGAAAACTCTATAAGTATTGATTATTTAAGCCGATTGAACGAACGGTATGAAGCTTGGATTCACGGTTACAAAAAAGGAAAACTTTTGATTATTGATGTTGACAAACTTGATTTTGTTGACAAACCAGAAGATTTAGGACATGTCATCAACACAATTGATGCAGAGATAAATGGATTGTTTTAGAAGGCTTTAGAATAAAATTGTTACTTAGATTTTCAATACATGCTAAATTTTAAAACTTTAATAGCACTCTCTACTTATATTTTATTTTCAAGTAATAGTCTTGCCCAAGAAGACACAACTACAACAAAAAACAAAATCTGGAAGCAACTTGCCTATGATGGCAAATTCACCTTGCAAAGCGTGGGTAATGGATTCACACAACCTTTACGATGGCAAAAAGATGATTTTATCACCGCGGGCGGCATAGTTGCTGGAAGTGGAATTCTTTATCTTACAGATAACGATGCACGAGATTTTTTTCAAAATCATCAAAACGACGTTCCCCAAGTTATAAAAGAGTTTGGTTGGTACTTTGGTAGTCCGCAAAACTTCTTTATGATTTCCGCAGGTGTTTATGGGTTCGGACTCATAACAGATAACGAAAAAGTACGTCACACTGGCGTTTTAATTATTTCGTCGGCGGTTTCATCGGGTATTATTCAATCTGTTACTAAAACAGCTGTTGGACGCGCACGCCCCTTGTCAGGAAACCGGGACGATTTTAAACCTTTTGATGGCACTCCAGGATATCATTCATTTCCATCAGGTCATGCTATTTTATCATTTTCAATGGCGCATGCTATTGCTAAGCAGTTTAATAATTTTTGGGTAAAAGCAGGTATTTACACCGTTGGTTCCATTGCTCCTATTTCAAGATTATGGGAAGATGCCCATTGGCTAAGTGATGTTGGTCTTGGCATCGCTATAAGCATTGTGGTAGTTGATGGGGTAGATAATTTCATGAAAAAGAAAAACGCCTACAACTATTCTAAACCCAAACAAATAAACTGGCAAATGAAAGCTGGCTATGGCACTTTAGGATTCGTGGGAACATTCTAAAAACCAAAAAAACCACGCTAATGGCGTGGTTTTGTTTTTAATAAAGACGTTTATTATTTAACAATAACTTCTTCTACAATCTGTGCATTTGTTGTTTCCGATTTATCAGTGTTATCTTTATTTTTAAAAGCTTCAACATTTGCTTTAACGGCTTCTTCTGTTCCAGTAAAGCTTTCATAGCTGGTAGAGGTTTCTCCATTTTTAGATATTACAGTTGTTACAACCGCTTTATAAGAACCATCTTCATTTTCCATCATATCAACCTTAACTTCTTTAGAAACCATTTCTTTTTGTATCTCATTATTTGAAACATAAGCTGTCATAATATCATCTGAAGGCAAAGCAATACTTGGCGCAATGACCAATGCTACAACCGACATTAATTTTAATAGAATGTTTAACGAAGGCCCAGAGGTATCTTTGAATGGATCCCCAACAGTATCACCTACAACAGCTGCTTTATGGGCATCTGTTCCTTTACGTCCGTCAGCCTCAATCATTTTTTTAGCATTATCCCAAGCACCACCTGCATTTGATTGGAAAATAGCCATTAAAACTCCACAGGTAGTAACTCCCGCTAATAAGCCTCCTAACATTTCAGCACCACCAATGAACCCTACAGCTACTGGAACAGCAATTGCCAATAACCCTGGCAACACCATCTCTCTTATAGATGCTTTTGTTGAAATGTCAACACATTTTTCATACTCGGCATAACCATCGGCAGCATCAAAAATAGCTCTATCCTCTTTGGAAGCTTTGCTCATATCAGAATCATACTTACGCATTACTGCCAAAGCCGCTTTTAACTGTGGAATATCCCTAAATTGACGACGCACTTCTTCAATCATGGCCATTGCAGCTCTACCCACTGCATTCATGGATAAGGCAGAGAACACAAAAGGCAACATACCGCCGACCAATAAACCTGCCATAATATTTGGTTTAGATACATCAATAGAGCTAACATTAGCCACTTTCATAAATGCAGCAAATAAAGCCAAAGCAGTTAAAGCTGCAGAAGCAATAGCAAATCCTTTACCAATGGCAGCCGTTGTATTACCAACAGCATCTAATTTATCGGTACGCTCACGTACTTCGTGTGGTAATTCAGCCATTTCAGCAATACCCCCAGCATTATCAGAAATAGGTCCGTAAGCATCAACCGCTAATTGAATACCTGTATTGGCTAGCATTCCAACGGCAGCAATTGCAATACCGTAAAGACCAGCAAAATGATGGGAAACCAAAATAGCCGCCGCAATAAATAGTATTGGGAACATAGTAGACATCATACCAACACCTAAACCCGCGATAATATTTGTAGCAGCACCCGTTTCCGATTGTTTAACAATAGAATTTACCGGTTTGGTTCCAGTTCCTGTATAATATTCGGTTATTTTACCAACCGCTAAACCAGCAAGTAAACCTGCAATAGTTGCCCAAAATACACCCATGGAAGAATATGTAACTTCATCATAAATCCAAGTTTGAGGAATTAAAATGTCAATAATAAAATAGGATGCTATAACCATTAATCCTGCCGAACCAAATTCACCAATATTCAAGGCCGACTGTGGATTACCGCCATCTTTAACCTTCACGAAAAATGTTCCGATAATGGACATAATAATACCAACTGCAGCTAGTACCAATGGTAAATATACGGCCCCTAAACCCGCAAAGTCTGGCGTAATTATAAAAGCTCCCAACACCATGGTTCCTATAATAGAACCTACATACGATTCAAATAAATCGGCTCCCATACCGGCAACATCACCAACATTATCACCAACATTATCTGCAATAGTTGCAGGATTTAAAGGATGATCTTCAGGAATTCCAGCTTCCACTTTTCCAACTAAATCGGCTCCAACATCGGCTGCTTTGGTATAAATACCACCACCTACACGCGCAAACAACGCAATGGATGATGCTCCTAAAGAAAATCCAGAAAGCACATTTAAAACCAAACCTAAATTATCTGCCCCAGGCCATATTTCTTGATATATAGCAAAAAGTCCGCTTAAGCCTAAAACGCCTAAACCAACAACTCCTAATCCCATGACGGCACCTCCAGCAAAAGCAACTTCAAGAGCTTTGCCTAAAGAGGTTCTTGCAGCTTGAGTGGTTCTAACATTAGCTTTAGTGGCTACCTTCATGCCTATAAAACCTGCCAAAGCCGAACAAATGGCCCCGACAACAAAGGATAAGGCAACCATACCATTTGAACCTGCTTCATTGCTTCCTTTAAAAAACAACAAAATAGCCACAGCAATGACGAAAATTGATAAAATTTTATACTCCGCTTTAAGAAAGGACATAGCACCATCGGCAATACTTTTGGCTATCCTTGTCATTTTTTCATTACCTGCCTCTTGCTTGGTAACCCACGCGCTTTTCACAAAAACAAATAAAAGTCCTAAAACACCAAAAAGCGGTAAAAAGTTCACTATTAATTCCATATTAAGTTTAGTTAGTTTATGAATATTTTTTTAACGTGGCTAAAAATAGTAAAATATAAGTGATAAAAAAAACCACCTTAAATTTAAGATGGTTCATTTTTTTGGTAATTTTTTATTAATCCTTCATTTAGATAGTAAATGTTCTCTTTTTCTTGTGTTCACTTTCATCATATCGTTGAACACATCTATGATAAATCTCAATGGCTTCTTCAGCATTACCCCATCCACCGGTATCGACCTTTTTCTTTTCCAAATCTTTATATACTTGAAAGAAATGCTCTATTTCTTTTAATCTATGCGGATTTAAATCGCTTATATCATGATTTTTACTCCAAATGGGATCTGATACTGGCACACAAATGATTTTTTCATCTGGTCCTTTTTCATCTGTCATATGGAATACGCCAATAGGCCGTACTTCCATAACTACCATAGGATACGTTGGTTGATGTCCCAATACTAAAACATCCAATGGATCTTGGTCTAACGCCAAAGTTTCTGGTATAAATCCATAATCTCCTGGATACATCATTGACGAAAACAACATACGGTCAAATCGGATTTTATGTAATGTGAAATCGTATTCATATTTATTTCTACTTCCCTTTGGTATTTCTATTAATACATCAAAAGTTACTGGTTTGTTTTCGCTCATAGCTAATATTTTTTAATATTCTTGTAACCTAACTCAAGGTAACACATATTTAAGACTGCAAATTTACTGAAGACTAATACGTTTAACAACAAAATGAACTTGTTTTCTATGTAATTATTATAAGTTAGCAAAGTATCACTTATAATGCCAAATTATTGACTTATATATAGAAAAAACACCCAAAATGGGTGTTCTTTCTATTTTTATGGATGTTAATTAATAATAGTCATTATGGTTATTATTCATATGGTAATTAAAAACATTTGTAAAAGTATATTTATTTGAAATCCACACAAAAGATTTTATTGCCTTTTAGATTATAAGATGAAATACTCGTTTAAAAACTCGAGAGATTACATTTGGTCGGTAAAATGGAACGCAACAAATTCATGTTTGTTTTTTATGAAAACAAATTAGTCTAAAATATGGAGACTTCTTTAAGCTAAATGTAACAACGCTTCTAAATAATCACGATTGTTTGAGAGTCTAGATATTTTGTGCTGTCCCCCCAATTTATTATTTCGTTTTAACCAATCATAAAACAAATGTTCTCTTGCTACATGTATAATGGGTTTGTTAAGCGTTATATTATTATAACGCTTTGCTTCGTAATCTGAATTTAATGCCTTTAAAGCATTGTCAAATAATTCATTAAAATAATTAATGTCTTCTGGTGGCGTTTTAAATTCTATAAGCCACTCGTGGCCTCCCTTTTCTTTACCTTCCATAAAAATAGGCGCTGCGGTATAATCTATAATTTCAGCATTGGTAAGCTTACAAACCTTTTTTAAAGCCTGTTCGGCATTTTCAATGATCAGTTCTTCGCCAAACACATTAATGTGGCTTCTTGTTCTTCCTGTTATTTTAATTCGATACGGACTTAATGATGTGAATCTAACCGTATCTCCAACTTTATAGCGCCAAAGTCCGGCATTGGTTGTAATGATTATGGCATAATTTTTATTTAATTCCACCTCACTTAGCGGAATGGCTTTTTCTTCACTTAAACCATACAATTCCATCGGGATAAACTCATAGAAAATACCATAATCCAACATCAATAATAATTCATTGGAATTATTTTGATCCTGAATGGCAAAAAATCCTTCTGAAGCATTATAAATCTCATAATATCTAAATCCCTTTTTAGGTAATAGTTTTTTATATTGATTAGCATAAGGTGTAAAGCTTACGCCTCCATGAAAATACACTTCTAAATTTGGCCAAACTTCAGTTAAATTTTGTTTCCCGGTAGTCTCCAAAACGTTGTTAAGCAATACCAACATCCAGGAAGGCACGCCAGCCAAACTGGTGACATTTTCAAGGATGGTTTCATCTACAATAGCTTGCATTTTATGTTCCCAATCGCTCATTAAAGACACCTTGTTGCTTGGTGTGCTGCTAAACTCTGCCCAAAAAGGCATGTTGTCAATTAAAATAGCTGACAAATCACCAAATATGGTCCCGTTTTCTTTATATAATTCCTTGCTTCCTCCTAGTCTTAAACTTTTCCCTGTAAATAACTGGGAATTTTCATTGTTATTTAAGTACATACATAACAAATCCTTGCTGGCTGCATAATGGCAATCTTCCAAAGATTCTGCACTTACTGGAATAAATTTGCTTTTAGATTTTGTGGTGCCGCTGGATTTCGCAAACCATCTTATGGGTGTTGGCCAAAAAATATTGTTTTCACCATTTCGAGTACGCTCAATAATATGTTGGCATCCTTCGTAATTGGTTATTGGTATTCTTTCGGCAAATGTTCTGTAGTTATGAATGGAAGCAAAATCATATTGCTTTCCTAAATAGGTATCCTTAGCAACATCTATTAAATTTAAAAGTAATTCGTTTTGTACTTCATTGGGGTATTTTAAAAACAATTCTATTTGATGAAATCGCTTTTTTAAGAACCAAGAAGCAATAGAATTTACTAAAGGATTCGACATATTTATTTTATCTTTAATTTTTTAAAAATAATACTTTTTTTCATGACTTTTGAAGGTGTTTTAACAAAAATGGAAAGTGAATTTTCACACCCTATACAATATTATTTGGTATTTGAGACTGACTTTTTGAATATGAACCAGTTAATTGATAAAACCATAACCATTCAATTTATTAAATACCAATGCTTAAACTGTGGATTGGACAAATCCATTTACCGACAAGGTTTTTGTAAAAGTTGTTTTTTTGATATTCCACAGGCGGCGGATTGGGTGATACGCCCAGAACTAAGCACTGCTCATCTAAATAAAGAAGACCGGAATTTAGAATATGAAAAGAAAGTACAATTGCAGCCCCACGTTGTGTATTTGGCAAATTCAAGCAATGTAAAAGTGGGCGTAACCAGAAAAAGTCAAGTACCCACGCGTTGGATAGACCAAGGTGCACACGAAGCCATTGAAATTGTTGAAGTTCCAAACAGATATTTAGCAGGTATCACCGAAGTCGCTTTAAAAGATTATGTTAGCGATAAAACCAATTGGCGTAGCATGCTTAAAAACGATATCAAAGATGAAGATTTGGTTGCCTGGAGAGAGCGATTAAAACAATTTATTCCTGACGAAGCCAAAGACTATTTTATTGCAAGCAACTCTGAAACCAATATGGAATTTCCCGTGCATAAATATCCAACAAACCCAAAAAGTTTGAATTTGGAAAAAGAGCAAGCCTTTACAGGAAAACTAGTTGGCATAAAAGGACAGTACCTTATTTTTGAAGATGATACCGTTTTCAATATTCGGGGTAATGAAGGATTGTATGTTGGTATTGCAATAAATTAAAAATCCCATTTACAAGTATCTGTAAATGGGACATATTTTTTAAATTAAAAAACTAAATATCTTCCTGATCTCTAATATTTTGAATGTATTCTGCCTTTTGAATTTCTCGACGTCTTTTTACAGATGGTTTGGTAAAAAATTGTCCTTCCCTTAAATTTTGCATCACTTTAACATTTCGGTGCTTTCGCTTATAGCGTTTTAAAGCCCTTTCAATATTTTCACCTTCTTTAATAATAATTTTTAACATCTATAATTTTTTAATGAATTGATTTGTTTCAGGATTATCCTAAATACGTTTTTAAGATTTTGCTCTTTGATGTATGTCTTAATCTTCTAATGGCTTTTTCTTTTATTTGTCTCACACGTTCGCGTGTTAAACCAAAAGCCTCTCCTATTTCTTGAAGACTCATGGGTTGTTTTTTATTGATTCCGTAATAATGACTTATGACCTCCGATTCTTTATCCGACAATGTCTTTAAAACCCGATTGACTTCAACATTTAAAGAATCATTCATTAAATGAACGTCGGGCATAGGCGATTCGCCAGATTGCACAACATCATACAAATTGGATGTTTCCCCTTCCTTTAAAGGTGCGTCCATGGAAACATGTTTCCCGGAAATCTTCATGGATTGTTTTACATTGCTAACCGTAAAATCTAAACTATTGGCAATTTCTTCAGCACTTGGTGGTCTTTCGTGAGTTTGTTCTAAAAACGAATATGCTTTATTTATTTTATTAATAGACCCTATTTTGTTTAAAGGAAGCCTGACAATTCTAGACTGTTCGGCCAAAGCTTGAAGAATGGCTTGTCTAATCCACCAAACAGCATAAGAAATAAATTTAAAGCCTCTGGTTTCATCAAAACGTTTTGCCGCTTTTACCAAACCTGCATTGCCTTCATTTATTAAATCTGGCAACGCTAATCCTTGATTCTGATATTGTTTTGAAACTGAAACCACAAAGCGCAAGTTAGCCGTGGTGAGTTTATCTAAAGCCTTTTGATCGCCTGCTCGTATTTTTTGAGCCAGTTCTACTTCTTCATCAGAGGTTATTAAAGGAATTCTACTGATATCCTGAAGGTATTTATCAAGCGACTTAGATTCTCTGTTGGTAACTTGTTTTGTAATTTTTAATTGACGCATTTATTTTATAAAAGTTTAAAGTTATACACACTACAACTTAACTTTTTAATTGAAAAAACCTAATAAATACGGCATTTTATTTTAAAAACGTAAACCGTCAATAGAAAGTTTACTTAACTGTATCTTTCTTCTTTGTGCCTAACAACCCGCCCAGAACATTTTTAACGGCGTCCTTTGTTGGATTGGTTTTGGTTGAATCTGTTTTTACAGCAGTGGTATCTGTGCTGGTTTTATTACCACCAATAATGCCTCCCAAAACATCTTTAACCACATTATTTTGTTGCGTTTTAATAGAGTCTGTTTTAGATTTATTGCCACTTATTAAATCTCCCAGCATGTCCTGTACTTTGTCTTTTCCTTGAGTTAATAATTTTTGTTTCTCAATCTCAATAAGTTGCTTGGTTAAATTGGTGACACCGCTTGTTAAATCGGTTTGAACCGTTGGGTTGGTGAGAGTACCGCCAATATTTGCTGTTACGGGAATGGTTATGTTATTGGCTTGTTCATTATCTATTTTACCAATAAGCCTATTTATATCACTTCCTAAATATTTTGCAGGAACATTAAATACGGCACTATAGCCTATGGCTTTATCAAAACCATGTGAACCAGAAACATCAATAATGATATCTTCATACTTTAGTTGAAACGGTTTAACACTCACTTTTCCGTTAGCAAACGCAATGCTGGTTTTAAAATTTTTTAAATCCAATTTATTAAAATCAATAAATGATAATGCGCCTTCAAGTTTGGCCAATAATTCACTTTGATTTGAATTTAACTCTGTACCCAATAATTCTGCCAAAAGATTCCCAGAAACCGTGGTTAAATTTGGTGTGAATTCTTTATCTAAATCTCCAGATAAGCCAATGGTTGTGTTTAATTTTCCTTGTAAAAATTTCGCAATAGGCGCTATATTTTGAAGCAGATCCAATCCTTTAAATGCTTCGGAAATATCAAACCCATTAGCTCCTAAATTAAAGCTAAATGTAGGTGTTTCGTTTTTCGTTGATACATTCCCGTTCACTGCCAATTTTCCATTAAACAAACTAGACGTTAAATCTTTTACGGTTGCCTGTTGATCTTTTATTAAAAGCGTTCCCATAACATCCTTTAAATTCAGATTATCGTACACAACTGTTTTTGCTACCGCATTAATAGTACAATCCAAAAACTGAGGGATTTTTAACGTTTCGGTATTTGTGTTGTTGGTTTCCGCATTGGATTCTGTAGTTTCATCATCAGTAATAAAATCCTTTACCACAAAATTGTTTGAATATAAATCAAAATTACCTTGCAAGGTTTTATCACTCATAATAAATCCTAATAAATTCTGAATGGTTCCTTTGGCACTCAAATCACTTTGCCCCGTTTTTGCATCAAAATTATTAAGAGTTACGGTTGACGGATTAAATGTCATATCCATTTTTGAGATGTTCATTGGCTGATTCATGGCATCGGAAGCAAACACAAAATTGGTGATATTCATATTTCCAGATGCTTTAATGCGATCATAGGCATTGGTTTCAACAGCATCCATATCGAAAGAGGTATTGACATTGGCTTTTAAAATCCCACTTAAAGGCGTGTCTAAATCCAACGGATACGCTTTGGTTAAATTCCCAAGATTTAAAACACCATCAATCACGGCGTTTACAAGCATATTGCCGGTCATATTTTTAAGGGTCATAGACGATTTAAAAACATCATTATCAATTTTAAAATTCAATGCCGTTATATCAACATAGGTATCATCAACGTTACCTGTGGTATTTTTTATGGACGTATTAATAACAATATCTTCCACCTTTTTCGGCAAGTCTGGATACTTAAATGATGCGTTGTTTGAGGTAATATTAATATCTAAAGTCGGAATGGTTTCCTCAGTCACCATGCCTTTTATAATCCCTTTAACTTTAAAATCGCCCGTAGTTTCTACATTTTCAATATTTTTTGAATAGGCTTCTGGAATAACAGCCAAAAAGCTTTTAAAAGACGATTCCGGGTTTTCAAAAGTGATATCCACATCTTGTCCGTCTTCCAAAAGTTGCACATAGCCTTTAAATTCTATGGGCAATTTATTAATGTAACCTGTATTATCCTTAAAGGTATATTTACTATTTGGTAAGTCCATCCCAATTAAGGCATCTAACTTAACAAGATTATTATTTAGGTAATTGGTGCTGTCTATAGTCAGACTTAAATGGGCCTCGGTTTTGGTGTCTAACTCCGATTTATCAGCAGAAAAAATGCCTTTCCCTTCATGATTCAATTCTGTAATTTGAAGGCTTATATCAGATTCTTCACTTAAATACATGATGGCACTGTTATTTACTTTATAATCTTGAATATCAAAAGAGAAATTGCCCGAACTTGTTTCTTCAGCAGGATTTTCATCTTCTTTTGTAATATCGTAATTGTTATTTCCGTATTTATTGGTTTTTAAGGTAAGCAACGCTTCATCTACAGAAATAGAATTGATAACGATGGGTTCTTCATCCGCATTTTTAAACAATTCTTTAACCGACATGGTAAATGATATGTTTTTTGATGTCATAAACGTTTCGTCTTTAAAAGGCTCGAAATTGGTAATTTTCATATCGCTTACACTAACATGTGCCATAGGAAAACTTCTTAAAAAACTTAAACTGACATCATTAAATTCCACATGCGCATTCAAGTTTTGGTTAATAAACTTTTTGACCATATTTTGTATCTGCGATTGAAATAAAAACGGTGCAGCTATCAATAGTATGATGATGGAAAGTAATGTTATGCCCGTAATTTTTAAAGCCTTTTTCATAGTAGGTATTTGTTTTTAAGTTTCGCCAAGAAAAACACATCTAAATAAGATACGTAAAATTGGTGCTAAAAGATGAATTACTATAGTTTTTTATGTTAAGTTTAGTACATGATAAAAATCAAAATATATATAGATGTCAGTCTGAGTCTTTGTCTTCGCTCAAGATAAACTAAAGTCGAAAACATTAGAAATATTGCTTTTAATCGCATTTCGACTGCCCTCAATGTGACACTCTTCAATTTTTGTCATGTACTATGTTAAGTTTAATAAAATACTGTATCCTCAATTTTACAACAACTCAATTTCTTCGTTTACCTGCAATTTAAATCTTTTTCTAAAAATATAAACGCCCAAATACATAAAAGGTGTATCGAAAAGGGCGATTAACCATTTAAACACAACACCACTTATCAATAAGCCGTTAAATTTTCCCCATTCAATAATATCAAAAGAACATAGTAAAAACACAATGGTAAAGGTATCTATAAATTGCGAACAGAACGTCGATCCATTATTGCGTAACCACAAGTGTTTCCCGTTAGTAAGCCGTTTCCAGAAATGGTAAATTTGAATGTCTATAAACTGTGCAAATAAATAGGCCAACATACTGGCGGTTACTGCAATGGCGGTGCTTCCAAAAACCATTTTAAACATACTGTCTGAAACCGGCGACCAACTGGTTGCTGGTGCGGCATCTGACACCAAAACGATGCCCAATGAAAAAAGGGACGCAAAAATACCGGCAACCACCACTTGATTAGCTCGCTTTTTACCATAGATCTCGCTTATTAAATCGGTTATTAAAAAGGTGATCGGATACGGCAGAATACCAACGGAAAGCTCAAAAAGTTTCGTTCCAAAAACCTCAATATCGAAAGGATACCAATAGAAAAATTTCTGGAAAATTAAATTGGAAACCACCAACGAGGTTATAAATAACGCACCCAAAAGCATGTAAATGCGTTGAGCGGCTAGTTTGTCTTTTAAGGTCATATTAAATTGTTAGTATACGGTTTTTTGTCATTTCAAAATACTTCTCGATACAAATTTGTTCCGTTGCACTTCACAATCCCGATAACTATCGCGACACCGAAGTGACATTTAGATATGCTGTTTATTTATAGTTGAATTGTCAGTTCGAGTGCTTCAAAATTTTCTTTGAAGTGTATCGAGAACAATTTGTGAATAAATACGCCTTGTAAATATAAAGGAAACCATTTACTTTTTATTATTTTGCTACTGAACTCATTTTGACTTTTTGTTTTTAACCGAAAATGAGATAAAATTTGTTCAGATGAGTTCAAAACTTATGAAGCTACCAACAACATTTTATATTGCCTTAGGAAGCAATAAAGGCAATAAATTCAAAAACCTACAGGATGCTGTTAACGCCATTCATAAAACCGTTGGGCAAATAAAACACATCTCCAGAGTTTATAAATCGCCCGCATTTGGTTTTGATAGTGACGACTTTTTAAATGCCGTGTTGGTTGTGGAAAGTCTTTTGGTACCAGAAGATTTATTAAAAGACTTATTAGCCATTGAAAAAAGCTTGGGTCGCATAAGAAACAACAAAGGTGTTTATGAAGCACGCCCGATAGATTTGGATATTATTTTTGCTGACGACCAAATAATTGATTCCGAAAACCTGAAAATCCCGCACCCACAATTAGGAAAACGCCGCTTTGTATTGCAACCGCTAAACGAGGTGGACCCCAAAATGAAACATCCCGAAAACGGCAAAGAGATTTCTGAATTGCTTAACGAATGCGACGATAAAACCGTTTTGGAGTTCATTAATATGTGGTTGAAAAACCCAAGTAAAGCTTATAATTTTTCAAAATACAATTACATCGCCATTGAAGGCAATATTGGCGTGGGCAAAACCAGTTTGTCCACCCAAATAGCGCACGATTTTAATGCCAAACTCATTTTGGAACGCTTTGCCGACAATCCGTTTTTAGCCAAGTTTTACGAAGAACCCACACGCTATGCCTTTACCTTGGAAATGAGTTTTTTGGCAGACCGTTACCAACAAATAACAGACGATTTATCACAACTCGATTTATTTAAGGATTTTATTATTAGCGATTATGATGTGTTTAAATCGCTTATCTTCTCAAAAATTACGCTGCAAGAAGATGAGTTTAATTTGTACAGAAAACTGTTTTACCTCATGTACAAAGACTTGCGGAAACCCGATTTATATGTGTTTTTGCACCAAAGCACCGAACGTTTGCAGGAAAACATTAAAAGCCGTGGGAGAAGTTACGAACTAAACATTCAAAACGATTACCTAGAAAAAATAAACGCTGGCTATCTGGAGTTTTTAAAAAGCCAACAAGATTTTAACGTGAAGATTATTGATATTTCCAATAAAGATTTTGTTGAAAATAGAGCGGATTATTTATGGGTTTTGGATGAGATTTGTGGGTGAAAAAATGAGTGAAAAATGAATGGTGAAAAGTTAAAAGTTCATAACATGACTGTTTTTAAATTTTTTCAGTTTTTAAATTTTTTGAGTAATGAAAACAGTAAAGGGAGTAGTGTGATAATGATGAGTCCGATAAAAATGAGCCCATAATTATTCTTTACCCATGCTATCTCACCAATAAAGAATCCGAGTAATAGAAATATTGATATCCATGCAACTGCTCCAAAAATGGTGTTTTTTATGAACAACTGTTTTTCCATTTTAACAACTCCTGCCAAGAATGGAATATAGGTTCTAACTATTGGTAGGAATCGCCCAAAAATAATCGCTCTTTCACCATGCTTGTCATAAAATTCTTGAGCCTTAGGCAAATGTTTGATTAACCAATTTTTTACAAAATAATTATCGCTTTGTTTAAATTTGTCACCGAGCAAATTCCCAATATAATAATTCGCCATATTTCCCAATGTTGCCGCAATCATAAGGGAAATTAGTAATATCCAAACATTTAAATCTGTTGAAGCTGCTACAACTCCCGCTGAAAATAACAAACCATCTCCTGGTAAAAAAGGGAAAACTATAAATCCCGTTTCCAACATAATAATCAAAAAAAGTAATGAATATGCAAATAATATATTTTCTGCCACGAGGGCTAAAAGCGCATCATCCGTATGCACTATTATTTCAATTAATTCATCTAACATGATTTGGAATTTTATTTAAAAAAATTAGGGAATGAAAAATACACTATTAATGGTGTTGTATGGCACACGACGTTATGGCTATAAATCGTTTCAATACTTCCTATTCGCTCTGTACAAGTTAATCATCTCAGCCGATACTGAAACAATTCCAATTGCTATCGGAACAGAAAAGGCAGACGAATGTAGATATTTAAAAAATAAGAATCAAAAAAAACCGTGGGTTTAATCTGTTTGTTAAAATGACATTTTTTTTTAAGGATTTTGTATCTATGACCACAGCTAGGGATATTAATTGAGGACGCAGAAATCCATATTTTAGTTCTAATTATTTATCGATTCCGTGTCAAGCGCGGAATGACAAAATAACTTTATTGGAAAGAAATTCCTTTTTGATTATTACTATAATTAAAAGGTTCAAAATACTCTCCCGTGACTTGACAGTTTACATACACATTGGTACCTATGGCATTGCCAAAAATGCTCGCAACAGCAGAATCTGCCGCATCCCTACCATTGGATATTTTTACCAATCCATTTAGGGGGGCTAATTTTGTAGAATCAAAAATAATCCAATTACCATCTATATACACTTCCATACAGGCATGAAAATCCTGTGGATTTAATTGATAGGCATATCCCGTAAAATATCTTGCTGGAATGGATAATGCCCTGCACAACGCCATACCTAAATGGGCAAAATCACGACAAACCCCTACCCGTTCTGTAATGGTATTTATGGCAGAGGTTTGCGAATTGGTGCTACCAAGGGTGTATTCAATATTGGCATGAATCCAATCTGTTATTGCCACAACTGTTTCGTAAACCGAGCCATAATTCCCAAATTCTTTAAAAGAAAACTTCATTAGTTGATCGGACTGGCAATATCTACTTGGGTAAAGAAAGGACGCAATATAACTATCCAATTCTACTACGGGTACTGTTTTAGCCGAATTGCTTTCATCAATGATGGTATAATTCATCTCCACAACCGCAGAATATGTTAATGTAAAATTAGTTGGTTGTTGTACTTTAAGTCGAATAAATCTAGAATTGCCATCGTGTGAGGTATATTGCTCAAAATTCATTTGCGGCTCAATTTCAAGCTTTTCCTCCAAAACCCGTTGGTTATTTGTGTTTAATGCTTGAATATTAAAAATGAATGTTGTGGGTCCGTTTACAACATACGAAAGTGAACTGTTTACATTGAATGTCATATCAACTTTTATTTATTATTTTACTGACGGAATCTTTCATCCAATCTTCTGGAAGTTCATTCAATACCTGTTTTAATTTGGTGTCCCATAATTGGGACATCTCTTTCATATCGCCTGAGGTATATCTATTTTCACTCATATGATAGGTATCTTTTTCATAGATTACCACATCAATAGGAAATCCCACATCATTAGAACTTAATCTTGTAGAATCAAAGGAAAGGAAACCTGCCTTTAATGCTTGTTTCACTGTAAAATCACTATTTAACACTCTATTTAACAATGTTTTACCATACCCCGAATTTCCAATGATTACAAATGGTGAATCATCGTTCACTTCCACCCAGTTTCCTTGGGAATAGATTAAAAACAATTTATGCTCTTCATCATTTTCTAACTGGCCTCCAATAATGGTATTGAGATTAAATTTAAGACCTGCTTTTTCAAGTGCTTGTTCATCTTCTGCAGCGACCCGTTTTACTTGTTCGCCAAAGGCATTCACTGCTTTATACATTTTATTGTGATTTATGGTGCCTTCATGAAACAGTTCTTCAAAATACAAAACAGCTTTATCCCGAACGGATCTCAATCCACTTGTCATTATAAACAAAGAATGTTTTTCTCTTTGTTGGACATATATCTTTTTTTTAGTGGATTTGTTTGTTCCAGAAGTTATTCTTGTGTCTGCAATGGCAACCAATCCTTCTTTGGTTTTAATACCTAGGCAATACGTCATAGCATTGAATTTTCTTTATAGATTTATCTTGCGCTAAATATATATTATTAGGCTTGGCAAGAATTATACAATTCTCAAAAAATATAACATGATTCATGGTAAGAAAATATAACATATTAGGATGGAGTTCCATAAAAATTACTCTTGTATAATTTAAAATGTGATTCAGAAAAGGCAAAAAAATCTATTAATAATGGAAAGTGAAATGTGGATTCCGTGTCAAGCGGGGAATGACAAAACAAGAAGCTTTTAACTTGTACTTTCAACTTCGAACACAACCAAAGGTTAAGCAACGTTATATTTTTTTAAATTAAAAATCAAATTCAATAATATATAACGAACTACAATTCAAGTATTTAGTATGGTTTTTTTTAATATCTTAGAAACCACTAACTAAACCAACCAACATGCAAAAATTGAATCAGATATTTTGCCAGCCATATTTATACATTATTATAGCTTTAATTGGCATTTCACTAAAATTTTACAAGCTCGACCAGCAATTTTTTTGGGACGACGAAATTGCTACGATTCTCCATACATCTGGCATCACAATGCATGAATATGGAAGTAATATTCCTGTAAACAAAATAATTAATAAAACATATTTTGATGATATTTTGCGCTTAAATGACAGGAACCTTAGTTTTTCTGATCAATTTATTGGGCTTTTAAAAATGCCTCAGTTAACACCCGGACATTATTACTATTTTATTTTTTTAACACGGATGCTTGGCGACAATTACATGGTGTACCGTGGCTTTTCTGTTTTTCTCTTTTTAATATCCATATTGTTTCTCTTTTTACTAACTAAAAAGATATTTAAGTCTAACACAACCGCATGGATTGCAACCAGTATTTATAGTGTATCTCCCTTTTTCCAAATATATGCTCAAGAAGCTAGGTATTATATTTTATGGTCGGCTGCCCTTTTCATCATGCATTACGTGTTTTTATTAGCTATAGAAAAACAAAGAATAAAATGGTGGATTTTGTATGCTGCCGTTGGGTTTTTTGCGGTTCATACTACCATTTTATTTTATATAACTCTTCTTGCCCATTTTATATATATAATCATTTGTTATCGAGACAAATGGAAACCTGTAGTTTTAAGTCAGTTTGCCATATTTTTATCGAGCCTCCCATGGCTTATTTATGCCTTTATGAGTCGTAACCAAATTATGAATAGTTTAGAATGGCATAAAATACCTGTAGGTTCAGGGGTTAATTTTTTGGAACTATTACACACTCAGTTTAACAGCTTTAATGAAATTTTGGTATATTTTGAAAAACTTCCAATAAATGAAACATTTTATAACATAGGTATTTGGTTTTATGGTTTGGCTTTGTTGGGAGGCATTATTTTGTTTTTCTTTAAGGCAGAACATAAACTAAAATGGTTTGTAGGCTTAATTACTTTTTTAGGTGTAATAATCCTTATTATTTTAGATTTAATAAGATCTTCAGGTAGTTCTTACCTTAGCCGATACCTCCTAATTAACTTTGTTGGAATGATTATACTAATAAGTTTTGTGTTCCATAAAATAATGGAGAAAAGACCTGTATTGTTCGGTGTCCTTTTTCTTTTGATAATTAGTGTAGAAATTATATCCTCTTTGGGTTTTGCTAATAATCTCTCCGATGGAAATAGAGCTGATTCTCTATACCATGTAAAAGACGCCAAAGAAAAATTTTATGGAAATGAGCATATTCTTATAATCTCTGATTTTAACGTGCTTAATTCAAGAAGTCCTACAACATTTATGTCCCTGATGCATGCGAGCAAAAACAATAATATAGATGTTATTTATGCCACACCAGATTATCCGAATTTTAATGAGAATTTTCCGCTTGAAACCTATGATAAAGTTTATGCCATGTACGTATCAGATGCTTTACTAAAACAATTAAAAAACAATTTCACAAAAGATGAACTTATATTAAAAGAAGAAAGAATAATGTATGGGTTTGATGTTTCTGTCTATGAAATAAAAAATGAATAAATTAAACTTCCTTCACTATTCACTTTTAACTATTCATTTTTAACTTTTAACTTACTAAACAAGTCCCAAATAACCACCCCGGCACTCACCGAAATATTCAAGGAATGCTTGGTGCCATATTGCGGAATTTCAATCACCAAATCGCTAGCATTAACAACCTCTTGGGCAACCCCTTTAACTTCATTACCAAAAACCAAGGCGTATGTTGTTTGTTGTTGAGGCGTAAATTCGTTTAGCATGGTGGCGTTTTCTGCTTGTTCAATAGCACAGATTTTTACGCCTTCAGCTTTTAATTTGTCCAATAATGTTTTTGTGTTTTCAACATATTCCCAAGCAACGGTTTCGGTACTTCCCAAGGCTGTTTTATGAATATCTTTATGTGGTGGTTTAGCGGTTATGCCGCAGAGATAAATTTTTTCAATTAAAAAAGCATCGCTGGTCCTGAATACCGAACCAATATTGTTTAAGCTTCTTATATTATCGAGAATAATAATGAGTGGTGTTTTAATAACCTGTTTAAAGTCGTTTACACTCAATCGATCTAATTCGCTGTTTTTTAGTTTTCGCATATTATTTTCATTTTCCGTCATCGCGAGTATAGCGAAGCAATCTGTTTGTTTTTTATTCTATCTTAAAAAAGATTACTTCTGTCTTGCCTCCCTCATAATGATAAGTAATTTTATTGTGCCTTTAAATCAATACATTGTTAATAATTGTAGATAACTTCTATTATTTCCATTTCAAAAAAAATCAAAATAATGTTACATTAGCAATCTTACATTATTCGCAAAAATAACACTTAAAAACCACTTGACCATTGGCTAAAACCGTAAAAAAAGAAACGCCTTTAATGAAACAATACAATGCTATTAAAGCAAAGTATCCGGATGCTTTACTATTGTTTCGTGTGGGTGATTTTTACGAAACCTTTGGTGAAGATGCTATAAAAACGGCTGGGATTTTAGGTATTATTTTAACCAAGCGTGGTGCTGGTAGCGATAGTGAAATTGAATTGGCCGGTTTTCCGCACCACTCCATAAACAACTATTTACCGAAACTTGTAAGAGCTGGAGAACGTGTTGCTATTTGCGATCAACTAGAAGATCCGAAACTGACAAAAGATATCGTAAAACGTGGTGTGACCGAGTTGGTAACGCCTGGTGTTGCTTTAAATGACGAAGTCTTAATATCAAAATCCAATAATTTTTTATGTTCGGTTTATTTTGATAAGAATTATATAGGCGTGTCTTTTTTAGATATTTCTACGGGTGAGTTTTTAACCTCGCAAGGAAACGCTGAATATATTGATAAACTGTTGCAAAATTTCAGTCCCAGTGAAGTCTTAGTTTCTAAACAAAAACGAACGCTTTTTAACGACACGTTTGGGAAAAATTTCCATACATTTTATATGGAAGATTGGGTATATCAAACCGATTATGCCTATGAAACGCTTATAAAACATTTCAACACAAAAACGCTTAAAGGTTTTGGCATTGAGGATTTGTATGAAGGCATTATTGCATCGGGCTCTATTCTTCATTATTTATCGGAAACACAACATCATAAACTTCAACATATTGCTTCCATTTCTAGAATTGCGGAAGACGATTATGTTTGGATGGATAAATTTACCATCAGGAATTTAGAGCTTTACAATTCTACAAACAACAATGCGGTCACGCTTTTAAGTGTGATTGATAAAACCATTTCGCCTATGGGCGGACGCATGTTAAAGCGTTGGTTGGCGTTACCTTTAAAAAACCTTGATAAAATTAAGCAACGCCACGATGTTGTTGGTTTTTTTATGAATGAACATGCCATTCTTCAAAAAATCCAAAATCATATCAAGCATATTGGTGATTTAGAACGGTTGATTTCCAAAGTGGCTACGGCTAAGGTAAATCCGCGAGAAGTCATTCAGCTTAAAAATTCTTTGGAAGCTATTGTTCCCATTAAAGCGTTATCTGCCAATTGCCATAATGAATCGCTTAAAATTATTGGCGACACGCTACAAAGTTGTGATGTACTTCGAGCGAAAATTAAAGAGATGCTTAATGAAGATGCGCCCGTGAATGTTTTAAAAGGACATACCATTGCTGCTGGATTTTCTTCTGATTTGGATGAGTTACGTGGTTTATCAAAATCGGGGAAAGACTATTTAAACAAAATGCTTCAGCGCGAAAGTGAACGCACGGGTATTACATCACTTAAAATTGACTCCAACAATGTTTTTGGATATTATATTGAAGTCAGAAATACGCATAAAGACAAAGTGCCTGCCGACTGGATTCGGAAACAAACCCTGGTAAGTGCCGAACGCTACATAACCGAAGAACTTAAAGAATACGAAGCAAAAATTTTAGGTGCCGAAGATAGAATTCTAGCCATAGAGCAGCAATTATTTTCAGAACTTGTGATGTGGCTCAATCAGTATATAAAACCCATACAACAAAATGCGTATTTAATTGGACAACTAGATTGTTTGTGTGGGTTTGCGCAATTGGCAAAATACAATACATATGTGCGCCCAACAATTGATGACTCTTTCGATTTAGATATTAAAGATGGCCGCCATCCTGTTATTGAAAAACAACTTCCCATTGGTGAACCTTATATATCCAACAATGTTTTTTTAAATAGAAGCACCCAACAAATCATCATGATTACGGGTCCTAATATGTCTGGGAAATCGGCTATTTTACGTCAAACCGCCCTTATTGTTTTGTTGGCTCAAATGGGAAGTTTTGTACCTGCTGAATCGGCAAGGATTGGTTTGGTAGATAAAATTTTCACCAGAGTTGGCGCCAGTGATAATATTTCGATGGGAGAATCGACCTTTATGGTAGAGATGAATGAAACAGCCTCTATTTTAAATAATATTTCCGATAGAAGTTTGGTATTGCTCGATGAAATTGGCCGTGGCACCAGTACCTATGATGGTATTTCGATTGCGTGGGCTATTAGCGAGTATTTACACGAGCATCCATCAAAACCCAAAACGCTGTTTGCAACGCATTACCATGAATTAAATGAAATGACCGAAACGTTTGGTCGCATTAAAAACTTCAACGTTTCCGTAAAAGAATTAAAGGACAATGTGCTATTTTTAAGAAAATTGGTTGAAGGGGGTAGCGAACATAGTTTTGGTATTCATGTCGCTAAAATGGCTGGGATGCCGCAACAAGTTTTGCATCGTGCCAATCAGGTTTTAAAGAAATTAGAGAAATCGCACTCCAGCGAAGCGCTCACAGATAAGGTAAAGTCCTTAAATAATGAGATGCAATTAAGCTTTTTCAATCTAGACGACCCGCTACTTGAAAATATTAAAGAAGAAATATTACATATTGATATTGACACACTTACACCTGTGGAGGCACTTATGAAATTGAATGAAATTAAACGCATGCTGGTAAAGAAAAAAAGGGCTTAGAAATAAAAAATATTATTTTAATAAAAAGCCTTTGGTTTTAGTATAAAAATTTTAAATTTGCATCCGCAATCGAAAGATTGTATACGTTCATAACATATACGCGAAAATAGCTCAGTTGGTAGAGCGCCACCTTGCCAAGGTGGAGGTCGCGGGTTCGAATCCCGTTTTTCGCTCTGAAATTTATAAAAATACCATGCTGAAGTGGTGGAATTGGTAGACACGTTGGACTTAAAATCCAATGGCCATTAGGCTGTACGGGTTCAAGTCCCGTCTTCAGTACTAAAGCCTTTACAAGAAATTGTAGAGGCTTTTTTTATTGTCTTTATTTAAAGAATTTAGTTGAGCAAATATCTATTATAGATTTTTAAAGTTTTCTCTGCCATAGCTTTGGATGTGAAATTTTCACGTGCATAATCCCTCCCCATGTTGGCTGTTTTAGCAATTAATCCTGGCGAATCAATTAAATTTGATAAAAGCGTAAAAAGTTCAAAATGATTTTCATTAGAAAAAATAAAGCCAGTAATGTTATTTTCAATTTGCTCCGCTGCTCCCGACACATCACTTCTTATCACACAACACCCTGAAAGCATGGCCTCTATAATACACAAGGGGAATGCTTCCCTTCTTGATGGCAAAATGAATACATCAATCATGTCATATATAGGTTTTGGGTCTTGAAAAGCCATTCTAGACACTATTCCTTCTAAATTATATGAATGTATCAACTCGCTTAGCCATGTTTCATCTTCCTCACTTGCATCTCCAAGAATAATTAAGTGGATATTCGTTTTCTTAACGTCATCCAGTAAACTAATAGCTTTTAATAAAATATCATGCCCTTTTCTGTGCTGTATAGTCCCCACAATACCTAAAACAATTTTATTTTTAGGAACCCCAAAATTGTGTTTGAGACTATTCACTTCAATCAATGAAGCTAGCTCATAAAATCTTTGCGACACGCCATTATGCACTATACTAATTTCATCCGTTGTGTAATTATATTTCTCCACACTTTCTGAGTAAATTTCTTGACTCAATGCTATTTCGTGATTTGCTTTTTGATTAAAAAAAAGCAATTTTAGGTTTGATTGATGTGTCGTTTTTATAAACTTAAAGCCTAATATTTTGGGAATAAACGATAATACGGGAGTATGAACATGAATAACATCAATGTGATATTTTAAAATTTGTTTTCTTGTTTTGATAACTGAAATTATATACTGCCTAATTACTTTGAAAATATTTTCATAGATTATTGGATATGGTAATATTACAATAACAGCGCCTAACCTTTCTAAATTTTGCTGTAAATCCAAATTAATTTGTTTATCCGGAAATTCCGGTCCTGAAGTAAAAATATAGACTTTGTGTCTTTTTTTAATTAACTCCATTGTCAAATCTATTATATGTGTTGTTACTCCACTTAAATAAAGTATTCTAGAAAATATGGCTATATTCATACCTGTGGTTTTAACCCTGATGGGAATCACTCTTAAATTTTTATGGATAGTTATTTAATAATGTAGTAATCTACTTTTTAAATGCTTCGAAATAGACCCCATTTGAATTATAATATACCTCATTTGAATTATAAATTCATTAGTCACCATTTTTTCAAAGGAGTTGATTTTATGTTTCAATTAAATTATTACTAAATCGTTTTTAGTTCTAAAAAAGTTAACTTTTCAATAATATTAACCTGCAAGAATAGATTTTCGCAGGCATTGTTGGGGCCATGGTAGCGCAAAGTAAAGGTGCAAACCTGATTTTATTACCTTCAGATATTGAAGCGTTTATACATCCAGAATAAATAATACTTAAAAAAAAATCAAATTTTCTTGCAAAATTAGAAATTATAGTTATTTTTGCGTACCAGAACAGAACAGAACGGATTAATGAATTTAAATATAAATTTCAATAGCGATATTCCAAAGTATCAGCAGTTAGTAAACGCCATCAATGATGCGCTTTCTAACAATACGCTGACTAGTGGAGATGCTTTACCTTCTGTTAATAGTATATGTAACAACCATAATCTGTCAAGAGACACGGTTTTTAAGGCTTATACCATTTTAAAGGAAAATAGCGTTATAGAGTCTGTCCCAAACAAAGGTTATTATGTTGCCAACGACACTCGAAAAGTACTTTTGGTATTAGATACTTTTAAAGCTTATAAAGAAGTTTTGTACCATTCTTTTGTAAATAATTTACCTAAGAATGTTATAGTAGATGTGCAGTTTCATCATTACAACATCAACAACTTTAAAACCATTTTATATAATGGTAAGGGTAAATATTATAAATTTGTAGTTATGAGTTTTAATCATAAAGATGTACCCATGGTATTATCTGAATTTGATAACGAAAAACTCCTGTTAATAGATTGGAATGTTCATTCAAATGAAACTAAAAATTTTGTGTTTCAAGATTTCGGAAAATCCTTTTATGAGGCTTTAAAAGAAGCCATGACGCCTTTTAAAAAATATAAGAAACTCGTTTTTGTTTATCCTTCATTTACAAACCATCCAACAGAATCGCTTACTTATTTTAAAATGTTTTGTGAAACCTATAATTTTAAATATAAAATCATTACAAACACAAACGAATTTAGCGTAACAAAAGGCGAAGCTTATATTAGTGTGAGTGATAGAGTTTTAGGAATGTTTTTAGAACAATGTAGAGCCAAAGAATTCGAACCAGGAACAGACGTAGGTTTTTTATCTTATAATGAAACACCCATGAAACAATTTATATACAAAGGCATTTCTGTTATTTCAACCGATTTTCAAGAATTAGGTGCTAAAGCAGCATCATTTATAAAACAAGATAAACCAGTACAAAGTTATATACCAACAACATTAATATTAAGAGAATCATTATAAATTATGTATTATTTAGGATTAGACATAGGAAGTTCTTCCATTAAAGCAGCTATCGTTGAAATAGCTACAGGAAAAAGTATAGGTGTGGTTCAAGAACCAGAACAAGAAATGGGCATGTTTGCTCAAAAAAATGGCTGGGCAGAACAAAAACCTGAAGATTGGTGGGTGCATATATGTAATGCCATTACCCGTTTAAAAAAACAATATAATATCTCAAGAACCCAAATAAAAGGTGTTGGTATTTCTTATCAAATGCATGGTTTGGTCATTGTTGATAAAGAAGGCAAACCACTCCGTAAAAGTATTATTTGGTGCGATAGTAGAGCGGTAGAAACTGGCAACAAAGCTTTTGAAGATATAGGTGAAGACACATGTTCGTCGCAATTACTTAACTCGCCAGCAAACTTTACGGCATCTAAATTAAAATGGGTAAAGGATAATGAACCCGAACTGTACAAGAAAATTTACAAGTTTATGCTTCCGGGCGATTATATAGCTTACAAGTTTTCGAACGTTATAAACACGACTATTTCTGGACTTTCAGAAGGTATTTTTTGGGATTTTAAAAACAATTCCGTTGCCGATTTTCTTTTAGAATATTATGGTATAGATAAATCATTAGTACCAGATATTGTGGACACATTTGGCTTACAATCTGTTGTGAATGAAAAAGGGGAATCCGAAAGTGGTATTGCAGCAGGTACGCCTATTTATTACAGAGCAGGCGATCAACCAAACAATGCTTTATCCTTAAACGTATTTAATCCTGGTGAAGTGGCAGCAACAGGAGGAACTTCTGGTGTTGTTTACGCAGTAACCGATAGCTTATCTGTTAAAGAAAGTGCACGTGTTAACAATTTTGCACACGTTAACTATAAAAAAGATGAAGCGTCTAGAATTGGCAAATTATTATGTATCAACGGTGCCGGTATTCAATACAGATGGTTGCTAAATAATCTGGATGTAGATTCTTATGAAGAAATGAATAACTTGGCATCCAATATTCAAGTAGGGTCTGATGGTGTTTGTTTAATACCATTTGGAAATGGTGCTGAACGGATGCTTAACAATAAGGAAATAGGTACTAGAATAGTTAACATAAACTTAAATAATCATCATAAAGGGCATATATGTAGAGCGGCTTTAGAAGGCATTGCGTTTTCATTTGTATATGGCATGGAAATCTTAAAATCTGATGGCATAGAAGCTAAAGTTATTAGAGCTGGTAATGATAATTTATTCCGTTCAGATATCTTTGCAAATACAGTAGCAACATTAATTGAGCAAGAAATAGAAATATACAATACAACAGGCGCTATAGGAGCTGCACGTGCAGCAGACTTACATAAAGGTGATTTTGAAAGCTTTGGAAAGGCTATTATTGATAACGATCATGTGATGACTTTTATGCCATTTAAAGATAAAAAACCGTATCTTGAAGCCTACCAAAATTGGAAAAACGAATTAGAAATCATATTAAACAACAAATAAACATTAATTAAATTATAATTACAATGGCAATTATAGGAAACAAAGAATACTACAAAGGTATTGGAGACATCAAGTTTGAAGGAAAAGAATCAGACAACCCATTAGCGTTTAAATACTACAACCCAGATCAAGTGGTTGCAGGTAAAACCATGCGTGATCATTTTAAATTTTCAGTAGCATACTGGCATACATTCTGTGGAACAGGTGCAGATCCATTCGGCCCTGGAACACAAAATTTTGAATGGGACAAATCTTCTGACGCTGTACAAGCAGCAAAAGACAAAGCAGATGCTGCGTTTGAATTTACAACTAAAATGGGATTTGGATACTACTGTTTCCATGATTTCGATTTAATTAGAGAAGGCGCCACTTTTGCTGAATCTGAATCTAGATTAGCAACTATTACTGAGTATCTAAAAGAAAAACAAGCAGCTTCGGGAGTAAAATTACTTTGGGGTACTGCTAACTGTTTCTCTAACCCCCGTTACATGAACGGCGCATCTACCAATCCAGATTTTAATGTGGTTGCTAGAGCTGGAGGACAAATAAAGTTGGCTCTTGATGCTACTATAGCATTAAATGGAGAAAACTACGTGTTCTGGGGAGGTCGTGAAGGTTATATGACGCTTCTAAATACAGATATGGGACGTGAATTAGACCATATGGGACAGTTTTTAGCTATGTGTAGAGACTATGCGCGTTCGAAAGGATTTAAAGGAAATTTCTTTATCGAACCGAAGCCTATGGAACCATCTAAACACCAATACGATTTTGATAGTGCTACTGCTATCGGTTTCTTAAAGGAATATGGCTTGGATAAAGATTTCAAAATAAATATTGAAGTTAACCATGCTACTTTAGCGCAACACACTTTCCAACACGAATTGGAAGTAGCTGCAAAAGCAGGTATGTTAGGAAGTTTAGATGCTAACAGAGGTGATTACCAAAATGGTTGGGATACCGATCAATTCCCAAATAACATTCAAGAAACAACCGAAGCCATGTTGGTTTTCCTTAAAGCTGGAGGTTTACAAGGCGGTGGCGTTAACTTTGACGCTAAGATCAGAAGAAACTCTACCGATTTAGATGATGTATTTCATGCCCATATTGGTGGTGCAGATACCTTTGCAAGAGCGTTGTTGATTGCAGATAAAATCCTTACATCTTCTCCTTACGAAAAACTTAGAAAAGAGCGTTATGCTTCTTTTGATTCTGGTAAAGGAAAAGATTTTGAAAATGGCAAATTGAGTTTACATGATTTATACAAAATAGCTCAAGAAAATGGTGAACTATCTTTAAAAAGTGGTAAACAAGAGTTGTTTGAGAATATTATAAATCAATATATATAATCAATAATTGATTCCGTTGATTAAAAAAAGAGAAGCTTTTAGCTTCTCTTTTTTTGTTTATTTAAATTTCAGTTTCTGTCAAAAACGACTGTATAACAACCAATAAGATACATTTGGTGCCCTAGTGAATCAATAAAATACATATATTTACGGCCAACTAAACTTAATCAATTTATAATATGAAACATTATTTTTTAGCTATGCAATCCGTTATGGAAAACTTGGATTGGGTGGTTTTAGGAATTTATTTCCTTGCTTTGATGGCTGTAGCTGTGTGGGTTGTTCTTCAAAAAGATAAAAACACAGAAGATTATTTTTTAGCAGGCAGAAATGTAGGGTGGTTTGTTATTGGGGCGTCTATTTTTGCTTCCAACATTGGGTCTGAACACGTAGTGGGTCTTGCTGGAACTGGTTTTGAATCGGGTACACCTATGGCGCATTATGAGTTGCATGCCTGGATTGTATTACTTCTAGGATGGTTATTTCTACCATTTTATATTAGAAGTGGTGCTTTCACCATGCCCGAGTTTCTAGAAAAAAGGTTCGACAGTCGTTCGCGATGGTTTTTATCTTTATTTTCATTAGTGGCCTATGTGCTTACTAAAGTGTCTGTCACCATTTACGCTGGAGGTATTGTGGTTTCTGAATTATTGGGAATTCCATTCTGGTACGGTGCCATAGGTATTGTTCTTTTCACAGGTGCATATACTGTGATTGGTGGTATGAAAGCAGTGATTTACACCGAAACTTTACAAACTGTTATTTTAATTTTTGGGTCGGTCATTATAACATACCTAGGCCTAAAAGAAGTTGGAGGATGGTCTCAATTACATGAAACGGTAACTGCTGTAAGCCCCGATCATTTTAATATGTGGCGGTCAATGAATGACCCTGATTTCCCATGGACTGGATTACTATTTGGAGGAACAGTTGTAGGGATATGGTATTGGTGTACAGACCAATATATTGTACAGCGTACTTTGGCTGCAAATAATATAAAAATCGGTAGAAGAGGGGCTATTTTTGGTGCTTATTTAAAATTACTTCCCATTTTAATCTTTTTAATTCCAGGCATAATAGCATTTGCTTTAACCATTCAAAACCCAGATGTGTTTTTTGTTGAGAAAGCAGATAGAGCATTCCCTATGCTGGTAAAAACGTTATTGCCAGTAGGATTGAAAGGATTAGTTGCTGGAGGTTTAATGGCTGCTTTAATGAGTTCTTTAGCCTCTGTTTTTAATTCATGTTCTACCATTTTTACTATTGATATTTATAAAAAATTATATCCAGAAAAAACCGAAAAGGTTTTGGTTAAAACCGGTAAAATTGCCACAGGCTTCATTGTTGTTTTAGGTATTATTTGGATTCCTATTATGGAGAAAATTGGAGGTGGTGTTATGTATCAATATCTTCAAAACGTTCAATCGTATATTGCGCCTCCCGTAACTGCTGTTTTCTTATTGGGAATCATTTGGAAGCGTGTGAACGCTACCGCGGCCATTTCAACATTGATGGTAGGATTGGTGCTCCTAATTTTAAGATTGGGAAGTGAAATTTACTATCAACCACAAATAGCAGCTGGCGACATTGTTAATAACATCGCTTTTAGTTTTGCCACTATAAACTTTGCCCATATGGCGATATTTATGTTTATATTTTCGATTATTTTCTGTATTACCGTCAGCTTAGCATCTCGAGCTCCAAATTATGAACACATAAAAGGTTTAGCTTTTGGAACACTTTCTGAAGAGCAAAAAGCCGCTAATAAAGATAGTTATGACACAATTGATGTTGTTCTATCTGTCATATTAGTGTTAATTGTGATAGGTGTACTCGCATATTTTACATAGCATAATGGTTTTAATTAAATCATCTAAAAAGGGAGGCTGTTGCCTCCCTTTTTTATATGAAACAGAACTAATCTTTTTTTATTTCATTTACTTTTTTATCCACTGCCTCACCTGCAGTTTTAATAGCATCTACTGTAGCTTTAACAGCATCATCCGTAGCATCAACAGCGTTATCAATAGCTTTACCAGCTTCTTCTAGTGCGCCTTCTGTTGCCTTTGCTGCTTCTTCAGCTGCATCTTCTATAGCATCTCCTGCGTTTTCCATTGTCTCCTCTACAGAATCGACTTTTTTGTTATCCCTACAAGAGGTGAAAATTAAACTTAAGACAAATACTAAAACGGAACATAATAAGAATTTTTTCATTGATATTATTTTTAGTTATAAATTAGTTATACGTTAACAATTACATATTTAGATGATATTTACTTAAAATTTTAGTTTAAATCGATTTTTAAATAAAGAAATGTAATTTGTTTTTAAAAATGTATATTTGACTTATTTTTTTTATTAATATGAAAAAAAACACAGAAGTTACTATTTATGATTTAGCAAAAAAGTTGAATTTAGCAACTTCAACTATTTCTAGAGCTTTAAATAGTCATCATAGTATTAGCCAGAAAACCATTGATAAAGTAAAAAAAGCAGCAACCGAGATGGGATATCGCCCAAATAATTTAGCTGCTAGTTTAAGAAATAAAAAAACAAAAACCATCGGGGTTTTATTACCTACCATAGCTCAACCTTTTCTTTCCGCATTAATTAGTGGTGTTGAAACAACCGCTCAAGAAGCAGGGTATAATGTAGTCATTATGCAATCCCATGACTCCTATGAAGAAGAGGTTAATTTAACCCAGTCATTATATAGCAGTAGGGTTAGTGGTGTTATTTGTTGTTTAGCGATGGAAACTAGTGATACTGCTCATTTCAAAATATTTACAGATAATAACATTCCTTTAGTTTTTGTAGATAGAGTTCCAAAACATGCTGACACCTACCGAGTCATGATTGATAATTATGCCGCAGGTTATAAAGCAACCAAACATCTTATAGACCAAGGATGTTTAAAAATTGCCCATATTACAAGAGCATCCGAATTTGGAAATATATATAGTGAAAGAAAAAAAGGTTATCTAGATGCTTTAAAGGACAATAATCTGCAAATTGACGCCAAACTTATAGTAAATCTTAAATCAGTAAGCTATGAAGAAACCGAAACGGCAGCCAACAAACTATTTAATTTAAAAAATCCGCCGGACGGTATTTTTGCAGCAGGAGACATGATGGCAATCATTGCTATTCAATGTGCTAAAAAAAGAGGCATTAAAATCCCCGAGGAATTAGCTGTAATTGGTTTTAATAACGACCCTAATTCAAGAATTATAGAACCTAATTTATCGACCATTTCACACCCTGCTGAAAAAATGGGACAAGCTTCCTCTGAAATAATCTTAAAAAATCTGGAACAATCGACAAAAGATGATATTAGAGACATAACGGTTTTAAACACCGAAGTACTTGTTCGAGAATCTTCAAAAAGAAAATAATTTACATAGGGTTGTTACCCGTAATTACCTATTTCACTATTTTACAGCAATTAAAATCTCTGACATTGTTGCCGCACCAAGTTCAGTACTACGTTTCATTGGACTTGAACCACCAACATAAATTTTAAATTCCCCTGATTCTATAGTTCTTGTACCGTCTTCTTTTACAATTTCAAAATCTTTAGGAGCAAGTTCAAATTCTATGTTTTTAGACACTCCTGGTTCCAAAGTAACTCTTTTTGTTTTGATAAGTTGAAAATTGGGAACTGTTACAGATGCTTCTATATCTGATATATATATTTGGGCAACTTCATCTGATGTTACTTTTCCAGAATTTGTAATTTTCACTTGTACTTTAACAGTATCGTTTTTTGAAATTGCTTTATTTGAGACATTTATATCACCATAAGTAAAATTAGTATAGCTTAATCCAAACCCAAACGGATATAAAGGTTCCTCATTCATGTATTTATAAGTCCTTCCTTTCATGGAATAGTCATCAAAAGCTGGCAACTGGTCTAAAGATTTTGGGAATGTAATTGGCAATCTACCAGAAGGTGATACGTTCCCAAAAAGAATATCCGCAACAGCCGTTCCGCCTTCTTCCCCAGGATACCAAACCAATAAAACGGCATCTGCCAATTCTTGTACATCAGCTAAATTCATAGGGCTTCCACCGGTAATTACAGCTACAATAGGTTTTTTATCTTCCGGATTTTTATCGGCTGTTTCTCGTAATTGTTTAAGGTAATCGACTTGGTTCTTTGGTAAATCGTAATCCAATCTATCTCCTGCTGTTGAAGAATCAATAGAATCCCCTTCCTCTCCTTGCAAGGTGCTCGATAAACCCAATACTACTATGGTTACATCACTACTTCCTGCATGGCCAATGGCATAATTTATAGGGTTTATAGATTTCTGATTTAGCATAGCACCTAATCTATATTGTAATTGACTTGTTGGAAGTATAGCGGCACTAATACCTTCTAAAATGGTGACCATGTTTGAATTTACACCATAATAGTTTCCTAAAAGTATTTCTATGTTAGATGCATTGGGACCAGTAACAAAATATTTTGATAGGTCATTTTTTAAAGGTAAAATACCATTGTTTTTTAAAAGTACCATACTCTTTTGAGCTGCTTCTTTAGCCAATGCTCGATTGGTTTCTCCGTTTACAACATCCATAGAAATGGCATCATAAGGATTACTTCCTTTAGGATCGAACAAACCTAATTTAAATCTAGTTCTTAATAAAACAGCTAATTGCGTATCAATGTCTTGTTCAGTAATTAAACCCCCTTTAACGGCATCGAATAACTGCTCATAAACAACACCGCAATTAAGGCTTACGCCACTTTTAAGCGCTAGTGCAGCTGCCTCAACTGGCGTGTTAACCACACCATGACCGCCTGCATTAGCCTGCTTATAAAAATCTTCCAGCGCTCCACAATCGGTTAAAACGTGTCCTTTAAAATGCCACTTATTTCTGAGAACTTCTGTTATTAAATAATTGCTTGAACAGCATGGTTCTCCATTTGTTCTATTATAAGCACACATTACAGATTCAACATTGGCATTAACCAAGGCCTCAAATGCTGGCAAGTACGTTTCCCATAAATCTTTTTGGCTAACTTCAGCGTTAAATTCGTGTCGAACTTGTTCAGGACCACTATGCACTGCAAAATGTTTGGCACAAGCCGCTGTTTTTAAATAATCTGGATTATCGCCTTGCAATCCTTCAACAAAAGCTGTCCCTAAAATAGACGTTAGATAAGGATCTTCTCCATAAGTTTCTTGCCCGCGCCCCCATCTAGGATCTCTAAAAATATTAATATTAGGCGTCCAAAACGTTAAGCCATTATATTGTTTGTAATACCCTTTTTCACTGGTAGCATTATATATAGCTCTGGCTTCATCTGAAATAGCGGATGATACTCTAAATGCCAAATCGGCATCAAACGTAGCGCCAAGCCCAATAGCTTGAGGGAAAATAGTTGCGGCGCATGTACGACCTACCCCATGCAAAGCTTCATTCCAATAATCATAAGGAGGAATATCTAATCTTTCAATTGAAGGCGTGCCATTCATCATCTGGCTTATTTTTTCCTCAAGTGTTAATCTTGAAATTAAATCTTGAATTCTTTCATCTATGGTAAGTGAAGGGTTATAAAAAGGAAGGGAATCATAAACATTGTCAGATACTTCATTTACATTTTCTGAAGCATTTTCACTCTTACGATTGCAGGAACTGATAATTAAAAGTGATAGAATAATTAAAATAGCAGGAAACATTCTTTTTCTCATGATAATTGGTTCTATTTAGTTAAATTGGAATATATTGTAATACAGTAAATGTATTGAAAATTTTTATTTTAAATTTGATTGTTTTAATTTTACGAATTAAATCACGGTATAAATAAATCTTCCACATTTTAATGGTGGCTGTATTGCTAAATATGTATTAATTCCGCATTTTTAAGCACTTTAAAAAAAAATTGATACTGCTATACAGATGAAAATTATTTATCTTTCAAACAAAATTTATGTTTAAAAAAAACATCTTTTTCCTTGCTTTTTTAATTGTTTTTTGCAATAATCTTTTAGCAAATGATGGCTATCATTTATGGCTACAATATAGTTATGTAGAAAATGCTTCTTTAAGACAAGAATATTTAACAGCATTAGAAAAATTATCAACTTCTGGAAATTCTGAAACGATAAAGATAGCATCAAAAGAACTTAATAGAGGACTTAGTAGTATGCTTGGCCCTGAGTTTTCATCCACTTCAACTAATAACAATGGCAATACTTTGATTTTTGGCGCAAAAGCTAACTTGTCAGAGGATGTCATTCTGCAATTGGGAAATGCTTTTAATGAAATAAATGAAGAAGGATACATCATAAAATCCTATTCGCTTAAAGGCAAAAACCATATAATTATTACAGGCAATTCTGATATTGGGGTTCTATATGGGGTTTATAACTTTTTAAAATTATTGCAAACAAATAAATCGATAGAAAAGTTAAATATTATTGATTCGCCTAAAATCAAAGTACGTATTTTAAATCATTGGGACAATTTAGACAGAACTGTTGAAAGAGGCTATGCTGGTTTCTCAATTTGGGATTGGCATCGTTTGCCAGATTATTTAGATCCCAGATATACTGACTATGCAAGGGCAAATGCATCTGTAGGTATAAATGGTACCGTATTAAACAATGTAAATGCCAACGCCCTTATTTTAACTCCGCAGTATCTAGAAAAGGTTGAAGCCCTTGCCAATGTTTTTAGACCATATGGCATTAAGGTATATTTAACCGCACGTTTTTCTGCACCCATTGAAATCGGTGGATTAAAAACAGCAGATCCATTGGATGCCGATGTTATAAATTGGTGGAAAGAAAAAACCAAGGAAATTTATAATAGAATTCCAGATTTTGGTGGCTTTGTAGTTAAAGCAAACTCCGAAGGGCAACCAGGGCCCCAAGATTATGACAGAAATCATGTTGATGGTGCCAATTTGTTGGCTACTGCCGTTGCCCCTTTTAACGGCATTATTATGTGGAGAGCTTTTGTGTACTCTGAACATGATACAACAGATAGAGCAAAACAAGCCTATCCAGAATTTGTACCCTACGATGGACAGTTTAAAGACAATGTGATTATTCAGGTAAAAAATGGTGCCATCGATTTTCAACCTCGAGAGCCATTTCATCCAATGTTTGGAGCGATGCCTAAAACGCCAATAATGATGGAGTTTCAAATAACACAAGAGTATTTAGGCTTTAGCACTCACACCATTTTTTTGCCTACTATGTATGAAGAAACGTTACAAGCAGATACTTATAGAAAAGGTAAAGGTTCTATTGTAGCTAAAGACCTTGATGGTACATTGCATAATAAAAGATTAACTGGCATGGCTGGTGTAAGCAACATAGGTAACGATATTAACTGGACAGGCAACCCAATGTTACAAGCCAATTGGTATGGGTATGGCAGACTTGCTTGGGATCCCTATTTAAGTGCCGAAAGTATTGCAGATGAATGGTTGAGATTAACATTCAGCAATAACAAAAAATTTATTGAACCCGTTAAAGAAATGTTGTTGAATTCGAGGGAAGCTGCCGTTAATTATATGACTCCTTTAGGCTTGCACCACATTATGGATACAGGGCATCATTACGGACCAGGACCTTGGGTATCCAATCTATCTAGACCAGAATGGAATCCAATTTATTACCATAAAGCAGATTCACTTGGTATTGGTTTCGATAGAACGTCTACAGGTAGTAATGCCACTGAACAATATGCTCCAGAAGTTGCTAACGTTTTTAATGATTTAAACTCTATTTCCGAAAAGAACTTATTATGGTTTCATCATGTGCCTTGGGATTATAAACTCAAAAACGGCAAAACACTATGGGATGCTATGGCATTAAAATATCAAGAAGGAGTTGACCAAGTTGCATCCATGATTACTACATGGAATCAAATGGAAAGCTATGTTGATGCTGAAAGATATAACAATATTAAAATGTTATTAAACATTCAATATAAAGAAGCAAAATGGTGGCGAGATGCCTGCTTATTGTATTTTCAACAATACTCTAATATGCCACTACCCGAAGGCGTCGAAAAACCAACACAAACTTTGGAATATTTTCAATCATTAGAATTTCCTTTTGCTCCTGGGAATTAAATGAGACATTGTAAAAACTAATTTATTAAATGAAATTAACTAATTGTTTAACTATAATAATTGCAGCACTTTTAATTAGTTGCTCAGGTTCTGGAGATGACGACCCTAACGTTAGTCCAACTCCAACTCCAACGCCCACACCCACTGCTACACTGAAAGAATCTGCTAATTTTCCAATAGGAAATATTGTTTCTGCAAATAGGTTATCTGGTACAGATACTTATTTTAGAACACTATTAAATAAAGAATTTAATAGTATCACAGCCGAAAACGATATGAAAATGGGAGCCATGTTCGTAGGGCCAGATACTTATGATTTTAGCAAAGGAGACGCCATTGTTAACTATGCAAAAGCAAATGGGCTTAGAGTTCATGGTCATGCCTTGGTTTGGCATGCATCTATACCCAATTGGTTAAAAAATTACGCGGGTACTGATGCTGAATTTGAAGCACAAGTGAAAGGTTATATTAAAACCACTGTGGCACATTTCGCCGCTATAAAAACAACAGAAGGAAAATCCGTTCTTGAAAGCTGGGATGTTGTTAATGAACACTTTACAAATGATGCTGCTGCCGCTGTTTTTAACACTAGAATAGGAAGCGATTATGTTTCGAAATGTTTTACTTGGGCACGTGAAGCAGATGCTGATGTAAAATTATTTTATAATGATTATAATCTAGGAAGTACGGGTTCCAAAGCTGCTCAGGTTGTAGACATGGTAAATACTTTTAAAACAAATTTAACACCTATAGACGGTATTGGTATGCAAATGCACATTGATTTAGAATATCCAGACTTAACAACATTATCAAATAATGTGACGATGCTTAAAAATACAGGATTATTAATTCATTTCTCTGAATTGGATATGTCTGTAAACAAGGATAAATCATTGACCACCTTAACGGCAAGCAGAGCGAATGCTCAAAAAGAAAAATATAAACAAGTTGCCATTTTGTATAAAACTATACCTGAAGCACAAAGATTTGGCATTACATTTTGGGGAATGAGAGATACAGACAGTTGGCTTATTAATTTTCTTAACAACCCCAATGAATGGCCACTTTTATTCGATTCAAATTATAATTATAAACAAGCTTTCATTGGCTTTTTAGACGGATTAAACAACTAAACTAAATATTTAAATCATGAACATAAAAAAACAATTCCTATTAATTACAACCATTCTAATATTAGTAATTGGTTGTAAAGAATCAACTGTGGAAACGCCTACAGAACCTGTAACGCTTAGAAACGTTTATAAAGATGCCTTTTATATTGGTGCTGCCCTTAATAGATTTCAAATAGATGAAACAGATTCAATAATGGCAGGCATCGTTGGTAGGGAATTTAGCAGTATTACTGCCGAAAACGAAATGAAATCAATGCAAATCCATCCAACAAAAGACACTTTCAACTATGAATACCCTGACAAATTTGTCGCTCTGGGCGAAAAACACAATATGTTCATACATGGGCATACTTTAGTTTGGCACAGTCAATTATCTCCATGGATAAGAAATATAGAAGATAGTACAGAAATGGCTGAAGCACTCAAGAGCCACATAACGGCAGTTGTGAGCAGATACAAAGGCAAGATCCATTCTTGGGATGTTGTAAACGAAGCTCTTAATGAAGATGGTACCTTAAGAAAGTCTGTTTTCTTAGAAGTTATGGGAGAAGACTATTTACCTTTAGCATTTAAATGGACATCGGAAATCGATCCTGATGCAGACTTGTATTATAATGATTACAATATGGCAAACCCAGAAAAAAGAGCAGGTGCTATACGATTAGTTAAAAATATTATGGATAAAGGTGTTAAAGTAGATGGCATAGGTATGCAAGGCCATTGGCATTTAAACACTCCCTCCCTTGAAGAGATTGAAAAAAGTATAGTAGATTATGCATCCCTTGGTGTAAAAGTAGCTATTACTGAACTTGACATAAGTGTTTTACCGAATCCTAGAGATCTTGTGGGGGCTGACATAGGTCAAAATTTCGATAATAGTGAATTATTAAACCCTTACACAAAAGGCTTACCAGATTCTATTCAAGTAAAATTAGCAAACCGTTATACTGACATTTTTAAAATATTTTTAAAGCATAAAGATAAAATAAGCAGAGTTACTTTTTGGGGTGTTAATGACGGACAGTCATGGCTTAATGGTTTTCCTGTAAGAGGAAGAACCAATCACCCTTTACTCTTCGATAGAGAGTTAAAACCAAAAAGTGCTTATGATAGTATCATTGCACTAAAACAAAGAGACGATAAACAATCCAACTAATTAAGTACATGGGTTCAGATTCACACAAACTATCCATAAAAGAAAAAATTGGATATAGTTTAGGAGACCTTGCTGCAAACTTGGTATTCCAAACATTGGTTACTTATTTAGCCTATTTTTATACGGATATATATGGGCTTAAAGCGAATGACGCTTCTGCAGTTACATTAATTGTTGGTCTCATTGCTGCTTTTGTTTTTAATCCATTAATGGGTGTTATAGCTGATAGAACAACTACAAAATGGGGTAAATTTAGGCCTTGGATATTATGGACGGCAATCCCTTTAGGTGTGGCATCCATGATGGCTTTTAGCACACCAGATTTTGCCTATAAAGGAAAAGTTATTTATGCCGTAATTACTTATACGCTATTACTATTGCTATACGCTGCAAACAATTTGCCTTATTCCGCTTTAAGTGGCGTTATAACAGGTGATATGAAAGAACGAAACAGCTTGTCGGCGTATCGTTTCATTGCTGTTATGGGTGCTCAATTTTTTGTTCAAGTATTCATGTACGACTTTATTTTGAAAGCTGGTGATGGTAACAAAGCTGCGGGAATGGAAACCGTAATGACCTGGTTGGCCATTATTGGCACCATTATGTTGCTAATTACATTTTTTACTACAAGAGAACGTGTTGTACCTAATTTAGACCAAAAATCCAGTATAAAAGAAGATCTAGGTGATTTAGTAAAAAACAAACCTTGGATTATCATGCTGAGCCTAACAACGTTGGTTTTTATAACATTGGCTATGAAAGGTGGGTCTTATGTATATTATTTTGAAAACTATGTGGATCAAAATGGATTAAAATCATTCTTGGACCCTTTAAAGCGTTTTTTACCAACTTTTGAAAATGAAACATCTTTAGGATTGGGTGTTTTTAATGGAGGGGGTATTCTTATTGGTTTAATAGGTATAGCACTATCTAAAAAATTGGCAGATAAGTATGGCAAACGTAATGTATTTGGTGCATCGTTGTTTATTTCAACATTATTTATAATTGCTTTTTATTTTTATCCTCCTAAAGCAATAGAAATAATTTTTGCATCTCAAATATTGCATATGTTTTTCTATGGAATTAGTACTCCTATCCTATGGGCAATGATTGCAGATGTAGCAGATTTCTCTGAATGGAAAAACAATCGTCGTGCTACAGCTATTATATTTTCTGCCATGATGGTTGGTTTAAAAGGCGGCTTAAGTATTGGAAGTGCTTTAGTATCTTGGCTTTTAGGCGTCTATGGATATATAACTAAAGAAGCTGCCGTCGCAGGAATAATAACCGTACAACCAGAATCTGCTATACAAGGAACTAGACTTCTTGTAAGTATTTTTCCGGCAATTCCATTTTTAATAGGCGTAGGATTGTTGTTTTTCTATGAAATTAATAAAAAAATGGAGACTCAAATAGAAGCCGAATTAAAAATAAGAAGATTATAATATAACCAATAAAAAAATTAAAAATAATGCCAGAAGAAGCCATTGAACATATTGATTTTGAGAGTTTGAATAAAAAAGCTATTTCCAAACCTTTGGTATCTCATATCTATACAGCAGATCCATCGGCTCATGTTTTTAATAAAAAAATTTATATATACCCATCACATGATGTAGATGCAGGAGAAGCATTTGATGACTTAGGAAGTCATTTTGCCATGGAAGATTACCATGTAATATCTATGGATAGTATTGACAGTGATGCTGTTGATAATGGGTTGGCGCTACATGTAAACGATGTCCCTTGGGCAGAAAAACAAATGTGGGCTCCAGACGCTGCACATAAAGACGGAAAATATTACTTATTTTTTCCGGCAAAAGGATATGATGGTATTTTTAGAATAGGAGTCGCAGTAAGTGAGTCTCCTGTTGGCCCATTTAAACCACAACCAGAAGCTATAAAAGGAAGTTTTTCAATTGACCCTGCTGTTTTTGAAGATGAGGATGGAAGTTATTATATGTATTTTGGAGGCATTTGGGGCGGACAATTACAACGTTGGAAAACAGGCGTTTTTAATGCAGAACATCCGGAAAATCCAACTGCGCATCTCCCTAAAGACAATGAACCGGCGCTGACTGCAAAAGTAGCAAAAATGACAAATGACGTATTGGAGTTTTCCGAAGCCCCAAGAGATATAGTTATTTTGGACGCAAAAGGAAACCCTTTATTAGCAGGAGATCGAGAAAGACGCTTTTTTGAAGGTCCATGGGTACACAAATATCATGGCAAATACTATTTTTCGTATTCAACAGGAGACACTCATTTTATATGCTATGCCACTGGAGATAATCCTTATGGCCCTTTTACCTATCAAGGAAAAATTTTAAATCCTGTAGTTGGATGGACCTCACACCATTCCATTTGTGAAGTAGAAGGTAAATGGTATTTATTTTATCATGATTCAAGTTTATCTAAAGGTGTGACTCATTTAAGATCTATTAAAGTTGCCGAAATCACTTATAATGAAGATGGCACCATTAATACTTTAAATCCGTATAGAGATTAATCGTTTTAAATTTAAACTAAAAACCCCTCAATAAGAGGGGTTTTTAGTTTAATATAATCTATTTCTTTTAGTTTAATTAAAGTTTTATAGATTCTATAAATTGCAAATAATCATTATTCTTCGCTGCGATAATATATGATTTGCTACCTACTTTTATTGTAGCCATATCTTTTACATCGCCAGGGACAAAGAAACCGCTTTTGGAAACAGGCACAGCCTGAAAACCACCTTTGCCATTTCCTTTTAGAAAAAGACCATATCCTGCATCATTTCGAGGTGTTTCGACTTCAGAAGCGTGTAAGTTTCCTGCTATTAAAGCATCTAAATGTCCATCATTATCATAGTCGTTAACTAAAATCTGATTGATGCTTGATATTTGGGCCAAATTTGGCAATTTATGGACAATGAACTTCCCTTCTTTATTTTCAAGATATATACTTGCAAACGATTTAACTTGATAATGCAGCGAATTTTCTAAATCCTTTTTTGAGTAAACATCAACTAAAGAGGCTTCTGCAAACGTTTCATAATCTTTGAATTTCTCCTTAATTGAAGGTATTTGTTGGGAAGAACAACCCCTACCCCTTACTGGGTATTGGATACCTTCATTGTAATAACTTAATACAATATCTGTTTTATTATTCTTATCAAAATCATTCGCATAAATATCGAAAGTTTCATTTCCTTCAGCTTTATACTTATAGTTTAACCCATTGTTTCCTATTATATAATCCATATCACCATCATTATCAAAATCACCTTGATTGATGCTCCACCACCAACCGGCTGAGTCTTCATCTAGGCCCATATCTTTTGATACTTCTTTAAATCCGGTCTTTACATTCTTAAAGACACGTATTGGCATCCATTCACCAACTATAATAATATCTAGCCATGTATCATTATCAATATCCGTAATAATGGCACTTGTTGCCATTCCTAGATCTTTAAAAACATTTGGTGAAATTATATCAAACTTTACAGAGTTTCCTTCACTTTTGTTGGTTAATACAAAACTATCTGCCGGTGATGGATAATTTCCTGGAACTTGCCTTCCTAAAGTCAAAATATCCGGCTTTCCATCTTTGTTAAAATCGGCTGAATAAACTCTAGATCCACTTGTAATCATTTCGGGAAGGGCATTATTTGCTTTGCTAAAGTTTCCTTTTCCATCATTTAAATATAATCTGTCCTGCAAACTTTTGGCTCTTTTATCGCTTAAAAATTCATAGCCTCCACTTACTATATACAAATCATTATCTCCATCGTTATCAATATCAATAATTAAAGCTCCTAAATCTTCCGAAACTTTATCTTCAGCAAAAAAGCTTTGTGTTTGCTTTTCAAAAGTTCCTTTTGACGTTTGATAAAATAACTGACCTTCAAAACCAGAAGCGCCTCCAATAAAATAATCGTCTAAACCATCATTATTCAGATCGCCAACAGCAAGTGCAGGACCAAACATTGACATTTTATGAGGAAGCAACACTTGTGTTTCAAAATCATCAAATATATTTTCTTCATGCTTAAATGTTGGAAAAATTTGGGACGTTTCTAAAACCGTTTGAAACAAAACATTATCGTTTAATTGTTTCTCCACAGCATTTTCTGTTATGGCATCTTTGTACTTTAACTTTAATTTTTGATTGGCATTTACATTATTTAATTCTTGTATTTTGCCGTCTCCCCAAACTACTTTTAGTTTTTCGATAGTTTGAGATTGCCCTAGTCCAAAATGTAATTCTGGTGCAACTGACGATTGAAATCCGCGAGTTAAAGTTAACTCTTGCATTTGGGTTTCATCATTATTAGTAACATACACCTGATTTCCAAGTCCAAACTTATTACCATCTTTACCCTCAAAATTTATAGAAATGTAATTGTTAGTTTCAGAACTTTTATTTTCAAAAAGGGTAGCAATATCGTCGATGTTGCTTATTACTACTTCTAAATCACCATCGTTATCTAAATCGGCGTAAGCAACACCATTAGAAAAACCTTCTATTTCTATTCCCCATTTTTCATTAACCTTTTCAAAATTAAGATCTCCGTTGTTTTTAAACATGAAATTATCAATTTTCTCTGAAGGAATTCCTAAGCTTTTTTCCAGAACGGACAAGTCTTTTCTTTCATGATCCAAACTTTTGAAATAGTCGTTATGGTTAATTTCTTTACGAGTACCATTGGTAACATATAAATCTTTTTTACCATCATTATCAAAATCAGCAAATAATGGCCCCCAGCTCCAGTCTGTCGATGTGGTTCCAGTAATTCCAGATACATTTGTAAAATAAGGAACGCCATCATCTGTATAAAGTCCTGTGTTAATCTGCATCACATTGTTCATATATTGATAATGAAATCCCGCATCAACAACATCCCAAAATAATTGGGGATTCATACTAGCCATATTGGCTTTTTTACGACGGTTGTTATTGGCATCCATATCCACTTGAAATATATCAAGGTGCCCATCATTATTTATGTCGGCTATATCGGCACCCATACCATAAAATGCTGTATGTGGTGATGCCTGTTTGTTAACTTCTTTAAATGTGCCATCTTGATTATTAATATAAAAATAGTCAGGAGAACTAAAATCGTTAGAGACATATATGTCAGCCCAACCATCGTTATTTATATCGCTAACAGTTGCACTTAAAGTGAGTCCAAAGTTTTTAACACCGGCCTCACTAGTTACATCTATAAACTTTCCGTTATCATTTCTATATAAATGATCCGAATCAATATCCTTAATATTATTCATGGCGTATTTATATACTTCTACAGGTGCAGAAAATGGTGTTGCAGGATAATTAGCTACATAAACATCTAAATCGCCATCATTATCATAATCAAAAAAAGTAGCTTGCACACTACTACCTCTATCATCAAGGCCATATTGTGCAGCCATTTCTGTAAAAGTTAAATCTCCATTATTAATAAACAATTGATTTTGTCTTGAACCAGATTGACCACTAACAGAACAGTAAATATCCAACAAGCCATCATTATTTACATCGGCCATAGTTACACCTGTATACCAACGACTATCTCCTCCTACATTGGCTTTATCTGTAACATCTTCAAATTGTAGATTACCTTTATTTAAATACAGCTTATTTTCAACCTGATTTCCTGTAAAATAAATATCCACTAAACCATCATTATTTATATCACCAACAGCTACTCCACCACCCATATAAAGGTATCCATAAGTAAAATAATTTAAAGTATCGCTTTCAGTAAGTGTATTGTTAAAAGTAATTCCTGTTTTAGAAACATCAAGTTTACTAAAAATTTTTTCGTCAGTTACAGATGTATTTGATTCCTCCTTTTTCGAACAGTTTTGTAAAGTGCTTAAAAAAAATAGCCCAATACAAAGTTTTAAAAAAAACATGGAAGTTAGTTTTTCTAATGTCATTGTTTTCATGATAATGTTTGTATTTGTAAAAATAAAATAAAGATAAAAGCAGCGTATAATACGCTGCTTTAATTAAAACTAACTCAAAATAAATTAACTAATAATATCCAAAATATTAATAACCAGGGTTCTGATCTTCTGGTGTTAAAGCATCATTAGAATCTAATTCTCTTCTTGGAATAGGCCATAGCGCGTGTTTGCTTTGATATCCTTGGCCTGCCAATTCAGTAGCAGCTAATCCCCATCTAACTAAATCACTAAAACGTGCCTGCTCTCCTGCCAACTCAACTCTTCTTTCATGAACGATAGCATCAAAAACTGCAGGTGCAGCCAATCCAAGTGGCAAAGCAGGTAGCATAACGCTTGGTCTTTGTCTCACTTGATTTATGTAACCAATTGCAGCATTTTGACTACCTCCTGGTCTTTTATTTTCACATTCAGCCATCATCAATAAAACATCAGCATATCTTATATATTTAAAATTGATACTAGAGTTTATATTCTCATTTAATCTTTTATAATAATTTTGATATTTCTTCCATCCAGCTGCTCTTACGGCTCCTGGAACAGTTAGATCGGCTGCTAAAACAGCTCTTCCTCCTGTACCTCCAAAGAAGTCACCAGCAACATAAAAAGTATCTTCAAATCGTGTGTCACCTGTTTCGTATTCAGCTAGCAAATCATTTGCAGGATAGGTGTTAAACCAATCGTTAAAACCATATTCTTGCCCACGTAATGTCGACTCATTGGCTCCAGCTCCACTAACACTACTGTTCCAAAGAGCATTGGCCCCTAATGTTTCATCGTATTCTATTTCAAAAATTGATTCTACCCCATGCTCTGTTTCATCCATAAAATTATCATAGAAATCGGGTTCTAATGAAAATTGACCATTTAATTTGTTAAACTCTGCTAAGGCAAGGTCATATTTCTCTTGATATAAATAAACTTTACCCAATAATGCGATAGCTGCTTGTTTAGTAGCTCTACCATTTGCCTCAACCCCTTTGTCCAATAATGTAGTTGAAGCACTTTGCAAATCTGATATGATTAAATCATAAACAGCTGCTTTAGGCGATTTAGCAATACCATCAGTTGTAGTTGGAATATCAGTTATTAAAGGTATATCTCCCCATCTCGTAACTAAAAGAAAGTTATATAGAGCCCTTAAAAACTTAGCTTCTCCAAAAAATTTATCTTTTTTTGCTTGGCTTATTGGCGCCGCATTTATAGATTCCGCATTACCTAAAACAAAATTCGCTTTATTTATACCTCTGTAACAGCTTTCCCAATAATCTCCCATATTACCATGGTTTGCATCAAAGCTAAATTCTAAATATTGTCTTTTATCAGCTTCCAATTGTGGATTACCTCCAGCATCACCACCCATTAAATCAAACATGAAAAAATAGGCCCGAGTAAACAAACCAATGGTTTGAAGATTAACATATGCTGCATTTACTGAAGACTGAACCTGAGCTTCTGTTCTAAAAAAAGTTTCAGGAGATAACTGAGTTGGGTTTACCAACTCCAAATCTTTAGTACTACAAGCACTTATTATCACAATGGCAGTGCACATTGTGAAAAATGCAAAAATAATTTTGTGTGTTTTCATAAATTTTTTTTTTAATTAAAATGTTAGTTGAAGACCAACTAAATACGTCTTAGGTTGTGGATACGCCCCTCTATCTATACCATATTCAAATAACGCACCACTCGCAATTTCAGGATCCAAACCAGAATACTTTGTGATAGTGAATACGTTTTGACCACTCACATATATTCTAAATTTAGAAAACATTTCACTACCAAACATATTATTAGGTAATGTATAACCTATAGTAAGGTTTTTAAGTCTTGTAAAAGAAGCATCTTCTAAATAACGTGTAGATATTGCTGTGTTTTGAGGCGCTCCTCCAGCTCTAGGCACTGAGTTTGAAGTGCCCGGACCAGTCCATCTATTTAACACACCTACTCCAGCATTAAATAACCTTGGCATGCCCTCAAGATCGTATATATTTGTGTTCATTAAATCTCTACCAGCTAATCCAGTAAAGAATACATTAAAATCCCAATTTTTATAAGTGGCATCTAAATTTAAACCAAAAGAAAGATCAGGATTGGCATTTCCAATAATGGTTTTATCAGCATTGGTTATAGTACCATCTCCATTTAAATCTAAATATCTAATATCCCCTGGTCGTACAGTAGTTTGACCTGGATTAGCAGTAAATACAGCATCTACCTCGGCTTGAGTTTGATAAATACCATCCATTACTAAGCCATAGAAATGAAATAAAGCCTCACCTTCAACAACTCTAGTGATATTTTCACCTTCAAAACCACCTCCATTTAACTGGGTTATAGTACCACCTAAAGATTTAGCGGTATTTGTACTTGTTCCTAAATTTAAATTTGCAGACCATTTAAAATCACCTTCACGATCATTATATCCTAAACTTAACTCAAAACCTTTAGTTTCAACAGAACCAACATTTTTAGTTTGATTACCTGCATTGATACCTAATGAAGTTGGTGTAGGTACACTAAGCAATAAGTCGTCACTTGTATTTACATAATATTCAAGAGCTGCGGTTACTTTTTCGTTAAAAAGACCTAAATCCAAACCAATATTTGTTTGAACTGTTTGCTCCCATTTTAAATTAGGATTGGGTAATCCAGCAGATGTTGTTCCAACTACGGCTACACCACCAATGGGGTATTGAAAATTATCAGTAAGTGTAGCACTATATAAATAATTTCCAATTCTGTCATTACCAGAAGTACCATGACTACCTCTTAATTTAAGAGTGCTAAATGCTGAATCGCTCATAAAATCTTCTTTAGCTATGTTCCAACCTAAAGAAAAAGAATAGAAACTTCCCCAACGGTTATTAGCTCCAAATCTTGATGAGGCATCACGTCTAATAGAACCTGATGCAATGTATTTGTCTTCATAATTATAATTCAACCTAGCTAAATATCCCAATCTATTGTATTCGTTAGAGTTACTACCTAAATTTGAATCTTGGTTTGAAAGTTCCATAACATCATTAGTAATAAAATTTCTACTGGTTCCGTTTATACTACTAAATTTATTTTCATATTTCTCACTAAGTAACAATAATTCAAAATTATGAGCATCTGCGACTGTGTTTTTATACGTTAAACTATTAGTATATATAATTGTTTGCCCAGAAGATCTGTTTCTATTTATATTCGCAAAACCTTGACTGTGTGTTGCTCCTAGACTATCATCATTAAATGACGGAGTAAAAGTGAAATTGTTTGAGCTGAAATAATCCAAACCTACTTGAGTTTTAAATTCCAAACCTTCAATAATTTCCAGAGTAGCATAGATATTTCCAATAAGGCTAAACCCATTATTTAATCTATCGCCATGTCTCATGATTCTCACAGGGTTTTCAGCATCTTGTCCATCACCTGCACTGTTAGGCCCTTGAAAACCACCTAAATTATTAGGATTATATACATTATAATAAGGTGCCATTTTAATAGCATGCTCTAATAATGAGCGCCCTCCTCCTCCAACTTCTGGCTTAGTAGTATTAAAGTTAGTAGACATTGTTTGCCCTATTTTTATTCTTCCTAAATCAAAATCGCTGTTTCCTCTAAAAGTGAATCTTTCAAAACCTGTTTCTATAATGATACCTTCCTTTTCGGCATAACCTGCAGAAAACCTAAAAGTACTTTTTTCACTACCACCAGAAACTGCAAAATCATAGTTTTGCACTAAACCACTTTGATATAATTCATCTTGCCAATTAGTATTAACCCCAGATTGTGATGCCGGTGTAGTTGGCACTACGCCAAATGCCTCTTGAGCAAATTGTAAATACTGAGGTGTGTTTAATACATCATATCTTTGATTTTGTACTTGAAACCCAGTGAATATGTTAGCAGTGAATTGAGTTACTCCTTTTTTACCTTTTTTGGTAGTAACAATAATAACACCATTAGATCCTTGAGACCCATACACAGCAGTCGTTGATGCGTCTTTCAAAACGTTAATCGATTCTATATCATTTTGGCTAATACCAGAAAGATTACCAACAATAACCCCATCAATAACATACAATGGCGCATTATTACCAAAAGTACCTAAACCCCTTATAGTAACAGATGGCTCAGTACCAGGCGACCCAGTGTTTACAACCAAAACACCAGCTGCACGACCTTGTAATGCCTCGACTGGATTTGCCACAGGAATTGCCGCAATTTCTTCAGTTTTAATACTAGAAATAGCTCCAGTTACACTTGCTCTACTTTGGGAACCATAACCCACAACAACAACCTCATCAAGAGCTTGTAAATCTTCGGCTAATGAAACGTTAATAGTTGTTTGTCCATTTACAGGAACTCTTTGGGTTACAAACCCTACATAACTAATTACAAGCGTTGCATTAGAAGCCACATTTGATAATGTGTATTTACCATCAAAATCGGTGGCAGCTCCATTTGAAGTACCATCTACAACGACAGTTACTCCTGGCAATGGCCCATTTTGGTCAGACACAGTACCGGAAACACTAATTTGTGCATTCATACTTGTACAAAACACAAGCAAAAGCACAAGGAATCCTAAATGCTTAATGCCTTTCTTTTTAAAAAATAAAAATTTTGTCATAAAATTTAGTTTAGTTTAATTTAGTTTTGATAATTAATTAGATTCATATTGTTGTTTTATAAAATGTGTTCTATTTTAACCCGAACATGTTTTATTTTGTCAAATATAGAAATTTTTTCAAACGAAACAACCGATTGCGTTAATTTTTTAATTTTTTTTCCTACCAATGTTTTGTTAAATTTTACATTAGTTAACAACATGAATGCGAATATATATCTCTTGAGGAGTTTGATTTAAGGCGAATCTTTTAAAGGATTTTTTGTTATTTTTTTATTCTAATAGTTCTTTTTAAGTCTTAAAAAACTACAAATCCAAATACTCGAGTATTTTATTCAATGCGCCTTTATTTATTTTAATGAAGTCTGAATTTTTATTTCCTGAAAGGGAACGTTTTATTGGATTTTCAATTAATTCGGTTAAAACTAAATTTAATTGATTTTGGTTTGAAATTGAAAAAACACCTGCAGTATCAATCATCTCTTTGGCTTCAGGGAATTTTGAGTAATTGTTACCTATAATAATAGGTACGCCAAAAACGGCTGGTTCTAAGATATTATGCAACCCTGTTGTGCCCACTGCCCCACCAACAAAAGCTATATCAGCATAACTATAAATTTTTGAAAGAATCCCAATGGTGTCAACTATCAACACTTTTGCTGATTTAAGTCCTTCATCACTCATTTCCGAAAATAAAACAACATCAACCGTTAGGCTTTCTTTGATATTTCTTATTTGATGTGCTTTCATATTATGAGGCGCAATAATACACTTTACATCTTTCGGGGCTTGGTGATTTATAAATTCAGTAAGAAGTGCTTCGTCTTCTGGCCAAGTACTTCCTGCAACAATGCACAATTTATCTTGCTTAAAAATTTCTATAAAATCTAAATGGTTATCTTGTTCTAACTGACTTGAAACCCTATCAAAACGCGTGTCTCCAGAAACCGTTATATTATTATAGTGTATGGATTGGAGTAATTTTTTAGAGCTTTCATTTTGAGTAAAAATATGTTCAAAAGCAAATAATGCTTGGCGCCGTGGTTTTCCGTAAAATTTAAAAAAGGAGTGATTTTCCCTGAAGTTTGCCGAAATAAGTATCGTTCTTAATTTCCGTTTCTTTAGTTCATTTAAAAAATTTGGCCAAATATCATATTTAACAAAAACCGTAAGTTCTGGTTTAACAATATCTAAAAAATGCTTGGCATTATTTTTTGTATCCAATGGCAAATAAATGACAACATCGGCAATAGGTGAATTTTTCCTTATTTCATAACCTGAAGGCGAAAAAAAACTGAGTACAATTTTATGCCTTTTATAATGTTCTCTCATCACTTTAAAAACAGGAAGCCCTTGTTCATATTCCCCTAAAGAGGCACAGTGAAACCAAATCGTCTTATCATTGGCTTTTATATTTTCTCTAAGAATGGCAAAAACATTTTGACGTCCAACTACGCCTTTCTTTATTTTTTCGTTAAAAGTCGATGCACATTTTAAACCAAAATGCACAAGATGAATACCAATATTATAGATAAAACCCAATTTTTTTTCTTTGATGCTAAATTACATTTCTTTAAAATAAATTAACCAATTACGTCAATGAATTTTGTAATTTTGTGTGTCTCTAAATCAAATTTAGGAGTGATTAAAATTGACCATACCTAAATGGTCTGTAATTTTTTTAGATGAAGAAAATTCAAATGGTTGACCTTAAAAGTCAATACGCCCAAATTAAAGATGTTGTAAATCTTTCCATCCAAGAGGTAATTGAAACCACCGCATTTATTAACGGTCCAAAAGTTCATGAATTTCAAAAAAATTTAGAACAGTATTTAAATGTTAAGCATGTTATTCCATGTGCCAATGGAACGGATGCCTTGCAAATTGCCATGATGGGCTTAGGATTAAAACCTGGCGATGAAGTTATTACTGCCGATTTTACCTTTGCCGCAACTGTTGAAGTTATCGCTTTATTACAATTAACACCCGTTTTGGTTGATGTTAATGAAGATGATTTTAACATCAATATCGAGGCCATTAAAAAAGCCATAACTCCAAAAACCAAGGCTATTGTGCCCGTGCATTTATTCGGGCAATGTGCTAATATGGAAGCCATTATGGAAATTGCAAAAGCTCATAATTTATATGTTATAGAAGACAACGCTCAAGCTATTGGTGCGAATTATACTTATAAAAATGGTAAAAAAGTAAAAGCAGGAACCATTGGTCATGTTGGCGCAACCTCATTTTTCCCTTCAAAAAATCTAGGATGTTATGGAGATGGTGGTGCTATTTTCACAAATGATGACAATTTAGCTCATACGCTTAGAGGCATTGTAAATCATGGTATGTATGAACGTTATCATCATGATGTGGTTGGGGTTAATTCCCGTTTGGATAGTATTCAAGCTGCCGTTTTAAATGTCAAATTACCATATTTGAATGATTATAATAAAGCCAGACAAAACGCCGCAAAAAAATATAATAGAGCTTTTAAAGATATTGATGCCATTGTTACACCAAAAGTAACATACAGCTGTGGGGAGATTTGTGATACTTGTGATTGCCATGTGTTTCATCAATATACCCTACAATTAAAGGGCGTTGATAGAGATGCTTTAGTAAAGCATTTAAACGAAAAATCCATTCCTTGTGGTGTTTATTATCCCATTCCCCTTCACAATCAAAAAGCCTATACTGATTCTAGATATAATGAAACAGATTTTCCCGTTACAAATCAATTAGTTAAAGAAGTTATTTCATTGCCCATGCATACCGAATTAGATGATGAACAGATTGAATACATAACCTCAACAATTTTAAATTTTATATATGGATAAAATATTAGTCACAGGCGGATTGGGCTTTATAGGATCTCATACCGTTGTAGAGTTGCAAAATGAAGGCTATGAAGTCGTTATTATTGATAATTTATCTAATTCTTCAATAAACGTATTAGATGGCATTACATCTATAACCGGCAAAACGCCTCTTTTTGAAAAATTAGATTTAAAAAACAAAGAAGGTGTTGAAACTTTTTTCGAAAAACACAACGATATAAAAGGTGTTATCCATTTTGCTGCCAGTAAAGCGGTTGGCGAAAGTGTACAGGAACCTTTATTATATTATGAAAACAATTTAGTTACTTTGGTTTATATTCTTAAAGAATTAAAAAATCTGTCTTCCGCAAACTTTATATTTAGTTCTTCTTGCACGGTTTATGGACAAGCAGATGAATTACCAATCACCGAAAAAGCTCCCATAAAATCAGCAGAATCCCCATATGGAAATACCAAGCAAGTAGGTGAAGAAATCATTAGAGATACTTGCAAAGTAACACCAAACATCAAAGCCATTGCGCTACGTTACTTCAATCCAATTGGAGCTCATGAATCCGCTAAAATTGGCGAATTACCCATTGGTGTACCTCAAAATTTAGTGCCATTTATTACGCAAACTGCTATGGGAATCCGTGAACAATTGTCTGTTTTTGGAGATGATTACCCCACACCGGATGGTACTTGTATCCGTGATTATATTCATGTAATTGATGTAGCCAAAGCACACGTAATTGCATTAAAACGTCTTTTAGAAAACCATAATAAATCCAATTATGAAATTTTCAATTTGGGAACAGGAAAAGGAAGTTCTGTATTGGAAGTCATTAATTCATTTGAGAAAGTTTCTGGCAAGAAACTAAATTATAAAATTGTTGACAGACGAGAAGGTGATGTAATTTCAGCTTATGCTGACACAAAAAAAGCCAATGATGAATTAGGCTGGAAATCACAATTAACTTTAGATGACGCTATGCGTTCTGCATGGAAATGGGAACAAGTAGTTAGAGGAAAATAACTACAATTTAAAACAAAAAAATGTTGCTAATAACTTAGCAGCATTTTTTTATTCAGTAACTTTTTTCTTTTTAAAACTTACCAAAACAAGTATAATCATACCCGTAGTTACTGATAAATCTGCCATATTAAAAATGCCTGTTTTGAAAACGCCTCCTAAATCTATAAAGAAAAAATCGGTTACAGAGCCATAAACGATACGGTCAAAAACATTGGCTATCCCACCACCTACGATACTTGAAAAAGCAAAAAGCGAGAGATTGTCTAACGATTTGTCTTTTATAATGTAGCGTAAAACAAATACTAACACAAGAATTGGTAAAATAAGCAAAAAGATGAGTCTGAGCATGGGGTTTAAATCACTTCCCATGCCTAAAAATGCACCTGTATTTTCAACATTCATCATAATGAAAGCATCTCCAACTAACGAAATGCGTTCACCACGCTGTATCTCTGTTTGCGGTGCTATAGAAGCTCTTACAAGTGATTTTGATATTTGATCGATGGCAATAGTCAACACAATTATCACTATAATGTAGATAGAACGTTTAGATAATTTCATCTATCTGTATGTATTAAGACAACGTTGCTGAAGTAGTTTCTGCATCTCTATAAATCTTCTTTACCAAGCCCTGCAAAACGTTTCCGGGGCCAACTTCAGTAAATAAAGTAGCTCCATCGTAAATCATTTGTTGCACAGATTGTGACCAACGTACAGGCGCTGTTAATTGCGATATTAAATTTGCTTTGATGTCGTTTTCATTAAGGACAGCTTGAGCTGTTACATTTTGATAAATTGGACATATGGGTTTACTAAATACAGTATTTTCAATAGCTGCTGCCAATTCTTCTCTTGCCGGTTCCATTAAAGGTGAGTGAAAAGCCCCGCCCACTGGCAATACCAAAGCGCGTTTAGCACCAGCTGTTTTTAACGCTTCGCAAGCTTTGTTCACTGCATCAATGTCACCAGAAATCACCAATTGCCCAGGACAATTATAGTTAGCTGCCACAACCACACCTTCAGTTGAAGCACATATTTTTTCAACAAGACTATCTTCTAATCCTAAAACCGCAGCCATCGTACTTGGTTGCATGTCGCAAGCTTTTTGCATAGCCAAGGCACGTTGGGAAACCAACTTCAATCCATCTTCAAAATTTAAGGTACCATTGGCAACCAAGGCTGAAAACTCGCCAAGTGAATGTCCAGCGACCATATCTGGTTTAAAACTATCTCCTAATGTTTTTGCTAAAATAACCGAATGTAAAAATATGGCTGGTTGCGTTACTTTGGTTTCTTTTAGGTCTTCGGCAGAACCTTCAAACATAATGTCTGTAATATTAAAACCAAGTATGTCGTTTGCTTGTTCGAATAATTTTTGTGCTAAAGGTGAGTTTTTATAAAGGTCTAAACCCATTCCTGAAAATTGTGCGCCTTGCCCTGGAAATATATATGCGTTCATGTATTTATTTTTAGTAGTGCAAAAATAGGAATTAATTATTATTTATAGTCTTAATTACTTTTGCAGGATTTCCTCCAATAACAACATCATTAGAAAAACTTTTAGTCACAACTGCTCCCGCTCCAACCACCGTGTTATCACCTAAAGTTACACCCGGACAAATGATAGCGCCACCTCCAATCCATACATTATTGCCTATGGTTATTGGTTTTGCATATTCTTTCCCACTATTTCTTAATGTATGCTCTAAAGGATGGGTTGCCGTATAAATTTGTACGTTTGGTGCGAACATGCAATTATCGCCAATGGTTACCAGTGCCACATCTAAAATGCAGCAATTAAAATTTATAAATACATTGTTACCAACTTTAATATTACTTCCATAATCGCAATGAAATGGTGGTTCTACAAATAAGTTTTCTCCTGCACATTTAAAAATATCATATAAAACCTTAGTACGCTCCTCCATGTATTCCTCACTCAAACTATTGAATTTATAAAACAATAACCTTACACGATGGCGCTCTTTTGCTAGTTCTGGGTCTGACGGATTATACATCTCCCCTGCTAGCATTTTCTGTTTTTCTGTCATAATATTAAATTTACAAGCCCGCAATGGCTGCTTCCGCACAACGTTCACCATCTATAGCCGCCGACACTATACCTCCTGCATAACCGCCTCCTTCACCACAAGGAAATAAGCCTTGAATTTGAGGGTGTTCCAAACGCTCGTTTCTTGGAATACAAACTGGTGATGATGTTCTAGATTCTACACCAACTATATTGGCTTCAGCAGTATAATATCCTTTCATTTTTTGTCCGAAAGCCTGAAAACCTTTTCGCAAACTGCTTCCTATTAATTTTGGCAATAAGGAGTGTAAAGGTGCCGAGTTTAATCCTGGTTGGTAAGAGGATGGATTCAAATCCATAGATAATTTACCTTCTACAAAATCGGTTAAGCGTTGTGCTGGAGCTACTTGACTTCTACCGCCTGCTGTAAATGCCATTCGCTCTAAGCTTTTTTGATATTCCAACCCCTTTAATGCTCCAAAATGTTCATACTTAGGTAAATCCCTATTCACATCAATTTCAACCACAATACCCGAATTGGCAAACAAATTATTTCGTTTTGAAGGGGACATGCCATTAACTACCACTTCGCCATTAGCTGTTGCTGCTGGCACGATAAATCCGCCCGGACACATACAAAAAGAATACACGCCGCGATCATTTACTTGTTGTACCAAACTGTAAGAAGCCGGAGGCAAAAGTTCATGACGATGACCTTCACAATGGTATTGAATGGCATCAATGATATGCTGCGGATGCTCCACCCGAACACCCATGGCAAATGACTTCGCTTCTAAAGCAATTTCTTTTTTATGAAGTAAATAAAAGATATCCCTAGCCGAATGTCCTGTTGCCAAAATAACTCGATTAACAGGCATTTCTTCGCCATTTAGCAATTGAATGGCTTGTAGTGTATTATTTTTTATAATGAAATCGGTAACACGGGTTTCAAAATGAATCTCGCCACCATGTTTCAAAATAGTTTCCCGAATATTCTGTACCACTTTTGGGAGTTTGTTGGTACCAATATGCGGATGTGCATCGACTAAAATTTGGTCGGTAGCCCCATGAAATACTAGATTTTCAAAAATTCTACGTACATCACCACGCTTTAAACTTCGGGTGTATAATTTTCCATCACTATACGTACCCGCGCCTCCTTCACCAAAGCAATAATTAGAATCTTCGTCGACAAAATGGTCTTGATTGATGGCCCTTAAATCACGACGACGGTCTTGTACATTTTTACCACGTTCTAAAACAATAGGCTTAAAACCTAGTTCAATACAACGCAACGCGGCATACATCCCAGCCGGGCCAAAACCAATGATGTGAATGGGCTTTGCTTTTGGAACATCTTTATAATCGAATTTATAATCAGATGTTTTAGGCAACATTTCTCTAATATATACAGCAACTTTATAGTTGAAGATGATTTTAGGTTTGCGGGCATCAATAGATTTACGAAGCACTTTTACGCCCGTAATATCTTCTTTGTCGATATTTAAGGCTTGAGCCGATTTTATTACTAAAATATCGCTGCGTTCTTCTTCTTTAAGTGTTATACGAAGCTGAAGTTCTTCTATCATACCGCAAAATTACTGAAATTTGGGATATGTGCTTAAAAAAGAATTTTAAGATTTATTTGATTTAAATAAAATATGGCCTCGCTCTAATTTTTATTCAGAAATGGACAAAACCTAAAGAATAATCTTGAAATTTACCACTAATTAGACCAGCCATTAAAGTCAATAAATTTTTACAGTTTAAAAATAGTATTGCAAAAATCAAACCTTTAACAATCCCCGAAATCCTCTAGCGGCATAGTAAGATTCCGCACTATTGTGATATATAAAAACAGTCCCGTAACGGTAATCTCCAAAAACAGCACCACCTAGCTTTCTTATGTCATCTGGTGTTTTTAGCCAACTGGATGTTTTAGTATCAAAATTTCCAAGTTTTTGTAAGGCTCTGTAGTGTTCTTCGTTTAAAAGTTCAATCCCAATAGCGGTTGCCATATCTATAACGCTATCTGCTGGTTTGTATTCTTTTCTCGCCTCTAGTGCTTCACGGTCGTAACACAAGCTTCTACGACCTTTAGGGCTTTCTAATGAACAATCATAAAAAACATACTCCCCCATTTTGGCGTCAAAATCAATTACATCAGGTTCTCCAGCGGTTTTTTCCATGTTGTGAAGCGACCAAAGTTTCTCAGGATTAGCCTCTAGCTTTGCTTGAACTTTAGTCCAATCAATATCACTATGTCGATTCTTGTTTTTTTCAAAACGTGCTTTTAATACGTTTACAAGTTCATCGGCTTGTTTTGGCAATAACTCTTTTTTAGTTCCCAATGTTATAGTATATAATTAAGGTTTGTTAAACTAAATTAGTTGAATTATTTTATAAAATCAAGAATTTTTAGTATCTGACATAGGTAATAAACGAACAATCATACTCATTGTTTTCGTCCTTTTGGTGAAAAGTATTGACTATTTCTTTCCAAACAGTTGTATCTATTTCAGGGAAAAACGTATCGGCTTCAAAGGTTTCATGCACTTTAGTAATTTCAATTTTATCGGCAATAGTCATTGCTTGTTTATAAATATCCCCACCGCCAATTACAAATGGTTGTGAATCGTTTTTAGAAGCATCTAAAGCATCTTCTAAAGAATTGACCACAATTACCCCATCTGGGACATGATAATTGTCTTGTCTGGTAATAACAACGTGTGTTCTGTTTGGCAATGGTTTTGGAAAACTCTCAAAGGTTTTTCGACCCATAATAATATGATGCCCATTAGTAAGCGTTTTAAATCGTTTTAAATCGTCACTTAAATACCAAATAAGTTTATTGTCTTTCCCAATGGCATTATTCTCGGCAGCAGCAACAATGAGGGTTAGTTCAGACTTTTTTTTTTCTGAATTTTTATGAGCAATTTCCTGTTCCACTTTTTGTTCTAATTGTCCAATACGCTCTTTTTGTTTAGAAACTAATTTTTGTAACTGCTCTTCTTCCCAAGATTTCCCCATAAATTTATGGGTAATAAACACATTGAAAATATGATAAATAAACAAAAAGAACCAAATTAAAATAGCATAAACAAACCATTCTTTACCAAAAAAAGTGATGCCTTCCCCTATTCCTAAAAGTGTGTTGGCTATGATTAAGAAAACCGCACCAATTAAAAAAATTACAAAATGAATGTATAATCTTTTCTTTTGCTTTATCCGCTTTTGTGCATTTTTTAGCAGTTCTAATTGCTCTTTCTCTATTTGTGGTGTTGTGTTACGTTTTCCAAACATATTGAAATAATTATAAATGTAAAATTAATGTTTTTAATTAAAAACCACCAATCAAGGCAATGTTATCTTAATAATAAGATACTGTTAAAATATTTAAAATCAGAGAAAAACAAATTTTAATATCACTGATAATTCGACAATTTAATCAATAATTTATTATTTACTTAAGATTAAATAGAACTCATATTAATAAATTGATAATTCTTTATAGTGAAGCAGGTTAATATTTAAAGCTTAGAAAATTGTTTACTAAATTTGCAACAACAAACAACACAACACATTATAATTATGGCTATTACAAAACAATATCTTAAAAGCAAACCTATTTGTAAAGTAACTTTTTCAATACTTGCTGAAGATGCTAAAAAAGTTGGAATTGCTGGAAGTTTTAACAAATGGAAAGCGACGCCTTTAAAAAAATTAAAAGATGGAACATTTAAAGGGACTGTTGATTTAGATATCGATAGTTCTTACGAATTTAAATACATAGTTGATGGCACTTATGTAAATGATGATGCTGCCGATAATTATGTATGGAATGATTTTGCCGCTGCTACTAATAGCGTTGTAAATGTTTAGTTAAATCCAAAAAATTAAACAAAAAAGTGCTTTCAAATGAAAGCACTTTTTTTATACAGCAACAATACCTTTTATATGTGGATGCGGATTATAATCTACCAAAGTAAAATCTTCAAATTTAAAATCGAAAATATCTTTAACCTCTGGGTTTAATATCATTTTTGGCAACTGTCTTAACTCTCTAGAAAGTTGTAATTCCAATTGCTCATAATGATTGCTGTAAATATGGGCATCACCAAATGTGTGGATAAATTCGCCTACTTGGTAGCCGCAAACTTGAGCCATCATCATAGTAAACAATGCATAAGATGCTATATTAAAAGGCACACCTAAAAATATATCGGCACTACGTTGATACAGCTGACAAGACAATTTTCCATCGGCAACATAAAACTGAAAAAACGCATGACAAGGTGGTAATGCTGCTTTACCGTCAGCCACATTTTCGTTGAATGATTTAGAAGTGTCTGGCAATACCGAAGGATTCCATGCAGATACCAACATACGTCTGCTATTTGGATTCTTTTTTAAGGTTTCTACAACTTCTTTAATCTGGTCAATCTCATCACTGTTCCAGTTGCGCCATTGATGACCATACACAGGCCCCAAATCACCATTTTCATCAGCCCATTCATTCCAAATTCGAACCCCATTTTCTGTTAAATAATTTATATTGGTATCTCCTTTTAAAAACCAAAGTAATTCATAAACAATAGATTTTAAATGCAGTTTTTTGGTAGTTACCATGGGGAATCCTTCGCTTAAATCAAATCGCATTTGGTAACCGAACACACTTTTTGTACCAGTGCCAGTTCGGTCTCCTTTTTCATTTCCATTTTCTAAAACATACTTTACTAAGTCGTGATATTGCTTCATCCCATCTTCCGTCTTCCCAAAGGGAAGAAACTGTTTAAATTAAACTTTATTTAAGTTATTAAAAATATGAAAACTGATAAACTCTAAGAATTAGATTTTGAAATATTATTACAAAGTTATTAACTAGAAGATATAGAATTTCTTCTTTTATGAAACCTGTTTACCCTATAATCATTCCTGCAATAGTTGCAGAAATTAAAGAAGCAATGGTACCACCAAGTAAGGCTCTCATGCCAAACTCTGATAAGGTTTTTCGTTGTCCTGGTGCCAGCGAACCAATACCTCCTATTTGGATGCCTATGGATGCAAAATTGGCGAAACCGCATAGCATATAGGTTGCAATAATGATAGATTTTTCATATTTTAAATGGGTCACACTAGCTACATTTTTAAGTTCTGCTAATTGAATATATCCAACAAATTCGCTAGCGGCTAGTTTGATACCTAAAAGTTGACCCATTAGCGCCATATCTTCCTTAGCAACACCAATAATCCACATAAGTGGCGCAAAAATATAACCCAAAATAAGCTCAATTGAAAAGCTTTGAAATGCTGTGTTCCTTAAAACCCAATTGTTAATAGTGGTAACATCACCCATCCAACCTAATATGCCGTTAATCATAGCTATAAAAGCTACAAAAACCAAAAGCATACCTCCAACATTCACTGCCAATTTTAAACCTTCTGTAGTTCCGTTGGCTATAGCATCCAAAAAATTAGTCCCAATAACTTCTTGCGAAACACTCACATCGTTATTAACCTCTTCTGTTTGTGGATATAATATTTTCGAAATAACAATGGCTCCTGGAGCGGCCATAACCGAAGCTGCTAAAAGATGTTTTGCATAAAACAATCTTAATGCGGGATCTTCTCCTCCTAAAAAACCTATGTATGCAGCTAATACGGCACCTGCAACTGTTGCCATACCACCAATCATAACCAAAAGCATTTCAGACTTATTCATTTTTTCCAAATACGCCTTAATTAATAAAGGTGCTTCGGTTTGACCTAAAAAAATATTTCCTGCAACACTTAAACTTTCAGCTCCTGAAACTTTTAAAAATTTTGATAGCAACCACGCCATCCCTTTTACTAGTTTTTGTATGATGCCCAAGTAAAAAAGAACCGATGTTAATGCCGAAAAGAATATGATGGTTGGCAATACTTGAAATGCAAAAATGTACCCGAACTTTTCCTGATCTACTACCAAACCTTCAAATAAAAACTGGCTTCCTGCTTTTGTAAATTCTAACACACTTACAAATAGACCGCCAACAAACTCGAATATGGTTTTAACAAATTCCACCTTTAAAACCCCAATGGCTATAAGCAATTGAAACGCCAGTCCTAAACCCACAATCTTCCAATCTATGGCCTTTCTATTTTTACTAAATAAAAAAGCTATAAATATTAGTGAAACCATCCCTAAAATACCACGCCATAAACTATCAAGTGAAAAACCTTGGCTTGGTATGATGGTATTTGTTTCTAAAGATTGTGAAGTGTTTTGTAAATTTTTGTTTTGAAGTAAGGCTGAATTAGTAGAATCTGAGCTGATTAATGTTAATTGTGATTTGTCTTGTACTTGCTCAATACCTTGAATATCTTTTATGTCTGGTTCTTTTGCTAATAGTGTTGATACGCTAAACAAAATAACAAAAACAGACAAAAAAATATGCTTCATATATTTTGAGTATTATCGCTTAGAAATTTCGTCCCGAATATGGGCTGCTTTTTCGTAATCTTCATTACTTACCGCTTCGTCCAACAAATTATGGAGCTCTTCTAATGTCTTTGCTGAATAATTTTCTTTGGGCGCACTTGGCTCGAGATTACTATCTAACAATTCATCCATTAAAATGCTATTCTGATTTTCGTCCTCTTTCTGTTTTTTTGACTCCACTTTTAAATAAATTCCTGCCTTATCCAATATGTTTTTATACGTAAAAATGGGTGCCTCAAAACGAAGTGCTAAAGCAATGGCATCACTAGTTCTAGCATCAATAATTTCTTCGATTTTATCGCGTTCACAAATTAAACTGGAATAAAATACACCATCAACTAATTTGTGAATAATAACTTGTTTAATGACAATATCAAACCTATCGGCAAAATTTTTGAATAAATCGTGTGTTAATGGTCTTGGTGGTTTTATTTCCTTTTCTAAAGCAATGGCAATGGATTGGGCTTCAAAAGCTCCAATGACAATAGGAAGTTTACGGTCTCCATCAACTTCGTTCAAGATTAATGCATATGCACCATTTTGGGTTTGGCTATAAGATATCCCTTTTATATTTAATCTAACTAGACTCATAATTTATAAAAACGCAAAGAACTGTTTAAATTAGGACTTTACCAAACTGCCTGATGCAGATTTATCTATAAAAACCGAATTTAACAGCCTTTTTTTGCTAATACAATTTATAAAAAATAATTTATTGTTGTGCTTTAAATGCCTTTAATTTTTCTATAAGCTCTGGAACCACTACAAAAGCATCTCCAACCACTCCATAGTCGGCTGCTTTAAAGAAAGGTGCTTCTGAATCTGTATTAATAACCACCTTAACTTTTGAGGCATTAATCCCTGCTAAATGCTGAATAGCCCCTGAAATACCAATGGCTATATACAAATTTGCCGCTACAGGCTTTCCTGTTTGCCCAACGTGCTCACTATGAGGTCTCCAACCTAAATCTGAAACTGGTTTTGAACAAGCTGTGGCAGCGCCTAAAACGGATGCCAATTCTTCAATCATTCCCCAATTTTCAGGACCTTTTAATCCTCTTCCAGCTGAAACAACAATCTCAGCATCGGCAATGGTTACTTTACCAGTTACTTTATCAACCGATTCTATTTTAATCCCCGATTCTGCAAGCGAAGGAGAAAATGCTTCAGCCGTATCACTGCCTGACGATTCTACCAATCCAAAGGAATTGTTTGAAACCCCAACTATTTTTACATCGGTAGTTATTTGTACAAATTCAAAAGCTTTGTTTGTAAATGCCGTACGTTTAACAGTAAATGGGGATATATTTGACGGTGCTTCAATAACATTGGACGCATAACCAGCATTAAGCTCCACTGCCAATAATGGGGCTAAATACTTACTATTGGCACTTGAGCCAATGATAACCACTTTGGCGCTTTCTTTTTCAGCAGCTTGCTTTATGACATTTGCATAGATTTTGGCATTAAAATGATCCAACTGCGTATTGGTTACATTTAAAACTTTATCTACACCATAAGTTCCTAATTGAGATGTATCACTAACATTAATTGCTATGGCCGTAACTGTTGTTCCCAATTGATTGGCAACTGCTTTGGCATAAGAAGCAACCTCAAAAGCTACTTTTTTAAATTTTCCTTGTTCTGATTCTGTATATACTAAAACTGACATAGACTTATTTTATTTTCCTCACCCCAACCCCTCTCCAAAGGAAAGGGGCTTGAAAGGCATATGTTAATATTGTTTTATCTCCTAAAATTATTATAGTTTATTATTTTCCACCCCAACTTCCCCTCCTTTGGAGGGGTTAGGGGAGGATTAAATCACTTTCGCTTCATTATGAAGTAAGTTTATTAACTCATCTAAATTATCTGGGGACACTAATTTTACAGCGCCTTTTGCTGCTGGTTTCTCAAATTTAGTGGATATTGTTTCGACATTAGCCGCAATGGGCTCTACAACCGTTAATGCTTTTTGACGGGCCATCATAATGCCTCTCATATTTGGTATACGCAAATCGCTTTCTTCAACCAAGCCTTTTTGTCCGCCAATAACTAATGGCAATGATGTAGAAAGTGTTTCTTTACCGCCATCAATTTCCCTAACAGCTTTTACCGAATTATCTTCAATCTCCAAACCAATACAATTATTTATAAAATTAGCGTTTGTTAAACCTGCCATCATACCTGGCACCATCCCACCATTATAATCAATAGACTCACGACCTGCAATAACTAAATCGTAACCACCATCTTTTACCACATTTGCCAATTGCTTTGCCACCGAAAAACCATCCGTAGCAGCAGTATTTACTCTTATAGCAGCATCAGCCCCTATGGCTAAAGCTTTACGAAGTGTTGGCTCGGTTTCTGACCCACCAACATTTACAACAGTGACCGTTGCTCCTTGTTTTTCCTTAAACCACATCGCGCGCGTTAAACCAAACTCATCATTTGGATTAATGACAAATTGAACGCCGGTCGCATCAAATTTGGCATTGTCATTAGCAAAATTAATTTTTGAAGTGGTATCTGGCACATGACTAATGCATACTAGTATTTTCATTTTCAACAATTTAAAAAATTAATATTTCTGCTTTATATTTTAAAGTATAACTACATATATAACCAATACAAATAGGCTAAAATCCTAGACATTTTAATGGATTTTAAAGCTACGAAGTTAATTATTTTATTCTAAATAATTATTATGCATGCATAATAAATTTAAATAATTCTTTTAAGAATAGTACACCTTTTATTCCTATTTTTGCATTTCAATTTACTAAGATACTCAAGATAAACTATTAAAGAAATTCCTATATTGAGGAAGATAAAATAAGCGAATGAAGACAATTCAATTTAGAGAAGCTATTTGTGAAGCCATGAGCGAAGAAATGCGCAGAGATGAAAGCATTTATTTAATGGGTGAAGAAGTTGCAGAATATAATGGTGCCTACAAAGCATCAAAAGGCATGTTAGACGAATTTGGAGCAAAAAGAGTGATCGATACACCTATAGCAGAACTTGGTTTTGCGGGTATTGCAATAGGCTCGACCATGACAGGATGCCGACCAATTGTGGAGTATATGACGTTTAACTTTTCTCTTGTTGGAATTGATCAAATTATAAACAATGCCGCCAAAATAAGACAAATGTCTGGTGGTCAATTTAAATGTCCCATCGTATTTCGTGGCCCAACAGCATCAGCTGGTCAATTAGGTGCGACACATTCACAAGCATTTGAAAGTTGGTTTGCCAATACACCTGGCTTAAAAGTGGTAGTTCCATCAAATCCTTATGATGCAAAAGGACTTTTAAAAGCTGCAATTCGTGACGATGACCCCGTCATTTTCATGGAAAGTGAGCAAATGTATGGTGACAAAGGAGAAGTTCCTGAAGGTGAATATGTTATTCCGTTGGGAGTTGCAGAGATTAAACGAGAAGGTACGGATGTAACCATTGTATCTTTTGGGAAGATTATAAAAGAAGCTTATATCGCTGCCGACGAATTAGCTAAAGAAGGTATTTCTTGTGAAATCATAGATTTACGCACCGTAAAACCTATGGACAAAGAAGCTATTTTGAAATCGGTTAAAAAAACAAATCGTTTAGTGGTTTTAGAAGAAGCATGGCCTTTTGGAAATGTAGCTACTGAAATTACTTATATTGTACAATCTGAAGCATTTGATTATTTAGACGCTCCCATAGTAAAAATTAATACCGCTGACACCCCCGCTCCATACTCACCCGTTCTATTTGCAGAATGGTTGCCAAATAGCAAAGATGTCATTAAAGCGGTAAAAAAAGTTTTATATAAATAAATTAAAACATTTTACGTTATGAACTTCATTAGCACACTTTCGTTGATGAAGTTTTTTTATATATATGAAGTTAAAATTAACTGTTACCCTATTTTTATTCGGAATACTATCCCTACTTGCTCAAACTAAAGTAAGCGGTTATGTATTTGATGAATACAACCAATCTGTTCCGTTTGCCAATGTATTGTTTAAAGGTTCTTCACAAGGGACCATTACAGATGAAAACGGAAAGTTTTATTTAGAATCTGACCAAACTTGGAATACTTTAATAGTTTCTTTTATTGGCTACCAAACTCTTGAAATTGCTTTAGATAAAAAAGTGAATTTCGATTTAAAATTCACACTTTCAGAAGAAGCCTCTCAATTAGACCAAGTATTCATTACAACTGGTAAGCAATCCAAAAAAGATAATCCTGCGATAGATATTCTTAGGAAGATTTGGGAGCATGAACGGAAAAACGGCTTACAAAAATTCAATCAGTATGAGTATAGCAAATACGAGAAGGTAGAGTTTGACATCAATACCATTGATAGCTCGCTGATGAAAAGCAAACTTTTTAAAGGCATGGAATTTGTTTTTGATCAAGTAGATACCTCAAGTGTTACCGGAAAAACATATTTACCTATGTTTATCAACGAAGCCGTTTCGCAAGTTTATGGTGACAATCTTATTAACAAGAAAAAAGAAGTTTTAAAAGGGAATAAAAACTCAGGCTTCAGCGATAACCAAACGATTATTGATTTTGTTGGCGAATTGTATCCCGATTTTAATATCTATGATAATTATTTGCAGTTTTTTGACAAAGGTTTTGTAAGTCCCTTGTCTAAAACAGGTATTAACACTTATAATTATGTATTAGCAGACAGCTCATTTATAGAGAATAAATGGTGCTATAATATTATTTACTATCCCAGACGAAAAAACGAGCTGACTTTTAAAGGTAATTTCTGGGTGGCTGATACCACATATGCTATTAAAGAAATTAATCTGCAGGCATCAAAAAGTGCCAATATTAACTGGGTAAAAGATATTTATATTGAACAAGAATTCGAAGTGTTGAACGATTCTGTTTTTCTTATAAAACGAGATCATATGATGTCTGATTTCGCTTTCAACAAAAAAGAAACTTCCCATGGTATTTATGGCAAACGCACCACATTATATGATAATTATAAGTTCGATAAAGTAATAGATAAAAAATTCTACGATGAAGAAGTTTACGACTACGATAAAGATATTTATGATAGGGATGATGATTTTTGGACTCAAAATCGCTTAGAGGCTTTAAATAAAGACGAGAAGGGTGTTTACAAAATGTTAGATACCTTAAAAACCGTCAAGAAATTTAAACGTCTTTACAATTTGGGGAGTATTCTGGCTTCGGGCTATATTGAGTTCAATACGTTACCATTGGATTATGGCCCCATATTTTCAACGTTTGGATTTAATGAAGTAGAAGGCTTACGCTTACGGACAGGCGGACGCACCTATTTTGGAAGAAACGATTTATGGCGATTGGAAGGGTTTTTAGCCTACGGATTTAAAGATGACAAATTTAAATATGGCATTTCAGGAAAATGGCTTTTACATAAAAAAAGTCGGTTCATTATTTCTGGAGGAAATAGGCGCGATGTTGAGCAAATTGGGGCTAGTTTAACTACCTCTACAGATGTACTGGGGCGTAGTTTTGCTTCCTCTGCTGTAGTAGGCACTGGTGCTAATGATAAATTAACATCTATAAATCTGACTAGTTTAGCTATGGAACTTGAACCTTGGCGTAATTTTATAATGAGGTTGGGCGGAAATTACAGAACATTAGAATCGGGTTCACCAACTTTTAGTTTAGATTACAACACACCAAATGGTATTGAATCTGAAATAAAACAGTTTGAATCGTCCTTCTCTGTTTCTTATTTTCCTGGTAGAAAAATGACAGGATTTGGCGTAGAACGTAAAATTGCCAATGATAACTATGCCAGCCTTTTTGCGCTAGTAAGTCGTGGTGATAAAGGCGTATTTGATAGTGATTTCGATTATACAAAAGTTCAGTTTTCTTATATTCAACCTTGGCAAGTTGGAGGTTATGGCAGATTAACCACGACCGTAGAAGCTGGTAAAACCTTTGGAGAAGTCCCGTTAGGATTATTAAGTGTTATTCCTGGAAATCAATCGTATTTTTCCATCTATAATACCTTTCCTCAATTAGATTTTTATGAATTTGTTTCAGATACTTATACGTCATTTCATTTCGAGCATAATTTCAATGGTCGTCTATTTTCAAGAATTCCTTTTTTAAGAAAATATAATCTTAGGGAGATTATAAGTTTACGTGGTGTTTGGGGAGATATTTCAGATGAAAATATAGCATTAAGCACAACAAGTAACCCAAACACTATACCGTTATTGGCCCCTAATGATAAAGTGTACTATGAATATGGTTTTGGAATTGGCAATATCTTTAAAGTCTTTAGAATTGACTTTAATTTTAGAGGTAATTACCTAGAAAATGAAAATGCCCGCAAGTTTGGAGTTACGGGCACTTTTGGATTTTATTTTTAACAAAAAAACGTTATGAAACCGCTTTTAGTTTTTTCAATGTGGTTTTTGTTAATTTATCTTCTGCATACATTTTAGTAACATTCAATTTTTTCTCATTACTACTAGGCAATTCAAACATCGCATCTGTTAAAATTTCTTCACATAACGAACGTAGTCCCCTAGCTCCAAGTTTATACTCTACCGCTTTATCTACTATATAATCTAAAGCACCATCAGTAATACTAAAATCTATATTATCCATGGTAAACAACTTTTTATATTGTTTAATAATGGCATTTTTAGGCTCTGTAAGAATAGCTCTTAATGTTTCAGCATCCAAAGGATCCATGTATGTTAATACAGGTAATCGTCCAATAATTTCAGGAATTAAACCAAAATCTTTTAAATCTTTAGGAATGATATATTGTAATAAATTGTTTTGGTCTACCACATCATCAGATATGGAAGCACTATAACCAACCGCTTGCATATTCAAACGTCTGGATATAATACGTTCGATGCCATCAAATGCACCACCCGCAATAAATAAAATATTTTCTGTATTGACTTCAATAAATTTCTGATCTGGATGTTTTCTACCTCCTTTTGGCGGCACATTAACAACAGTTCCTTCCAATAATTTTAAAAGTGCTTGTTGCACACCCTCTCCAGATACATCTCGTGTTATAGATGGATTATCACTTTTACGGGCGATTTTATCTATTTCGTCAATAAACACGATGCCTTTTTCAGCTTTTTCAAGATTATAATCGGCTGCCTGTAGCAATCGGGTTAATATACTTTCAACATCTTCACCTACATAACCCGCCTCTGTTAAAACAGTGGCGTCTACAATAGCCAAAGGCACGTTAAGCATTCTGGCAATTGTTTTTGCCATTAACGTTTTACCCGTTCCTGTTTGACCAACCATAATGATATTACTTTTTTGAATATCAATATCATCACTTGTTGTTGGTTGTAATAAACGTTTGTAATGGTTGTAAACCGCTACAGACATGACTCTTTTTGTTGCATCTTGACCAATAATATATTGATCTAAAAATTCTTTAATCTGTAAAGGTTTGCGTAATTTTAATTCTGCAGATAAGTCACTGCTGTCACTTTGTTTGGATTCTTCAATAACAATCCCATGTGCTTGTTCAATACATCTATCGCATATATGGGCATCTAATCCTGCTATTAATAGGTTAGTTTCGGGTTTTTTTCTACCACAAAACGAGCATTCCAATTGTTCTTTTGCCATTAATCATTTGTTTAAAATGAGAGAAAAATGATGTTAATTCCCTAATTAGAATTTGTAAAATTACAAAAAAAATGTTTAACTACGGGCTAAAACCTCGTCAATCATACCATATTCTTTGGCTTTATCAGCTTTCATCCAATAGTCTCTATCACTATCTTCATATACTTTGTCGTATGGTTGACCAGAATGCTTACTAATAATTTTATAAAGTTCTTCTTTTAAAATCAATATCTCTCTGGCAGTAATTTCTATATCGCTGGCTTGCCCTTGAGCACCTCCTAATGGTTGATGAATCATGACACGAGAATGTGTTAAGCCGCTTCTTTTTCCTTTGGCCCCTGCACAAAGCAATACAGCACCCATGGATGCAGCCATACCTGTACAAATAGTAGCAACATCTGGTTTTATAAACTGCATGGTATCATAAATACCTAATCCTGCATACACGCCGCCGCCTGGAGAATTAATATACATTTGAATATCTTTTGATGCATCAACACTTTCTAAAAACAATAATTGCGCTTGAACAATATTAGCGATATTATCATTTATTCCGGTTCCAAGAAACAGAATTCTATCCATCATTAAACGGGAAAAAACATCTAATTGAGAAATGTTCAATTGACGCTCTTCAATAATATAAGGGGTCATATTTGCTGGATACATACTGCTTATAATTTTATTGTAATATGTACTGCTAATACCTTGGTCTTTTATAGCGAATTTTTCAAATTCCTTTCCGTAATCCATAGTAATTTTTATATTATAATACTTTAAATTAAACCCTCAATAGTATAAACTGAGGCTTTTAGTTTTTACTTAATAAATAAAGCGCTTTAATGTGTAAATTAAAGCGCCTAAATATAAGGAATAATTATTTAAACGATAGGTTTATTTGTCTCCGTAAACTTCTTTAACAAAGTTTTCATAAGTCAATTCCTTAACCTTTAAATTAGCTTTCTCTTTATATAAAGCTATAAGTTTTTGACTTATAAGTTGCTCTGAAATTCTACGTGCTTCATCTTGGTTTGATAGCACCCGAGCTGCAATATCATCTAATTCTTTATCTGTTGGATTTAATTGTCCGAACTGAGCCATTTGAGTTCTTATCATCTCCCTTGCATGACCTTTGATATCTTCTAAGGTTACTTGAATGTTGTTTTCTGTAATCAACTTACCTTCAATTAACTGGTAACGTAAACTTTTTTCAGACTTTTCATATTCTTCTTTGGCCTGATCGTGATCCATTGGTTTTTCACCAGCCGTTTGCATCCATTTTTGTAAAAATGTTGCAGGCAAATCAAACTTAGTGTTGTCAACTAAATACTCAGTGACATCATTCAACAATTTTTGATCGGCCTGTTGTTTAAATTGTTTTTCTGCGTCTTCTTTTATTTTCTCTTTTAATTCGGTAACAGAATTAACAACACCCTTTCCAAATAATTTATCAAACAACTCTTGGTCTAAATCTGCCAATTCGCTTTTATTTATTTCGGTAACGGTAAAAGTTACATCAATATCCAAACCATGAATATCGTCATGTTCTAATTTAAAAGCATGCATTAATTCATGCTCATCATAATAAAGTCCTTTGGTGTTTAAAGCGATAACATCTCCCACTTTAGCACCAACAAATTGTTTTTGGGTGGCTTTACTTTTAAATTTATCTAAAGTTAAAGTTACCGTATTGTCTATATCGCGCTCTTCATTTTTGTATACACCTGTAATATTGCTATCTTCTTCAACTTCATTTTGAGATACTAATTTCCCGTATTGTTTTTGAATACGCTCCACTTGCTCATCAATCATTTTGTCGTCAGCTGTAATAATATATTGATCGATTGGTTTCTTGCTGTTTAAATCAACTTCAAACTCTGGAGCCAGGCCTAATTCAAATTCAAATGAAAACCCATCAGAATCCCAATCAATATTATCTTGTGGTTTTGGTAATGGTTGCCCTAAAACATCAAGTTTTTCTTCAGTTAAATATTTGTTTAAAGCATCTTGCAATAACTTATTTACCTCATCAACCAAAACGGCTTTTCCGTACTGCTTTTTAACCATTCCCATGGGCACATGTCCTTTTCTAAACCCTGGAATGTTGGCGGTTTTACGGTAATCTGTTAAGATTTTTTCTACTTTTGTAATGTAATCTTCTCTAGCAATATCTACTTTCACTACAGCATTTAATGCATCAACGTTTTCTCTTGTAATATTCATTTTTAAATGATATAAAACCCTAATAGGGGATTTAACAAAAAGCTTTTTTAAAGCTTGGATTTTTCGTAACTGAAATCGGGATGCAAAAATATAACTTTTTTACATCCTAACAAAGTTTTAATAAACTGTATTTTAGACTAGTCCTTGCCTTCCTTTAAAAGCGAATGTAAGATGGATTGAAGTATAGATAATAAGATACTGAACAGAATGGCTACCCATATACTACTAACTGAAAAACCATCTATAAGCCTATCTACCAAAAGAATGATTAAAGCATTTATTATGAGTAAAAACAACCCCAGCGTAAGAATCGTTATTGGCAGCGTAAGTATAACCAGAATTGGTTTTACCAATATATTTAACACCGATAACACAATAGCTACGATGATTGCCGTAACAAATTTATCTCCAGACAATTCTACCCCGGGTAAAAAATAAGCCAATATAAATACCGCCAAGGCATTTAATAAGAGTTTGATAATTAGATTCATTTTTAATTGATTTTCAATAAAAGTACAAAAATTATTTATTTAGTAAATTTAATTACAGCATCAAAAAAGTCATCTGGATTCTCGGCATGCAACCAGTGTCCTGCATTTGAAATAGTTATTATTTGAGCATTAGGGAAGTGATTTTTAATGATGTTTTCATCTTCAACTCCTATATATTCTGACCTGTCCCCTTTTAAAAAAAGCGTTTCTTTTTCAAATCTGGCTTGGTCTGGAAGTGGCTCTCCTATTTCTGTAATTTCTTCTTTTAAAACGTCTAAATTCATTCGTAAAGCAAGTTTGCCCTTTTCAATCCAATATAAGTTTTTTAATAAAAATTGTCGAGTGCCAAAGTCAGATACATATTTGCTAAGTAGGTCATCGGCTTCACCTCTACTTTTAATGACATCAAAATTTAGGGCGCTTAAACCGCTTAAAATGCCATCATGATGCACCGGATAAAAACGAGGGGAAATATCGGCAACTAATAATTTTGAAACCATGTCTGGATACTTTGTGGCAAACAACATAGCTGTTTTGCCACCCATGGAATGACCTAATAAGATAACATGCTTCAAACCATTAGTTTCACAATATGTTTTTAAATCTACTACAAGAACGTCGTAATTAAATTCAGAACTATGAAAACTATGCCCGTGGTTTCTTTGGTCAACCAAATGCACTTGAAAACCTTCTTCGCTAAATTTTTGCCCCATGGTTTTCCAATTATCGTTCATTCCCAAAAACCCATGAAGAATAACAAATGGAATACCCTCGCCTAATATGTTTGAATGTAATATCATAAGCCTCCCTTAATCCCTCCTAAGGAGGGAAACTGTTATGTTTAACTTTTTTTATACTGTCTATATATACTAGTGCCCACCTCCATTTTGAGTGTTTCCTTCCCTATGGGAAGGATTAAGGATGGGCTTTTAATTTATGTAAATACATTTGGATAACGTTCTCAATCCCTAAATATAAACTTTCTGCAATTAATGCATGACCTATTGAAACTTCTAATAAGTTAGGAATATGGTCTTTAAAAAATTTGATGTTATCAAGAGACAAATCATGCCCAGCATTAATTCCCAAACCTAATTTATAGGCTAATTCGGCACTCTCCTTAAAAGGCCTTACAGCATTTTTATTGCCCAGACCGTATTGATGCGCAAAACTTTCGGTATATAATTCAATTCTGTCCGTTCCTGTTTCTTTAGCACCTTCAATTTGTTTTAAAACGGGATCCACAAAAATGGACGTCCTAATACCATTTTGTTGAAACTCTTTAATAACATCAACCAAAAAATCTTTATGCTTAATGGTATCCCAACCAGCATTAGATGTTATGGCATCCTCCGCATCTGGAACTAATGTCACTTGTGTTGGTTTCACTTCTAAAACCAATTTCATGAATGAATCAACTGGATTGCCTTCAATATTATATTCCGTATAAACTACCGGTTTTAAATCTCGGGCATCCTGGTAGCGAATATGCCTCTCATCGGGTCTTGGATGTATGGTAACCCCTTCTGCCCCAAATCGCTGTACATCTTTTGCAAACTGTACTACATTAGGCACATTACCACCCCTGGAATTTCTTAATGTCGCTATCTTGTTAATATTTACACTTAACTTTGTCATGAATCCATTTTAAAACGCAAAAATACAAAGTAGAACAGGCTTACATACTTTTTTTTTGATTAATTTGCACACATATAAAACGATTGAAAAATAAAGGAAACATCTACCGATGAAACTTTCAGAATACATTATTAACGACATAAAACCTTTAAATAGGAATAGTAAAATAAGTGATTTGCAGCTGATGTTCAATCAACTTACTTATTCACACATTCCCGTTGAAAATGACGATCATATTTATTTGGGTTGTTTTTCTGAAACTGATGCTCATTGTTTTGAAAGCGACAAAGCGTTAAGTGAGTTTACCAATGCCCTAGAGGATTTTTTTGTTAGAAACACCACCCTTTGGTTAGATGTTTTAGAAGCTTTTGCCAGAAACTCTGCCAATATTATGCCTGTTTTAGATGAGAAAAATAAATACTTAGGCTATTATGAACTCAATGATATTATAAGCCTGTTTGGTGATTCACCATTTTTTACTGCTCCTGGTGGTATTTTAGTTATAGAGAAAGGCATAAATGATTATTCATTTAGTGAGATAAGTCAAATTGTAGAGTCAAATAATGGAAAAATCCTAGGTGCTTTTGTATCTAGAATAAAAAATGACGTTATACAAATAACCATTAAAATTGGCAATGTTGGCTTAAGTTCCATCATTCATACTTTTAGACGCTACAGCTATAATATAGTCTCTGGACATGAAGAAGATAGTTATACGGAGAGTCTTAAAGAACGATCGGATTATTTGAATAAATATTTAAATATATAATGTATGAAGGTTGCCGTTTTTGGAAGATTTTACAACAAAACCACGTCTAGTTCTGTTGAAACATTATTTAATTACTTATTAAAAAAAGATGTTGATGCCTATATAGAAACCGAATTCTATAACATTATAAAAGCGGCAGCCCCTAATAATAATTATTCTAACTTTAAAACATTTGATGACCTAGACAAATCCTTTGATTTGCTTGTTAGCGTTGGTGGCGATGGCACAATTTTAAGGGCCATTACCTTTGTTAAAGATATTGATATTCCTATTATTGGCATTAACACAGGTCGTTTAGGTTTTTTGGCAACCATTCAAGTGGATGGTATAGAAAGTGCCATTCAAGATATAATTGACGGTAAATATACTATTTCAGAACGCACATTATTATCCGTGGAAACCATTCCAGAAAATGAAGACATCACCTCACTTAACTTTGCCTTAAATGAAATAGCCGTAAATAGAAAAAATACGACGTCAATGATATCGGTAGAAACCTATTTAAATGGGGAATATTTAACATCATACTGGAGTGATGGTCTTATAGTTTCTTCACCAACTGGCTCAACAGGTTATTCATTAAGTTGTGGCGGTCCCGTTATAACACCCAATACCAATAGCTTTGTTTTAACACCTATTGCACCACATAATTTAAGCGCACGCCCTTTAGTAATACCAGATTCTACAGAAATCCACCTTAAAGTTGCGGGAAGAGAGGATAATCATTTAATATCGCTAGACTCTAGGATTGCTACCCTAGATAATAATACACTTATAATAATTAAAAAAGCGCCATTTAAAATTAAAATGATCGATTTATTAAATGAAAGCTTTTTGGATACCCTTCGCAAAAAACTTCTTTGGGGAGAAGATACACGTAATTAAACAATAATTTTCAGTAAATGTTGTTTTAAACTCATACAAATCAACTCAAATTGCTTTGGGCTAATCTTATTTATTATATTTGCAAACTTTTAATTTCTTATGAGGTATATAACCATAATTATTATAAGCATTTTAACCATTCAATATAGTCATTCACAAATCAATGAGCTTGGTGTGTATGTTGGTGGCAGTAATTTTATTGGTGATATTGGCGCTACAAATTATATATCGCCCAATCAATTGGCTTTTGGTGCGGTTTATAGATGGAACAGGAGTTCAAGACACTCCTATAGAGCTACATTGATTTTTACCGATTTAGAAGGCGATGATTTAAAATCTGATGATCCAAGGCGCACCCAAAGAGGCGATGATTTTACCAATAAAATTATAGAAGCTTCAGTTGGCATGGAGCTCACTTTTTTTGATTTCGATTTACATTCTGGAGAAAAATTATCAACTCCTTATTTATATTCAGGAATAACTGTTGCAAATTATGATGATTATTATTTTCAAAATGGTGTTCAAACATCTGAAAATGGTTCAAGTTGGGCATTTGGAATTCCAATGGCTATAGGCTTTAAAACCACATTTATTGATAACTTTGTATTAAGTGTTGAAGTCGGCGCACGTTATACATTCACTGATGCCATTGACGGAAACCTTCCTAATAATCCAAACCATTTAGCAAATAGATTTGGCAATATTAATAATAACGACTGGTATGTCTTTTCAGGTATTATATTAACCTATACCTTTGGGCAAAACCCCTGTTATTGTGTAAATTAAAAAATGAACTCACTAGAAAGCATACAAGCCAAAAAATTACCAAAACACGTTGCCATTATTATGGATGGCAATGGGCGTTGGGCAAAACAACATGGCATGATGCGTACTTTTGGTCATGAAAATGGTGCTAAAGCCGTTAAGCAAGTCGTTGAGGGCAGTGCCGAACTTGGTATAGAAAACCTAACACTTTATGCGTTTTCTACAGAAAACTGGAACCGCCCAAAATTTGAAGTGGACACACTTATGAAATTATTAATCTCTTCTTTAAGAAAAGAAATAAAATCACTTCATGAAAACAACATAAAATTATTGGCTATAGGCACATTAGATACACTTCCTTCCAAGGTAAACAAGGAATTATTGGAAGTTATTGAAAAAACCAAGAACAACAATAGAATGACTTTAACCATCGCCCTAAGCTATGGTTCGCGGGAGGAACTTATAAATACAATAAAAGAAATTAGTTTTAAAGTTAAAAATAATATAATTTCGGCCGAAAAAATTGATGAATCAATTATAAATGAGCATCTTTACACGCGAAATTTACCAGACGTAGATTTACTTATAAGAACAAGCGGGGAGCAACGAATAAGTAACTTTTTACTATGGCAAATAGCTTATGCCGAATTGTATTTTACTGATACACTTTGGCCTGATTTTACTAAGCAACATTTGCATGAAGCTATTATTGAATATCAAAAAAGAGAAAGACGATTTGGGAAAACTAGTGAACAACTTAGCTAATAAACTACCTATAAAAACATATATAAAACAATGCATTGTACTATTTATAGTTGCAATCAGTTTTAATGTATCGGCACAAGACCCATACGATGCTGGTAAAAAATACACATTAGGAGGTGTTTCTGTTTCTGGCAATACAACATTTAACGAACAAACTATTGTAGCCTATTCTAAATTAAGTGAAGGCCAAGAAGTTACCATTCCTGGAGAAGAAATAGGTACTGCCATTAAAAAACTTTGGGGCTCTAATTTATTTAGTGATATAGAAATTTATATCACGAAAATTGAAGGCAACGTCGCTTACTTAGAAATTCGTCTTTCAGATTTACCACAGCTTAATGAAGTTAAAATCAATGGTGTAAAAAAAGGAAAAATTGAAGGCATTATAAAGGAAAACAAATTAGAGAAGGGCACAAAAGTAACCGAAAACCTTAAAGCTACAACAAAAAATTATCTAACTACAAAATATCAAAAAGAAGGCTTTTACAATACCAAAGTTAACATAAATGCTGTTGATGTAAAAGACTCTCTTCAAATAGCGCGTGTTAACATGGTTGTTAATATTGACAAGGGCAAAAAAGTAAAAATTAAGGATATCATTATTTCGGGAAATGAAGCTTTAAGCGATAAAAAGCTTAGAAAAAGCATGAAAAAAACCAAACAAATAAATCCTATACGTATTTTAAAACGTTCAAAATATGTAGAAAAAGATTATGAAGAAGATTTAACAAAACTTATAGATGCCTATAAGGAAAACGGCTATAGAGATGCACGTGTTTTATCTGACAGCTTAATTGTAAATGACGATAAAACCATTTCCCTTCAAATAAATTTGGAAGAAGGCGAACAATATAAATTTGGCGATATCACATTTATTGGCAACACTGTATATACTAACCAGCAATTAAACAGGGTTCTTCGTATTAATAAAGGAGACACTTATAATGGGGTGCTTTTACAGGAACGGATTCAAGATGAAAGCCCTGATGCTGATGACATAGCTAATGCATACCAAAACTATGGTTATTTATTTTCAAAAATAGACCCCGTTGAAGTAAGTGCAGATAACAATGTAATTGATTTGGAAATAAGAATCATTGAAGGGAAACCCGCCTATTTTAATAACGTATCCGTAGTTGGTAACGATAAAACCAACGATCATGTTATTTATAGAATGTTACGTACACTTCCAGGACAACTGTACAGTAAAGCCAATGTGGTACGTACCGTAAGAGAACTTGGGCAATTAGGATTTTTTGATGCTCAAGAAATTTCTCCAGACTTCAAGAATGTAAATCCAAACGAAGGCACTATAGATATGGAATATTCCGTAAAAGAAACAGGGTCTAGCCAAATTGAACTTCAAGGTGGTTATGGTGGCGGTGGCTTTATTGGTACTTTGGGTCTATCATTTAATAATTTTTCTATAAAAGATATTTTCAATAAGGATGCATATAAGCCTATCCCCATGGGTGATGGCCAAAAATTGGCATTACGTTTACAGGCAAGCCAATTTTTCCAGACCTATAGTTTTTCATTTTCTGAACCTTGGTTAGGCGGCAAAAGACCCGTTCAGTTTTCTACATCTTTATCACAAACAAAACAATTTCTTTACAACTATCAAACTAGAAGGGCTGATAAAAATCAAAGTTTTAATATTACTGGTATTTCTGTTGGTTTAGCAAGACGATTATCTGTACCTGATGATTATTTCACACTATCTCAAGCGATTAGTTTTCAACTTTATGATTTAAATAATTACAATACAGGGCTATTTACGTTTGGCAATGGTACTTCAAGAAACTTGTCTTATACAGTAGGTCTAAGTAGAGATGACACCAAAATTGACCCTATTTACCCAATAGGGGGTTCCAGATTTGGTGTTACTGCCAAGTTATCAATACCATATTCTTTATTTGATGGAGTTGATTATAAGGCATTAAGCAATGAATATGATCTATTAGACAAAAGCATTCCTGCCGATTATACCAGAGCTGGAGAAATTGATCAAGAACGTTATAAATGGTTGGAATTTTATAAAGTTAGCTTCAAAGGTGAATGGTTTACCCAAATCACTAAAAATTTAGTTTTAAAACCAAATGTGGAATTTGGGTTTTTAGGTGCCTACAATAATGATAGAGGGGTAATACCTTTTGAACGTTACTTTGTAGGAGGTGACGGTATGGCCAATTTTGCGATGGATGGCAGGGAAGTCATTCAATTAAGAGGTTACCCAAACCAATCCATACAACCTTTGGATAGAGACGGCAACACCACTAATGATGGCGCAACTATATACAACAAATTTTCATTAGAATTACGTTATCCTATTACATTAAAAGCGTCGGCTAAAATTTATGCCCTGGCTTTTATGGAAGGAGGCTCTGCTTATAATAGCTTTAAAGATTACAATCCTTTTAACCTTTATCGTTCCGCTGGTTTGGGCGTTCGTATTTTCATGCCTGCATTTGGTTTATTGGGTATAGATTTTGGACATGGATTCGATCCTTTATTTGGAGAAACCGGCAGTCATGGCTGGGAAACCCACTTTATTATTGGACAACAATTTTAAGAAAAAATTTTTGGCACGATATTTTCTATTATCAATTTAATTATTTGAACCAAGAATTAAAATTTTTAAGATTTAATTTCGTTAATTTTGAAATGAGCAATCTAAAATTTTTTATGACATTAAAAATATTTACTTTGCGAATTGCATCTGACAATAAAAACAATTGAAACAATCAGATGAAAATACAATTCAAAAAAAGGTAATAGGTTTCAAATAAAATCATTTGTCTTTTTAGAATTTATATGATGATAAATTATAAAATAAAATCAACTGATGAAACATAACGTTCTTTTTTTATTGACATTAGTTCTCATGTGTAGCTTGTATTCAAACGCTCAACGTGGCGTAAGAATTGCTTATATAGACACCGAATATATTCTAGAAAACGTGCCCGAATATCAAGAATCCATGGTACAGCTTGATAATAAAGCCCAAGATTGGAAAAATGAAATTCAAACGAAACTTTTAGATATTGAACAAAAACGAAAAAATTTAAGCAACGAGAAAGCATTATTAACAAAGGAACTTATTGATGAACGCGAAGAAGATATTGCTTTTGAAGAAAATGAAATATTAGATTATCAACAAAAACGGTTTGGCCCCAATGGTGATTTAATGATTCAAAAAAAACAATTGATGCAACCCATTCAAGATCAAATTTTTTCAGCAGTTCAAGATTTGGCAGCCAGCAGAACATATGATTTCATTTTTGATAAATCATCTGATGCTGTTATGCTATATTCAGCAAAACAATTTGATTTAAGCGAACAGGTTTTAAGAAGTATTACAAGAGCTTCAAAACGAACACAGGCAGAAACAAAAGCAGAACTTAGAGCCGCTGAAGATGAAGAATTGATTCCTGAAATTAATGAAGAACTAGAAGCGCGCGAAAAAGCATTAGAAGAAAAGAAAGAAGAACGTGAAAGTGCCATAGAAAAACGTAGGCAAGAAATTTTAGAAGCTCGTGAAGCCAAACAAAAAGAAGCAGAAGCAAGACGTCAGCAGATATTAGAAGAACGTGAAAAGGCCAAACAAGAAAAACTAGAAGCAAGAAATACTAGTACAACAAATTCTGTAAGTGACCCTGAAAATACTACTACCGAGGCCAACAAGGTAGAAACCAAAACAAGGGAACAACTTATAGAAGAAAACAGACAAAAAAAATTAGCAGAACGAGAAGCCAGAATCAAAGAACTAGAGGCTAAAAAGAAACAAATTTTAGAAGACCGACAAAAAACAAAAGATAGTATAAACAATAATTAAATAATTTATAACACATTAATATACATTTAAAATGAAACAATTAAAAACCCTATTATTAGCAACAGTATTATGCATTGGAACCGTAAGTTTTACATACGCTCAAAGCAAAATTGCACATATAAACACCAATGAATTGATTATTGCCATGCCAGAAATGAAAGCTGCTCAAACTGAACTTGAAGCCCTTTCCAAAACATACCAAACAGATTTACAAAGCATGGGTACAGAATTACAAAAAAAATCTGAGCAATATAATGCCGAAGCTGCTACTAAAACACAAGAAGAGAATGCTAAAAGAGAGCAAGAATTAATGACTATGGAGCAAAATGCGCGTCAGTTTCAAACTAAAGCACAACAAGATTTAGAAGAAAAACGAGAAACTCTATTTAAACCTATTACAGAAAAAGCGAGAGCTGCTATCTTAAAAGTAGGTAGAGCACAAGGTTTTGAATATGTTTTAGACTCGGGTGTAGGCGTCACTATCGTAGCCGATGGTAAAGATTTACTGAATGATGTGAAAAAGGAATTAGGTATCTAATTTTTAAACAAATAAAATTACTTAAAGCTGTCTTTTTATAAGACAGCTTTTTTATTTTTGTTACACTATGAGTACACAACCTATTGGCATTTTTGATTCCGGTGTTGGCGGCACGTCCATTTGGAAAGAAATCCATAAACTTTTGCCAGATGAAAATACTATTTATTTAGCCGATAGTGCTAATGCCCCTTACGGATTAAAAGGAAAAGAAACCATTATCAACTTAAGTATTAAAAATACTGAATACTTGATTGATAAAGGTTGTAAACTTATCGTGGTGGCGTGCAATACCGCAACAACAAATGCTATTAGCATTTTAAGGGAAACATACAATATCCCTTTTATTGGTATTGAACCTGCCATTAAGCCCGCGGCATTAAATACACAAACTAAAGCCGTAGGCATCTTGGCTACCAAAGGAACGCTTACAAGTGAACTGTTTCATAAAACTACCAATTTATTTGCAAGTAATATTCAAGTAATTGAACGCATTGGCGAAGGCATTGTTGAACTTATAGAAAGCGGACAATTATACTCTAATGAAATGAGGGGTTTATTAAAAGTATATTTAAAACCCATGATAGATGCCAATATTGATTATTTGGTTTTAGGTTGTACACATTATCCCTATTTAATTCCGATGCTTGTTGATTTACTACCAAATCATGTTAAAATAATCGATTCCGGGGAAGCCGTAGCCAGGCAAACCAAAGCTGTTTTGGAACAACACGATTTACTAAACACTAAAAGAGTAAAGTCCAATATCCAATTTTTTACTAATGGAAATCCTGAGATTTTGCAATCGCTTTTAGAATCTAAATATAAAGTTGAGTATTTAGATTTTTAAACTAAAAAACAGATTACAACTTGGTAATGCTCTAATTATGAGATTCCGAAACAAGTTCGGAATGACAAACAATTAATCCTTAAACCAACTCGAATATTTAATGTAGTTATTGGCTATACGGTCTATCTCGCCAGAAATAAGTTCTTCACTTATGTCCTTAACTTTTTTTGCCGGAACACCTGCATAAATACTCCCCGCTTCTACCCGTGTGTTTTTTGTAACAACGGCACCTGCTGCTATAATACTGTTGCTCTCTACAACGCAATCGTCCATAATAATGCTGCCCATGCCCACTAATACATTATCATGAATGGTACAGCCATGTACTAGGGCATTGTGACCGATAGACACATTATTGCCAATGGTAGTTGGTGAGGTTTTATAAGTAGCATGAATAACGGCTCCGTCTTGAACATTCACCTTATTGCCCATTTTGATAAAGTGCACATCGCCACGAATTACGGCGTTAAACCAAACACTACATTGGGTTCCCATAACTACATCGCCCACAATCGTAGCGTTCTCTGCTATGTAGCAATCTTCTGGTATTTGTGGAGATTTTCCGTTTACTGGTTTTATTATTGGCATATTAAATTGATTATTTTCTATTTACTATTGAATATTACCTATTTTGAGAATTGGTATTCTTCAAACTGGGAAAAGGTTATCTAATTGTTCTTAATCATTTAAAATAATCCAATAATTCAGATTTTTTAGAAGCAGAAACCATGATTTCCCTTCCATTGCTAAGCACAACGCTCCCACCTTTTCCTTTTAAATATTTAACTACCTCGTTAACGTTAATTAAATAAGATTTGTGTACACGTGCAAAATTACTACCATTTAAAGCATCTTCAAAATATTTAAGTGTTTTGCTTACCAATTTCTTTTTATTGTTATTCAAATAAATTTCTGTGTAATTATCGTCTGCCTTACAATATAAAATATCAGCCGTATTAATAACTTCAAAACCCTCTTGTAAAGGAATCGTAATTTTCCCATTCACTGTGTTCATTTTTGGGATTAATACCTGGTCTTGAAGGGCGTTTTCTTTGGTTTTAATTTCTGAAACATAATCAACCGCTTTAATAAGTTCATCAATCGAAATAGGTTTCATCAAATAATAAGAAGCATGGGCGTTCAAGGCCTCGATAGCATAATGATTATAGGCGGTAACAAATACAGTTTCAAAATTAATGTCTTCAACCTTATCCAACAAATCGAATGCATTGCCATATGGCATTTCAACATCAAGAAATACCAAATCCAAATCATGATTATTTATCAAAACAAGTGCCTCATTAATATTGGCAGCTTCACCTAAAACAGTGACACTCGGACAATATTTTTTTAGATAATTTTTTAGAATATCTCTACTGGTTTCTTCGTCTTCTACTATAATGGCGTTTAGTTTCATCTTTTTATATTTATTGTTCTTTATTGGTCAGATGTAACATCCATATCATTCTTTTATGTGCGACAATATTTTTTATAAATGAATGTTTCATAATCAATCCTTTTTAAGTGTTACAACAACTTTAGTTCCTGTGTCTTCTTCATCTTGATAATCTTCAATAAAGACATCTACCTTATCTTTATACATGGCATTTAAAATAGAAACACGCTTTTTAATATTTCCCATGCCTTTTGAATTTTGCTTTTGCTGATTTTCGGTTTTTAAAGCTTTCGATTGTTCCCTTCCTATACCGTTGTCTGCAATGGTAATGGTAATTTCATCATTTTTAGTTTGTGCTATTGTAATAGATAAGTGTCCTTTACTTTTTTTATAACGCAACCCATGCCAAACAGCATTTTCAATATAAGGTTGCAATAACATAGGCGGAATTACAAAATCTTCAATAGTAATGTTTTCGTCTATATGAATGGTATAATCAAACTTATCCTTAAATCTAAAATGTTCTAGCTTAGTGTACAATTGTAAAAGCTCAATTTCTTTTTCCAACGGAATAAAATCTTCTTCACTGTTCTCTAAAACGGCACGCATCAACAATGAAAAATCAGAAAGGTATTTATTAGCTGTACGCTCATCGTTAGAAGCAATAAAACTATTAACAGAATTTAATGCATTGAAAATAAAATGGGGATTCATTTGGCTTCTTAACGTTTTTAAAGCGAGTAAATTATTTGCCAACCGTTGTTGCTTGATATATTTAAACATAAAAAAAGCGGTAAACAACAGCAATAATACGCCTCCAATGAGTGAATAAATAATAAGTTGTTGCCGTTTTGTTTGTTCGGTAGTTAGTTGGTATTTACTTTCTGAAAGTTCCCTGTCACTTTCTAAACTTACTATCCTATTTTGTTTAGCTACCAATTCTTTGCTAAAACGAGACGCCTGCGAAATTTCCTGTTCCTTTTTAATATAAACCTTATCAACCAAATCCACATACTCTTGATAAACGCTTAATGCTTTCTTATAATCGCCAGCATCTCTATACACTTCGGAAAGTCTTCTGGTGGCATCTTTTTGCACAATAAGATCTTCTTTTTCATCTGCTTCAGCAATGCTTTTTTCTAGATAAGGAATCGCATTTTCATAATCTCTTTGCAAGGCATAAGCACTACCAATTCTATAATTTTGTTTTTGTGGTGTTAAAGCACTTTCATTATCCAATGGTTGTGCCTCATTTATGTTATCAATGTCTTTTAAGGCTTCTTTTCTTAACTGAATTTCACTGGAATAATTACTGATATTATTTTGAAAATCGGCTACTTTTACTTTCTCTTCAGCGGCTCTTACTTTATTTTCGGTATTGGCAAGTTTTAAGGATTTATTAAAATAATCTTTGGCAGCTTCGCTATTTCCACTGGCGCTATAGGCTTCACCTATTTTGGAATTCAAATCTGTGATTTTAGCTGAGATTTTATTGTCTTCAGCAACTTTTAATCCCTCTTTATAAAAATCAATGGAGGCTTTATAATTCTTGGTCAATAGATTAACATCCCCCAACCCTTCGTTAAGGGACACCAATTGCCATTTTGAAAGTTCATTTTTGGAAATCCCGCTATATGTTTGAATACTCTCCTGATAATTTTTGTTGAGCTGAAAAGCTTTTGCAAGTTTAAGTTTAGTCTCATTCGATTGAATATTTTGAAGACTTATTCTATAGTTGGTAACCGCCAAATCATATTGTTTCCAATACATATAAATATCACCAATCACATCATAAACATCCGCATTTTCCTTTGCAGAACTACTCTTTGCTAGGGCATCGGTGATAAATTGCAAACTCCTTTTTGCATCTTTTTTTAAATAGGTTTCAGCTGAATCAACAAGAGATTTGAATAATTCTTTGCTTTGTAATTTTGAAATTGATTTTGATTTAGAATCATCTATGTCGTTGGATTCTACCAAAACAGTAATACGTTCATTATCTTGGATGGTGTAATAAACTGTTTCAAAATCTTGATGTTTTATTATAAGTTCATCACCTTTTTTGGCTTCGATTTTAAACTCTCCAAAAAAATCAGTAGTTGTATATGAGCCGCCATTAACCTCAATATTTACATTTTTAATGGGATCACGAGTAAGTTTTTCAACAACAGAACCTCGCACGGTAAATTTTTCGGCATTATTATTAAATGGATTGTTCTGTGCCTGTAAAATAGTACTAACGCACATCAGAAAAAAAACACCTAAACATTTAACAAATAACTTCATATACAACTTAAAAGCAGATAAACTTACGTACTTTACTTGGTATAATAAAATGCTGATTTTATAATTTATCCACTTATTTGTACTGAAAATAGGTGTTCACTCATTACCTAATATTGTTTACTCATCAATCCTTTTGTTTCACTCATTATTCTTTTTTTAATAAAAAAGTTGCTTCTAGATTTACTTCATAATAAAATCATATTATGAAAATTACTAGAACACTTTTAATCGTATCCATTTTAATATCATCTATTTCATTTTCCCAAAATGGAGAAAAAAATTTTATAGACCAGCCCTATATTGAGGTTACTGGAGACATAGAAACCGAAGTTATCCCTAATGAAATTTACCTAAATATCACCCTAAATGAACATGCTAAAAAAGGAAAAATAAGTGTTGAAGAACAGGAAAACCAAATGATTGCCGTATTGAAATCACTTAACATTGATTTAGAAAAAAACTTCTCTATTCTAGATTTTGATGGTTATTACCAAAGAAAATTTTTAGCCAATAATGAAGTTACTAAAATCAAACATTATGAGCTAATTGTGAATGACGGAAAAACACTGGGAATGGCTTTTGAAGCTCTAGACCGGATTGATATTTCAAATATTTCAATTACAAAAACGGATCATTCGGATATTGAAAACATTAAAAGAGAAACTAAGCTAAGAGCTGTGAAAGTAGCCAAAGATAAAGCCGCCAATTATGCTAAAGCTATTGACCAAGGCTTAGGAAAAGCTTTGTTCATCCAAGAACTAAACAATGATGTAGTGTCCCCTTTTTATAAAAACAATAACTTCATGCTTAATGAAGTAGTTACTGTTGGTTTTGGAACGGAACAAGAGAAAATCCAAGATTTAAACATAAAATCAATTACAGTAAAAGCTACGGTATTAACAAGATTTGCCCTAAATTAAAATCTCACAAAAACTAAAAGAGCCTCAGGAATGAGGCTCTTTTACTATACTTTTTTAACATATTTAGTAATAATGACTATTTGCTGCCCATCTACTTTACCTTCTATATACTCGGCGTTTTCATGATCTAAGCGAATGTTTCTAACGGCAGTACCTTGTTTGGCTACCATACTAGAACCCTTGACTTTTAAATCCTTTACCAAAACCACAGAATCTCCAGCTTCTAAAATAACACCATTCACATCTCTATGAATAATTTTTTCGCTATCATCCAACCCTTCATTTGTTGCCTTGGCAAAAGCTAATATGTCATCATCTAAATACATCATATCCAACAAATCTTGCGGCCATCCTTCGGCTTTCAAACTGGATAAAAGTCTCCAAGCCATTACTTGAACTGCTCTATGCTCGCTCCACATACTATCATTTAAGCAACGCCAGTGGTTGGCATCTCTTGTATCTGGATTTTCTATTTGGTCTATACACGTCTTACAAGCCAACAGACTACCATCAACACCCCCTGCCGACATTGGTGGCACTTCATAGATTTTAAGATTGTTGGTAGCTGTGCATAGTTCGCATTTTGAACCGCTTCTTTCTTGTAGTGCCTGAATTAAACTCATAATTAAATTTTATTTTGCAAAAATACTGTTAAAGGACTGCTTCTACAAATTTAGACTCCATAGAATCTTTAAAATAAATAAGGCCCCTAATCGGGGCCTTATTTAAACTTCATAATTATTAATTAAAATTATTTGCTAAGTCCAGCAACTAGTGAATACACATAGTCACCATGAACCCCTGTAAAATATTTTCCAAATTTTTCACCTCTTTCTTTACGAGCTGCTTCGTCTGGCCATGCTTTTTCATAAAGATCTGGAAGCCCATCAAACATTTTTTCTAAGTCTGCCAACGAATCAAAGAAAAAAGCCTCCATCATTTCTGTTCCATCAGCACCCCAAGCATGTCTGTTCGGATAATAACCTTTTACTAATGGATTGTCTTTAATTATTTTCTCAAAATTTTCTGTGAATAATGTTCTTAATTCATCATTTTTTCCATCTTCGGGAAATGCTAAATGTGTTTTACGAACATAGCATACCATATCTTTAGAATTGTCTAACAGAGGTTTTGTAACCTCTGGCATTGTCGAATAAATTTCATCGGAATGTTCATTTGAGTAAAACGCTCCTTGTTTCTTAAAGAAAGTTTCTCTGGAGGTTTCGTCAGCCCATGCTTCCTTTTGCAATTCTGAATTCTTTTGAGATGCTTTTTCAATATCTGCCCATGACCCATAAGTCCTTACAGATATCAATTCAGTGTTATCTGGTGTTAAATTATGTAAATAAAACGATGAAGACATGATGTATTCGTTCTTCATGGTTACTTTGTCTAAATATTCCTTTTCAACGGATTTCCATGTATCCATGTCAAAATCATCATTTTCCATATTCCAATGCATGGTAGTTACAGTAATAAACTGAGGTGCTGTTTGCGCTTCTTGAGCCAAAATTTTTGTGGTACTAAACAACAAGAGTATAGCGACCATTGTTGTAAAAAATCGTTTGATAGTTTTCATAATCTGTTAAAAATTAAAGTTAGATATAATGGTTAAATTAAATACTACTTCAAGATTTAGGGCAACCTCGATTATGCTAACAATAAATTATGGGGAGAGAGTTTGTGACTTAAGTAAATATACAAAAAATAGTGATTTACAGCAATTTAAAAAATTTTATTCTAATGTATCCTTTAGCTTTTTGGGCATGCTTTTAACAACCATATTATAGGAATGGTCTATAAGCTCTAAAATGAACTGTGGAGACAAGTCTCCTTCATGGATTTTTACGGTATTCCAATGTTTTTTATTCATATGAAACCCTGGTTGGATACTTTTATATTCTGCACGAAGTTCTTCAGCGTAATCGGGGTCGGCTTTTAAGTTAATGGATGCGTTGCCAGACTCCCAACTTTTTAACGACACCAATAAAAATATCTTCCCTAAAACTTTAAACACCAGCGTGTCCTCATCAAAAGGAAAATCTTCCGTAACACCTTTTTTGCTTAAACAATATTGATGGAGTTGTTCTATGTTCATTCTATGTATTTCATTTTAAAATACGCTCCATCACTTTTTCTGGATGTCCTAATTCGGTATAACCAAATTGCTTGTATAAGCCATGAGCATCTAAGGTTTTTAACATCCAAACTTTACATGAGTTTAGTTTAGGTTCTTCATTAATGGCTTTCATTAATTGTTTTGAATAGCCTTTACCTCTATGTTCTGGAAGAATGAATACATCCATTATATAAGCAAAAACCGTGTAATCAGTCAACACTCGGGCAAATCCAATTTGTTTATCTTGAAGATAAACCCCAAAACACAAACAATGTTCTGTTGTTTTTTTAACATCATCAATCGTTCTTCCTTTTGCCCAATAAGAATTAGTTAAAAACTCATGAATCACCTCTATTTGAAGTTTACTTTTATCAGTGGAAATTTCTAATTTTATCAAAATATGAATTATTAAATAAGATATAAATATAATCAAACAATAAACAATTCTGAAGCAATGCCATCAACCAAAAATTTTCCTTTTTGGGTTGTTTTTAATATATTTTCCTCAATAACGAGTAACCCTTCATCAATAAATTTTTGTGACGATTTTTTTAAATGATTTAAATACACTTTCCCAAAATCATATTCAATTTTATCAAAAGACACCCCCCAAATAGTCCGTAAACCTGTCATGATATATTCGTTATACTTATTTTCGGTAGAAAGTGTCTCCGTTTCCATTGGCAAGACGCCATAAGATAACGAGTTTATATATATTGAATTATTCCTCACATTCCAACTGCGTTGTGTTCTATTAAATGAATGCGCAGAAGGCCCAATTCCTAAATAGGGTTTTCCTTGCCAATAGCTGGTGTTATGTTTCGAAAAATAATCTGGTTTGCCAAAGTTTGAGATTTCATAGTGTATAAAACCTTGTTCTGTGGTTTTTTGTATTAAATGATTAAAATGCTGAAGTGCCAAATCCTCATCAATTGGTGGATACTTTCCTTTTTTTATAAAGTTATCCAAGGCCGTATTGGTTTCAACCGTTAATGCATAACTGGATATATGATTAATACCAAAATTGAATACGGTTTCTAAATTTTTATCCCATTTTTCCAAACTCATGTTTGGGATGCCATAAATTAAATCAACTGTAATATTATCAAAATATTGGGTTGCTAAGGATAAACACGCCTTTGCCTCTTCAGCATTGTGGGCACGATTCATGCTTTTTAAATCGTCTTCAAAAAACGACTGTATTCCTATACTAAGTCGGTTGATTTTACTTTTAGCAAGCTCTTTTACTAATTCCTCCGATAAATCGTCCGGATTGGCCTCCAAGGTTATTTCTGGATTTTTTACAACCTTATAATTTTTATATATGGCATCAAGTATCGATTGTAATTCGTAATTTTTTAATAAACTTGGGGTACCGCCACCAAAATAAATGGTTTCTATAAATTGTCCTTGAAACTCATTTTTCCTGAGTTCTAGTTCCGTAATAAGCGCATCTACCAGTTCGTCTTTTTTCTTTAATGAGGTAGAAAAATAAAAATCGCAATAAAAACATGCTTGTTTACAAAATGGGATATGGATATAGATAGCCCCGCCCAGCCTTCCCGAAGGAGAGGAGTTCTCACTGCTGTTTTTAAGGTTTTTACTTAACAATCTATACCTAGTTAAACTATTATGATTTTATTTTTAACCATCCGCTAATTTTTGCCTTTTCGTAGATTTACAATGGTAGCCTTTGTTGTTCCCCCTTTGGGGGTTGGGGGGCTATTCTGTTTTACAAACGCATCCCAACCTGTATAGCTTTTGCCTACCTCCACTTTCCCATCGTTATAAAAATGGCAAACTGCTGCTGCCAAACCATCAGTAGCATCCAAATTTTTTGGAAGTGTTTTAAGTCCTAATAGACTTTGGAGCATTTTTGCGACTTGCTCTTTGCTGGCATTACCGTTTCCCGTAATGGCCATTTTAATCTTTTTAGGGGAATACTCTGTAATCGGGATTTGCCTTGATAAACCAGCCGCCATGGCAACACCTTGCGCTCTACCTAGTTTTAACATACTTTGTACGTTCTTTCCAAAAAAAGGTGCTTCAATGGCAATTTCATCAGGGTGATGGCTTTCAATAAGTTCTATAGTGCGTTCAAAAATTAGCTTCAACTTTAAATAATGGTCGTCATACTTTTTCAAATCCAACTCATTAAGTTGTATAAACTGCATGGATTTTCCAGTTACTTTTATGAGTCCGAAACCCATGATACTTGTTCCTGGGTCTATACCTAATATAATTTTTTCTTTGACCATTATATATTAAAATCCATACTATACATCATTATAGTATATTAATGATTTATTTTGCGTCTTAATTTATGATGTATTCGTTGCCATACAAAACTAAACAATTCTTTATTGTGCTCAATTTTTAAATTCCCATATAATAAATTAATATGCTTATAATTGGTTTTATAATAACACTTTTTTATGTTCTTTTAATTGGAAGTTTCATTCTCGGTTTTGATAAAATAAAAGTTTTTAAACTAGAAAAGGCGGTTTCAAAAACAACATATTCGGTTATTATTCCATTTAGAAATGAAGCTAAAAATTTACCTGTTTTATTGGAATCCATTTCTAAATTAAACTATCCAAAACATTTATATGAGGTTATTTTTGTTGATGATGAATCTGAAGATGAATCAGCGAATATCATTCATAAAGTTCTCGATACATCTCGATTGCATCGAGACACTCGAACTGACATGACGATAATTAACAATGAACGAAAAACCAAGTCCCCAAAAAAAGATGCCATTACTTCGGCCATTAATTTGGCAAAACATGAATGGATTATATCCACCGATGCCGATTGCCAGCTTCCTGAATTTTGGTTAAACTGCTTTGATGAATTTATCCAACAAACTAATGCCAAATGTATTGTAGCTCCTGTAACTTACTGTGAGGACACTAATTTTTTAAACAGATTTCAAGCGCTGGATTTGATTAGTTTACAAGGCGCTACCATAGGGGGTTTTGGTATTAATAAACCCTTTTTATGTAATGGCGCTAATTTTGGGTATCAAAAAGCAATTTTTAAAGAACTGAACGGGTTTGAAGGTAATACCAATATGGCCAGTGGCGATGATATTTTTCTTTTGGAAAAAATGATTAAATCATATCCAAAAGAAAGTCACTATTTAAAATGTGACAATGCTATTGTAACAACAAAACCTCAAGAATCATGGAAAGAATTGCTTATGCAACGTATTCGATGGGCTGCCAAAACAAGTGCTTATAATAATGGGTTTGGCAAACTAACCGGACTTATTGTTTTGTCAATGAACGCACTTATTGTTACAGCTTTATTATTGTCTTTAATCAACATGTTTAATGCCAAAACATTGCTTTATATTTTAGTTATTAAACTCTATTTAGATTTTTTACTTATTTATAAAACGGCTTCTTTTTTTAATCAGAGAAGTGTGTTAAAAAGTTATTTGGCAGGGTTTTTAGTGTATCCTTTTTTTAGTGTTTTTATTGCTTTTTTGTCCATTTTTAATGGTTATACTTGGAAAGGCAGAACGTTTAAAAAATAACCTAATTAACACTTATAATTATAGGTAATTTAAATTCGGTCGTCACTTGTTGACCACGCTTTATGGCTGGAAATATTTTTGGCAAAGAATCTAAGCTTTCGGTAAGTAGCTGTTTGATATTTGGTATTTCAGTATTGGTCAATGAATCTATTTTGGTATCTAAAAGAATTAAATCGCCCGTATCGGTTACTTTAAATTTCAAGTTTATCGTATCATGAATATCTTGGGTCACTATAATGGCATCTTTTTGTAAATAACTGGTAATAAAACCGGTTAATGTTTGCACAAAACACGCTTTTCTTTCTTGTTTTGTAGACTGTGAATCGCAGACAGAAAACGTAGGATATTCATCTACATCATTCCAATTGAATGTTTGTAGTTCTTCCTTTAAAATAGTTTCAGAAGACACTTTTTTCACATTAAAATACTCGCATGAACAGAGCATCAATAATAAAAGAAAAGTAGAAATTTGTTTCATGGATTAAAACTGATGCCGAAAAGTACGATTTTTTCTTAGATTTCAATCGTTTACAGCCCCTTCCTTAACGAATTTTTCATTTTTAAGTTCACTAATTCGGGCATCAATGTATTGCGCGTAGGGATCTGAAGCAAATCTCCTTTTAAAATCTTCATAAGCTTCTATTCTGGAGTCTATATCGGCATAATATCTATCTTTTGTTAACACCAACATAAATTCTGTGCCAATGTTTTCAGGGTTTTCTTTTATAGCCTTTTTTAAAGCAGCTATGGCTTCATCATGTTTTTTCTGACTGTTCAAAACAACTGCCAATTTAGAATATTCGGCATCCAAAGGATTATCCATTAACTCTAAAGCTTCTTTTATATACTTTTCTGAATTGACAAAATCATTATTTTCATAATAATACGTGCCAATAACGTAGATGGCTGTAGCATTTTGGGGATTAAATTTTAAAGCTAATTGTCTTTGTTCTATGGCTTTCTCAAAATTATATAACCAATAGTAACAAAAACTAAGTTGTTCATGAATAAACTCCGATGATTCCCCTAATGCAATCAACTTTTCAAACCAAACGGCTGCACTTTTATAATTTTTCTTCAAATAATAATTTTGGGCCTTTAAACTTATGAGTTCCAGATTATTTTCATAGGTTTTTAAACCGATGTCTGCATAGTCTTCAGCTAATTGGTTTTTACCTTTTTGAAGAAAATATTTGGCTATTTTATAAATGGCTTTTTGATGGGTTGAATCTAATTCGAAAGCAGAACGAAAATGATTAATAAATGTGGAGTCATTCATTTTTTCTAGGGTTAAACCCAATTGGTAATGGTAATTTGGATTTTTATTATCCACATTCAACAAATCTTTAAAAACCACTGAAGCCTCTTTATTCTTTTTTGTTTGGGAAAGCAATATGGCATATTCGAATTTTATTAAAGCATCATTGGGGTTGGCAGCAATGTAGGCCTCAAAATTATTTATTGCTTCATTGTAATTACCAATGGCTACATAAGATTTTGCCATTTTGTTATATACTTCACTCGGTGTTTTGTATAGCTTATAGTGTTCTATGGCTTTGGAATAGTTTCCTGTAGCATACAAACTATCTGCAAAGTTTAAAACCGAAGTTTGAGCTTCGGTTCTAAACATAATTAATAACAAAAAAATTAAAGCAGGTCTTGTCATTTACTTTAAATCAATATATAATTCACTTCTTTTCTAATTCAGGTTCATCGCCTTGTACCACAAAAACAATGGGTAAAGAATATGGTACAATAACGGGTTTTCCTCTTTGTTTACCAGGTTGCATTTTTGGCAATAATTTAATTACACGAGTTGCCTCTTCTTCCAGCGCTGGATGTGGTGCTCTTGATTGCACACTAACAATATTGCCTTCTGTATCAATTTTAAACATAACAGTAATGCGTTGTCTACCAGATAACCCTAAATCACTTGCTAAGTCTGTATTGAATTTTTTTCCAACAAATTCTTGAATCTTTTCAGACATACATTTTTTCTTTTGCTCATTATTCCCTTTTTCACAACCAGGATATGTAGGAACATTTTCAATAACTGCAAAAGGGACTTCTACCTGCCCATCTACCACTTCACCTTCACTTACATTTGTAGCTACACTAACTTTCCAAGGGCTATCTTTATCTTTTGCAAAGTTTACATTTTCCAATAGTTTTAGCAAACTTTGCTTTTCCTCATCAGTAAGTTGTCCGTCCTTAGCGTTCATTGTTGCTTTTAATGTCTCAATTTGTTCTGAAATCGACAACGACGATTCTTGAGGTAATTTGTTAACTTCATCTTTAGCACACGATGTATAAACCAACATCCCAAAAACTATGGGGATTAATAGTGCATACTTAAATAATTTGACTTGTTTTGATTTTGATTTTTGTAACATAACGATTCGTTTTTTGATTAATGATTGATGAAAAAATGGATTGATGAATGATATATTTTGAGTTTGAAAAACCTGTGATAACAAGTTTTGATAATAATGTGATTTATCTAGATGCTTAACGGCTTCTTGGTCGGCAATAAACTCGTGCAGAGCCATGATTCTATTTTGGTACATATACACTAAAGGATTAAACCAAAAGAGAATACGCATCGCCTCAAAAAACAACAAATCGAACGTATGCTTTTCTCTAACGTGTACCATTTCATGTTTTAAAATAGCGTTTTTATCATTGTCATTTAATCGTTCTCCTAAAAATATATAATGGAAAAAAGAAAACGCAGCATTGCTATTTAATAGATTTATGATAAGCAAATTGCCAAACCTGCTTTTAGGATTTTTAATAAGCATCAAAATCACTTTTACAATTTTAAAAACAAATAAAAGTGTAGCTATGATGATGCCCACGTATAATATATTTTCCCAAGTCCAAAATGGTCTCGATTCTATTACAACTGTTTCCAATTGTATAGCATTTTGGTTTGTTGGTGCATTACCAATAATTACTTCAGGAAGGTTTATAATGTATTGTTGCGGTAAGGTATTTTTTAAAACTTCCAATCTAATAAATGGAATAACAACCGACAGCAAGGCAGTGGCAAGCAAATAGATTCGGTTCCAATTAAAAAAGGTTTCTTTTTTTAAAAAGGCATCATAAATCATTAAAAACACCAATTGAAATGCCGCAACTTGTATAAAATATGCTATCATGACTATTCTTTTTTATTGATTTCCTTTAAAACAGATTCCAACTCTTTTAAACTAATATCATTTTTCTTGACGAAAAAGGATACCATGCTTTTAAATGATCCTTCAAAATAATTATCCACCAATTTATTTATAGACTGATTACTGTAATCTTGTTGCTGAATTAATGGAAAATACACATGCCCCTTACCTTCTTTTTTATAATCTACAAAACCTTTGCTTTCTAAAATCCTAACAATGGTAGATACCGTATTATAAGCGGGTTTGGGCTCTGGAAACTCTTCTACGATGGCTTTTACATTGGCTTTTTTTAATTGCCAAAGTATTTGCATAATATCTTCTTCTGCTTTTGTAAGTTGTTTCATATATAGATAATTATTTGTTTTTAAAGGTCATATGGAATCGCTTATCTCATTGGTGTTTGCAGGCAAACTTCTTGTTTATTGCGATTTCATCTGTGTGTTTTTATTGTTCTATTTCTGTCAGATGCAACATTCATTTTAATATTTAAGTTTAATTAAATAATCGTTTATGAATGTTTCATTTTTTAACGTAATTTTATAACTAACTATTTAGTTTAATAAAACAAATATAACTAAAATTATAGTTCAAACTAATTTTTTAGTTAAAAACTTTCATTAATACTTAATTATTGTCCTACAATAAAAAATTATTACTATGGATATCATTATAATCACCTTTGCATCTTTACTGATGGTTTTGGGCCTTCTTGGAAGTTTTTTGCCTGTTATACCAGGCCCATTTACAAGTTGGGTTGGATTATTACTATTATATTTTACCGAAGCCATACCTACTAATTTAACATTAATAATTGTTACTCTTGTTATTGCCGTACTCATTTCTGTTTTAGATTATATCATTCCATCCATGGGTACTAAACGGTTTGGCGGTACTAGAGCCGGTGTTATAGGAACGTCAATAGGATTGGTTGTCGGTTTATTTGCACCGATTCCAGGAGGCATCATAATTGGGCCATTTATTGGCGCATTTATTGGAGAGCTGATAAATAAAAGCAATTCTAAAACAGCTTTAAAGGCAGCCTTTGGAAGTTTTATAGGCTTTTTGGCATCTACCTTTATAAAGTTTATAGTGGCCGTGATTTATTTCGGACTATTCATTTCCATTATTTGGGAGTATAAAGAAGCTCTTTTTTCTTTTTAAAAGAAGAAGTCCCGTGGGTCTCTCACCTCCACGGGACTTATGTAAATTGCTATTATCAACATAAAAATTGAGGGATCAATTAATTTTGAAGTGTTGACACAACAAAGATAATTATTCATTTTTTGTTTAAAGTGTGGGAAAACCGTAATGAGGTTACGGTTAAGACCGACTTGTTAGATACAGCCTAGTTTTTTCACAGATAAAAAAAATGTTAAAATAGAAACTTTAACATTCTATAAGATGAAAAATATTACGCATATCTAAACAAAACCCTTTTTCCTTGCTTCTTCGAGTAATGTTTCATCTTGTCCATCTTCAACCGAAAACAGATTTTTAAGTTGCTTTTTACGTTTTTCAACAGCACTTAAGGAGATATCTAAATGCGCTGCTAAATTTTTAGTCTTTACACCTTGTGATAGTAAATGGAGTATTTTTCTGTTTTTTTCATCAATGACAATATCTGAAGTAATGGATTTTCGAATATGGCTGTTGACTGTTCCGCTATAAAATGGCGGATTTTTAAGTACCGCTTGAAAGGCACTTGCTAACTCACTAGATGTTAAATCACTTTTAATTAAAAACCCTTCAGGATCGATGTTTTTTATAATATTATGAATCCTAAACGACTCATTGAACATGGTTAAAATAATAATTTTAGCCTTGGGTAAAATAGTACGCGCATATTCTGCCAAATCTTCTCCAGATTGCATTAAACCGTCTTTAGATGGTGGCAAACTAATATCAACAAACAACACATCGTAAGGGATACCCCTTTCTAAGGATTTATCCATAAATGCTATGGCTTCATCACAATTATTGGCAATATCTATATATAATTCTTGATTTAATTTTTTAGTAAATTGTAATGTGTTTTGATATCCTTCTATTATCATAGGGTGATCATCAATCATCAATATTCTAATTTTTTCTGACATAATTTTAATTGACGGTTATTAATTGGCAGGTTAAGTGGGTATATTAATTTTTATGGTTGTTCCTTTTTGTTTTTCTGAGATGACATCTAATGTACCGTTAATCTCTTTAATTCTGGAGTTAATATTTTTAAGGCCAATTCCTGCTTTTGCTTTATGAACATCAAAACCAGAACCATCATCTTCAATCAGTAAGCAAATTACATCATTTTTCAATTTAAAGCTAATTTTAATCTTTTTGGCATTGGCGTGCTTATAAATATTATGCAAAGATTCTTGTACTATTCTATAAATATGTATTTTGTTTTTGTTAGAGATTTCATCCCAATTAATAGCGCCGTCATGGTCTATTTTATACTTTAAATTATAAACGTTGGTTTGAGTTTCTACCAATGTATTAATGATATCAACAAAGCCTGAACCTGCAACAAAATCGGTGTTCAATTCATGGGATACTTTTCTAATATCATGCTCAATAGTTTTAAGTTCATTAATATATTGCCCCCTTGTTTTAATGGCATCTGGTGTTGTACCCATATTCAAACTATCAAGACTTAATCTTGTGCCAAACAAACGGCCCAAAACACCATCATGTAATTCTTGAGAAATACGTTTTTTTTCTAAAGCTCTAGCTTCTTCAACACTTTCATTTTGATTTAACATGAGGTTATATATTTCTTCATTGGCTTCTTGTTGCTTTTGAATAAACTTTAACTCTTTGTTTTTGTTTCGTTGGTGTATAACTATATATATTAAAAACGAGCTTATTATTAGAACTATAGACGTTATTAATAACCACATGCGTTCCCTTGTTATTTTAATATTCTCTTCTTCAATTTTATTGGTTTCGTACTGTATTCTAACAAATTTATTTCTGGTGGCTCTTTCATTTTTTATAAGACTATCATTTAACGTAATATACTGATCATAATATTTTACAGCAATACTATCATCTTCCACTTCAGCAATAACAGCATACGATTCCAGTAAATTATCAGTATAATTTGGATAAGCAATATCCTTTGCTCGATAAGCATAATACTTAGCTGAGTCTTTTTGATTTTTGAAATTATAATATTTTGCTAAATGCTGATTAATCACAATGGTTTTATAACTGTCACCAATGCTATCACAAATTCTCAATGCTTTGAGAAACAAACCGGGAAGCTGTTCATAATTTTGGGATAAAAACAAGGTGTGTGCATAATTATCAAGCACAATTGCATAAAAATCGGGTCTTTCAGCCATTAAATTTTTATTCTCAAAAATCTCATTGTAATATTTAATTGCCAAATCATAGTCTTTAGAGTTTTTATATACGTTTGCCAAATTATTTTTTTGGTTATCTATAAGCATGGTATTGTTCCCTTTTAACCGTTTTTTTAAATCAATGGCTTTCAAATTATACTTTATTGATTCATCAAACTGGGAAAGTTCTTTAAACAAAATGCCTAAGTTATTATAGAAATAAGATTTGTACATTATAACTTCATCAGATTCATCTAATTGGTCCAGTAAAGATATGCCTGTTATAGAAGTTATTTCGCTCCCGGTATAATCCTTATCATTTTTTTGAAGCAAAGCAATATCGAGAAGCACTAAAGCTGTAGTAAAATTGTCTTTAAGATTTCTATATAATTTTTCAGCTTTATTATTATAATAGTAGGCACTATCAACAGATATATCAAAATAATAATAACCTAAATTCTTGTTGACTTCAGCTAATGATAACGAATCATTTAGTCTTATGGCTAACTTTAATGCCTTGTGATTATCCTTTAATAATAGAACATCATCATAATTTATATTTAATTTGAAATTTTTATTATTGTCAAAATAAATGGAAGATAACTCTAAATAACTTTTTAGTTTAAGAGAGTCTAAATCATATTGTTCGGAAAGTTTTTTGGCTCGTTTTGCATTTTTTAGTCTCCCCCCAATATCCGACATATTTCTATTTGAATTTTTCAAATAAAACTTCACACTATCAACAATAGAACTGTTATCTTTTTGAGCAAAAGAAACACATGAAAAAAAAACCGCTAAAATAAAAATTCTAAGATTCAATACAATTACATATATGAATCTCAAATGTATCTATAATTTTTGTTTTTTAAAAAGAGAAAGCCTTTATCTTAAGATAAAGGCTTCAATTATATTACGTATGCTAATATTATCTTTCAATAACATCACCATCACCAATTAAAACAACTGGATTTTGGCCATCCAATAAATCATCTTCATTTAGGTCTTGTTTTGTACATGATGACAAAGTTCCAAAAAGCACGGCTAATAATAAGGTAATTTTTAGGGTTTTCATATTTATTCAATTTTAAGGTTATACAGTTTTTCTCTATTTGTTTTTAAAAAATTTTAAAATGTTTACAAGGATTTTGAAACCAAAATCACTGCTGAGGGAAAAAATGGATAATTAACTTAAAATCGAATGCACGTAAAACGGCAAAGATTTTTTATTTTAAATTTTGAGGGAACTGACTGTTAAGTCAAAAAATGGATTAATTTATCTTACTGAACTGAGGGGATATTTGGGGCGTTCGTTAAGATGATGTAAATGTATGTCAAACGGTAGAGTATATTACAATAAAATCGATAAAATGTAATATTTAATCGATTAAGTGTAATTTCTCGGTATAGTTATTAACTTTTAACTGTTGATAACTCTTTGGGGAAACTATAAAGTTGATCCGTTTTTTATCAAACTTGTCTTGATGATTCGAGTGGAGACATCACTATCGGAAGCATTTTTATTTTGCAAACGTTTAATTAATAATTGCGCTGCATTGGCGCCTATATCTTTCGCATGCTGCCTTATACTTGTTAATCTGGGTATAGAATGGTTAGAAATGAATTTACTTGAAAATCCTATTACAGATACATCTTTTGGAACATTAAGCCCCATACTAATAGCTGTATTAATAGCTATAACGCCAGATGCGCTATCTGCTGCGATAACACCATCAATATGATTACTCTCTAAAAATGCTTTTATTTTTAATTGAGAATCTTCCATTTTAGAGATTCTTAAAACCAAAGGCACTTGATTATTGCTCTCCAATATGGCTTTATTATAACCTCTCTCTCTTAACTTCCCTACACTTAAGTCATCAATACTACTAATAAAACCTATTTTTTTCCTTCCTTCAAGCAATAACACTTTAGCCGCATTATAAACGGCATCAAAATCGTCAACAATGACTTTATCACACAACACATCATGCGCCACCCTATCAAACATGACTATTGGCAATCCTTGACTAATTGCTTTCTTAAAGTGGTTCACTTCGTTTTTTATCTGGGTTTCTTGTGCAACCGATAAAATAAAACCATCTACACTCCCATTGGCTAATAGCTGCAGAGCTTCCTTTTCCTTGTCAAGAGTTTCGTTTGAAATACAAGTAATGATATTATAACCATGTAATGTCGCTTCTCTTTCAATTCCAAACAACACTTTGGCCAAAAAGTGATTCAATATATCTGGTATTATAACGCCTATGGTTTTGGTTTTATTCTGCTTTAAACTCAAAGCCACTCTATTGGGTTTGTAATTATAAAGCTCGGCAAGTTCTTTAACACGCTTAATAGTGTCCTCACCTATTTCTTCGCTATTATTAAGCGCTTTTGAAACGGTTGATATCGAAACATTTAATTCTTTGGCAAGTTGTTTAAGGGTGACCATAATAATGCATTAACTAAAAGCACCGTAATTTACAAAATTACAATTTGCCTTGTATATTAGTGATAAAGAAGTTACCATATAATCATTTAAAAATGTGTTTTTTTTAATTAAAAAAAAATGGCGTATATTAAAATATACGCCAAATTGCTATTAATTTCCTCAATTCTCTAAGGAAAATTTTGAAGGTAACAAATATCATATTATCACAAAAAATGTTATGTAACATTTGTTACATAATATTGAATGAAGGTTATAAAAAGATTAAAATTAGACTTTAATAATCATTCTACATTAATTTTCTTATTTACCACTCCATTGTTCGTATTTAATTTTACAATATGAATTCCCGAATCTGGCGTTAGTGGTATTGATACGTCTTCTGAAGAATCAAGCTTGATGGTTTTTTTGTTCTGACCAAGAATATTATATAACCTAACTTCAGAAATATTGATATTATGCTTATTAATGATTCTGAGTTCAGATATTTTAGAATTATAAAATACCGAAATAGTGTTATCAATGTCTACTTCACTAAAAGTTTCAGATGTTGCGAATGCTTCACCTGGTTGAAAGACGAGTTTAAATCTATCATTATAGTTTCCAGATTCTAGATAAATCTCAAATGGCTTATCATTAATTTCAAACACTTCTTTGGTAACCTCATCTTTAATATAAAGGCTTAGCTTTGGGTCTATATTTTCTAGTGCATCAACTTTTATTCGTACCGAACCAGCTTTTTTAACAATAAGTCCAAGTGATAATTCTTGGGATGCATCAAAATCACTAACCCCTTGTATTACAAATTTACCACCATCAATAATCCAATACATGTCTTCTTTGTTAATATCTACCATAAAGGCATCATAACCTATATCAAATTTATTAGACGCTTTATCGCTTGTACCCAGCACAAGCTGCCTGTGATAGCCCTGTGGGGAATCATACATCAATCGAATTACAGGATTATTAGCAATAATTTGTTTACTAGTTTCTGTTCCTCTTTCTCTTGTTGTAATTTTTCTCCTAATAGAAGGTTTCAAAAACAAAGAGGTTGACCCATCTTCTGGAGCAAAAACACGTTGACTGTTTTTAAACACAATATCACCCCCATTTACTGTAGTTATGGGTACGCCATTGTCATTCTCAAATCCTTCTACAATAGTAGACACAAAAAACCCTTGATTCACAGGAATATATTGCCCAGGAACTTTTGAACCAGTTGATAAATTAGCATCAATTCTAACATCGTTGGAAATAGCAACTGCGCCACCAATTAAACTGTATGTAGCATAACCGCCCACATAATCTTTTAATACATGTGAGTTTTGTTCTCCAAAATGATCCCAAAAATATAAGGCTCCGTTAAAAATGGTCCCATTAGTATTGTTTCCGCCATCAGCTACACTTAGATTGTCCAATATAAACTCAATAGCATCAATGGCTGACGGGTAAGGGTTTCCTATGAGTCTATCTACATTACCCCCAGATATTTTATTTAATGGCAAACTAATATCCCCATTATTTGGCAAACCCTTAAACACATAGTTTTGGTAATCTGATAAAGCTGTTGTACCCGATGTGCCTTTCATTGTAAAGCCTTCCCCTGCAAGCAACGAAGAGAATTGGGTTATTTTAGCCCATGAACTATAACTATCACTTGGCCCATAAAATTTGTATAACCAATAAGCACTTGTTGTTTTGGGGGTAGTTGGTGTGCTTGAGTCGGCAGCAAATGCAGATGTTCCATAAGTTAAACCTTGATAGGATGAAGACGATGTGCCATCATTTAAAACTCCTGCTATGGTATAATTTGAATTTGTACTTGAAACACCTGTTCCTCTGGTAGATGTATTGCCTCCTATCGGCCCTACCGAAGACGACCAATAATTATAGTTAAATGAATTTGCTATGCCTTGTTGATCTCTTTCAATATAGCCACCACTATCGGCATCAATAATACTTCCTTCTGTTTGCACTAATTGAGATTCTCCAACCAAATCTATAACACCATCTAATTCCAAATAATTTATGATGACTAAGGCCTGTCCCGAATTTGTTTCATCTTGCGCATCAACCGGATCGGCAATTGTTAATGTCCCTGCCGTTTGTATTAATCCCAAAAGGTAAATATCCCTATCACCAGAAGTGATATTATGATTTATTTGAACAATATTCCAATCTATCATGGTTACTCCATCTAAACTTAATGAGTTTGGAATGATTTGGTCCATACTATTACTCCATGTAGCATCTGAATCCCAAGCGCCATCATTTGCTGAAATATAAGGTAATGGGGTAGTTTGATTATCAACAATGTCTTTATTCTTAGCTAAGTAATTTATTCTTAAAAAATACCTGTTATCTGCCAATCCCTCGACTGTAGAGCCATAAAAAGAATTAAAATCATAATATGCTTTTAGCTTGCTCCAAGGTATCATTGCCACTTCATTACTTGACGATGATTGAGGAATGAGCTTGCCAGTTACAAAGTCACCAGTGCCTTTTTCTACCTCCTGATTCATTAAGAATTGGACTTGATCTTCTGTAAGTCCTTGATCCCAAATATAAACCTCGTCAATTTTTCCTAAGAAGGGGTTGATTATATTGTTTTTATCAATATAGAGTGCTCCAATTGAAAACCTATTATAATTTGGTGATGGTGCCACTACATTTTGCTCAGATTTGTCCAGAACGCCATCAACGTATAGATATATAGTACCACTTATGTATACAAAGGATATTTGATGCCATTTATTATCATTTAATGCCATGGATGATATAAATCTTGGGGTCGTTTCATCATCTAACATGACTTCAATTTGATGTGATGAGTTCAATCTCAACTGAAGTTTACTTCCTTTAGCCATAATGGTTCTAGTGGAAGTTTGACTCGCATCAGCTTTCACCCAAGCTGAAATTGTAAAATCGTTAGCATTTAAATTCAAATCATATTCACCAACCAAATAATCACCTGAACCAATATGTATGGAATGATTTTCAGATAATTTAGGTGCTTTACCAAACGTAAAATATTTGATTCCATCAAAATCATACCAAGTTTTAAGATTTCCAACCCCATCTAATTGTAAAGGAATAACATCTATTATGTCTCCATTTGCAAAAGCATCATCATCTGCAACAATTAACACATATTCTTCATTAGCACTTAATGCAAAACTACTAAACGCATCTATAGGTATGGAGACTTCTATGTTTTCAATATCGCTATTTATATCTTCAGTTGATTCAACAATTTTCCATTGTCTCAATATTCTAGTAACCGATGTAGTAATACCTGAAGCTATTGTTATGGCATTACTTCCACTTGCTGAATAGGCATCATTATTACTGCCCCAAACTAAAAAATCTCCATCTTTATTAAACTCGTTAATATTTAAATTATTTGTCGCAAATACGCCATTCAATCCAATAACAACTTCATTTGATGTATTTAAGGTTTTTGATTGTTTTTGGTTTAAATCAGAAATGGAGTCCCTGCCTATACCTGCTACATGATAATTATATCCTGAATTTGCTGAAATGTCCCAAACTTTGGTGCCAAAAGAATTTATATAATCCTTTTGTGCTGTGTTTGAACTCCCAAGTGTAATACCATATTTAATAGCTAGGTATGATTCTATTTTATGTCTATCTGCATCAGACACACGTTCTGCAAAAGTAAATATTTCAGCAACCCGTCCATTTAGATTTCCCAGAGTGGAATTAGTATTTTTTCCTATAAAATAAGGAGTTCCATAAATAACATCTGGATCGGGAACCGTATCTATATAGCCAACGTTTTGAAAAGAAGTTATGGTTTGAGTTGAAGATAACGCATCATCTACGCTATTAAAAATTATACGCATGCCATCTGATACTGTTGTTGTTTTATTTCCTGCATTAATAATCCCTGGTGTATTATAAGTTCTACTTGAAGCTGCGGGTAATGCGTAATAAGGGTTGGCGGCAGAAGATCCTTGATTGTACCATAACCGTTCTCCTGTTAAATTAGTTGTGTAATTACCCAATCCTATACCTGTAATATCATCCACATCATCCACATAATTTTCAGGCGTAATAATATTTGAAATAGATCCTGAAAAAATCGTCATTCCTGTAGAACTCGTAACATCTTCATCAGGTTCCATAACAATAAATATATCTTGATTATAGAAACCATTATCTAAATTATACAAGTGCTGACTGATGGTGCTTCCGTCATTTTCAAATTTTATGACTGGATTAAAATTAATATTTGATGCTTCATCATCTAAATAAGTAGGTTGGGCACTAGAAATTGGTTGGATGGCATGTTTACCATTTGTACCTATATCTGACCACTGCGATACTTTTGAACTTGATTTTGTAACACCGCGAGTTGATTTTAACCATAACCTAAAATCGGCTGTTATGCCTCCTGGTCCAGGTATATTATAATTAAACATTTCTGCACTTACATTAAATGTAAACAAGGTATTGGCCGTATTTGATATACTAATCGTGGATGTTAGAGTTCCAGAACCTGCAACTGGGGCAATAAAAGTAACAGGTAGTATTACATAAGAACCCGCAGCTACATTTGCTGTTAAAAATGATTGCGAGTTATTGGGTAATAATACATAAGGTGCTGGGGATGTTGGCACAACAAAATCAGTTGACGAACTTGTTATCGACGTGATACTTAAAGGACAGCTCCCTGTATTTGCAATAATGTAATACCTTGTCTCTGTATTGCCTTCATCCACCACTCCAAAATAAGTGCCATTTGTAGGAGCCGTAGTTGTTGATCCATTAAGTATATTGGCAGAAGGACTACCGCCTAACAAATTAATTTCTGGATTTCCGCTAATTGAAAATGTAAATAAAAAATTAGGATCTTTTTTAACTTCAATTATTATATCTGTCGATGCCCCACAGTTACCACTTATATTGGTTATGGTAAAGTCTATGTTATTAGTATTGCCTTTACAATCTGGAGAATCTACATTTTTAGGCACTTTATCTGCTGATAAACTAAAGTCTGCAGTATTGGTTATGCTTATGGATTCAATTTTAACTTTTTCGCAATCAGTCCTAATATTTGTAATTCTAAAGGAAATTGTGTTACCTGCAGAAATTGCAACTATTGAACCATCTGATACCGTAGAGCCCCCTAAAACTTGGACTTGGATATCTTGAGCACTACAAAAAAAACCAAATAGTGACAATACAAATATTATTCTTATTGAGCGTACCTTTAAGAAATGTTTCATTGAGAAATTTATAGCATTTTACAATCCAAAAATAAAATTAATTTTTAAAAATATACGATTAAATACATATAAATGCGATAAAGTGCGAATTACTTACCGTTCATCGATAAAATATCGTTTTGCAGATTACTTTTGTAAGAATATACTATCATCATTTTGCTTAGATTATAACAAAACTTATAAGCATATCTGAGAAATTTTGTGTCAATTAAACTCATATTATTAAGAATATAACCACTTTTGTAACAATCGAATAGTAAAATTTCTTAGTTTTATTGATTCAAACTTACAGCATAAAAAAAATGACTAAACTAAAATTTGCAATACTAATTGCCTCATCCCTTTTACTTAACTGCTTTTCACAATCTGAAAAAAAAGAATCCATAATTGCCCCCAATGCAACATTAGAATTGGTGACATCGGATTATGAATTTGCCTTTACCGAAGGTCCCATTGCTGATAAAAAAGGTCGCGTATATTTTACAGATCAACCTAAAAACAAAATCTATATCTGGGATGAAAAAAAAGGGGTTAGCCTATACACTGAAGACGCTAAAAGAGCCAACGGTCTGTTTTTTAATGCTAAATGGGAATTATTTGCTTGCGCTGAAGAAGACAACCAAATTGGTTATTTTGATAAAAAGAAAAACTTTCATGTCATTTTTGAGGATTATGATGGAAAGCATCTTAACGGCCCTAACGATTTATGGATTGCTCCAAACCAAGGCATCTATTTTACCGATCCTTATTGGCCAAGACCATTTTGGACAAAAGACCATAAAGAAGTCCAAGACACCAAAGGGGTATATTATATAAACCCGAAAGGAGAAACAATCAGGGTTATAAATGATTACAGGATTCCAAACGGTATTATAGGAACTCCCGATGGAAAAACACTTTATGTTGCTGATATGGGAGCAAGAGAAACGTTTAGGTACAACATTCAACCCGATGGTTCTTTAACAAATAAAACGCCATTCGTAAAGTATGGAAGTGATGGTATGACAATAGACAATAAAGGGAATGTTTATTTAACCACCTCAAATAAAGTCATGGTTTTTAATCCACAAGGTGAACTTCTTGAAGAAATTGTAGTTCCTGAAGCACCAACGAATGTATGTTTTGGAGGTAAAAAACGAAATATTTTATTTATTACATCAAGAACCACAAATTATACATTAAAAATGAACGTGAAAGGTGTAGACAAGGTATAAATAATAAGTTTATAATTTTTAATTTAGTTGTTCGTTTATAATTAAAAAGGCCATGCAAAAATTAATACTTATTGCGATTATATTTCCTTTACTATCTTTTGGTCAAGCAAACAAGTTATTAAGGCAAGGTTTAAAGTCAACAAATTTTAATGAGCAAATTGAACTCTTTACTCAAGTCATTGAATTAGAACCAAAAAATCTGGATGCTTATTTTTATAGAGGACTTGCAAAATATAATTTGGGCGAATACACTGGTGCTATTTTAGATTATACAAACGTTATATTTTATAAGCCAGATGCCGATACGTATTACAACAGGGGCAATAGCAAGTTTGCTCTTGAAGATTATGCTGGTGCAAAAGAAGATTACACTAAAGCATTAGAATTAAACAAAGGACTTATAGATGCTATTTATAATTTAGCACTCACAAACGTTTATTTAGGCGAATTTAAGGAAGCCATTATAGATTTTGATAAAATCACCAATTTGTTCCCAGGTGATGCTAATGCATATAATCAAAAAGGAATGGCTTACATGGAGCTTAAAAATTACAAAGAAGCTTTTAACAACTTTGCGAATAGTATTTTGTTAAATCCAAATAGCAATGCCTTTTACACACGTGGCATTGCGCTGTTAAGTATTAATTATTACAAAGAAGCCCAATCCGATTTTTATAAAGCCATAGAACTTGATAGAAATAATTTGCCTTGCTATTTTTACATAGGCGTAACCCACCTTTTTTTAGGAGAGTTTGTCCCTGCCGTTACAGCATTTACTGAATCTATTAAGTTTGATGGTTTAGACTTTGATGCTTATTTAGGATTAGCCATGACCCAATACAAGGCCAATGATAAAACACAAGCAAAAATAAACTTTCAGAAGGCAAAAAATATTATAAGTCCAATTGCCCCCGACGATGATAGTATAGAAGTGTTCAGCAATACTTATTGGTATAAAAACCAATCTTTTTACTTCAATGATATCTTTAAAGAACTTAGTGCTTTATAAATAGCTATCCTTTGTATTTTAAAGGCAAGTACACTAGTTTTTTAGTTTCATAAAACCCCTCTGTGAAATAATCGCTTAAATTATGAACCATAACGTTTTTATAATCTTTTAGCTCTTCTTCTAAGTCGCCCCCCTTCAAATATAAAATGCCATTCTTGATGGTATGCTTTTGATCCTTAGCTATTTTTCCTTTTGTCCAATGTACAAAGGTAGGCATCGCTGCTACCGCTCTACTAATTATAAAGTCGTAATGACCATGAATGTCTTCCACACGGCTATTGGTGGTTTTTACATTTTCTAAACCCAATCCTTCAACAACCTCATCAACAACCTTTATTTTTTTTGCAATACTATCCACCAAATGAAAAGAACATTCGGGAAACATAATGGCTAATGGAATGCCAGGAAAACCCCCACCTGTACCCACATCTAAAATGTTGCTTCCATTGTTAAAACTTATAAATTTAGCAATCCCTAAAGCATGTAAAACATGACGCAAATAAAGCTCTTCAATATCTTTCCTTGAAACCACATTAATTTTTAAATTCCAATCTTCGTAAAGAGACTGCAAGGCTGTGAATTTAGTTATTTGGTCTTCGGTGAGATGTGGGAAATATTTTAAAATAAGCTCCATTTACTTGATATTTACAGCAAAAATATACTTTTTAAAGTCATAATTTTACTTAAAAACGTTATTAGTTAAACTCGTTTATACATATCTTTGCACCACCTATGGTATAACGCCAAAAACTAAATATCATATTTAAATTAATAGCATGAACAAACAAGCACTTTCATTTTCAAGAACAGATTCTGCAAATTTTTTTAGAACGCTTAATAAGCGTGTTAATGATTATTTTAAAGAAAATAATATAAAACGCACTGGAAATTGGAAAATTTGGTTAAAGACCGTAGTTATGTTTTCTTTATTTTTAACTCCCTATTTTTTATTATTGACATTAAGCATTCCTGGTTGGGCACAATTATTACTGACTATTGTTATGGGTATTGGTATGGCAGGTGTTGGTATGAATGTGATGCACGATGGTAACCATGGATCGTTTTCTAACAAGGATTGGGTAAACCGTTTGATGGGAAGCAGTATTTATATCCTCGCTGGAAACACCTATAATTGGAAAGTACAACACAATGTGTTGCACCATACTTATACAAATATTCATGGTCATGATGAAGATTTAGACGCTGGACGTATTTTGCGTTTTACTGAACACACCGAATGGAAATGGCATCATAAATTTCAGCACTATTATTCTGTTTTGCTATACGGCTTGTTAACCATTAATTGGGCAATAACTACAGATTTTATGCAAATGAGACGTTACATGAAACGTAAATTGTCTTATGGCAAATTCCCTAATCCAACATGGAACTGGAGCAAACTTGTTATTTCAAAAGTGATTTATGTCAGCATTTGGATTGTTATTCCTATGCTTATTTTAAGCATTGCTTGGTGGAAAATACTCATTGGCTTTTTTATAATGCACTACACGGCTGGTTTAATTTTAAGTGTGGTATTTCAATTGGCGCACGTTATGGAAGATGCTGAGATGCCATTACCAGAAGCAGATGGCACTATGAAAAATACTTGGGCTGTACACCAGCTTAAAACAACCATAAACTTTGGTACAAATAGCAAAATCGTAAATTGGTTTACTGGTGGCTTAAATCACCAAGTAGAACATCATATTTTTCCGCATATTAGCCATGTTCACTACAAGAAAATATCAAAAATAGTTAAGGAAACCGCTAAAGAATTTAACTTACCTTATAACGAATATCAAACAACCCGTAAAGCCATCGTCGCTCACTTTAAACACTTAAGGGATATGGGCATGAAACCTGCTTTACAAGTCTAACCATTATTATTTATTAAATGCAATTACTATCCGATAGAATTTTAAACATGGCTACGTCTGCTACTTTAGCAATGGCCGCTAAAGCCAGAGAGCTTAGAACTGAAGGAAAAGACATTATTGGTTTAAGCCTTGGCGAACCAGATTTTCATATTCCCGATTTTATTAAAGATGCTGCAATTCAAGCTATTAATGAAAATTATAATTCTTACTCACCAGTTGATGGGTATGTAGAGTTAAAACAAGCCATTATTACCAAGTTTAAACGTGATAATAACTTAACTTATACCCCAGCTCAAATAGTTGTTTCAACAGGAGCTAAACAATCTTTAGCAAATATTGCAGCGGTTATGACCAATAAAGGGGATGAAGTGATTTTACCTTGTCCGTATTGGGTTAGTTACGCCGACCTTATAAAACTTAATGATGGTATTCCTGTTGAAGTTCCAACAACCATTGCTACCGATTTTAAAATGACTCCAGCACAATTGGAAGCTGCTATTACACCAAAAACTAAAATGATTTGGTTTAGCTCTCCCTGTAACCCAAGTGGATCTATTTATAGCAAAGATGAATTAAGGGCCTTGGCAGATGTATTGGTAAAATACCCTAACGTTTATGTAGTATCTGATGAGATTTACGAACATATAAATTATGTTGGGAAACATGCCAGTATGGCTCAATTTGAAGATATGTATGACCGCACTATTACCGTAAATGGTGTTTCTAAAGCATTTGCTATGACTGGTTGGCGTATTGGATATATTGGTGCACCAGAAAAAATTGCGCGTGCTTGCAACAAAATGCAGGGACAAATTACCAGTGGCGCCAATTGTATTGCGCAACGTGCTACAATAACCGCTTTAAATGAGCCACCATCTAGAGTGCAATATATGATTGATGAGTTTAAGGTACGTCGTGATTTAATACTTGGTTTACTTAGCGACATTGAAGGTTTTAAAACCAATACACCTGAAGGTGCTTTTTATGTATTCCCAAATATTTCTTATTTCTATGGAAAAACAATAAAGGGAATGACTATAAACAATGCCTCTGATTTCTCCATGTTTTTATTGGAAAAAGCTCTCGTTGCTACTGTTGATGGAGAATCATTCGGAAATCCGGATTGTATTCGAATTTCGTATGCAGCTTCACAAGAGCAAATTATTGAAGCGATTAAAAGAATAAAAGACGCTGTTAGTTAAACAAATACAATATAAATATTTAAAGCTGCTAATAATATTAGCAGCTTTTTTTATATTAAAAAAACAATTAAAGCGATTAACAGAAAAATTGTTATTGCATAAAAACCAATTTGTTTTGTTCCATTCCGCCTCTTATCTAATTGAATTTTTTCCTTTATCAGTTTTAATTGTCGTGGAGTTGATTTTGGAAAATTAAATTGCTGACTTTTAGTCCAATCAAAGCTTCCTGGGGTTTTTACAAATCTTTTTGTCTTATCCAACATAATGGATTTGTTACTCCTAATTGTGCTTTGAAATGATTCTCCAAATGGCATATTAAAAGAATTAGAAATAATAATAAAAAACTAAAAGTAAAATAATCATTACTTCAATAGCAACAATAATTCTCCTTCTCATTATTAATTGGTTTTCTCTTCGAATTCTTTCACGAAGAAATCTTAATTCAGAAAGTGTCGCTTTACGAGCTTTAAATTCAACTTTATTTTCACTAAGGCCAGAAAGAGTGCTTTTAAATTTATTTCTTTTTGAAATTAATTTTCGATTGTTATTTATAACTGATATAGCAGATTGTACAACACCAAAACTCATGGCTTTCAGGTTTTAAATTGAACAAAAAGAGAGCGATTTATTTAATATTAGATAGATTATATTCCAGTATAATCATCATTCAATATTAAATAAGGTGCTTTATAGGTAAGTAGTAAGTTTTAGAAAAATGTTACCATATGGGACTGAAATTTCCATATTAACGATTGTAGTGCTTAGTGTAACCTTACACTATCAAGGGAATGTCAAAATAATAATTGGCCAAAAATTTCAAATATTATTTATTCAATTCCTATTTAAGATAATAATTTACAATAAAAAGAGTTAACAATAAAAACTGCCTAGAATTTTATAACGTGTTTTTAATTCCCAAACTAATACAAGTCATGCCTTTAATGATTCTAGACAGTTTTTTATAGGTTTTATAACCTTAAACAAAGGTAATATTGTAGAGCTTATATTAAATTACACAATTATTGCTAATTATTATAAGATTCAATGAAATCGTGTTTTGAAAGGTTGGTTATAACTATTAAATACTAAATACTTTTATCTATTCCTCCAAAAGAAAGGTGTAAATAAAATAAGTACCGTAAAGAGCTCTAATCGACCAATAAGCATCAAAAAAGATGACCACCATTTTGCCAACGGAGGCAATGCCGAATAATTATTAACTGGACCAAAATTACCAAGTGCTGGACCAATATTACCTAAACTAGAAGCCGATAAGCCTATTGAAGATTGAAAGTCTATTTGAAACATGGAAAAGACCAGAGCCCCCACTATAAAGGAAAGCATATAAAGAATAAAGAATGCCAATATATTAAAAACAATAAACCTATTAATGGCCTTATTATTATATCGAACAGGTACGATGGCATTTGGATGCAGTGTACGTTTAAATTCTAAAAAGCCATTTTTAATAAGAATTAAATGCCTTACTACTTTCACACCACCTGCCGTACTTCCTGCCGAACCACCCAAAAACATAAGTCCGAAAAAGAAAACCAATAAAAAAGGTGTCCACAAGGTATAATCTGCGGTTATAAAACCTGTCGTAGTAATTACCGTTAATACTTGAAACAAGGCGTGCCTAAAAGCACTTTCACCCGCTCCCCAAACCATAGGGTGCTGTATTGACGATATAGATACATCTGCTCTAAAATAAATAATAAGCGCTGCTATTATTGTAAAAACAAAAATAAACTTAAAATACAGTTTAAACTCTTCGTCATTAATTATTTTTTGAACCTTTCCTTTAAACGCAAAATAACTAAGCACGAAATTTGACCCGGCCAAAAACATAAATAAAATTATGATATACTGAATAATTGGTTGATGATTCCAATAAGCCACACTTGCATTTTTTGTTGAAAATCCTCCTGTTGACAAGGTTGCCATAGAATGATTGATAGCATCAAAAAAAGACATTCCAGCTAGTTGAAGCAGTAATGTTTCGGCAATGGTGTAACCAAAATAAATTAACCATAAACGCTTAGCTGTATCGGTAATTCTAGGATGTAATTTATCGCCACTGGGACCAGGGGCTTCTGCTGCAAAAAGCTGCATGCCTCCAATTCCCAACAAAGGCAAAATAGCTATTGCTAATACAATAATACCCATACCTCCAATCCAATGCGTTGTGCTACGCCAGAATAAAATCCCTTTGGGCATTATTTCAATATCATTTAAAATAGATGCTCCGGTAGTTGTATAACCAGATATCGTTTCAAAAAAAGCATTTGTGAAATTGGGAATGCTACCTGTTAATACATAGGGCAATGTGCCGGACAATGACATAATAACCCATCCAAAAGCTACTACAATGTAACCTTCACGCTTATTCATTTCTTTTTTATGGCTTCGCGTAAGCAACATTGCAACCACCCCAATAACCAATGTTAAAATACCAGCAAGACCTATTTGAAATGTTACTCCATCTTTATAAATAAAACTAACAAGTGCAGATAATAACATAAAACCACCATTAAACAATAATAGTAATCCTAAAAAATGAAAAACGATTTTAAAGTTAAGTTTCAATTATATAATTATGTTTTATTAGCCAAGAATACACGAATTTTTTTCAATTGTAAAATATAAATAATTCGTGTATTAGTGGCGGATTGATCTTTACAGGAAAAATTTCTCTACCCTTTTTATAGATTCAAGTAAACAGCAAACTACAACACGATCGCCTTCCTGGATTTTAAAACTACCAAGTGCTATCATTCCAACACCATTTCTAATAACGCCCCCAATAATAGCTGTTCTAGGAAAGTCAATGGATTTAATGGTTTTATTACAAACAGCTGATGTTGATTTTACTTCAAACTCCAACAACTCTGCATTTAAATTGCTGAGTTTGGTCATGGCAACAACCTCTCCTTTTCGTATGTACCTAAAAATATTATTGGCCGCCAACAATTTCTTATTAATCAATGTGTCAATTCCTATAGAATGTGATAGTTCAAAATAGTCCATGTTTTCAACCAAAGCAATGGTTTTTTTAACCCCTTTAGATTTAGCGACCAGACAAGACATAATATTAGTTTCAGAATTTGCTCCAACGGCCACAAAAGCATCCATATCTGCAATGTTTTCTTCATCTAATAAATCAACATTACGACCATCACTATTAATTACCAATACTTTAGTCAATTCCTCAGCCAGTTCAAATGCCCTATCTCTATTTTCTTCTATAAGTTTAACATTAAAATCTTTTTCACTTAAATCTCTAGCAGTTTTATAACCAATTAGGGTGCCACCTAAAATCATAACGTTTTTAATAGTTCTATTAACTTTTCCTGTAAGCCTACAAAGCTCGTCTGCTCCGCCTTCAGATGTTATAAAAACCACACTATCACCACGTTTGAACTTTGTATCTCCTCGAGGTATTATTGTGAATTGCGTTCCAAAACGTTGAATGGCAATAGGTACAAAATGTATTTCTGGAAATATTTCGGCTGCTTCCTTTACGGTTTTCCCAACAAATAAAGCAGACTTAGAAAGTGTTAAACCCGCCATCGTAAGTGCCCCACCTTCAAACTCGTAATTTTCGTTGAAAGACGATTGCTTTAACGATAACTCAATTTCTGAAGCCGCTAGAGCTTCGGGCGAAATTAACTCATCAACACCAAATTTTGTAAATCCAACTTCTTCTTTATGGTGTATAAATTCAGTATTTGAAATTCTGGCAATGGTTTTTTTAGCCCCTAATTGCTTTGCAACCGCGCAAACCGTAATATTTGTTGTTTCACTTGACGTTACCGCTATAAATAAATCACAGTTAGCAACACGTGCATCTTTTAAAACAGCGATAGAAGTGGAATCGCCTCTAATGACCCTAATATCTAAATGAGTATCTGCGTATGCCAAACTTGCCTTGTTTGTGTCTATTAAAGTAATCTCTTGAGATTCATAAGACAATAATTTGGCTAAATGGAACCCAACCTCACCAGCACCAGCAATAATTATTTTCATCTGTTTACATTATTTTAAATTTCGGTCAGATGCAACACCCTGAAAAATCATCCTCTAGTGTAAATGTGATTACCATGCGTGTTTCATTTGTTACGTGTCATAAAAAGTATAACAAATATACTATAAATTAAATATTGCGTTTTACAATTATTTATAATGGTATTGTTTCATGTTTTTGAAAGATTTATTTTTCATATTCATAATAAACTTGTCTAATACCTTTTAAAAATTATTTTGATTTTGAATGACATTTAAAAGCTGAAATAAATTATGTAGGTTTGTCAAAAAAAATAGCGATTTGTCAAAGATAAAGCCATACAAGAATAGCGATTTAGGGAAAAAAGAGCAGGTTACAAAAATGTTTGATACCATTTCTGGGGACTATGATGGTTTAAACCGTGTAATTTCTTTTGGAATAGATATAAAATGGCGAAAAAAAGTAGTCCATATTATTAAAGAAACCAACCCTGAAACCATTTTAGATATTGCCACGGGAACTGGCGATTTAGCCATTGCTTTAACAAAAACCAATGCCACCAAAATTATTGGATTGGATATTAGCATTGGTATGCTTGAGATTGGAATAGAAAAAATAAAAAGACAGGGCTTAGATAACAAAATTGAGATGGTTTTAGGTGATTCTGAAAACATGCCTTTTGAAGATAACACGTTTGATGCCATTACAGTTGGCTTCGGAGTTAGAAACTTTGAAACACTGGAAAACGGTTTAAAAGAAATTCTTCGTGTTTTAAAACCTGGAGGCTGTTTTGTTATTTTAGAAACTTCGATGCCAACAAAAACACCATATAAACAAGGATACAATTTTTACACAAAAAATATTTTACCAGTTATTGGGCGACTGTTTTCAAAAGACAAAAGTGCCTATAAATACTTATGCGAATCAGCTTCCGTTTTTCCTTATGGGGAGGCTTTAAACAATATTTTGCGTAAAATTGGGTTTATTAGTGTTGAAGATTTTCCGCAAACCTTTGGTGTGGCAACCATTTATGTGTCATCAAAATAATTTTATGAAGCACTTTTTTATATTATTATCGTTTTTATTCATATTCCAAACTTCCAACGCACAGTTATTCAGAAAAGAAAAAGTGAGTTATGATGCCAATCAAGGAAAAGGGTCTACCGATTATAATTTGTTAAGATGGGGCTATTTTTTAGGATTTAACAGCTACGATTTTAATTTTGACTACAATCAAGATTTAAGGGATATTTATGTAAAAAGAAGCACTGGCTTTAATGTTGGTCTTATTGGAAACTTAAGAATCAATGATTATATTGATTTGCGTATAGAACCGGGTTTATTAATTACAACTAGAGAGTTATATTACAGTCAAACTTATTTTAGTGGCATTCCTTCAAGTTCTGATTTGACCCGTGAAGTGAAATCCACATACATACATTTACCACTTTTGGTAAAATTTTCTACCAAACGCATCAACAACTTTAAACCTTTTGTAGTTGGTGGATTTTCAACAGCACTAAATCTTTCCAGTAATGAAGACAACCCAGATGACAATAGCAACGGTCAATTTAGAACTACAAAGAACACCCTGTTCTATGAGCTAGGATTTGGTATTGATTTTTATTTGTATAATTTTAAATTCACACCTTCCATTAGAGGTGTATTTGGTATGAATGATGAGCTTGTACCCGACGAAGACCCAAATAGTCCATGGACAAGCAATATTAACAGTATGAAAACCCGAGCGGTTTTTATAAACTTCACATTTCAATAACATTATTGTTTGTTGTTAAGGCGTTTAGTTTTTAAGCTTTTTAAATAGCTAACTTCTTCTGAATTCGCTGAGCAAAATAGCGGTTGCGGTTGCAACATTTAAACTTTCGGCAGCTTGTATATTTCCAAATCTAGGTATTGCTATTTTTTCTTTAATTAATACTTCTATGTCTTTAGAAATACCATTGGCTTCGTTACCTAAAACTAAAACTCCTTTTTTTGGCAAACTTTTGTTATACACGTTTTCACCATCCATAAAGGTTCCAAAAATAGGCACATCAACGTTTTTTAAAAACGCTGGTAAATCAACATAAGTTATATTCACTCTGGTTATAGAACCCATAGTAGCTTGAATGACTTTTGGGTTAAAACAATCTACCGTTTCGTTACTACAAACCAAATCTTTAACCCCAAACCAATCGCAAAGTCTGATGATAGTTCCTAAATTCCCTGGATCTCTTATATCATCTAAAGCGACAATCAATTCACTTGTATCAATAGGATTAAACGAAGGTATTTTAAAAATGGCAAGTGCTTTATTTGGCGTGGTTAAAAAACTAATGCGTTTTAAATCGGTTTCAGAAATTAAAATTTCATCATTGTAACTATCTGGGTTGGCAGCATTATTGAACCTTTCGGTTGTATAAAGTGTATGAAGCTCCATATTAGAGTTTAACAGTTCCCTAATCGTTTTAATACCTTCAACAACAAAAAAACCATGTAACAACCTATACTTTTTTTGCTTTAAACTAGTTATTAATTTTATTTGGTTTTTAGATAGTGATTGTACCACAATGCTTGGTTTATTTTAATTTATAAAGAAAATGAAAAAATATTGAACCCCTTGTTTAGACCTTTCTTTATTTAATTATTTTTAAGCGTAAATGACCATATTTATAAAATATGAACAAACAAAAATGCTAATTAAAAAAAATAGAAACAAACACATGAAATATTAGTATTTTTGAATCCATATATAAAAACTATTTTATATCCTTTTAAATTGGTTTCACAACAAAATCGAACAACTTTAATTAATTAAAATTTTTCATTTGAAATGAGCAATGAAAAGTTCTAAAATAAAACATCATGTTCCATATACGAATTACATCTGGCCAATTTAAAAAAACAGAAATTAGCAGATGAAAAATCAACTCTCAAAAATAGTATTATTTATTATCACTATACACTTAATATCATGTGATAGTACAAAAAGAGTTGCTGAAAACGAGTATTTGCTTACTAACAATACCGTTTATGTAAATGGTAAAAAAGACAAATCTGAAACCATAACCAATCTAATTTCCCAAGAGCCAAATCAAAAAATTCTAGGATTTCCATTACGCCTTCACTTTTATAATTTGGCCAGGCCCAACATAGATTCAATTATAAATACAAATCTTGATAAAAATCCTAAACACAGAGAGAACTTAGAAAATATTCTGTCTAAAAAACAATTGGATAAATACATTCAATCTCGTATTAACTTTAATAAATGGATAAAAAAAACAGGCCAGCCCCCTATATTAGTTAATGAAGATAAAACCATAAGTTCGGTTAAAAGGCTTCAAGATTATCATATAAATAACGGATGGTTTGATGTTAAAGCTTCTTACGATATTCAAAAAAAAGAAAATAAAAGTGCAGATATTGAATACAAAGTAGAAACAGGCAAAGCCTTTATTATTGACTCTATCTCAGAAGAAATTTCAACACCAATAATTGATACTCTTTATAGAAGATCAATTAAAAAAAATTCTTTAATAAAGCAAAACGAGCAATATAAAACGGTGAATTTTGAATTAGAGCGTAACAGGATTTCAAATGAATTACGCAATATGGGCATATTTCATTTCGGTCAAGATTATATAACCATGGAAATGGATACCATAGGCACAAATAAAAAGGTAAATGTTGAAATACAAATTCAAGATAGGGCCATAAGAACACAAGACACAACGGTTAGGGTTCCTTTTAAAGTCTATACTATTGATGAGGTAAAAATAATTACAGACTATACTTTTGAAAACAGCGGGAAACCATTTCAAGATTCTATTTCTTATAACAGTTTTAAATTATATAGTTATGGAAAAATGCGTTATCGCCCAAAGGCTTTAACAGATGCCGTTTTTATTTCTCGTGGAGAAACTTTTAGAGATTTAGACAGAACAAGAACGTATAGCTATTTGAATGAATTACGCACTTTTAAATACCCCAACATCGAGTATATAGAAAATTCTAATAATACACTTAGTACAACTATTAGTTTAACACCATTAAAAAAATTCAGCTTAGGCTTTAGTACAGAAGTATCGCAAAGTAATATTCAATCTATTGGCTTGTCGTTAAATCCAAGCTTACTGATTAGAAATGTTTTTGGAGGAGCTGAAACCTTTCAAATTTCTGCCATTGGAGCTATAGGCTCTTCAAAAGGTCGTTCAAGGGACAAAAACAATGTTGATGACCCGTTTTTTGATATCAATGAGTATGGTGTTGATTTAAAATTAACCATTCCCAGATTTTTCACGCCGTTTTATACAGAGGGCATTGTGCCAAAATATATGTCGCCCAGCACAAGAATGAGTTTATCAACTACCAGCCAAACCAATATTGGGTTAGACAAACAAACCTTTAATGGTATTGTGAGTTTCAACTGGAGGCCTTCGTCAAAAGTAACCAACAGGTTAGATGTGCTTAATTTACAATATGTAAGAAACTTAAATGTAGGCAGATATTTTGAAGTTTATAGAACATCATTTAATTCGTTAAATCAAATTGCAAAAGATGTTAACTATATTAATCCAGATGACGATTTAATTACTGAGGAAGCAAACACATTTATTGCATACGCTTTGGGAATACCTACACCAAATGGAATTTCAGAAAACCAGCTTAGAACGGTTAGTAATATAGGCGAGAGAAAAAATAGATTAACTGAAAATAACTTGATTATTTCATCAAGTTTTAGTTTAACCAATGATGAACGTGTTAATTTGTTTGATGATGATTTTTCAATTTTCAGATTTAAATTAGAACTGGCAGGAAACCTATTATCATCAGCTTCAAAACTAGTAGGGCTCAAAAAAAATGAAAATAACAATTATGAAATTTTCAATGTTGCCTATTCCCAATTTGTAAAAACAGAATTAGATTACGTAAAACATTGGAACTTAGGCAAAAAGAATATTCTTGCCATGAGAACTTTTTTTGGTATTGCCATTCCTTACGGAAATTCAAATAGCATTCCATTTTCAAAAAGTTTCTTTGCAGGTGGCCCTAACGATAATAGAGCTTGGACAGCTTATAATTTAGGCCCTGGAAGTTCTCAAAGTTTAAATGAATTTAATGAAGCCAATTTAAAGTTCTTATTTAGTGTCGAGCAACGCTTTAACTTATTTGAGAGCTTAAATGGCGCTTTTTTCGTTGATACTGGAAACATTTGGAATGTTATGGATAACGTTACTACAGAAGGTGCCACTTTTAAAAACCTAAAATCTTTAGAAGATATTGCTATTGGCTCAGGGTTTGGCCTTCGTTATGATTTTAACTTTTTTGTATTTAGGTTTGATATTGGTTTTAAAACCTATGACCCCTCCTATCCAAGTGGCAATAGATGGTTTAAGGATTACAATTTTGGGAACGCCGTTTACAACATTGGTATAAACTATCCTTTTTAACCTATTTTCTAAACACTTACACTATAACGTTTTCGCATTTTTTAAGCTTTTCCAGCGGTTAAATCAAGAATATATATTCAAAAAATGCTTACTTTTGACTTAAATTATTAATTAAATAAAATAAAATGGGACATAACATAAAACCAGGTGTTGCTACAGGCAGCGAAGTTCAAGCTATTTTTAAACATGCAAAAGAAAATGGCTATGCTTTACCCGCCGTAAACGTTATTGGTTCGAATACTATAAATGGTGTATTAGAAACCGCAAAAGCATTAAACGCACCAGTCATCATACAATTTTCTAACGGCGGGGCACAATTTAATGCCGGAAAAGGCTTAAGCAATGAAGGTCAAAAAGCGGCTATTGCGGGTGCTATAGCAGGCGCAAAACATGTACATATATTATCTGAAGCTTATGGGGTGCCTGTTATTCTTCATACAGACCATTGTGCTAAAAATCTTTTACCTTGGGTAGATGGCATGCTTGATGCCAGTGAAAAACATTTCTCTGAAACCGGCAAACCTCTTTTTAGTTCTCACATGCTAGATTTATCGGAAGAACCTATTGAAGAAAACATAGAAATATGTAAGCAATATTTGGCCAGAATGAGCAAAATGGGCATGACTTTAGAAATTGAACTGGGCGTTACAGGTGGTGAAGAAGATGGTGTTGATAATACGGATGTAGACGATTCTAAAATGTACACACAACCAGAAGAAGTCGCTTATGCTTACGAAGAATTAAGCAAAGTAAGTAGTCAATTTACAATTGCTGCCGCTTTTGGGAATGTTCACGGTGTTTACAAACCAGGAAACGTAAAACTAACTCCTAAAATATTAAAGAATTCCCAAGAATACGTGTCTAAAAAATATGGTGTTGAACATAATCATATAGATTTTGTATTCCATGGCGGTTCGGGTTCTACTGTTGAAGAAATTCGTGAAGGGATTAGCTATGGTGTTATTAAAATGAACATCGATACCGATATGCAATATGCATTTATGAGTGGTATTCGTGATTATATGAGCAGTAAAAAAGACTATTTACAAACGCAAATAGGAAACCCTGATGGTCCAGATTCACCAAATAAAAAACACTATGACCCACGTGTTTGGTTACGTGCTGGTGAAGTTACCTTTGTAGAGCGTTTAAAACAGGCCTTTGCAGATCTTAACAATGTAAATACATTATAAAATAGGTTTATTTTATATAAAAAATCCTGCTTGTAGCAGGATTTTTTCATTTATATAATCTAAACAATAAAAAAATTCAATTAATAAAAAAAAGAATGGCCTGACTACTAAATTAAAATAAAGCCTTAATTTTGTAGTTAGGCTTTTTGCTTTATCATTTTTATTTTTACACATTAAGTGTTTCTCAAAAAAGAATTTAGCAACGATCCTTAACGAAAATATCGATGCACAAGGTTTTTAAAATCTAAAATCGTAAATCTAAAATCATATATCACTATGTCTTGGTTTAAAAGAAAAACAAAAGGTATAACTACAACAACCGAAGAGAAAAAAGACACCCCAAAAGGTCTTTGGTACAAATCGCCTACAGGTAAAATTGTTGACGCAGAAGAACTGGAAAAAAATTTCTACGTAAGTCCAGAAGATGGCTATCATGTCCGCATTGGAAGCCACGAATATTTTGAGATTCTTTTTGATGATAACAATTTTAAAGAACTGGATGCTAATTTAGAATCCAAAGACCCGCTAAAATTTGTCGATACCAAAAAATATCCGGACAGGTTAAAAGCTGCTCAAGAAAAAACAAAATTAAAAGATGCTGTCCGCGCTGCCGTTGGTAAATCTAAAGGAAAAGATTTGGTAATAGCATGTATGGACTTTGCTTTTATTGGAGGTTCCATGGGAAGTGTTGTAGGTGAAAAAATTGCACGGGCTGCGGATTATTCTCTAAAAAATAATATTCCTTTATTGGTTATTTCAAAATCTGGTGGTGCCCGTATGATGGAGGCCGCTTTATCCTTAATGCAATTGGCCAAAACATCCGTAAAACTGGCACAATTGGCTGAGGCAGGAATCCCATATATTTCTTTGTGTACCGACCCAACCACAGGAGGTACTACAGCGTCTTTTGCTATGCTGGGAGATATTAATATTGCAGAACCCGGCGCTTTAATCGGCTTTGCCGGCCCCAGAATTGTTAGGGATACTACGGGCAAAGAATTACCTGAAGGATTTCAAACATCTGAATTCTTATTAGAACATGGTTTCTTGGATTTTATTACTCCTAGAAAAGAGCTTAAAGATAAGGTGAACCAGTACTTAGATTTAATTTTAAATCAGCCTTTAAGAGCTTAAAAATAAACAATGTAACTTCTTGACCTGATTGGTTTTCAGCCCATCAGGTCTTTTTGTTTAAATGGTTTGCAAATCATTAAAATTTACTATATTTGCCGCTCGAAAGATAGACTTTCGTGTACATAACAATTATTTACAATAATATTAGCATGTATTTAGCAAAAGAAGTAAAAGAAGAAATCTTCACAAAACACGGTAAAGGAAAAAACGACACCGGTTCTGCTGAAGGACAAATTGCGTTATTTACGCACAGAATTAATCACTTAACGGAACACTTAAAAAAGAATCGTAAAGATTATAATACAGAGCGTTCGTTAGTAAAATTAGTAGGTAAAAGAAGAAGCTTACTAGATTACTTAACTAAGAAAGATATCTTAAGATATCGTGCGATAGTAAAAGAATTAGGATTAAGAAAATAATAAAAAGAGGCTTTTCAGCCTCTTTTTTGTTTTAGATATAACATAGTTACAATGTCATTACGAGGAGTGTAACGACGTGGTAATCTTTTTTAAAAGAAACAGATTGCCACAGCAAATTAAAAAATTTGCTTCGCAATGACGTAAAATAGAAGAAGCTTATTATAGTTTTTCATTGGTCACACAACAACTACACACAACAACACAACGACCATTGTTTAATTAGAATTAAAAAAAATTTATGATTCCAAAAATTTTTAGAGAGGTCATTGACCTTGGTGATGGACGTACAATATCCATCGAAACCGGAAAATTAGCAAAACAGGCCCATGGTTCTGTTGTTGTACAATCAGGAAAATGTATGCTTTTGTGTACAGTTGTTTCCAACTACCAACAAAGTGATGTTGACTTTTTACCATTAACGGTAGATTACAGAGAAAAATTTGCTGCTTCTGGACGTTATCCAGGAGGTTTCTTTAAAAGAGAGGCAAGACCAAGTGATGGCGAAGTATTAACCATGCGTTTAGTGGATCGTGTTTTACGTCCGTTATTCCCAAAAGATTACCATGCAGAAACACAAGTAATGATTCAATTAATGTCTCATGACGACCAAGTTATGCCAGACGCTATGGCTGGATTGGCAGCTTCTGCAGCGATTCAATTATCAGATTTTCCTTTTGAATGTCCAATTTCAGAAGTAAGAGTTGGTCGTGTAAATGGTCAATTAATCATCAATCCTACAAGAGCTCAATTAGAAGTTTCTGAATTGGATATGGTTATTGGTGCTTCAGCAGATTCAGTAATGATGGTTGAAGGTGAAATGCATGAGATTTCTGAAGAAGAAATGGTTGAAGCTATTAAGTTTGCACATGAGGCTATTAAAATACAATGCGCTGCTCAAGTAAAATTAGCGGAAGCTTTTGGTAAAAAAGAAACCCGTACTTACGACGTAGAACGTGAAGATGAAGTTTTAGCAAAAAAAGTAGAAGCTTTAACGTATGATAAAGTGTATGCCGTAGCAAGAGCTGCTTCAGCAAAACACGAGCGTAGTGCGGCTTTTGATGCTATTAAAGAAGAAGTAAAGGCAAGCTTTACTGAAGAAGAATTAGCTGATTTTGGAGGTTTGGTTTCTAAATATTTCTACAAAGCTGAGAAAAAAGCGGTAAGAGATTTAACGTTGAACGAAGGGTTACGTTTAGATGGCCGTAAAACAAACGACATCAGACCCATTTGGTGTGAAGTAGATTATTTACCTTCTGTTCATGGCTCTTCAATATTTACTCGTGGAGAAACTCAAGCTTTAGCAACAGTTACTTTAGGAACTTCTAGAGAAGCAAACCAAATAGATATGCCATCGTTTGAAGGCGAAGAGCGTTTCTATTTACATTATAACTTCCCACCTTTTTCTACAGGTGAAGCGAAACCCTTAAGAGGAACGTCACGTCGTGAAGTAGGACATGGGAATTTGGCACAACGTGCATTAAAAAACATGGTTCCTGCCGATTGCCCATACACAGTAAGAGTTGTGTCGGAAGTATTAGAATCTAATGGTTCGTCTTCTATGGCAACTGTTTGCGCTGGTACTATGGCGTTAATGGATGCTGGGGTTCAAATGAAAAAACCAGTTTCTGGTATTGCTATGGGATTAATTTCTGATGCTGAAACTGGAAAATACGCAGTGTTATCTGATATTTTAGGTGATGAAGATCATTTAGGTGATATGGACTTTAAAGTGACTGGTACTGCTGATGGTATTACCGCTTGCCAAATGGACATTAAAGTAAAAGGCCTTTCTTATGAAATTTTGGTAAATGCTTTAAAACAAGCACAAGCTGGACGTTTACATATTTTAGGAAAACTTGTTGAAACCATTGCGCAACCAAATGCCGATGTGAAACCTCATGCGCCTAAAATGATAACCAAAATTATTCCTAATGCGTTTATTGGTGCCTTAATTGGTCCTGGTGGAAAAGTGATTCAGGAGTTACAAAAAGCAACAAAAACAACGATTGTTATTAATGAAGATCCGATTACCGAAGAAGGTATTGTTGAAATATTAGGAACCAATCAAGCTGGTATTGATGCTGTGTTAGCTAAAATCGATTCGTTAATGTTTAAACCAGAAGTTGGTGGCACTTATGAAGTAAAAGTGATTAAAATGCTTGATTTTGGTGCTGTTGTAGAATATTTAGATGCTCCAGGTAACGAAGTATTATTGCACGTAAGTGAATTAGCTTGGGAACGTACCGAAAATGTAACCGATGTGGTTAATATGGGCGATGTTTTTAATGTGAAGTATTTTGGTTTAGATCCAAAAACGCGCAAGGAAAAAGTATCCCGTAAAGCATTATTGGAAAAACCAGAGGGTTATGTTGCAAGACCACCAAGAGACAATAACGACCGTGGTGGACGTGATAATAGAGGTGGAAGTCGTGATAATCGCGGACGTGATAATCGTCGTGATGATAGAAGACCTAGAGAAGATAGAAAAGAAGATTAAGTTCTCTTTATTATCATAATTTAAAAGCTGTCAAAAATAAATTTGGCAGCTTTTTTTATTTGGATTTAATGTTAATTCTAGAATGGATTTTTCAATTTTTAAATGTTAGCTATCAATTGGATTTAAAGTCAAAAAAAAAAATAATTATCTTTACTTATGAAGTTAAGTATAATTATTCCAGCTTACAATGTTGAAGAATATATAGAAACTTGTCTAACAAGTTGTTGCAACCAAGATCTACAGCTTTATGATTTTGAAATCATAGTAATAAACGACGGATCTACAGATGATACTGAAAAAAAAGTGTTACAATTTGTAGAAAATCATTCCAATATACTTCTAAAATCTCAAAAAAATAGCGGCTTAGGAGCATCTAGAAATTTAGGAGTAGCCCTCTCAAAAGGTAAATATATTTATTTTTTAGATGGAGACGATTATATAGCTAGGAACACGTTAGGTTCTCTAATTACATTAATTGAAAAACATAGCTTAGATGTCATTGGTTTTAAATCTAAAAATGTTACGGATAGCAACCTAATAGACTCAAAACACACAAGTAAAGATATTGAAGTAGATAATATATTCAATGGAATTGATTTCATGGCGAAATACAATTATATGCCAGAAGTATGGTCGTACATAACTAAAAGATCTTTTTATTTAGATAATAAATTCAATTTCTACAATAGAAAATTTTTACAAGATTCCTACTTCACGCCTAAGCTAATAAGTAAAGCCAAAAGAATAGCCTTGGTAGATTATGATGTTTATAGGTATAGAAAATCTATTAACTCTGTCACTAGAAATAAATCAATGGAGCATGCTAAAACACATATGGAAGATATGTGTTTTGCTATTCATAAATTAGAAGAACTAAAAAATGAACTAATTAGCCAAGGCATTACTAATAAAAAGGTTCTTCAACGCATGGATGTAAAACAACAACACTATGTATTTATTTTAATAAGTAGATTTGTCAAATCTGATTTGGATAATTCAATGCTAAAAAAAATATTATCAGATTTTAAACTTATTGGGGCATACCCTTTAATTAAATTTTTGTCTACTTCAGATTATAAAAGCAATTTATATCACATACTTACTTTTGTATATAATAGAAAATATCTGCTTTATCCAAGCATAAAAATATATAGACTATTGAAAAGATAGCGGTATGCTTAAAAGTTATAACATACTACTTATATGTTATTATGTAAAGTTTTTTATCATAAAACCCTTTAAAAAAACGTTATTTTATTTCACTCTTTAAAAGCATAAAAACCTTTGTTTTTAGTATCTACTTTTTAAGGCTATCTTCTCGAACTTCCTTATTTTTGCACTAACAAAATCCTAATAAAAATGAACAAAAAAGTCATCCTTATGATTCTTGATGGTTGGGGAAAATCACCAGACCCAAAAGTATCGGCCATAGATAATGCCCACACCCCTTTTATAGATTCTTTATATACCAAATATCCAAATGCATCCTTGCGTACCGACGGCTTACATGTAGGTTTACCAGAAGGTCAAATGGGAAATAGCGAAGTAGGACATATGAATCTGGGTGCTGGACGTATCGTGTATCAGGATTTGGTAAAGGTTAATCTGGCTGTTCAAAATAAGACATTAAATACCGAAAAAGTACTTGTTGATGCTTTTAATTATGCCAAAGACAATAATAAAAGTGTCCATTTTCTTGGTTTACTGAGTGATGGCGGGGTACATTCCCACTTCTCACATTTATATGGTTTAGTTGAGGCTGCAAACGACTTTGGGTTGAAAAAAACGTATATCCATGCCTTTACTGACGGTCGTGATGTGGACCCAAAATCTGGTGCTAGCTTTGTTTCGGATTTACAAAATAATTTAATTAACACACCTACAAAACTGGCTACTGTTACCGGTCGTTATTACGCCATGGACAGAGATAAGCGATGGGAACGTGTTAAACTAGCTTACGATGCCATTGTAAATAGTGTTGGCGAAAAATCATCTAATATAGTAGCATCTATTGAAAGTAATTATGCCAATGACATTACCGACGAGTTTATAAAACCCATTATTGCTGTTGATGCTGACAACAATCCGATTGCATCCGTAAAAGAAGATGATGTTATTATTTTCTTCAACTTTAGAACAGATCGTGGACGCGAACTTACAGAAGCCCTGTCGCAACAAGATTTTCATGAGCAAAACATGCATAAACTTAATTTGTATTATGTTACGCTTACCAACTATAACGATACATATGAAAATGTGAAGGTTGTCTTCAATAAAGACAACTTAACAGAGACTTTGGGTGAGGTTTTATCAAAAAACAATAAAACCCAAATCAGAATTGCCGAAACGGAAAAATACCCTCACGTAACTTTTTTCTTTTCTGGCGGACAAGAAATTCCTTTTGAAGGTGAAACCAGGATATTAAGAAATTCACCTAAAGTGGCTACGTACGATTTAAAACCTGAAATGAGTGCTTTTGAATTAAAAGATGCTTTAATTCCTGAACTTGAAAAAGGAGATGTAGATTTTGTATGCTTGAACTTTGCCAATGGTGATATGGTTGGCCATACAGGCGTTATGGAAGCTGCTATTAAAGCTTGCGAATCTGTTGACGCCTGCGTTAAAGAGGTTGTAACCACAGCACTAAATCATGGCTATACAACACTGCTTATTGCAGACCACGGTAATTGTGAAACCATGATTAACCCAGATGGTTCTCCAAATACGGCACATACCACAAACCCTGTGCCTATTATTTTAATTGATAATGATTTAAACCGTATTCAAGATGGTGTTTTAGGAGATATCGCACCTACTATATTAAAATTAATGGGTATAGAACAACCAAAAGCAATGACAAGACATTCATTAGTTTAGATTTAAAGCAAATATTTATAACTTTACAATAAAAATCGGATCCAAATTGATGAATTTTAATGGTGGACTTGTAATAGCAGTTGATTTTGATGGAACCATCGTGGAAGATGCCTATCCAAAAATCGGCAAGCCTATACTTTTCGCTTTTGAAACCTTACAAAAACTTCAAAAAGAAGGGCATCGCTTGATATTATGGACCTACCGAAGTGGCGATAAATTAGATGAAGCCGTCGCATTTTGCGAAGAGCATGGCATCTTTTTTTATGCCGTAAACAAAAGTTTTCCAGAAGAAGAATTTGACGGCTCTTTTAGCAGAAAAATAAATGCCGATTTATTTATTGATGATAGAAATATTGGAGGGTTTTTTGGATGGGGCGAAATATACCATTTGCTTATAAATTCAGATGAGAGTCCTGTTCAAACGGAAAAGAAGAAAGGATTTTTCGATTTTTTAAAATAATTTTCTGTACTTCAAAAGAATTATAAACCCAATATATATTCAAAATTTCTAACATTTTAATTTTAAGTATCTTTGCCATTATTTTTTAAAAGATGATTGTAGTAAAAACAAGAGAAGAGATTGAATTAATGCGCGAAAGTGCTTTAATCGTATCAAAAACGTTAGGAATGCTCGCCAAAGAGATTAAACCTGGAGTCACCACTGTACAACTGGACAAACTTGCTGAAGATTTTATAAGGGCTCAAGATGCATTGCCTGGTTTTTTAGGTTTATATGACTGTCCATCCACCTTACTATGTAGTGTTAACGAAGCTGTTGTACATGGTTTGCCAACAGCTATTCCGTTAAAGGAAGGCGATATCGTGTCTATAGACTGTGGTGCTTTAAAGAATGGCTTTTACGGCGACCATGCTTACACTTTCGAAATAGGCGAAGTAGCCCCAGAAACCAAAAAACTCATTGAAGTTACCAAGGAATCATTGTATGTTGGCATTAGGGAATTTAAAATAAACAATCGCGTTGGCGATGTTGGCTATGCCATCCAAAAATATTGTGAAGATCATGGTTATGGAGTAGTAAGGGAATTGGTTGGTCATGGTTTAGGCAAAAAAATGCATGAAGATCCAGAAATGCCAAACTACGGAAAACGAGGTAGAGGTAAAAAATTTATTGAAGGTATGGTGGTCGCCATAGAACCGATGATCAATATGGGAACACACCGCGTAAAACAACTTAAAGACGGTTGGACCATTGTAACTTCAGACGGTAAACCAAGTGTTCACTTTGAACATGATGTCGCCATTATTGATGGAAATCCAGAAATACTTTCCACGTTTGCTTATGTTCATGAAGCCTTGGGTATTACTTCTAATGAAGAAGATGAATTTAGGCAAGAAGCATTAGTGCTTTAAAATGAAAACGTTCTTCAAAATAGTTCTGAACATTATTCCAAGACCTTTATTAATAAGGCTTAGTTATATTATCCGCCCTATTTTAGCCTTTTTTTTAAAAGGAAACAAGTTTACCGACCCTATAGATGGTAAAAGCTTTAAAACCTTTCTTCCATATGGTTACGGAAAACAACGCACTAATGTATTATCGCCTTCAACATTGAGTTTAGAACGTCATAGATTATTGTGGCTTTACTTAAAAAATGAAACGAATTTTTTTTCTGCAGATACTGAAACAAGTTCAGCACAAAGAAAAAAAGTACTCCACTTTGCTCCCGAACAGGCTTTTTACAAACGCTTTAAAGCCATGAAAAATTTGGATTATACCACAACGGATTTAAATTCGCCTCTGGCCGATGTTAAAGCCGATATTTGTAATCTCCCTTTTGAGGACAATAGTTTTGACGTCATACTTTGTAATCATGTATTGGAACACATTCCAGATGACACCAAAGCGATGCAAGAACTATATAGGGTTATGAAAGTGGGCGGTATGGGTGTTTTTCAAATTCCGCAAGATCTTTCTAGAAATACGACTTTTGAAGACAATACCATTACTGACAAAAAAGAACGTTCTAAAATTTTTGGACAATACGATCATGTACGCATTTATGGCTTAGATTATTTCAATAAATTAAGATCTGTTGGTTTTAAAGTGGAGGAAATTGATTATACCGCTAAACTTTCAGAAGAAGATGTTACTAAATATTGCTTAGCTAAAGGCGAAATTATTCCTGTGGTTTATAAGTAATTTATCATTCCTGCGAAGGCAGGAATCTAATAAATCTATGTTTTTATATATCAATGGATTCCTGCCTTCGCAGGAAATCAAGGATTCGACAATTCAATGTCAGTTAATTTTCAGGAAACCCATTAAGGGATAACGTTTCCAATTCTTGCTTATCATTTTCAAAAATCAAAAACACTTTAAGCTCTGGATGCTGTTGTAAAAATGCTTTTACTTTTTCAATACCCATAGCCTTGAAAGCCGTTGCATAACCATCAGCCATCATGCAATTTTCTGCAATTACTGAAATACTCAATAAATTAGTCGCACTTGGATAACCCGTATTTGTATCAATAATATGCGAATAGCGTTCACCATTTTCATCTACTTTAAATTTTCTGTAAGTGCCAGAAGTCGCCATGGATTCATCTTTGAGTGAAATGGCTTTTAAAATGGATTGTGTACCATCAAAATGTGGCATTTCAACACCCACTTTCCAATCAGCTTTTTTTTCAATATTCATACCTTTGGCTCTAATTTCACCGCCTATTTCAACCAAATAATTATGCAAACCTTTACGTTCTAAAAACTCACCAATCACATCAACACCATAACCTTTAGCAATGGCATTAAAATCTATAAAAGCATTTGGGTCGTCTTTAATAATTGTGTTTTCTGCACGTATTATTCTATCAAAACCAACAGAAACCATTAAACTATCAATTTTAAGACTATCCAGATTAACTATTTTTCCTTCGGGCCCAAAATCCCAAGCGTTAACCACATCACCAATAGTTGGGTCAAAAACACCTTCTGTAAATTGATGAATAATTTTAGAAGCTTCAAAAACTTTTATAAAATGTTCGTCAATTTTTACTGATTCATTTCTATTGATTTTTGAAATATCAGAATCCTCTATATATGTTGACATGGATTGATTGATAACTGTAAACAAACTATCAAATTGCCTTTCAAAATTAATTTCAGAATGATATGTGATGTTGTAAGAGGTGCCAAAGGCCTCACCCGAAAGCTTTATGTTTTTAATATCTTTATTACAGGAAAAACAACATACAAAAATTAATAAAGTAATAATTCTGTTCATCATAATTTTATGATTCAATTAATTAGATTTCTGCCTACGCAGTAATGACAAATCAGTTCAGATTGGTTTCTAAAACTTGAATACCGTTATATTCTATTAAGTATTCTTCATTTAAATAAATAGGCAAATGGTCTCCATCAGGATTACCAACACCAACGCCTGCATACAACACTTTAGCATCATTTTCCCTTGCATGTTCTTTAAATGATTCCATCCAAAGAATATCATAATTATTTGGGTTTTCTGGCAGAATAACGGCCCTTACTATTACAAAATAATACTGTTTGTTTTTATCGATACATACAAACTGAGGATGCTTTTTAAGTTTACTGTTAATGGCAATAAACTCAAATCCACGAGTTTCCAAATCTTTACCAACATGGTTCATGGCAAGATTGTGCAATTCTTGTTGATTAAGTGGTTTGCTCATGGTGCAAAAATACAATAAACCATGATTTTACAATAACACATTCACAAATTGAATCGCTGTTTACTCGGGAAAGCTAGAAATGTGTAACTTTAAAATCGCTAAACCAACGTAATAAGTACATGCCAAAACATCCTACTTCAAAAAAAATAGGTCTTTTTTTAGGCCCACTTCTATTTTTAATTGTTCAGTTTTTACCCTTTGAAATATTATCCGAAAAAGCAGATACCGTAATTGCTATTGGTTTATGGATGGTTTGTTGGTGGATCACTGAAGCTGTTTCAATTTCTGTAACGTCATTGTTACCACTTTTACTATTTCCATTATTCAAGGTTATGAGCATTGATGATGTGGGCGCTAATTACGGAAGTCCGATTGTGTTCCTATTTTTTGGTGGTTTTGTTCTGGCTTTAGCCATAGAAAAAGTGAATCTCCACAGACGCATTGCCTTAACTATTATAAAAAAAACGGGGACTACACCTAATAAAGTGATTCTTGGTTTTATGATTGCTACAGGATTTATGAGCATGTGGATTAGCAATACGGCTTGTGTTGTAGTGATGCTTCCCATTGCCATGTCGGTGATATCCTTATTGATGAATGATGCGGACGGATTTACCAAAAAAGATCAGAATTTTGCACTTAGTGTTATGCTTGGCATCGCGTTTTCCGCAAATGCAGGTGGCATTGCTACGGTTATTGGTACGCCACCAAATTCCGTTTTAATAGGGTTATTGGAGAATGAATACCATATTGAAGTCTCCTTTTTTAAATGGATGCTTTTAGGTTTACCGATTTCAATCATTTTAATTACTATTATTTATTTTGTGTTGGTTAAATGGATGTTTCCAAATAAAGGGCTTGTTTTTAACGCATCAAAAGATGTTATTAATACAGAGTTAATAAAACTTGGAAAAACATCGGCTAGGGAAAAACAAGTGCTTGTAATCTTTAGCATTATGGTTTTTCTATGGATTTTTAGAGTCCCCATTAATTCGTTAATTCCAGGATTGGGACTCTCTGATACCATGATAAGTATTTTTGGAGCTTTGGCCTTTTTTACGATTCCCTTTAATTTAAAACAAGGTGATTTTATATTAAATTGGAATGATACCCAAAAACTATCTTGGGGCATCTTGATTTTATTTGGTGGTGGTTTGGCTCTAGCGAATGGCATGTCTGAAAGCGGTATCATTGAAATAATCGCAACCTCAATTTCTACCAGTCAGATTAGCATCCTTTTAATGGCAGCATTACTTATTACCTTGATGTTGTTTATGACCGAATTGATGAGCAATGTCGCATTAACAGCGGTATTAGCACCTGTGGTAGCTGGTATTGCCATTGGATTAAATATTCCGCTTCTTTATTTATTGATTCCTGTAACTATAGCTAGTAGTTGTGCCTTTATGTTGCCTATGGCCACCCCACCCAATGCCATCGTTTTTGCAAGTGGTTATGTTAAAATAAAAGACATGGCTAGAGTTGGTTTTGTTTTGAATATAATTTCTGTGGTTCTATTGATTTTGGTATTTAAGTTTTTTGTGCCTTTGGTTTTTTAATCAAAATTAAAAGTCCTTAATCAGTTTTAACTTATAGTATGTCCTTTAAAACCACCCATACATTTTCTGCCATTATTTTTTGCCCTTCCACGGTAGGATGAATACCATCGCCTTGGTTCAATTCAGGAATACCTGCTACATTTTCAAGTAAAAAAGGAATAAGTTCTATATTGTTTTTCTCTGCTAATTCTGGAAAAATATTTTTGAATTCTGTGGTATAATCTTCTCCTAAGTTTGGAGGCATTTGCATGCCTGCCAAAATAATCTCTGTTTCGGGATTTTTTTCTCTAACGACATCAATAATAGCCTGCAAATTGCTTTTAGTTTCACTGGGAGGAATCCCACGTAAACCGTCATTGGCACCAAGTTCCAACACAAAAACAGCCACTTTTTGATTCAAAATCCATTCTACCCTATTTTTTCCGCTTGCAGTGGTTTCGCCACTTAAACCAGCGTTTATAACCTTATAGGACAAACCTAGCGAATCCAACTTTTGTTCTATCACAGCTGGAAAGGCTTCCTCCACATCTAAACCCATACCCGCAGTTAAACTGTTTCCGAAAAATAAAATAACCTTATCTTTAGACGTTGTAGCTTGCATGTTATCTTCAGCCTCAATGTCCTCAATGGAAGTTGACGTTTTTTTATCACTGGTTTCACGACAAGATGTACTCGTAATCAGCAATAAAATATAACAAAACATTAACAGGATTCTCATAGCTTTAGAAGACATATTTAAAATCATTTATCTAATTTGTCGGATATATACAAAATACACCCTAAAAAATTCATGACAAAGATATTAAACGTTAATAACTTAGGGAAAAGTTATTTCAGTGGTTCAAAAAAACTCACCATTCTCAAGGACATAAGTTTTTCTGTGGAGGCCAAGGACACTTTTTGTATTGTAGGTCCTTCAGGTAGTGGAAAAACCACGCTACTGGGTTTATGTGCCAGTTTGGACCAACCCGATTCTGGAAGCATTGAACTTTGCAACACAGAAACTGGCAATTTAAGTGAAGATGAACGCGCCCAACTCCGCAACCAAAAGGTAGGCTTCATTTTTCAGGATTTCCAGTTGTTACCTACTTTAACGGCTTTAGAAAATGTAGCCGTACCACTAGAACTTCAAGGTAATAAACTGGCCAGCAAAAAAGCTATGGAACTTTTGGAAAAAGTAGGACTTAGCGACCGTTTAGACCATTATCCTTCGCAATTATCGGGAGGAGAACAACAACGGGTGGCATTGGCAAGGGCTTTTTCCAATAGCCCAACCATATTATTCGCCGATGAACCCACTGGAAATCTCGATGCCGAAACTGGGGAAAAAGTGATTCAGTTGCTTTTCGACCTTAATAAAGAACTGGGCACAACTCTAATCATTGTAACCCACGATATTGAACTAGCACAAAAAACTAATCATATTCTTAAACTTAAGAGTGGACGCATTGTTGAAAACACCACAATGGCTAAATGAGTAGAAAAACAAATATTTCAAAAGCAGACTTAGGTTGGCTATTAAAAATGGCTTGGCGGGACGGTAAGACCAGTTGGAAAAAGTTAATGCTTTTTATGGCCTCGATTGTATTGGGAATAGCGGCATTAGTTTCCATACAATCCTTCAGTGACAATTTAAAAAGCAATATTGCCTCACAGTCCAAATCTTTAATGGGTAGTGATTTTAAAATTGATAGTGATAAACCAGCTAGTGATAGCTTAGTTGTCATTATGGATTCATTAGGAGGTTTCGATGCCCGTGAAATTAGTTTTGCTTCCATGGTAGCTTTTCCCAAAAATGAAGGATCAAAGTTAGCTCAAGTACGCGGTATTGAGGGTAGCTTTCCTTTTTATGGTTCTATGGAAACGGAACCGGAATCAGCCGCAACCACCTATCAAGAGCAAGGTGCGGCATTGGTAGATGCCACGTTAATGTTGCAATTTGGACTTAAAACGGGAGATACCATAAAAATAGGAAACGCCACGTTGCCAATTAGTGGCGCTTTAAAATCCGTGCCGGGCAGCAATTCCTTTTCCATTTCTATAGCGCCACCTGTGGTCATTCCCTTTAATTATATTGAAGCTTCAGGGCTTGTACAAACAGGTAGCCGTTTGGATTATGAATTTTATTTTGTGGCCAAACCCGAAATAGACCTTGACCTGTTAAACGAAGCTATTGGTGAGAGGCTGGATGCTATAGACGCAGATTTAGACATTCATACAACGACCAGTGAAAGATTGGGAAGACGCTACGACAATTTTGGTAAGTTTCTTAATCTTGTCGCATTTATAGCTTTGTTATTGGGTTGCGTGGGTATTGCCAGCGCGGTTCATATTTATATTAAAGAAAAACTACGATCTATAGCGATTTTAAAATGTTTGGGAGCAACCAAAAAACAAACCTTTTTAATCTACCTTATTCAAATTGGTTTTGTAGGCTTAGTTAGTGGTTTTATTGGGACATTAGTTGGATTATTGTTGCAACAGCTATTTCCACTGATTTTGGAGGGCTTATTACCAGTAGAAGTTCAAATAACGTTAGTGCCAACAGCCATTTATTCGGGTATATTACTTGGTGTTTTTATGTCCGTTTTGTTTGCTTTATATCCGCTGATTGGAACTATTTACACGTCGCCATTACAGACTCTTCGTATTGAGGAAAATAATAATTCAAAATCAACAAAAGCTGGGTTATTGGTATTGACTGCCATATTTTCTTTTATCTTTTTGTTTGCCTATTGGTTGTTAAGAGACATTACCTTCGCCCTAGCCTTTCTTATTGGTATCATCATAACCTTTTTAATACTTGGTGGTATAGCTCATGGGTTTATGAAAGCAATAAAAAAATTCTTTCCGTATTCCTGGGGATTTGTGGCACGCACCAGTATGCTGAATTTGTATCGTCCAAAAAACCAAACTCTTGTATTAATAATGACCATTGGTGTAGGAACGTTTTTAATTAGTACACTGTATTTTAGTAAAGACCTATTGTTGTCACAAGCATCTATTGAAAATAAGGCCAATAGTGCTAATATGATATTGCTCGATATTCAAAACGAACAAGTAGACCGTGTTGTAGCTACCATTGCAGATAAAGGACATCCTTTAATAGACAATATTCCTATTGTAACCATGCGTATTCACAGCATTGCTGGAAAAACCGTGAATGAAATACGAGAGGACACGACATCTACAATTCGTGGATGGGCATTAAGCCATGAATTCAGGGTAACTTATCGTGATTCGCTAATTGCTTCGGAAACACTACAATCGGGGACATTTACTCCACAGGCAACCGCCGGTAATCTAGTGCCTATATCGGTAAGCAATGATTTTGCTGAAGATACCAAAGTAACTATTGGTGATAAAATGACCTTTAACGTTCAAGGGGTTTTAATCAATACGGTTGTTGGTAGTATTAGATTGGTAGACAGGAGCAATATTCAGCCTTTTTTTAACGTATTGTTCCCACGGGGTGTGTTGGAGGATGCTCCACAATTTAGGGTGCTAACCATGAATGTCCCCAATGAACAGGCTTCTGCTGTTTTGCAACAGGAACTGGTAACTAAGTATCCCAATGTTTCTATTTTAGATTTGCGACAAATATTAAAAGTAGTAGAGGAATTGTTGAGTAAAATTGGGTGGATTATCAATTTTATGGCATTTTTTAGCATTCTTACAGGTATTATTGTACTGATTGGTGCCGTGCGTACCAGCAAACACCAACGAATTAGAGAAAGTGTATTGCTCCGAACTCTGGGCGCTAAAAGCAATCAGATACTTAAAATGATCGCCTTGGAATATACTTATTTGGGAATTATTGGGAGTTTAACCGGGATTTTACTTTCGTTAGTAAGCAGTCAGTTATTGGCTTTGTGGATTTTTGAAACACCCTTTACGCCCTCCATCATTCCATTTGTTGTCCTATTTCCATTCATCACATTTTTAGTAGTAAGCATAGGAATAGCCAATAGCAGGAGCGTTATTAATAATACGCCTTTAGAGGTATTGAGAAAAGAAAATAACTAGTAAGAGGCTTTTTTGAAATTACGACAAATAAAAAATTGTCATTTTTTTTATATCTTAGAAATAAAAAATGGAAACTTCAATTCGTTTAGAGCAGGCCATAAAAAAACTTTATATAGCATTTCACAACAATCATCTAAATCCTGAATGTTGTAAACAATGTGCGGTTGGCAATATTTTAGATAATAAGGATAGTTGGAAACATCTATCAGACCACCATGGCTCTTTGGAGCTAAACTATGTGGGGAAAGTACATGAATCGTTTGGTAGAAAATTTAATGGCTATTCACCTTTAGAATTATTAAAAATTGAAGCTATATTTTTAAAGGCTTGTGGCTATCAATTACCATTTCATCATAAAAATAGTAAACCTAAAAACCCTACGCATAAAGATATTTTGTTTGATGGTTTAACTGAAGTCATTACTTTTTTATGTGAGTTGGATGACGTTACCAATATTATGGATTACACCAAATTATTTGAGTTTAAAAATGATAAGCCTCTCCATGATATTACTGAGGCAAGTGCTTAAAAAAAAATTATTACTTAAAATAAGTAATATTATTTTTTGAAGTCAATACGAAATTTTACTAAATTTATCACGTCTCATTTCTATGCAAGTGTCATTTCAAACCAACCAAGCATATGAAAACAAACATTTTAATTTCTGTAACGATCCTCTGTGTATTAATAAACGCATGTAATTCCAAAGAAGAAAAAAAATCTCCTGAACTTTATGAGCCAGCTAAAACGATTACTGAAGATCCAGTAAAACGAGGTGAATATCTTGTTAACTCTATCGGATGTCATGATTGCCACACGCCAAAGAAATTTACTGAGCATGGGCTAACCTTAGATACCGACCGTCTACTATCTGGCCACCCTGCTGAGGAAACATTGGCGGAATATGATGCGAAAACAGCTAAATCCTATATCCTTTTTACAATGGGACTCACCGCGGCAACAGGCCCATGGGGTACTTCTTTTGCAGCTAATCTAACCCCAGACGCTACGGGTATTGGTTCATGGACGGAAGGTCAATTTTTAACAGCTATTAAAAAAGGACTTTACAAAGGGTTGGAAGGAAGCAGACCCTTATTACCGCCAATGCCTTGGGAAGGGCTTAGAAATTTATCTGATGATGATTTAAAAGCCATTTTCGCTTATCTTAAAACTATAAAGCCCATAGAAAATGTTGTGCCAGCTGCCATTCCTCCTCAAATAAATTAATTTGGTGTTTTACTAAACAAAAAAAACCAACACTTTTTTTGTGTTGGTTTTATTATATGAGCTGCTGAAATTTAAAATGTTTAAATTATGATTAAAACTAGTTCAGCATGATAGAGGGATTATCCTCCAAAATCATCAAAACGTATATGTTCGTCAGGGATACCAAAATCTTCTCCCATTTTTTGAACTGCTTTGTTCATTAATGGTGGTCCACAGAAATACAATTCAATATCTTCTGGCGATTCATGTTTGCTTAAATAATTATCAATCACACAATTATGTATAAATCCAATAAAACCATCTCCAGGAGCATCAATATCTGTTTTTACCTTCCAGTTATCTTCAGGTAAGGGTTCAGATAATGCTAAATAGAATTTAAAATTAGGGAAACTATCTTCCAATTGTTTAAAATGGTCTAAGTAAAATAATTCTCGTTTAGAACGTCCACCATACCAATAGGTTACTTTTCTACCTGTTTCTAAGGTTTTGAATAAGTGGTATAAGTGAGAACGCATTGGAGCCATACCAGCACCACCACCAACATATAACATTTCAGAATTGGACTCATTGATAAAGAACTCACCGTAAGGTCCGGAAATAGTTACTTTATCACCTTTTTTCTGATTGAAAATATAGGATGAGGCTACTCCAGGATTTACATCCATCCATCCGTTTTTATTTCTATCCCAAGGTGGTGTAGCAATACGAACATTTAACATGATTTCACGACCTTCTGCTGGGTAAGAAGCCATAGAATAAGCTCTTTCAACAGTTTCGTTATTTTTCATAACCAACGTCCATAAACCAAATTTATCCCATTCTGCTTGAAATTTATCTGGGGTTTCATGTTCTTGAGGGTGAGCCGTAATATCAATCTCTGAATATTTTATTTCGCAAGGTGGAATTTCAATTTGAATATAACCTCCTGCTTTGTAACCCATATCTTCTGGAATTTCAACAACAAATTCCTTAATAAACGACGCCACATTATAATTACGTACAACGGTTGCTTCCCATTTTTTGATACCAAAAACTTCTTCAGGAATGGTAATATTCATGTCTTGTTTTACTTTAACCTGACATGCCAAACGTGCACCATGCTGTAATTCTTTACGCGTGAAATGCGGTGTTTCAGTAGGCAATGCTTCACCACCTCCAGAAAGCACATGGCATTCACATTGAATACAAGTTCCACCACCACCACAAGCTGATGGTAAAAATATTTTTTGATTCCCTAAAGTTGAAAGTAAAGAACCTCCTGAACTTACTTCTATTTCTCTTTCACCATTAATGGTAATCTTTACTGGCCCTGAGGGCGATAACTTTTGTTTAACTACTAATAACAATGCCACTAATAATATGGTAACTACTAAAAATACGGTTACCGTAGCTATAATCGTCCCTAATGTTCCTGCTGCTAAAATCATCATATTATTCAATTATTTTAGTGTTATTAGCTAACTCTTTTTCTGTTTTATCTTTAGTAGAGTCTTCAACTTTTACAGTTTGCCCTTCTTTTTTAGCAGGTTCATCGCCTCCTGTTAACATACCACCAAAACTCATAAATCCAATGGCCATTAATCCTGTAATGATGAACGTAATCCCCAAGCCTCTTAATGCTGGCGGTACATTTGAGTATCTAATTTTTTCACGAATGGCTGCAATGGCAAGGATAGCCAAAAACCAACCAATTCCTGAAGCAATACCATAATTAAATGCCAATCCTAAAGTTGGGATTTCGCGAGATTGCATAAATAACGAACCTCCTAAAATAGCACAGTTAACAGCAATAAGTGGTAAAAAAATACCCAACGAATTGTATAATGAAGGTGAAAACTTTTCAACAACAATTTCTACCAATTGAACCATGGTTGCAATCGTTGCAATAAACATGATGAATGATAAGAAACTTAAATCGTAATCGGCATATTCTGCGCCTAGCCAAGCTAATGCTCCTGGTTGTAATAGATATTGGTCCAATAGCCAGTTTAAAGGAACTGTAATAGCTAATACAAAAATCACCGCAGCACCTAAACCTACTGCTGTAGCTACTTTTTTCGATACAGCAAGATATGAACACATCCCAAGGAAGGTTGCAAATACCATGTTATCTATAAATATTGATTTGAAAAATAATTCTATGTGTTCCATATATTTTAAGTTTTCAGTCTCAGTCTCAGGTTACAGTTTTTACTGTTCACTGTGACTGTTAACTGGTATCTAATTAATCTTCTATTAAAGCTTTATTTCTACTACGTTGAATCCAAATAATAACTCCCAAAACAATCAATGCCATTGGAGACAGTAACATAAATCCGTTATTTTCATACCCTAAAGCATATAATCCAGTTTTTTCAATAGGATCTCCTAAAACTTTAAATCCTAATAAGGTACCAGAACCTAAAAGTTCTCTAAAAAAACCAACAATAATTAATATTAATCCATATCCGGCAGCATTACCAATCCCGTCTAAAAATGATTTCCAAGGGCCATTAGCCAAGGCAAATGCTTCAAAACGTCCCATAATAATACAGTTGGTAATAATCAACCCAACAAATACTGACAACGTTTTACTTAGTTCATACGAATATGCTTTTAAAACTTGGTCTACAATAATTACTAAGGCAGCTACCACAACCAATTGGACAATGATTCTAATTTTAGAAGGTATAATATTCCTCATCAAAGAAATAACAACATTACCAACTCCTAATACCGCAATAACCGAGATTGCCATAACAATAGATGCTTTTAACTGTGCCGTAATAGCCAATGCAGAACAGATACCAAGAACCTGTATGGTAATTGGATTATTGTCTGTTAATGGATCCAGTATTAATTTGCTGTCTTTTTTTGATAAAAGTCCCATGTTATTAATTGTTTTTTAAAGATTTAAAATAAGGAGCGTAAAGCTTCAAGTCACTTCTTATCATGGCAGTAACACCATCACCAGTTATTGTTGCACCAGCTAAAGCATCAACCTCATTATCTGTTTTATTTTCATTTTTTGGATCTGCATTTCCTTTTGCAACTGTAATTCCTACAAATTCACCTGATTCGTCTAATAGGTGTTCGCCAATAAAATCATCCATAAAATAACGTTCTTTTATGTTTGCTCCCAATCCTGGCGTTTCGCCTTTATGATCAAAATAAGCCCCTTGTACCACCATATTTTCATCTATGCCAACATAAGCCCAAATAGCATCCCAAAGTCCTTTACCATAAATTGGCACTACATAAATGGTTTTTCCATCAATATCGCCAACAAATAATGGCAAACGTCTTTTCGACGGATCATCTTTAGCACTTGATTTTTCTTTTTTAACATCTATCAAATAAGCTTGATCATCTTCTGTTACATTTCCATCTTGAATCACCAATTGCTTGGTAACATATGTTGAAAACTCCTCAGCAACTTTATCAGCAGCCACAAAATTGGCGCTGGTTTCATCATTTTCATTAATACCTAGTGCATACAAAATGTTTTGTTGCTTTTCAATACGTTGGTTTTCTGAAATTTTTCCTTTTAATGAAGACGCTGCATATGCTAAAACAGAGCCCACAATTAAAACCATAACGATGGCAAAAATAATGGTATATGAATTTTTATCTGTTCTGTTTTCCATAATTAAGCTGTTTTAACTTTTAAACGTTTCAACCTCTGTTTAATGTTTCCTTGTATGACATAATGATCTATAGTAGGAGCAAACACATTCATTAATAGAATGGCTAACATGACACCTTCTGGGTAAGCTGGATTAAAGATTCTAATTAATATAGATATAAACCCTATTAAAAACCCATAATACCATTTTCCTTTATTTGTTTGTGACGCTGTAACAGGGTCGGTTGCCATAAAAACAACCCCAAAAGCAAAACCTCCTAAAATTAAATGCTGCCAAAAAGGCGTACTCATTAAAGTATAAAATTTACTGCTTTCGGTAATAATACCTGCACTAACAACTTGATTGAAAATCAATCCCATAACTATGGCTCCTAATGCTGATGACAGCATAATTCTCCAGCTTCCTATTTTGGTGAAGATTAAAAATAATCCTCCCAAAATAATGAGTAATGTGGAGGTTTCTCCAATGGAACCGGGAATAAACCCATAAAACATGTCTGATACCGAATACGCCATTTCTTTTCCTTGAGCTAAACTTCCTAATATAGTTTCACCAGAAATCGCATCTAAATTAGCCCCTGCAGCAATATCATTCGTTCTTTGAACCGCACCTTCAACCCATACCTTATCACCACTCATCCAAGTTGGATAAGCAAAGAATAGAAAGGCCCTTATAGTTAATGCCGGATTTAAGATATTCATTCCAGTTCCACCAAAAACCTCTTTCCCAATAACAACGCCGAATATAACGGCAACTGCCAACATCCATAACGGAATATCAATAGGGACAATCAACGGCACAAGCATACCTGTTACCAAATAACCTTCTTCTACTTCGTGATTTTTAATGACGGCGAATAAAAACTCAACACCTAAACCAACTCCATAAGACACAATAACCAATGGTATGATTTTCCAAAAACCAATCATAAAGTTATCTAACGTCCAAAATTCTGAACTAAAAAATCCAGAAGTTACCGCCTGAATATCGCCAACTGCCAGGTTATGTTGATACCCAGCATTGAACATGCCAAAAATCAAACATGGTATCATAGCCATGATAACCGTGTTCATGGTACGTTTTAAATCGTCTGCCGACTTAATATGTGTGCCATTATGCGTGGTATCGTTTGGTGTATATAAAAAAGTATGTAACGCATTGAATGCAGGGGCCATTTTAGTGCCCTTATACTTTTCTTTTAAACTATGTAAATTACTTTTTAAACTCATTATCCTATCTCTTTAAGCATTAAGTCTAAGCCTTTTCTTATAATATCTTGATGTGGTTGTTTAGACACACAAATAAACTCTGTTAATGCAAAATCCTCAGGAGCTACTTCGTACATGCCCAAAGCTTCCATTTCATCTAAATCTTTATACATACATGCTTTTAAGATTTGCATAGGGTAAATATCCAAAGGAAATACTTCCTCATAGTTACCTGTAGTCACAAAAGCTCTGTGCTCTCCATTGGTATTGGTGTCTAACTCGTATTCTTTTTTAGGGTTTAACCAAGAAAACGTTAATGCTCTTGAGTTTGAAATTTTATTGAAAACCGGTTTGGTCCAACCGAACAATTCATAGTCATCACCTTCTGGAATTACGGTAATTACATTACTGTAATAATCTAAATAACCATCTGGTTTTATGTGTTTGCCACTTAATACGTTTCCTGAAATAATTCTCACATTAGCATCTTGAGGAACCCCTTTGTCATAAATAATGGTAGCAACTTCGCTACCTATTTTAGTAACAAAATATCTTGGTTTTTCTATGGAAGACCCTACTAAAGCCACGATACGTTCTGCATTAAACTTACCTGTTAAAAGCAATTCGCCAATAATGACCAAATCTTGAGCATTAACGGTCCAAACCACTTCGCCTTTATTTACAGGATCAATTCTATTGATTAATGTCCCCACATTTCCTGATGGATGCGGTCCAGAAATGCTATGAATGGCAACACCTTTTAATCCTGCTAACGGTGAGTTTGAAGATTTTCCTATCCCCACATGTACGTTGCCTGCTGTAAGTTTCCCTAACGCAATAACAGCTGCTTGCAATTCTGATTCTTTACCTTTTAAGGTAAAATCTAAATCGGCTGCCAAGGGCGCTGTTGCATAACCCGAAACAAAGATGGATTTTGGCGATTTGTTTGGGTTCGCAATCACGTCGTACGGACGTTGCTTAATAAATGCCCAACATCCAGATTCTAATAAGCGCCCTTTAATAGCTTCTGCACTAGCCGTATCTGGATTAACAACACCATAATTTTTAAAGGTTTGTATTTTATCTGCTTGAATCTTTACAGATAATATTTTTCGCTTTTCACCACGATTAATTTCTATAACTTCTCCAGAGACAGGAGTAACAAACTTTACGTTTTCGTTAGATTTATCATAAAATACTGGGTCTCCAGCGTTTACTTTTGATCCAACTTTAGAAATTAATTTAGGTGTTAGTCCGTGGAAATCTTCAGGCCTTAAAGTATAAAAGTTGCTTAAAATAGCCTTTTCAAGGGTTTTTTCAGCTTCACCTTTAAGTTTAATGTCTAGACCTTTTTTAATGAGAATGTCTTTTGACATATTTTTTTTATTGAAATTATTGTCTAAAAATCGGTGCAAATTTACAAATTAAAAAACCAGTTTTCATAATAAATTAACAGATTTTTGATAAGTGCAAGATATGTTTATTTTTGGGCATAAAATTTGATTATATTTACAAAAACTGCTTTAAAATGCCGCTTAAATACACATTCTTGTTTTGCTTCATCTTTATAGGTACTATTGCCTTTTGCCAAGTTAGCGAGGTGAATCCGCCCGATTTCATAAAAACCATTGCTTTTAAGGGAAATACTGCTGAAAGCCAATTGCCTGTATTAAGACTTGGTGAATACTTGGTTTTAGAGTTTGATGCGCTGAATGGGAATGAAGATGATTATTACTATAAAATACAACATTATAATTACGATTGGACGCCGTCGGTGTTGGTAAAATCTGAATACATGGATGGTTTTGATAACCAACGCATCAGAAATTACGAAAATTCATTTAACACCTACCAAATTTATTCCCATTATAAACTTACCATTCCCAATCCACAAACCAAACAGTTAAAAATTTCGGGAAACTACATGATCCAAATTTTTAATAATAGTGATGAATTGGTTTTTTCAAGAAAGTTCATGATTTATGAAAATACTGCCAATGTTGGCGTAAGCCTCAAACGTTCTCGAAGCATTGAATTTATAGAATCCAAGCAACGGGTTGATATTGTTATTACCTCCAATAACTTACAGCTTAACAACCCAAAGGAAAACGTGAATGTGGTTATTGTTCAGAACAACAACTTAAATACCGCTATTTCAAACTTAAAACCGCAATATACCATTGGCAATCAGTTGATTTATAAATACGACCATGAAACCAGTTTTTGGGGAGGTAATGAATATTTGTATTTTGAAAATAAAGACGTAAGAGCTGCCAATACGGGCATTCAATATGTAGACCTAAAGGACTTATACCACAATTATTTATTCACCAATTTTTCAAGAGCGAAAAGACCATATACTTACAATCCGGATATCAACGGCAATTATTTAATTAATAATATAGATGCCGATAATCCAAGTATTGAAGCCGATTATGTTTGGATGCATTTTTCATTGTTACCTGACCCTTCGTTTAAAAATAAAGACATTTATGTGTACGGCAATTATAATAATTATGCCTTAGATGAAAGTAATAAAATGATTTACGACGAACAAGATAACGTTTATAAAAACGAGATGTTGTTAAAACAAGGTTTCTATAATTACAAATATGTTGCGGTGAATAACGATAATACTTTAGATGAAGGCGCCATTAGCGGAAATTTTTATCAAACCGAAAACAATTATAAAGTGATTGTTTATTATAGAGATTTAGGTGCTAGATACGATAAAATCATTGGTTTGGGCGAAGGCAGTTCCATAAATATCTCCAATTAAAGTTAATTAATCGTTATAATTAATTTTAAACACGTTTAAAAATTCGGCTAACATATTAATATTTATTAATTTAGCAGCATTAAATACAACTCTCAGTAGTATCAAATATGGTTCAACAAGTAACAAAAGGCATAAAAATTTCGGTGGAAACTACCTTCGAAGGCTCGTTTTATAAAAACTATAAAATACAGTACGCTTTTGGTTATACCGTAACTATTGAAAACCAAAGCAAAGATTCCGTACAGCTTAACGCACGCCATTGGGAAATTTTGGATGCCCTAAATAATGTGGAAATTGTTTCTGGTGAAGGTGTTATAGGTAAAAAACCGGTTTTAAAACCTGGCGAATCGCACACCTACACCTCTGGCTGTTTGCTTACCTCACCTTTTGGGGCCATGTCTGGACATTACAGCATGATTAACTTTACAACGGCTAAAAATTTTAAAGTTAATATCCCTACATTTAAGTTAAGCGCTCCTTTTGCTATAAACTAAGATCATTGTGAGGTATTTCGCTGAAGCAATCTGTTGATTTTATTTGTTTTTCTTTGAACTATTTTTTTCAATAACCAATGGCTCATAGCACAAAACTTTACAAGACAGCTTTCGCCCTGGCTATTTTTACCATCCTTTACAATATTGCTGAAGGGTTGATATCAATCTATCTTGGATTTGAAGATGAAAGTTTAGCTTTATTTGGTTTTGGATCAGACAGTTTTATAGAGGTTATTTCTGGATTAGGAATTGCGCATATGGTGTTACGAATACAAAAAAATCCTAATAGTAATAGAGATGATTTTGAAAGAACCGCTTTACGGATTACCGGAGTAGTGTTTTATATAATGGTATTTGGGTTGGTATTGACCAGTATTTACAATATTTGGACGGGACACAAACCCATAACAACATTTGGGGGCGTTATTATTTCCGTAATATCGATTATAGTTATTTGGGGTTTGGTAGCTTGGAAAAGAAAAGTAGGCAACAAATTGAATTCCGATCCTATTTTGGCAGATGCCAATTGCACCATGGTTTGCGTTTATATGTCTGTCATATTACTTGTAAGTAGTGGTATTTATGAGTTGTTTGCCTTTCCTTAATAGATAGTTTGGGAACACTCGGGGCTTTCTTATTTTGCTTTTAAGGAAGGTAAAGAATGCTTTAAAAAGCCAATAACAACAAACATTGTTGTTGTTATTAACTGTCTACAAAACCACCTCATAAATAAAAATACCTAATATTGTAATTCTTTTCTTTATTTTTATAATTTATATCCAGATCGCTGACAATAATTTGTACTCAATCATGAAATTAACCTTGATTTTATTTTTTTTAGTTTTCACCGCAATTGGACAAAATATAAAAGGAACTATTTTAGATGAAGAAACTCAAAAACCTATAGATAATGTGAATGTCTACTATAATAAAGAAAAAATAGGAACAGTATCGAATGAAAAAGGGGAGTTTAATTTAAAAACTATATCTAAAATAACTCAAACAGATTCAATAAGTTTTTCAATTATTGGTTACGAGACTAAAAATCACACGTTATTAAAACTCAATGAACTCAATTTTATAATTCATTTGTCAAAAAAAACGGAAAATCTTGAAGAAATAACCATAACAAGTAATCAAAATCTAAAACCCAAATTATCTTACAATAATTTATCACCTCTAATAAAAGGAGTTTATAATTTTGGATCTACATTAGTTGCCAATAAGATATACTTAATTGGAGGTGATGAAACATATTTTCAAGATAACGCAAAAAGAACTCTCAATGAATCATCGTCAATAGAAGACTTTTTAAAAAAACTTAAAAGTAATTTTATATGGGAAAATTACAGTGACAAGTTACAAATATATGATATAGAAAAAGATACTTGGGAAACGTCAAAATTAAGATTTAGAAAACGCGCATATCATAATATAGTATTCTTAAATGACAAAATCTATGTTTTTGGTGGCAAGACACTTTCCGAAAACAAAAAACGTGAGTTTTTAGATGATAAAATTGAAGTTCTAAATCTCAACACAAAACAAATTGTTGTAGACAATACTAATCCGCACCAAGCAGTAAATTTTGCAGCATTATCATATCAAAATAATATTATTGTTATGGGAGGTTCTGTTAAACAAAATAACAATGGCCTTAAAATTTATACTGACCAATCACATATTTATGATATTGCAACAGGATACTGGTACGAATTACCAAAAATGACCAAATCAAAAGAAGTAAATGGTATAATCATAAAAAACAAAATATATCTTGTCGGTGGATTTAATAAAATTCCACTATCAGAAATTGAATCATATGACCTTGTTACTGGAAAATGGAAAAACGAAGGGAGTCTATTTTACGGAATAGAAAAGCCTGCTTTAACTCATAATGACGGTATTATTTATGTTTTTAATAATGACAAAATAATGACCTACAATATTGAAACTAAAATACTATATGAATATAGAATTGACTTAAATTTAAAAAGCTCTCAAATTCATTGTGATGGGCATAATCTCTATATATTAGGGGGATTAATTGGAGATAATTATACAAATACCCCATCATCAAGGTTATATTCAATTGACTTAAATGAGTTTACTAAAACGGAAATCATAAATTCTAAAAACAATTAAAAACTATTACCGCTTAAAAATAATTGCTTGGTTCTTGCCTACTCGGAAAAATTTAAACCTTCCTCTCAAACCTAAAAACCACCCCATCCTGCTTCACATGAAAAAATTTACAGTTTGAGTAATGTACAAATTCAAAAGGTTTATCATAATTAAAGATAGCATTATCAACCACATATTCGGCATCCACATCTACGTTTCCATGCGGTGAAATACGCCTAAATCTGTAATGTAAGTTATTTGTGGTTTCATGAAGTTCAAACCAAGCACCTGCAGCAATGCCAGATAGCCACTGGGCGTTTTCATGTAAATCAGCAACTGGTTTTGGCTGTAAGGTTCCTATAAAATTCGGCTGGTGATTTTTAAGTTTGTCTAAAAAACAACGCATGTTTTCACTTTTTTGAGAGCCTGTATATTTAGAAATCACACCCGTTTGCGAAACTTCAAAAGCATGTGATTCGGTATTTGCCAACAATACATTGCCAACGGTGCTAGGCGTAAACAACTTGGATGTTTCAAGATTCTTTTTAATCTTAGGATCTGTTACCGAAGCAATCAACGTGTCCGTTACAAATCGGGCACAATTACAAGCATCTTTTATAAAGGCTGCGTACCTAATAAAATGTTTTTCTTGCATGTGGGTGATGTGGGTTCTCGCTTTTTGGTAATTTATCGCCGTACAAACTGAAGCTACTAATTTCCCATCGCCATGCGTTAATTTGGGGTGGGTTCCTAAAAACTTTAAAATCTCGTACAGGTTTTCAATGTTTCCATCTTTTATTCTTGCCATTAATGGAAAATCCAATTCATTATCGGTCTCTTTTCCTCTGACTCTTCCGTTGGGTTCGGACGTGATGTATCTACCAAAATCATGGTATTCTAAAACACCAGTTTCTTTATTGATCAAGACTAATGCGGCATGACCCGCCATTAAATAATTCCTCTTTCCAACTCCTAAAAACCTTAAAAAAGGAGAAAACCATTCGTTTGAAACCATGACAATCGTTTCGGGATACGCCAATGTTAAAATGATTCCCGTATTACTCATTTACAGTCTGCGGAAGGTTAAAAACAGTATCCGTAACCGTTTTATTCTGAAGATTTTCGTAATGCATATTAAGGGCATCCTTGGTCTTTTCTACTTGTGTGATACTGGTAGTTTTTACAAAGCCGCGGTTCATAATGACGCCGTAATCCTCATTTCCGGCACCGCCCGTTTTATGAAATTCTAAAAGGGACTCGGGATTTAATTTATTTTGGGATATAAACGTATTGAACCATTGTAAACGTTCGTTCCGCATGACTTCAGAATATAAAGTAGCGGACGACCAAATTTGAGGTTCTAAAGGTAATTCTTTAACCTGTTTTTGGTCACCATCCCAAACCAGCTCAAAGAAACGAAGTGTATCATTCCAATCGACTATTACCATCGTAAACGGTTCAATATTAGTAAGGTCATAGGTTTGGATAGTGGTTTCTATAGCTTCAGAAATCATAAAATCCTTCGCAACAACCCCTCTACTTAAGCGGTAGCTTGACTGCCTTTTATGAGATACAAAACCGCCATTCAGCACACATATTACCCTATTTTTTTCACTTATGCCAATCCATGTCCCTCCAGATAGGTCGTCTTTTGGATATAAAAGCTTCACATCATTTACAGAATAGAAAAGCGGTGATGAAGACGTTCTATTAGGAGCTTCGTCTCTATTAGACGTTATAACAAAATCATTTTTACCTTTCGGAATAATGGTAACTGTACACATAAAGTATCTAGTCTTAAAATACCTAGCCAACTTACAAAAAATAAATAAATTTTAACTAGGTTTTAATAAGCTTCACCCCGAAAAGTCCTGTGATAATTCGTAAATTTGTAGCTTATTCACTGAAAATTCAATAACAAAAAATCGATTATCATGGGAAAAGGCTTTTTTAATGTACCAATTGCTTATAACGAACCTGTAAAAAAGTATGCCCCGGGAAGTCCTGAGCGCGATGAGGTTCTTAAAGCATACAAAAATATGTTCAATAGTAAAATTGATGTACCTCTATACATTAATGGAAAACATGTAAGTACAGGAAATACCAAAACCATGTCGCCTCCACACGACCATAAACATATTGTGGGAACTTACCATCTTGCTGAAAAATCACATGTGGAAACCGCTATTTCGACGGCTTTGGAAGCCAGAAAAACTTGGTCGCAAATGCCTTGGGAACAACGCGCTGCCATCTTTTTAAAAGCAGCAGAATTAGTTGCTGGGCCCTATAGAGCCAAGATAAATGCTGCTACGATGATAGCACAATCTAAAAATATACACCAAGCGGAAATTGATGCCGCCTGCGAATTGGTTGATTTCTTGCGCTATAATGTGCAATATATGACAGACATCTACACCGAGCAACCTGAAAGTACTAGCGACACATGGAACAGATTGGAATATCGTCCGCTAGAAGGTTTTACCTATGCTGTAACACCTTTTAATTTTACAGCCATTGCGGGTAATTTACCATCGTGTATGGCATTAATGGGCAATGTTGTTGTTTGGAAACCAAGTGATAGTCAAATATATTCCGCTAAAGTGATTATGGATGTTTTTGAAGAAGCAGGCGTTCCTCCGGGTGTTATTAATGTGGTTTTTGGAGATCCTGTTATGATCACCAATACGGTATTGTCCAGTCCAGATTTTTCTGGTTTACACTTTACGGGATCCACGTTTATTTTTAAAGAACTTTGGAAACAAATAGGAAATAACATCCACAACTACAAAACCTACCCAAGAATTGTTGGGGAAACTGGTGGTAAAGATTTTATTATAGCCCACAAAAGTGCCAACGTAAAACAAGTCACTACTGCCATTGTCCGTGGTGCATTTGAATTTCAAGGTCAAAAATGCAGTGCGGCCTCAAGAGCCTATATTCCTAAAAGTTTATGGCCCGATGTAAAAAAACAGCTTATTAAAGATGTTAAATCATTTAAAATGGGCTCACCAGAAGATATGGGCAATTTTATTACGGCAGTTATCCATGAAGGGTCTTTTGATAAATTAGCTAAATATATCTACCAAGCCAAAGAAGATGCCGATGCAGAGATTATCATTGGTGGTAATTACGATAAAAGCAAAGGTTATTTTATTGAACCAACTGTTATTGTAACTACCAACCCTAAATACGAAACCATGTGTACCGAACTTTTTGGACCTGTTATTACCATTTATATTTATGAAGATGATGCGTTTTCAGACACTTTAAAACTAGTAGATGAAACCAGTGAATACGCTCTAACGGGAGCAGTTTTGGCAACTGATAGATATGCCATTACCGAAGCAACCACTGCTTTACAAAATAGTGCTGGTAATTTTTATATCAATGATAAACCGACAGGTGCCGTTGTTGGCCAGCAACCATTTGGAGGCGCGAGAGCTTCGGGAACTAATGACAAAGCGGGTAGTGCCCAAAACCTATTACGTTGGGTATCGCCTAGATTGATAAAAGAAACTTTTGTAACACCTACAGATTATAGATATCCGTTTTTGGGGGAATAGCATTTTTATTTAAAAATAACTAGGCATGACTAAGTAAAATTGGTCATGCCTTTTTTGTTTGCATTTACTAGATTTTAATGCTTAATAAGGAATCAATGGTTTCTGCCTTACCCCTATCATAGCCATTATTTAATCTAATAAACTCTATTACAGTTTTTCATTGCTCTTTTTACAGTAATAAATATACTCAGTGATTAAGTTTTTGTGTGTTGTAAGTGTACAATGGTCAAATATTTTTTGAAATTTTTTGAAATTGAACTTGGTGTATAACGCTTGGCTATAGTAACAGCCTTCCTCTAAAAGGTCATAAGCATTTTGAATAATAGACAATCCCTTTTCTTTACTAAAGAACGTGAAAGGAATTGATGAAATGACAGAATTTATAGGTGATTTAATATGCTTTTTTAAATTTTCGGCGCCATCGTTGATAAGTATTAGCCGCTCATCTCGAATGGTTTCCCTAACATATTCGCAAAAATCCTCATTCACTTCAAACGAGTATAAGGTGGAAGAATCAGACATGGTATTAAGAATCTCTCTGGTAATATTACCATGCCCTGTACCAAACTCAACTATTATTTTATTAGGTTCCTTAGAGATGTGTCTGCATATATTTACTTCTACATATCTGCTTGTTTCCGATATAGCTCCAGTAACCATAAGGTTCTTGGCAAAAGCAAGGGATGTTTTTAATTTTTGATTCATTAAGGGGGTGTCTTTACGTGACAAAGTTAAAACTATTTAAAGTTAAAATCCCAAGATACAGATAATGAATAAATCCAAAAATAAGATCCAGGATTAAAACTAATTTCCTGATGGGACACCCCTGCCAAAAACCCCCAATAATTTCGTTCATTCTCAGATGAGAAATAGTACCCTAAGTTTAATTTTTGTGATTGTAGATTTACAATAACATCTTCATTACCCTCAAAATCAAACCGATAGATATCGGGTGAAAACCCCATTCCAGCTTCTACACTAAAATAATTGTTGGCATCTTGTCTGTACTTTCGGTACATCAAAGTTCCAGACATACTCGCTTTTGGTTCCCCTGGTGTGACATACGACCTAAATGAAAAATAACTATTCCCTGTATACCAGCCTAAAGAACCCGTATAGATATTTGTTGTTTCACTATACTTTAAGGATCTAAATCCCAAAGATGCTTCAAATCCTTTCGGTAGGGATTTATACAATTCGGCACCATAGCGTATTTCTGGATACAGGTATGAATTTGACACCCCAAAATTAAGATAGGCATAAAACCCTTGTGAGATTGTTGGGTACATATCTACCTCAACCTGCGAACCTGTAGAACCAAACCGCTCACTAAAATTAAACCTAGCATGAATACTACCATATTTGGTTCTCCTCGCATATTTGAGGGAGTAATATTGCATGGGGTCAAACACTTCAGAATACAGGTCAACTGCTGCTATTAAGCCTATAATATTATGTCTTAAATCGTTAAGCAATGATTGTTTGAAATCAATTGCTTTTTCATTATTAGGGTTATTAACTAAAATCTTATCAATAATAATAAGAGCTTGTTCTTTATTATTTGTTGCGTTTTGGGCACTTGCCTGTAAATACAAAAGCGTTTCGTTTTCGGGAAAATACCCCAATGCCTTTTCGATCATTTTTATGGCATTGTAAGGTGCCTCTCTGTATAATTCATTATTTATTGCTGCTTCCCAAGTATCCAGACGCTCTGGGCTTTTATCTAAAACATAATTGAATTCTTGAGCTGCCTTTTTATACTCCCCATCCCAAGAATAAGTACTTCCTAAAAAAGACCGAACATCATGATAATCTGGGTATTTAGTTAAAATGAATCTAAGTGTATCTTGTGCTTCTTGTCTTTTTGAATTAAACGCTAAATTTCTCGCAACCTCAAAAGAAACATCAGGGTCTCCTTTAAATTCGGTTTCTTGCCCAATGGCATAAGCACTGAGGAAAACAACTAATATTAAAATATATTTTCTCATAAGCTGGGCTTTAATTCAAGCTATTTTTAAAAGCTAGAAATTCTGAATTATTTGGATGGACATTCACTATGCTATCCATTATTTTTTTTGCCAAGTTTTCATTTCCTATTCGCTTGTATGCCTGAGCCATCTTTAAACTAACTGACGGGTTGATTATATCATTTTTTAACGCTTCAGAATAAATCGCTACCGATTTACTTTCTTGATCTGACCACCAATAAACATCCAACAAGGCCATATAGGCATCATCATAATATGGCGAACGTTTTATGGCATCCAATAGTTCTGCTTTTGCTTTATCATAATTGCCTTGCCAACCTAAACTTCTGCCTTTTAGTATTCGTGCATCTGTATAGTTTGGGTATTCGTTAAGAATATAATCACAAAGCAATCTGGTTGTTTCATATTGTTTTTTAAATGACAACTCCCTCGCCGAGTTAAAAACCTCATCAAATGTTTTATTTTTAGCAATCTTATTTATGGTTGTTAGTTCTTGTTCTGAAAATTCTTTTTTAGGGGTTACATAGATATTTAATGAATCTGGAAATATTTTATTCCTTTGGGTTACGTAGGCATTTAATTTTTTAAACGCCATCAAGGAATCTAAAATCGTTTTATTTATGTCTTCCTCAACAACACTATACGTACCAAAATCACTATTAATTTTATAGAGTTCTCCATCAGAATAGAAATAATCTTTATAGATCATCTCATTCAAACTTCCTTTATAACGCATTAATGGAATCATTTTAGAATTCCTAAATTTTTTAACAGTATCTAAACCTGTTCCAACCCAAGAGGTTTTCTCTGAAGGTTTGAACTTAAAATTATTTGACAAATAACTCACCAACGTTGGAGTAACATCCCAATGTGAAGAAACGGATTTAAAGCGTTCTGCTTTTTTAAGCATGGGACTGTAAATGAAAAACGGCACATGAAAACGGCACAATTTGTCCTTTTGAGCAATAGGTATTAACCTATGGTCGCCAGTAATTACAAAAATGGTATTTTGATATTCAGGTCTTTGAGAATAGGCATTCATAAATTCTTTTATGGCTTTGTCCGTATAGAGCAAACAGCCAAAAATATCTTTATGATTTCGTATGGTATTCTTTATGTCGTCTGATTTTATTAAGCTTTCTACTTGTACTTCAACTTTAGACCTATACAATTCTTTATCTGGGTACTCAAATGGCTCATGGGATGAAAGCGTCATTACAATATCCAACCGAGGCTGCTTTTCTGCATTCATCGTTGTTAATGCTTTTCTAAATATCTCATGGTCTGGGTAACCCCAGGAAAAACCGCCATCATCTGTTCTTGTTTTTGTATAGCCTGGACCATATTTGCTTTCATCAATAAGTTGGTCAATGCCATTATATTCCAAAAAATTTATTTTCCTATCAAAACTGGAAGGGCAACCAGAATAGTAAGACGTCCTATACCCATTTGCTTTTAACAAACTTATTAGAGATATATGTGATGGGGTTTTCGTTAGCTCTAAAAAACCTTTTTCCCCATAAGGCAACGACCCTAGTAAAGCCGGAAGTATACCAAATGAACGTCCTGTAGTGCTGACAAAATTTTCCCAATACAAGGATTTATTGATTAAAGAGTCTAGGTAAGGTGTAAAGCCACTATAAATATCGTTATCAACAAACTCGCTTCCCAAGCCTTCAATCACTAAAAAAACGATATTTGGCTTATCGTCATCTTTATTTAAGAATGGCGATAATACATCTGGAATTTCAGAAGAGGCCCTTAATAGAGGAAAATTTTCCATATCATTAAGGTTTAACATGCTTAAAGCTCTTTGCTCTTTCTTGAATTTTATAATGTCGTACGTTAAAAAAGCCAGTTTATTTTTATACGCATCATTGGACAATTTAGGCAAAACGAGCTTAAAAACTCCAAACAGAAGCACTGACGCCATTAAAATAAATAATACTGGTTTTTGTATATACTTTTTTAAACCTACAAACGAAACAAATAGGATGGCTGGAAAAATGATGAATGGCAAAAAATAAAATAGGGTAACAGATTCTGAGGTTGACACTGTGCTTGAAACATCATCATAAGAATACCCTAATAAGTCTGCACCCAGATTGACTAATGTTGTTAAACTATATTTTATTAATGAAAACTGGCCAAGAACCAAAACCATAAACAAAGTTATAACAACGTTTAAGGCTAGTTTTTCTTTAATGTTGTTTATTAAAAAAAACAATGGAAAAACAATTATGCCTATTACAATGCCACACCAAAAATCATTTATAAATTTTAAAAATAACGTCAATAAAAACGATTTCTCACTTGTTTGTGTATTGACAACCTCATAAACACTTAAAACCCAAAACACTACTATTAATGCTAATGTCAGCTTAATGTAATTATTAAAATGCTCCGTTTTTAAATTAACCTTCATTGTGTAAATATCTAGTTGTTAACCAATCCTTTTCTAACCATATTGCCCCATTTTTTTTTCTTATTAAAGTAGTAATCATAATTCCCACGAATCGCAGCATAAAAAACAAAGGGATGTAGCACAAAAGGCTCTAATGCACTTAACAATACGAGCTTAAAGCCCGTACCCTTCTTTTTATATTGGTGAAAAGTAAGCTCTTCAGAATACAGTGCAACAATTGAAAAAACAACTGAAAACAAATAGGCAAGCAACAAAAATGATATGGCGAAATCCCATCGAACTTCTTGCAACACTACAAGTATGATAAAATAAACCAAGCCAATCGCTTCAAAAATAGGCGCAAGACGTTCAAAAATTAACCAATAAGGGTAGCTTACTAAACCAAACCATCCATATTTTGGGTTAAAACCTATCTTACGATGCTTTCTTAAAGTTTCAATGGTTCCACGTGTCCATCGGTTTCTTTGAGAAATAAACACTTTATAACTATCTGGTGCTTCTGTCCAACACAAAGGATCTGGTATATAGGACACTTTGTATCTTTCCCCCCTTTCTTCCATGTACCTACGCATACGCACAATAATCTCCATGTCTTCTCCAACTGTATTGGTATCGTACCCTCCAACAGCAATTGCAATTTCCTTATCAAAAATCCCGAAAGCTCCAGAGATTACCAGTAACCCATTTAATCTGCTCCAGGCCATACGACACAATAAAAAGGCCCTTAAATATTCTAAAATTTGCGATTGTACCAATAAGTTTTTAGGCAGGTTAACATCTATCAACTTGCCGCCTTTTATTTCACAAGAATTAGCAATTCTTATGACTCCTCCTGCTGCAATTACCTTAGAATCTGTAACCTCCAAAAATGGTTTTATCATCTTTTGAAGTGCGTCTTCTAGCAGCAAACAATCAACATCGATACATGCCACATACTTACTCGTACTTATATTAAGTCCCATGTTTAAGGCATCTGCCTTACCGCCATTCTCTTTATCAACCACCATAAGTTTTTCAAACGCAGGGTTTTTTGATTTAAAAATGCCTTCCCTTAGTGGTTGAGTTGGTATTTTTTCATTTACTATATAATGTACTTTTTCTAAATCGTAAGCCTTAATAAGACGTTCCAAACTATCGTCTTTACTGCCGTCGTTAACAATAACCACATTGTAGTTTACATAATGATTAGACAACAGAGACCTTACGTTTTCAACGATATTCAAACTTTCATTATATGCGGGCGCTATAATCGTTATGGAAGGGGACATAGTAGAAGACAATATATCTTTGTAATTAACAAAGCTTCTCTTTTTTATATATTCTATGGTTTCCCTACTTGATATGAAGGATAGAATAATATAAGAAAGAATAGCTGCAAAGGCATACCCAAAAAATAAGTAATGAAGTATTTGTAATATTATTTTAACCGAACTAGTATCCATATTATATCACCTTTACTGCTTTGACCATGGCTAAGCTTTTATTATTATTTGACGATTTTGTAAAACCAATATATTTGTCAAAATTGATTTCCTTTATTATTTGAAGTGCCAGTAATTGAATTTCAAAATTCTTGTGAAATAGGTATGCCTCAACAAAGGGTTCATCGTCTGGCACAACCAATTTTTCAAGTAACTTGAAGAAACTTATCTGCTCTCCTAAGCTTAGCGTAATAAAGTTTGCTTTAAGCATTTCTTTTGCTTCTATACCATATAAATGGGTCAGTACATCAATTGATTCAATCCTTATTTCCTTATTTTCATGAGATAATAAATCCATTAATGTTTCCTTAACTTCAAACTGATTATAGATTTGTGCCAATTTAAGTGCAAATAACACAACCGAATTATTTTCAGACATCAACCAAGGGCGTATATCGCATATTTCTTGATTATCAAATTTTTGCAATGTTTCAAGTAATTGTATTTGAATCCATTCAGAAAGTGGCACTTTCAAATTATCTAAAAAAGAAAGTCCATCAAAAAGAAACAAATTAACCATATACAGGTGGGTTTCACTTCTTACGTCACTTTTAGGGTGATTAATAAATGGTGCAATGGCATGGCTGGCTTCATCAATTCCAAAACGTCTCAATTCGCTTATTCCCTTAGCAATAACGTTCCATTTTTTGCTCTTTAATCGTTCAAAAGCATAATGGATAAGTCCTGTTTCATAGTAAAACGTCTTAATAGAATCTGACATTTCTCCTGAAACTTCATTCATTAAATTGTATAAAACCGAAACTATTAGTTTTCGTCTAGATGGGGTTTTTATACTGTCCTTTATTCTATCAACAATTAATTTTTGGGAGTTGGTAAGTTTACCAGATTCGTCTCCTGAGTACAAGTATTCTACCAAAAGTGCTTCGTATTCACTTTTAAATTTTGCCTTTTCATTACTCTTTTTTCTTAGTGAAAGTCTAATAAATTTAAGATAAACAGCTAATACAATTATTGATATAGCTAACAGGGCACTAACCCACCATACCCACTTAATTAGATGAGGAGCATTATTATAATAATCGTAGATATACTGATAATCAACCATTGGGGCAAAATTAATTTCAGATAAAAATTAAACGAATTAATGGCTACGTTCCTAGCAGCCGTTTTATTCTTATTACTAACTCATTAGGACTAAAGGGTTTACCCATAAAGTCGTTTGCTCCTAAATTAAAAGCCTTAAGCACCATTTCTTCTTGTCCTGCTGAGGAAAAAACAATAATAGGCGTATCTAAATCTAGTTTATTTCTTAAATGGCTGATCACCTCTAAACCACTTACAAAAGGCATCATGATATCTGATAGAATGAGGTCTGGACTGTGATTTTCTATAAGGTCTACGGCTTCTTTGCCATCTGTGGCCACAAATATTTCATAGCCTTCTTTTTCTAACCTGAACTTTAGGAGCAATGAAAGTGTAGAGTTATCTTCGGCTAAAACTATTTTCTTTTTATTCATTTTGCATTGAGTTAAGTTCCAACTGTACTTCCTCTTTTATTTCTTTAAAAGCACATAAGACAACATATGCAGTTTCTTCGATTCTTTCTAGATTCTCTTCATTCCTAAAACTATTTTCTAGTTCTACAATGATAGATTCCAAACTATAAATACCAAACATACTTACATTGGGCTTGATCTTATGGGTAGCATCGTAAAGTTCTTGCCAGTTCTTATTTGGAAGTTCTTTATCTAAAATGGCGATATAATCTTCAACCATATCAATAAATAAATGCATGATTTCCCTTTCTATAGGTATATTACCAAATGTATTTTCCCGTAATGAATTTAAGTCTATATGCTTATAAGTTGTTTTTACCATGGCGGTTTTAAACGTATAATTTGGGGGTTTAAAGTGGAGCAAGATAAAAAAATAAATCGATAAAATGTATTAAAAACAAGATAAAATGCATATTTTTATTCATTATATATGATTAATACTACTTTTTTCTTTGTCCTAAGTAAAAAACATATAAAAAATAAGTAAAATCATACTTAAGGAGTTCATTTAAAAGGAACATCCTGATTATTTAAAAAGAGTAAAAAATGTTTACATATAAAATGTATTTATAGCCTTGGAAAACAGAAAAACATAGCGCAATGCCAAAGGAACAACAGCCTTCATCTTTTTAAAATGTAATACCTTATAGAGTTAAGATAAATCCAGCTACCATGATAGCAAAATCTAAAAACATACAACAAACTGAAATGGATGCCAATAAAGAAAATATTATTGGAGCAGTTACGATAAAAGTAAGGGTATTATAAGACTAACCGTCATTGTTTAAAAGACAAACAGTTCATGTACAAAAATAAATAAGATTTAGTTTTGTTACATGAGAAACAATAACGCTAATTAAAGGCTCAAGGGTAATAATTAACAGAAGCACCTTGAGGAAGAATAAAATTTAAGGGAAATTAAAATTAACTTCCCTTAAAACTTTTTACTTTTAATTTAAGACTTTCCTAAAATCCTGAACATGCCTGTTCCGCAAGTAGGGCATTTACCTTTCATTGCTTTTCTACCATTTTTCATGGTTACTTCGGCAGCATCCTTGATTTCTTTTTTGTCTTTACATTTTACACAATATCCTTCCATAATAAATATTTAGATTTTGGTTTGATTAAACTATATTTAAATATAGTTTTAATTTACAAGACAACAAATAAAAACCACAAAAAATCACTTTTTCCTCTCTTTATTTAGCATAAAATGTATCTTTCTATAAAATTTGCCATAATAATCTGAGCAAGAATACCCCAAAACTAAAAAGCGATTTAATCACAGATTGATAAAATTTAGTATCTATAAAAAATACCAATTTCTATTAAAAACAAAAAAAGCTCTAGAATTAGAGCTTTTTCAACAACACTATAATAGAATTAAATTAAATTTTTGAATTTTTAAAATCCCCATCTACCAACCTCCAAATATTTAATGGATTTTCATTTTTCAACTCGTCTGGCAAAAGAGAATTAGGATAGCTTTGGAAACAAACTGGTCTAACAAAACGTTTTATGGCCCCTGTTCCTACAGATGTTGATTGCGGCGCCGTTGTTGATGGGTATGGTCCTCCATGAACCATAGAATGGCAAACTTCAACACCTGTTGGGTATCCGTTAACAATGATTCTTCCGACCTTCTTTGGTAAAATATCAAACAATTCTTTATACTCCTCTAAATCTTTAGCGGTTCCAAAAACAGTCGCTGTAAGATGTCCGCATAAGTTTTTAGCTGCTTCAATAATCTCATTTTTTGAATTTGCCTCTACCAACACACTTGAAGGTCCAAAATTCTCTTCAGATAAATCTTCATTTTGGTTGAAATCCTCTATGGATGTTTTAAAAATCCTTGGCGTACCCGCGTTCGGTGAATCCCCATTCAATCCAACAGAAAATTCTTCTACATTTTTTATACTCAAGGTTCTTTCAATACCTTTATCATAAGCTTTTTTAATATCAGGTGTCAACATAACCCCTGCAGGCGATTCACTTATTTTAAGTTTTAATTGGTTATAAAATTTATTAAGGTCATCCGATTTCTGAACAAATGAAAGTCCTGGGTTTGTACAAAATTGGCCCACTCCAAGTGTAATAGATCCCGCCATGCCTGCAGCAATTTCTTCGCCTTTTTCTTTTAATGCTTCTGGCAAAATAAAAACTGGATTTGTACTACCCATTTCAGCAAATACAGGAATAGGTTCTGGACGTGCATTTGCATATTCAAATAATGCTTTACCTCCACCATAAGAGCCAGTAAATCCAACCGCTTTTACACCAGGATGTTTTACTAAAGTTTCTCCTACCGATCTGGTATTTCCAAGAATTAAAGAAAACGTTCCTTTTGGCATACCACAAATATCAATAGCTTTTGAAATTGCATCAGCCACCATTTTTGAAGTTCCAGGATGTGCTTTATGCCCTTTTACAATAACTGGGCAACCAGCAGCTAAAGCTGATGCTGTATCTCCTCCTGCAGTTGAAAATGCTAAAGGAAAATTACTTGCTCCAAAAACAACCACTGGCCCTAATGGTATTAACATATGTCTAATATCTGCTTTAGGTAAAGGAGCTCTATCAGGAATGGCGGTATCGATTCTTGCATCGACCCAAGACCCTTCTCTCACCAATGATGCAAAGAGTTTTAGTTGGCCCATGGTTCGACCCCTTTCACCTTGTAATCTGGCAATAGGAAGACCTGTTTCTAAATGACATCTCTCTAAAAGCGCATCACCTAAGTTTAATATTTCATCTGCTATTTGATCTAAAAAAGCGGCCTTTTTATTATTATCTACTTTTTTATAAATATCGAAAGCTGCCGTAGCCGTATTTACAACCGAATCTATATGTTCTAAGGTTGCATTTTCAAATGGCCCTTCTAACTCCTCATTAGTGGCCGCGTTTATTGCATAAAATGTACTTTGATTACTCATTTATTTTAGTTTTATATTAGTTTTATGTTTTGCTTATTTATTAAGAACTGAAAACATTATAATTCAATTTTCCATTAATTTATCTGAAATTGACATTATGAAAGAGGTTAAAAATACAAAAAAATATATTGAATAGTAGTCATCTTGAATAGTTTAAAGTTTAATTAACTTTTGACAAATTTGAATATATACGTATTTTAATTGGAGATTATTTAGATTGAAGTTGGATGCTTTTTTTGCAACTGACCTGGAAGAACAATACTTATTATTGCAATTGCTATAAAACAAAAAAGCATCCCGATTTTCTATTCTAATATTTCGGAGGAGAAAAGCTTCTTAAATAATGACTCATGATATTAAAACATTCTGAATATAACTCATTGAAAATCAATTATTTTCTAAATTTATAGTTACTAACTTCTGTTATAGAAGTATTGGATTGAGCTCTCCCCACAATCTTACATCTCATCACAACAGACTTCTAGACACTAAAAAAAATTATTATGACTAAATTACTATTAAAACTGACAGGGTGCATCTGCCTGTTAGTAGCTTTATCAGGGAGCAGTAACGAATCGCTTATAGATTTGCAAGAAGAATCCAATTTGTCTGCTAAACAAAGCAACTCCAAAACGGATAAAATGGTTTTTACAACCCACTTAAGTGGCGATAATGAAGTGCCTGCGAGAGACACCAATGCTACTGGCGAGGTCATTGTTCGCATTAGCAAAGATGAATTGTCCATTCATTTTAAACTTATTGTTGCCAATGTTCAAACAAACATTACTGGTTCTCATTTTCATATGGGCCCTGCCGGTGTTAATGCTGGTGTTGTTGTCAACCTTTTGAATATAAGTGATTCCCCGCCAAATACCAGTGCTCCTGTGAATGGTGTATTGGCAGAAGGCACCATTACAGCTAGCAACTTATCAGGGGCTCTTTCTGGAATGCCTTTAAGTGACTTGATTTCAGCTATTAAAGCTGGTAATATATATGTTAATGTTCACACTACAACCTATCCAGGTGGTGAAATTAGAGGACAACTATAAAATTCCATTTTCAAGATTATGAAACTAAAACCCTAGTTGAAGAATTTCAGCTAGGGTTTTTCATAATATATAGCATAAAAAGAGGCCAATAAGAAAATCTTTAACCTCCTTCAAGCTAGTAACTAATATATAGGTCTACTTTAAATCATTATATCAGGGATACCGAAACGGGAACTTTATTAGTAACAATGTCAAAGACAGGAGATTTATAAACAAATGATATCAATTGTCTTCTTTGTTCCTCGGTTATATTTCCTTCAATTTTAAAGTTGACTTTAATATTTTGGTAACCATTTCTTACTGAATTGTCTAATCCCAAAAAGCCCTGTACATCTAAATCTCCCTCTAAATACGACTCCACATGTTCAACTTCAATTCCATTGGCAGCTGCATGAAGCATCATTGTTGTTGTCATACAGCCCGCCAAACCATGCAATATGTATTCAACAGGATTTGCACCTTCATTGTTTCCTAACAAGATTGGTGGTTCACTGTTATCAAATACAAATGGCTCTGTTCGTGATTCGTCTTCTACGCATCCGCCATAAAAATCTTTAATAGAGCTTCGGTTATGGCCTCCTGCAATCCATTGGTTTCTTACTCTAAATATAAATTTCGCAATTTCTGGGTTTGATTGGATTGCTCCAACGGTATCCATAATGTCTTGTGATTTGAATCCGTTAATTCTTTTTTCTAATGTTTCCATAATTAAAATATTTATTTGATTTATAATGCTCCCATTAAATCACTACTTATGCCAAAAATTCAAAATATTGATTATCAATATATTAAATAATAATAACAAAAAAGAAATTGTCGATATTTCGTCATTTGTTTGGTTTTAGGTACCTTTATTTCGTCATTTTATTTTTATTAGGTTATGGAAAAAAATAAAAAAGTGCCAGGATTAATCGCGTTAAAACAAATTATTGAAAAGACATCCGATTATACGGGTAAGGATTTTTTTAAATCACTTGTACAAAATTTAGCCGAGATATTAGATGTGCATGGCGTTTGGGTTACAGAATATTGGCCCGAATTAAAAAAATTGAATGCTTTGGCTTTTTGGCTTAAAGATGATTTTGTTGAACATTATGAATATTTGGTAACAAATACTCCCTGCGAACCAGTATTAAATAGCCATGACATTTGTCATGTCCCTAATAATGTGATTAATCTTTACCCTAAAGATCCGGATCTTAAAGCTTTAGGAGCAGTTAGCTACATGGGTCTAGCTTTAAGGGATACCGATGGAAGGGTGCTTGGTCACTTAGCCTTATTGGACAATAAACCAATGCCAGAATTACCAGAAGTTTTTGCCATTTTTAAAATATTTGCTTCTAGAGCTGCTGCAGAGCTTAGACGTGAAATTATACAAAAAAAAGTTGTCGAAAATGAGTCCAAACTCAACAGATTGGTAAATGGTACATCAGATGGAATTATTGAGTTTAATTCCGAGTTTTTGATTACACAAACTAACGAGGCAGCAATACAGATGTTCAACTTTAAAGAAAGTATAGTTTCAAAAATTAACTTGAAGTCATTATTCGATTTGAAGTCATTTTATAAATTATCAACTATTATACCCCAACATAAAGGTTTAAGCAATAAACATGCATCGTTGCAAATTAAGGATTCTCTCATATGTTTAACTACTGATAGAGAATCTTTTCCTTGTGAAGTTAATCTCTCTAGCTATACTTATAATGAAGAACTATTTTTTGTGCTTTATATTAGAAACATTAAAGATCAGGTTTCTGACAAACAAAAAATTAAAGAACTACATGCTGAAGCTTCTATGCTAAAAGAAAAAGCAATAATCGAACAATTCAATTATATTATAGGGGATAGCCAAAGCATTAAGAATTGTTTAAAACTTGTTAGCCAGGTTGGCCCAACCGATGCCAATGTGTTGATACTTGGAGAAACGGGTACTGGAAAAGAATTATTTGCCAAGGCAGTTCACGAGGCAAGTAGAAGAGTACCCAAACCCATGATTACATTAAATTGTGCTGCACTTCCTTCTGAATTGATAGAAAGTGAATTATTTGGTCATGTAAAAGGTGCTTTTACTGGAGCTACGATATCTAGAGAAGGGAGATTCTCTCTTGCAGATCAAGGCACCATATTTTTAGATGAAATAGCAGAGTTGCCATTACCCTTGCAGGCAAAATTATTAAGGGTTATTCAGGAAGGTACATTTGAGCCCGTTGGCAGTTCTGAAACAAAAAATGTGGATGTTAGAATTATTGCTGCTACTCACCGTGACCTAAAAAGGCAGGTAGATGATGGTAAATTTAGAGAAGATCTTTTTTATAGACTTAATGTGTTTCCAATCCACATTCCGCCTTTACGAAAAAGAGATAATGACATAACCCTGTTAGCCAAAGCTTTTTTTGAAAAGTTTAGTAAAAACAAAGCTATACAAGTAATGCCTTTAACAAAAGAAGATTTAGTTAAATTAAGTGCGTACCATTGGCCTGGAAATGTTAGAGAGCTTCAAAATATTATTGAGCGCGGTATTATAACAAATTCTGATAGCAGATTTAATATCGATGGGTTGATGCCATCTACTTCTATAAAAAATGAAGTGGATAAACAGACCCATAAAATTTTGACGTTTGATGAGATGAAAGCTATTGAAAAAGAAAATATCATAAAGGCATTAAACATTACTAATTGGAAAATTTCAGGGCCTGATGGAGCTTCGAAATTGCTTAAAATTCCGAGAACGACACTAACTTCTAAAATTAAAAAATTGGGGATAAAACATATTGCGGTGTAATACTTCAAATACCAAATAGGTTAAAATAAAAATAACTGAATTACTAAATCACCTACCCTAAAACAAAAAAGCATCCCAATCTTCGATAAAGAAAAAAGGAAAGCTTCCAATTGGATTAAGTTTAAAATCCATTTCACTGAATGTGAAAGGCTCTAAAGCTCAGGAAACAGTAACTCCACTAATTTGGCAGAAAAACTATGTGTTAGCTTTTACTTTTTTTTTATGTTTTTTTACTTGGCTTTTACCTTTTTTCGAACTAGCTCTATTTTTTAACTGGTGAAACTCTGCAGAACCGGGTTT
>NZ_PJEO01000024.1 GCF_002843175.1 Confluentibacter flavum
TAACGTGAGTTCGATGTAATTATAAAGTTAAATACAGTTGCTTTGTATCGACGAAGTTGTTTTTTAAAGAAGGTTTTCTATCTTTAAAATTATAGGCAATAAGTGAGGCAAAAATATTATTGAAGTAGTTGGTTACGCTTCTATGTCTAGAATGTTCAACTTGGCAAATGTTCTTGAGTTGGTCAAAAATAGTTTCGATAATGGCCCTTTTTCTTAAATGATAAGCATCTTGCACAGGGGTCAATAGTTTTGTTTTCATGTTCTTTTTAAGCTTGGTTACCAGATGCACTCCATTATAGAACAACTCAGTAAATAGATCTTTGGAGATGTAGCCTTTGTCACCAAAGAGCTTCCCAAACAGCTTTTTAACAAAGGCTTTGAAGCGTAAAGGTTTTCTATCATCCACATTGCCTTTAGTTATCATAAAATCAATGATACCGCCTTGGTCATTGGTGATTATGTGCAATTTGAAACCATAGAACCAACCCAGGGAACATTGTCCCCTTTGTGCCAAATCCTTGAATACCCTATGTTGGTTAATTCTTCGCTTGTCACAAACCCTTAGGGGCGTAGAATCTATAAAACTAATCCCCGTACAATTTGCCAATCCACAAACTTTGAGGTAAATAGCCAGGGGCATAAAGCTTTGCCCTTTGAGTTCCACCATACGATTATAGGATACCAGGTTTGGAAAATAACTGGTTAGATGTTTTGAGACATAGCCTATATAAAAATCCTTGAAGGTTTTATACCCGGATAAATGGAAAAGCACTTGAATGGTCATTACTTCAGAGAGGCCCATTTTTGAAGCTCTGGTGCGCTTTTTTCCATTGGCCAGTAGGCTTTTTTGCCAAAAAGGGACAAATTCAAGACAAAAATCATCAATAGAACAGAAAATTTCAGTAATTTTAGAATCGGAAATCATAGCGAAATATTTAGTTATATAATTGAAATTCAGAACTTTAATTTACTAAATTTTTCGCTTTTTTATTATAAATAAATCAACTTTTTTACGTCGAACTCACGTTAAACTAATAGTTTTAGGTGTCTTATTCCAATTGAGTGTCATGGCTCAGGAAAATCCTCAGGTGATTGTTAATACAGACCAAGAACCTGTCGCTTCAGGAAAATTCAGTCCAACATGGGAATCTCTTCAGCAATATGAAGTACCCGAATGGTATAGAAATGCCAAGTTTGGGATTTGGGCACATTGGGGCCCACAATGCCAGCCCGAGCAAGGCGACTGGTATGGCAGGTTTATTTATGATGAAGGAGGTGAACAAAATAAATGGCATGTCGAAAACTATGGACATCCATCTAAAGTGGGCTTCAAAGACGTTATTAATGACTGGAAAGCTGAGAATTGGGATCCGGAAAAATTAGTAGCTCTTTACAAAAAAGTAGGTGCCCAATATTTCTTTGCTATGGCAAACCATCACGATAACCTGGATTTATGGGACAGCAAATACCAAGAATGGAACTCGGTTCGTGTTGGTCCAAAAAAAGATATTGTAACCGGTTGGGCAGAAGCAGCCAAAAAATATGATCTTCCTTTTGGGATAAGCGTGCATGCAACTCATGCATGGACTTGGTTTGAAACTTCACAACGTTCAGATAAAAAAGGCGAGTTTGCTGGGATTCCTTACGATGGAAAACTGACTAAAGAAGACGGTAAAGGCACTTGGTGGGAAGGCTTAGACCCACAAAAACTTTATGCCCAAAACCATCTTCTTAGTAAAGGGAGTGAAGATGATATTAAAGCCTTATGGGGACAATGGCATTGGGAAAATGGAGCATCTGTTCCAGATCAGGAATTCTGCGATAGATTTTACAACCGCACCATGGAGCTGATTAACAAATACAACCCAGATTTGCTTTATTTTGACGATACGGCCCTTCCTCTTTATCCAATAAGCGATGCAGGGCTAAAAATTGCTGCACATTATTACAATCATAACATGGCAACCCACAATGGTAAGCTCAAAGCTGTTTTATTTGGAAAAGTGCTGACAGAAGAACAGAAACAATGCATGGTATGGGACGTAGAGCGCGGTGCACCTGATAAAGCACAACCCGATGCATGGCAAACATGTACTTGTATTGGTGATTGGCATTATAAAAGATCCATATATGATGAGAAAGGCTATAAATCGGCGAAAACAGTCATTCATATGCTTATTGATATTGTTAGTAAAAATGGAAATTTACTTTTAAATATACCGGTTCGTGGAGATGGTTCCATAGATAGTAAAGAAGTTGATATTCTGGAAGGCATTGCAGCTTGGATGAATGTGAACAAAGAGAGTATTTTTGATACGCGTCCATGGAAGATTTATGGCGAGGGACCTGCTACGGATTCTATAAATCCTCTTGATAGTGCAGGATTCAATGAAGGAAAAGTGAAATTGTCAGAGAAAGATATTCGCTTTAATCAGAAAGGTAATATGCTTTATGCAACGGTGCTTGGCGTTCCAGCCCAAGACATCATTATAAAATCATTAGGTAAAGATGGTCATAAAGCAAAAATCAAAAAAATAGAAGTTCTGGGAAGTAAGGAAAAAATTAAATGGAAACAAAAAGCAAATTCATTAGTTATTAGTAAGCCGATAACCACACCAAATGATATAGCTGTGGTGTTTAAGGTATCGTATTAGTGGTTGCATAATATTTAAAAAATGAAAAAAATAATTTATCTTTTAATGGTACTAACCACTATGGGTTGTGCTATAAAAAAAGATAAAAAAGAACAACCAAAATACCAAGCTGACTGGGAATCTTTAGCGGAGTATGATGAAGCTGCCGAGTGGTTTAAAGATGCCAAATTTGGCATTTATGCGCATTGGGGCGTTATGTCGGTTCCTGCTTATGCAAATGATTGGTATGCCAGAAACATGCATATAGAAGGCACGGATGAATATAAACACCACGTAAAAACTTATGGAGAACCATCAAAATTTGGGTATCATGATTTTGTACCCCTGTTTAAAGCTGAAAAATTTGATGCTGATGCTTGGGCAGATTTATTTGAAAAATCTGGAGCTAAATTCGCGGGTTTGGTTGCAGAACATCATGATGGTTGGTCTAATTGGGGAAGTAAAATTAATCCATGGAATGCTGTAAGTATGGGACCAAAACGAGATGTTTATGGCGACTTAAGTAAAGCTATCCATAAAAAAGGCATGAAGCTAGTGGCCTCTTTTCATATAGCTAGAAACCTTCAAATCTATAAAGAAGAACCAGAGAACTGGCTAAACGGTATTTCCTATTTTCCTTATAATCCTAAAATGCCAACATCGTCAGATGATCCACTTTTGGCAAAAATGTACGGCAATATTCCAAAAGAAAAATTCTATAATGATTGGCTCGGTCAACTTAAAGAAGTCATAGATAATTACAGTCCAGATCTAATCTATTTTGACAGTCAAACCCAAAAAATACCAGAAAGTTACAAAAAGGAATTTGCAGCATATTATTTTAATGATGCCGTTGCTAAGAATAAACAAGTCGTTTTTACGCATAAAGAAGGTGAATTTCCAAAAACGGTTAGTCTTGAAGATTTTGAAAAAGGCCGTATGAACAAAATAACCAAAGATTTTTGGTTGACAGACGAAACTGTGTCGGTTGGTAGCTGGAGTTATACCCATACATTAGGATTAAAAAAGGCTGATGAAATCATTCATGTTTTAGCTGATATTGTGAGTAAAAATGGTGCATTAATGCTTAATGTGTCCCCAATGGCAGATGGTACTATTCTGCAAAACCAACAAGATATTTTGTTAGAAATTGGGGCTTGGTTAAAAATAAATGGGGAAGCTATTTATGGTAGCCGTACATGGGATAAATTTGGTGAAGGCCCAACAAAACAAGAAAAATCAGGTATGTTTTTAGATAAAATAACGTACACACCACAAGATATTCGCTACACCAGAAAAGAAAACACAATTTATGCCATAGTTTTAGGATGGCCTGGTACCAGTACGCCAATAACATTAACATCATTTACTACAAAAATTTTAGGTGAGAACATCCCGAACATTAAAGGTGTTTCAATATTAGGACACAAAGGAGGAGTTCCTTTTTCATTAGACACTAACGGATTGCATTTTAAAACACCTGAACAAAAAATTAATGATATGGCTTTTGTGGTTAAAATTGAAACAAAATAAATTTATCAATACTGAGTGATATATCTATTTTTTTGTAAAAGCAAATATAAAAGCTTTCAAAGTAAAATCATTTGAATTATTAAAATACATGCTTAGTTATTTGATTTTTAATGTTTAATGAAGAAGACTATAATTAGGTTTAAATTCATATTAATTTATCTTGTTTTATAAATAATACTAATTTATATTTGCACCGCCTTAGTTTAAGGGAAAAACAAAACAAAAGTTCATATTAAATAAGTTGCCTTTTTGGTTATAAAGCATATGTATTTATTCCTAACTTATTGATTTTTAATGATATTACGTCGGTAGCAGTATGCCTGCCACCCCGACATTTTTGGGTTAAGGGCTCTTAGCTCAGCTGGATAGAGCACCTCCCTTCTAAGGAGGCGGTCAAAGGTTCGAATCCTTTAGGGCTCACAAAAAACCTCACTAGTATTAGTGAGGTTTTTTTGGTTTTATAACATTTTTGTTTATAATTTTAGAAATATTCTATGTTGATTTACTTAGATTGATGTATGTTAAGGATTCAAGTAGACACTTTCTACAGGTCCTAAATAACTTGGTTTTAATCCACCTGCATCAATTACAAATTTTTGGAAAACGAGTCCTGGATCTATCATCCATACTTTGAGGGTATGTTTGCCGGGTTTGATTGCCTTATGTGTTGATTGTTTTTTTCTAATGTGATCGGTCACCGCATTATTCCACCAATCTGGATATTCCCAATCAGGTTTTGTGTCTTCTTCATTCACATTAATTATTTGTGGTTGTTCATCATCAATAGCAATGGCATATTTTAACCCTTCATTCTTTTTATAGTTTAGTAAAGGGGATAAATAGGTTTCAATTTTTAAATCACCTCCATCAAAAATCGTAAAAACGTATTCTAAACTAGGTGACGTTTTACTTGGTGTTTGTCTTTCTGCATTTGCAGGTTCAATCGTTACGGAAGAATTGGTTCTACCCATGTTTGGCATCACGGTCCAATTGATTGATTTAGAATCGAGTTTCTTGGTATAATTTGCAGCCTCCATAGAAACCACACCATTGTTTTCTATAAAACCCGATGCTACAGGTAAATCGTTACGGATGGGAACCTCTACTTTGTATTCCCGACCAGCGCCAGATATCACAATTTCAGATGTATTTATCCCTTTCGGAGCTATATTCCAATCAATGGTTACAAAGACTTCTTCTTCATGTGTCACAGTTCCTTTTTCAGAAGATAGTTTTACCCAATCATCCTTTGCTTGCAGGGAATAATTTAACTTATCACTTCCTGTATTAAAAATCTCGAGATAGTAGGATTGATTATTTATGGGATCGAACTTAGGAAGGCTAGAGGCAAACAGACCAGAGCGGCTAAAGCGGCCCCTGCCGGTACCATGTTCAGCTACATAACCAAGCCCAGCTTCAGAAGGGACTTGAATATAAGTAATCTCAGGCATTTTATTTACTGCTGGGTTGCTCCAGGTAGTGTATCCAATACGCGTTTGAGACATAAAATGGTTCCATTTTCCATCTGCTAATGTTTCGTGGTAGTATTTACTAAGGTCGGCATCTTTAAAAAAGTCTTCTTTTACTTTATCTGCATACATATTAGTTGACGCTCTATTTTGACTGGCATATAATTTATTTTTGGCAGTCGAAATATACATCTCATTTAGATTTTTTAATGCTTCAATAGGATAGTGGACTAATTGATAATATGCCGATTTATAACTTTGAGAAAGTTTGTCATAAATGGTTTTGCTTCTATCAAGAAGTTGTGTGTACTCTTCTAAAATCCTATCAGCTTCTCTGTAATTATCCAAACTATATGTGTCTGGTTTTAGCATTTCCGGAGTCCGTCTGGCGCTGTATTTTGTACTTAGTGCTAAGATTTCAGTGATGTCTATCGCGTGTTCACTTCCAAACTGTTGGTCTGCCCAATTCAAATAGTAGTTAGGCAAATCAGAAGCTTTCATGTCAGCATCCCAACCAAAATCAAGGAAAAAACTAATAGGCAATTCCATAGGTTTTAGATCACCTACATTAACAATCCATAAATCTTTTACGCCCCATTCGTAAGCCAAATTCATTTGTTCCCAAACTCGTTCAATTTGCGTCACGTTTAACCATCGATAAGACACAGGTCCTCCAACAAAATCGAAATGGTAGTAAATACCATAACCGCCTTTATGATTCAAATCTTCTTTTTTAGGCAGTATACGGATATTGCCCCAGTTATCATCACAAAATAAAATGGTAATGTCGTCATCAACGCGCATACCTTTATCATAATAATCTTGTACTTCTTTGTATATGGCCCACACTTGTGGTGTATTTTCAGCAGGTTTTCCAGTAACATCTGCAATGATTTGTCGTTGGTCTGTAATTATATTTTTCAATAGATCGACCGCAGTACCTTCACTCATAGCTTCATCGCCATCACCACGCATACCAACGGTAACAACACTTTCATGATCTCCCATGCGTTCAATGCCTCCGCGCCAAAATTTTTGAAGTTCTTCTTTGTTGGTTTCATAATTCCATGCGCCACCGCCATTTGCTCCCCATTCTTCATGAGCTCGCATCATGGGTTCATGATGGCTGGTAGACATGACGATACCATATTCATCTGCAGTTTTTGCATTTTCAGGATCTTCAACGGCAAAAGCTCTTGGTTGCCACATGGCTGGCCATAAATAATTGGCTTTGTTGCGTAACAGCAATTCAAATATTTTCTCGTAAAATTCGTGATTAAAACTACCGAATGTTTCCTGAACCCATCCCGTTAATGCAGGAGCTTCGTCATTAAGAAAAATACCTCTGTATTTAACCGATGGCCCTTTTGATACGAATTTATCTTTTTTAACAAAGAGGTTATCACTTTTTTTGGCTGGCACATCTGCCCACCAATGCCAAGGTGAAACGCCTATTTCTTCTGAAATGGTAAATGTTCCGTAAGCAGCGCCTCGTTTGTCGCTACCAACCACCACCAAAGCTTCTTTTACATTGGGCAATGGATTCTGTATCGTTTGAATAATAAACCGTTCCCATTGACCACGTATGGCATCCACATTTAATTTCTTGGAAGCTATTAATTGATCAATTATAGCACTGTTTCCTATAGTGCCAATAATGATTAAATTGCCTGTTGCTTGGTTGCTTGAAGATAAAACTTCAGGTTTTTTGCCCGTCACTTTTTCAATATCACTAGCAAGAAATGTGGCCGATTTTTGAATCAGTATATTATCTGATGAATCATATAGAATGTTTACGGTTGTAGTTCCATCTACAATTGAAAAATACTGTTTTTTGTTTTTAACGTTACTACTTACTTCTATTTGGGAATGTAATACTGTTGTAGATAGTAATAGAACAATTAGAAAATGTCTCATGGTGTAAAGTATAATAGTTGGTTTATTGCTTAAAATAAGAATATATAATCTTAAATTTAAGCATGAACAAGGTTATAAAAAATCATTCCAAACAGCGTTAAATAAATGTGAAAAAGATATCAAATATGAAACATGCACTTTAAAAAATTATCACTAATACTATAAAAGCTATCACTAAATTTTAAAGTTTATGCTAGCGGTAATTTTTTACTTTTTTGACATCCATTTTATTTTATCATTATCTTTTGGTTGGGAAGTTGTGAGAGCAACTATAGTTATTTTATAGCCTTTTACATTATAAGTTGATATATTTAAAATTGAGGAGTTCAGTTGCCTTCTTTTTTAGAAATATTTATTTTGTGTTATTAAAAAAAGTTAAAGAAAATTTACGTAAAATTACATGCGAATTCACTGAAATGGATTGAGGTATAAAAAATGGTACAGAATAATTTATAACAAATGGTTTACTTCAATCATAAGGCAATAGATTTTATACAATCCAATACACCTAAGCACAACATTCCATCTAAAAAATTAACTAACTCAACATGTATCTAGCCATAATCATCGTTTTCGTTATAGGATATCTTGCGATAGCCTTAGAACATAATATTAATGTAAATAAAACAGCAACAGCCTTGCTTTTAGGGGTTGTATGTTGGACATTACTTGTTTTTGGCAGCGACACCATTTTTCCCCATTTAGAAAGCATTGAATCTTCACATTTTATTTCCGAATCACTGTTAGAACACGTTGGAGAGATTTCAGAAATTTTGTTCTTTCTTTTAGGCGCCATGACCATTGTAGAACTTATGGATGCCCATGAAGGGTTCGGATTAATCACCGATAAGATTAAGATAAAGAAAAAAAGCCATTTACTTATTGTATTAAGTTTTATAACGTTTTTTTTATCAGCTGCCTTGGATAATTTGACGACCGCTATTGTTATGGCCGCGGTTTTAAGAAAAATGATAAAGGATAAAAACGATTTGTGGATTTTTGCCTCTATGATGATCATAGCTGCCAATGCTGGTGGTGCTTGGTCACCCATAGGCGATGTAACTACCATTATGTTATGGATTGGGGGACAAATTACGGCTTCAAATATTGTTACCGCGATTTTTATTCCTAGCTTGGTGTCTACACTTATACCTTTAGCAATTTTAAGCTCAAAACTAAAAGGGGATGTTGCCATAATGGATAATCATTTAGGAGCAACCCATACAAAAAATGAGATAAGTACATTTGATAAAACAATCGTTTTTGCAACTGGAGTATCAGCATTATTGTTTGTTCCCATCTTTAAAACCGTCACACATTTGCCGCCTTTTATGGGTATTTTATTTGGTTTAGGTATCATGTGGATTTTAACTGAGGTTTTACACATGAAAAAGAATGAAGAGCATAAAAAGTCACTTTCAATCTCAGCCATTCTAACGCGGATTGATACCCCAAGTATACTATTCTTTTTAGGGATATTATTGGCTGTAGCAGCCTTACAGGTAGGAGGCCATTTATTGCAACTGTCCCAAGTTTTAGATGCTAATTTTGATAGCGTCTACGCTATTAATTTATTAATAGGTTTATTATCTTCTATCATTGATAACGTGCCAATGGTGGCTGCGGCTATGGGCATGTATTCTTTAGAAACATATACTGTTGATAGTGTGTTTTGGGAACTTTTGGCCTATTGCGCAGGAACAGGCGGCAGTATTTTAATTATTGGTTCTGCAGCTGGAGTTGCCATTATGGGGATTTTCAAAATTGATTTTATTTGGTACGTAAAAAAAATATCTTTTGCAGCTATCCTGGGATACCTTGCGGGTATTGGGGTGTATATGCTATTAAATTAATTTTTGGTAGATTTTTCATTTGCTTTAACCATCATCCATATATTTTTATCTGACATACCTCTTATTTATCTAAAACAAGATGGTATTAATTTAAGTTATGTTTAAATTTGTATATTATGGATTTTAAAATAAAAATTTAAATGAATTTATTCGATATTGAAAACAAAGTAGTCCTTGTAACAGGTGGAGGCGGGGTGCTCGGTGGTAGTATGGCCGAGTATTTATTGAAAAATGGTGCCATCGTCATTATTTTACATTACAAAAAAGACACCGTAGATGATGCGGTAAAACGCATGTCGTCAATAAGTAAAAAAGTTGATGGTTTTGTATGCAACGTGGTTGATGAGAAAAGTCTCCAAGAAGTATCTGATGCCGTGATCTCTAAATACGGAAAAATAGATGTTTTGATAAATGCTGCAGGGGGCAACATGCCCGGGGCTACCGTTGGTCCAACACAATCTTTTTTCGACATTAATATGGACGACTTTAGAAAAGTAGTCGATTTAAATTTATTTGGAAGTATCATCCCATCCATGGTTTTTGGTAAAGAAATGGTGAAAAATAAAAAAGGCATCATTATAAATATTTCCTCTATGGCTTCAGACAGAGCCATTACAAGGGTAGCGGGTTACTCTGCATCCAAAGCAGCCATCGAAAATTATACAAAATGGTTATCGGTAGAGCTGGCTTTAAAATATGGAGACGGCTTACGTGTGAATGCTCTTGCTCCTGGATTCTTCATCGGAAACCAAAACAGAGCATTATTGTTAAATGAAGATGGCAGCTTAACACAAAGAGGTAACACAATTATTAGCAATACGCCCATGAAACGCTTTGGAGATGCTGATGAATTACACGGTGCGTTACATTATTTATGTTCCGATGCTTCCAAATTTGTTACAGGCATTACCATTCCTGTAGATGGAGGCTTTAGTGCGTTTAGTGGCGTTTAATAAAAATTTAAAAGAACATGCAAGAAACATTTAGATGGTTCGGAGTGAACGACTCCGTAAAATTATCATACATAAAACAAGCAGGAGCAACGGGTGTGGTTACGGCATTACATCATGTTGCCAATGGAGAGGTTTGGGAGGTTGAGGAGATTTTAAAAGTAAAAAACGCGATTGAATCCCATGGTATGGAATGGTCGTTTATAGAAAGTATACCCATTCACGAGAACATTAAGTTGCGTAAAGGTGATTATCTAAAACGTATAGAAAACTACAAACAAAGCTTAAGAAATGTAGCTGCTTGTGGTATTAAAAACGTATGCTATAATTTTATGCCGGTTCTGGATTGGACGCGTACCGAATTATTCTGGAAATTACCTGATGGAAGCACTGCTTTGCGTTTTGATAAAGTTGACATGGCCGTTTTTGAGTGTTTCATTATGAAACGTGATGGTGTTGAAGATTCATATACCCCTGAAATTTTAGAAAAGGCAAAAATTCGTTTTTCTAAAATGAATTCCGAAGAAAAGCAGGCTTTAGAAGATAATGTTTTAAAAGGGTTGCCAGGAACTGTTGATGATTTAACGATTCCTGTTTTTAAGGACATGATTGCCCAATACGATAATTTATCGCATGCCGATTTAAAAGCTAATTTGTCCTTCTTTTTAAATCAAGTGATTCCTGTTTGTGAAGAACACGGGATTGTGATGGCGATTCATCCAGACGACCCACCAATGGATATTATGGGACTTCCAAGAATTATTAAATCTGAAAAAGATTTGGAAGATTTGGTTGGGTTTATTGATAGCCCTTCAAACGGCATTACCTTTTGTACAGGATCTTTGGGTGCTAATCCAAATAACGATTTACCTAAATTGGTTAGAAAATTTGCAGACCGAATTCACTTTCTTCATTTAAGAAACGTTAGGAGAGAAGCAGATGGCAGTTTTTATGAAGACAATCATTTAGATGGCTCTTCAGATATGTATGAAGTGGTAAAAGCTGTTTTGGAAATTGAAGAAGAACGCAACGTGCAATTGCCCATGCGCCCAGATCACGGACACCAAATGTTACACGATTTAGAACCCAATAGTGCCTATCCTGGCTATACATCCATCGGGCGTTTACGAGGTTTAGCAGAATTACGTGGGCTAGCACTTGGTATTTCTAGAAGTTCCAAATAAATGAAAGTTGGACTGTTCATTCCATGTTACGTCAATCAATTATATCCTAAAGTCGGAATTGCTACGTTAGAGCTTTTAGAAAAATTAGGCGTAGACGTTGATTATCCAACCGGACAAACTTGTTGTGGACAGCCTTTAGGGAATTCTGGTTATGAATCAGATTCAAAGGGCTCTTGCCAATTATTTGTCGAAAACTTCAAAAACTACGATTATATTGTTTGTCCGTCAGGTAGTTGCGTATATCACGTAAAAAAACATTTTGATATTTTAGAGCAAACAGAAGATGTTGTAAATGTTAGAAATAATATTTATGAACTCAGCCAATTCATATTTCAAGTTTTGGGAAAAACCAATGTAGGAGCGTCTTTTCCTTATAAAGTTGGGATTCATAAAAGCTGTCACGGACTCCGTGGTTTACGCTTGGGGTCTTGTTCCGAGCGTATGGATGCGCATTATTCAATCGAAGAAAGCCTGTTAAAAGAAGTCAAAGGAATCCAATTAAAAACTCTCAATAGGGTAGATGAGTGCTGTGGTTTTGGAGGGACGTTTTCAATTTTTGAAGAAGCTATTTCAGTAAAAATGGGAAAAGATAGAATACAAGATCATCTATCGAGCGATGTAGAGGTTATTACAGGTACAGACCAATCGTGTTTAATGCATTTGGACGGTTTGATTAATCGGAACAATCAGCCCTTAAAAGTGATGCACATTGCCGAAATTTTAAATAGCACTTTATAATGTCGCACGCCAAGGAAGCCGAATTATTTAATAAAGATGAAGCTAAAGTCAATTGGCACGACCAAGCCTTGTGGTTTGTTAGAAATAAACGGGATAAGGCAGCACACACCGTAAAAGGTTGGGAAGACCTTAGGAATTTGGCCTCTGCCATAAAAGCGAACGTACTGTCCAATCTAGACGACTATCTGGTACAGTTTGAGGAAAATGCACAAAAAAATGGTATTCAGGTTCATTGGGCAGGAGATGCCGAAGCACATAATAAAATTGTGCATGACATATTGCTGCAAAATAACGTAAAAAAGGTTGTTAAAAGCAAATCGATGCTTACCGAAGAGTGCCATTTAAATCCGTATTTAGAAGCCCATGGCATCGAAGTCATTGATACCGATTTAGGTGAACGCATCGTACAATTGGCAAAAGAACCACCTAGCCATATTGTGTTGCCAGCCATTCATAAAACAAAAGAAGAAGTAGATGCATTGTTTCAAAAACATTTGGGTACCGTTCCAAGTCATGGCGATCCACGATATTTAACCAACGAAGCCAGAAAGCATTTACGGGATAAGTTTCTAAAAGCAGATGCAGCCATTACAGGGGTTAATTTTGCCGTTGCAGAAACAGGTGGCATTGTTGTTTGTACCAATGAGGGTAATGCCGATATGGGCGTTCACCTTGCAAAAGTGCATATTGCTTGTATGGGCATTGAAAAAATAATTCCCGAAGAAAAGCATTTAGGCGTTTTTTTAAGGTTATTGGCAAGAAGTGCGACTGGGCAACCTATTACCACATACTCTTCACATTTTAACAAGCCGGTACAAGGGAAAGAGATGCATATTGTTATTGTTGACAATGGCAGATCGGAACAATTAAGTCGTGAAGCATTTAGAAGTTCTTTACATTGTATCAGATGTGGAGCTTGTATGAATACGTGTCCCATTTACAGGCGTAGTGGCGGTCATAGTTATAAAGCGACCATTCCTGGACCCATCGGTTCTATATTATCACCGGGAATGGATTTAAAAAAACACAGTTCGTTGCCATTTGCCTCCACATTATGCGGTTCTTGTAGCGATGTATGTCCAGTGAAAATTAATATCCACGAGCAGTTGTACCAATGGCGACAAATCATCACGAAAAACGTTAAACAACCTGTTGTAAAGAGATCTATATTAAAAATGGCAGGCATCGTTCTAGCAAATTCTAAGCTATATGGCTTCTTGGGGAGATCATCGCGATTTATGTTGAAACACCTTCCAAAATCTATCGTTAACTCTAAAATAAATACTTGGGGAAAAGCAAGGGATTTACCTAAAGTTGAAAACGACAATTTTGAGGATTGGTATAAAAAAAGGAAATCATGAGTAGAGCATCTATTTTAAATGCCATTAAAAAGAACAAGCCAGAGTCAGTGCCTTTACCACAGATTGATTTAAGTCTTTTTCATGAAGATATTGACTTGGTTGATATATTTTATAAAAATCTAGAATCGGTAGGAGGTAGGATTGTTTCTTTGAATACAATAGAAGATTTAGATGCCGAAATTAAAAAACGATACCCAAACGCAAAAAGTATTGTATCCTGTTCAAACACATCACAATTAGCAACTATTTCAATTTCAAATGAAACCGAACCTCATAGTTTAGAATCTATAGATTTAGCTATTATTGATGCTCAATTTGGAGTTGCGGAGAATGGAGCGGTGTGGATTTCTGAAAATGATTTTATCGTTCGGGCTTTACCCTTTATTGCCAACGATCTGGTTTTAATTCTTTCAAAAAACGATATATGTTTGCACATGCATGAAGCATACAACCTGATTTCTAAACGAGAAAGAACGTTTGGAGTATTTCTTTCCGGACCCTCAAAAACAGCCGATATTGAACAATGTTTAGTTATTGGCGCCCAAGGCGCTATGAGTTTAACGGTGTTCATTTTTTAGCCCAGTTTTAAATATATACGAATTTTTTTATATATTTAGAAATAATTTCACCTTGCCCCTAGTACTTATCTTTTGGTTATTTTCTTATTTGCAAACTGTAAAAAGCGTGTGTCTATAAACTAAATATGATGCTATTGTGCACTTAAAATCTTAAAAAACCAACCAGTATTTTTAGATTATTTTAATAATAGACAAATGAAAAGACTGTTTGTATTTTGTGAAAATGACTTTGATTTTTTACTGGAATCGCTACCTTGTTACGAAGGCTTAATCTATTGTTTTTTTGGCGACATAAAACTATTAAATGCAGCCATAAAAAAAAACAAACCAGATGCAATATTGTTTGATAACCCCGGATTAAGTGGGGACATTCCAAACTGTATTTCTCTAAACGATCCCAGCTATTATGTTCCTGTTATTCTATATGGAACGCCCTTTGGAGCTGGACAGTATCCCCATATAAGAATGTTTCAGTTCCCAAACGAGTTTGATTCTATCGCTATTTTTGAATTGTTTTCAAAATTAAAACTGATTGATAAGGCATATATTGAGCAAAAAGATAAATTAGAAGAAAGCCAGCGGTTTTTAGACCTTCTTATGGCTAACATACCTGATGCCATTTACTTTAAGGACAGGGCATCCAGATTTACCAAAATAAATCATGCACAAGCCAATACCTTGGGGATTGCTTCTCCAGAGGAAGCCATAGGCAGAAGGGATGAAGATTTTTTTGGTGAAAATCAAAGTAGGGAAGCTCATAACGATGAACAATCGTTAATGGAAAACGGTATTCCATTGATTAAAAAATTAGAACACTTGGTTACGTCTGGTGGAGAGAAGTTTGTAAAGGCTACAAAAATACCATTAAAGGATTCTAAAGGCAAATCTATAGGAATGGTAGGCATTTCTAGGGAGGTTACAAATGAATACCTAATTGAACGAGATTTACGTAGGGAAAAAAGATACATGGATTTGTTGATGGATAACTTGCCTGATAGGATTTATTTTAAAAATAGAGATTCCCAATTTATTCGTTGCAACATGGCATTGGCAAAAATGTTTGGATTATCGGAACCAGAGGCGCTTTATGGAAAAACTGATTTTGACTTTTTTGGTCATGAACATGCCCAAGAAGCTTTTGATGATGAACAAAGAATTATGAGTGAGAGAACCAGTATTTTGAATAAACTGGAAAGCTATATAAAAAATGGAGAACGTTTTTGGGAGTTAACTACCAAGATTCCAATTGTTAGTAGCAAACAGGAGGTTATAGGTATTGTTGGCATTTCCCATGATTTTACCGAGCAGAAAAAATTAGAAGACAGACTAGAGAAAGAAAAGGACTTTTTGCAAATACTCATGAACAATGTTCCTGATTACATCTATTTCAAGGACATGGACTCTAAATATATTCGCGCAAACAAAGCCATTGCTAATTTTTTTAAAATTGATATTGATGATCTCATTGGAAAATCGGATGCGGATTTTCTATCTAAAGATGCTGCCCATAGATATGAAAAACAAGACGAGGCTGTTCTTGAAAAAGGTGTGGAAATAATCAATAAGGTAGAAAAGTTACAAGACCTAGATGGCAATACTATTTGGCTTTCTGTAACAAAAGTGCCAATAAGGGATAAGAGTTCTAAAATTATTGGTCTTGTTGGTGTTTCACGTGATGCGACCATGCAAGAATTAACTAAAAAGCGGTATGCCGTTGCCAAGGAAAAAGCAGAAGAGGCCAATAAAGCTAAAAGTTTATTCCTTGCTAATATGTCCCATGAAATTCGAACACCCATGAATGGCATTATTGGTATGGCCGATATTTTAAGTAAATCTTCCCTCGAACCTATTCAAATGGAGTATTTAGATATCATCGTAAAATCGGGTCAAACTTTGTTGTCGTTAATCAATGATATTTTAGATTTTTCCAAGATTGAATCCGGAAATATGGAATTGGAAACTGTTCCCATAAACATTAGAAGCATTATTGAAGAGGTTGCCGATATTCATTTAGTGCCTGCGGGGTCAAAATCAACAAACCTATTTACATTTATAGATCCAAATATTCCAGAATTTGTTAGTGGCGATTATATACGGTTAAAACAAATTATCACCAATCTGGTCAACAATGCCATCAAGTTTACCTCTCAAGGAGAGGTTGCCATTTATGTAAACCATATAGCAAACAATGATGGTTTCCATGAAATTGAGTTTAAGGTGAAGGACTCTGGTATTGGCATTTCAAAAGAAAATCAAAAAAAATTGTTTAAATCATTTTCCCAAGTAGATGCATCTACCACTAGAAAATATGGAGGTACTGGGCTCGGTTTGGCCATTTCACAACGATTGGTTGATCAAATGGGAGGAGCCTTAGAACTTGATAGTTCACCAGATGTTGGCTCGACGTTCCTTTTCAAAGCCGTATTTCCTATTTCAAACGAAGCTATAAGGCAAAATCTAATTCTTAATAAAGAAGCCCTGAAAGGAAAGCGTGTGCTAGTGGTTGATAATAATGAAACCAATAGGTATATATTAAAGAATTATCTTGAAGCTTGGAGTATGGAGGTTGTTGAATTGAATGATGGGGCCCTAGCTTACGATTTCTTGAAAAAAGCATCTCTAAAAGGCACTACGGTAGACCTGATATTGGTCGATTACCAAGTACCTGAGATCAATGGTAAAGCTTTTGTGCAAAGCCTTAAGCAAAACCCAGAAACCAGAGACATAAAACTTATTTTACTATCTTCTATCACTCAAGCACTGAATAAGGACGGTTTTGAAGTAGGACTTAACAAGCCTATTAAAATGAACCAATTATTAAATACCATTTTTAAAGTTCTGGAAATGCAATACGAAGACAGGGTTATTGAATGGGCAGAAAGTGAGAACTATCAGTTCGCATTTAAAAATAAAAGGTTTTTAATTGTTGAAGATAATTTGATAAATATTAAAGTGGCTCGAATTGTTTTAAGTGAATTATCGGATCATGTTGAATTAGCCCACAATGGTATAGAGGCCATAGAGCTATTCGAAAGGCAAGACTTTGATATTATCTTGATGGATATTAGAATGCCACTTTTGGGAGGCATAGAGGCAACCTTGAAAATTAGAGAGCTGGAAAAACAGAATTTGGTAGATTTTCCCGTTAAAATCATAGCCATGACTGCCAACACATTTCAGGAAGATATTGAAAGATGTTTGGAAAATGGTATGGATGGGTTTCTGGAAAAACCCTTTAAAAGAAAAGATTTGGTGACAATTTTACAGCGGGTGTTGTGATGCTTAAAAGTGAATTGAGGTTTATAAATAAGCGTTAGTATTTGAAATGTATTAATCCTATTTTGAATATAATGTTATTACTCGATATTTAAACTTCTGTTAAACAAAATAGAGAATTGTTAAAATTTTGTAACTTAGCAATTAATATGAAACAAATATTCCATAAAATAGTGTCAATGTTAATGGCCTTTGTAGTCTTGTTTTCTACATTATCCTTTACATTGAATATGCATTATTGTGGGGATACTTTGGTAGAAACAGCGTTCCTTCACAAGGCAAAAGGTTGTGGTATGGAATTACAAAATCCTTCAACTGAAGGTTGTGTCATTACAAAATTGAACTGTTGTAATGACAAGCAATTATTGATTGACGGTCAAGATGAATTACAACTAAAAATTGACAAAATTTCTTTAGAGAAGCAAGTATTTATAACTTCATTTGTTCATACATATATTAACCTTTTTGAAGGTTTAGATAACAATGCACCTACATTCAAAGAATACAAACCACCACTCGTTACTAAACAACTCTACAAGATTGACGAGACCTATTTAATTTGATTTATAAACAATAGACTGTGTTATCCTATGATAGAATATCGTAAGGATAATTTGTTGTATTCGGTGTGTTCATAACACCAAAGTTTAATTGTTTTAATCATCATTACAATGCTGAATAAAAGCATCAAATTTTTAATAGAAAATAAACTCGTAGCTGTAATACTACTCGTCCTTTTCATAGGTTGGGGAACCGTAAACGCTCCTTTTAATTGGGATACAGGATTTTTACCAAGCAATCCCGTAGCTGTAGATGCTATTCCAGATATTGGCGAAAACCAACAAATTATATTCACCAAATGGGACGGTCGCTCACCTCAGGATATTGAAGACCAAATTACCTACCCATTAACGACTTCCTTACTCGGTATCCCGGGTGTAAGGACTATTCGTAGTTCGTCTATGTTTGGCTTTTCAAGTATTTATATCATTTTTGAGGAAGATATAGAGTTTTACTGGAGCAGAAGTCGTATTCTGGAAAAACTCAATTCATTACCAAGCGGGTTATTGCCTGAAGGTGTTAATCCAGCTTTGGGTCCTGATGCTACAGGATTAGGACAAATTTTTTGGTACACCTTAGAAGGTCGGGATGAAAATGGAAACGTAACAGGTGGTTGGGATTTACAAGAGTTACGTAGCATTCAAGACTACTACGTAAAGTTTGCCTTGTCATCTGCAAGTGGTGTGTCTGAAGTAGCTTCTATTGGTGGTTACGTACAAGAGTATCAAGTAGATGTCAATCCTGAATTGATGCGGCAATACAATATTGGGTTAAATCAGGTCGTAAAAGCGGTTAAGGAAAGCAACAAGGATATTGGCGCACAAACCATCGAAATCAACCAAGCCGAATATTTAGTACGTGGTTTGGGTTATGTGAAATCCATTTCGGATATAGAAAACGCCGTGGTTACTTCCGAAGATTTTACATCAATACGTATAAAAGATATTGGAAAAGTCTCATTAGGTCCGGCAACACGGAGAGGAATTTTGGATAAAGGAGGCGCAGAAGTAGTGGGTGCCGTAGTTGTGGCTCGTTATGGTGCCAACCCAATGGAAGTCATTAACAATGTAAAAGAAAAGATTAACGAGTTAAGTTCAGGGTTGCCTTCAAAAGTATTAGCTGATGGTAGATCATCACAAGTCACAATTGTTCCTTTTTATGATAGAACAGAACTTATTCAAGAAACATTAGGAACGCTCAACGAAGCCTTAACATTAGAAATTTTAATCACCATTCTGGTCATTATCGTTATGGTATTTAATCTTCGAGCATCGGTTTTGATTTCAGGTTTATTGCCTGTAGCGGTGCTCATGGTATTTATCGCAATGAAACTGTTTGGTGTCGATGCTAATATTGTGGCATTATCTGGTATTGCCATTGCTATTGGCACTATGGTGGATGTGGGGGTCATACTTTCTGAAAATGTCATAAGGCATTTAGATGAGGATGAAAAGAAAAGTGAAAAGTTGCCTATCAATCAGGTAGTTTATAACGCCACTGCTGAAGTATCAGGCGCTATTGTTACCGCTGTAATGACAACCATTATAAGCTTTATTCCGGTATTTACGTTGATAGGTTCAGAAGGTAAACTATTTCGACCATTAGCATTTACTAAAACATTTGCTCTAGTAGCAGCTCTTTTTATCGCATTATTTTTAATTCCTCCATTTGCTGCCTTTATATTCAAAAAAGTAAACATAAGAAAAACAACTAGTTATGTATTAAATGGCATATTGATAATACTTGGTCTTATCATTATGATGTATGGTTATTGGATTGGGATTTTGCTTATTGGTTTCGGTATCACAGCCATTTGGTTTGCCATTACAGAGCGCGAGGCCTACAATGTGTCTTTTTTTAAGTTTAATTTTTCATTAAACAAGAATACCATCAATATCATTTTATCGGCAGCAGCCATAGTATTCTTGTTAGCAGAATATTGGAGACCATTAGGAGTAGGTAAAAGCTTTATTTTGAATCTCATTTTTGTCAGTATCATCTGTTTTGGATTTTTGGGAATTTTTGAACTGTTTCAAAAGTATTACCTCAAAATTTTAAATTGGGCTTTACACAATAGATTACTCTTTTTGACCATCCCGACTACGGTTCTTGTTTTGGGCTTTCTCATTATGAAAAATACAGGCAAAGAGTTTATGCCATCTTTAAACGAAGGCTCATTTCTGTTGATGCCAACCTCAATGCCACATGCTGGTGTAGAAGAAAACAAACGCGTGTTACAGCAATTGGATATGGCTGTTGCCAGTATTCCAGAAATTGAAACCGTAGTAGGGAAAGCAGGTCGAGCAGAATCGGCTTTAGATCCTGCACCCTTATCCATGTATGAAAATATGATTCAGTACAAACCTGAATATATGCTAACTGAAAACGGCGAACGCCAACGTTACAAAGTAAATGATGATGGTTTATTTGAATTGAAAGATGGACGTTATGTCGCAAATCCCAATAACTCGGAAGATGTCACCATGAGCGCAGTCGAAAGGTCTCAACTCATCCCAGACGATGATGGTGAATTATACCGCAATTGGCGACCAGAAATACAATCGCCAGACGATATTTGGAACGACATTGTAAAAGTTGCCAAATTGCCAGGTGTTACCTCAGCACCCAAACTACAACCTATTGAAACGCGATTGGTAATGCTGCAAACAGGAATGCGCGCACCCATGGGCATTAAAGTCAAAGGTCAAGACCTAAAACAAATTGAAGCATTCGGGGTACAGTTAGAAAACATTTTAAAACAAGCAGAAGGTGTTAAGGATGAAGCTGTTTTTGCAGATCGTATTGTTGGAAAACCGTATTTGCTGATTGATATTGACAGAGAGAAAATAGCACGCTATGGCATTTCAATACAAAATGTTCAAGATGTCTTATCAGTTGCTATTGGTGGCATGGTTTTAACCCAAACCGTTGAAGGTAGAGAACGTTATGGTATACGGGTACGCTATCCAAGAGAATTACGTGCCAATCCAACCGAATTACAGCAAATCTATATCCCTGTTGAGAGAGGCAGTCCAGTACCGTTAAGCGAACTGGCAACCATTCGTTATGAACAAGGACCTCAAGTGATTAAAAGTGAAGACACCTTTTTGGTAGGCTATGTATTGTTTGACAAACTAGATGGTTTTGCAGAAGTAAATGTCGTTGAAAATGCACAAGCTTTAATTCAGCAAAAAATTGATAATGGCGAATTAATAGTACCTGAAGGGATTAACTATCAATTCACAGGAACGTATGAAAATCAGTTACGGGCAGAAAAGACCTTATCTGTGGTTGTGCCTTTAGCATTGTTGATTATCTTTTTGATTTTGTATTTTCAATTCCGTTCGGTTACAACATCATTAATGATTTTTACAGGTATTGCAGTCGCATTTGCAGGTGGTTTCATAATGATGTGGTTATATGGTCAAGAGTGGTTTATGAATTTTAGCCTGTTTGGGGAAAACTTACGAGATCTCTTTAACATGAAAGTCATCAACTTAAGTGTGGCTGTTTGGGTAGGCTTTATCGCCTTGTTTGGAATTGCTACAGATGATGGCGTTGTTATGGGTACCTACCTCATGCAAACCTTTGATAAACAAAGCCCAACAGACAAGCATGAGATTCGTTCAGCAACGTTAGAGGCAGCAGGAAAACGTATTCGTCCATGCCTCATGACGACCGTTACCACAGTATTAGCATTACTTCCTGTTTTGACTTCAACAGGTAAGGGAAGTGACATCATGATACCAATGGCAATCCCGATATTTGGAGGTATGATCATAGATATTACGTCATACTTTTTAGTTCCTGTATTGTTTAGTTGGAAAAAAGAATTTCAACTTAAGTGGCAAGGTAAAGAAAGTATCGTATAGATTAAAAAATGTAAAAATGAATTACTATAATAAACATATCCTATTTAAAGCGGTCTTTGTTCTTTGTTCTTTGATCTTTTCTCTAATAGGAAATGCCCAACAATTAGAACCTTTGATTGAGGAGGCATTAAAAAACAATCCGGAAATTCAAAAATTTGAATTACAATACAATATGGCTTCCGAAAAAGTTAATGAAGTCAACACCTTGCCCGACACCGAATTTGGCGTAGGCTATTTTGTGAGCGAACCCGAAACTAGAACAGGCGCACAACGTTTTAGGGTATCTGCAAAACAAATGCTGCCGTGGTTTGGTACCATTACTTCACGAGAAAATTATGTAAGTGCTTTGGCAGATGCAAAATATGAGGATATTGCCATTGCCAAGAGAAAATTAATGGCTTCAGTATCGCAATCCTATTATAATTTATACGCCAATAAAGCAAAGCAAGATGTATTAAGAGAAAATATTAACTTACTTAAAACTTATGAAACATTGGCATTAACATCCGTTGAAGTAGGTAAAGCATCCGCAGTAGATGTATTGCGATTGCAGATGCGCCAGAACGAGTTAGAACAACTAAAACAAGTTTTGGAACTACAATATTTAACAGAACAAACCGCTTTCAATAAGCTTTTGAATAGGGATAAAGATATTACAATCCATGTAATTGATGATTTGATAATCCCTTCAGAAGATTTTGAAAGCAACAATGACAATTTATCATTACATCCTGAATTAATTAAATACGATAAACTCTTTCAATCTGTAGAGCAATCTGAATTAGTGAACCAAAAAGAAAGCAGTCCTATGATTGGTTTTGGATTGGATTACATCAGTGTAGAACAACGACCCGATATGAATTTTAGTGATAACGGAAAAGACATTGTAATGCCCATGGTATCATTTTCCATACCTATATTCAACAACAAATACAAATCGCAAACCAAACAAAATGAGTTGCAACAACAAGAAATAACCGCACAAAAACAAGAACGATTAAATACTTTGGAAACACTTCTAGATAAAGCTATTAATGAGCGTATGTCGGCAAGAATAAGTTATAAAATTCAAGCTAAAAACTTACAACAAGCAAAGGATGCCGAGGAGATTCTCATCAAAAGTTACGAAACAGGAACTATTAAGTTTAATGATGTACTGGATATTCAGGAGTTGCAACTAAAATTTCAAATGAACCAGATTGAAGCTATTAAAAACTTCTATGTTCAGAGTACAATTATTAATTATTTAATTCAGTAAAAGGAAGCACATTTACAAAATAAAACCAATGACAAACAATGCATAATTAAACTTTATCAATATAGACATAATGATTGCTATGCAAATTTCAATCTTTTAAAATCAAAATAAAATGGAGAATTCAAAACAAAATAATAATTACAAAACATTCTTTTTAATGTTGGCTTGCTCATTTATAGCCATGTACATCACAATGTATCTAAATACCTATACCATAGACCAAGTATATTTTAGTTTAACACGTTTTTACATGACCTGTTTAGGGATTTCAACCATGGCAGTAATTATGTGGTTTTTTATGCGAAAAATGTATAAGAACAAGAAAAAAAATATAGCAATTTTTGTTGGGAGCTTTATACTATTCGTTAGTGCATTCGGTTTAGTTAGAGCGCAAAAACCAATTATTGGTGACGTGCTTTGGTTGAAAGGTATGATTCCGCATCATTCCATTGCTATTTTAACCAGTGAAAGAGCTGATATTCAAGACCCAGAGGTTAAAAAACTGGCAGAAGACATTATTAAAGCACAGAAAAAAGAAATTGAGGAAATGAAAGTAATGATAAAACGTTTAGAAAATGAAAAATAACAAAATAGTCATATATATTGGTCTATTCACCATTGGTATCCTTTTAGGCTGGTTACTTTTTGGACATTCTACCAATGAAAAAAAAGAACATAATCACGATGCATTAACAGAAACGAATCAAATGTGGACCTGTTCTATGCACCCGCAGATTATGCAACCAGAACCTGGCGATTGCCCTATTTGTGGTATGGATTTAATCCCTGCTGAAAGTGGTAATGATGGGTTGTTAGCAGACCAATTCAAGCTAACAGACAATGCCATGGCTCTAGCCAATATTCAAACCACAGTTGTAGGTAAGGGCATGGTAGAAGATCATGTTATGAAACTATCAGGTAAAATTGCTGAAAATGAAGAGGCCAATGCTGTACAGGTCAGTTATTTTTCAGGAAGAATTGAACAATTGCATGTTAATTTCACAGGTGAAGAAATAAATAAAGGTCAGCTACTGGCATCCATATATTCTCCAGAATTATATGCAGCACAACAAGAACTCCTTACGGCAGCATCTTTAAAAGAATCGCAACCTGCATTATACAACGCTGTGCGTAATAAATTAAAATTATGGAAGCTCTCTGAAAATCAAATAAATCAAATTGAAGAAACAGGCAAAGTAAAAGAAAACCTCCCAGTTTATGCTACAGTTTCAGGTACAGTAACTGAAAAATTGGTACAGCAAGGCGATTATATAAAACAAGGGCAACCCTTATTAAAAATTGCCAATCTCAATTCGGTTTGGGCACAGTTTGATGTCTATGAAAACCAAATAGATCAATTTAAAAAAGGACAAGAGGTAACAGTTACGACAAATGCCTCTCCCAATAGAGAATTTAAAGGGAACGTAGATTTTATAGACCCTATTTTAAATACCAAAACACGTACTGTAACCTTGCGAGTTGTATTGAATAATCAAAACGAGGTATTTAAACCAGGCATGTTTGTGCAAGCCATGATTGAAGGGACTCTAGTTAATAAAACAGATATTTTAACTATTCCATCGTCAGCTGTATTATGGACAGGAGAACGCTCTGTAGTGTATATAAAAACCAATCCAAACCAGCCTGTTTTTGAAATGCGTGAAATAAAATTAGGCAATAAAATTGGGGATAATTATGAAGTTTTGGAAGGATTGGATCATAGCAACGAAATTGTAACAAATGGCACTTTTACAGTGGATGCCGCTGCACAACTTCAAGGCAAAAAGTCTATGATGAATAAAACAGGTGGTAAAGTGACGACTGGCCACGAAGGTCATTTGGGGATGGAAAATACCTCTTTAAATGCTACAGACAATCATGAACGCATTAAAGTATCTTCAGATTTTCAAAATCAATTAAAAACAGTTTTAAACGATTATATAAAATTGAAAGATGTATTGGCTAAGGATGATTCAAAAAACGTATTGGTAGAATCAAAAAGATTATTGAATAATCTGTCTAAAGTTGACATGAAACAATTAACAGATAATAAGGCACATACCCATTGGATGTCGTTAGAAAAAGAGATAAAAACATCGGCAACATCTATTTCCAAAACGTCAAATATCAAAGAGCAAAGAAACCATTTCAAACACCTGTCCTCACATTTAATTAATGCCGTTCAGTTGTTTGGTGTCAATGAAAAAGTCTATGTAGAATTTTGTCCCATGGCAGATAATAACAAAGGCGCTTATTGGTTAAGTAAAGAAGAAATAGTAATCAACCCCTATTTTGGCGATAAGATGCTAACCTGTGGAGAAGTAAAACAAGTAATAGAATAAGTAAAATCAATTATTAACAATTAAATTTTAACAATGAAACAAGTAATTTTAAGTATAGCTGTAATAGTGACTATGGGTTTAACAAGTTGTAAAGACAATACCAAACAAGAAACAGAAGGAACAACTACTATCGAAGCCTCTAAAGATATGGCTACAACAAACATCTCTTTTGGTGTAAGAGGAAACTGTGAAATGTGCAAAACCACTATCGAAAAGGCCGCAAATGGTGTTGCAGGTGTCGTTAATGCCAATTGGGATGTTGATAAAAAGAAAATTGATGTATCATTTGATGACACCAAAACAGATGCCATGGCTATTCATAAAGCGATTGCAACATCGGGTTATGATACCGAAAAAGTTGCAGGAATCGAAGATGCTTATAACAATTTACCTAGTTGTTGTAAATACGACCATGATATGATGATGAATCAATAAGTTGGATGGAAAGTGGGTAACCATTTTAATAATGATAATTAGATTAACAGATTAATGGTCTTTTTAGCTTTTGGAATAAAAATAAAAAGAAGCCGTCTCAATACTAAAATTTGAGGCGGTTTTTTTATTTGATGATATTTTGATAAAACATTTTAATTTTAAAATGAGGGCAAAATTGCGTTTAAGCGGCAATTTTCTTTCTTAAATTGTGCGCAATTGCCATTAAACCGAACTCTAATTCTGTTTTTTCGATTCCTTTTAATGAAAACCGTCTAAAATTATGGTTGTGTTTGAGTTGGGCAAATACAGGTTCTACATCGGCCATGCGCTGTTTTCTTTTTTATAATCCTGTTTCGCTTGTGAGGAGTTCCCTGATTTTTTCTTTGTGCCTTTCAAGGTTGTGGTTTCGTTCTATGGTTCGATTTCCTTGTGCCTTAAAACACTGACCCCGTAATGGGCAACCTTCACAGTTTGTGGTCCCATAGTGTGATAAGTGCTGTATGTATCCAGCTTCGGTAGTTCGTCTGCTTTGATGGGTTTTATGCATTTTTTGTCCCATTGGACATACATAATAATCTTCTTCTTGATTATAATGTAGATTTTCCTTGCTAAAGGGTTTATGCTTTTTTTGATAATTCTTGCCTCGTTCCTTATCAAAGGTATTGTACTTCACATAAGGCGTTAGGCCTTGCTCTTGAAGGTAATCGTAGTTCTCTTCACTTCGATAGCCTGCATCGGCAGTGATGTCTTCCATTTCTTGAAAAACCTCTTCTCCATAGGTTTCTTTTAGGTTTTCCAAATGTGGTTTTAGGGTTTTGGTGTCTGTTGGATTTTGGTGCAATGTATAGTTTACTATGATCTGGTTCTCGGTCGATATTTGGGCATTGTAGCCTGGTTTAAGTTGCCCGTTCTGCATATGGTCTTCTTTCATGCGCATAAAAGTGGCATCGGTGTCGGTCTTGCTATACGATTTTCTTTCGCCTAAAATAGCCTCCTGCTCTTGATATTTTTCAAGATTCTTCTCAAAGTTTTGCTTGATGTAATGAAGTTTCGCTTTGGATTTTGATGAAGCTTTTTCGTTCCCAGCTAGTTTGGCATCTATTTGCTCTACTGTTTTTTGGATAGTTTCTCTATTGATTTCCTTGAACTCGGGCGGTTCTGGATTGGGGCCATCGTCGTTGGAGATACTTTGGGCATAATTCCATAAGTCTTCCAATTGGGTAAGCATTTTGGTTTTTGCTTGTCTTGATGCTATTTCCCCAAACAAAGGTATATCTACCTGCCTGGGCCTCTATTTTTGTGCCATCTGTGTAAATTTGTTTCAACGAAATAAATCCTTCTGATGCCAACATTAAAACCACTTGTATAAAAATTTCTTTAAAACTGTCCTTAAGCTTGTTGCTCCTGAATCGATTGTTTGTATTATGGTCAACAATGGCCATGCCAGTGAGCCACATAAAATTGATGTTCTCCCTAACGGCCAGTTCAATCTTTCGGGAAGAATAGATGTTGGTCATGTAGGCATAAAGCATCACCTTGAGCAACATTTTTGGATGGTAACCTGGATTGCCCTCTTTGCTGTATGCTTTTAATAAGGGTTGGATATTGATTGATTCAACAACTTGGTCAACTACCCGAACTGGATGTTTATCAGAAATAAAATCGTCAAACGAATAAGGTAAAAGTGTGGTCTGTCGCTGATTATAATGTTTGAAATTAATATGTAATCATCTGTAAATCAGTTATAAATATAGCGTAAAACACTATTTTATCCAAGAAAAAAAACACAAAAAAACCGCCTCAAGTTGTGAGACGGCTTCTTCCTTTTGCGGAGAAAGAGGAACTATCCGTAATCTTACTTTTACCTATTTTATTGGGTTTATGGCAGGTCTTTCTGGGTATATACGCACCGAATTACGCACCTCATTTTATTTATTAATCTAATTGTATTCAAAACACGCTATATTATCCCAAAAAGCATAAAGTATTTTTCTCTAAATCAATTTCGATAGTTTACTTTTAATAGAATATATCAACTTTCAGTTTAGCTTTTAGCGTTTTTTTAAACCTCTTTTTGAGAAATATTAATTCTTACTTGTGTTTAAATTCAATACCCAAATGCCTAAATGAGTAGAAAACGGTTTGGTTAGAAGTTATCACTTTTTACTCGATTTGCCCGCTATTTTCACTTAACCGATGTTAGCCTTTCGTTATTTTTATATTCTTTTATTGTATTCAATCCAAGGCCAGCGAAAATGCCTTCTTATATACTTCTTATGTTGAGCCCATAAATGTATATTTCTTTCTCTAATATAGTCTATATATTAGTTTTTAGAGTACCCCATCTATCCATTTATAAGTGATTACACTAAAAAAAAGAGAATAAATTTCATTATTTTGAGCCGGAAATAGAACTATTAAGGATCAAGCAAATTCAGGAGGGGGAATTACATTAATAAAAAACCTTCTGGAATTAGCTGTTAACGGCATTTATGATTATTATTGTATATGTTCGATTTTCGTTTAAAGGTATTTAATACTGTGGCCAGAAGGCTAAGTTTCACGAAAGCTGCCGAAGAGTTACATATATCGCAGCCGGCGGTGACTAATCATATAAAGGAACTGGAAAACCAGTTTGACCTTGCCTTATTCGATAGAAGAGGGAATAAGGTACAGCTTTCTCCTGCAGGGGAGGTACTACTGAAACATACAGAAGAGATAAAGGAAATTTACCGAAAGATAGAATTTGATTTAAACCAACTTAATCAAACCTTTAAGGGTGTCCTGCATATAGGATCCAGTACATCTATTACACAATATATTTTACCCCCCTTACTGGCCCGGTTTCACAAAATTCATCAGGAAGTAAAGGTGGAGTTGTTCAGTGGAAACTCCGAGCAGATTGAACAGGCCCTGCTTGATAAAAAAATTGAAGTTGGAGTGATTGAAGGTAAATCCAAACGCCGGGAAATTCATTATACCCCATTTCTAAAAGACGAAATCGTACTGGTGTGCAGCAGTAAAAATACTTTGGCAAAAAAAGATGAAATAATGCCGGAAGAACTGAAAAGAATTCCTCTCCTGTTAAGAGAACCAGGGTCGGGGACGCTGGAAGTAATTGCCGATGCCTTAAAGCGGAAGGGAATAGGCCTGGCTGAACTGCAGGTCGAAATGCAGCTGGGAAGCACTGAAGCTATTAAATCATACCTGCAGCATTCCGATTGTATGGCCTTTGTATCTTTACATGCCATTCTGAAGGAGCTGGAAAGCGGAATTCTGAAGATTATTGAGATTAAAAAGTTGCCGATTTATCGGGATTTCTACTTCATAACCCCGCAGGGGCCCGAAGGTGGTCTTCCCGGGTTAATTATCCAGTTTTTGATCAGGAACCATAATTATTGATAATTCAGGTGGAAGGGAAATAAGAGGTCAAATAGTCCATTAAGCCCTCTGGAATTATTTTAATTACGGCATTTCCAGTTGTAACTGCGAAAGATTTACGAATTCAGGATTCTTTCAGTCATTATTTCCTTTTACTCTCCCTCATAACTTTAGGTTATTCAATATTAATATTTACAATTGGCATTTAAGTTTAATTCAGGTTAATTTTGAACTCAACAAAGAAAGCAAAAGCTGGATTTTGTTATTATCAAGAATTGAAATTAATGTTACACTTAAAAACTAAAGAACATGAGTTTAAGAATTGGAGATGATGCCCCAAATTTCACAGCGCAAACAACAGAAGGGGAAATAGATTTTCATCAATGGCTGGGGAACAGTTGGGGAATTATTTACTCTCACCCTGCCGATTATACCCCTGTTTGTACAACTGAACTTGGTCGCACAGCACATTTAAAAGAAGATTTCGCCAAGAGAGATACAAAAGTACTTGCCGTTAGTGTTGATGATCTGGAATCTCATAAGGGTTGGGTTAAAGATATTAATGAAACCCAGAACTGTGATGTAGATTTCCCTATTATTGCAGATCCTGACAAAAAGGTGTCTACACTTTATAATATGATTCACCCAAATGCTTCTACAAGCGCGACGGTAAGGTCGGTATATTTTATTGGTCCCGATAAGAAGATCAAGGCTATCATAACTTATCCTGCATCTACTGGAAGGAATTTCACAGAAATCCTAAGGGTAATTGATTCACTTCAACTTACTGCTAAGCACAGTGTTGCTACCCCCGTAGATTGGAAAGAAGGAGAAGATGTAATTATTGCTCCTGCTATAAAACAGGAAGATGTGGAAGGGAAATTCCCGAAGGGACACCGTGTTATAAAACCCTATTTACGATACACCCCACAGCCTGATAAATAAAGTTGAAAAATAAGTGGCCATGGATATAAAAAAAGGATTGGAAAGAGGACCGTTTAACGATAAGCAGGCGGAAAAATTAAATGAAGCGCTGTCAGGATTGGATTCCGGACAGCTTCAGTGGCTTAGTGGATATTTTTCAGGTATTAGCCAAGTTTCTCCTGCAGCTATCGCGACGGCTGATCAACAACAACCTGCCCCTTCTGAAAATACTGCCTCTGAAAGCCAGACTGAAAAGCTGAACATTTTGTTTGGCAGCCACACGGGGAATAGCGAGGCTTTGGCATATGATCTGGCCTCAAAGGCGAAGGAGAAGGGCATAGAAACGGAAGTTTCTGATATGGCTTCCTTTAAACCCAGGAATCTAAAAAAAATATCGAATCTAGCAGTTATTGTGAGTACCCACGGTTTGGGAGAACCTCCTGTACAGGCAGAGGATCTGTATAATTTTCTGCACGGAAAAAAAGCACCTGACCTTTCACATGTCCGATTTTCGGTACTGGCCCTTGGCGACAGCAGCTATGTGGACTTTTGCCAGACAGGAAAAGATTTTGATGCTGCATTAGAAAAACTTGGTGCTCAGCGAATAGGCTCTCGTCAGGATTGTGATGTGGATTATGAAGAAGAGGCGGAAGCATGGCAACAAACTTTTCTTCAGGCTCTTTCAAAATCTTCGAATGCAGAATCCGCCGTGGAGGTACCAAACTATACAACTGCCCCGGTTAAGGAAACAAAATATTCCAGAAATAATCCATTTGAAGCAACTATTCTGGAAAAGGTAAGACTCAATGGGAGGGGATCATCTAAAGAAACCATACACCTGGAGCTGGATCTGGAAGGCTCAGGGTTGCAATATGAACCGGGTGATGCCCTGGGAGTTTATGGAGCCAATCCGACTTCCCTTATAGAAAAGGTTTTAAGTGCTACTAATCTTTCAGGAAATGAAAAGGTGCAAAGTCATAAGGGCGAAAAAAGCCTGAAGGAAGCTCTCACTTATGATTATGAGCTAACCCCGTTGTCCAGGGTAAATTTATCGAAATATGAGGAATTAATAGGGAGTACTAAGCTAAAGGAGGTTCTTTCAGATAATATGAAAATCCTGGAGTATCTGCCGGGGCGTGATTTTCTGGATTTACTGGAAGAGGAGCCTCATAAATTTGAGGCAAACGAACTGCTTTCTGTATTAAGAAAAAATACACCCCGTATGTATTCCATAGCCTCTTCACAGGATGCTGTGGAAAACGAAGTGCACCTTCTTGTATCTGTAGTACGTTATTCTGCTTTTGGCAGGGAGAAAGAAGGACATTGCTCAGCAACCCTTGCCGACAGGCTTCAGGTGGACGACAAAGTAAAAGTTTTTGTCGATAAAAACAGTAGGTTTAAACTTCCTACCGATCCCGAGGCACCGGTAATCATGATAGGTCCCGGCACAGGAGTTGCCCCTTTCAGGGCATTTATGCAACATCGCGAGGTCTCGGAGAAAAAAGGGCCGTCCTGGCTCTTTTTCGGGGATCGCAATTTCACTACTGATTTTCTTTATCAAACCGAATGGCAGCAATACCTTAAAGAAGGGGTGCTAACAAAAGCAGATGTAGCCTTTTCCCGGGATCAGGAGCAAAGATTTTATGTGCAGCACAGGATGATGGAAAAAGGAAAAGAGCTTTATGACTGGCTTGAAAAAGGAGCGCATTTTTATGTTTGCGGCGATGCCAAAAAAATGGCCAAAGATGTGGATATTGCCTTAAGGGAAATTATCCAGCAACAGGGGGGAGTAACTCCTGAAAAAGCTGAAGAGTATATAAAATATCTTCAGGTATCAAAACGCTATCAGTCAGATGTTTATTAGATAACAAACATTTAGTTTAATCGGAAAAACTGCGCTGCTTTTAACAACAGAGGATTTTCCGGTTAATAATTTCCGCAGGGTTGAATTATGGTAACACAAACCAGATTTTCCCTTACAGAGGAAAAAATATATCTTACAGAAAAGAAGTTAATTTATGGAAGAGCGATTGGATAATCCGAATTTATCAGAAGATGAATTTATAAAAGATAAAAGTGATTTCCTGAGGGGAACCATCAGGGAGAGCTTAAACAATCCCCTGACGGGTGCTCTGGATCCGGATGATATGAAGCTTATTAAATACCATGGCTCCTATCAGCAATATGACCGGGATCTGGATAGTGAGCGTAAACAGCAGAAGCTGGAACCCCTTTATCAATTTATGGTAAGGGTGAGGGCAGCGGGCGGAATTACCACTCCCGAACAATGGCTTGCTTTAGATGAACTTTCAGACAAGTATGGTAATGGCACCATGAAACTTACCACAAGGCAATCGTTTCAGTTCCATGGGATCTTAAAACGCAGCCTTAAACCAACAATCAAGGCTGTAAATGAGGCATTACTAACCACTATCGCAACCTGTGGTGACGTTAACAGAAACGTGATGTGCACTCCAAATCCTTACCAGTCGTCTATCCATGAGGAAGTGTATGAAATGGCTGGTCAAATAAGCGAGGCTTTTCTTCCTGAAACTACAGCTTACCATGAAATTTGGCTGGATAAAGAAAAAGTAGCCGGAAGTCCAGATGTGGAGCCTTTATATCATAAACATTATCTCCCCCGTAAATTTAAGATTGCCATAGCTATTCCACCAAATAATGATATTGATGTTTTTGCCAACGATATAGGGCTTATTGCCATTGAAGAAAATAATGAATTAAAGGGATTCAATGTATGTGTAGGCGGTGGACTTGGAAATACTTTTGGAGAGAAAGCTACTTATCCGCGTTTGGCAGATGTAATAGGTTTTGTCGAAAAAGATAAAGTGATTGAAGTGGCCGAAAAAATTATCGCTATCCAGAGGGATTTTGGTAACAGGGAAGACAGGAAAAATGCCAGGTTCAAGTACACCATCGATAAAAGAGGACTGGATTGGTTTGTAAACGAATTGCATACCAGCCTAGGGTGGGAAATTGAAAGTCCTCGGCTCTTTAAATTTAATACCAACGGTGATGAATATGGGTGGGTTAAAGGAACAAATGGGAAATGGTTTTATACCTTATTTGTAGAACACGGCAGGGTAAAAGATGAGGAAGGTTACCAGCTTAAAAAAGCATTGAGGGAAATAGCGGAAATATTAAAGGGAGATTTTCGACTTACCGGAAACCAAAACCTTATTATAGCCAATGTAGAAGAAAAAGATAAGAAATCCATTGAAACCATTTTAGTAGAACGCGGGGTTTTTAATAATCCAAAGCTTACCGGGCTCAGGAAAAGTTCTATGGCCTGTGTAGCCCTGAACACCTGTGGGCTTGCCTTCGCGGAAGCTGAGCGGTATTTGCCTTCCTTAATTGACAAGCTGGATGAAATTATGAGGAGAAATGGCCTTGAAGAGAATGAAATCAACATAAGAATGACCGGCTGCCCTAATAATTGTGCCCGGTCATCTTTGGGAGAAATAGGCTTTGTAGGTCGTGCTATAGGCAGGTATAACATGTACATGGGTGCAAGCCATAACGGCGATCGTTTGAATACCTTGTTTAAAGAAATGCTTTCGGAAGAGGATATATTGCATGAGCTGGAACCTATCATTGAAGCCTATGCAAAAGAGCGGGGAGAAGGGGAGCATTTTGGGGATTTTGTGATCAGAAAAAAAATAGTGGAAGCAACAGACCGGCCTGTAAAAATTTTATCTTAATAATAGTAATCTCCTGCCAGAGGATTTTCATACCGGTTGCTCTTTTCATAATATAAACCTATTTATAGTCTATCCCGAAAATATAAAATTTTATCATAGTTGTTGGCAATCTCTAATATCCAGGCTTGTAGAGCATCATAGTAGTAGTAATAGGGTGAAAAACCAAAACTTAATCTTTAAATTCGCGAAATGATTATTACGCCCCTAATTATGCCCCTAAAAATGAAAAGCCCCGTAAACAGTACATTTACGGGGCTTTCAGCGGAGCAAGACTATATCTATACCATTTTATTATTGTTACTTTATTAGTGGTTAGAAAAGGTCTTAAGTTTTTGGGTAAATTACTTTTACCTGTACCTTTTACAAAAACATAAGCAATACTTCTAATTAGGTTAAAATTGTTTTCCTTTTTCCGTTAACCTATATTTTTGTTTACTGCTTTTAGGTTTGTCCGGTATAGTCATTTCAATTAATTCTGCATCAAGTGCTGGCTGCAAATAGTTATATAAAAATGTCGGACGGTGTTTTATATCTGACAAATTCATTAACTCTGTCGTTGTATATTCATTTTGATCTACTTTTGAGAGTAATTTTAGAACTTGTTCGGTAACTTGTTCGGTAACTTGTTCGGTAACTTGTTCGGTAACCTTTTCAGAAGCAGGAAAAGTCATTCTCGTAAAGTTATCCATAAACCTGAAACATTCTTTTCCATAGCTCTCCAAAATTCTTGGAATACCAGAACCCAATTGCTCTACTAATTCCAAATCCCTATAAACACGCATTAACTCTTTATTTCTCGGAATAGAAACGCCTTCAAAAAAATCTACTTCGCTTAGTCCTTCCGGTAATGATCCAGCGGAAGTTATTTCAATCCTGTCATCAAATATTTCAAATTTAGGGGGTACTTCTCGAGTATAATCGTTATGCACTATAGCATTATATATGGCCTCCCGCAAAGCAATAGGGCTCCATAGTTTCCGTTCAATACGTTGCTTTGATGTGATGGTTGCAAAAGTTGTATTTTCTACTGCAATTTTATCCAATACACTTTTTGTGGCCTTAATGAGTGAACAATATCCATATTCGTTGTTTTCTATTAACTCTACTCTATTTAGACCTTTATATTTTGCTACTTTAATGGATACATTATTAACATCTGCTAAAAGGTATGCCGCATAATTAAGAAAACCGTCTTCGGTAAGAAGTTCTAAGTTCTTTTTAAACTGTTTGTTAAGAGGTTTACCATTTTCCTGGTAATAGATATGAAGCTGTTCAAAATTCAAGTCTTGACGATGCGATTTTATTTTTCCTATTGAGTTTCGGGTACGAGTAGCAAAAAGTTTATCAATCATGGTTTGGGGCATGGGTTCAGCTGCCGTACCAACACGAATGAAACTGCCTTTTTCGGTCATGCCATATTTCTTTTTGAAATAGGGTTTCTCACTACCACCTGCTACTATAATTTTGATAATTTCTCTGCTGTCACGTTCCTCTGTCACAACATCAAACAACCCCATGGCAGAAGGTAAAATGTTGTTTTTGATACGGTCTTTAATTTTAAGCATATCACCATCAATGTCATTTACACCCAATGTTTTTCCATGTTTATCAATACCGATATAAATCAACCCACCTTCCAGATAATTGAGAAAAGCTATAACCTCCTTTTCTAAATCAAGGTCTTTGGTTAATTTTTCCTTATATTCTATACGGTTTGTTTCAGACATTGATAATGATTCTTAAAGAAGGTAAAAATAACAGTTTAAATAAAAAGAAGAAATAAGATTTTCAATTATGTTTCTATCTTTATCATTACAGGTATCGGAAAATCTACTCCAATTAGTATTATTTCATACAATCCAAGGAAGTAAGTGTAAATTCTAGATACTATAATTATAGAACAAATAACTTGTTCTATAATTTGCAATTTCTTAATAAGCCACGGGCAAATTATCCAATTCTCTCTTATAAGTTTTCCAATTTGGCATATACTTATCTAATAGCCCTTTAAAAGCTTTTTCAAATTGTGCTTGTTTAATTGTGTTCAATGGCATACGTTCTGCCATTCTTTCAGCAGCCAATTGGCAGCGTTTTCCAATAAAACTTTCGTATTAGGCAAGGCCCTTAAAATCAATACGGTTGACAAATGATGAATGTGCACATACGCTTTACCTGATGCACAAAGGCAATCGCTTGGCGCTAGCCCAGGTTCATGTCGTTCCTTTGTGCCAGGTGTTTTCCATCTTTAATGCCGAGTTAGCCTCTTTTTATTTGATGATAAATCCTTTACTTGGTATTATTTTGAAATTAAAAAAGCTTATAAACACTAGGTTTAAGGGCTTTAGGAATTTAAGCATTCCCAGCGGAGAAAGAGGCTCCGATGACCTTTAATTTTTATCAGTGATAGCAAGGCTTCCCGAGTTTTAAGTTGCCTTAGGGTAACTCATAGGGTAACCACTTTTTTAAGTATCAAATGTTCTAATGTAAATGAACGAAAATTATTTTAAATACAAGAATCGTATGTGATTTTAAATTACTACATATTTTCAAGTCTAATAAAGTTAGCAAGTGTACTTATAAGTCTGTTGTGATTTTTTACAAAGGGATTAGTTTTATCCCATACGTATCCAGCAAGTACTGCACAAATTTGATTTTTAATTTCTGGATTATCATTACCTTCAAAAAAGACTGTTTGCAAATTTCCTGTATACCATTCTTTTACATAGGACCCAAAAACAGTTGTTCCTTCTAATATGTAATCTTCATACTCTTTTTTCCAATCTACAACTTCATTATGGAGTGCTTTTATTATCAATTTTGCTGCAAGGAGTCCGGATTCTGTTGCGAATGTTACACCAGATGAAAATACTGGGTCTAAAAATTCCGCACTATTTCCTGTAAGTACAAATCCTTTACCAAATAATTGTTTTACTGATTTTGAATAATTTTTAATTGTAATAGGTTCAAATAGAAAATCGACATCTTTAAACCTTTCATAATAATATTTTGAAAGCTTCAACATGTTTTTGAGTTTTATTGTATTTGAACCTTCAAAACTGTCTAAAAATTGATTTCCACATACATAACCTATACTTGTATTACCATTAGAAAACGGAATAACCCATAACCAACAATCTTTATCAATAACATCAAAAGTAATAAGTGTGCCTTCTTTTCCTTCTGGTCTATTGCTGTCTTTTACATGGGAAAATATTGAAGAGTGCTCTGGTATTTCCGACGGTTTATCTAAGTCTAATAATCTTGGTAATACACGACCGAAACCACTAGAATCTATAATGTATTTGGCTTCGATTATATAGCTTTCTCCTTCTTTAGTTTTTACTGCGGTTCTAGATGTTCCATCTTTTCCAAAACACACATCAACGACTTCATGACCAAAGGAAATATTTACACCTTTTTCTTTGAGTTTATCTGTTAATAACAAATCAAAATCTGCTCTTGGTACTTGCCAAGTCCAGTTATAACCTTCAGTGTGTTTTTTACTAAAATCAAATTCACAAATTGTATCTTCTCTAATAAATCTAGCGCCTCGTTTTATTTCAAAACCATACTCTGCAATACAATCTAACAATCCTACTTCTTCAAAATGATCCATACATCTAGGTAAAAGACTTTCGCCAATTACAAAACGGGGAAATTCACTTTTCTCTATAACTTTAAGGTCTATACCATTATTCTGTAGATGAGCTGCAGCAACACATCCAGAAGGTCCTGATCCTATAACCAAAACATCAATTTTTATATCTTGCATATACTATTGGATATAGTCAATTAATTATCATATTTTTGTTTATTATCGGATATTTACTATCCAACCACACAGGCAGTAAAATTAACACTATTATAATAAAAACTGCTGACATTTAATCTTATATGATAAAAATTAAGGGATCCTTAGACATCGATATGTTTTATAAAATAATTTTCGAAGATGAATTTCTAGAAATCGATGACCAAATAAAAGGTAATGTAAAAGCTAGTTTTGAGTTCTTAAAAACCTTTTCCGCTAAAAAAATTATTTATGGTGTTAATACCGGTTTTGGTCCAATGGCCCAATATAAAATAAAGGATGATCAACGCATAAATTTACAGTATAATCTTATAAGAAGTCATGCTTCTGGATCTGGAAATATTATTCCACCAAAATATGCAAGAGCTGCAATGCTAGCACGTCTCAATACACTTTCGTTGGGAAGGTCTGGTGTTCATAGTTCTGTAATTGATTTAATGACAACTTTAATTAATAAAAATATTACGCCTATCATCTATGAACATGGAGGTGTTGGTGCAAGTGGTGATTTGGTGCAATTAGCTCACCTAGCCTTGACTCTTATTGGTGAAGGAGAAGTGATTTATAAAGGTAAGCGTCAGCCCACTAAAAATGTTTTCGAAAAAGAAAATTTAGAGCCCATTTTAGTAGAACTTAGAGAAGGTTTAGCATTGATGAATGGGACTTCTGTAATGACAGGAATTGGTGTTGTAAATACCATTTATACAAGAAGATTACTCAATTGGATGATTGCTATTTCGGCATCTATCAATGAAATTGTAAAAGCTTATGATGATCATTTATCATTAGAACTTAACTTAACTAAGAAACATATTGGGCAACGTGAAATTGCTAGAATGATGCGTGTTCATTTGAAAGATAGTTCGTTAGTTAGAAAAAGAGAACATCATTTATATACTGATACACAAGATGTTGATGTTTTTGAAAACAAAGTGCAAGAGTATTATTCACTTCGATGTGTTCCGCAAATTTTAGGGCCAGTTCTAGATACTTTAAATACTGTTGAAAAGATATTATTTGAAGAAATAAATTCGGCCAATGATAATCCGATTATAGATTTAGAAAGTCAACATGTTTATCATGGTGGAAATTTTCATGGTGATTATGTATCATTAGAAATGGACAAGCTAAAATTAGTGGTTACAAAAATGAGCATGCTTGCTGAACGCCAACTTAATTATTTGGTAAACCCCAAACTGAATGATATTCTACCACCTTTTGTGAATTTAGGAACCTTAGGTCTCAATTTTGGTATGCAAGGTGCACAGTTTACAGCAACTTCTACCACTGCAGAAAACCAAATGCTATCCAACCCAATGTATGTGCACAGTATTCCTAACAATAACGATAATCAAGATATAGTGAGTATGGGAACTAATGCAGCTCTCATCACCAAAAAAGTCATTGAAAATGCATTTGAAGTTGTAGCTATAGAACTCATTACTATTGTTCAAGCCATTGAGTACTTAGAGGTTAAGGACGAAGTATCTTCAAAAACCAGAAAAATGTATGATGATATTCGCCAAATTGTCCCTAAATTTAAAGATGATATTGTACTATATCCTTATGTAAACAGTGTCAAAGATTATATAATGAAAAATGAAATTTAAAACATTGAAATTTTTATCATTAGTACTATGCATGGCACTTTTCACGACTTTCATAAGCCTGGGACAAGAAAAGTTGGCTAAAGTTAGAGAAGGTAAACTTTTTGGTTACATCAATACAAATGGCACTTATACTATTGCTCCTCAATTTAAATATTCTAGAGATTTTTCTGAAGGATTCGCAGCAGTTGAAGAAAATGATAAGTTTGGATTTATTAATACCTCTGGAGAGTGGGTCATTAAACCCATCTACGAAAATGTTAAAGATTTCAATTCTGGCTTAGCATTAGTTAATAATGATGGCGCTTGGCAATATATAAACACTGAAGGAACAGTTGTTCCTTTTCCAGAAGCTGATAAATATTATTCTTTTAGCGATGGAGTTGCTTTTTATAAAAAAAACGGAAGAGTAGGTTTATTTAACACTCAAGGTGAAGTTATTCTTGAGCCAATATATGAGGTTATCAAAAAATTTATTGACGGTCATGCCATAGTTGCGAAAAATGATGAATGGGGAATGATAAATGCAAAAGGCGAAATTGTGATTCCAACGAGATATGATCGCATTGGGGATTTTAATAGTAATGGTATTTGGGTTAAAAAACATGATGAATATGGTGTGTTTAATGACTTTAAATTTAATGCCGTACCTGATGCAGATAAAATTTGGGATTTTTCTAAAGATTCTAAAATAGCCTACGCTGAAAAGGACGATTTAATAGGTTACATTAATAATTATGGTGAATGGATTATAAAACCCGCTTTTGAAAAAGGTAGAACTTTTAATAAAGGTCTAGCTCCAGTCTATCAAGATGGTAAATGGGGATACATTAACTTGAAAGGTGAGGTTGTTATAGATTATCAATTTAAAGATGCCGAAGAATTTTATGATATTGGACTTGCTCCAGTTAAAATAAAAGATTGGGGTTTTATTGACATGGAAGGTAACTTGGTAATTCCAGCGAAGTTTGAAGACAAATATTTCAATGGAAATTATATTCAAGTTGAGTACAATGGCAATTTTGGTTTCTTAAACGAAAAAGGTGAGCTTCTAGGAAATACTTGGTATAAAAATGCTGAACTCTTCAAAAAATAGTTTTTATTAAATGAAAGATAAAACAAAATATGCACTAGTTACTGGTGGTTCACGAGGTATTGGAAGAGCTATATGCATTCAGCTTGCCAAGGATACAGACTATTCTATTTTAATTAATTATAATAGTAATGAAGCTGCTGCTAATGAAACTCTTGATGCTGTAAAAAAAATTGGCGGTTTAGGAGAAATTATAAAGTTTGATGTCGCTAATCCAGAGGCTGTTAAGCAACAATTAGACGCTTGGTTAAACACCCACGAAAACGCTCTAATTGAAGTCCTCATAAATAATGCAGGAATTACCAAAGATGGTTTATTTTTATGGATGCAACCCAACGATTGGGATAGTGTTATAAAAACAAGTCTCAATGGGTTTTTTAATGTGACTAATCATCTCATTAAAGAGATGTTGTTAAACAAGTATGGCAGAATTATAAACATGGTATCCGTTTCAGGATTAAAGGGAGCCCCTGGTCAAACAAACTATGCAGCTGCCAAAGGGGCTATTATTGCAGCAACTAAATCATTAGCTCAAGAGATTGCAAAAAAAAATGTTACAGTCAATGCCGTTGCTCCTGGTTTTATTAAAACCGATATGACTAATCACCTTGACGAAAAAGAACTTAAAAAGTTAATTCCGGTTAGCCGCTTTGGAGATGCTGAAGAAGTAGCACATCTGGTTTCATTTCTTGCTTCTAAAAAAGCATCTTACATTACGGGAGAAATCATTAATATCAATGGAGGAATTTATTCATAAATAATACCAATATTAAACAATGGCAGCAGAGTGGGATGGAAAATCTAGAGGTACAGTTTTTGGCTTTAAAGTTTTTATATATTTTATAAAGAATTTTGGCATCAATGCTGCCTATGCCTTAATGCATTTACCTGTTCCCTACTTTTGTTTATTCTCAAGAAAAAATGTAAAAGGTCTTAGCTACTACTTCAGAAAACGTTTAGGGTATTCATGGGTGAAAAGTTCAATAGGCGTTTATAAAACTTATTATATTTTCGGACAAACACTTATTGATAAAATTGCTATTCCAGCTGGTCTGGGAGAAAATTACACCTTTGAGTTTGATGGCGAACACCTATTAGAAGAAGCACTAGCCGAAAAAAAAGGAGGCATTCTCATAAGTGCTCATGTGGGCAATTTTGAATTGGCTCAGTATTTTTTCAATAAACGACTTAAAAACACCTCCATCAGAATTGTAATTACCGATCAAGACCATCAAGACATTAAGGAGTATTTAGACCAGTTTAGACACAGAGATGAATTGCAATTTATAATTGTTAGAGATGATTTTTCTCATATTTTTGAAATTAATGCAGCTCTTGCTCAAAACAAAATAATTTGTATTGCAGGCGACCGATATTTAAAAGACACTAAATGTATACAAGAAAAATTGCTTGGTAAGACCGCTAAATTTCCTGTTGGACCCTTTTATCTTGCTAGCCGTCTCAATGTTCCTGTTTTGTTTGTTTACGTCATGCGTGAACCAAAAAAGCATTATCACTTGTATGCTCGACGCATCGATGTAAAGGCTAGAGATGCGCAAGATTTACTGATGAAATATACTCAAAATATAGAAAATATTGTAAAGAAATATCCTTTACAATGGTTCAATTTTTACGATTTTTGGGAAGATAAAGAAAAGCATGGATAAGCATAATAAATTGAAAGTGCCCATCTTAGATCCTGAGTTCATAGAAAAGCTCTTGCCACATCGTAAACCAATGGTTATGGTAGACGCTCTTGTTTTTTTTTCAGATAAAAAGGCGATTTCAAAACTTTCAATTTCCCCTGATAACATTTTTGTAATAAATGGCGTGTTTTCTGAAACAGGTTTAATAGAAAACATGGCGCAGACAGCAGCATTGTATATCGGATACAAACAATTTTTAAATAACAAGGTAGCTAAAGATGGTTTTATAGGTTCAATTAAATCCACCCAAATTATAAGTTTGCCAAAGCTAAATGATACCATCTCGACAGAAATAAACGTTATTTACGAAATTGGCAACATGATCTTAGTGAAAATTAATTCTACTTTAAATGGTATAACTATTGGTATTTCAGAAATGAGCACCGTTTTAAAAGATTCAAATATATGATTGAGCATAAAGAACTTATGGTACAGCAAAACATAAGAATTAGATTTAATGAAACGGATGCACTGGGTATTGTGTGGCATGGCAATTATTTAAAATATTTTGAAGATGGTCGCGAAGCTTTTGGAAGAGAACATGGTATTTCTTATCTAGATGCAAAAAAAAACGGTTATGCTACACCTGTAGTAAAAACATCCACAGACCATAAATTAACACTTACATATGGAGAGAATACCATAATAGAAACCTATTTTATTAATACTGATTCAGCCAAATTAATATTTAAATATATTATAAAAAATGAAGCATCTGCCATAGTGTGTGTAGGTGAAACCATTCAGGTGTTTACCAGTTTAAAAGACAATACCATGTCGTTAATCATTCCAGAATTTTTCAAAGCTTGGAAAATAAAACAAGGATTCCTCAATGTATAAGATTTACTTATCGCATAATTCTATAATATCATCACTTGGTTTTAATAGTGAAACTGTTGTTGATAATATAAAAAATGAAGTTAGTGGTATTTCACTAATAGATGATAAAACCCTGTATCATAATCAGTTTTATGGAGCTATGGTAGATAGAAATCTTTTAAATAAAAAATTTAATGCATTTCAAACTGAAGAAGTATTCACCACATTAGAAAAACTAATGATTCTGTCATTAATGGATGTTATCGTTGCATCTAAAATCAAAATCAATGCATCTGTTGGATTGATAATTTCTACAACAAAAGGAAACATTGATGCACTTGATAAAAAGAGTAAATTTCCGCAGTCTTATGCATATCTTTCTCGCTTAGGGAAAGCTTTAAAAACACATTTCTTATTTAAAACAGAACCCGTCATCGTTTCCAATGCTTGTGTATCTGGTATATTGGCAATTTCGGTTGCTAAAAGACTTATTAAAGAAAAAATGTATAAGCATGTTTTCATTGTTAGTGGTGACTTAGTATCTAATTTTGTTTTATCTGGTTTCAGCTCGTTTCAAGCATTAAGTGATTTGCCTTGTCAACCGTTTTCAATAAGTAGAAATGGGATTAATTTAGGTGAAGCTATATCTAGTATTTTAGTAACTTCAAATACAAATTATCTTACAAAAGAAAGCGTCGAAATATTAGGCGATGCTACTTGCAATGATGCGAATCACATTTCTGGACCATCGAGATCTGGCGAAGGATTATTCCGCAGTGTTAATGCAGCAATTAAAGAAGCAGAAATAAAACCACAAGATATAGATTATATTTCTGCACACGGAACATCAACAGTATTTAATGATGAAATGGAAGCTATCGCTTTTAATAGATTAGGGTTACAATCTGTCCCTTTAAATAGCTTAAAAGGGTATTTTGGGCACACACTAGGTTCTTCTGGATTAGTGGAAACCATTGTTGGAATGCACAGTTTAAACCTAAATACTTTGTTTTTTTCTAAAGGATTTATAAGTTTAGGTGTATCAAAACCATTGCAAATAATAGACAAAACAACATATAAAAAATTAGATATTTTCTTAAAAACGTCTTCAGGATTTGGAGGCGCTAATACAGCACTTTTATTAAAAAGTGTATCATAAAATTCTACACATGTCAAAAAAAGAATTACGAGCCATCGAAGCTTTAGAAGAAGCTCAAAAAATAGCTTTCGCTCCTTTTGTTTTTCAAACTACAGTCAGTTTAAAAAAGTTAGGCGTTTTAGATTTCATTTTTGAAAATCGTGATAGCAATGGTATTTCAATTGATGAAATATCAAAAGCCTTATCTATTAGTGTATATGGTCTTAGTGTCCTTTTAGAAATAGCTGAAAGTTCAAATATCGTGGTTAAAAATTCTGAAAAAAAATACCAACTTACCAAAACAGGATACTTTTTAAACTATCATAAAACCGTAGAAGTTAATCTTAACTTCACAAATGATGTCTGCTATGAAGGCCTTTTCTATCTTAATGATGCTATTAAAGAAAACAAACCATCAGGCTTAAAAGTTTTTGGCAATTGGGACACAATTTATGATGGTTTGTCTCAACTAAATCCTGAAGTACAAAAATCATGGTTTGAATTTGATCATCATTATTCTGACGGAATTTTTGATGAGGCTTTAAAGCGTGTATTTAAAAATGAACCAAAAACTATTTATGATATAGGTGGTAATACTGGAAAGTTTGCATTACAATGTTTAAATCATAATAACAATGTGAAAATTGAAATTTTCGATTTACCTGGGCAGCTTAAAAAAGCCTTAGTAAATCTTAAAAATAATGGTTTTGAGGATCGAGTTTATGGTCATGAAATTAATTGGTTAAAACCAAATCCTCAAATAACCAAAGGAGCAGATCTTATATGGATGAGTCAGTTTTTAGATTGTTTTTCAGAAGATCAAATTCTTACCATACTAAAGACATGTGTCGCCTCTATGAATGAAAATACTGAACTTATTATTATTGAAACGTTTACAGACAGACAAAAATTTGACAATGCACGATTTTCATTGGAAGCGACCTCATTATACTTCACAGCTCTAGCAAACGGAACCAGTAAAATGTATCCTTCAACTGTATTCGATTCATTAATTAAAAAAGCTGGACTTATAATTGAAGAAGATCATCAATTGGGCGATTATCACACAATGATGGTATGTTCTAAAATATTATAGAATTTGAATTCAAAATTTAAAATACAGTCGTTTGTGCATGTAAGAAATAGTAAAATTTCTTTAAATTATAATATACTTTTTGAAGATGGTGCTGAAGAGTTTAAAGACTTTATTAAAATAGCTTATAAAGCTCTAGGTATTGATTATCCAAAATTCTTTAAAATGGATAACTTAAGTAAATTAGCTTTAATAGCTGCAGATGTTTTAATTCAAAATATGGAAAATATAGATGAAAATACGGCTATTATTTTATCAAATAGAGCTTCTAGTTTAGATACAGATAGAAAGCACCAAGAATCTATTTCAGATATTGATAATTATTATCCAAGTCCATCTGTATTTGTTTATACATTACCAAATATTTGTATTGGTGAAATTTGTATTAAACATCAGTTATTTTCTGAAAATAGTTTTTATATATTTGAAAACTTCAATCCAAACCATTTATGGTTACAAAGTGAATACCTTTTAAAAACAGGTAAGGCTAATAAAGTAATATGTGGATGGGTTGATTTTGATGATTCAAATTATGATGCCTTTCTCTATGCTGTAGAAAAAAATGGTGATTTTGATAATTCTATTGAAAATATAAAAAAACTTTATTTATGCCAATAAAAGAATTAAGAGAAGAATTAAAAAAAAAAATTATTGATCAATTAAATCTTGAGGATTTCTCAGTAAGTGACATTGAAGATGATGATGCTCTTTTTGGAGACGGACTTGGCTTAGATTCCATTGATGCATTAGAACTCATTGTTATGTTGGATAAAGATTACGGGATTCAATTAACAGATCCTAAAGAAGGTAAAGAAGTCTTCAAATCTATCACGGTTTTAGCCGAATATATTGCTGAAAGAACAAACAAATAAAATGACTTCACCGCGCGTTGCTATAACAGGAATGGGAATTATTTCTGCAATTGGCAATACGGTTGAAGAGAATAAAGTATCATTATTTGCTTGTAAAAGCGGTGTCAAAACAATTAAAAATATCAGCACAATACATGCTGGCCAAATAAAAGTTGGCGAGGTAAAATGTACTAATGAAACTTTAATATCCCAATTACAATTATCAAGCGATAATAATTTTACTAGAACAGCCTTATTGGGATTAATCGCAGCAAAAGAAGCAGTTAAAAATGCAAGAATCTTAGATAATAGCTTATATAAAACAGGTCTTATTTCCTCTACAACGGTTGGTGGAATGGATAAAACCGAACAACATTTAAAGCAGTTCAAAACATCGCCTGAAAGTCAGAAATACATTTCTAGTCATCATGCAAGTGATAGCACTAAAAAAATGGCAGATTATCTTGGAATTACAGATTTTACAACAACCATAAGCACAGCATGTTCATCTTCAACCAATGCTATCATGCTAGGTGCTCGCTTAATAAAATCTGGCAAATTAGATAGGGTCATTGTTGGCGGAACGGATGTGCTTTCAAAATTTACAATTAATGGTTTTAAAACTTTAATGATTTTATCTGATGAGATTTGTAAACCTTTTGACGAGCACAGAAAAGGATTAAATTTAGGAGAAGGTGCTGCATATCTTGTTTTAGAAGCTGAGCATATTGCTAAAAAAGAAAAGCATTCTATTTTAGCCTTCGTTTCTGGATATGGAAATGCGAATGACGCGTTTCATCAAACAGCATCATCAGAAAATGGCCAAGGAGCTTATTTAGCAATGCAAAAAGCCTTAGATGTTGCCCAACTAATACCTGAACAAATTGATTATATAAATGCTCACGGAACTGCTACTGCTAATAATGACCTATCGGAAAGTATAGCTATAAAGCGTATTTTTGGAGAAAAAGTGCCCAATTTCAGCTCTACAAAAGCCTTCACAGGGCATACTTTAGCTGCATCAGGGGCTATAGAAGCAGTATATTCTGTTTTAGCATTACAAGAACAAACCGTATTTCCAAATTTGAATTTTAAATCGAAAATCAAGGAAACAGAATTAATACCAACTACAGAAATTAAGAAGACTAAAATTAAGCATGTGCTTTCCAATTCTTTTGGATTTGGAGGTAATTGTTCAACCATAATATTTTCAAAAGAATGAGAAATTGCTACATTCATAGTGCCGTATCAATTTCTCTTCAACATACTTTTGATTCCGAAGATTTTCTGGCAGATATAATAATTCATAATTCTAAAAAAGCAAAAGCAATTTATCCAAATTATAAAGATTTTATTTCAACCATTGCAGCACGACGCATGGAAAGTGGTGTTAAAATGGGTGTTATAGCTGCAACCAAAGCACTAAATCTTGCTGAATTAAATCAGCCAGACGCTATTATTACGGGAACAGGAATGGGCTGTATCGCTGATACTGAAAAGTTTTTAAACAGCATTATTGACAATAATGAAGCCTATTTAACACCTACTTCCTTTATACAATCAACACATAATACGCTTAGTGCTAATATTGCTTTAATCCTCAATTGTCATGGTTATAACAATACCTATGCTCATGCAAGTTTATCATTTGAATCTGCTTTAATCGATGCAAAATTATTATTAGAACAAGAAGAAGCAAATCATATTTTAGTAGGTGGCACTGATGAACTTGGTAATGAATTTGTTGATTATGTGCAAATGATTGAAGCGAGTAACGACCATGGTATAAATGTCCCGTTTGGAGAAGGCGCATCATTTACTGTGTTATCATCAGAAAAGAAACCAAATACCATTCAATTATTAGATATAACTACTGAAAATAAAATTTCAAATGATAAACTGAAACACAAAATAAAATCTTTTTTGGATGATAACAAATTAAATTTTCACGATATTGACGCCATCATTCTTGGTAACAATGGAGACACTTTTGATTATTACTATGAACAATTAACATCTTCCCTGTTCGTTCATGCAAGCCAAATTCATTATAAACACTTAATAGGAGAATTTTATACGGCCTCTGCTTTTGGGTTTTGGTTAGGAATTAAAATTCTCCAAAAACAACACATCCCGAAAGCAGTTTTAAAAAATGTAAAGTCGACCAAGCCCATTAAAATTATATTGATTTACAATCAATTTAAAGGAGAAAATCATAGTTTTATTCTGCTCAAGAAATGTTAAATTTCAAAAGTATATCATATATAACACTTTTAACTATTATTGCAATAGCAGTCTGTAGTATTTCTAAGAACTGTTCCTGGCTTTTAATTTTACTACCCATTTTTTTATGGTTATTTATTACAATAATAGGTTCGTTTTCAATGCGTGCCAATTTTTTTTTGAAGTCATTTACATCTAAAAAATTAATAGAATCAAAAAAAATAGCAATTACTTTTGATGATGGCCCACACCCTGAATTAACCTATACTATTTTAGATATTCTAGATCGTTATAATACAAAAGCTACTTTTTTTTGCATTGGAAATAAAGTTGAGCAACATCCTGAAATATTAAAAGAGATTGCTAAAAGAGGCCATTGCATTGGGAATCATTCCTATTCTCATAGTGTAAATATTAGTTTTTCGTCAAAATCAAAATGGCTAGAAGAAATCCATAAAACGGATGCCATTTTAAAAAAAATAATCGGAAAGGCTCCACTATACTTTAGACCCCCTTTTGGTGTCACTACACCAAATTTAGCCAATGCTTTAAAAGAAACTAGGCATACAGTTATTGGTTGGAATAACAGATCTTTTGATACGGTAATAAAAAACAAAAACCTTGTTTTAAAGCGAATTATAAATCAAATTTCAATTGGTGATATTATTTTGTTTCATGACACACAACCAAATACCCCATATATTTTGGAACATTTATTGCTTCATCTAAAACAACACAAAATAGAAGCTATAACTATAAACGATTTGCTAAATGAAAATTAAATATTATTACTTAATAATTTTGTTATTTGTCAGCATATTTTCAATTAATGCGCAAGTTGAATTGAACGCCAATGAACAAAAAGTTTTTATAAGAAAAGTGACAACTATTGCTAACAACACTAAAAATATGCTGAGTGATTTTATTCAAGAAAAACATCTAAGCATTATGAATAATACCATAATTTCCAAAGGAAAGTTAGCATTTATGTCTCCAAATTTAGTGAAATGGGAATATATAGAACCTTATAAAAATGTTGCCCTATTTAAAGAAGATAAACTCTATATATCAAACAACGACAAAAAAGAAACGCTCAATTTAAAGTCTAATAAACTGTTTAAAGATCTAAATTCATTAATCGTTAATAGTATTAAAGGAGATATGTTTGATGATAGCCAATTTAATATAACCTATTTTAAAATTGACACTGGTTATTTAGTGATATTTATTCCTAATGAAAAAAAATTAAGTAGATTTATTGCTAGATTTGAATTAAAATTTTCCAATGAATCTACAGAAGTGGAAGAAGTGAAATTAGTAGAACCTAATGATGATTTTACAACTATTACTTTTAAAAATAAACAGATAAATACAAAAATTTCAGACGATACTTTTAAACATTAATAGCCATGCTTTTAGATGATTTTTATAACATAATATATTTAAAAAGTGTGAAAGACCAAAGTATTGAAGCCTCTGTAAAGATTAATAAAACACACCAAATATTTGAAGGTCACTTTCCTAAAAACCCTGTAACACCTGGTGTCGTAATGCTTCAAATATTAAAAAATTGTCTTGAAATTCATTTAGAGGAATCTCTATTTATGCAACAGTTATCTCGTGTTAAATTTTTAACCTTAGTGGATCCAAATTTTGATGATATTTTAAATTTTAATATCGACATAAGTCTTGAAAACGAAGGGTTTAAAATTAAAAATCATACTTCTTTTATAGATGGTCGCTCTATTTTAAAATGTAATGCTACTTTTGTAAAATATTCTATTCATTAGATTAAGAGTCAACAAACCAAATGCCAAAAGGAACTATTCAATCTAAAATGAAACAGCTAAAATGCTGTGTAATAATTCCGACGTATAATAATCATAATACATTAAGTCGTGTTTTAGATGGTATTCTAAAATATACTGAAGATATTATTGTAGTCAATGATGGTTCTACGGATGCTACTTCTCTAATTCTGTCAGATTATCCTAATATCGAAAAAATACACAAACCTAACAATACCGGAAAAGGAACTGCCCTCAAATTAGGATTTAAGACTGCTGTTTCTTTAGGGTACGACTATGCCATTACATTAGATACTGATGGGCAACACTTCCCTGACGACATTCCAAATTTTATAAATGAACTCCATGATTCCAACAATAAAAAAATTTTAATAATTGGCGATCGTAATATGGATAATGCTGATGTTTTTGCACAAAGCGCAAAAGGCAATCGGGTGTCTACTTTTTGGATGCATGCAGCTACAGGACTACGACTCAACGATTCACAATCTGGTTTTAGATTATATCCTATAAAAGAAATGGAATTCATAAAATTTATGAAATTCACCAAAAAATTTGAATTCGAAATTGAAGCTATCGTCAAGTCATATTGGTATGGAATTGAAATAAAACATGTTCCCATTAATGTTTTATATGATCCAAATGAACGCGTATCGCACTTTAGACCTTTTATGGATATTTCTCGTATGGTTGTATTGTACACTTGGTTTTTATTGGTGCGTCTTTTCTATATTACACCTCTAAATTTATATCGTCGGTTAAAAAAAAAAGGGTTCAAAAGATTTTTAGTTGAAGATATATTAAGACATCAGGATTCACCAAAAAAAAAAGCATTATCAATTGCTTTAGGTGTTTTTATAGGTATATCACCCCTTTGGGGTTTTCATACAGTAATCGTTATTTTTTTAGCAATATTTTTTAGACTTAATAAAGTCATAGCTTTTGCGTTTTCTAATATTAGCATTGTACCTTTTATTCCTTTTGTGTTATTTATAAGTTTGCAAGTTGGCAATATAATATTAGGAAATGATACTAAATATTCGATAGAGAATATTAAAGAAAACTTCGATATTGCTGAACATTTAAAAACCTATTTGATTGGGAGTATAACACTCTCATCTGTAGCTGCCATGATTTTTGGTTTATTAGGTTATTTTGTATTTTCGGTTACTGACAAAAGTAAAACTAATGGGTAATCTATTCTGGCGCATACATAGATGTGTAGAACATAAAAGAATCAATTATTTGATAATTGTGATTGCCTTATTTAGTGTTTTAGTGTGGATTGCTTCAAACATAAAATTCGATGAAGATATTTCGAAATTGATTCCTTCGAACTCAAATAACGAAAAGTTACAAACCGTTCTAAAACATGTCAACTTCGCAGATAAAATAATAATTAATATTAGCTTAGAGAAAGATGGAAATTTTGAAGATCTTGTTGATTATGCCTCTGCAATTACAGATAGTCTTTCTAATAATTACAAAGATTTCATTAATGATGTGAAAGGTAATATTGAAGATGAAGATGCTTTAGAAATGATTGATTTTGTTTATAGCAACTTAGCACTATTTTTATCTGAAGATGACTATAAAATTATAGATTCCAAAATTAACAAGGATTCCATAAAAGCTATTACTATAGCAAACTATAATACGCTCATTTCTCCTTCCGGATTTATAGCAAAAAATATTATTGTTAAAGATCCCTTAGGCATGTCCTTTATGGGTTTAAAGCAATTAAATAAGTTGGGTTTATCAGATGACTTTAAATTAAAAGACGGTTTTTTGGTTCATAAGAATGAAAAAAATATTCTACTTTTTATAAATCCTAACGACAATATAGAGGATACCGATAAAAATCAATTTTTTGTTAGTGACTTATACCGATTACAAAAAGACTTAAATGAGAAATACAATACCAAAGTAAAAAGTAGTTATTATGGTGGTTCGTTAATTGCAGAGGCTAATGCAAGACAAATAAAAACAGATATTCAATACACTGTGAGTATTGCTTTAACCAGTTTACTACTGCTATTTATCTTCTTTTATAGAAAAGTAATGGTACTGCTCATTTTATTTGTTCCAACAATTTTTGGAGCTTTGTTAGCTATTGCTATTCTAAGCCTTTTAAGATCAGATATTTCAGCCATTTCCTTAGGTATAGGTGCGGTGCTTTTAGGGGTTACACTAGATTATTCTCTTCATATTCTAACTCATATTAGAAATCAAGAAACTCTAGAATCACTCTATAAAAATATTAGTAAACCAATATTAATGAGCAGTTTAACTACTGCTTTAGCTTTTCTATGTTTACTTTTTATTCAGTCGCAAGCATTACAAGATTTAGGTATTTTTGCTGCCATAAGCGTATTAGGAGCTTCTATATTTGCTTTGATTTTTATTCCGCAAGTTTATAATGTAAAAAACAACACTTACAGCACTAAGGTTACTCTTATAGACAAACTCGCTAACTATAACTTTAACAAAAGCAAAGTATTAATTGCTATCCTTTTAATACTTTTAACTATTAGTTTATTTACCTTCAATAAGGTTGTATTTAATAAAGATTTATCGAAACTGAATTACTCTTCACCAGAGCTTAAAATTGCTGAAATAGAATTAGATAGCTTAATAAATCTTTCATCCAAATCACTTTATGTTGTTACTTTTGGTGATAGTATGGAAACCTTACTTCAAAGCAATGACCTCATTTATAATAAATTATTAAAATTTAAAGAAGATTCATCTATTTTAGATTTTAATTCTATAGGGGCATTATTACGTTCAGAAAAGACTCAAAACGAGCAAATCAAATATTGGGAAAATTTCTGGAACATTGAAAAAAAGATATTAGTCAAAAATAATCTTATTGAAAGTGGAACTACAATGGGTTTTAAACCTAATACTTTTAATAACTTTTATAATTTATTAGACAAAAAATTTAATAGCCTTAATATAAACGATTACAAAGCACTAAATTCCTTACCCATTGATGATTTTATAACCTCAAATGAAAACCTTATTACAATATCCACTGTTGTTAAGGTAGATAATGATCAAATCGCGATGGTAAACGAAGCGTTCAATACAGATAAAAATACTGTTGTAATTGATAGACAACGTATAAACGAAGATCTTTTAGGAAATTTAAAAAATGATTTCAACAGCTTAATTCTATACTGTTTAGCAGTTGTTTTTGCTCTTTTGTTATTGTTTTACAGAAATTTCAAATTAACATTAGTCACCATCCTACCAATACTTGCTACTTGGTTTTTAACTCTTGGTTTAATGGGTCTATTTAAATTAGAATTTAATATATTTAGTATCATAATTTCAACATTCATTTTTGGATTGGGTGTGGATTATAGTATTTTTATGACCAACGGTATACAAAGACAAACAGAAAATAGCCTTATTAGTTTAGCTACTTTCAGGACTTCAGTTATTTTATCCGTAATTACAACCATTTTAGGTGTTGGTGTTTTGTTATTTGCAAAGCATCCAGCACTTCATTCTTTAGCTTTGATATCTGTTATAGGGATAATATCTGCTATGTTAATATCATTTACAATTCAGCCATTTTTATATAAATTTTTTATTACAAATTCTATTAAAAAGATGACTAATGGGGAAAATTAAAACTATTCCAATTCCAAGAATAAAATCAATAACTAAGGACGATTTTATCGAGAATTATTATAAAAAGCAAAAGCCTGTTATTATTGAGGATTTATCTAAAGATTGGCCAGCATATAAAAAATGGAATTTAGATTATATTCAAAGTTTATCAGGGAATCAAGTTGTACCGCTTTATAATAACGAACCAACAAAAGGACGTCAAAATTCTGTGGTGCCTGCAAAAAAGATGAAATTATACGATTACATAGAGATCTTAAAAACTCAACCAACAGACCTTCGTATGTTTTTCTATAACGTACTTCAGAAAATGCCAGAATTAACTAAAGATTTCACATATCCTGATATTGGCTTAAAATTTTTTAAACGTTTACCTGTGATGTTTTTTGGAGGTAAAGGGTCGAAAGTATTAGCGCATTATGATATGGATTTGGCCGATTTACTTCACTTTCATTTTCATGGAACAAAAAAAGTAACCTTGTTTGCTCCAGACCAAGCAAGATACTTATATAAAGTTCCTTTCACCGTGCATAATTTAGAAATTATAGACATGGATGATCCTGACTTTAATAAATATCCTGTTCTGCAACAAGCAACAGGTTTATCTGCTGAAATGAAGCATGGGGAAGCCTTATATATGCCAAGTGGATATTGGCACTATATAACCTATGAAGATGGCGGATTTTCAATAACCTTAAGAGCTTTTCCTAGAAGGGTAAAACAGTTTACAGAATTTGTTACAAATATTTTATTCATGCGAACTTTTGAAAATTTTATGCGAAGAATCATCGGACAAAGTTGGGTGAATTATAAGGAAAATCGAATGGTTACACGGATGAATAATAAGTATAGAAAGACATATTCGAATGAATAATTTTTTAAAATTCAAGGTCTGTATTTTATTAACTTTCGTTCTGCTTATCTCGTCTTGTGGTATTAAAAAATCAATTAATAATCGTCCCGATTTATCAAAATATAATTCGAATATTCCTAAAAAAATTGTTTTAAACGATTCCACAGCTCATACCGGCAATAACTTTATTACTAAAAATAAATATGGCTTATGGGAATTATATGTAGAAGGTGATCCTTTAGAAATTGGGTTAATAACTGGCAGCCTTACAAATAAACTTATGTATAAACAAGAACGTGTGTTTTTTGATAAAATCAATGAGCTCGTTCCTTCTGAAGGAAAACAGAAATTTTTGCGAAAATTTTTGTCATGGTACAATCGCAAAATGTACCAATACATTACAAATGAATATAGGAGTGAAATTTATGGAGTGACTCGATATGCCTCCTCAGATTTTAATAGTATCGCAACACCCTACCTGCGCTCTTTATATTTACATGGGGCACACGATATTGGGCATGCACTTCAAGATCTGGCATTAGTTGGCTGTACCTCTTTTGCGGCATGGGGAAACAAAACAGAAGACGGCAAACTACTCATTGGTCGGAATTTTGATTTTTATGCTGGAGATGCTTTTGCTGAAAATAAAATTATTGCTTTTGTTAATCCAACTTCAGGCCATAATTTTATGTCCATAACTTGGGGAGGAATGATTGGCGTAGTTTCAGGAATGAATGACAAAGGTTTAACTGTGACCATAAATGCGGGAAAATCTAAAATACCTTTAGTTGCTAAAACCCCAATTTCTATGGTGGCAAGGGAAATTTTACAATATGCCTCAAATATTGAAGAAGCTGTGGATATTGCATCAAAACGTGAAGTTTTTGTATCAGAATCTATTTTAATCGGAAGCGCAAAAGATAAAAAAGCTGTATTAATTGAAGTATCACCAAGTCATTTTGGCGTTTATGAGGTAGAAAATACAAATCTACTTATTTGTTCTAATCATTTTCAAAGTGAACCTTATAAAAATGATAGAAGAAACATAAAAACCATAGAAGAAAGCCATACACAATATCGTTATGACAGAATGATAGAGCTATTATCTTCTGAAGAAAAAGTAAACCCCATTAAAGCGGTCGAAATTTTAAGAAATAAAAAAGGCCTGAATGATAAAATAATTGGTTTTGGCAACGAAAAAGCACTCAATCAGTTACTAGCTCATCATAGTATTGTTTTTCAACCTGAAGATTTAAAAGTTTGGGTCTCTACAAATCCTTATCAATTAGGTGAATTTGTTGCATATGACTTAAATGATGTTTTTAAAAATAGGGAAGGAAATTCTTTAAACACATCACTTTCACAAAATGACATTACTATAGCTAAGGATCCTTTTTTAGAAACCACGGACTATCTTAATTATGAAGAATATAGAATATTAGAAAGTCAAGTTGAACATGCTACTTTAGATAATATTAAACTTAATGACAAAGATTTAGAATTACTTGTCAACTTGAATCCAGAGTATTGGAAAGCTTATAAATTGATAGGCGAATATTATTATGAACACAGACAGTATTCAAAAGCATTAAAATTCTTTGAAATGACATCTAAAAAAGAAATTCCAACCCTTCCAGACACTGAGTTTATATCCAAACGCATAAAAAAATCACGACGAAAACTAAAACAATGATTCAAGATATAGAGAAACAATCTATTATAAAAATAAAAGAATTCCAAGAGCAAAAACTCAAGGACGTTTTGCTTTATGTAAAACAAAAATCACCTTTTTATAAGCGTTTATTTGATTATTATAATATTGATATAGCAGAAATTAAATTTATTGAAGATTTAATAAAGATACCACCAACCACTAAGAATGATTTGCAATTGTACAATGATGATTTTCTCTGTGTTCCCAAGCAAGATATTATAGATTATGTTATAACCTCTGGCACTTTAGGTGAACCAATAACCTTTGCTTTAACAGACAGAGATTTGGACAGGTTGGCAAACAATGAAGCTATTTCTCTTGATTGTGCGGGTGTTTCAAAGCAAGATATTATACAAGTCATGACCACTCTAGACAGACGGTTTATGGCAGGCATTGCTTATTTTTTAGGTGCTCGTCGTTTAGGATCAGGTATTATACGCACGGGAGCTGGTATTCCAGAATTACAATGGGATTCTATATTAAACCATAAACCGACATATCTTATAGTAGTCCCATCGTTTTTACTAAAACTCATTGAGTTTGCCAATGTAAATGGTATTGATATCAATAATTCTGGAATTAAAGGTGCTATCTGTATTGGAGAACCAATTAGGAATGATGATTTCTCATTAAATACCTTAGGACAAAAAATCAAAGACGCTTGGGATATTCAACTTTATTCTACGTATGCCTCTACCGAAATGAACACTGCTTTTACCGAATGTGAGCACCAAAACGGAGGGCATCATCATCCAGAGTTGATTATTGTTGAAATTTTAAATGAAGATAATAGCCCAGTGAACAATGGAGAAATTGGTGAATTAACTATTACAACTTTAGGAATAGAAGCCATGCCTTTAATAAGATTTAAAACAGGTGACATGCTTAGAACTCATGATGAGCCGTGTAAATGTGGCAGAACATCGTTGCGATTAGGCCCAGTAAAAGGTCGTAGAAAACAAATGATAAAGTACAAAGGGACGACACTGTTTCCTCCATCCATACAAAATGTCATGAACCATTTTAAAGATGTGGATAGTTTCATTATTGAAGTGTTTCATAACGATGTTGGCACAGATGAAATTTTAATTAAGATTGCCACCCATTATGAAAGTCCAGAATTATTGCAACAAATAAAGGATCATTTTAGAGCAAAGCTAAGAGTCACGCCACACTTTGAATTTCATGAGAAAAATGATATTGATAAATTAAGATTCCCAAAGCTCAGTAGAAAGCCTATTGTATTTATCGATAAACGTACTACAAACGGAATTTAGTGTGTTAAAAAAATATAACAGCTAAAATTACAGCAAATAAGAATATAAAAAATCTATTCTAATTAAATCATGTATTTACTAAATGTGTCACGTCCTGAAATATAGTTACTGGTAACTATATATCTGCAAAAACTCTAAAGTTATAAAAGAAATTGAGGTTTTTAACATTTTACTGAAATTTCTTCCGATAAAGCAAATTATTTAAAAAGTAGATAAGAGCTTAAAGTTACAGTAGCTATAATACAAATTATAAAAACCACCACCGCCCAAGTAGGATATATCTTGGCATTTTCAATTTTCTTATTAAAACAACTTTCAAAACGCTCCATACTATTTATGTGTGAAGCCATTTGTTTCTGATGCGACTCAATAATAGCTTTGTATTCAACTAAATCCATTTTGACTTTGGTCGTATTTATTTTTTCACTGATTTTTTCCAGTCTTTCAACACCCTTGTTAAAGTCATGGAGCTCATTGACCAAAAGGGCGGTCAGTTCTTCAAGTTTTGTCATGATTGTTATGTTTAATTAATATCCGATTCCTTTTTGGATTGCTTTTTTAATAATGAACTTGGTTATTTTCAGTGCGATGCTCGGTGTCAAGTCAACGACTTTACCAGCGAGTTTAATGCTTACATTGTTATCCTTTGAAATACCGGCACCTTGAATCCCAGACATCAGTTTCCCAATATTACCAAGCGACATATTGCGGTGTACCTCACTGCCCTTAAGGTTATGTCCATCAAACTCAAACTGAAAGCCCTGAAGCTTGTTTTGGTTGTTAATGGTCGGGATGACCTTAACGCCATTGGTCTCCATCGCCTTGAGATAATCATCAAAGGATTTTGGCTGGAACTGTTTCATGGTCAGGTCATGCCGACGTTTTATTTCAGTACGGATTTCCATCAAATTGAATGCCTTTTCAAATTGTACCTGTTTGACCGTGGTCAGCTGCATACGTTCAGCCACCCTTTCAGCGGCCAATTGGCTGCGCTTCCCAATAAAACTATCGTTATAGGCAACGCCCCTAAAATCAATACGGTTAGTGTATAAATGGATATGCTTATGCTCCTTGTCCTGATGTACAAAGGCAATCGCTTGGCGTTCACCCAGGTTCATGTCCTTTATAAAACGTGCCGTGATTTCATTGAGTTCCTTTGTCCCCAAACGTTTGCCATCTTCAATGGTCGGACTAATGACAAAGGAGAGGGTATTCTTGGTACAATGGTAGTTCAGGTCCTGGACCATTTTGAACTCCTTGGTTATTTCTGCAGGCGAATCCCCATGCAGGAATTCCTTCAGTACGATCTGGGCATCCTTTTACTGGTTCCATCCGTAGGACATGGAAGCCCGGGTGTGTGATATGCTCTTTCCTTTTCCTATCATGGTTGAAACCTTTTAAGGTGCGCCTTGATGTCGTTCGCCAAGGCATGGACTTCTTCCATAAGCTTGGGATTCCGTTTTTTGAACATGTTCCCAATGGACTTAAAGTTGTTATGGTACTTGATGAGCATTTTATAGAGTTCGATGTGTTCCTCCGTAAAACGTTCCGTGATTTCCTGTTCAAATAGGCTACGTCGTATATATTCACTTAATGTCAAACCGCTTCTGGCTGCTTTGATATTCAAAAGCTTCTTTTCATAAACGCTGCATCGAAACTTAACGAGGTCACCCTTCCCCTTAAACACTCTTTTTTTTTCTTTGCGACCTTCGGGAGCAAACGAGAATGTGTCCACAGACACACATCTCGAATTCCTCCCCATGGACAGTTCCGTTTCCGATAGGTTCAGTACTACTTCCATGTCCAAGACTTCTAAATTATCCAGTGCTTCGGTCGGAATCTCTACCGTCCTCTGTTTTTGACCTTGGTTATCTTTTGGTGTAAAATCAAAGTTATTGTCATCCGCCATCACACAAATAGTTGTTTAAGTCTTTATGGTTTTTATAGGTATTACTTTTATCAATAACCTTATAATTGGTTTCCATAAAGTATTTAGTAGCTCCAGTTCCTGCCGTATCATTATCCAAATAAAGCAAGGTTTGCTCATAGTTATGCATATAGGGTTTCATGTCTTTTATAAAAGCAATGGAGTTCAGGACCATGATATCCGAAGTGTTCAACAGTAACGTTTCCAATGTGGCCAGTGACAACAGATCGAACATGCCTTCCAAAATAATCAGTTGATTGCCGTTCCGTTTTATATGGGTGTAGGATTTGGGACTGCTACTGTTTTTAAAAATTCTGTTCCGAAGTTCCCAGCCACCTTTGCCGTTCTCCAATCCAATGGCAAAAAACATAGATTCTTTATAGCTGTACCAAACTTCTTTACAATAGTGTTTTGCAACCGTGATTGGAATGCTCCTGGAGTTTAGATATTGAATTAGAGCCGGGTGTCTAATGTCATGAACCTTTACAATGCCAATACCTGTTTCATTTTCTTCTTTACTGAAAATCGTCAATTGGTTCAATGGTTCAATGGGCATCCCATCATTTAAAAATTCCAGAGCTTCACTTATGGAACATTTTAGAATCCTGCATACCAAATCAATCACGTTGCCCCCAATACCCCCGCCGTGGTCGTACCATCGGTTCTTGGTTCTGGAGACCTTGAAAGAGGCTTGGGTTTCTGACCTGAAAGGACTCAGAAACCA
>NZ_PJEO01000045.1 GCF_002843175.1 Confluentibacter flavum
TAACGTGAGTTCGATGTAATTATAAAGTTAAATACAGTTGCTTTGTATCGACGAAGTTGTTTTTTAAAGAAGGTTTTCTATCTTTAAAATTATAGGCAATAAGTGAGGCAAAAATATTATTGAAGTAGTTGGTTACGCTTCTATGTCTAGAATGTTCAACTTGGCAAATGTTCTTGAGTTGGTCAAAAATAGTTTCGATAATGGCCCTTTTTCTTAAATGATAAGCATCTTGCACAGGGGTCAATAGTTTTGTTTTCATGTTCTTTTTAAGCTTGGTTACCAGATGCACTCCATTATAGAACAACTCAGTAAATAGATCTTTGGAGATGTAGCCTTTGTCACCAAAGAGCTTCCCAAACAGCTTTTTAACAAAGGCTTTGAAGCGTAAAGGTTTTCTATCATCCACATTGCCTTTAGTTATCATAAAATCAATGATACCGCCTTGGTCATTGGTGATTATGTGCAATTTGAAACCATAGAACCAACCCAGGGAACATTGTCCCCTTTGTGCCAAATCCTTGAATACCCTATGTTGGTTAATTCTTCGCTTGTCACAAACCCTTAGGGGCGTAGAATCTATAAAACTAATCCCCGTACAATTTGCCAATCCACAAACTTTGAGGTAAATAGCCAGGGGCATAAAGCTTTGCCCTTTGAGTTCCACCATACGATTATAGGATACCAGGTTTGGAAAATAACTGGTTAGATGTTTTGAGACATAGCCTATATAAAAATCCTTGAAGGTTTTATACCCGGATAAATGGAAAAGCACTTGAATGGTCATTACTTCAGAGAGGCCCATTTTTGAAGCTCTGGTGCGCTTTTTTCCATTGGCCAGTAGGCTTTTTTGCCAAAAAGGGACAAATTCAAGACAAAAATCATCAATAGAACAGAAAATTTCAGTAATTTTAGAATCGGAAATCATAGCGAAATATTTAGTTATATAATTGAAATTCAGAACTTTAATTTACTAAATTTTTCGCTTTTTTATTATAAATAAATCAACTTTTTTACGTCGAACTCACGTTAACTAAATAAAAACAGTATAAAATGAGACTAAAAATAATAGCATGCATCATCATCTGTAGCATCGCGGGTTTCGGCTCTGTGTTTTCACAAACTTCCCCTAAAGTATTAAAAGCCCTTATTATTGATGGCGATAGTAATCATGGCATTTGGCCAAAATCGACATTTATGATAAAGGATTACCTGGAGCAATCGGGTCTTTTTGAAGTTGATATTTATAGAAAAGAGTTTGTTTGGGTTGGTCCGGCCCATGACAAAGTTGAAGGTATTACTAACATCAATGAGCTTGTTACTAAATATCCTTTAAATGATGGCAAAGAACATACAGTGGTTTCTAAAGCACAATTTGATCCCAATTTTAATCCAGATTTTACAAAATATAATGTTATAGTTTCAAACTTTGGTTGGCAAGCCTCAGAGTTACCAGAAATCACGAGAACCAATTTGGAAAAATACATGTTAAATGGTGGCGGATTAGTTATTGTTCATGCGGCAAATAATCCTTGGGGAGACTGGGAGGAATTTAATAAAATGATTGGTCTTGGCGGCTGGGGCGGTAGAAATGAAAAAACAGGACCTTATGTCTATTACAATGAGAACAATGAGAAAATTGTAGATACTATAAAAGGCAATGCTGGTTCCCATGGTGCACAACATAATTTTTTGATAGAAACACGCGCGCCAGAACATCCCATTATGAAAGGACTTCCTAATTTATGGTTGCACAATAAAGATGAACTGTATGAGCGTTTACGTGGCCCTGCCGAAAACATGACTGTTCTTGCCACAGCTTATTCAGATAAATCCACAGATGCTAGAAGAACAGGAAGGGATGAGCCAGCGCTTATGACCATTGAGTATGGCAAAGGGCGTATTTTTCATACTATTTTAGGCCATATGGACTATTCCATGGAATGCGCAGGATTCATTACGACGTTACAGCGTGGTGCCGAATGGGTAGCTACTGGAAAAGTAACTCAAAAAATTCCAGATGATTTTCCAACAGAAAATCAAGTAAGTATTAGAAAATGGGATAAATAAATAATTTAATTATTTATTTTTTACATAAATCAACTTAAACCTAGCGTTGGGCTGATCTCGTTGTTCCAATTCAAATTGATTTAACGATTTAAAAAGAGGCGTTAATTTATCAAAACCAAAATTTCTAGCATCAAAATTGGGTTGCTTTTTAATAATAAGCGACCCAACATCCCCTAGAAAAGCCCAGCCATCTTCATCGGCAGCATCTGCTACGGAATTTTTCAAAAGTCGGATTACATTAGGGGTGATATTATATAAATTATCTTTTTTGGTTTTACTTTTATCGTTGGTATCTTCTTCTGAACTCTTTAATATTTCTAAATAAATAAATTTATCGCAAGCCACTATAAAGGGCTCTGGGGTTTTCTTTTCTCCTATCCCATAAACCTGCATACCTGCTTCTCTTAAACGAGTCGCCAATTTAGTGAAATCGCTATCAGAGGACACTAGACAAAACGCATCTACTCTACTTGAATACAAAATATCCATGGCATCGATAATCATCGCAGAATCAGTAGCATTTTTACCAGTGGTATAGCTGTATTGCTGTATGGGGCTTATCGCATTTTGTAGAAGGACACTTTTCCATTTAGATAAATGAGGTTTGGTCCAATCTCCATAAATTCGTTTTATGGTGGGAGTACCGTACTTTGTAATTTCTTCCATCATTTCACTGATGTACTTAGATGGAATATTGTCACCATCAATTAAAACGGCTATTTTAATGTCTTTAATCATGCTTGCAAATATACTGAAATTAGAAAGTAAACATTGACGTTGTTTATTAATTATGTTAATAATCTCCCTTCACAATTATGATCCATCGTATTATTTAACATTTTTACACAACTTCTTACTATTATATTTTTTACATTTAACATGACTAATTCAAATTAACAGGATTTTATCCTAAAAAATCGTTTTACATAATGAAATCTTATCATTTAAAAATTTACAAAGCAATTTGTATGGTTTTTTCATTGGTGCTATTCTTATCATCACAAAATATTGAAGCTCAAAGAAAGAAAAAAGACACTAAAAAGGACGTTACAGAAGAAGCTGCAAAAACTCCTAAAGAAAAAACAATTAAGGATTTAGTTAAATCCAGCGAAAAAATTGAAGGCTTATTTACCCTGTATCGAGATACCATTACAGGATCCATACAAATGATTGTATGTGAAAATCAAATAAATAACGAGTTTATCTATTTTAGCCAGATTTCCGATGGTGTCAGTGATGTCGGTAGGATTAACAGGGGTTCGTACAACGACTCAAAAGTATTTAAAATTGAAAAATATTTTGACCGAATAGAATTTATAGTGCAAAATACCTCTTTTTATTTTGACCCTGAAAATCCGTTATCCAAATCTAAAGACGCCAATACAAGTAATGGTAACATTGCTAGTATAAAAATTGAGGCCCACGACAAAAAAGAAGGTGCATATCTAATAAAAGCAGATGATTTATTTCTAAGTGAAGTGTTATCCCAAATTAAAAATCCGAGTTTGCCAGGAGAATCCCCAACTGCATTTAAATTGGGCAATCTGGATAAATCCAAAACTAAAATAAAAAATATTAAAAATTATCCTGAAAATACAGATATTGAAGTTGAATACACCTATACGAGTCCATCTGTTTTTAACAATGGTTCTAATGCTGTGGCCGATGGTAGAAATGTCAGCATAAAAGTATATCATAGCTTATTGGCCATTCCTGAAAATGATTATGAGATTAGATTTGATGACCCTAGGGTTGGTTTTTTTACCACTCAAATTGAAGATCAAACTTCTACAAGTTCCATTCCTTACAGAGATTTAATCCATAGATGGCATTTAGTTAAAAAGTATCCAGATTCTATTATTTCTGAACCTGTAGAACCCATAACTTGGTGGATAGAAAATTCTACCCCTTTAGAATGGCGTGAAACCATTAAAGAAGGTGTTTTACAGTGGAATGTTGCTTTTGAAAAAGCAGGTTTCAAAAATGCGATGGTCGTAAAAGTACAGCCAGACGATGCCACCTGGGACGCGGGCGACCTAAGATATAATGTACTGAGGTGGACATCATCACCTGAACCTCCTTTTGGTGGTTATGGCCCTAGTTTTGTGAATCCAAAAACAGGACAAATTTTGGGAGCAGATATTATGTTAGAGTTTTTACATTTTACAAACCGTGTTCTTTATGATAAAGTATTTGAACTGGTTTCTGTTGATGAACCATTTAACGATTCAAACACTAATAAAGATAATTTCAAGTATTGCTCGTTAGGAGAGGAATTGCATCAAGAAGTTATGTTTGCCGATGCTGTTATTTCTGCTGACAGCAATTCAGAATTACAAATGGAACGCGTAAAAAGGGAATCTATGATGGCTTTAATTATGCATGAGGTTGGGCATACCTTAGGCCTAAATCATAATATGAAAGCAAGTCAATTATTTTCACCTGAACAATTGAATGATGCCGATTTTATAAATGGAAAATGTTTAACAGCGTCTGTAATGGACTATGCTGCATTAAATGTAACAAGAGACAGAACAAAACAAGGGCAATATGATGATGTAGCTGTTGGACCTTATGATCATTGGGCCATACAGTTAGGTTATAAGCCTTTTAAAACTGAAATGGAACGTCAAGCTTTACTTGATGAATCTACCAAACCAGAGCATATATTTGGAAACGATGCAGATGATATGCGTTCTCCTGGAAAGGCCATAGACCCAAGAGTCAATGTATCCGATCAATCAAACGATCAAATAACTTGGGCCATCGATAGGATTGAATTATCTAATGATTTGATGAAAGATGTAAAAATGAGATTTACCAAAAGTGGCGAATCGTATCAGGAATTAAGACGGGTTTATTATCTATTAAGTAATCAAAAGGGCTCTGCGGCAAACACCATTTCAAGATTTATAGGCGGTGTGTATGTAGAGCGTGCTATGGCTGGTCAAGATGGTGGCGTTCAACCATACACTCCTGTCAGCTTAGAAGACCAAAAAAGAGCTATGGCAGCATTAAGCAACTACGTGTTTGCTCCAAATGCATTTAACGCACCAAATGATTTATACAATTATTTGGCTATGCAGCGTAGAGGTTTTAATTTTAGGTTGCCAGAGGATCCTAAAATTCATGATCAAGTGTTGGGCTACCAAAAAAATGTGCTCAGTCAGCTATTGCATTACAACACAATGCAAAGAATTTCTGATTCTGAACTTTATGGAAATGAATATTCGCTTTCCAATTTTATGACGGAATTAAACGATGCTATTTTTAAAGTAGATATTTATGGTAACGTGAATTCCTTTAGACAAAATCTTCAATTGGAATACACCAATAATTTGATCGACATATTAACAGGAAAGCAAGCAGAGAGATATAATAACAATGCAAAATCAATGGCGTTATATAATCTAAATGCCATTAAAACTATGGCAGCATCATCGGGAGATATCGCTTCTAGGGCACATAAACAGCATTTAAGAACACTTATTGACAATGCTTTAGAAGAAATTAAGTAACAGACCAATACTAAGGATAAAAAAAAAGCTACCGTTTAACGGTAGCTTTTGTGTTTTTAAAAATAGCCAATGTTTCTTTTTAGGAACAACCATAATTGTTTAATTTATGTTTCATTGCTATACTACTATAAATTCAATTTTTATGCCATTATTCAAATGCGGTTACATTTTCTGGTATAATTCCTTAAGTTTTTTTGCAGTCATTATTTTTTTCCAATTATTACCCAGAGCATTTTCCCATAACGGTCCTAAACCTAAGGCTACTCCAATCATAATATCAAAGTCTTCATCGGTTAAATTGGAACAAATTCCTTGGGGCAGCATTATGTTATGTTTACTTTTCATGGTTTTGAAAAGCGCCACTTCTTTTGGGTAATATTCTTCTAAATGGTCAAATACAATGCAGTTACCAATACCATGTTTAGTACCCAGTAAATAAGATAATCCATAACTCATAGCGTGAGCAATTCCAACCTGGGAATAAACAATGCTCATACCGCCATGCCAGGATGCCATCATAAGTTTTTCTTGAGATCCCACATCGCTAAGTGTATTATCCAAAAAGATTTCTTTACATAAATCATACGCCATGTTTCCATATGTTTCACTAAAAGTATTCAGATAAGTACCATTTAAAGATTCCGCACAATGAATAAAACAATCCATACCAGTATAAAACCATTGATTTGTTGGGACATCTTTAGTAAGCTCAGAATCTAAAATCACTTGATCAAAAGGTGTGAAATCCGAATTGATACCAAGTTTTTTTGTCGGACCAGTTAATACGGTAGTTCTTGAAACTTCAGCTCCAGTACCAGAAATGGTTGGGATGCCAACATGATAAATAGCAGGATTTTTTACCAAATCCCAGCCTTGATAATCTTTGGCCTCACCTTCATTAGTCAGCATGATTGAAACTGCTTTGGCTAAATCCAATAACGTGCCTCCTCCTATGCCAATAATTCCTGACGGACGTTCTTTTGTAGTTACTATAATGTCTTCAACCAATTCATCAACCTGCGATGTTTTAGGTTCCTCATCAGCAGATATATAGATGATTTTATCATCATAGGACAATGGTATTCTTGAAGTTATCCAAGCATTATTTTTAAATACATCATCTACCAAAAAGATAAATGGAGCATCCGGATTCAAACGTTTTGGGGTTATTATTTCACTTAGCTGGTTGAAACTACCTCTACCAAAAACAACTCTTGGCACCATGGGAAAGTTTTTGTAACTCATTTAATATATTTTCTTTTTCAAAAGTTAAAATTACTATTATTTTAAATCTTAAATCACTTAAAATTCTTAATTCTTTTTAATTAAATAATTCTAAAACCTCTCTTAAACTATGTAAGGTTTTGTAAGTTTTGCCATTTGTTTCTTTTTCAGTGACTTCCTCATGGGCCCAAGTTGTATGAAAAGGAACATGAATAGCGTTGGCTTTAATATTTACTAGTGGTAATACATCAGACTTTAAAGAATTTCCTATCATTAAAAACTCGGAAGGCTTGATATCCAAATGATTTAATAATTTGGAATAATTAGCTTCTTGTTTATCACTCAAGACTTCTATATGATGAAAATAATCCGTTAAACCAGACTTTTTTAATTTGCGTTCCTGATCTAATAAATCGCCTTTAGTTGCTAAAATTAATCTGTAATTTTTTGATAATTTTTTCAAAACCTCCTCTACACCATCAAGTAATTCTACAGGTTTTTCCAGCATATTTTTACCAATATTTAATATGGCTTCAATGGTTTTGTTGGGTACATTATAGTTTGATAATTCTAAAGCAACTTCAACCATGGATAACGTAAACGCTTTTATGCCATAACCATATATTGGTAAATTCCGTATTTCAACTTTAAAAAGCTCTTGATCTATTTGATTAGGCGTTTCATAAACTGAGAGAAGTTTTTGAATTTCTAACTCGGCCTCTCTAAAATACGTCTCATTTACCCACAAGGTATCATCGGCATCAAAACCAATAACCTTTATCTTTTTATAATTTATTTCCATAATTTTTTGGCGCGTTCTAAATCTTCTGGCGTATCAATTTCAACACCCTGTACTGAAGTTTCTACCATTTTAATGCGTTTTCCGTATTCCAAATAGCGAATACATTCAATTTTTTCTGAAGCTTCCAAAGATAACATAGGCAAGTTGTAAAAATCTAATATTGCTTGTTTTCTAAACGCGTAAACTCCTTTATGTTTATAATATTTTGTGCTTAAATTTTTATCTCTAGGATATGGAATTGGACTACGTGAGAAGTATAGGGCAAAGTTATTTTTGTCTACGATAACCTTAACGGTATTCGGATTATTTATTTCACTTTCATCGGTAATATGTACCATAAGCGAGGCTAGGTCTACTTCATTAGTATGGTCCTCTTTAAAAACATCGATGAGTTTTCTTAATGATACTTCTTCGGTAAAAGGCTCGTCACCTTGCACATTGATGATAATATCAATATCTAAATTTTCAACCGCTTCTGCAATTCTATCACTTCCACATTCATGTTCCTTTATGCTCATCATGGCTTTACCCCCATTATTTACAATTTCGTTATAAATAATGGAACTATCAGTAACAACAATTACATCATCAAATAGATTTGTTGCAACTGTGGCTTCATAAGTTCGAAGTATAACCGATTTACCTCCTAGGTCTTGCATTAATTTTCCTGGAAATCTGGAGGCACTATAGCGTGCAGGAATCATCGAGATAATTTTCATTTTAATATAAATCTATTCAATTTCAAAAATAAGATAATTATGTAAGGTATCAACTTTTTGATGTTTTAAACTTTTTATAAATCTTATAGATTACAAACAAGATAATAATAACGAAAACAATCGCTAAAAGTGGTAAAAAAATAGAAATAACGGACATGAACATAGCCGTACCTGTTTCAATAGTTGAAACAATTGGGTTTGCCAAACCCCCAGTAGTTGTTGTTGATGTCAATCTCGCCACACTAGAAGATTCTGAAATGGCGGCAGCTGTTCCGCCGCCAGCTATGATGGCAAGAGTCCAAGATATGATTGGATTTAAATCTACCATAGTAGACATCATAACCGCAGTCCCTGCAAAAGCAGCTAACGGCACAGAAATACTATCCAACACATTATCTATATAAGGAATATAATAAGCCGAAATCTCTACCAGAGTTGCAACGCCAAAAGTAATTAAGGCGGTTAAACTCCCCAACCATTGCCAAGAATCGTTGAGTTGCCAAACATCAAAAAAGGATGCTACGCTTAATGCCAATAGTGGCAAAAAAACTCTAAAACCAACAGATGCGGCTAAACCTATGCCTAAGCATATACTTATAAATGTTTCCATATCCCCTAAATCCCCAAAGGGGACTTTTTATTTATTGTTAATAATTATTTTTCAAAAAAGTCATCTTTGAAACCAATAAGGTACAGTTTTTCTTTGGCTCTTGTAACTGCGGTATATAACCATCTTAAATACTCTTTATCAATACCATTTGGTAAATAGGGCTGTTCAACAAATACGGTGTTCCATTGGCCACCTTGTGATTTATGACAGGTAATGGCATAAGAAAACTTAACCTGCAATGCATTAAAATGTTTGTTGTTTTTAACTTTTAAAAACTTTTTGTACTTACTGGTTTCGTTTTCAAAATCTTTCATGACTTCTTGATATAATCTATTAGAATCATCATAAGACAATGATGGTGTTTCAGATTCAACAGTATCCAATAACAAAACAGTTTCAAAAGGACTCATTTTTGGGTAATCAACCATACGAACTTTAACTTCCGAAAAGCGAAAACCATATAATTCCTCTATTTTAAAAATTTCTAAAACCTCAATAATATCGCCATTGGCTATAAAGCCCGCTTCGGTGGTGGGTTTTATCCAAAAATAATTATTTTTCACCACCATAAGATAATCTCCAACGGTCAATTCACTTTCATTAAATAAAATTTTACTGCGTATTTGTTGATTGTATAAATTGGCACGCTTGTTACTTCTTACTATAATAGTTGTTTCTTCATTGCCTAAGGCACTATAAGCATCATTGATGGCATCCATTATCTCATGACCATCAATAAGTCTGATAATATCTTTAAAATCCGCTAAATCAAACTTAAAATCATCATATAAGGCATTTGATAAGGATTCGCGTAAAACAGTTGCATTCGCTAGAATTCCCGAACCTTGCTCCTGCCTTACAACTTCATCCAATTCCATTATAAAAACCTCTTTATTGTAATTTAAACTCAGAGTGTTTTCATCCAATGCGGGACTTAAATCTAACTTTACTGGAGGCAACTGCGCCGTATCGCCTATCAAAATCAATTTACATTGATGTCCAGAATACACATATTGTATTAAATCATCTAATAAAGACCCATTTTCAAAAAGCTTTGATTCTCCGGGTGTATCTGGTATCATGGAAGCTTCATCTACAATGAAAATGGTGTTTTTATGCTTGTTTGGTTGTAAAACAAACGTAACGCCCCCTCCTTTTTCTGATTTTGGGAAATATATTTTTTTATGAATAGTAAATGCTTCTTTTCCTGAATAATTTGATATTACTTTTGCCGCTCTACCTGTTGGTGCCATTAGCACGGCACTCATTTTTGCTTTCCATAAATTAGTAACAATAGTCCCTATAATGGTTGTTTTTCCCGTACCAGCATAGCCTTTTATAACATAAAGGCTATTTTGAGTTTTGCTGAAAATAAATTCCGCAAGCTGTTGTAATAAAATATTTTGTTTAAAGGTTGGTGTAAATGGAAATTGTTGTTTTATAAGGGTGTAAAATTCAGAAGATGTCATTATTTTCGTGGAAAATTATAAATTATTCAAATATAGAAATGATTTTTACCAACATTGGTTTTTGCGATTAAAAAAAAATTGTAGATTTGCGAAAGACCTTTAATAACATAAAAAAATAAACTAACAAATTATGTGGACAATAATTTTAATTGTAATTGCTGTAATATTATTAACCATTGGCCTGGTTAAGCTGGTAGATAAATTTATACCAACAAAATTTAAACCTGTTTTAATTATTGCCCTTTGGGTACTCATTGCTTTTTTAGCATATAGTACATTCAAATCTGTGTACAGCCCAATACTTTTCAACCAAGAAAAAGAAAAACGTTACGCAGCTGTCATAAAAAATTTAATTGACATACGAAATGCTGAATTAGCCCACAGACAAGTTAAAGGTAAATTTACCGACAACTTCGATACTTTAGTTAAATTTATAGATGAAGCCCAGTTCACTATTACCCAACGTCGAGATTCTACTATAATAGATGTTGAACGAACTAAACTCTTTGGTGTAGATATGACTAAATCCATTGTTTTAATTGATACTTTGGGTTATGTGGCGGTAAAGGATTCTTTATTTAAAAACTCTACCAGGTACAAAACCATGATGAATGTTCCCGTGGGTAAACCAGGAGAAAAATTTCAACTTAAAGCGGGCGTTTTAGAGCAAAATGGTGTAAACATTCCTGTTTTTGAAGTCTCAGTTAAAAAAGATGTTATTTTGTTCGATCAAGAAAAAGATCTATTAATGCAAGAAAACCAAGTAGTATCAGTAGAAGGTGTTAATGGAGACACCATAAAAGTAGGATCTATGGACGAGGTTAATACCAGTGGAAACTGGCCAAAAACTTATGGCAATAACGAGTAATACTTACAATATACCAACTAAACAAGAATTGTCCATTCAAATAAGTTTGAGTGGACTTTCTTTTTGTATTCTGCAGAGAGATACAAAAACCATCACTTTTTTAAGGGATAATAATTTTGATAAGAAATTAAATCATCATGAAGTATTAGATAAACTAAAACATGTATTTAATACAGAATCTTTTTTACAATCCAATTTCCACAATGTACACGTTATACATGTAAACGAACTTTCCACATTGGTTCCCAAGCCTTTATTTGATGAAAATTCTTTAGCCGATTATTTAAAGTTCAATTCTAAAATTTTAAAGTCGGATTTTATAGCGCATGATTCTATTGAAATAAATGATACCGCCAATGTTTATGTTCCTTATGTAAACATCAATAATTTTATTTACGATTTATTTGGTGCTTTCACCTACAAGCATGTTTCGACCATTTTAATTGAACAACTTTTAACTATCGAAAAAAATGCAGAAAACATAAAGGTATACGTGCATGTAAACCAAAATCATTTTGAAATAATTGTTATCGATAAAGGCAAATTAATATTTTTTAACACATTTGAATATTGTTCTGAAGAAGATTTTATATACTACATTTTATTTACGGCAGAACAATTGAAACTAAATCCGGAGACACTTCGCTTAATTTTTATAGGAAATATTCAAAAAGACGATTCATTATACAACATGGCATATAAATACATAAGACATATTGAATTTGGTAATCGTCATGAAAATTATAATTATATGGAAAAGCCCCAAACAAATCATTCCAATTTCACTTTAATCAAAAGCTTTTAATGCGAATCATCTCAGGATTATATAAAAGTCGAAAAATTGTAGCTCCAAAAAACTTGCCTGTACGACCTACTACAGATATGGCGAAAGAAGGATTGTTCAATATTTTAAACAATCATTTTTACTTTGATGAAGTATCTGTACTCGATCTTTTTGCTGGTACAGGAAATATAAGTTATGAATTTGCCTCAAGAGGCACAAAAGATATCATTTCTGTAGATCAAGACCTTGGCTGTATAAAATTCATCAATCAAACTTCAGAAGGTTTTAAAATGCCTATTAAAACTATTAAAAGTGATGCTTTTAAATTTTTGGAAAAAGCATCATTACAATTCAATATCATTTTTGCAGACCCTCCTTACGCCTTTACTTTAGAGCAGTTTTCAAAAATTCCAGAATTGGTATTCCAAAATAAATTATTGGAAGATGATGGGGTATTAATTGTAGAACATTCTAAAGAAACTGATTTATCCCAATTAGTACATTACCACTATTCAAAAAGTTATGGCGGAAACATGTTTAGTTTTTTTGAAAACAATTAATTTTTAACTAAATATAATCATAATTCCTTTTTTTTCAGTACATTAGGTATCCTCCTAAAGGATTCCCGACTCTATAAATGATTCTTTATCCGCTGCAATTAATAATATTTTCATTCTATTTTGTTATGGCTTAATGTGTATTACTAACCTTAAAACCATAAATTAAATGAAAAAACTATTATTACTAGTCACTGTAGCTGCATTATTTGCTGCATGTCAAAACAAACCGGAACGCTATACAACAACTTCAACCAATATTGATGTGATTAAAAAATTGGTTAGCGATTATGAAGCAGGTAATTGGGATGCTTGGACTTCAAATTATTCAGATAGTGCAAAAATTTATCAGAATACATGGAAAAAAAGTGCTACACCAAAGGAAACAAGTGCGTCCTTACAAGGTTTGCTCGACAATACCTCTAGCTATGGTTTTAAGCATGGTGAAGATGAAATATTTTTTGAGCAAACTATTGATGATAAAGGAGAGACTTGGGTAAATTTTTGGGGTGTTTGGCATGGTACATTAGCTGCTAATGGGCAAGAATTAGAAGTTCCAGTACACTTAACCTGCCACATGATTGATGGAAAAATTGCCGAAGAATACGGATTTTATAATCTATCAGAAGTCATGGCTGCCCTTGAGGTTATTGAAGCCACTAAAATGGATATAGAAATGTCGGCAATGGAAGAATAAATTAATATTTACCAACCAAAAAAAAAAAACAATTATGAAAACTTTAAAAAACTTATTTTTTACGGCATTTATTTTATGCCTATTTATTAATGTTTCCTTTTCTCAACAAATGTATCATGTGCATGAGGATGTGTTAAAACCCTCTCACGTTAAGGAATACGAAAGTATTTTGGCAGAATTGATGTCAATGCTAAATAAAAATGAAATCAAAGATTCTAAATGGCTGTCTTTTGTCACTGACAACTCTCATTACCTTTATTTACGTGCCATTGAAAACTACGCAGATTTAGATAAACCTAATTTTATAAGTCAATTAATAGAAAAAGAAGGAAAAGAAAAAATTATTGCTCTGTTCAATAGGATGGACAAATGTTATGATACAGAACTAGATTATATTATTTCTTTAAATAGCTCACTTTCATATATGCCCAATGGTATAAACCAAACACCCGAAGGTGAAAACTATAGAAAGAATCATTTTTTTTACGTTTCACCAGGTCAAAGAGATGTGGTTCTAGAAAAAATGAAGGCAATTAAAGCTTATTTTGAAAGCAAAAAATCTAAATTGTATTATAGAATATACAATAGTGGATTTGGCACCGATGGCGAATTTTATATGGTTGCAATAGCCGCAAAAGATGCGGCCGATTTGGAGATGAAAAATAAAGAAAATGAAACACTAATTGGTGAAGAAGGTCGAAATCTTATTAACGATATGTATTTTAATACTTTAAAATATGAGACAAAAGAATTGATGTTTAGACCTGATATTAGTTTTTCCTCAAAATAATTTCCTTTAACAATTCAATTTAAAAAAGCCCTTCTTAAAAACCAAGAAGGGCTTGTTTATGTAAGCAAATCTATAAGCCGAATTCTGTATATCCTGAACTTGTTTCAGTCCCGATAGCTATCGGGATCCTAAATCAAGTACAAAACACCCTTATCATTTATCTGAGTGCATTGTTACCAATACACTTTAGCTGCCTACCCTCCAGTATTGGGCGTGCTACCCTTAAGCACTGGTATACATGGCATTGCACCGCATAGAGTTTACATGGTTTCACTACAGCTTGACCTGTACATACTTTCTGTTGCACTATTCCTAGCCTCACGACTGGTGGTTATTAGCCACTATGCTGCACTGTGGTGTTCGGACTTTCCTCTAAATCCTCGCGAAAGCGGGGATCTTATTTATAAATCTTTCAATTCAAAAAATAAGATACCCAATCTAGTTGGGTATTCAGCGATAAGGCGATCTACTTAAGCACAAAATTACAATAAAGAAATTCCAAAATAACATAACTTTAAATACTTTTTACTATAGGCACTTATCACTCAAAGTTGTTAATAACTCCTTTTTAAATTTCACAATGATAATCCCTAATTTTAAACTGAATTTTTAACTTTGTTACTCAAGAAATTTCAATGGAACATTTTGTTGTATCAGCTAGAAAATACAGACCACAAACATTTAAAGATGTTGTGGGACAGCAAGCGATTACAAACACCTTATTAAATGCCATTGAAAATAATCATTTAGCCCAAGCCTTATTATTTACGGGTCCTCGTGGGGTCGGAAAAACGACCTGTGCGCGTATTTTGGCCAAAATGATTAATAGTGACGGTACAGAAACTGGTGATGAGGATTTTGCCTTTAATATTTTTGAATTGGATGCTGCTTCCAATAATTCTGTTGATGATATTAGAAATTTAACAGATCAGGTCAGGATTCCTCCCCAAGTTGGAAAATATAAAGTATACATTATTGATGAGGTACACATGTTATCGCAAGCCGCATTTAATGCCTTTCTTAAAACACTTGAAGAACCACCTAAACACTGTATTTTTATACTTGCCACCACTGAAAAACATAAAATAATCCCAACCATTTTATCTCGTTGCCAAATTTTTGATTTCAAACGGATTACGGTTAAAGACGCCAAGGATTACTTAAAGTATATTGCTAAAGAACAAGAGGTGGTTGCTGAAGATGACGCACTTCATATCATTGCACAAAAAGCGGATGGTGCTATGCGAGATGCCTTATCTATTTTTGATAGGGTTGTTAGTTTTTCAGGTAAAAACCTAACCAGGCAAGCGGTTACCGAAAATTTGAATGTGCTCGATTACGAAACATATTTTGAAAGTACCGACCTTATTTTAGAGAACAAGATTCCAGAATTATTACTTCAGTTTAACAATACGCTTTCCAAAGGATTTGATGGACATCATTATATCGCTGGATTAGCATCACATTTTAGGGACTTATTAGTAAGCAAAACGCCTGAAACTATTGAGCTCTTGGAAGTCGGTGAGCAAACCAAGGAAAAGTATTTAATACAATCTAAAAAAGCCTCCCAAGATTTTTTAATGCAGGGAATTAATTTAGCCAACGATTGTGATCTTAAATACAAAACCAGCAAAAATCAACGCTTATTAGTTGAATTATGTCTTATGCAGCTTGCCTCTATCACTTTTGATGGAGAAAAAAAAAATAGCAAACATTACATAATACCGCCATCCTATTTTAAAAGTAAAGGGATTACGCCCATTACTGTAAATGTTCCCAAAGCGGTAACTATAAATGTTAATGATAAGGAACCATCTGAATCAAATGCTAGCAATTTAGAATCTTTACAGGTGAAAGAACCTCCAAAGATTGTTTTAAAACAAGAAACCAAACACCTTTCCGGACTTTCTTTAAGTAGCATAAAAGCCAAAAAAGAGCATCAAATAAGGCAAATGGATGTTGTTTTAGATGAAGAAAACCTACCTAAAGAAGATTTTACGGAAGAGGCTCTTATTAACTTTTGGAACACCTATGTTAATCAATTGCAAGATAATGGAAAGCATAACCTAGCCTCTATATTGTCTATTGACACGCCTAAACTGGTTGGCACAACAATTTATTTAGAGTTTCCCAATGTCACGAATAAGGTAGAAGTTGAACGCCAACAATATGAGCTTTTAGGTTTTTTAAGGAAATCCCTAAACAATTTTAGCATCGATTTATCAATCACTGTAAATGAGGAAAAAGAAAAGCAATATGCCTATAGCACGTTAGAGAAATTCGAAAAATTAAAAGCTAAAAATCCGAATATAGATATTTTAAGAAAAACGTTTGATTTAGACATTTAATTATGGAAACATACAGATAAAGGAAATCCTAAAAAACCGATATCATTGGTTTTAATTGGTTACGAGGCCGTAGATTAAACCAAATACATCTGTTGCTTCAATGCCTTCCTTTAAAGCTATTTCTTTTGAATTCGTAGCAAAAATAGGATAATCATTTTTATTTTCTGGAATTCTACCATGTGATCCTTTTATTAACGTAGCATCTAAAGGTATCACATTCATTAGGGTTCTAAATCCAAGTTTCTTTTTTATTAATTTGAAAATTATTTTAGGAATAACAAATATATCTTTAGGATTTGTGGTTAATTCAACCGGATCATAACCAGGTTTTTTATGGATATCCACCATTCTAGCAAAATCTGGTGCTTTTGAATCATCCAACCAATAATAATAAGTGAACCAAGAATTTTTATCAGCCACAAGAACGATATCACCACACCGACTATGATTTAAATGGGCTTTTTCAATGTCATCATCTACAAGTACTTTTTCAATGCCTTCAACAGATTTAAATAAGGTAACCAATTCATCTTTCAACGACAAATCGTTCAAATATACATGTGACAATTGATGATCGGAAACGGCAAAAGCTTTACTTGCACCAGGATCAAGAAGTTCCAAACCACGTTCTATTCTAATATCTAAAAACCCTTTACTTCGTAGAATTCTATTAGGGTGAATGGGATTATTGACATCAGTAATGCCATACTCTGATAGCAAAATAATATTAGTGTCTTTTTGATTGTAATAGTTGACCAATTGTTTTACAATGTCATCAACTTCTTTTAAATCTTTACTGATTTTAGTAAAATCCAATCCATATTTTTGAATATTATAATCTAAATGCGGAATATAAATAAGGGTTAAGGTCGGATTGTAAATTTCATCTGTCCTCATGGCACCATCAGCAATCCATTGGCTGGATTTAATAGATGTTTTAGGACCCCAAAAACTAAACAGCGGAAATGTTCCCAATTTATTTTGAAGTTCGTCCCTGAGTTCTGATGGATGTGAATATACATCTGGTATTTTTCTGCCATCAGCAAGGTAATTAGGACGTGGTGTCACACTAAAGTCAGCTTTGGAATTCATATTGTACCACCAAAAATGATTGGCACAAGTAAAATCATGATGCTCTTTTTTTAATATATCCCAAATTTTTTCTGATTGAACTAAGGTATTGGATTGTCTCCAAAATTTAACTTCATGCTCATCTTTAAAATACCAACCGTTGCCCACAATGCCATGTTCTGAGGGCAATTTACCAGTGAGATAGGTTGATTGCATGGTACAAGTGACTGCTGGAAGAATAGGCTTAATTGTGGTAGATAAACCGTCCTCTAAAAAGTTTTTAATGAATGGCGTATGCTCTCCAATCAGTCTTTTGGTTAATCCTACTATATTTATAACAACCGTTTTTTTCATTCCAATTTAGCTTTTAACCAATTTAATTCCCTAGCGATAGATTGCGTGATATCGACTTTTAAAGTATTAGGGAGCACATCCCAAGTATAGGTTTCTACCTCTAAATGGTTTGAAACTTGGTGATTTTTTAAATACTGTAACGTATTTAAAATTTGGTCTTGGGTAGAATATAAATTATCGAATTTTTCCAAAAAAATAGGGACATGAAAATGGGCTCTTAATTCTTTATGCTGCTCTTTTTTACGAAGTATGATGGGTAAATCGTTGTAAACCTTAATGTTACCTCCCACTTTTTCAGTCACTTGGTGTAAATAAGTAGGTTCATCAAATCGTTCTAACGAATTCCATATTGCCCCTTCTTTTCCTTTCTCAAACAAAATTTTTAAAGCGGCACTGACTTGTATTTTACCAACACCAATGCCCTCCTTTTCCAAGGCTTGAAATGTGTCTTCTGGATTTTCATAAGCCAATGAAAAATGACAAATGTCGTAGCAAAGGGTGATATATCTCTTTATGATGTTTTCAATTTCCAAGGCATCCAAATTCAATTTTGGTCTTAAAATACTAACCCCGATTGGAAGTAAAAAATTTAAATAAAAGTCTAAAAATTCTTTTGTATTTTCAATAAGTCCATCAGGTTCTGGCTCAATATCCAAATGCAAATAGTTGCCTGATGTTTTTTCTATAGCATAAAGTTGTTCTACGATTTCGCATAATTGTTCTGCTCCTTTTTTTAAAGCTTTAGAAATATCATTTTTAGAACTAAACCAATGTTTATAGCTTATTGGCGATGTTGATATGCCCCCAGAAATGCCATTTGGAAGCATTAAATCCAATTGCGTAAACAATCTTTTGGTATAAACCAGTCGTTCATTTGTTGTCCAGTCTGGAGCATGTACTTGTTCTTTTACAATCGTATTGTGAAAATTTCCATAGGGAAATCCATTCATTGTAAACACATAACAATCATTATCTGATAGCCATTTTTTAAAATCTGACAAATTATCGCCTACAGCTAGTTCTTCGCTAGCATTGTTTGATAAACGCAATCCTATTCCGAAAGGAGAACTCCCTGAGACCTCTTTTTTTATTTTAGTAATGTATTTTTTTATATTTGAAAACGTCGTTTCCCAATCTTCACCGGGGTGAATATTAGAACAATACGTTATATGATATGTATCTTTAATTAGCATTCATATAGCTTTTTGTTATAAAAATAAAGAAATAGCTTCATTCATTTTAACAGTATCGATTTTATGTACATCAAACTTTTTTCCTATTTCAGAAATAAGCGTAATGGTAAGTTCGCCTCCCAAATGTTCCCTAAATTCTTCAATGCCATTGATAAGTTCATCTATTTGATATTCAGAAATTGGTAATTTTAAATTAAACCCTATGCGTTTCATAGCGCCTAAAATAGCTTCCAAAATAGTTTGATCAATGAGACCAATTAATTTAGCATAAGTAAGGTCAATGGCCATACCAATAGCAACAGCTTCACCATGTCTAATGGCATACTGTGTAATATGTTCCATTTTATGGGCTGCCCAATGTCCGAAATCAAGTGGCCTTGATGAACCATTTTCAAAAGGATCGCCTCCTTGTGCAATATGCTCCATATGCAATGCAGCGCATTTGTATATGACATATTGCATACTTTCCATATCTCTGTTTCTAAGTTTTTCAGACAATTCTACAATGTCATTATAGAATAATTTGTCTTTAATAAGTGCCACCTTTATGGCTTCAGAAATACCAGAAATCCAATCTCTTTGATCTAATGTTTCTAGAAAATTACTATCGTTTATAATGGCATACGGTAAAGCAAATGTTCCTAGAAAATTTTTTTTACCAAAATGGTTTATACTATTCTTAACCCCTACAGCGGAATCATTTTGAGAAAGTACCGTCGTTGGTATTCTGAGTAGTTTAACACCTCTGTGTGCAATGGCACAAGCATACCCAACCATATCTATAACAGCGCCGCCCCCAATAGAGGCTACAAATGAATGTCTACAAATATTAAAATCGTTGATGCCTTGTAATACGGTGTCCAGGTGTTCACTACCAATTTTTACTTGCTCGCCTCCTGGCACCACAATAATGCTCTTAAATTCAATGTGTGAACTATAATGCTCGCAGTAGGACATGATGTCTTTTCGTAATAGTGGATGAGCGTTGGCTACACCTTCATCTACAACAAATAGCATTTTAACCCTAGATGTCTTAAGGTACCTGCTTATAATGTCCGCAAACAATGTGTTGCTATGATTGAATAAGTGATTTGTAAAATATAATTTATAATTATACTCCACTTTAAAGGTTTGCTCTATGGTTTTAGGGATGTGCATTAAAAAATTATTTACGTAACTAAAAATCGTTTTGATAAAAATAAGGATAAAGGCAATAGTAAAAGAATTATTATTCCAACCCACCAATTTGATACACTAGCAGCGATAGCAGCATCCATGACCACTAAAGAAAGAACCCCTGCCTTTACTGCTTTTTTTATATTACTTGGTGAATTTATTTTATAGGCTTTTACTAATGGTATAAAGATAGCTAAACCAAACAATAGCAAAAATGGTACTACTTGAAGAAGCACATCAATGTCCGTTGAGTTATAAAAAAGAATGAAAAAAATGACCAAAGAATACAGTATCGCTGAAAAAATAATATTCTTTTTATTGTTTCCATGTACCTCTCCTCTACTTATTAAAGTGACTCCAAAAATGTAGATGATGGGAATCATTATATAAATCCATTTAGAAAAGGGAGGCAATCCTAAAATACACATGCCCAATAACAAGTTAAGTCCTCTACAGAAACCCATTGCCAAAGGACCAAAAAAAACATGGTGTTTTGCTTTTGAATCATATAGTAGAATGGACACAGCAAGACATAAGGCCACAAAACCAGCATATAAATTACTAGCAAACGACAGTATTATGCCGAAAAAAAGTAAACTTCCACCCAAAAAAGCGGCTGTTTTTAACGAAACTACGCCGCTGGGAATGGGACGTTCGGGTCGTTCTTCCGTATCTATTTTCAAATCAAAAACATCATTGAGAACAACACCTCCGGCATATAAAAATACCGATGCAAGTGTCAATAAAATAAAATCTACAATTATTTCTTGAGGTATTTCTACCCAACCAGTAGCAAAAAAACCAGCAATGGCAGCACCTGTGATAATATCTGCAGCTGCTGTTGGTAAATTTGGAGGTCGCATTAAAACTAGGCAACCTTTTAAAACGGATGTTTTTTTAGATGATTTTATTCCCATCAATTTTTGGCTCCTGACCTCTTAATACGCTATTATCGTTAAATAACTCTCTTTGATCAATGGCTGAAGTTCCCAACCAATGTGATTCTTTCATTTTGCCATTTTTACCAAAGGCATCCAAGGCATTTTGATAACAGGTTTTTATAACATCTTCTCTTGATATGCCTCGTTCTAACATTAATGCAGCTGTTTTTGGAACCGCTAATGGGTCGCTAACACCCCAATCGGCTGAACTGTCCACTAAAATATGGTTACTTCCAAATTTTCTAACAACTTCCACCATCCGTTCATTGCCCATTTTTGTTTTTGGGTAAATAGTAAAGGCAGCTATAAAACCACGGTCTAAAACGTCTTTAACGGTTTCCTCATTATTATGATCGATGATGACATTGGCTGGATCTAATCCGTGCTCCAAACACACTTCCATACTTTTAATGGTGCCCGATTTTTTATCCCTGTGCGGTGTATGTACTTGAACCGTCATATTCAATTCCTTGGCCATCTCCAATTGCATTCTAAAATATTTGTCTTCTGCCGGCGTTTGGTCATCATAACCGATTTCACCGATGGCGACTACATTTTCTTTGTGAAGATACAACGGCAATAATTCTATGACCTGTTCTGCTAGTGCTTCATTATTAGCTTCTTTAGAATTTAAACCGATGGTACAATAATGTTTTATTCCAAACTGACTTGCCCTAAATGGCTCCCATCCTACTAAACTGCTATAATAATCCTGAAAAGACCCTACTTGTGTTCTTGGTTGTCCTAACCAAAATGACGGCTCAATAATAGCCACAATGCCAGCTGCTGCCATAGCTTCATAGTCATCTGTTGTTCTTGAAGTCATATGAACATGGGGATCTATTATCATTAATTTTTCTTGCATAAATCTTTATTTTATAGTGTCCCAGTTTATCAAATTCTGGTCTACTTTTTGTTTTAACAACGTGTTGCGGTTTAATAATTTTGTAGCTTTATCATTATCGGATAATGAACAACTTATAGCTGCTGCTATTTGTTCTTTTTCATTGGAACTTTGAAATAATTTTTCCATGTCCTTCAATAAAATTTCATCTAGAAATTTACCAACAGGTCTCCAAGAATACGGATTAATGTCTCTTGATGCTGCCCATCTCTCATGCGCGTAATCTGATATAATTCTTGCCAGTTCTTTATTGGCCCTTTTATCTATATCTACAATAGCACTTAAATCCCTTTGCATAAATACTGCTTTTAAAAACATTTGATTCCATTGTTGGTCATTAAAATACAAAGCTGGATACGGATTATTTAATGATATTGCATCAAAAATGGGGGTAATATTTGTTCTGAGCGCGTCAACAGCAACATGTTTATAAGCTTCAGGATTGGGCAACAATATCAAGTATTTAAGAAAAGTTTCCAATTCCGTTGTATCGGCAATCTGGATGATATTGGACACTTTACTCGTAAAGAAATCATCATCCGATTCCAAAACCCGCACCAACATATAAATACGTGCCAGTTGTAAATGATTGGCATGGTGATTTTCAAGGTAATCAAATACTTCAGAACTACCTGAAGGCATGAGCAACTTTTTATCCGTGCTGATTTTTGAGGCTATTAAACTATAAGTTAGATATAAATCTTTGGTGGATTTTGCTGAAATGATATGATTTATTTTTTCCTCCAACCACTCCGATAATTCGATAGTATAATTATAATCAATGACCCTTTTTAGGTCTTCGCAAACATTCTTAAATAACATATTTTACTACTAAAAATTAAATATTTTAAATTGGAGAATTAGATTTAATTATAATTGGACTTAATATTTTCAAAAAAGTTAAATATCAAACTAAGGTTAATTCAATTCTTTTTAATTTAGCAATCAAATATAATAAAATGCTAGGTTTAAAACTACCAACTGACCCTCGTTGGGTCAACATTGTTGAGAAAAATATAGAGGACATATTAACAGATCATGCTTTTTGCGAACAAAAGGCTACAAGTACGGCGATTTCGCTTATTGTTAGTTTTCCAGAGTATACAGAATTAGTTCAAGAAATGGTTGCTTTGGTTAAAGAGGAAATCAGTCATTTTAAAATGGTACATGATAAAATAATTGAACGGGGCTGGACACTTGGTAGAGACAGGCGTGATGATTATGTGCTTCAATTAGTGACATTTTTTCCAAAAGGCGGAAGCAGGACCACTCAATTAGTGCATCGTTTATTATATGCGGCCTTGATTGAAGCCAGAAGTTGCGAACGATTTAGATTACTCTCTGAAGAACTTCAGGATAAAGAGTTAGCGGCTTTTTATAGAAATTTAATGGTCAGTGAAGCCAATCATTATTCCATGTTTTTAGGGTTTGCTAGAAAATATAGAAACAAAAAAGAAGTTGATACCAAATGGCAACAACTTCTTGAATATGAATCGAAAATAATAGCTAGCTTAGGGAATACAGAAACGATTCACGGTTAAAATTGATAACCGATGCCTATTTGGATATTGGTGTTTTTAGCTTCTATACCCAAATCATCATGAAAGATGTTTGTAATGCCGTAAGTGTATCTCGCATCAACAAACAAAACTTCATTGATTTTATATTCAAATCCTGTAACACCTGAAAAAGCTAAATCTTTTATACCATCATTAAGCTTGTGAACTTTCCAACCAGCTTGTGGACCCACTCCAAATTTTATTCTCGGGCTTAATCTAAATTTTAAAAAAATAGGAGCTTGTATGTAATCTAAATGTAATTTTTCATCATCGGCACCTTCAGCAGAAAACTGTAATTCTGGTACCAGAGAAACTGTGTTCGATAGACCTATATCTGCAAAAGCACCAAAATAAATACTATTCCGATGTTTATTTTCCATAATAGATGTCCCATCAAAATCTAAATTTGAGATATTATATCCACCTCTAACACCATATATAACACCTTGAAATGAAGGTGTTTTAGAACCTGACGCATAAGTATCAGAAACTTTGATATCGATCTTGTTATCTTGACAAAATCCAATAATAGGAAAACCAAGAAGTATTGTTAAAAGTAATAGTTTTTTCATAATTAATAGGTTGGGGTTTAAATTATTAGCAACATTGCAAGGACGAATATATATTATAAATTAAAATCTAGATATTTTAAAAGGTGAATTGCACAATTTTACTGTGTATTGCTAGAAACGGTATCAAAATATATCCTTTTTATTATACCATCTACCCTATTTTGGTTTAAATTAAGTTCTGTGATATGCTGTTTTGAAGTGTACTGAAATAGGTACTAAAATGGGGTTTACCTTCAGGCATAACCTAAACTTTTAAAATTTTATTTATGTTTACTCCAGAACCAATTACATTTATCTATTCATAAAATTCTGGTTTATAAAATTTTAAATAACTTATTTTAATTAATCAATTAAAGCCTCAAACATATTTTTCCATTTTGGAAATATTACGTCAGGAGACAATTTTAATATATTTTTTCGGGCTTGAACCCCCATTTTTTTTCTTTGTTCTGGATTTTCTATTAATTGCATTAATGAAGCTGCAAAAGCTTTGGTATTATTTACTTCTACTAAACAGCCGTCTTCATTATTTGTAATTAATTCTTTTACGCCACAAGGACAATTAAAAGCAACCGCAGGCACACCACAGGCCATAGTTTCTACAAGCACAAGAGGAAAGCCCTCAAATCTTGATGAAAGGGCATAAATAGACGATTCTAAATATACCTTCATGATATTTGTCACTGGCTCGTAAAAATTTATATATTCTGAAATATCATATTTTTCGGCTAACTTGATATACTTTAATTGTCCATCTTTTTTCCCATAAATATCCAGTTTCCAATCTTTGTGCGTTTTTACAACTTCTGCCCAACTTTCAATCAAATAATCGAAGCCTTTTTGGTGGTTGTGCCTTCCCACTGCCAACACACGTTTGTTTTCTAAAGGCGCATAAAGGTTTGGGTAAAAGATTAGCGGATTGCTTATTATTTCAATTTGGGTTTTTAAGTATTTCCATTCTTTAATATGATCGTGTGATAGTAACACTACTTTATCATATCCTTTTCCGCTGTTATTCAATAAAACTATTTTTACCTTATTGATTATTTTAGTTGCAAATGAATTTAAATTTTGTGAGTAATTAACGCTTTTTGAATTGTGTCTTTCGTAAACGTATTTAAATTTTTTATTTAAAAAATGTGGTATATAAAGTCCAATAATATTGTCTATACAAACCACAACAACATCTGGATTTTCTGTTTCTAAAATCTTATTTACCTCCTTGAATTTTGAAAAATAGCCAAAAGATGTTTTTGTTTTAGGTAAGTTATATTTTTTTAGTGCACTGTTAAATTCAAAAAATGGTGTCTTGCCCCCTTCATTTAAAGCAATAATAACAATATGGTAACCGAACTCTTTAATAAAATAATTGGTTTTTAAAGCAATTATTCGCTCTTGGCCAGTCGTACCATTTAATTGATTAACAATATATAATAACTTCATTCCTTTCGTAGTATTAAAGTTAAAGTTGGGGTGTCAAAAAAATCATTTTAAAGCCATCTATTATAACTATACATTTTTACAACAATAACCCGTTGTGCATTATGATTTAAAAGAAAAAAGTTGTCCATATTACTGATAATCAGTAAATTGTTTTAGCGATAAAACATTAATTATGAACAACTTAAATGCAAATTACGAAAGAATATTGGAAGTATTACAAAAAATATCAAAAGAACAACTTTTGGACTATCAAAGACGTCGACCGAAGCTGAGTGATTTGGAACTGATTTGTTTAAGCTTAACAGCTGAATTTATGGGAATAGATAGTGAGAATGATTTATTTAGAAAGCTCCCTGTCATTATTGCCTCAAAAATAGACAGGAGCGTCTACAATCGAAGAAGACGGAAATTAGTAGGTTACATGGATGATATCCGATTAAGATTAGCCTCTCATTTTAATGAATTTGAAGATTATTTTATAGTGGACAGTATGCCTTTAGAGGTTTGTAAATTATCACGAAGTTCCCGTTCGAGAGTCTGTAAAGAGGATGCCTATGCTTTTCCTGACAAAGGCTATTGTGCCTCCCAAGGTTCCAATTATTATGGTTATAAGCTGCACGCCGTCTGTTCTATTAAAGGTGTTTTTCAAAGTGTCGATTTGAGCCCTGCATCGGTACACGATGTCAATTACCTTAAGGACATTAAAGCACAAATGGGCGATTGCACTTTAATTGGAGATAGAGGGTATCTATCAGCAGAAATACAGCTCAATTTGTTTGAAACCTGTAACATAAAGCTAAATACACCTATGAGAAGCAATCAAAAAGATTATAAAAAACAACCTTACATTTTCAGAAAAAAGAGAAAAAGAATAGAGACATTGTTCTCACAATTATGTGACCAATTTATGATAAGACGTAATTATGCCAAGTCTTTTCGAGGATTTAAGACTAGGATCCTATCTAAAATAGCGGCCCTTACAACAATTCAATATATCAATAAGTTTATTTTTGATAGAAACATCAACAATATTAAAATTAGCATTATTTAAAATGCACAACGAGT
>NZ_PJEO01000012.1 GCF_002843175.1 Confluentibacter flavum
TAACGTGAGTTCGATGTAATTATAAAGTTAAATACAGTTGCTTTGTATCGACGAAGTTGTTTTTTAAAGAAGGTTTTCTATCTTTAAAATTATAGGCAATAAGTGAGGCAAAAATATTATTGAAGTAGTTGGTTACGCTTCTATGTCTAGAATGTTCAACTTGGCAAATGTTCTTGAGTTGGTCAAAAATAGTTTCGATAATGGCCCTTTTTCTTAAATGATAAGCATCTTGCACAGGGGTCAATAGTTTTGTTTTCATGTTCTTTTTAAGCTTGGTTACCAGATGCACTCCATTATAGAACAACTCAGTAAATAGATCTTTGGAGATGTAGCCTTTGTCACCAAAGAGCTTCCCAAACAGCTTTTTAACAAAGGCTTTGAAGCGTAAAGGTTTTCTATCATCCACATTGCCTTTAGTTATCATAAAATCAATGATACCGCCTTGGTCATTGGTGATTATGTGCAATTTGAAACCATAGAACCAACCCAGGGAACATTGTCCCCTTTGTGCCAAATCCTTGAATACCCTATGTTGGTTAATTCTTCGCTTGTCACAAACCCTTAGGGGCGTAGAATCTATAAAACTAATCCCCGTACAATTTGCCAATCCACAAACTTTGAGGTAAATAGCCAGGGGCATAAAGCTTTGCCCTTTGAGTTCCACCATACGATTATAGGATACCAGGTTTGGAAAATAACTGGTTAGATGTTTTGAGACATAGCCTATATAAAAATCCTTGAAGGTTTTATACCCGGATAAATGGAAAAGCACTTGAATGGTCATTACTTCAGAGAGGCCCATTTTTGAAGCTCTGGTGCGCTTTTTTCCATTGGCCAGTAGGCTTTTTTGCCAAAAAGGGACAAATTCAAGACAAAAATCATCAATAGAACAGAAAATTTCAGTAATTTTAGAATCGGAAATCATAGCGAAATATTTAGTTATATAATTGAAATTCAGAACTTTAATTTACTAAATTTTTCGCTTTTTTATTATAAATAAATCAACTTTTTTACGTCGAACTCACGTTATTTATTAAAAAATTTCAGAGCGTTTGTGAACCAATAACTTATTTTTAAACATGCGGCCATGTCTTTAATACTCATAGAGTATAGTGCCACCAAAGTTGGTTATGTTAAGTTGTACCTGATTACCGTTCACTCTTAGGTTTGAAATATCAAAAGTCAATTCTTTTGTGACATATGCATAACATAATTCCTCATTCTTTAATGATAATCTTAAATTTCTTTGAGCAGGTAGTGATTCTGAAATCTCTTCAGAGTCAATTAGTTTTATTTCCCAAGTATTACCATTACATCCTCCCGAACTAAAGTTAATTTTCAGACAGTTGTCGTTTATTTCCAAACTATTAATTGTTAGGAAGTCAGAAGGGGCATCTTCATATGCTTCTGAACTAATTAATGTTGTCAATTCACAGTCTGTAACGTTGTTGTCATCATCATTTTTGCTACAAGCGGAAATACTAAGAGATAATACTAGCGCCAATAAAATTCTATAATTCATAATTTTGTTTTTTATTTAGATGTTATACTTTTGAATAGGTTGCGTCATACCAGCTTGAATATAATATTAAACTCAATAATAAATTAAGATGTAATTGGTTGTAAAGAATGGTTATTTTAGCAGACTATTCCAACCAATAAAAATAATTCATGCAACATCTAAAAAAATCAGATTCACATAAAAGTAAAACCAATCAAAAAGTAACCATGGCTACGGCCTTTAAAACCATCATTTGGCCAAGGCGAAATTTGGTGTTTATTGGTTTGATTCTTATAGTTATAAAAAGTTTGGCAGGTTTAATTTTACCATGGCAAAGTAAGGTTTTGTTAGATGATGTAGTGCCAAATAAAGACTATGCCCAGCTCTATAATTTAATAGGTATTGTAATTGCCGCTATTGTGGTGCAGGCAGCCACGTCATTTTTACTAACACGCATATTGAGTGTCCAAGCACAGTATTTAATAAGTGAGTTGCGTACTCAAGTACAGAAAAAAGTTTTGTCATTGCCCATCAGCTTTTTTGATAATACTAAATCAGGAGCATTAGTCTCTCGTATTATGACAGATGTTGAGGGTGTGCGGAACCTAATTGGTACGGGACTGGTTCAAATGGTAGGTGGTACTATTACAGCCATTATTTCTTTAGTGTTGTTAATTAGAATTAGTCCGTCTATGACCTTGTTTGTACTTGTGCCCATTGCTATTTTCGGGTTTATTGCACTAAAGGCTTTTGGGTATATTCGGCCTATTTTTAGAACTAGAGGAAAAATTAATGCTGAAGTGACTGGTCGACTTACAGAAACCTTAGCAGGCGTTCGCGTCATTAAAGCGTTTAATGCCGAAGAGCAAGAGAACGTGACTTTTGAAAAAGGTGTTGACAGATTATATCAAAATGTAAAAAAGAGTTTAACAGCAACCGCATTAATGACTAGTTCTTCCACATTTTTAATAGGTATTGCTACCACAGGGATTATGGGTATTGGTGGTTATTATATGATGCAAGGGGATATGACTACGGGTGATTTTTTATTCTTCACGCTGTTGTTGGGATTTATGATTGCACCTATTGTGCAGATGAGTAATATTGGAAGCCAACTAACAGAAGCGTTTGCTGGTTTAGATAGAACCGAAGAACTTATGAATATGACTGCCGAAGAAGATAACGAAGAAAGAACCATCACCTTAGAAACTTTAAAAGGCGACATCGAATTTAAGGATGTATCCTTCTCTTATGAAGCTGGAAAAGAAGTATTGCATCACATTAACTTTAAAGCACCAGCTGGCTCGGTTACGGCTTTGGTTGGGAGTTCCGGTTCTGGTAAATCGACCATGGCGGGATTATCGGCTACATTTTTAACTCCGAAATCAGGCAAAGTCACTATCGATAATCAAGATTTATCTAAAGTGAAATTGAGTAGCTACCGTCAATATTTAGGCGTGGTGCTTCAAGATGAATTTTTATTTGAAGGCACCATTCGAGATAATATATTATTTCCAAGGCCCGATGCCAGTGAAGCCGATTTACAAAATGCCGTAAAAGCAGCTTACGTCAACGAATTCACAGATCGTTTTGATGACGGTTTGGATACGTTAATAGGGGAGAGAGGTGTGAAGCTTTCTGGCGGACAGCGTCAGCGTTTAGCCATCGCCAGAGCTATTTTGGCAAATCCGAAAATTATTATTTTAGATGAAGCAACCTCTAATTTAGATACTGAAAGTGAAGGATTGATTCAAAAAAGTTTATCAGAATTAATGAAAGACAGAACCACAATCGTCATTGCGCACAGGTTAAGCACTATTAGAAAAGCCGACCAAATTTTGGTCATTGAAGCTGGCAACATAGCCGAACGTGGCACACATGATGAATTGATTGCCCTGCAAGGGCGTTATTACGATTTATATACCTATCAAGCTAAAATTTAAATCAGTTATGAAATCGCCATTAACAATAGGTTTGTGACATCACTGAACTAATAAAAATTAAGTTTAATGAAGTAAACACCTACTAAATAAAGCGATAACATATGACCATTAAAAAACAATAAATATTTACATATGAAACTATCAGATGTACAACCACAAGAATACAGCCAAAATAATGTTAGATATTTGGAAAAGCTTCCTCAAGATGCCGAACTTATAAAAAGTTTTAAAGACGATTTTAGTGCTGTTTTGGAGTTATATCAATCTATGCCATCAGATAAATTGGATTATAGATATGCAGAAGGTAAGTGGAGCCTTAAAGAGGTTTTTCAGCATATCATAGATACCGAACGTATTTTTATATACCGTTGCTTTAGAATAGCAAGACACGATAAAACGCCGTTGTCGGGATTTGATCAAGACGATTATATATGGCCTTCACAAGCCGATAAAAAAAGTCTTGAAGCTTTAATGGAAGAGTTTAAAGCAGTCAGGGAAAGTTCCATAGTGTTGCTGAATAGTTTGAACGACGCCAATTTAAAATTTATAGGTATTGTAAATGGAAATCCCCTATCTGCTAGAGCGGCTGCTTTCAATATCATAGGGCATAATAAGTGGCATATTGATATCATTATGGAGCGTTACTTATAAATTAAATGAAAATAGAACCCCTTTTAAAGTATATCAATAAGTATGTTTCCTTAACACATGAGGAAACGGATTTTCTTGTTTCCAAAGTTATTTATAGAAAATATTTAAAAGGACAATATTTGGTTCAACAAGGCGATGTATGCAAATTTTCGTGTTTTGTTATTTCTGGCTGTACAAAAACATTTTATATGGATGAGGAAGGCCAAGAACATATTATGATGTTTTCGATAGAAGATTGGTGGACATCGGATATGAGTAGTTATATTAATCAAACTCCAGCGGATTTCAATATTCAATTTTTAGAAAATACAGAATTAATAATGTTCCCCTATGATGTTATTGAAGATGTATATCAACATATTCCTAAACTGGAGCGTTTTTTTAGACAAATCATTGAAAAGGCGTTTATAGCGTCACAAAAACGCATTGTTAGAAATTTAAGTATGACTGCCAAGGATAGATATGTTTATTTTAGAGATCAATATCCTCAGATAGAACAACGTATCCCTCAATACATGGTGGCCTCTTATTTGGGTATCACTAAAGAATTTTTGAGTAAAATAAAAAGCCAGTTACTTACTGAGGATTAAAATGTTAAACTAAGTTAACATAATTTAATAATTTAGATTATTTTCTATATTCGTACGTTATTAGAACTTTGCATTGTAAAATTAGCACAGTTTTTGATAAGTATTTTCAATATTAAAAACAACATAATCAAACATCATTAAAAACCTAAAAACAACAAAAAAATTAAAACATGAGAAAAACAATTAAAAATTTGGCAATTGTGGCTTTAGTAGCTTTTACAACATTATCTTTTATGGCTATCACTGCTGAAAAAAAAGAAATTAAAACCGATCAAAGTAAATTAGTTTGGAAAGGCTATAAATTCACTGGATCGCATGATGGTACGATAAACATTAAATCTGGGTCGTTAACTTTTGAAGGAGATAAACTAACAGGAGGCGAATTTGTGGTAGATATGCCGACGTTGGTAAGCTTAGATGCTCAAGGTGGCATGAAAGATAGATTGGAAGGTCATTTGAAATCTGAAGATTTCTTCGGTGTAGATAAATACCCAACATCAACCTTGGTATTCAAATCAATCGAATCAACTGGAAAAAATACCTATACAGTAACTGGCGATTTAACTATTAAAGGTATTACAAAACCTAATACATTTAAAATATCTGTTTATGGAAGCAAAGCAACAGCTAATTTAAAAGTAGATAGAACACTTTACGACATCAAGTTTAGATCTGGTAGTTTCTTTGACAACTTACAAGATCAAGTAATCTACGATGAATTTGATTTAGTAGCAGATTTACAGTTCTAAGACCAATACACATATTTATGAAGAAGCGTTCAGAAATGGGCGCTTTTTGTTTTGAAGTACATACTATAAATAATTATGAATCTATATGAACACATAGATTTACAAGAAACGGATTAGAGTTTTAAAAAGTTATCTTTGCACTTTATTAAATTATAGAATAATTGAATGTCATTTAAAAAATTAATAGAACCTCTACAGGAAACACTAAAGGCTAAAGGATATGCAGGCATGTTACCTTTGCAAAAATTAATACTTTCAAAAATAAAAGGAGGGACAAATTTGTTTGTTATAGCACCACAAGGAAGTGGGAAAACCACAAGTTTGATTATAAGTGTCATTAATAAATTAAATGGTGAAGCTTTTGAAGACGCTCCACGAGCATTGATTTTTGTAAAAGATAAGCAAGCTGCACTAAACCTAGAAGCTGAATTTAAGGAATACACTAAAGGAACCGATTTGCGAATCTATTGTGCTTATGAAGAACATAATATGGAATTGCAACGTGAGGAAATTTATTTGGGAACAGACATCGTCATAGCAACACCCAAAAGGTTAAATAGAATATTCTATTTAAATGGTATTAATTTGAATGAGTTACAGCTATGTATTGTTGAAGATGCCGAATTTTTGTTTCGAAACAACCATTTTGCTGAAGTGACAAGAACTCCAGAAAGTATAGACAAATGCCAATATCTTATTTTTTCAACCAAATTTGATGACCGTTTTGAGCGTTGGCAAGATTCCTTTATGTACAATTCCCAAATTATAAAGTATTCATGATAAACTAAGCCATCTATTTGAAAGATGACATTTATCATTTTATAAACCATAAAAATATATTTTTGAATTCACAGGATATACATTCTTATATCCAATTATCCACACTCTTTTTAAATAGTAGAATTAAACAACCTGCTTTCATGACAATAAATGCTTTAAGGTACCATGACCTATGCTAAGAACAATGTTTTGAAGGCCATAAATTTTTTTAATATGCATTTTGATATTTTAAAAAATAAGTAGGAAAAAAATCATAATAAATAATAAAATGCCAAAATATTATGATATTCATTAAAAACACATTTCTTATTTGGTGTTAAAAAAACACTTTAAATTTTTTTTTAAAGAAAAAAAAATTGTAAGTTCGATAAATTAAATGGTCATAAAAATTTCAAAGAAGTAAGGAATGGTTAAAAAATTACTATAAAAAAGTCACCTAATTAATTTAAGATTCGGTGTTTTTTTGTCAAAAAAATAGGGCTTAAAAGTAAATGTAAAGTTTTTTTATCACAATAATATCCAAGTTATTTAAAAATCTTTTTACACCTATTTACCGTAATAATCAATTTTAATAAATTTAGCAGTCTTGTTATAATATGTATCTTGATTTCAACCTTTTCTCTTTTTAGCAAATTCTAATTATCATTTAATATCAACTATATTTTTAACTAAATTTTTATTAACTAATTTAAAAACAATTAAATCAATGGAGAGTAAATTTACAATTTATTGTAGTCCGAGGCGATTGATGCGAAACGCAATCTTGCTTCGAACAATTATGTTTAGTATTATGATGCTTGGCGTATTTGGTTTTGCACAAGCGCAAACAGTTACAGGAAAAGTAACGGATGCTAACGGAGTACCATTATTAGGTGTGAATGTGTTGTTAAAAAACACTAGCACAGGTACTGTGACAGATTTTGATGGTCAATACCAACTTCAAATTGGAGGCCAAAGCAATGCTACTTTAACATTTTCATACATTGGTTATGAAACCAAAGAAGTGTTAGTTGAAGGTAAAACCGTAATAAATGTTACCTTAAATGAAAGTGCTTCTGCTCTTGATGAGGTTGTAGTAACTGCTTTAGGTATCAGAAAGGAGTCTAAAAGACTGGGGTATGCCCAACAATCTGTTGATGTAGAAAATCTATCAACCAACAGAACGACCAACGTTATGCAGTCAGTTCAAGGTAAAATAGCTGGTTTGGATATTTCACCCCCATCTTCAGGTGCTGGTGGTAGTACCAAGATACGTTTACGGGGTCAATCAGGATTTAACGGTGTAGATAATGCACCGCTTATTGTAGTTAATGGTCTTCCTATGAGCCAAGGTAACCGAGGTGCTAGTGGAGGAAATAGCCGTGACCGTGGTGACAACATGACTATTTTCAATCCAGATGATGTTGAAAGCATGACTGTTTTAAAGGGAGCTACTGCAGCAGCACTTTATGGAGCAAGAGCAGCTAACGGAGCCATCATCATTACTACAAAAAGTGGAGCAAAAAACCAAGGGATTGGCGTGGAGTTATCTTCTAGCATGACTGCTCAAACGGTATTGGATTATACTGATTACCAACAAGAATACGGTCAAGGTACCAATGGTGTAAGACCGGCAACACAAGGTCAAGCTGCTGGAACAGGTCAGTTTAGCTGGGGTGAAAAATTGGATGGTGCACCACAAATATTATTTGATGGTTCGTTTGCACCTTATTCGGCCTATGGTCCTGACAGAATTAAAGGATATTACAGAACTGGTACTGCCCTAACTAATTCCATTGCTTTATCTGGTGGTGGTGCTAATGGTAGTTTTAGGGCTTCTTTTTCGCATACACACAATGAAGGTATAGATCCTATAAATGAATTTACCAGAAAAGTAGTCAATTTAGGTTTAAACCATAACATCACCGAAAAGTTGACATTATCTATAAATACAAATTATTCTCACGAGAATATGGATAATCCACCACAAATTGGTCAGCAAGGACCAGGCGCGGCTAATTTCTTGCATAGGATGGCTACATCTATTCCGTTAAGTGCGTTTAGAGATAGTGCCTATGATCCAAATACAACTACAGAAAGGGTAACTTCTGGATTCCAAGGAACATTATTGAATCCTTATTATTTAAACCCTCGTGTATTCTATTTAGATACCAGAGATCGTTTATTAGCTACTATTTCCTTGAAATATCAGTTTACAGATTGGTTGTATGCAATGGGTAGGATAAATTATGACTATTCAGCTAGTTTTAATGAGAACAATGGATCCCCTACCGGTGTAGGTACCAGTAACCCTATAGACAATAGTACGGGAGGTTTTAATGGTACTTATGATGTAAGTAACAGCAAGGGTACAGATTTAAATGCCGATTTCTTAATAGGTGCGAACAAAGAATTTGGAGATTTTTCTGCTGAATTAAGTGTTGGTGGTAATATCTTCAAAGTTAAAGATCAAACGGTAAGTGCAGGTGTTAACGATTTCGTGATCAGGGACCTTTACTCAATTGGTAATGGTGTACAATTAAGAAATGGGTACGGATTTGGAAGATCGCAAATCAATTCGTTGTATAGCTTTGCGGATTTTGGATACAAAGATATTTTGTTCATAAACGCTACGGTCAGAAATGATTGGTTCTCTGTATTAAATCCAGATAATAATAGTTATTTGTATCCATCTGTTGGAGGTAGCTTTATTTTCTCGGAATTATTGGATGCCGAGTGGTTAACTTATGGTAAGTTAAGAGGTACTTGGGCAGAGGTAGGTAAGGCTGATGGTGTTGGTGCTTTTAGTGGAAACCTGCTTTATAATCTTAATGCCAACGCTTTTGATGGTCAAAAATTAGGAGCTATTGCTGGAGGTTCTTCTCCGAACCCTAATATTAAACCATTTACAATTACTGAAAAAGAACTAGGCTTGGAATTGAGAATGTTTAAAAGCCGTGTAACTATTGATATGGCTGTATATGAAAAAACTACTACAGATCAAATATTGAATGTTGGTATTTCTCCAACGTCTGGTTATACATCAACACCTCAAAACTTAGCTTCTTTAAGAAACCGTGGTTTTGAGTTTTTATTGGATGTTACACCTGTTCAAACGGATGACTTTACCTGGAGCAGTAATTTTAATGCAGCATTTAACGAATCAGAGGTGTTAAAATTATCACCAACTTCTGATCAATTCTTGGTTGCTGAGTATGGTGGTAATGAATTCTTAGGTCGTCTTTACTATGAAGTAGGATTACCGTTGAACCAATTGGCAGCAAGAACGTATGAAAGAGATGCGCAAGGAAGAATTCAAGTGAATAATAATGGATTTGTTATAGCTACATCGCCTAGTGATTATAGATATTTTGGTAGTGCATTACCAAAATGGACTGGTGGTTGGACCAATACTTTTAGATACAAAAATTTAACTTTAGGTGTATTCTTCGACTTTAAAACGGGTGGTAGAATAATATCTTCTACAGCGCTTAATGGTTTAAGACAGGGGATCACAAAAGCATCTTTGGTTGGACGCGATGGTACTGCGCCAATTCCAGATGCAGTTATCCAAGGGACAGATACACCTGCGCCAGCGCCATCAAACTTAGCGACATACTATGCTGGTTTTAGAAACAACCAAATTGGAGATCCATTTATATTTAAATCAGATTTTGTTAGGTTGAGAAATATTTCTTTATCATACGATTTAGGTAGTGTTTTAAGAAATAATAAAGATAACTTCATAAAAGGTTTAATATTATCTGCATCTTGTCGTAATGTGGCTCTTCTTTCCAAAGATATACCGGATTTAGATCCAGAAGCTTTTGCTTCCTCACAGGATTCTAGGGTTGGTTATGAGCAAACTACATTGCCTACTACTAGAGACTTTACTTTCAGTATAAATGTTAAATTTTAAAAAAAAAATTTATGAAAACAATAAAGAGTATAATTATTTCGTGTTGTGCCATACTGGTATTTGCGGGATGTGATAAGGGTTTTGAAGAATTAAACACAAACCCTTATGCAATTAATGGACTCGACCCAGAATTTATTTTCGCTAATACAATTCAAGGATTGGATTTTGGATCTTGGGAAGGAGAAGCTACCATTGTTCAGTATTTTCAAAATGCTTACGATTTAGGAGCAACTTCTGGATTTCAGTTTAATGAAAACAATAATAACTTCAACCAAATGCGATGGGGTACTTATGGAGGTGAAGTAAAAAACCTTGTGCAAGCACTGGAGCTCATGGATAACGACCCAAGCACTTTAAATTTAAGAAGTGCGATGCGTTTATGGAAAGCGCTTATCTTTATGAATTTGGTTGATACCCATGGGGATGTGCCATATAGTGAGGCAGGTAGAGCTTATTTAGATGGAAACTTCACTCCAAGTTATGATAATGATACAGCTATCTATGATGATTTGTATGCCGAAATAAAAGATGCTGTGGCTAAATTGAACAACAGTAACCCACCAGTAGTTGGTGATCTTATTTACGGAGGTGATGTTGCCAAATGGAGAAAATTTGGTAATTCGTTATTGTTGAGATTGGGCATGCGTTATTCTAAGTTAAATGCAACCAAAGCTACTAGTATTGTGTCTGAAGCATTTGCCGGAGGCGTTATGCAAACTAATGATGACGATGCTGTGTTATTCTACAATGAGTTTTACAGCAATGGTATGAATAATGGTATTAGTAGCAATAATCCTCGTTTTTACTATTTGTCAGAGCCTTTAATAGATCAATATCAGTTGACTGAAGATCCACGTTCTCCTTATGTAGCTGGAAAGTATCCTGATCCGAATATTGTTTTGCAATCACCACCTGATACCACATTGTCTGAACAGCAAGGTTTTCCTGTGGGGCATAGTGATGTAACAGCTGCTGCATTACCAGATTTTCCTGGACTTAAAGGAGGCGGTTTGGATTATTCTCAGTTAAACAGTTTTGCCTTGACTAGTGTTCAAGCGCCAAGATTTTTCCTCACAAATTCCCAAACCAAATTATTGTTGGCCGAGGCTGCATTTAGAGGATGGATTACTGGTAATGCTCAAGCCTTATATGAAGCAGGTATTAGAGCAAGTATGGATCAATATGCATTGTATCCTGGAGGTTATGGTGCGATTTCTACTTCAGCCCAAGATGATTATATAGCAGGTACTGCAGTAGTATATAATGCCACTGATGCACTTAGACTAATTAATACAGAATATTGGGTGTCAAATATTAATAACCCTTTAGAAGGATGGTCTAACTTTAGAAGAACTGGCTGGCCAGCATTAAGTCCAAATATGTTTAATAATAACTTAAACGGCGGCTTTGTGAGAAGGGTACCTTATCCAACCCAAGAAAGTGGTTCTAATCCAGAAGCTTATGCAGCAGCTAGAACAGCTATGGGAATTACCGGAAACTATGATTCACTAACTGCTAGGGTATTCTGGGATGTACCTTAAAATAAATGAACGTTCTTTATCAAATTAAAGAACAAATAATAGATTATATAATAAAAGAAGACCTTTCAATTTTTTGAAAGGTCTTTTTGTTTTTAGTACCTTGATTTTCTTTTGTATGTTCCATCCTTGAAGTTAAGTACTCTATAAATTTGCTTTCTATTCCAATGATTGCATGTGAGTTTTCTAAATAAAACTTAAGATCGGGGGTACTAATACATGTAGGTAATATTTTTTCAAAAACAGCTTCTGTAAAATTTGAATTTTTTCAAAAAGATATGTCTCTAAAATTTTGTTTAAACATTGAAAAATTATTTACACATAAGGTTGAAGAAGAATGCAATGCGCAAAATTTCATTCTTCCATTTTTTTCAGTCTTTAGCTCACTGCCTTGTCCTTTTCCAATTTCATCTTTAATAATATTCCAATAAGTAGGTAGTGGGTATGGAACTTATTGTTAAACCCTTCTTAAATTCTGCAATCATTTTGAAGAGATAATTAATTTTAGACTTTAATCACCCATAAATTATGAGATACAGAATTCCCACTTTATTATTGCTCCTTTTATCCATAACAATCCATGCTCAAGACATTTCTTTTGAAGATTACAATCCCACCTCAACATTAGTTGTGCCAGGAAAAATCATTAACCGGGCTAAATTTCCGTTTATTGATGTGCATGGGCATCAATACAATATGGCAAATCAAGATTTATCGCCTGTTATAGCAGCAATGGATACTTTGAACCTTCAAATTATGGTCAATTTAAGTGGTAGATCGGGCGAAAACCTAAGCAAAGCCGTTAAGAATATTGTAGATCATTACCCAAAACGTTTTGTGGTATTTGCGAATGTCAATTTTAATGGTGTAGGGGAAGAAGGATGGGCTGAAAAGGCCGTAGCGCAATTAAAAGAAGACGTAAAAAATGGCGCAAGGGGCTTAAAAGTCTACAAAGGGTTGGGTATGAACGATAAAGATGCGGATGGTAATCGGATACCGGTCAACGATCCCCGCTTGAATCCCATTTGGGAAACTTGTGCCGAACTCGGGATTCCTGTGCTTATCCATTCCGCAGATCCAAAATCGTTTTGGGACGAGTTTGATGGCGATAACGAACGATGGCTGGAACTTAAGACACATCCGAGAAGAAAACGAAGTGGTGCAGATCCTGCACCTTGGGAGCAGATTATGGAAGAGCAGCATAACATGTTCAGGAACCACCCGAATACAACCTTTATAAATGCTCATATGGGGTGGTATGCCAATAACCTAGGAAAATTAGGTGAATTGTTAGACGAAATTCCTAATATGAATGTTGGGATTGCAGCGGTTATAGCCGAATTTGGTAGGCAACCAAGATTTGCAAAAGCTTTTTTTATAAAATATCAAGACCGCATTCTTTTTGGTAAAGACAGTTGGGTGCCAGAAGAATTTCCAACCTATTTTAGGGTGTTGGAAAGTGCAGACGAATATTTTCCATATCATAAAAAATACCATGCTTTTTGGCCTATGTATGGGCTAGACTTACCTGATGAGGTATTGAAAAAGGTGTATTATAAAAATGCTCTAAGAATTGTGCCAGGTTTAGATAAAAGTCTATTTCCTAACTAAGTATCTTAATAAATCGATTGGTGTCAATTTATAGAAACTAAAAAAGGCTTAGAGAAATTTCTTTAAGCCTTTTTTAGTTGTAGCGAGAGGGGGGCACGATCCCCCGACCTCCGGGTTATGAAAATATACAATTGAGTGTCAAAATACACTAAAACAATTGAAAATGAATGAATTACACATTTTTAAATATCGTTTAAAATCAATTAATATCGTTTAAAATCAAAAAATGTTGTACCTATGTTGTACCCAAATTTTGTATCTTTATATTCAAGATAAAAATATGGCAACAGTTCAAGCAGTTTTACGAAAAAAAAAGAATACCCAAAATTTATATCCAGTAACCATTCGAATAACCAAGGATAGGAGGACCTCCTTTATTTCTACTGGTCAATATATAGATGAAAAGTTTTGGGATGTCAGAAATAGGAGGGTTAAGAAATCGCACCCTAATGCTTCTCGGATAAATTATTTGATATTAAAAAAGCTTGCTCAAGCTAATGATAAACTATTAGAAGCCGAAATTAATGAAGATTCCATTTCAGCATCACATGTTAGAGAAAACGTCAAAGGAAATGATAAAAAGGATTTTTTTGATATAGCAGAATTGCATCTTGAAAATTTAGAGAATGCAGAAAAATACTCGCAATATCTAACCCAGAAAGGCAGAATTGGAAAATTTAAAAAATTTGTTGATAAGGATACACTTCATTTTAAAGAAATAACTGTTTTCTTGTTAAAAAATTTTGAAAGTCATATACTCAATCAGGAGAAAAGAAAACCAAGAACGGCAATAAATTATATGATACTGATTCGCCAGATTTATAATCTTGCTATTTCTGATGGTTTGGCAGAGCAGAGTAATTATCCATTTGGTAAAGGAAAAATTCAAATTCGGATTCCTGAATCAGATAAAGTAGGTTTGTCTATTGAAGAAGTCAAAATGCTTGAAAGTGCTAACAATTTAACCGATGCACAGCAGAATGCGATTAATGTGTGGTTAACTAGTTTTTATTTTGCAGGCATAAGAGTAAGTGATGTTTTGCAATTACGATGGTCTGATTTTAAAGATGGTAGGTTATTATATAGAATGAATAAAAATCAAAAAGTGGTTTCCCTAAAAGTTCCACAAAAGGCTAAGGCAATACTAGACCTATATAAAGAATCTGGGCTTAGTAAAAATGACTTGATTTTTCCTTATTTAAGGGGAACAAACTTTAAAGATGCTAAAGAGGTTTTAACCAGAATGAAAACAGCAACTAGAACCCTCAACAGGAGATTAGAATTGGTAGCAAAGCATTTGAAAATAGATAAGAAGTTAAGCATGCATATAGCTCGGCATAGTTTTGGAAATATATCTGGAGATAAGATTCCTATTCAAATGCTTCAAAAGTTATATCGCCATTCTTCCATTACCACAACCATTACATATCAGTCTAGTTTTATGAAAAAAGATACAGATGATGCCCTAGATAGGGTGATTAACTTTTAAATAATTAAAACCCACCTTAACTTTATTAATGTCAAATATCTTATATTAAGTTTTGCTCGTTTATTGTTTTTTTGTAACCTCATAACCCGAAGGTCACTGGTTCGAGTCCAGTTCCCGCTACTAGCAAAGACAAGGCTTCACAGAAATGTGGAGCCTTTCTTTTTTGCAATGGGTACAGAATAGGTACAGAATAGTCCTGTTTTCAAATTCAAATAATGGTTGCTTTTATTTAGTGTCTTTTGTCAATAAATTTTATGAATTTATGCTTTGAGGTATTTTGACTTATCATAAAAAGAAAGAAATGAGGATCTGGCTAAATTTTTGGTACTGCAGACTTGGGATATTATGCTACTAACTTCGTTTGGATGTTAAGAGTCCTGTCATCCAGACTTTTTAGTGTATCAATAGATATCAAAAAATAGCTAATTTAATGAAAATCCATTATTTGCATTTTTTTTGATGTCATAAGATTAGCTTTAAAATCAATTGGGAGCTTACCTATTGGGTTACCTCAAAAGTTATTAATTTTTTCACTACATTGATAGTTCATTAGCACTGACTTTCGCTTCGATTTGACTATCGGAAACAAATCGAATATTCATTTAAAGCGAGAGTATATACAATGGATATATAGACTTGGGAGAAAAATTTGCGGAATCTATTTATGAATTGAATAAAAAATAAATTAATGATAAAAACCAACTATTTAATATTTCCAAAATAATATCTCTTATTTATCTCTTTCACTTATTGCAATCGTTAGTTTACTTAAATACTTCACTTTCTAAAATACCATAAAATAATTATTATAAAAAAACTTGCAATCTGAATAGTATTCTATTTGGTTTCAAGGGTATTATGTATATCAACTGTATTAGAATAAATGGAATCAATTGAAATCAAAGAATTATTTAATAAATATATAAGGAGGGAATGTTCTGAAGAAGAAGTGGAACAAATTGTGGCATATTTCCAAAAATCAAAGAATTTTTTAGGTGTACCAACTATTCAAGAGGTCTCAAAACTGTTAGAGACATTCCCCTCATCATGGAATTTGTTGACGAATAGTATTATAAGATATTAAATAATTAACTATGAAGAATAATTTTAAAATAAGTATTAATGGGTTATCAACTTTATTGATGATATTCCTTTTATCCTCATGCCAACAAGCAAAACAAAAAACAACAATGGAGAATAAGAAACCCAATATTCTATTCTTATTTGCAGATGACCAACGCTCAGGAACAATAAATGCATTAGGGAACCAAGAAATTATCACACCAAATCTTGATAAATTAGCTAACAAAGGAGTAAGTTTTACGAATGCCTACATTATGGGTGGCTCTAGCGCAGCTGTTTGTTCCCCAAGTAGAGCTATGCTTATGACTGGGCGTCATTTGTATGGTATTGAGACACAGGGTTGGGAATCACCAATTTTAGAAAACACGGAATCCATGCCCGAAACTTTTAGGAAAGCTGGATATACAACTTTTGGAACAGGGAAACAGCATAATGGAAAGGCTGTGTTTGCAAGGGGATTTTCTGATGGCGATGAGATATTCTTTGGTGGTATGTGCGACCATTGGAATGTTCCTGTCTTTCATTTCGATAGCACAGGAAAGTATGATAAGAAAATACCATTCATTAAAAAACCAGGTAGTAATAATAACATAGATTATATAGAGAATTGTGATCATATAATACAAGGAAAGCATTCAAGCGAACTATTTGCCGATGCAGCTATTGATTTTTTAAGAAGTCACGATAATAATAAGCCTTTCTTTGCTTATGTCTCCTTCACAGCACCGCATGACCCCCGTTCTATGCCGAAAGAATACGAACAAATGTATGATACTTCATCCATATCAATACCACCAAATTTTTTACCAGAACATCCATGGGATTTTGGGGAGTTTAAAATAAGAGATGAAATGCTAGCAGGTTTTCCAAGAACTAAACAAGAAGTAAAAATTCATTTACGGGATTATTATGCAATGATTACCCACATGGATGCTCAAATTGGGAGAATAATTATGGCACTAAAAGAATCTGGAGAATATGAAAATACCATAATAGTTTTCTCTGGTGATAATGGATTGGCAGTTGGACAACATGGCTTAATGGGTAAGCAAAATCTATATGAGCACAGCATTGGAGTCCCATTTATAATATCAGGTCCAGGAATACCAGAAAATGAAAAGAGAGAAGCGTTTCTTTATCTGTTTGATATATTCCCTACACTTTGCGAGTTAGTTAATATAAAAAGCCCAAAAACTGTTCAGGGACAAAGTTTTAACGCATCAGTAAAGAATGCTGATAAATCAGCCCGAAAAAGTATGACGTATGGTTATAAAGAATTTATGAGAGCCTATCGAAAAGGAAATTTCAAACTGATTGAATATTTTGTAAAAGGAGAACGGAATTCGCAGTTTTTCAACTTGGAACAAGACCCTTTTGAGAAAACTAATTTATTTGATCAGAAAGAGTATTCTTCAAATTATCTCAAAATGAAAAAAGAAATGATTCAAGAAATGAAAATTCATAGTGATACGAGCCTAATTTACTCACAATTAAAAAAAGAATTGTTTAAATAAAAGCTAGGCACAACAAAAAGTATAGGTAACTTGGTAGATAGTATAAATTTTGAAAATGAGAACAATTAATAGATATATAGCAGTTTGATACTATGGGGTTTTGAAATGCCGCCCCATATTCGAGCCGTTGTAACCAATTAAAAAAATATGAATCGAACAGCATTAACTTTTATCACATTACTTCTACCCTTATTCGGGATTTGTCAGAAAATTGAAAGAGATTCAATTAGAGTCTTCTATTTAGGTGGTCAATCAAACATGAGTGGGTTCGGCAAGAATTCTGAATTACCAGATTCAATCACCTCTAATTTCAATAATGTATGGATTTTTCAGGGTAATCCTGCCCCAGATGAAAATGAAAGTGGTGGATTAGGTATATGGACTGAAATAACTCCAGGTCATGGTTGGAAATTCACTTCCAATGGAAAAGAAAATAACTTGTCCGAATACTTCGGGGTTGAACTTTCTTTTGCGAAAAAAATACGGGAATATTATCCAAACGAGAAAATTGCAATAATCAAATACTGTAGAGGCGGTATTTCTATTGATAGCTTAGCCGCTGGAAAATGGGGCTCTTTGGAGCCAGATTATAGAGGCACAAACGGGATCAATCAATACGACCATTTTTTAAGGACAGTACGCTTGGCATTTGACGACAGAGATATTGATAATGATGGAATTGAAGATTATTTGATTCCATCAGGAATTATATGGATGCAAGGTGAAAGTGATGCAGGATTCACAGAAGAAATCGCCAATCGTTATTATGAGAATTTAATACGCCTGATGAATCTAGTACGTGCAGCGTTCCATCAAGATGATTTACCTATAGTTATTGGTAAAATATCAGACTCAGGAAACAACAAAGAAGGAAAAGTGTGGAAGCACGGTGAAATAGTTCAGTATGCACAAGAAAAATATGTGCGAACTGACCAAAACGCTGTGATTGTAAGAAGTACAGAAGGCTACAATTATCATGATGCGTATCACTACAACAGTGCTGGTTACATAGATTTAGGCGAAAAATTTGCAGAAGCGATTTACCTATTGAACAAAAAATAAACTGATTATAACAGTGGTAATCTTTAAACAAACCTATAAAAAACATAAAAATAAAATCAACAGATCATTTTAAAGGGTTTTTGTTTTTGATTATCTAGTTTGTTGTCTAAAATTAAGTGATCACTAAAGTTTTTTTTAAAGTCTAGATACAGTTTTTTACTGTTAAAAAAATGATGCAAAATCTTGGCGGAGATTTTTTGAAATTATGCTATTTAAAGAACAGAACCTCAAATAAACAATAATAGGTAATATTCATCTTTAAGTGTTTATTTCAATTTACGATAAGCATTTTTCTTTGTATGGTGTATAGTGAGAGGTGAGATTTCTAATAGGGGTGGACTTGCAACCAAAATGCTGTTGGTATGCGTATTAGTGGCGATCCGTTATTAGGGTTTTCAACATTACACAATCCAATGGAAGATTTTTACCAAGACAATCAAAAGGATTTTAAGCATATTAATGATATTGTAAAAAAGGATGGTGTATATATTCACACAGATTTAAAACAAATGTGTGTAGGAGGAGATAATTCATGGGGTGCTAGACCATATGAAGAATTTCAATTGCCATTGCAGAATTATGAATTTAAGTTTAAAATAAAACCTGTTTTTAAGTTGTATAAAAATAATGTTTAGTTTACTCCTTAATCAAGAGTTAGTACGCATTTGGTCACTCTAATTTTCCTTCGGAAAATCCTCGGACACAAAACGTCACTATTCTTATGCTTTACGGGTTACAGAGCATTGAACTCACAAACTATTAATTATGAATAGAAACATTAGAAACATTATTATTGTGTTTTTTTTATCAAATCTTTCAATTTTTGCACAGATAGATATTGATTCAATCGTTGAAAATGGGAGAAAAGAATCCCTTTGGAAAGGGTTTAAACGATATGATTTTAAATATAAACAAAGAGATGCTAGATTAATTGTTCCCAGTCATCCTCTTTCTGGTAATCCGTGGATTTGGCGAGCTCGATTTCCTGATTGGCATACTGATGCAGATAGTATATTAGTATCGGAAGGTTTTCACCTTGCATATATTAATACGAATGACAAATATGGTAGCCCGTCAGCAATAAAAATCTGGGATGACTTTTATGATTTTCTAATTACAGATTACAAACTGCAAGAAAAAGTTGCTTTAATTGGCGTAAGTAGAGGAGGATTATTTGTTTACAATTGGGCAAAGAAAAACCTAGAGAAAGTGGCATGCATTTATGCAGAGGCTCCAGTTTGTGATTTCAAAAGTTGGCCGGCAGGTTTTGGTGAAAGTGAAGGGAGCTTAAATGATTGGAAAAAGCTGAAAGAAGAATATGGTTTTGTTTCTGATGATGAAGCAAAGTTATACTCTAATAATCCTATTGATAGTCTAGAAGCTTTGGCAGAAGCTAAAGTTCCGATATTGCATATGATTGGCTTAAAAGACAAAATCGTTCCAGTTGATGAAAATACGTTCCCTCTAATAAATAAATACTTAAAACTGGGTGGTAATGCATCCGTAGTAACTTGCACTAAAGGAATTCAAGAGTTAGAAGGACACCATTTCCCCATTGAAACGCCACGACTTGTTGCTGATTTTATAAAATATCATTCACTAAATAATCTCCCTCTTGATGCCTCAAATTATCATCAGGAAGGTAGTGGGCTTAAAAATTCACAAATCAAATTTGAACGAAATAAAACGGGGAGAGTAGCTTTTCTGGGGGGGTCAATAACTCATAATTCAGGTTGGCGAGATAGCATATGTAATTATCTGGTTAAGCGATTCCCAGAAACAACGTTTGAATTTATTGCAGCTGGCATTCCATCAATGGGCACAACCCCTGCCGCCTTCAGACTCGAACGTGATGTTTTGTCACATGGTAAAGTAGATCTTCTGTTTGAAGAGGCTGCTGTTAATGATGCATCTAATGGGAGGACCAAAATAGAACAGATTAGGGGTATGGAAGGTATTGTGAGACATTTACGAAAATCAAATTCTGAAATTGATATTGTAATGATGCATTTTGTTGATCCTGATAAAATCGCATCATATAGTAATAGCATTGAACCTGACGTCATTAGTAATCACAATAAAGTAGCTAAACATTATAACATCCCAATTATCAATCTTGCTAAAGAAGTCACAGACAGAATAAATAATAATGAATTTACATGGAATAATGATTTCAAGAATATTCATCCTTCTCCCTTTGGACAGGGGATTTATGCAAATTCAATGGTGCAATTTCTTAACAATGCTTATTCCAGCCATATAGACTCTGATGATAAAATATTATCTTATAATCTTCCTATCAAAATTGATGACTATTCTTATGACAACGGATATTTACTAGACATCACTGCTGCAAAGCTTAATAAAAGTTGGATTATAGATTCTTTGTGGAAACCTAAAGATGGAGCCAATACAAGACCAAATTATGTAAACTCTCCCATGCTAATAGGTAACTATCCAGGTAAAGCTTTAAAGCTAAAATTTGAAGGCAATTCTGTTGGCATTGCTGTTGCTGCTGGGCCGGATGCTGGGGTCATAGAATATAGGGTTGATAAAAAGGAATGGACTACATTAAACTTATTTACCAAATGGAGTATGCACTTACATCTCCCTTGGTATTATACCTTGGCAACTGGATTATCTAGTAATGAACATTTATTAGAAATACGCATAACCGAAACAAAAGATGAAAGAAGCATAGGACGTACTTGTAGAATTAGATATTTTTATACTAACAGGTATTGAGAAAACCATAAAACACACCTTAATAACGATGACCAATTTTCAGTGCTACCCTTTTTGAAATAAAGATTTAACACTAATCTAAATAATTCAAGTTGCTAGTTTAAGTATAAAAAACACAAAGCAAAGGTTAAGTAAATTTGTTTTGCTGACCAATAAACAAAACCAATGCTTTGCAAAGACAAAATTATCTCAATTTTTTGTTTAATCGATGATATTCTATAAGGAATTGAGCACAAAGAAGATATTAGAAGACAGGTAAGTGACAGTGAGGTTATCTTGACTGCAATTGTTTCGTCCACGAGTTTTTACGGGAACCACTCCTCTGCCATGCAGTTTATGAAGCAGTATGGGTTTATCCCCAATATGTTGGATAAAAGCAGGTTTAATAGGCGTCTCCATAAGGTAGGAAAGCTTCTTTATGAATTATTTGAGATTGTAAGTTCCTATTTTAAAGACATCTGTTGCGAAATGCAATATATAATCGATTCCTTTCCAGTTGCGGTATGCAACAACATGAGGATTGTAAATTGTAAAATGCTCAAGGATAAAAAATGGCGCGGTTACACGGCAAGTATGAAGAGCTATTTTTATGGTGTCAAAGTGCAATTGGTAACAACAAAGAACGGTATTCCGATAGCGTTCCATTTTACGCCCGGGAAAACCGCTGATGCAAAGGCTTTAGGAAAAATGATAGATAAATTACCTTGCGAGGCATCAATTTATGGGGATAGCGCCTATTTGGATTATGCCCTAGAAGATGCTGCTTTTGAAAGGAAATGTGTGCTTTTAAAGATTCAAAGAAAATCAAATTCTAAAAGGATGGATACTTTAGAGCAGAAAAACGAGAAACTAAAAATGAGAAAAAGAGTGGAAACAACAATCAGCGACATCAAAAAGCTTTTCCCAAGAACCATACATGCTGTGACTTTGGATGGCTTTCTAATAAAATTAACCTTATTTGTTTTCGGATTGCAATTAAGCAAATCAATTAACTAGCAACTTGAATTAATTATTTAATATCTTATAATACTATTCGTCAACAAATTCCATGATGAGGGGAATGTCTCGTTCTGAAATACGGCTACAGGTTAATACTTAAAATTAAGCTGCATTTTGGTGCACATAATTAGGTGTTTTAAAATCCAAATATAAGTGCAATCTTATTTGATTGTATAGATTAATTGCATTTTTTGTAGCTCTGTTCGCGTGAGCGATATTTGTAAAGTCCCGATAGCTATCGGGATGGTCAAGGTAAAATTCATCTTTAAGAATTCCGTTAACCCTTTCTGCGCGGGCATTTTCATAGCAATGGTTTTGCGGAATCTATTTATTAATTGAATAAAAAATAAATTAATGATAAAAACCACCTATTTAATATTACCAAAATAATATCTCTTATTTATCTCTTTCACTTATTGCAATCGTTAGTTTACTTAAATACTTCACTTTCTAAAATACCATAAAATAATTATTTTAAAAAAAAATGCAATTTGAATAGTATTCTATTTGGTCTCAAGGGTATTATATATATCAACAGCG
>NZ_PJEO01000050.1 GCF_002843175.1 Confluentibacter flavum
TAACGTGAGTTCGACGTAAAAAAGTTGATTTATTTATAATAAAAAAGCGAAAAATTTAGTAAATTAAAGTTCTGAATTTCAATTATATAACTAAATATTTCGCTATGATTTCCGATTCTAAAATTACTGAAATTTTCTGTTCTATTGATGATTTTTGTCTTGAATTTGTCCCTTTTTGGCAAAAAAGCCTACTGGCCAATGGAAAAAAGCGCACCAGAGCTTCAAAAATGGGCCTCTCTGAAGTAATGACCATTCAAGTGCTTTTCCATTTATCCGGGTATAAAACCTTCAAGGATTTTTATATAGGCTATGTCTCAAAACATCTAACCAGTTATTTTCCAAACCTGGTATCCTATAATCGTATGGTGGAACTCAAAGGGCAAAGCTTTATGCCCCTGGCTATTTACCTCAAAGTTTGTGGATTGGCAAATTGTACGGGGATTAGTTTTATAGATTCTACGCCCCTAAGGGTTTGTGACAAGCGAAGAATTAACCAACATAGGGTATTCAAGGATTTGGCACAAAGGGGACAATGTTCCCTGGGTTGGTTCTATGGTTTCAAATTGCACATAATCACCAATGACCAAGGCGGTATCATTGATTTTATGATAACTAAAGGCAATGTGGATGATAGAAAACCTTTACGCTTCAAAGCCTTTGTTAAAAAGCTGTTTGGGAAGCTCTTTGGTGACAAAGGCTACATCTCCAAAGATCTATTTACTGAGTTGTTCTATAATGGAGTGCATCTGGTAACCAAGCTTAAAAAGAACATGAAAACAAAACTATTGACCCCTGTGCAAGATGCTTATCATTTAAGAAAAAGGGCCATTATCGAAACTATTTTTGACCAACTCAAGAACATTTGCCAAGTTGAACATTCTAGACATAGAAGCGTAACCAACTACTTCAATAATATTTTTGCCTCACTTATTGCCTATAATTTTAAAGATAGAAAACCTTCTTTAAAAAACAACTTCGTCGATACAAAGCAACTGTATTTAACTTTATAATTACATCGAACTCACGTTATTTAACTGAGGTGATTTAGTTAAGTTATTGTTTACCTTGCACTTAAAATTATTTGTTAGTATCAATATACAATGCTTTTTTTAAGGCATCGTGCATTACAGTAGCATCTACATCTACTCCTGTCCAATGTTTAATGCCAATAACACCTTGGTTAACCAACATTTGCAATCCATCAATTGTTTTACAACCCTTTGCTGTTGCTGTTTGTAATAAATGTGTTTGTGGCGGATTGGGGATACAATCAGCAACTAACATATTAATAGTCATGGAAGTAAAATCAATGTTCAATTGTTCATTTATATTGGGATATAATCCAATACTCGTGGCGTTAATTACGATATCTGAACTCGTGGCAATAGCATATTTTTTCGTCCAAGGCTGATAAATGGCCTTTGCGCTTGTGCTATTATTTAATAATGCAACAACAGCTTGAGCACGCTCTTTACTGCGGTTAACAATGGTTATTGATGAGACTCCAGCTAATGCCAATTCTACAGCTATTGCTCTTGCAGCACCGCCAGCACCAAATAAGGTAACATGTTTATTTTCGGGATTGATATGTTTTTTAAGGGCTTGCAAAAAACCTTTGCCATCTGTATTTTCACCAATCCATGTATCACCCTGTTTTACAACCGTATTTACGGCACCTATTAATTGTGCCGATTCTCCGAGTTTGTCCAAATGTTGGATGATTGCTACTTTATGAGGTAAAGAACAATTAAAGCCGGCCCAACCCATAGCCTTGGCACCATTTACTGCGGCTTCTAGGTTTTGTGGACTAACTTCACAGGTGATATAACGAAAATGTAATCCATGATGTTGATAGGCTGCTTCTACCATCACTACAGTAGGATTTTCAGCGGCAGGCTGCGCAAAACAGGCTGTTAACTGTGGCAAAAAGTCAGGAGAGGGTTTCAATTTGTTTTTATTGGAATTTTCCATGATAATAAATTGTGAAGGCAGTAGTTTTCAATTAAATAAATCTATGGGGTAAATTAAAAGTTTTTAATTGGAATAAAGATTAAAAAATTGTTCAGCATCCTCAATATCCTGTACTTCCAAAATCCAACAAACTTCCGATAGATCAGAGAAATCCAAACCACCCGCTGCTACGGCTTCATTAAGGTAACGCCCATCTTTTCCGTTATATTCGTTTGATAAATCTATAGCGAGCTGCCAAATTTCGATTAACTTAGGGTTCTTCATTTTATCTTTCCATTGAGTATACTCAGAGGAACGAAACCCTGGAGTTCCGTTACCAACAGAATTACCATCAGGAATTTTTATATAATTTGCAGTTTCCTTTACAAATTGCAAACTCGATGGAGAAGTAGAATTTTCATTCCATTCACTATGTTGAACGACATGAATGCGTTCAGAAATTTTTATTTCAGGTAAATCCGTTTGTATGGCTTTTATAAGTTCAGCAGTGAAATCTGATTGTCCTGCTTCTGCAATCCAAATATCACCTTGGTTGTCGAGGGTTGCTTTTATTTTAGCTTTCACTTGTTGAACAGCTGATTTTAAATTTTCATGTGCATCTGTCCAATTATCTCCAAATGCCAGTTTAAATAAAGCATTGGGTGGAACATAAAGCCCCTCTTGAATACCGTAAGTGCCGGCAACTGCATGATAATTTATTTTTGAAAAATTGGGGTGAGACAAAATCGTCATTAAAGCAGCTACTGTATGAAGGTCGTCTACATCAGTTTTACAGTCAAATTGAACTAATAGCAAATCTTTTTCTATATTAAATTTAGCTACCTCTGAAGGTTTTGGGTTTATAGCATGACTTTCAAATAACATAAAAATAGTTGCTATAACAAGTAAAATAATTTTTTTTGATTTCATTTTAATAATTTTTAGTGTTTAGTGTGCTTCCAACCAGTCATTTCCAACGCCCAAATCTACATCAAGCGGGACTTCAAGTTTATAGGCATTTTCCATTTCAGTTTTTACAAGGGTTTTGATGGTTTCCAATTCAGGTTTAAAAACATCAAAAACCAACTCGTCATGTACTTGCAAAAGCATTTTTGTTTTGTAATTGCCAGCTTCTAGCTTATCATATATATTTATCATGGCTATTTTAATAATATCGGCCGCACTACCTTGGATGGGTGCGTTTACCGCATTACGTTCTGCCGCTCCTCTAACAACAGCGTTTCTAGAATTAATATCTTTTAAATACCGGCGTCTTCCTAAAACTGTTTGCACATAACCATGATCTCTAGCAAAATCAATTTGTTCGCTGATATAACTTCGTAATTTAGGATAGGTTGTGTAATATGTATCAATAAGTTCTTTGGCTTCGCTTCTGGAGAGATTTGTTTGATTGCTTAATCCGAAAGCGGAAACACCATATATAATACCAAAATTAACGGTTTTGGCATTGCTTCGTTGTTCTCGAGTTACGTCGTTTAAAGGGACGTTAAATACTTTTGATGCTGTTGACGCATGAATATCTTCACCGTTTTTAAAAGCATTTATCATGGTTTCTTCTTTGCTTAAAGCGGCGATGATACGGAGTTCTATTTGACTGTAATCGGCAGATAATAAAACATAATCATCATTTCGGGGGATAAATGCTTTACGCACTTCCCTGCCACGTTCTGTACGAATGGGAATGTTTTGAAGGTTTGGATTATTACTGCTTAAACGTCCAGTGGCGGCAACGGTTTGCATATAATCTGTGTGTACTCTACCAGTGATATTTAACACTTGATTTGGCAAGGCATCCACATAGGTGCTTTTTAGTTTTGATAAGCCTCTATAATCTAAAATATGCTGAATGATTTCGTGGTCTTTTGCTAAATAGCTCAATATGTCCTCGGACGTAGCATATTGCCCTGTTTTGGTTTTTTTTGGTTTATCAACAAGTTTCATTTTATCAAAAAGAATCTCACCCAATTGTTTTGGCGAAGCGATGTTAAAGGTTTCTCCCGCCACTTTATAGATGTTTTCTTCTAATGTCTTGATGTCGTTATCTAATACAACCGACAATGATTTTAAAAAGTTTTCATCCAAATTGATGCCTTCCAATTCCATTGAGGCCAAAACGCGCAACAATGGAATTTCTATGTCATCAAATAGTTTCTGAATATTGGCTTCACCCAATTCTTTTTCAAAATGTTCCTTAAGCTGAAGTGTTACATCGGCATCTTCAACAGCGTATTCCGTTTGTTTTTCTAATGGAACATCTCTCATGGTTATTTGATTCTTACCAGTTTTACCAATGAGTTCGGTAATGGAAATAGGCGTATAGTTCAAATAGGTTTCTGCCAAAACATCCATATTGTGTCGCATATCGGGATTGATAAGATAATGCGCCAACATGGTATCAAACAATTTACCTTGTACTTTGATGTTGTATTTATGAAGTACCTTGATGTCGTACTTTAAATTCTGACCGATTTTTTCAATAGTGTCATTTTCAAAAAACGGACGCAGTTGTTCAATAAGTTCTTGAGCTTCGGCTTGGTTTTCTGGAAATGGCAGGTAAAATCCTTTGCCTATTTCCCAAGAAAATGCAATGCCGACCAATTCGGCTATAATAGGGTCAATGTTTGTGGTTTCGGTATCAAAACAAATACTTTTCTGATTCAATAAATTTTTGATAAATAGTTTCGTTGCCATTCCGGGAGCGACACTCTGGTAAAAATGTGATTTGCTGGCTGCGGTATCTCTTGAGCTATAATTTGTTATTACTTTTTCTTCACCATCATTTCCAAATAATGAAAATTGACCAGCACCGGCATGCCCCTTTTGTCCTTCGGACGTTTTCCCCAAAGGGGAATTTTTCACGTTTTCAGTAGTTTTTTCTGTTAAACTTGTTTCAGCTTCAACAGAAAATGTTTTTACAAAATTTGCCAATAGTTGTCTGAATTCTAATTCTTCAAAAATCTCAGTTACTTTTTGAATATCGGGATGGTCTAGCTCAAAATCCTTTGAGTTAAAATCAACAGGAACATCCAACATAATGGTAGCAAGTTTTTTTGAAAGCAATCCTAATTCTTTAGCATTCTCTATGTTTTCCCTCATTTTTCCTTTTAACTCATGGGTATTTGCCAACAGGTTTTCCATACTACCATATTCTGCCAACAGTTTTTTCGCCGTTTTTTCGCCAACACCCGGTAATCCAGGGATATTATCGCTAGAGTCGCCCATCATGCCCAAAAAGTCAATGACCTGTAATGGGTCTGTTACCTCAAATTTTTTCTTCACTTCTTCAATACCCCAAGTTTCGTAACCACCACCAAAAACAGGGCGATACATAAAAATATTTTCAGAAACCAATTGTGCAAAATCTTTATCGGGTGTTACCATAAAGGTTTTATAACCTTCTTTTTCAGCTTGTTTGGAAAGGGTTCCAATAACATCATCGGCCTCATAGCCTTCCTTTACCATAATAGGAATATGCATGGCTTTTAAAATATCTTCTATATAGGGAATGGCAATTTTAATAGCTTCTGGTGTTACATCTCGATTGGCTTTGTAGGCTTCAAACATTTCCACGCGATCAACACTGCCGCCTTTATCAAAACAAACAGCTAAGTGGTCTGGTCGTTCTCTTTTTATAACATCTAAAAGGGAGTTCATAAACCCCATAATAGCTGAGGTATCTGTGCCCTTAGAATTGATTCTCGGATTTTTAATAAAGGCATAATAACCACGAAAAATGAGGGCATAGGCATCAACAAGGAAAAGACGTTTTTGATTTGACATTTTGGTTTTTTTGATAGAAAACCAAAGCTACAAAAAGTTATCTTTAAAATGGAAATTAATGGGTAAGCTATTTGTTTAGTGATTTTAATAACTAGTATAAGGGTTGAATCTTAACTAATAGTTAAATAAAATTCACTTGTTGGCTATTAATTTAGAATACCATTATCTTTGAATAAAAAATCTATGCTTCGTTGGACTATCTTTCTAATTATTTTTGGAATTTTAGATTTTTATGCTTTTCAGGCATTTAGAACTCTTAGTAAAAATAATTGGCTTCTAGCTATATATTGGATAATTACCTTGTTGGTAGTAGGCAATTTTGTTTATAGTTATTATGGCTTTAATAGAAGCGATGGGTTTTCGCATGCTAATGCTTATGCTGTTGGATTTTTTATAGCCATTTTAATTCCCAAAATGGTTTTGCTTTTGGTTATGTTTGGTGAAGATATTTTCAGGGTACCACAGGCCGTTTACAGATATTTTACTGAAGGCAATTCAGCACAAGGCCATTATTTTCCCCCAAGAAGGGAGTTTATTAGTAAAATTGCTTTGGGCTTGGCAGCAATCCCATTTGCCTCCATCATATATGGGATTTATAAGGGTCGTTATAATTTTAAAGTTTTAAAATATACGTTGCACTTTGAAGATTTACCTAAAGCCTTTGATGGTTATAAAATTACTCAAATTAGCGATATACATTCTGGGAGTTTCGATAATGTAGAAAAGGTACACTATGCTGTAAACTTAATAAATGAGCAAGAAAGTGATGTGATCTTATTTACTGGAGATATGGTAAATAATAAAGCCGAAGAAATGCAGCCATATATGGGCATCTTTGGTAACCTTAGGGCTAAAGATGGTTTGTTTTCAATTTTGGGAAACCATGATTATGGCGATTATGTGTCTTGGGAATCAAATGAAGCCAAACACAAAAACTTAGAAGATTTAAAAGCAATTCAAAAGCAATTAGGGTTTGATTTACTGCTTAATGAAAGTAGGTATCTTGAAAAAGATGGTGATAGAATCGCGTTAGTTGGGGTTGAAAATTGGGGTGTTGGAGGATTTAAAAAAGCAGGAGATTTAAAAAAGGCCTCAAAACATATTGGTGAAAACGATTTTAAGATATTGATGAGCCACGACCCATCACATTGGGAAAACGAAGTCATTCAAGACGCTTATCATTATCATTTAACATTAAGTGGCCATACCCACGGCATGCAATTTGGTATTGAAATTCCTGGATGGATTAAATGGAGCCCTTCTAAATGGCGCTATAAATATTGGGCTGGTATTTATAAAGAAATGGGTCAGTATATTAATGTAAATAGAGGTTTTGGATATTTGGCTTTTCCAGGGCGTGTGGGCATTTGGCCAGAAATTACGGTTATAGAACTTAAAAAGGGGACTATCGTATCTTAATTGCTTTGTAAATCACCATTCATATAAAGAAATTACGTATTTTTATATTAATCCATTGAGAAATGTATTTTTGATTAATGCAATTATTTGTAATATGAAATCGCCCTAAACAAGATGTTTGCTTACAAACACGAATGAAGATAAGCGATTTCGTATGACTTTTAAAAAACAAATATTATCTACATATGAAAAAAATATGTAGGTTTGTATAAGTGTATTTGACTAATAAACAATAAAGTATGTCAAAATTTGGGGAACTTATTGATGTAGATATTCCTGTTTTGTTAGATTTTTTTACAGAATGGAATGAGCAATCTACTGCTATGCACGCTGTGCTAAGAGATGTTGCTGCAGCTTTAGGGGATAAAGCTAAGGTCATTAAAATTGATGTTGAAAAGAATGAAGAATTAGCAGAAGCCCTTCGTGTGAAAGGATTGCCAACATTGATTATCTATAAAAATGGCGAAATGAAATGGCGTCAAAGTGGAGAACAAGATGCCAATACACTTATAGGCATCATTCAGCAATATATTTAAAAAATTAAAGGTTTAAAACTATAGCCTTTTTCACTAAAGTATTTTAATACTTTTGGTAATGTGTATTGCATATTTTTTGAGGCTTTTACACTATCATGAAAAACAATAATACTGCCGTTAGTAGATTTTGTTGTAACATTATTTAAACAGGTTTCCATACTTATCGTCTTATCCCAATCAAAAGATATGACATCCCACATAATTATTTTGTATCCTAGCTTCATTAATTCTTTTCCTTGTTTAGGCGTTATTTGACCATACGGTGGACGAAAGAGATTAACGTTTGAAGACGACAAATCCATCATTTGAGAATTTAGTATCCCCTGCGTTTTTTCAATATCAAGTAAATAATCTTTGGCTTTAGTTTTCCAACCCTTTACATGATTATAGGTATGATTTCCAACAGTGTGGCCTTCATTTAAAATATCTTGAAAGATGTCAGGATAGTTTTCAATGTTTTTTCCAATACAAAAAAAAGTAGCTTTTGCATGGAAGGATTTTAAAGTGTTTAGTACCCAATTAGTAATTTCGGGTGTCGGGCCATCATCAAAGGTAAGATAGACTATTTTATCATCAGTTGGGATGTCCCAAACATAGTTTGGGAACATCTTTTTCGCAACTAATGGTGTTTTGATGGGTGTTAAGGTCATAGGCCTTATAAAAACTATTCGTTAATTGGCTCTAAGCCTTCAGAACTGTCAATTAAGATATCTGTATCTTGTGGTTGCTCGTTAGTGTCTGAATCTTCATCACCATAAAAATGCGTGAATAATTTTAAATTATTATTAAAAATATCACTTTCGTTTTCAGCAAATTCAGGATCATATTTAATTAAAACATCAATTAAACCCTTATACCGTTGAATGTCAGTATAAATATCCTCAAATAAAGTTTCTTGATTACTTATTGTTAAACTGCTGTAGTATCTTAAGTTTTCCTGATATTTTTTAGCGACTTGTTTGAATAATTTTTGAGCTTTTTCTTTGTTCCCTATTTCATAATAAGCACTAATATAAGGTTCTAAAAGTGTGTAATACCCAAAATAATCAACAGGCATGTTGGTCATGGCTATATCGGCTATTTCTTCAGCTTTTTCTAGTTTATTCTCATTTATGAGCTGTTCAATGAGTCTAGCCAAATTACCTCTATAAGTTATAGAGTTTTTACGGGTTTCTGGATCGTGGTAAATATCACCGCCGCTATTTCCCCAATCCCATTTTTTTACTTTTTCGTACATCAGGTCGCTATCTACACGCCCCATATCAAAAGGGTTTGCTTCACTAACAGGCGTTTTAATAGGGACTAGTTTATAGCACATGCCATCTAACTGTAAATAATCTTTCATCCAGATATAATCATCATCGCCAAAACTTCCACCCGTAAAATAAATTGGGCGTTTCCATTCATTATTGGCAACAATATCCAACATAAGTAATCTGTTTTTTAATAAAGCACTGCCTGTGATTTTGATATCAATGTAGGGCACTATTTTATCGGCATCTTCAGGTTTTACTATCCCATATTTTAAAGCATTTTCTTTGTTTACGGGAATCCTTAAATTTTGTGTTGGCACATAATTGGAGTTTAAGTCCTGACTTCTTATTTGCTGTAAGTCTGAAGCATCGTAACCCCGCTGTTCAAGGACAAACTTATATTTTGTTTTAGGGTTGTTACTTTGTACAATATCCAAGAGTTGTTTCACTTGTAACGTGTCACTAATTAAATTTTCAACAGCAAGATATTCATTAGTGCCAAATTTATAATCGTTATGAGTAAGTTGGGAGGGAATAGGATCACTTTCATAAGCTTTACGTTTCATTTGGTCTATATACCAATCCGTTTGGAATAAACTGGTGTTTATAATACGTACATCTGTTCTATAACCTTCAATTTCTTGGGCGTACCAAAGCGCAAAGGTATCGTTATCGCCAATAGTGAATAATATGGCATTTTCCGCACACGAATCCAGATACATTTTTGCCATAGAATTGGCTGTGTATTTATCAGATCTATCATGGTCATCCCAATTTTCGGAAGCTAAAATACCAGGCACTAAAACCAAGCAAACCACTGTAATTAATGGTGCAGTTATGTTTGAAGGCAAATATTTTTTCAGGGCTTCATATAAGGCATACACGCCAAAACCAATCCAAAGAGCAAAAACATAAAATGAACCAACTACCGAGTAATCACGTTCCCTAGGTTCAAAAGGGCGTACATTGGTATAAAACTGAATAGCTATTCCTGTAAAAAGAAAAAACACTAGCATCACCCAAAACAATTTTTTGTCTTTATTGAATAAAAAGAAAAAGCCTAATAAGCCTAAAATAAAAGGCAATAGGTAATAGGTGTTTCTCCCTTTATTATCTTTAATATCACTAGGCAGATTGTCTTGAGACATGCCTAAAAGTTTTTCGTCCAATGGTTTTATACCAGTTATCCAATTACCATGGTTGTCATATCTGCCTTGTATGTCGTCTTGTCTTCCTGAAAAATTCCACATAAAGTAACGCCAGTACATATAGCCTAGCTGATATTGAAACATGTAGGTGATGTTTGAAAATAAGGAAGGTTTTTCAACATCAATATAGTTTTTATAACGTTTTAAGAAGTTATTATAATCTTCATAGTCTACATTACCTTTGGCAACATTATTTTTAAAATCATTAACCAAAGTTCGCAGTTCGTTTTCCATTTGGTATTCGGGCTTTAATTTGAAATCTAAAAACCCTGAAAACATCATGTAATTTTCGGCATGTTCTGGACTCCACATTCTGGGGAGTATGGCAGCGTGTTTGGAATTGTAATTTTGTTTAGCATTTTTGTAATCGTTTACAATCACATATTTACCGGTGGCTTCATCCTTTTCATATTTTGGTTTGTCGTCTGAATACGGATTACTATCGTCTAAATAAGCATATTGATCTGTAAACAATGGCCCATAAAACAAATGTGTTTCTGGGTATTGTTCTAAATTGTAATATGCTAGTAATTCCCTTGCGCTTGAGGGATCATTTTCATTAACAACAACATTAGCATTGGCCCGAATAGGAAGCATTAACCATGTTGAAAACCCAATAGTAATAAAGGTCAAGCATAAAATACCAGTATTTAAATGTTTGTAATTTTTCTGTTTGGTGTATTTTAACCCGTAATAAATAATAGCAACTAATAAGATGCCCGCTATTATAGAGCCTGAATTAAAAGGAAGCCCTAGGCTGTTTACAAAAAAGATTTCAAAAGCACTAAAGATTTTAAGAATGTTAGGCGCTAATAATTTGAATATAAATAGCAGGATTGCCACGGAAACTACATTGGCAATAATGAAATTTTTTATGGTAATCGCTTTATAATTTTTGAAATAATACACAAGACCAATGGCTGGAATGGTCAGTAATCCCATGAAATGCACACCAAAAGATAGGCCTATAACAAATGAAATTAAAATGAGCCATTTGCTGCTTCTAGGTTTATCCATATCTTGTTCCCAACGAAGTCCGAGCCAAAATAGAATAGCCATGATTAAAGTTGCCATAGCGTACACTTCGGTTTCAACAGCATTAAACCAAAAAGAATCCGTGAATGTAAAAGCCAAACTGCCTACCAAACCACTTCCTAAAATAGCGATATATTGTTGTTTGGTTAAAGAAACTTCAGTGTAATTGTTGTTGTTTTCTTCTTTATTGTGACTTGAATAAACAACCAATTTTTTGAGTAGTATGGTAATGGTCCAAAACATGAACAGAATAGTGAAAGCACTAGATACGGCACTCATCATATTCATTATCCAGCCAATTTGCGACGGTTCTATAGCAAAAATAGAGAAAAAGGCTCCCAGCATTTGAAACAAAGGCGCTCCAGGTGGATGGCCAACTTGTAATTTTGACGCAGTTAAAATATACTCCCCGGCGTCCCAAAAGCTTACGGTAGGTTCAACAGTTAAGCTGTACGTTATTAAAGCTATTAAAAAAGCGAACCAGCCTGTTATGGTGTTCCATTTTTTAAAGTTAAAATGTGTCATGAAGATGTTTGTTTTTTACTACGGCGAATTTAGTAATAATTATGCAATCGCATAATGGTTTTAAGTAAACGTTAAGTATTCAAGATTATTTTTTAAAAAATGCTTGTTCAAATAAAACTTTGTGCTAAATTTGCACCCTCAATTACACATTGGCTTATGGTGTTCCCGATAGCTATCGGGATGGCAACAGAAACAAATGTAAAATAATTGAACAAAAGTTTTAGAATTTTACTTTAATAAATTCGCCAGCATTGGCTTATGGTGTAACTGGCAACACGTCTGGTTTTGGTCCAGAAGAGTCTAGGTTCGAGCCCTAGTAAGCCAACATAATTGTAAATCCTGATTCTATTCTGAGTCAGGATTTTTTTTGTTTTTATATAAAATGTTTAAATTTTAAATGTCATAACAGGTCTTTTGGCATGGTTTACCAGATCTTCACTAATACTACCATTAAAGAAATGTGAGATGCCTTGCCTGCCGTGAGTACTCATTCCTATTAAATCTGCATTAATAGATTTTGCATAATTCATAATACCGCTTTCAACGGTTTCGTCATTATATATGTTAATGATGAAATTTTTAAAATTAATATTTTTGGTGAAGTTTAGCATACGTTCTTCAGCTTCAAGGGTTGTCATGAATTTATTTGGTGTATTTACCATTAATAAGTGGATTTTCGCCTTTAAAAGTTTAGCAAAATCAGTGGCTTTTGTATACGGTATTATGCTCTCGTCATTAAAATCTGACGCAAATACAAAGTCATTTATATTAAACGTTTCATGTTCTTTTTTAATTACTAAAACAGGGACTTCAGAGGTGCGAACCACTTTCTCTGTATTTGAGCCGATAAGCATTTCTGTTAGACCGCTAGTTCCTTTAGAACCCATAATGATTAAATCAATTTTATGTTTTTCGCATACATGAAAAACACTTTTAAATATATCATTAAACTCCACATGTTCGTGAATGGTTATGTCTTTTAAATAGTCGTTTTTAAGTAATGTTTCAAAATGCTTCCTAGCCAATTTCATAAAAAAAATAGCTTCTGGTAAATCGTTGTTAGCAATTACAGGATCTACTTTTTGAAGAGGCAATTCAATAATATGAAGTAAATGAATGGCGCAATGATGTTTTTTTGCTAGCTGAGCGGCGACTTTTAATGCGTTTTCAGCTTGAGTGGAAAAATCAGTAGGAACAAGTATTTTTTTCATGATTAACGGCAGTAAGATTCGTATAAATTTATAAATTATTACTTTATAAATCAATTATAATATTATATATTTGCGCCATTGTTAGGCAAAACAGAAATATGAGGGGACGAGAAGTCCCCTCTTTTTATAATAAAAATGTTTAAGACTAAGGTTGAAAATTTATTAGAAAATGCCCTGTTAGAACGAAGTGATTTGTTTCTTATCGATTTTTCTATTCAGGGAGATAATCAGATTAAAGTTGTTCTTGATGGCGATCAAGGTGTTTCTGTTGAAGACTGTATGTTTATCAGTCGCGCTATCGAACACAATTTAGATAGAGAAGAAGAAGATTTTTCATTAGAAGTCATGTCTGCTGGAGCCACATCTCCTTTAGTCAATAGAAGACAGTATATAAAAAATACGTCTAGGGAGCTTATGGTAAAGACAACTTCTGAAGTTATAGAAGGAGTTTTGGTAAATGCAACCGAAAACGAGATAACCCTAGAGTGGAAAGCTAAAGAGCCTAAACCTGTAGGGAAAGGAAAAATAGTAGTGAAGAAACAAGCTAATATCGCTTACCATGATATTATAGAAGCAAAAGTGTTGATTAAATTTTAATTCAAAAGGAGTATGGAAAATATTGCGTTAATTGAATCTTTTTCAGAATTTAAAGACGACAAGTTAATTGATCGTGTAACGTTAATGGCTATTTTAGAGGATGTTTTTAGAAACGCACTAAAGAAGAAATTTGGAGATGATGACAATTTTGATATTATTGTTAACCCAGATAAAGGAGATTTAGAAATTTGGAGAAATAGAGTTGTGGTTGCAGATGGTGAGGTTGAAGAACCAAACCAAGAAATTTCGTTATCAGAAGCACGTAAAATCGAACCCGATTTTGAAGTAGGTGAAGATGTATCTGAAGAAGTAAAGTTGGTGGATTTAGGCAGAAGGGCTATTTTAGCATTACGCCAAAATTTAATTTCTAAAATTCACGAACACGATAATACCATTATCTACAAACAATTTAAAGATTTAATTGGTGAAATTTATACGGCTGAGGTGCATCATATTCGTCACAGAGCTGTTATTTTATTGGATGATGAAGGTAATGAAATTGTATTACCAAAAGAAAAACAAATCCCTTCAGACTTTTTTAGAAAAGGAGACAATGTAAGAGGTGTTATAGATAGTGTTGAGCTTAAAGGTGCTAAACCAACTATTATTATGTCTAGAAGCTCCCCCGCATTTTTAGAGAAATTGTTTGAACAAGAAATACCAGAGGTTTTTGACGGACTTATAACCATTAAAAATGTGGTAAGGATTCCAGGGGAAAAGGCTAAAGTAGCTGTAGATTCTTATGATGACAGAATTGATCCTGTTGGAGCATGTGTAGGCATGAAAGGTTCTAGAATTCATGGAATTGTTCGCGAATTAGGAAATGAGAATATAGACGTTATCAATTATACAAACAATTTACAGCTTTATATTACCAGAGCTTTAAGCCCAGCTAGGGTTACTTCCATTAAAATAAATGAAGAAACAAAACGTGCTGAGGTTATATTAAAACCAGAAGAAGTAAGTAAAGCTATTGGTAGAGGCGGACATAACATCCGTTTGGCGGGTCAATTAACAGGTTATGAGATAGATGTGTTTAGAGAAGGTGCCGAAGAGGATGTGGAATTATCTGAGTTCTCCGATGAAATTGAACCATGGATTATTAAAGAATTCAGTAAAGCTGGACTTGATACTGCTAAAAGTATCCTTGAGCAAGATGTTCAAGATTTAGTAAAAAGAACAGACTTAGAAGAAGAAACAATTAATGACGTTATTAGAATTCTTAGAGAAGAATTTGAAGAATAACATATATTTGAGTATTTTAAAGGCAATTTATGGCTGAAACAGTAAGATTAAATAAAGTATTAAGGGAACTCAATATTTCTATTGATCGCGCAACGGAGTTTTTAAAAGACAAAGGCGTAGAGATAGAAAAGAGCCCGAATACAAAAATATCAGAGGAGATTCACACGCTTCTTTCTAATGAATTTCAAATAGATGCAAACAAAAAGGTAGCATCTATAGAGGTTAGTGAAGCAAAACTTAAAGAAAAAGAAGTATTGCGTGAACAACGTGAGCGTGAAATTGAAGAAAGACAAAAAGAAGCCGCCAAAAGAGAAGAAATTTATAAAGCTACTAGAACACTTTCTGGACCTAAACAAGTTGGTAAAATAGATTTAGAGCCACAAAAGAAGGAAGCAAAACCAGAGCCTGAGAAGGAGAAGGAGAAAGCCATTCAAGAAGACCTTGTTAAGCAACCAGAACCTTTAAAAGAAGAGGTGAAAGAGGCTAAAGAGGTGAAAGCTGAAGCTGTTGAGCCTGTGGTGAAGAAACCGGAAGCTGTTACTCCAAAAAATGAGGTTGTTAAGCCTGTTGTGGTTAAAGAAACGGTAAAAGACGAAGATGGTGTTCCAGAAGAAGAGACATTAATAACAAAATACCAAAAGCTTACAGGTCCAAAAATATCTGGTGATAAAATTGATTTAAGTCAATTTAATAAACCGAAGAAGAAAAAGGAAGACAAAAAACCTGAAACGAAACCAAATGATGCGAATGCTGCCAATAAGAAAAAGCGTCGTAGAATTAGTAAAGTGGGAGGGCCTCAAGCGGGTAATAATAATACTCAAGCAAGAACAGATGCTTCACCAAGGCCAAGTTCAGGTCCAAATGACAGAAATGATAGATTTAAAGGCAATAAGCCTGGTCAAGCAAGACGACCTATTTTAAAAGAAGAGCCTAGTGACGAAGATGTAAAAAAACAAGTAAGAGAGACACTTGAAAAGTTACAAGGAAAAGGTTCTAAAGGTAAAGGAGCTAAATATAGAAGAGAGAAAAGAGACTATCATAGAGACCAAACGGAAAGAAATCTTGAGCTAGAAGCTGCGGAAAGTAAAGTACTTAAAGTTACCGAGTTTGTTACGGCTAGTGAAGTCGCTACCATGATGGATGTGCCAGTAACTCAAATTATTTCTGCATGTATGTCGCTTGGAATGATGGTAACAATGAATCAGCGGTTAGATGCGGAAACCCTATCTATTGTAGCTGATGAATTTGGTTATAAAGTAGAGTTTGTTACTGCCGATATTGAAGAATCCATTGAAGTCATAGAAGATTCAGAAGAAGATTTATTGCCTAGAGCGCCTATTGTAACCGTCATGGGTCACGTAGATCATGGTAAAACATCATTATTGGATTATATCCGTAAAGAAAATGTGATTGCTGGAGAATCTGGAGGTATTACTCAACATATTGGTGCTTATGGCGTTGTATTGGAGGGTGGTCAAAAAATAGCATTCTTAGATACACCAGGTCACGAAGCGTTTACCGCGATGCGTGCACGTGGAGCACAAGTAACAGATTTAGCTATTATTGTTGTAGCGGCGGATGATGATATTATGCCACAAACCAAAGAAGCTATTGCCCATGCACAAGCTGCCAGTGTGCCCATTGTTTTTGCTATCAATAAAATAGATAAACCTGATGCAAATCCTGAAAAAATTAAAGAGGGATTGGCTCAAATGAATTTATTGGTTGAAGACTGGGGTGGAAAAATCCAATCGCATGATATTTCAGCTAAAAAAGGAACCGGAGTTAAAGAATTATTAGAAAAAGTATTGCTTGAAGCCGAGTTATTAGAGCTTAGAGCAAATCCGAATAAAAATGCCACTGGAACCGTTGTGGAAGCTTTCCTTGATAAAGGGCGTGGGTATGTATCAACTATATTGGTGCAAGCTGGTACTTTACGAGTGGGCGATTATGTGTTAGCGGGAAAAAATAGTGGTAAGGTAAAAGCCATGCATGATGAGCGTGGAAATGATGTTACCGCTGCCGGGCCATCAACACCTGTATCTATTTTAGGATTGGACGGAGCACCACAAGCTGGAGATAAGTTTAATGTATTTGATGATGAACGTGAGGCAAAACAAATCGCTTCTAAACGAGCTCAATTGCAACGTGAACAATCGGTTAGAACACAGCGTCATATTACCCTTGATGAAATTGGTCGCCGTATTGCTTTGGGAGATTTCCAAGAATTGAATATTATCCTTAAAGGTGATGTGGATGGTTCTGTTGAAGCATTAACAGATTCGTTCCAAAAATTATCTACTGAAGAAATTCAAATTAATATTTTACACAAAGGTGTTGGAGCTATTACAGAAAGTGATGTGTTATTAGCATCTGCATCCGATGCTATTATTGTGGGATTTAATGTACGTCCTGTTGGAAATGCAAGATCGATTGCCGATAAAGAAGAAATAGATATCAGAACCTACTCTATTATTTATGATGCCATAAATGACCTTAAAGATGCTATGGAAGGTATGTTATCTCCAGAGCTTAAAGAGGAAATTACCGGTACTGCTGAAATTAGAGAAATATTTAAAGTGACTAAAATTGGTAGTATTGCAGGTTGCATGGTTACCAATGGTAAAATATATAGAAACTCAAGCATTCGTTTAATCAGGGACGGTGTTGTTGTTCATACTGGGGAGTTATCATCATTAAAGCGATTTAAAGATGATGCTAAAGAAGTCACTAAAGGATTTGATTGTGGTATGCAAATTAAAAACTACAATGATATTAATGAAGGTGATATTATTGAAGCATTCCATGAAGTTGAAGTTAAAAAGAAACTTAAATAAAAGTATCTTTCTAAACTTATATCATAAAAAAAAGGGATTCCATGGAGTCCCTTTTTTTATGATTATATTTTTACTTTTTGGGTTTAAAAATAAAAGCACTTGAAAACTTTTGTTTTATTTCTTTTAAAGCCCTATCGGCCTCTATCTTGGTTCTAAAGTTTCCAACCCAAATTTTGTAGTTAGGTGTTTCAAATTCAATGGTCGAATCCCATTTATCAAACTTTGAACTAAAATCAGTTCTGAAATTTTCTGCAGCAGCCCTATTTCCAGAATAAATTTGAATTCTATAACGATCGGAATCACTATCATTCTTATTCATATCTTTCCTTAAATCTAGTAATGTAGCTATTTTTTTATCCTGATTTACAGAAACGGATCCCTGTTGTGCACCACAACTGTTTGATGCATAAACAAAACAAATAATGGCAAATACGGGTACTTTTAAATTCAATGTTTTCATTTTCAAATATATTAATACAAATGTATACGTTACAAACTTAAATATGGCTCATTTTATTATTTAGAATCCCTCTAAATTATCAATAACGCCTCTCGAGCGTTTCTAAAATCGACTTTTAATATTACTTTTGCCTGAGATTTTATAACTGCGTTTTTTTTGTTATTGAAAGAAAAAATCATACCAAAGTTTAGAATTAATTTAACCAACAATATGGAACAGGTGATTCACCGTAAGTTAAGTAAAAGTATTCTTCGTTTAGGCTTAATTTTTTTATTAGCGTTTACAACATCCCTTTCTGCTCAAGATGGTGATCCAGCAAAAGGAAAGTCATTGTTTAATGCCAACTGTGCCGCTTGTCATCAATTAGATAAGAAAATGACTGGACCAGCGCTTCGCAATTTTGAAACGCGTTTGGCTGATGAGCAAGGATTGGACAGAAAATGGATTACAGATTGGATTCACAACAGTTCAGGCATGATTAAGTCTGGGGATGCCTATGCCAATAAAATTTATAACGAGTACAATAAAGTAGCTATGACTGCATTTCCGCAGTTATCAGATCAAGATATTAGTGATATTTTAGCATATACGGCAGAAGAAAAAGCTGCCCCTCCTGTTCCTGATGCTGGCGTTGGTGCTCAAGCCAATACAAATTCAGGGAATGGTATTTCAAACGAGATAATTTTAGGTGCTTTAGCTATCCTATTTATATTATTGGCTGCTGGGCTATACGTGGTAAACAAAACATTACGTCGTTTTGCTGCTGCTCAAAATATAGAATTACCCGAAGAAACAAAAAGAACTCCTTTATGGAAAGCCTTTGTTAAGAATCAGTTCTTAATGTTGGTAGTTGCCATATTCTTTTTATTAACAAGTGCCTTTTTTGTATATGGTTATTTTATGCAAATTGGAGTAGATCAGGGGTATCAACCGGTACAGCCTATTCATTTTTCACATAAAATCCATGCTGGTGATAATGGTATCGATTGTAAATATTGTCACTCTTCAGCTAGGGTAAGTAAAACATCAGGTATTCCCTCATTGAACGTGTGTATGAATTGTCATAAATCCATTTATGAGTACAAAGGAGAAACCTCTCCCGAATATTCTAAAGAGTTTTATGATGGTGAAATTAAAAAGCTTTATGCAGCTGCAGGATGGGATGATGCTGCGCAAAAATACACTGGTGAAACACAGCCAGTAAAATGGGTGCGAATTCATAACTTACCAGATTTCGTATATTTTAATCACTCACAACACGTTAGTGTTGCAGGTGTAGAATGCCAAACTTGCCATGGGCCCATTCAAGAAATGGAAGTTGTTGAACAATTTTCTCCATTAACTATGGGTTGGTGTATTGATTGCCATAGAACAACCAATGTGAATGTAAAGGACAATGCTTATTACACTAAAATACATGAGGAATTGTCCAAAAAATATGGTGTAGAAGAACTGACAGTTGCTCAAATGGGTGGCTTGGAATGTGGTAAGTGTCATTATTAATTTATTAAAGAAGTAATTCAATTATATAATATGTCATCAAACAAGAAATACTGGAAAAGTGTTGAAGAGCTAAACGAAAAAAGCTCAATTGTTGAGACGCTAAAACAAAACGAGTTTGTAGAGCAAATACCTACTGATGAATTTTTAGGCGATAAAGATTTATTGGATGCAACATCTACAACACGTCGCGATTTCTTAAAATTTGTAGGTTTTAGTACTGCTGCAGCATCGCTTGCTGCTTGTGAAGGGCCTGTGGTTAAATCCATTCCTTATGTAGTTCAGCCGGAAGAAATTATCCCAGGGGTAGCTAATTATTATGCAACTACTATTGCTGATGGATTTGATTTTGCAAGTGTTTTGGTAAAAACTCGTGAGGGTCGTCCAATTAAAATAGAAAATAATACTATGGCAACTACCAATGGTGGTGCGAATGCCAGAGTAAATGCTTCGGTTTTAGGATTGTATGACAGTTTAAGAGTTCAAGGACCAACAAAAGATGGAAAATCCATTTCTTGGAGTGCTTTTGATGCAGAAATCAATCAAAAATTAACTGATTTAAAAGGTGCTGGAAAAGCGATTGTATTGTTAACACAAACGTTTGCTAGTCCATCTACAAGTAAGTTAATTTCTGAATTCAAAGAAAAATATGGTAATGTTAGTCATGTTGTGTACGATGCTGTTTCAGAATCTTCTGCACTTGATGCTTACCAAGCTAAATATGGAGAACGCGGATTAGCTAATTACGATTTCTCTAAAGTCATGACCATTGTGTCTGTTGGTGCAGATTTCTTAGGAGATTGGCAAGGAGGTGGTTTTGATTCTGGTTATTCAAAAAACAGAATTCCTCAAAACGGCAAAATGTCCCGTCATATTCAGTTTGAATCTAATATGTCTTTAACTGGGGCTAATGCCGATAAACGTGTGCCTTTAACGCCTAGTCAACAAAAATTGGCTTTAGCTAAGTTATATAGTTATGTAGTTGGTGGCTCTGTCTCTGGAAATTTACCAGAAGCTATTGATAAAGCTGTGAAAAATGCAGCTTCAGAACTTAAAAAAGCAGGCAGTGATGCTGTTGTGGTTACAGGAATTCAGGACGTCAATGCACAAACTGTAGCTTTAGAAATCAATGCGTTTTTAAATAGTAAAGCATTTGATGCTTCCGCTCCAATAAAAACCAGACAGGGTAATGATAAAGAAGTAATGACTTTAATTGCTGATATGAAAGCAGGCAACGTTGGAGCTATCATTATGAGTGGTGTGAATCCATTATATACATTACCAAATGCTTCAGATTTTGCTGAAGGATTGAAAAAAACAGAATTATCTATTGCGTTTTCCCTTAAAGCAGATGAGACCGCATCAGAAACACAATATATTGCAGCAGCACCTCACTATTTAGAATCTTGGGGTGATGTGGTAATTAAAAAAGGACATTATGCGTTGATGCAACCAACTATTCGTCCGTTATTCAATACAAGACAATTTCAAGAGGCTCTATTAAAATGGAATGGTAATGACATGTCTTACCATGAATATATTAAAGAAGCTTGGGGTTCAACTATTTTAGGAGAAAGTTCTTTTAATCAAGCGTTACACGATGGTATTTATGTGGGAACCATTGCTACAGAAACAGTAGATACGGCGTCTTCCAGTAGTACAGTAGAAGAAACCGTTGAAACACCATCAACAAATGCAGCAAATTTGCTGGCTTCGTCAGCTAAAAGTACTGGCTTTGAATTATCATTGTATACCAAAGTAGGTATGGGTGATGGGCAACAAGCCAATAACCCATGGTTGCAAGAGTTTCCAGATCCTATTACACGAGTTAGTTGGGATAACTATTTAACTGTATCCAGAGCCGACGCAGAGGAATTAGGTCTAGAAAATTGGCATGTGGCCAATGGCGGTTTAAATGGCAGTTATGCCAAAGTTACCGTTAATGGAACTTCTATAACCGCTCCAGTAATGATTCAACCAGGTCAAGCAAAAGGCTCTGTTGGTTTGGCACTTGGTTATGGAAAAACAAAAGGATTAAAAGAAGAGATGCAAACAGGTGTTAACGCCTATGCATTATATCATAATTTTAATAGTGTACAAAATGTAACTATTGAAAAAGCAGTTGGAGAACATGAGTTTGCTTCAGTTCAGTTGCACAATACATTAATGGGTCGTGGCGATATTATTAGAGAAACTTCTTTAATGATTTTCAGTACTTATGATAAAGAAGATGAAGAATATGGATGGAATAAAATTCCTAAGGTATCTTTAAATCATCAGGAAACACCGGTAACGTCGCCAGATGTAGATTTATGGGAAGAATTTGACCGCACCATTGGGCATCATTTCAATTTGTCAATCGATTTAAATGCTTGTACTGGTTGTGGGGCTTGTGTAATAGCGTGTCACGCAGAAAATAATGTGCCTGTAGTTGGTAAAACAGAAGTGCGTCGTAGCCGTGATATGCATTGGTTACGTATTGATAGATATTATTCTTCTGAAACATCTTTTGAAGGTGATAATACCAAAAAAGAAGATATTTCTGGTTTAGGAAGTTCATTAAGCGAGTTTGCTGAAATGGAACATGCTTCTGAAAACCCTCAAGTAGCATTCCAACCAATCATGTGTCAACATTGTAATCATGCGCCATGCGAAACTGTTTGTCCAGTGGCAGCAACGTCTCATGGTCGTCAAGGTCAAAACCATATGGCTTACAACCGTTGCGTTGGTACTAGATATTGCGCAAACAACTGTCCATATAAAGTGCGTCGTTTTAACTGGTTTTTATATGTGGGTAATGATGAGTTCGATTATCATATGAATGATGATTTAGGACGTATGGTTTTAAATCCAGATGTGGTAGTACGTTCTCGTGGTGTTATGGAGAAATGTTCTATGTGTATTCAAAAAACACAAAAAACCATTCTTGATGCGAAACGTGACGGCCGTCTAATAAAAGATGGTGAATTCCATACCGCGTGTTCTGCGGCTTGTAATAATGGGGCTATGGTATTTGGCGACATCAATGATAAGACCAGTAAAGTGGCAAAATTGAAAGAAGATCATCGTATGTATCACTTGTTAGAAAGCGTTGGAACAAAACCAAACGTGATATATCAAACTAAAGTGAGAAATACAACAGAAGTATAAATTAATTAAGAAACACTTATAAAAGGATTATGGCGTCTCATTACGAAGCACCTATTAGAAGACCTTTAGTTACAGGCGAAAAATCATACCACGATGTATCTGTGGATGTGGCTAGACCTGTAGAAGGACAAGCCAATAAACAGTGGTGGATAGTTTTTTCTATCGCACTTGCCGCTTTTCTTTGGGGAATTGGATGTATTATTTATACAATATCTACAGGTATAGGAACCTGGGGTTTAAACAAAACCGTAGGTTGGGCTTGGGATATTACTAACTTCGTTTGGTGGGTTGGTATTGGTCACGCAGGAACACTTATTTCAGCGGTACTACTATTATTTCGTCAAAAATGGAGAATGGCGATTAACCGTTCTGCAGAAGCAATGACCATTTTCTCTGTAGTACAAGCAGGTCTGTTTCCAATCATTCACATGGGGCGTCCTTGGTTAGGTTATTGGGTATTACCAATTCCAAATCAATTTGGTTCACTTTGGGTAAACTTTAACTCGCCGTTACTTTGGGACGTGTTTGCAATATCAACATATTTATCTGTGTCTTTAGTATTTTGGTGGACTGGTTTATTACCTGATTTCGCTATGATACGTGATAGAGCCGTAAAACCTTTTCAAAAGAAAATATATTCATTATTAAGTTTTGGATGGTCTGGAAGAGCAAAAGATTGGCAACGCTTTGAAGAAGTATCTTTGGTACTTGCTGGTTTAGCAACACCTTTAGTGCTTTCTGTACATACAATTGTATCCTTTGACTTTGCTACATCGGTGATTCCTGGTTGGCATACCACTATTTTTCCTCCTTACTTTGTTGCTGGAGCGGTATTTTCAGGATTTGCCATGGTAAACACACTGCTTATTATTATGAGAAAAGTGTGTAATCTAGAAGATTATATTACAGTACAACACATCGAATTAATGAACATCGTTATCATGATTACGGGTTCTATTGTTGGTGTGGCATATATTACGGAGTTATTTATTGCTTGGTATTCTGGTGTTGAGTACGAGCAATATGCCTTTTTAAATAGAGCAACTGGGCCTTATTGGTGGGCATATTGGTCTATGATGATTTGTAACGTGTTCTCTCCACAATTTATGTGGTTTAAAAAACTAAGAACAAGTATTATGTTTTCATTCTTTATATCTATAGTTGTAAACATTGGGATGTGGTTTGAGCGTTTTGTAATTATCGTAACATCATTACACAGGGATTATTTACCATCTTCTTGGACGATGTTTTCACCAACTTTTGTTGATATAGGCATATTCATTGGAACTATTGGCTTCTTCTTTGTATTGTTTTTACTTTACTCAAGAACATTCCCAGTAATTGCTCAAGCAGAGGTTAAAACCATTTTAAAATCTTCAGGAGAACGCTATAAAAGGATTAGAGAAGCAGGCGGTAGTTTAGTAGGAACTGGTGCTGATGCAAGGACATCTGGAGATTCAATTAATGAAACAAAAAATAACAAGTAGCATATGGAAGCTTCAAAAGTAATTCACGCTATTTATACGGATGATGATGTATTAATGTCTGCTGTTAAAAAAGTTAAGGCAGAGAGATATCACATTGAAGAAATTTATACACCGTTTCCGGTTCACGGGCTAGATAAGGCTATGGGCTTAGAGCCGACACGAATTGCCATTGCATCATTTATGTATGGCGTTGTTGGTTTAATCGTGTCCATTGTTATGATGAACTATATAATGATTCAAGATTGGCCACAAAATATTGGTGGAAAACCAAGTTTTAGTTATATTGAAAATATGCCTGCCTTTGTGCCAATTATGTTTGAGCTAACGGTATTTTTTGCAGCGCATTTAATGGTAATTACGTTCTATTTACGTAGTAGAATGTGGCCATTTAAAAAAGCAGAAAATCCAGATCCTAGAACAACCGATGATCATTTTTTAATGGAAATCGCTGTTGACGGAAACGAAGAACAACTTGAAAGCTTGCTTAAGGAAACGGGCGCAGTAGAAATTAATATAGTTGATAAAGCACATTAATAATACAGATGAAAAGCTTAATTAAAATAATAACAATAGCAATAGTTTTAGTAGCTATTGTATCTTGTAAAAAAGATACCAGGCCTAATTACCAGTTTATGCCCAATATGTATGAACCTGTTGGCTATGAGACTTATAATGAAAATCCCATGTTTGAAAACGGGATGGCCTCACGAACACCAGCAGATGGTTCAGTTCCTAGAGGATTTGTACCATTTGATATAGACAATACCTTAGAAGGATATGATTTGGCAAAAGCCACTTTGAAAACCCAGCTTGATTCAACTCAAGTAGATTTGGCAAGAGGAAAAGTATTGTATGATATTTACTGTGGCATTTGTCATGGAAATCAAGGAGACGGACAAGGTAATCTGGTAAAAAGAGAAAAAATATTAGGAATTCCAGCATACAATGATGCTGGTAGAGCCATTACAGAAGGAAGTATTTATCATACGATTTACTATGGCAAAAATACTATGGGTTCTTATGCGAATCAACTTAGTAATGAAGAACGTTGGCAAGTAGTAGCCTATGTGTTACAGTTAAAAGCAGATTTAGAAAAGTAAGATTATATAAGATATGTACACATTTTCAAATAAATTAAAGACATTTTCTTTCATTCTAATAATTCTAGGAGTATTAGGCGTTGGGTATGGTTTTATGACGTCTCATAAATCTTTGGAAGAAGTAAAAATCATGCTTGCAGAAGAGGCATCAGCCCATCATGGAGATACAGAAGAAGCTTCTCATGCTGTGGTAGAAAGTCATGGTACTTCTGAAGAAGGAAATCATGCGTCTCCTGCCGATGCACATCATGATGACGAACATGCAGAGCATGTTATGCACCAAATTAGTAACAGGCCTTGGTCTGCACTTTATGTAGCCGCATTTTTCTTTATGATGATTGCCTTAGGTATTTTAGCATTTTATGCGATACAATTTGCGTCTCAAGCAGGCTGGTCTCCAGTTTTGTTTAGGGTTATGGAAGGAATTACCGCATATTTACTGCCTGGAGCGTTAATTGTTTTAGGGATTGCGTTAGCATCGGGAACTATTGGGCATTACAATTTATTCGTGTGGATGGATCCTGAAGTGGTTGCACATGATAAATTAATTCAAGGAAAATCAGGATTTTTAAATATAGGCTGGTTTGCTGTTAGAGGGATTATATTTATAGCTGGATGGAGTTTATATAGGCATTTTGCTCGTAAATTTTCTATCGCTCAAGATAGTGCGGACGACATTAGTAATTTTAAGAAAACATTTCGTATTTCTGCGGCATTCTTAGTGTTCTTTATTTATACGGAATCGATGATGTCTTGGGATTGGATCATGAGTGTAGACCCACATTGGTTTAGTACGCTTTTTGGTTGGTATGTTTTTGCATCTATGTTTGTAAGCGGTATTACAGTACTTGCTTTAATGATTATTTATTTAAAGTCAAGAAATTATCTAGAGTTTGTTAATGAAAACCATTTACATGATGTTGCTAAATTTATGTTTGCATTTAGTATTTTTTGGACCTATTTATGGTTTTCACAATTTATGCTTATTTGGTATTCAAATATACCAGAAGAGGTAACTTATTTTGTAACACGTTTTGAAGATTATCAATTGCCATTTTTAGGTATGGTAGTTATGAATTTTGTATTCCCAATTTTAATGTTGATGAATGCTGATTATAAACGTATTCCATGGTTTGTTGTTATGGCTGGATTGGTAATCCTTGCAGGACATTACATAGATATTTTTGTCATGATTATGCCAGCAACTGTAGGTGATAGATGGTTTATAGGTATTCCAGAAATAAGTTCCATTTTGTTATTTGCCGGACTGTTTATATTTATAGTGTTCACAGCTTTAACAAAAGCACCCTTGCTTCCAAAAGGGAACCCACTTATAAAAGAAAGCAAAGATTTCCATTATTAATAAGATATAAATAAAGAAGAGAGAGAACGATGACTACTTTTTTAACAATTATAGTTTTAATATTCATTTTAGTTGCTATCTGGCAAATGGTGAAGATATTCGATTTGGCTCAAGCTAAAAATGAAAATTCTCAAGTAGCAACCGATAAGGATAATACAATTAATGCATATTTAATGATGGGCTTTTTGGCTTTCATCTACATAATTACCATAGTGTGTTTTGTTAAATGGGGAGATTTGCCATTAATGTCAAATTCAGCTTCAGAACATGGGCCCCAAATAGATAATTTGATGATTATCTCTATGGTACTTATCTTTTTTGTGCAAACGGTTACCCAATTTTTACTACACTATTTCGCTTATAAATACAAAGGTGAAAAAGGTAAAAAAGCATTGTTTTTTGCTGATAATAACAAGTTGGAATTTATTTGGACCATCATCCCAGTAATTGTTTTGGCGGGATTGATTATATATGGTTTGAATACGTGGATAAATATTATGGGAGTAGATGAAAGTGAAGATCCATTGATTGTAGAATTGTATGCGCAACAATTTAACTGGAAGGCTAGATATGGTGGAGAAGATAATACATTAGGTAAAGCCAATGTGAGATTGATAGATATAGATCGCGCCAATATCTTAGGTATAGATGAAGGAGATCCTAATGCACAAGATGATATTATTACAACGGAATTACATTTACCAGTTGGGAAACCTGTATTGTTTAAAATGCGTTCTCAAGATGTATTGCATTCTGCTTACATGCCTCATTTTAGAGCACAAATGAACTGTGTGCCTGGTATGATCACTCAATTTGGTTTTACACCAACAGTTACAACTGCTGAGATGAGACAAACTCCTGATATGGTAGATAAAGTTGCTAACATTAATAAAATTAGGGTGGAGAATAGTAAAGATTTAGTTGCTAAAGGAGAAGAAGCTTTATCACCTTATGAGTTTGATTACTTATTATTATGTAATAAGATTTGTGGTAAATCCCATTATAACATGCAAATGAAAATAGTTGTCGAAACCCAAGAAGAATATGATGCTTGGATTAAAGAACAAACTACATTCAAAAATTCTCTAAATTAACTAATTAAAAAGATAAACACGATATAAGATTATGTCAGCACACGAAGATAATCACGCCCACGAAGCTCATGACGACCACGGACATCATCATAAAGAAACATTTGTAACTAAATATATATTTAGTCAAGACCATAAAATGATTGCTAAACAGTACCTAATTACAGGTACAATAATGGGAGTTATTGGCGTTTTAATGTCTATGATGTTCCGTATGCAAATTGCATGGCCAGAAGAACCTAATGTTTTGTTTGAGGCATTATTGGGTAAATGGGCGCCAGAAGGCGTTATGGATGCAGACATCTATTTAGCGTTAGTAACAATTCATGGTACTATTATGGTATTTTTCGTATTAACTGCCGGGTTAAGTGGTACATTCAGTAATTTACTTATTCCGTTGCAAATTGGTGCGAGGGATATGGCATCAGGATTCCTTAATATGATTTCTTATTGGCTATTCTTTTTGTCAAGTGTTATTATGGTTATTTCCTTATTCGTTGAAGCGGGACCTGCAGCGGCTGGTTGGACAATTTATCCACCATTAAGCGCATTACCAATGGCTCAAGGCGGTTCAGGGATGGGCATGACTTTATGGTTGGTATCTATGGCTATTTTTATTGCTTCTTCATTAATGGGATCCCTAAACTATATAGTAACCGTTATTAACTTACGCACTAAAGGAATGTCTATGACAAGACTTCCCTTAACTATATGGGCATTTTTTATTACTGCAGTAATTGGTGTTATTTCTTTCCCAGTATTGTTATCTGCAGCGTTACTATTAATAATGGATAGGAGTTTTGGAACATCATTCTTTTTATCTGATATTTTTATTCAAGGTGAAGTATTACATTACCAAGGTGGTTCGCCCGTTTTATTCGAACATTTATTTTGGTTCTTAGGCCACCCAGAAGTGTATATCGTTATTTTACCTGCTATGGGTCTCGTTTCTGAAATTATGGCATCGAACTCACGTAAACCTATTTTTGGCTATCGCGCCATGATTGCCTCTATACTGGCCATTGCGTTTTTGTCAACCATTGTATGGGGTCACCATATGTTTATTTCTGGTATGAATCCATTCCTTGGTTCCGTTTTTACATTTACAACCTTATTAATTGCGATTCCATCAGCTGTAAAAGCCTTCAACTGGATTACCACACTTTGGAAAGGTAATTTACAAATGAACCCTGCGATGTTATTCTCAATCGGTTTTGTGTCTACATTCATTACTGGAGGTTTAACGGGAATAATTTTGGGAGATAGTGCCTTAGATATTAATGTACATGATACGTACTTTGTAGTAGCACATTTCCATTTAGTAATGGGTATTTCTGCACTGTATGGCATGTTTGCGGGTATTTATCATTGGTATCCGAAGATGTTTGGTAGGATGCTTAATAAAAATTTAGGTTATATACATTTCTGGATTACAGCCGTGTGTGCCTATGGTGTTTTCTTCCCCATGCATTTTATAGGTATGGCAGGATTACCAAGAAGATATTATACCAATAGTAACTTTCCGTTATTTGATGATTTGGCCAATGTAAATGTGATAATAACCATATTCGCCTTAGTTGGCGGCGTAGTACAAATATTATATTTATATAATTTCTTTAGTAGTATTTTCTTTGGAAAGAAAACCGTTCAAAATCCATGGAAATCTACTACATTAGAGTGGACTACACCTGTTGAACACATGCATGGTAACTGGCCAGGTGACATTCCTCACGTATATCGTTGGGCATATGATTATAGTAAGCCAGGACATGATGTCGACTTTGTACCTCAAAATATTCCATTAAAAGAAGGCGAAGAAGAACTTCAGCATTAAGAATTTATTTTAATTAAACAAAAAAACTCATCCCAAAAGGATGAGTTTTTTTGTTTAATTACATTTTTTTTCGATGAAACGTAAAATAATTTAATTAATATCGTTGAAATACAAAAAAATGCGTTAAATTGCACTACTATTAAGAATTTTATATGAATTTCTTAAAGAAATTAATTATAGTCTTTTTAGTGTAAATGTCTATTAACTCAAATCTATAACTGACCAATGTTATGAAAAAAAACTACTCATTTAGATATGTAAAGTTTTTTGCAATCTATAGTATGGTATTCCTTTGGGCTGCCTTAAAAGTTAATGCCCAGTGTCCAACTGTTAACGATCCAGCCCCAACAATTCTAGATGCATCAGGATACACTTTTGCAGATTTAAGTGCCGACTTTGTAACTGATAATGGTGGAGGTATATCATGGTACAGTAATTCAACGGGAGGGACTCTTTTTAGTTCTACACAACTAGTTTCAGAAGGAACATATTATGCTGATGATAATTCAGGAGCATGTGGTCCAAGAACTGCTATTGTTGTTGATATTCAGGTCAATAGATCGGGTCAGCCATTAGATGGGATTTATTGTAGTAATGAAAACCCAACAGTTCAAACTTATATTGATGATGTCTTGCAACCAAACATACCATCTGGTGGTTCAATAGAGGTCTATTATGATTACGAATTAACAGATTTAGCAAATTCTACAGATCCCCTGTCTGACTTTTATACTTACTACATAATTTTTGTTGATAGTTTGGGAAATAAAAGCCAAATTGAATTCGGAGATACAATCGTTGTTGATTCCCCAGCCGATCCAACGCCTTCTGGATCTCAAATTTTCTGCTCTGATACAAATCCTACCATAGCTAATTTAGATCCCGGAACTACATCATCTTTTAGGTGGTATCAAAGTTTAGATGGGTTTGGAAATCCAATTCTTCCAGCTTTGTCACCATCTACCGCATTAGTAAATGGAAATACCTATTATGTAATAGTTGATGACTTTTGTAGGAGTAATGCCGTTTCTGTATTAGTCAATATTAATCAACCTGTTGATGCGGGAACTTCAGCAACTTTAGAATATTGTGATGATAGTATTCCAGCTGCTCCCTTTGATTTATTTGATGAGCTTGGCGGAACACCAGATACAAACGGAACTTGGTCAGGTCCTTTGCCAACCTCAAACGGAAATCTAGGTACAGTTGATATTTCAACACTTACAGCTGGAATTCACACATTTATATATACGGTTCCGAGTAATGGTGCTTGTCCACAAGACTCAGCCAATATAACCATTACAATATATGAAACGCTCACTTCGGGAACGGTTTCACCAACAAGTCCAGCTACGTTTTGTGAATCTACTGCATCAGCTTCATTTGATTTATTTTCACTTCTTGATAATGAAGATGTTGGAGGTCAATGGACTCAAGGAACTTTAAGTTCAGATCCTATAGTTCCAGATCCATCAACTACTAATTTTACTGGATTAACACCTGCAACATATAATTTCACATATACACAGAATCTATCTACACCATGTCCAGAAGAATCAACAACGGTTCAAATAGTTATTTTACCTGACCCAAATGCTGGTAATGCAGTAAACCAAACATTTTGTGAAAATGATTTAGCTACAAATTCGCCGTTTGATTTATTTGATGCTTTAGATGGCTCTCAAGATAATAACAGTGGTACATGGACAGATGCAAGTAATGCAACCATTTCTAATTCTTTAGATTTAACAACGCTTACGGTGGCTGGAAGTCCCTATTCATTTAATTATACGATTGATAATGGCACGTGTTCAGATACAGAAACCATAACAATAACCATACAACCTGCTCCAGATTCTGGAACACCAGTAGCAACTTTCCCCGACTATTGTGAAGGAAGCGCACCAGCAAGTTTTGATTTGTTTACGTTATTGGATAATGAAGATCAAACAGGTACTTGGTATGTTGGAACTGATAATTTAGGAGCCACAATTTCTAATCCAGTTGACTTATCGACTTACACGGCTAATACCTATAATTTTACTTTTGATGTTGATGCCATTGGAACTTGTGATGATGCTTTGGTCACTGTTTCAGTCACAATCAATCCATTACCAAACACAGGCACTCCAATTGCAGCCGTATTTTGTGAAAATGATTTAGTTGCTAATTCGCCTTTGGATTTATTCGGACAATTAACAGGTGAAGACTCAGGAGGAACTTGGATCGATGATGATACAACAGGAGCTATAATAAATGGAAGCGATGTCGATTTAACTTTGCTAACTATAGGTTCTTACAATTTCACATATACTATTACTAATGCGAATACTTGCGTCAATAGTTCTACGGTAACAGTTACTGTTGAGGATGCACCAGAATCTGGAACAGCAAATACGCCAGTTGAATTTTGTTTAGCTGATATAACAACAGGACAAACCTATAATTTATTTGATTTATTAACAGATGAAGACCAAACAGGAACTTGGAGTGACGATGATGCAACAGGAGCCTTAACTGGAAATAGTGTAGCGCTTGATGATTTAACTCAAGGAACTTTTGACTTTACTTATGATGTAGCCGCTATTGGAACTTGCGACGATGTAAACGTGACTGTTTCAATAATTATAAATGATACAGTAGCGCCAACCGCAGCAGCAACACAAGAGTTTTGCGATACAGCAACAGTCGCCGATTTGGTTGCTACAGGTACAGCCATTCAATGGTATGCTGATGCAACAGGAGGAACACCTTTAGCAGGCACAGATGCTTTAGTAGATGGGGAAGATTACTTTGTTACACAAACAGATGCAACAACAGGTTGCGAATCTTCAGTAAGAACTCAAGTAATTGCAACCATATATCAATCTCCAAATGCTGGAAACCCTGCTACACCAATTGTTGGTTGTAATAACACAACTATAGATTTAAATGCAGGTTTAGATGGTACTCAAGATATTGGTGGAACTTGGTATGAAGGTTTAGATAATACTGGAACTGTGGTTGCTAGTCCTACTACTTATGATGTTACAGGATTTTCTGTTGGAAATTATCAATTCACTTATTATGTAACAGCTAATGCTCCGTGTGTGGATGATTTTACTACAATAACAATAACTATTGAAGCGCCGTTAAGTGCTGGAACAGATAATGTCTTAGATGTTTGCAGCAACAATGGAACAACAGATTTATTTACACTTTTAGGTAGTGCAGATGTCGGAGGTACTTGGTCGCCAGCTTTAGCTAGCAGTACAGGTGTATTCGACCCATTAGTTGATGCGCTTGGAACCTATACATATTCATTAACTAATGCTTGTGGAACGGTTTCGAGCGATGTGGTTGTTACCGTAACACAAGCCCCAAATGCAGGAACAGATAACCCAGCTAATATTTGCGTCATAGATGGTGTTACAGATTTATTCACATTCTTAGGAAGTTCAGCACAATCCGGAGGGACTTGGTCACCAGCTTTAATAAGCGGCACAGGAGCGTTTGATCCATTAGTAGATACAGCAGGGGTTTATACATATACGGTTACTGCAATTGCACCGTGTTCTCCAGATTCCAGTGCGCAAATAACAGTTACGATTAGTGATAGTCCTGCCCCCATCGTTTTAGATGCTAATCCAGAATTTTGTTTGGTTGATAACCCAACGGTTTCAGATTTAGATGCTGCCATTAGGGTAACAGGAACCATTAGTTGGTATGCAGACGCCACCTTAACAACGCCTTTAAATGCAACAGATGCTTTGGTGAATGGTGAAAATTATTTTGCCAGACAAACCACAGGTTCCGGTTGTGAATCATCACAAAGTGTTGAAATAACGGCAACAGTTAATAATGTTGCTACCCCAACTTTAATCGATTCTGATTTAGAATTATGTATCAATGATGACCCAACTATTATGGAGTTAACAGTAAATATTTCAGAGTACGATTCAAATCTAAATAATGTGAATTGGTATGATACGGCAATAGGCGGGACGCCACTTTCTAGCGGTGTGTCATTAAGTAATGACGTAACATATTATGCGACATTATATGATGCATCAACAGGTTGCGAAAGTAGTGTGCGTTTAGCATATACTACAGACTTAACTTCGTGTGGCGAATTGGTGTTACCGGATGGTTTTTCACCAAATGGAGATGGTGTTAACGACACGTTCGATTATAACAACCTCGATATTTTACATCCCAATTTTGAAATCCAGATTTTCAATAGATACGGAACGGTTGTTTATAAAGGAAATACGAGTACACCGCGTTTTGATGGGACGTCCAATCAGGGTGGTATAGGAAAGAAGCAACTACCGGTAGGTGTTTATTTTTACATATTCAACTTCAACGATGGTACAAATAAACCAAAACAAGGACGCTTATACTTAAGCAGATAATTTTTAGATAAATCAAAAATTTAGAAACGATGAAAAATTTAAATATATATCATAAAATAGCTGCTCTAATAAGTTTGGCATTCTTGTCACTACAAAGCTTTGCACAGCAAGACCCACAATTCACTCAATATATGTACAATATGAGTGTCATTAACCCAGCGTATGCAACGGCCGATGAAGGTATTTTAAACTTAGGTGGATTATATAGAACACAATGGGTAGGCTTTGAAGGTGCTCCAAAAACAGGAACCTTTTTTGCCCATACACCAATAAACAATAAAATTGAGTTGGGGGTATCTTTCACAAACGATAATATAGGTGATATTGTAAATGAAAACAATATCTATGCAGATTTTGCTTATGTATTGCCAGTTGGTTTAAAAAGTAAATTGTCCTTAGGTTTAAAAGCTGGATTTACCATTTTCGATACTGATTTCAATGGATTTAATTTACAATCGGGTGGTCCGGGAACGGATATTGCCTTTAACGAAAATATCAGCAGAACATTCCCCAATTTAGGAATAGGTGCTTTTTTCTTTACCGATAATTATTATCTGGGTTTGTCCGCTCCAAATATGTTGTCAACAAAACATTTAGAAAACGAAAATGGGATTAAAGCTACCGGAGTTGAAAGTGTTCATTATTTCTTAACGGGAGGTTATGTGTTTGATATTAATGAAAACTTGAAATTTAAACCTGCTTTCATGGCAAAAGGAGTAAGCGGTGCACCGATTGCACTGGATTTAACAGCCAATGTGTTAATTCAAGAACGGCTAGAAGCTGGTTTAGGTTATAGATTGGGCGATGCCGTAAGTGCATTGGTTAATTTTAAAGTAACCCCACAGCTTAGAATTGGTTATGCTTACGATTATACAACAAGTAACTTAAGTAACTATAATTCGGGGTCACACGAAATATTTATTTTATTTGATATTGATTTATTCGGACTTAAAGGCGGTTATGATCGTTCACCTAGATTCTTCTAAAATTAAAGACACCACAGATGAAAACAAATACATACATACTAGCAAGCCTTTTATTAGTTAGTGGAGTTACATTAGCACAAAAAGGTGATTTAAAACGAGTGGATAAGCTTTTTGAAATGAGAGCTTATAACCAAGCAGCCGAAATTTATGAAACAAAAGAACGGACGCAACAAGTACTTCAAAATTTAGCCGATAGTTATTACTATAATGCCAATTTACAAAAGGCCGTGAAAACGTATAGAGAACTATTTGTTGCTTATGGAGATTCTTTGGATTTAGACTATTATTTTAGATATGGTCAGGCTTTAAAAGGTATTCAAAATTATGATGAAGCAGATAAATATTTAAAGACTTACTATAACAAAGATTTGAACACTGCGGCTTTTATTGAAAAAAACACCAAAACAACACCGCATAATTTCAGTCTTAAACAAGTTGAAACTGAAAACTCTTATAGCGATTTTGGATTGTCTTTTTATGGTGATGATAAAGTGGCTTTTGCTTCAACAAGAAATACTGAAAGTCCCAACTATGTATGGAACGATTTGCCTTATTTAGATTTATACTTAGCAACAATATCAAATAATGGTAATTTAGAAAATGTGGTGCCTTTTTCTGATGCGATTAATACAGATTCCCATGAAAGTAATGCGGTTATTACTAAAGATGGTAAAACCATGTATTTTAATAGAACAAATTCAAACCGAAAAAAGGGTGATGAAGATAAAATAGCGCATGTTAAAATTTACAAAGCCGAATTGGTAGATGGGAATTGGACAAACGTTACAGCATTACCTTTCACGTCTAATTCATACAGTACAGAGCATCCAGCATTGAGTAAAGATGAAAAAACGCTTTATTTTGCTAGTGATATGCCAAGTACTTATGGAAGTTTTGATATCTACAAAGTCGCCATTAATGAGGATGGTACTTATGGCGAACCTGAAAATTTAGGAGCAACTATAAATACCAAACAAAGAGAACAATTTCCTTTTATAAGTGATTATGATGTGTTGTATTTTTCATCCATTGGTCATGAGGGTTTTGGAGGTTTGGATGTTTTTAGAAGCAATACGGTAAACGCGACTTTTGATGCTCCTGTTAATTTAGGAAGCACCATAAACAGTGGTTTAGACGATTTTGCGTATGTTATAAAGGAAAAAGATAATAAGGGATTTGTGTCATCCAATAGATCAGGTTTCGATAGAATGCTTGCTTTCACAAGAGAAGAAAACATTCTAACCAAATACCAAGTAGAAGGTGTTGTTCAAGATAAAAACAGTAAAGAATTATTGGCAGGTGCTTTGGTAACCTTGTTTGATGAAGCTGGAAACGTTATTCAAGATTCTCTAATTGGTGAAAAAGCTGGCTACTTATTCAAAATAGAACCTAACAAAAAGTACAAAGTAAGAGGAACACTTAAGGCGTACATTCCTCAAGATGTTGAGTTTTCAACTGATAGCGAAGGCAAGGTTCAGCATAATATTTATTTATCATTAGAATCGTTTTCTGATGTTGAAGCACGAGTTAAAAAAGATGAAAAAGGTGAGTTGAAAGTTGAGTTGGATAAAATTTATTTCGACTTTGATGCTTCTAAAATACGTACTGATGCTGCAACCACCTTAAACGTATTGGTAGATTTAATGAAAAAATATCCTTCCATGGAAATAGAAGTGTCTGCACATACAGATGCTCATGGGAATGATCAATATAATTTGGAATTATCTAACCGAAGAGCTGCTTCTACGTTAGAATATTTAGTAAACAAAGGAATAGATAGAACCCGATTGAAAAGTATTGGTTATGGCGAAATGCAGCCACTAAATAATTGTACAGAACCAAATATGTGTACCGACGAAGAATATGATGTCAACAGACGTTGTGAGTTCAAAATTTTAAATTAATCCAATTCCTGCGAATCCCGATAGTTATCGGGAAGGAATCTCATGATGAATTATCAAAGACCTTTGCATCAAATTTTCATTTGCAAAGGTCTTTTTTCTTTATATTTGCTTATGTCATTCCTGCGCAGGCAGGAATCCACTATTTTAATATTTTCACAATAAAATAGATTCCTGCCTCCGCAGTAAGTTGCTATGAACGAAAACCTAGACCCAACAAACGATAATTTTTCTCCTGAAGAACTTGATGTAGAAAAAAAGTTAAGACCCCTAACTTTTGAAGATTTTACGGGTCAAGACCAAGTCTTGGAAAATCTTCAAATTTTTGTACAAGCAGCAAACTTACGTAGTGAAGCTTTGGATCATACGTTGTTTCACGGACCTCCAGGATTAGGAAAAACCACATTGGCACATATTTTAGCAAACGAATTGAATGTTAGCATTAAAGTAACATCAGGCCCTGTTTTAGATAAGCCAGGAGATTTAGCAGGATTACTTACCAATCTTGAAGAACGCGATGTATTATTTATTGATGAAATTCATCGCTTAAGTCCCATAGTTGAAGAATACCTGTATTCCGCGATGGAAGATTACAAGATAGATATTATGATAGAATCTGGACCAAATGCCAGATCGGTTCAAATAAATCTGAATCCGTTTACGTTGATTGGTGCCACAACACGTTCCGGATTGTTAACAGCACCCATGCGTGCTCGGTTTGGGATTCAAAGTAGATTACAATATTACAACACACAACTTTTAACCACGATTGTGCAACGAAGTGCCACTATTTTAAATGTGCCGATTTCTATGGAAGCTGCTATAGAAATTGCAGGTAGAAGTAGAGGAACACCCCGAATAGCCAATGCACTGTTGCGACGAGTTCGTGATTTTGCACAGATAAAAGGCAACGGCAGCATCGATATTAAAATTGCTAGATTTGGTTTGGAAGCTTTAAACGTGGATGCTTTTGGCTTGGATGAAATGGATAATAAAATTTTATCCACTATCATTGACAAGTTTAAAGGCGGGCCAGTTGGTATTTCTACCATTGCAACAGCTGTTAGTGAAAGCACCGAAACCATTGAAGAAGTTTATGAGCCTTTTTTAATTCAACAAGGCTTCATCATGCGAACTCCTCGAGGACGGGAAGTTACCGAATTAGCCTATAAGCATTTGGGAAAAATTAAAAGCGGCACCCAAGGTGGGTTGTTTTGATTCTAAAGACAGGTCGCAATTTTATCTGCAAATTCGTGATAAATAATGATTTGTGTTATTTTTTGACTTAAAATTCGTATTTTAGATATTGGAATTTCCATTTTACATTATTTACGGATTATTCCTGACTGATTTTTACTAACCAAAATTTCTTTCACATGCCTATTTTTATGGATCGCCATATTGTTCCGGGAATTGAAGCAAAGCATGCTGCGGAAGCACATCGTGAAGATTTAAAGATCCAAGATCTTTACGGTTGCAGGTGTATGACCTATTGGGTGGATGAAGCTCGGGGAAGCGCCTTTTGTTTAATTGACGCCCCTAATGAAGAAGCTGTTATTAAACTGCACGAAAAAGCCCATGGACTATTGCCCTACGAAATTATACAGGTAAACAGCAATGTAGTGGAAGCTTTTCTGGGTCGGATACACGATCCGGAATCCTATTCTCTGTCTTCTGGTGAAAACTTAAAAGTCTTTAACGACCCTGCTTTCCGCGTCATATTGAAGACCCAAACATCCAACCATAGACTTTTGGTGCACACGTATGGATTGGAGAAAGCCCAAAAATTGGTGAACCTCTATAATCAGACAATACAGGAACAATTAAAAAAACACGAAGGGCGACAAGTGGAATTACCTGATCCTGGTTGTGTGATTTCCTTTATATCGGTGTCACAAGCCATTCAGTACGCTATTTCGGTTCAAAAGAGTCTACATTTGGCGGCTGAACTTCTTGATTTACGTATCGGGATTCATGCAGGAATTCCAGTGGATAACAATAATATGATCTTTGGCGACACCATGAAGTTTGCAAACTATTTATGTGGTATAGGTAAAGGAGGACAAATAATTATGTCCTCATTAATCCATGAACTTTCAAAAGAAGATCATAACAGAATGGAAGGCAGTTCTTTTATAGTAAATATAGATAGTTTCCAAGAAAATATATTGGAGCACCTTATGAATACATTGCTTGACAATTGGCAGGACCAAAAGTTCGGTGTCAGTGATTATTGTAATGCTATGGGCATGAGCCAATCCCAGCTTTATAGAAAATGTTTGGACATAACGGGCATTTCCCCAAATGAATTATTACGGGAATTTAGGCTGAACAAATCATTGGAGTACTTAAATACAGCCAGGAATATTTCCGAAACTTCTTTCGAATGCGGTTTTAACAGTCCATCATATTTTACGAAATGCTTTCAAAACCGGTTTGGTCTCCAACCTTTGGCTTTTCTTAAGATTGGTGTTTAAATGCGATTGTATTTTACAAACATTGGGTTTAGGAATGCTACAATTTTGAACGGTAACAGCATAATTTTGAAGGGTCTAACCTTTTAAATTTTTCTGATATGAAAAAGTTGTTAATCTTTATTTATGGAACAATGGCCTATATCGTATTTCTTTTTACGTTTTTATATGCCATAGGCTTTGTGGGAAACATTCTTGTCCCGAAAACAATAGATTCCGGGATTCAATACCCTTTTTGGGAAGCTTTAGCTATAAATGCAATTTTATTGAGTGTATTTGCAATTCAACATAGCCTTATGGCGCGACCGGCATTTAAAGAAAAATGGACACGTATTATACCAAAAGCCATGGAACGAAGCACCTACGTTTTCTTTTCCAGTTTTGCCTTGCTGTTGTTATATTGGCAATGGCGCCCCATAAATACAATTGTCTGGGAAGTTGAAAATTCGACCCTTGTACTTATTATATTGGGTATTTTCGTTATAGGATGGCTCATCGTACTACTTTCAACTTTTATGATTAATCATTTTGAACTGTTTGGTTTACAGCAGATATACAATAATCTGAATAGCAAAACTACCAAGCCTATGATCTTTAAAGTGAATTTTTTCTATGGCGTGGTGAGGCACCCAATTATGTTAGGGTTTTTGATCGCCTTCTGGGCTACACCTGTTATGACGGTAGGCCATATGCTGTTCTCCATCATGACAACCCTTTACATTTATGTTGCAGTTAAATATTTGGAAGAAAAGGATCTGCGGAAATTTATTGGGCAGGAATACGAGGCATATCAAAAGAACGTACCCATGTTTATCCCTTTTACCAAAAAGCACGCTAAAAAATCATTAACTAAAACAACAGAACTATGGAAGCAGTAATGGAAAACAAAACAAATGCATTGACCGAAAAACTGAACCAGATTTTTGAAAATTGTGAAAAAAGAGCGGCACATTACGATGCCAACAACCTATTTTTCCAAGAGGATTTTGAGGAGTTGAAAGAAGCGGGCTATTTGTTGCTTGCCGTCCCCATTGAGTTTGGAGGTTACGGAATGTTAATGGACGAATGTGAGGCCATGACCCGAAAATTGGCATACCATGCAGCTCCTACCGCACTTGCACTGAATATGCACATTTACTGGACGGGTTTGATTGCTGATTTATGGAGAAGCGGCGACAAGTCGATGGAATGGGTCTTGCAAGAAGCAGGCAAGGGAAAAATATTTGCTGCAGGACACGGCGAATCGGGTAATGATATCCCAGTTTTGTATTCAACCTGTAAAGCAGAGAAAGTTGAGGGAGGTTACAAATTCACAGGGCATAAAATGTTTGGAAGTCTAACTCCAGTCTGGGATTACATGGGTTTGCATGGACAGGATAATAGCGATCCCAGCAATCCGATGATCATCCATGCCTTTTTGCCAAGGGATTCCAAAAATTACGAGATCAAAAAAACCTGGGATGATGTTTTGGGAATGAGAGCCACCCGTTCAGACGACACCATTTTGAGTGGTGTAATTATCCCCGATAAATATATTGTCAGAAAAGTTCCAACGGGTTTTAAAGGCATTGACGGTTTTGTCCTTGGGATTTTTGCATGGGCATTGATAGGTTTCGGAAATGTTTATTATGCTCTGGCGCAACGGGTTGTAGACATGGTTCTAGCCACTGTGCAAAAGAAGAAATCCATTTCATTGGATCGTCCTACCATGGCTTATCATTCCGGAATTCAGAGCGATATAGCCGATATGATTTTGGAATTAGAGGCCATAGGGCCACATCTCGACACAATAGCTAGAGAATGGAGCGAGGGCAAAGCGTACGGGACAGCTTGGGGAATAAAAATATTTGCGGCAAAATGCCACGCCGTTGAAGCTTCATGGCGTGTTGTGGATAAAGCAATGGATGTTATGGGTGGCTATGGCCTTTCAAGAAATTCTGGCTTTGAACGCTTATTTCGCGATGCGCGTCTGGGTAAAATTCATCCTGCCAATAGTTATATTACGAGAGAAGTCATTGCAAAAGGTATATTGGGATTGGATTTGGATTATCAGCCAAGATAACTTAACATGAAAATTCAATTTTATTGAGTTTCTCACTAAATCTTCTAAAAAGGAATCGCAATTTAAATTCCCTTTTTAATCGTATTTTAGCATTCAACAATTAAAATTGAACGTTAAAACAAAACATACCCAATTCATCAAAACCGAAGCCAAACGCCTCGGTTTTTTGTCTTGTGGCATTAGTAAAGCTGGTTTTTTAGAAGAAGAAGCTCCAAGGTTGGAAAAATGGTTAAATAAAAACATGCATGGGCAAATGCAGTATATGGAAAACCATTTTGATAAACGCTTAGACCCTACGAAACTGGTTGAGGATTCAAAATCTGTTATTTCATTATTACTTAATTATTATCCTAGCCAAGAGCAAACAGCCAATAGCTACAAGCTTTCTAAATACGCTTATGGAACCGATTATCACTTCGTTATAAAAGACAAATTAAAATCACTTTTAAATTTTATTCAAGAAGAGATAGGCGATGTTCATGGGCGCGCGTTTGTGGATTCCGCTCCTGTTTTAGATAAAGCTTGGGCGGCTAAATCAGGTTTAGGGTGGATTGGAAAACACAGTAATTTATTAAGCCAACAAGTTGGCTCATTTTATTTTATTGCCGAGTTAATTGTTGATTTGGAGTTAGAATACGATTTGCCAACAACCGACCATTGTGGTACGTGTACTGCTTGTATTGATGCTTGCCCCACACAAGCCATTACAGAACCTTATGTAGTTAATGGTAGTAAATGTATTTCCTATTTTACTATAGAATTAAAAGAGCATATCCCTACCGAGTTTAAAGGAAAAATGGATGATTGGATGTTTGGTTGCGATGTGTGCCAAGATGTATGCCCATGGAACCGATTTTCAAAACCACATAACGAACCATTATTTAATCCGCATCCAGAATTATTATCCATGACCAAAAAGGATTGGGAGGATATCACGGAAGACGTTTTTAATAAAGTGTTTAAAGATTCCGCAGTAAAAAGAACTAAATTTTCCGGTTTAAAGAGGAATATTGAATTTTTGAAATAAATAACACTATAAAGTTGTAAATATTTTTTTTACTATATTTTTATAGTAAATTTATTATAAATACAGGATAATACATTTAAATAAGCACTAAGTAAATTTTTATTAGAGAAATCATTATCTTCAAAATTATTTTTAAAGTATTAAGACTATTGTATTTTTTAATGAAGACCAGACCTTTCCATATTTTTTTCAGATTTTTTTCAATATCAATTCTTTTGTTTTCTTTTTCGTGTAATAAGACCGAAACCAAAGATTACACTATCGGATTTGCTCAAACAGGGGTTAATGATGAGTGGCGAAGAGCTATGAATCAATCTATGAAAATACAAACGTCCCTGTATTCAAATGTTGAACTTATTATTTTGGATGGCGAAGATAATATTGAAAACCAAATACAAGACATTGAAGAATTAATAGCTAAAAACGTTGATGTGTTGATTGTTTCTCCTGTTAAATCACAACCAATAACACCAATTGTTGAAAAGGCATTTAATAAGGGAATTCCTGTTTTGATTGTTGACAGGAAAACGGAGGGGCAAAATTATACGGCATATTTAGGAGGTGATAATTACCAAGTAGGTGTAGATGCTGCAAATTATTTGGCATCGCTATCAAACGAAAGAAAAAAGGTAGTAGAAATTCGCGGTTTATCTGGTTCTTCACCTGCTTTAGAAAGGAGTATTGGCTTTAAGACTACCATAGAAAAAAATGATAATCTAGAAATTGTTAAATCTATTGAAGGCAACTGGGAAAGTTATTCTATTAAAGATAGTTTAAGTAAAGTGTTAAATGAAATAAAAGATATAGATTATGTATTTGCACACAATGATAGAATGGTACTTGGAGCATGGGAGGTTGCTAAAGAAAAAAACTTACACAACAAAATAGGATTTGTTGGAGTTGATGGATTGCCCGGGGAAAATGGAGGTATTAAGCTGGTACAAGATAATGTGTTGTTGGCTACCATATTATATCCTACAGGTGGTGATGAAGCTATAAGATTAGCCATGAAAATTTTAAATGGTGAAAGTGTTCCAAAAAACAATCTTTTGGAAACAACAGTTATAGATTTTCGTAATGCTGATATTATGTGGAATCAGTTCAATAAAATAAACCAACAACAGCAAGATATTTTAAAACAACAAAGCACAATAGATAAACAAGAGGAAACTTATAGTTCGCAAACTAACATCTTAAAGTTGCTTTTAGGACTATTAATTACTAGTATCCTTTTGGGAGCCTACAGCATATATTCGGGGTATAATATTAAAAAGCAAAAACGCGCATTAGAACTGCAAAACAAAAAAATTACGATCCAAAGAAATCAAATTAAAAAAATAGCCGAGAAAGTTAAAATCAGTAATGAAGCTAAGGTAAATTTTTTCACAGGCTTATCGCACGAATTTAAAACGCCTATTACACTAATTCTCTCCTCAGTTGAATCTTTATCCGATAATAAATTAATTAGAGACAACAAATTAGTTCAAGAAGTAGGCTTAATCTATAACAATTCGAAACGGTTATTACGGTTGATTAATCAGTTACTTGATTTTAGAAAAATAGAAGACAGAAAGTTTGTTTTAAAAGCCTCTGAAACCAATCTATTCGATTTTACCAACACTGTTTTTAAGGATTTTGAGAGAGAAGCACAAAAACGAAACATTAGTTTTTCTATTAATTGCAATAATAAAAGCTTAAAAGTTTATTTAGATAGAAATTTAATGGACAAAGTTTATTTCAATCTATTGTCAAATGCATTTAAGTTTACCCCTAATAATGGTTCAATATCCATTGATATTAAAGATGATTTTGAAAGTAATTATGTAACCATACATTTTAAGGATTCTGGCATAGGTATACCAAACCAAGAACTAAATAATGTTTTTAAAGCATTTTACCAAGGCACGAATAACAACAAATCTAGTTCTGGTATTGGATTGCATTTATCTAAAGAATTTATAGACCTTCATAAAGGTACTATTGAGGTATTTTCAAAACATGGAGCAGAATTTGTTTTAACACTTTATAAAGGAAATGCACATTTAAATTCAGACGAAATTATTTATCTGCCCGATGTTGTTGATAGTGCTGTGTTGAGTTTCAATGTAGATTATGAGGAAGATATATTTAATCAAGATGCGGTTTTAAATGATGATGAACGCTATTCAATTTTAATTATTGAAGACAATCCAGATTTGGTTAAATACTTAAAAGGCAAATTAACACAAGAGTACAGTGTGCATGTTTCTGATGGCAGCAACGGTGTAGAAATGGCTTTAGGGCTTATTCCAGATATTATAATTTGCGATGTTAATCTTCCCGATAAAACAGGTTTTGAAATATGTGACATTTTAAAGAAAGATTTAAGAACATCTCACATCCCTACCGTTATACTAACGGCTTTAAATGACAAAGAATCTTATATTAAAGGACTAGAATCTGGTGCCGATTTATATTTAACCAAACCATTTAGTTTCGCCATTTTATCACAATCCATTAAAACGCTTATTTATAATAGAGAAAAGCTTCGCTATTATTTTGTTAACAATGTACATAATATAGATACTAGCCATTTTGGGCCTTTGGAGCAAGAATTTATTTCGAAGGTGAATAAAATAATTAATGATAATCTTGATAATTCTAAATTTTCTGTTGAGAATTTAGCCAGTAAGCTTAATATATCCAGAATTCAACTTTATAGAAAAATGAAGGCCATTATGGATGTAAACGTTAGTGATTATATTCAAAACATACGACTTGAAAAAGCTAAAATCTTGTTGCAGGATTCGCAATTAACAATTTCTGAAATAGCTTATGCTACTGGCTTTTCATCCCCCAATTACTTTTCTACCAGTTTTAAAGGGAAATTCAATAAATCGCCCAAAGCTTTTAGAGAGGAATAAATTTAAACCTAAAAACACTTTTTTAATTAGCATTTTCGTAAATTTTAGCTATAATTTTTACTTAATAGTTGATTTTATCCTTAATTTTTGCTTAGTTAAGTAATTAAATAGCTTTCTTTTTGTCAATTCAATAAATAGAGTGCTTATTCTGTGAAACAATTTTGAAAGTATGATGTAACAATATTAAACATCAAAAATTTTTATAAAAATATTATTTTTTATAATGTGCTGGTAATTAGATATTTGAGTTATTTTTAACGATTCTTTAACAATTTCATAATGTTTTGATACATATCTGAAATATGACATCAGTCTTTAAAAGTATCTTGTGAACACTAAACTAAATACACCACGCAATGAACAGAAAGATACTAATCTGGTCTATTACTGCAGCCTTAGCAGGTTTCTTATTTGGCTTTGACACTGTAGTTATATCGGGCGCCGAAAAAAAATTACAGTTATTATGGGGCTCATCCGATATGTTCCATGGCATTGTTGTTATAGGCATGGCACTTTGGGGCACGGTAGTAGGGGCCTTTTTTGGTGGGGTCCCGACCAATAGGATAGGGCGTAAAAATACCTTGATATGGATAGGCGTATTATATACCATATCCGCAATAGGATCTGCGTTGGCCAATGACCCCATAACATTTGCGATCTTTAGGTTTATTGGAGGACTGGGCGTAGGTGCATCAACCATTGCGGCACCGGCATACATCTCAGAAATAGCGCCCGCCAAGGACCGAGGTAAACTAGTAGGTCTATACCAGTTCAATATTGTATTTGGTATTCTTGTTGCATTTTTTTCTAACTACTTATTAAATAATATAGGGGAAAACGCCTGGCGCTGGATGGTAGGGGTGGAAGCATTCCCTGCTGCTATTTATACCATATTTGCATTAACTATACCGAAAAGCCCAAGATGGTTGCTTACTAAGTTTAGAAATAGTGAAGCAAAGAGCGTACTACAAATCATCAATCCAGATCAAGATCCAGAAAAGCTCATGTTAGAGATAAAGGATGAGATGGAAAATACGGTGCCAAATGAGAACATTTTTTTAAAGAAGTATAGGTTTCCGTTAATTCTGGCATTCTTAATGGCTTTTTTCAATCAGTTGTCCGGAATCAATGCACTGCTATATTATGCCCCTAGGATTTTAACGGAAGCGGGTCTTGAAGAAAGTTCAGCGCTTTTAAGCAGTATAGGGGTAGGGGTTACTAACTTGATATTTACACTTTTAGGTATTTTTTTAATAGATAGATTAGGAAGGAAACAATTAATGTTTATCTGTTCTATTGGTTACATTATATCTTTATCGTTAGTCTCTATGGCATTTTTCTTTCATTGGGAAGGTAATTCTGTTCCCATATTCTTGTTCATGTTCATAGCGGCACATGCCATTGGCCAAGGTACCGTAATTTGGGTGTTTATTTCAGAAATATTCCCCAATCATTTAAGAGGTTCTGGGCAATCATTTGGCAGTTCGGTCCACTGGGTCTTGGCCGCCATAGTACCTTCTTTAGTCCCCGTTCTATTTTCTACAATAGGTGCAGGCATGGTTTTTCTATTCTTTGCCTTTATGATGGGGCTCCAATTGTTATTTGTGATTTTTATGATGCCAGAAACCAAAGGAATATCCTTAGAAGAATTAAGTAAAAAACTAATTAAATAAGATAAATAAAATGAAAACCTTAAGAAAAACTAATCTGATTTTAATGCTTGTGGCTTTGTCCTTTCTTATTGGGTGCAAAGATAAGGACCAAAACAGTAAAAATACTGATGAACCTGTAAATGTATCCTATACAGAAGAAGAACTGTACCGTCCAAATTTTCATTTTACTCCTAAAGAGGCATGGATGAACGATCCGAATGGTATGTTTTACTATAATGGGTATTACCATTTATATTTTCAGCATTATCCTGATGGAAATGTTTGGGGACCCATGCATTGGGGGCATGCTATCAGCACAGATATGGTCACTTGGAAAGAAATGCCCATAGCCATATTCCCAGATGAAAAAGGCTATATTTTTTCGGGAAGTGCCGTGGTAGATGTTAACAATACCTCAGGATTTGGTAAAGGTGGCGGACAACCTATAATTGCCATGTTTACGTACCACGATATGGATGGAGAAAAAGCAGGTAAAACAAATTATCAATCGCAAGCCATAGCATACTCGTTAGATGAAGGTCAAACCTTTACCAAATATTCGGGTAATCCAGTTATTAAAAACCCAGACATTAAAGATTTTAGAGACCCAAAAATTGTTTGGGATTCCATACACGAAGAATGGCTTATGGTATTGGCGGCTGGTCAAAAAATTATGTTCTACACTTCACCAAACTTAAAAGATTGGAAATTGAAATCTGATTTTGGGGATGGTATAGGTGCACATGGTGGCGTTTGGGAATGTCCAGATTTTTTCCCAATGGTAGTTCAAGGAACTGATGAAATAAAATGGGTGTTGTTGGTTAGTATTAATCCAGGTGGCCCAAATGGCGGTTCTGCAACACAATATTTTGTGGGCGATTTTGATGGTAAACAATTTACAATTGACCCATCATTTGAAAAGGATTTAAATAGTTCTGAACATAAATCGATATGGATTGATTACGGAAGAGATAATTATGCGGGAGTAACCTGGGCAAATATACCAGATACTGATGGTAGAAAATTATTCATGGGATGGATGTCCAATTGGCAATATGGACAAGAAGTTCCTACCGAAACATGGAGAAGCGCCATGACGGTTGCAAGAGAAGTTGAGCTTCAAAAAATGGATGCTAGTTACAGGTTGTTATTTAAGCCTGTAAAAGAACTAACCAGCTATAGAAGCACCAAGTATAAAAAAGAATCAATAGAGATAAAAGGTAATACAAAAATTACCGATTCCAAAGTTGTTGATTTATCTAGTACGGAAATCAATTTTATAATCCCAGATTTAAAAGATAAAAGCTTCACTTTTAAACTTACCAATAAACAAGGTGACACCTTAGCGTTTGGATATGATAGTAGCGATAAAAACTTTTTTGTAGATAGAAGAAAATCTGGTAAAACAGCATTTTCAGAAAAGTTTGCAAGTCATGTTTCTAAGGCCAAAAGAACATCATTAAATCCAGATTTGTCTGCTACAATTATTCTGGACAAAACATCTATAGAGCTATTTTTTGATAATGGCGAAACCGTAATGACAGAAATATTTTTCCCGAACTCACCATTCGATAAGTTAAGTATTGAACCTAATGACCAAGAATTCGTTCTAGGCAATATTGAAATCCACAAACTAAATTTTAACTAAATTAATTTATTATGAAATTAAAAAAACTTTTATTTCTGCCCGTATTTGCTTTTGCAAGCATTTGGGCACAAGCACAGGTAAGTGGTACTGTTACCTCCCAAGAAGATGGCATGCCTTTACCTGGTGTGTCGGTAATTGTATCGGGCACAACTCAAGGTACCGCTACAGATTTTGATGGAAATTATATGCTGGAAAATGTTGATGAAAATGCAACATTGGTTTTTAGCTACGTAGGTTTCCAAACGCAACTAATAGAAATTAGTGGACGTTCTGCAATAAACGTTGTGATGTTAGTAGATGCTGCAGCACTAGACGAAATTATTGTTACTGGATATTCCAGAGAAAGAAAAGTAGACGTAACTGGGGCAATTACGGTTGTAGAGTTAGGTCCAGCTGAAGGTGCTACTTTAAGTTCAGGTAGTGCTATACAAGGATTACAGGGTCGGGTGCCAGGGTTGTTTATTGAGAAGAGTGGAGACCCAACAGGAACTAGTAATCGAATTTTAATTCGTGGAGCTACAACTTTGGGTAACAACGATCCGCTTTATGTAATAGACGGCGTACCAACTGTAAGACAAGAGGTTTTTTCGAGTATAAATCCTAGTGCCATAGAATCTGTTCAAGTATTAAAAGATGCTTCTGCTTCCTCATTGTATGGAGCACGAGCAGGCAATGGTGTTATTATTGTCACTACAAAAAATAGTGCAAAAGCAGCAGGAGGAGAAAAATTTAATGTCGCTATAAATTCCAACGTGTCAATGCTATCAGAGAAAAAACAGCGCTATGATATGTTAAATGCACAACAAAGAGGACAAGCCATTTGGCAAGCATCAGTTAACGATGGAGCAGATCCTAATGCGGGTTATGGAGAGATTTATAATTTTGATTGGAATGGCGATTTTAATAATCCAGTCTTAAATAGTGTTTCCGTTCAACCTTTTGTGGGTGGCGATTCAACTGTACCTGCTGGAGACACCGATTGGCAAGATGAACTTTATCAAACAGGCTATGTTTCTAATAATGAAATCTCAATTTCTGGTGGTACCGATAATTCATTTCACTTATTAAATATCGGGCATTTAAAAAATACAGGTATTTTAAAATTCACAGGATATGAAAGGATTACAGCAAAATTAAATTCTAATTTTAATTTGTTTGACAATAAATTGCGTATAGGTATTAATACACAATTTTCAACTTCCGATGAAACCTTAGCGTCTCGAGATGTTGGTAGTGCATTTACCCCAGGTCTAGGCATTACTTTGGCGCCTACTTTACCAGTATATGACGCTAATGGAAATTATGCTGGGCCATTAGGAGCCGGTTATTCTGATAGAAATAATCCAGTTTTAATGCAGGATTTAAATCAATGGGATAATACAGATAGAACAAATATCTTCGGTAATATTTATGCAGAATTTGACATAATCAAAAACTTAACGTTTAGAACAAGTTTAGGTCTTGATTTCGGTGATTACAAAAAAAGAGATATTGAGCGAAGAGTCAGCAATGGGTTTATAACACGAGGAGATAATAGACTTATAGAAAACACTAATAAATTTACAAGTTTTGTATTTACTAATACATTGAACTATCAATTAGAACTTGGAGATGACCATAAAATAGGTGTTTTATTAGGGGCAGAATCAATAAAAGATGATTTTGCAAGTGTCAATGCCTCGGCAAATACTTTTGCAGTTGAAACAGAATCTTTTTTCCAGTTAAATGCTGCAACAGGGGCACGTACAAATAGTGGGTCATCAACAGGAAGTAGATTGTTGTCACAGTTTGGTAAATTAAACTATGCATTTCAAGACAGGTATTTAGCATCTTTAACACTACGTAGAGACGGGTCATCAAGATTTGGTGCGGATAACAGATATGGTGTTTTTCCAGCGGTTACAGTTGGTTGGAGAATTGATAATGAAGAGTTTTGGAAAGATAATGATATTGTAAACTCATTAAAATTAAGAGCGGGTTACGGAGAAGTAGGTAACCAATCAATTGGAGATGTGGCTCGTTTTGGTTTATTTGAATCTAGATATGGGCCAAACCAAAATCAATTTGTACCAGACTTTTTTAATATCTATTATAATGTAGGAACTGCTTATGACTTGTCTGGTATCAATACGGGTAACTTACCTTCTGGGTTTGTTTCTATACAGGCAGCAAATTCAGCATTAAAATGGGAAACCACAAAGGAATTGAATCTTGGTGTTGATTTTACGTTATTTAACAATAATGTGGTAGGGTCTTTTGATTATTTTACAAGAGAAACTAGTGATATCTTAACAACGCCACCAATTGCATCAGTAGTTGGTGAAGGGCAACAAAGAGTATTAAATGGAGCTACAACAGAAACCAAAGGTTGGGAATTATCCTTAGGATATTCTAAAACTTTTAACAACGGTCTGTCCATGACGGTATCTACTAATTTCGGTGCATTTAAAGACGAGATTACTCAATTACCAGAAGAGGTTGTATCTTCTTATCCTGGTACTGTAGATAATTCTATTATTGGTCATTCTCAATTCTCAATTTTCGGTTATAGAACAGCAGGGTTATTTCAAAGTCAAGCAGATATTGATGCAAGTCCCACACAAATTGCTGCTAGACCTGGAGGGTTAAAATTCCAAGATTTAGATGGCAATGGAAGTATTGGTGTAGAAGATAGAGATTTCTTAGGTACAACTTTGCCGGATTTAGAGTATGGTATTCGTATCGATTTAAATTATAAGAACTTTGACCTTTCTGTATTTGGGTCAGGTGTAGCTGGAAGAATTGGACAAGACCCTTACATATTCTGGAATAATTTTGTACAAGGTAGAGAGAATGCTGGACTTGGCGTGTTAGATGCATGGACCCCTAATAATACAGGGTCTTCAATTCCATCTTTGTCGTTAGCGTTTAATGATTTAAGAACTTCCGACTATTTATACAGAAAAAATTCTTATTTCAAAGTTAGAAACTTACAATTAGGTTATTCGTTCCCGGAAGAAATGATAAGCAAATGGGCCGGAATGACAGGATTGAGACTTTACTTTCAAGGTGAAAACTTATTTTGGTTTACACCAAAAGATTATATAGGTGCAGACCCAGAGCGAACTAATGTAGATAACATTCCCGTTCCAACCACACTTTCACTAGGGTTAAACATAAACTTTTAAAAATTGAAAAACATGAAAAATATAAAAACATTTTTATTTGGAATTATAGCAACAATAGTTGTTGTAGGTTGTTCCAAAGATTTTTTAGAATACGAACCAGAAGGGGTATTATCTAATGAAAACGTCGCAACTGCAGAAAATGCTGAAGCTCTAGTGGTAGCTGCTTATGCAGGTATCGCTAATGATGAAATGGTTGGGCCATTAACGCATATGTGGGTATTTGGTAGTGTACGATCTGATGATGCCTATAAAGGTGGTGGTGGCCGTGGAGACGTTGATATTATTGATCGCTACGAACAATACAACTTAACTACTGCAGACGATCCATCAGACTGGATGGGGCCAAGAACTTGGACAAACTATTATAAAGCCATATCAAGAGCTAATTTTGCATTGTCGGTAATCAATGACATTCCTGATACAGATTATGCAGACAAAACTTTAAGACAAGCTGAACTACGCTTTTTAAGAGCACATTCTCATTTCATACTTAAATTATTGTTCAAAAAAATACCTTACATCACAGAGGGTTTGTCTCAAGAAGAACTTTTGCAAATTTCGAATGATGTTGAGAATGATGCTTTATGGAATACCATTGCTGATGATTTCTTATTTGCATACAACAATTTACCACAAACTCAAGACCAAGTTGGTAGAGCCGATAAAAATGCGGCGGCGGCTTATTTAGCTAAGTTACGTTTGTATCAAGCTTATGAGCAAAACGACACCCATCAGGTGACCAATATCAATGCAACCAGATTACAAGAAGTGATTGATTATGCGGACGATGTTACGGGAGCTTTGGAAGCAGATTATGGTAATAATTTTTTAGATGGATTTGATAACGGTTTAGAATCTATTTGGGCAGCTCAATTTTCAATAAACGACGGAACAGTAGTAAGTAGGGTAAGTTTTGTTACAGGATTGAATTCGCCTCACGGAACTGGGTTGTATGGGTGTTGCGGATTCCATTTGGCAAGTCATAATATGGTAAATGCATTTAAAACCGATATTATTACTGGGTTGCCTTTATTAGATACGTTTAATAACAGTAATATTTTTAATGTTGTTGATGGCAACGGAGAAACACCATTGGCAGCAGGCGTCACTTTAGATCCGAGAATTGACCATACGGTTGGAATACCTGGTCGCCCATTTAAATATCGCAATACAGTTAATACGACTGGTGATATGGTATATAATTTTAGTTGGGCAAGAGACCCAGGTGTATATGGTTATTTTGGTAATATGAAAGAACAACAGGCACCAGATTGTTCATGTTATGTGAAAGAAGGGCCATTTGTAGGAACGTCTAAAAATGTTGATTTTATACGTTACGCCGATGTGTTATTATTTAAAGCTGAAGCATTAATTCAATTAAATCAAGTTGATGGAGGCGTGACAATTATTAATCAAATTAGAACACGTGCAGCAGCAAGTACTCAAAGACAAATTGACGCTGGGGCTTCAAACGTTTATAATGTTGGCATGTACCCAATGGGAATGTCTAAGGCAGATGCGTTTAAAGCGTTAATGTTTGAAAGAAGGTTGGAGTTTGGTATGGAAGGACCAAGATTCTTTGATTTAGTAAGATGGGGCATGGCAGAACCAGTATTGAATGCTTATTTGGCGGTTGAAAAAACAAGGAAAGATTTTCTTGCTAATGCTCAGTTTACTGCGGGACGCGATGAGTATTATCCAATACCACAAAGAGAGATTGATTTTACAGGAGGTCTATATGATCAAAATCCTGGATATTAATTTTAATCATAAAATTGTTTAGTTTTTTAAGTTAGTTTTTTTAAATTAAGAGGGTGTTTAATTAAACACCCTCTTAAACTTTTAAATGAAGCACCCATGAGAATAGTATTTACATATACGAGGATGATTGTTAAGGGTGTTCCATCTGACAATTAAAAACAATAAATAAAAACAGATGAAATAATATGTCTAAAATAACATGTTTCGGAGAAGTCTTATGGGATGTATTCCCTACCCAAAAGAAAATTGGAGGAGCCCCTTTAAATGTTGCTAGTAGGTTACGATCATTTAATCATGATGTAACGATGATTAGCGCTATAGGTGAAGGTAAAAGTGGCGCTGAATTGCTACAATATATTAAAGATGTTGGCATTGATGCCAGTTGTATTCAAGTGCATAATGAGTACAAAACAGGAAAAGTAAAAGTGATGCTGAACGAAAAAGGATCAGCCTCATATGATATTAAATACCCAAGGGCCTGGGACAAAATAAGGTTAACGGAAATAAACAAAGGGGTTGTTAAAAATTCGGATGCTTTTGTTTTTGGAAGCCTTGCAGCAAGGGACGATAGTTCTAGAAGCACATTGTTCAAACTTATTGAACTTGCCAATTATAAAATTTTTGACCTTAATTTAAGGCCACCGTATTATACCAAGGAGGTTTTAATACATTTAATGAACAAAGCCGATTTTATAAAATTTAATGATGATGAACTTTATGAAGTGAGCAAGGCAATGGGGTCTAAGTTTAATTCATTGGAGCAAAACTTAATGTACATTGCAAACAAAACAAATACGAAGCATATTTGTGTCACTAAAGGACACCACGGAGCTGTATTGTTATACAATGATAAACTTTATTACAATAGTGGTTTTTTAATAAAAGTAATTGATACTGTTGGTGCTGGCGATTCTTTTTTAGGTGCTTTAATAAGTCATCTTCTTAACAAGATAAATCCCCAAGAGGCCATAGATTTTGCTTGTGCCGTTGGGGCTATGGTAGCCCAAAATGAAGGAGCTAACCCTGTGTTGATAAAGTCAGATATCGATGCATTTATAAATCCATATAAAGTATAGAGTTATTAAAATAATTTATAATGGTTTTTTTTTTTGGTATTATAGAAAAACTAAATATCTTCATTAAATATTCAAAAACTTCAGGTATTAAAAAGAAATATCAATTTTGTTGAAAAATCATTTTATCTATACCAGAGAGTGCTTGGTTTTCCCACATCTATTTGTTGAAAGCCAAAATCATTACTTTCGAAAGCATTGGTCTTGAATACACTGCCACTGCTGTTAGGGGTTACTGGGTAATAGGATAGAGATAGTTGAAAAGAACTAAAAACCAAATAATCATTTCTAATAATAAATCCAACTCCAAACGAAGAGTAAAGCTTGCTATCAAAAAGAGATTCGTCGGCGTCCCCTAAAATTCCTCCAGTAATATTTACATACGGATTTAATCTAAAACCTAAAATATCCCAAGGAGAATAGAATTGAGCTTGAAATGACAAAATGGCTTTTTGAGTGCCATAAATATTGGCATTGAAGCCAGGAATGCCAGATCTTGTATGGTTTTTAAATTCATTTCGGTCATAGCCATAGGCATAGTAGTTTTCATTTAAATTCAGGCGATCTGCAATTGTATTTTTTCGATTATAACCTAAAAGTATTTGGGGCTTTATAAATTGTCTCATTTTCCATTTACTTCCTAATGAAATAAGGTTTGTAAAATAATTTAGCTCCACAGACAAAGCCGTTTGTTCCTTTTTATTACCGTTTATAAAAGTTCCGTAGCCTATATTAGCATTAAAGTAGCCCCATTTTAAATAATCGGCAAATGCTATATTGCCTCCAACATAATAGCGATTTACATCATTTTTTATTTGATACCCAGGGGTAAATGAAATAGCAAAACCAATGGGAACATCTTCAATAATACCATCTCTAAATATAAAATGATCTTCAACAAATTGCCTTGATGCCAATCCAATAGCTCCTAAATAAAACTTTTCTTTTGAAAAGTAGTTGATGGAATCAAACGCCATTTCGGGCGATTCTTTGTAAGCGACATTGGCAAATCGAACCGAGGTGATGAGGTTTGTGGTACGTTCTTCAAGTGAATTATTTGAAAAAATTTTAAAAGCGTGCCCTATCCAGAAATCTTGTGTTTGAAACTTAAATGTTTTAGTTTGGAAATAATTTCGGGAATCTGCTAGTGAATCTAATTTAACTTGCTTGTCTAAATAAATACCACCAGCCCATCGTGTTAATGGGGAAATGAAGCCTCTATCGATGCTCAAGCTTTTTCTTAAATCACCCTCTAAAGATTCTATATAAATTAATCTGGTATTAATGTAGGTGTTTTTTATGTTTGAAATGACATATTCTATGCTGTGTGCTGTACTTTTATCTTCGAATTTCTTATCAAATCTATTATTAAATTCATGGCCAATGCCAAAAAAATTGCGTTCCTCTAATCCTATATTCATTTTAGACTGTGAAATTGATCCTTTTGGAATCAAACTCCAAGAGTCCAGCACGCGCACGGTAACATCGACCGAGTCCGTTTTATTTCCTACTTTATCTATATCTATTTTTACACTTCTTATAAACTTTTGAGAGCGCAATAAACGTTTTGATTCAGAAATTTTGAATGTGTCGAGCAATGCGCCTTGATTAAAAAGTAATAAATTCCGAATAGCATAATCCTTAGATTTGAGGTGGAGGTGGTTGCCCGTTGTACCAAGCCAACTTTGAGACGTTTTATTGGGATTGTCTACTGAATAGCCAAAAGGATCCATAGTTTCTATAACGATATTTCTAATAGGTTTTCCATGAAAGGGCTTATAGGATTGTGTAGTAATTTTTTTTCGTTTGTTTTGTGTGTTTTCGTTGGCCGACCTAAAAATTAATCCATGAATGGCTTTTGTAAATTTACGCCGTTTGGAATAATCCTCAATTTTTTTATATACTTCCGTTGAATCATTTCCAGATGTTTGTCTTTGAGCCATAATTGCATTGCTAAGTAGGCATAAAGCAACCGTGAGAAAGATTTTTTTTAAATTCATTTATTAAATAAATTAAGGGTGTCTCAAAAAAAATCAAATATAATTATTTAGTTAGTGATGCTACATTTTTAGAATTAAAGTGTTTAATAAATATGAGATTTCCACACAATTATAGGCTTTGTTTAATATTTAAATAAACCTTAACAAAGAAACTCAGAAAGAAATATCAATTTCTTAAAAGAATAGCGGTTTAAAGTATAGGATTATTATATTTGTCACTTAAACGATATCCTTGTAGTATATACACTCAAGGATTGTTTAACAGCCTAGTTTCTCAATTTTGACAACCACTAAACTATAAAGCCCTATGAGCAAAGAAAGTAAACGCAGAGAAGCGCTTATATACCACGCAAAACCAACTCCAGGAAAAATTCAAGTTGTACCAACAAAAAAATACGCCACTCAAAGAGATTTGTCTTTGGCATATTCACCAGGTGTTGCCGAACCTTGTTTGGAAATAGCAAAAAATGTAAAAAATGTTTACAAATATACAGCCAAAGGGAATTTGGTTGCAGTTATTTCAAACGGAACAGCCGTTTTGGGTTTAGGGAATATCGGTCCAGAAGCATCAAAACCTGTTATGGAAGGAAAGGGGTTGCTTTTTAAAATATTTGCAGACATAGATGTATTCGATATAGAAGTAAACACAGAGAATGTTGAAGAATTCATTCAAACCGTAAAAATGATTGCTCCTACATTTGGAGGCATCAATTTAGAAGATATTAAAGCCCCTGAAGCCTTTGAGATAGAAAGGCGTTTAAAAGAAGAATTGGATATTCCAGTCATGCACGATGACCAACATGGTACGGCTATTATATCGGCAGCCGCTTTAATAAATGCTTTGGAAATCACAAAAAAGAAAATTGAAGATGTAAAAATCGTCATCAGTGGTGCTGGGGCTGCGGCCATTTCGTGTTCTCGTTTATATCAAGCTTGTGGAGCGAAACGTGAAAATATGGTCATGCTTGATAGTAAAGGCGTGATAAGGAATGATAGGGAAAACTTATCGGGCGAAAAAGCCGAATTTTCAACCCACAGAAAAATAGATACCTTAGATGAAGCCATGATTGATGCCGATGTTTTTATAGGCTTATCAACGGCAAATATTGTTAGCCCTCAGATGTTATTAGCAATGGCTAAAAATCCTATTGTGTTTGCCATGTCAAATCCAAATCCAGAAATAGAATACCAACTTGCTGTAGATACAAGAAAGGATATTATAATGGCAACTGGTCGTTCAGACCATCCTAACCAAGTAAATAATGTACTTGGATTCCCTTTTATTTTTAGAGGGGCATTAGATGTTCGAGCAACAAAAATTAACGAAGCCATGAAAATGGCTGCTGTTAAAGCTTTGGCAAAACTGGCTAAAGAACCCGTTCCGGAACAGGTTAATATTGCCTATGGCGAAACGAGGTTAACATTTGGTAAAGAGTATATTATTCCAAAACCATTCGATCCTCGTTTAATTGCCGAAGTACCTCCAGCAGTAGCCAAGGCTGCTATGGAAAGTGGTGTTGCTACCCATCCTATTGAAAACTGGGAAAAATATAAGGATGAATTATTGGAGCGACTAGGGTCTGATAATAAAATGATTAGATTGCTTACCAACAGAGCAAAAATGGATCCTAAGCGAGTGGTTTATGCAGAAGCAGATCATTTGGATGTTTTGAAGGCAGCGCAAATAGCATATGATGAAGGTATTGCGATTCCCATTTTATTAGGTAGAAGGGAAACGATTCAAAAGTTAATGGCTGAAATCGAATTTGATGCAGATATTCAAATCATCGACCCAAAATCTGATGAAGAGGAATTCAGAAAAAATAAATATGCAAAAGTATATTGGGAACAAAGAAAACGTAAGGGCGTTACCCTTTACTCTGCTAAGCGTATTATGCGAGAGCGCAATTACTTTGCAGCGATGATGGTAAATGAGGGGGATGCTGATGCTATCATTTCTGGATACTCTCTTAGTTATCCAGCTGTTGTAAAACCTATGTTGGAGTTAATCGGTTTAGCAAAAGGAGCTAAAAGAATAGCTACTACCAATATTATGATGACGCAACGTGGTCCCATGTTCTTAAGTGATACGTCAATTAATATTGATCCATCGAGCGAAGATTTAGTTAAAATCGCACAAATGACAGCAAGAACAGTACGTATGTTTGGTTTAGAACCTGTTATGGCATTGACAACGTTTTCCAATTTTGGGTCCTCTCCAAGTCCGAGGACAACTAAGGTTAGGGACGCAGTAGCCATTCTACATGAAACCAATCCAGAATTATTAGTAGATGGCGAATTACAAATAGATTTTGCCTTAAATAGTGATATGCTTGAAAGTGCATTTCCTTTTTCAAAATTAGTAGGTCAAAAAGTAAACACGCTTATTTTTCCAAACTTAGAATCGGCAAACATTACTTATAAACTTCTTAAAGAATTAAATAAAGCGGAATCCATAGGGCCTATAATGATGGGTATGCGCAAGCCGGTTCATATTTTACAATTAGGAGCGAGTGTAGATGAAATTGTTAACATGACAGCCATCTCCGTTATAGATGCGCAGCAAAAGGAAAAATGGGAGAAAGAAAAGGGAAATGCAAAATAAATAGGAGTAAATAATTTCATTACATTTGATAGCATAACCTAAAGTTAAATGATAACTCATATTCAAGGAAAATTAGTTGAAAAAACCCCAACAGATGTCGTTATAGAATGTAATGGTGTTGGGTATGCTATCAATATATCATTACATACATACTCGCAAATACCTGATAATGAGAATTTAAAATTATACACGCATTTGCAAGTTAAAGAAGATTCCCATACACTGTATGGGTTTTCTTCATTAGCAGAAAGAGGGATTTTCAGGTTGTTGATTTCTGTTAACGGCATTGGAGCCAATATTGCAAGAACCATGCTTTCGTCCTTAACCCCTATCCAAATAAAAGAAGGCATTGCAAAAGAAGATGTTGTATTGATACAATCCATAAAAGGAATTGGCACCAAAACAGCTCAACGTGTTATCATTGATTTGAAAGATAAAATCTTAAAGATTTATGATATGGATGAAGTTTCAGTTTCTAAAGACAATACCAATAAAAATGAAGCGTTATCTGCATTAGAAGTGCTTGGTTTTGTTAAAAAGCAAGCAGAGCGTGTTGTCGATAAAATTTTAATATCCCAACCAGATGCCAATGTGGAAACCATTATAAAACAGGCCTTAAAAAATTTATAATAGATTTGAATACAACTAATCATATTTTTTATAGAGTAATTAAAAAATACTTTGCTTTAGTTTTTGTTCTTTTATTCTCTCTCTTGGCTCGGGCTCAGGAACCCGAACAGGATTCCATAATATCTGGCTTTAATTTAGGTACTATTAAAGTGCCAAACCCAAACAGTATAGAGTCTAAATACACTTATGACCCCATTACTGATAGATATATCTACACCGAAAAAATAGGGAATTACAATATAAATTACCCTATTATTTTAACGCCAAAAGAATACCAAGATTTGGTGGCTAGGGAAAATTTGAAAGCCTATTACAAAGAAAAAATAGATGCTTTCGATGGAAAAAAGGATGGCTCTAAAGATGGTCAAAAAAACTTATTGCCAGAGTTTTATGTAAAATCAGATTTTTTTAAATCCATTTTTGGTAGCGATATCATACAGGTAGTTCCCCAGGGATCTGTAGAAATGGATATGGGCGTTCTTTTTTCTAGACAAGATAACCCCTCTTTTTCACCTAGAAATCGGAGTAATTTTACCTTTGATTTTGACCAACGTATTAGCCTTAGTTTACTTGGGAAAGTGGGAACGCGGCTTCAGGTTACTGCAAATTATGATACGCAATCCACGTTTGATTTCCAAAACCTTATCAAATTAGAATATACACCAACAGAAGATGACATTATTCAAAAAATAGAAGTCGGTAATGTGAGTATGCCTTTAAACAGTTCTTTAATAACGGGTGCACAAAGTTTATTTGGTGTTAAGGCGCAGTTACAATTTGGAAAAACAACCGTTACTGGCGTTTTTTCTGAACAAAAATCGCAAGCAACATCTGTAGTGGCGCAAGGAGGTGGAACGGTTGAAGATTTTGAATTGTTTGTAAGGGATTATGATGAAAACAGGCACTTTTATTTATCTCAATATTTTAGGGACACTTATGATGAAGCTTTACAAACCTATCCTTTTTTAAATAATCGAGGAGTACAAATTACTAGAATAGAGGTTTGGATTACCAACCGAAGCAACAGAACCGAAAACGTTAGAAATATTGTAGCACTTCAAGATTTAGGTGAGAACGAAAAATTCGGAAATGCTGGAGTTGTTGTTTTTGCTGGCCCAGATGCTTTTCCAAGTAATGAAAATAATGGGTTGGACCCAACAAATATTGGTGGAGCAGGTTCACAGTTAACAAATGCTATTAGAGATATAGCTACAGTTCAGAGTGGTATATCAGTTCCAAATTCAAGAGAAGGTTTTGATTATGCAAAATTAGAAAATGCCAGAAAATTAATGGAAGGACAAGAATATATTTTAAATAAAGATTTAGGATATATCTCTTTAAATCAACGTTTAAATAATGATGAGGTTTTGGCAGTTGCTTTTCAGTATACTGTTGGGGGTCAGGTATATCAAGTAGGTGAATTTGCTAATGATGGCATAGATGCAACCAGTGTTACAACTAACAGTTCTGGACAAGTAACCAATGTTGTGAATTCAAATCTTGTTTTAAAAATGCTAAAAAGCAGTATTACAAATGTAACCCAGCCAGTTTGGGATTTGATGATGAAAAACATTTATGATACAGGGGCTTATAACTTAAGCCAAGATAATTTTAAACTGAACATTTTTTATAACGAAGCGTCTCCATTAAATTATATTACACCAGTGGGTTCAACACCATTTCCTGCTCCTAGTGGTAATGATCAGCCAATTCAAGAATCTCCTTTATTAAGAGTATTCAATTTAGATAAATTAAATTTTAATAATGACCCACAAGCGAATGGTGATGGGTTTTTTGACTTTGTTCCCGGGATAACGGTTTTAACACAAAGCGGAAAAATAATTTTCCCCAATGCTGAACCTTTCGGGGAATATCTATTTAATAAATTATCAAATAATGGTGCAGAAAATTATGATGATCCCGCATCATACAACGAAAACCAAGTAAAGTATGTGTATGATGTACTTTATAAAAGCACCAAAACAGCTGCTTTGGAAGCCATTGAAAAAAACAAATTTCAATTAAAGGGGCGATACAAATCTACAGGCGGTGATGGTATCTCTATTGGTGCTTTTAATGTACCAAGAGGTTCTGTAAAAGTAACTGCTGGAGGCCGTGTTTTGGTTGAAGGGATCGACTACATAGTAAACTATGAGTTAGGACGTGTGCAAATTTTAGATGAAGCGTTAAAAGCATCCAATACACCCATTAATATCTCTACAGAAAACAATGCGGTTTTTGGTCAACAAACCAGACGCTTTACTGGTCTTAATATTGAACATAAATTCAACGAAAACTTTGTATTAGGAGGTACACTCTTAAATCTTAACGAACGACCCATTACCCAAAAAGCGAATTATGGCACCGAACCAATTAATAATACAATCTTAGGGATTAATGGAAATTACGCCACCAAAGTGCCGTTTTTAACTCGTTTGGTAAATATGTTGCCAAATATAGATACCGATGTGGAATCTAATTTGTCCTTAAGGGGTGAGTTTGCGTATTTAGCCCCTGGAGCTCCCAAAGGCACCAATCTTAATGGAGAAGCAACGTCGTATGTGGATGATTTTGAAGGAACTCAAAACGCAATCGATTTAAAATCACAGTTATCATGGTTTTTATCCAGCAGACCTTTAGACTTAACAAATTCGCCAGGTGATGACAATAATGGTATTCAAAATGGTTATGGTAGAGCCATGTTAAACTGGTATACCATCGATCCTATTTTTTACACCAACCAAAGACCTAATGGCATATCTGATGACGATTTGTCCAGTTTATATACCAGTAGGGTTTTTATAAATGAACTGTTTCCAGATAGAGAACTGGTGCAAGGTCAAAATTCGATATTGTTTACTTTAGATTTAGCGTATTATCCAACCGAAAGAGGGCCTTATAATTTTGACCCAAACGCGGCCAATGGCGTTTTAAATAATCCTACAGAATCTTGGGCCGGTATTACACGGCAATTAACATCAACCGATTTAGAACAGGCAAATGTAGAATATATTGAATTTTGGTTGCAAGATCCATTTCAAGAGAATCCTACAAACCCTGGCGGGAAATTGGTTTTTAACCTAGGAAACATTTCCGAGGATATTATTAAAGATGGACGTAAACTATATGAAAACGGTTTGCCAAAAAGTGGTGATGTAAGTTTGTTGCCAACTACGGCTTGGGGTACTGTGGTGCCTCAAAATCAAGCATTAGTGTATGCGTTCGATAGTACAGGAGAGGAGCGTGTTAATCAAGATGTAGGATACGATGGTTACAACGATGCTGAAGAGGCTGCCGTATTTGGTGCTGAGTTTGGACCAGATCCTTCAAAAGATAATTATACCTATTTTTTAAATACAGACGGAGATATTTTTGAACGTTACAAGCAGTACAATGGTGTGGAAGGCAATACGCCAGACACATTTAGTAATACAGATAGAGGTGCCAACACCCAACCGGATGTAGAAGATATTAATCGTGATAATACCATGAACACGATTGATAGTTATTTTGAGTATGAACTAGATATTACAAGACAAAATTTACCAGAAGATCAATTAGGATTTGATAATATGCCCGATTCAAATCCTTTAAAAGAATTTTTAAGGGATTACAAAGAACGCCCTCGTGCACTTGCTAATGGAGATAGTCAAAATGTTAGATGGTACTTACTTAGAGTCCCTGTTCAAGGAAGCCATGTAACGGCTGTTGGTGGTATTACTGATTTAAGATCGGTTCGTTTTGCTCGTGTTTTTCTTAAAGAATTTACTGAAACTACCATTTTTCGTTTTGGTACTTTAGATTTAGTAAGGAGCGATTGGAGGCGTTATAACCAAACGCTACAAACTGATAAAGATGATCCTGCCGATGACAATACAGATTTTTCGGTAGGCGTTATTGGTACGCTGGAAAACGAAGGTAGTTATAGCAGTCCTCCCGGAATCGAACCAGAAGAACTTTTTAACAATAATACGGTCATACCACAAAATGAACAATCACTAGTAGTGAATGTTTGTAATTTAGAATCAGAGGATTCCAGAGGGGTATTTAAAAATATCAGTATTGATATGCGCCAGTACAAACGTTTAAGAATGTTTTTACATGCAGAACCAGGAGATTCAGGGTCTTTAACGGACAATGATTTAGTTGGTTTTATACGAATAGGTAACGATTTAAACCAGAATTTCTATCAAATTGAGATTCCTTTACAAGTATCAACCTCTAATTCAAGACAAGGGCTATGGCCAGAAGACAACGAAATTAATATAGCAATCGAACTTCTGGGTCAGATTAAATCAAATGGTATTTCAGATGGAACTTTAATAAATGAGGATCCCACATTTTATGATGTTGTAAATGGCGAATTAGTAGCAGTTACAGACCCGTTTTCTGGTTATGTGTCGGGACAACATCGTATAGGGGTAAAAGGAAATCCAAATTTTGGTGACATCAGAACCCTTATGGTAGGCGTTAAAAATGCAACTAGTAGTAATGATATTTGTGCCGAAGTTTGGTTTAATGAACTTCGGTTGTCCGATATGGATAACGAAGGTGGTTGGGCCGCTGTAGTAAGTATGGATAGCAATTTCGCAGACTTCATGAATATTAGTGCTACGGGAAGACAAAGTACTTCTGGTTTTGGTAGTTTAGATCAAGGGCCAAGTCAGCGTAGCCTTGAAGACGTCAAGCAATATGATGTAGTTGCCAACGTAAACGTTGGACAGTTATTACCAAAAAAATGGGGCATTCAAATTCCTTTTAATTATGGACAAAGTGAAGAATTGATTACACCTAAATATGATCAGTTTTATGAAGATTTAACCTTGCAATCTAGATTAGATGCTGCCAATTCTAGTGGTGAAGAGGAAACTATAAGACAACAATCTGAAGATTATACAAAACGACAAAGCATCAACTTTATAGGCGTAAGAAAAACAAGAACAACCGATGCCACGCCCCGTTTTTATGATGTTGAAAATCTAACCTTAAACTATTCTTATAATGAAGTTGAACATCGGGATTTTGAAATTGAAAATGCCGTAAACAAAACAGTAAGGGTTGGTGCTAATTATGCTTTTAACTTTAACCCTATTAATATTGAGCCTTTTAAAAAGAATGATTCCTTGTTTACTGGAAAATACTGGAAAATACTAAAAGATTTCAACGTTAATTTACTACCAACGAGTTTTACCATCAATACAGATATTAACAGACAGTTTAATAAGCAAAAATTCAGGGATATTGATTTGGGTGGAGGCAATATTGGAATAGAAGAGTTGTTTCGAAGAAATTATACATTTGATTTTCAGTACACCATTAATTATGCCCTTACTAACGCATTGCAATTAAACTTTACGGCAGCCAATAATAATATTGTGCGTAATTATTTTAAAGATGATATTCTTAATGGTGAACAAGACCCTAATTTGGATGTTTGGGATGGCTTTCTGGATTTTGGCGACCCCAATAGACAATTTCAAAGATTAGGACTTACTTATAAATTACCGCTAGATAAAATTCCAACCTTTAGTTTCATCAATGCGACTTATGAATATATGGGAGATTTTCAATGGCAAAAGGGATCCGATTTATATGGCAATTTGGAACTCGATGGACAGACCTATGATTTAGGGAACAATATTCAAAATGCTAATACCCATAATATTAATTCGGCACTCGATATGACCAAGCTATACAGATACATCGGGTTGGTTAAAAAGCCTATTTCGCGAGCTAGTACCACAACAACTAGTAGGGTTGGCCCTCCTGGCCCTGGACAAAATAATCCAGTTCAAGCAAACAGAAAACCCCAAGGAATCACTAAATTATTAAATGCTGGTGTAGATATATTAACAAGCATAAAAAGAATTCAACTTAATTATACGGAAAACAATGGTACTTTTTTACCAGGTTATTTGCAAACACCCGGTTTTATAGGAACCCTCAAGCCAACTTTAGGTTACACGTTTGGTAGCCAAAGTGATATTAGATATTTAGCCGCTAGCCGTGGTTGGTTAACACTGTATCCAGAATTTAACCAACAATATACAGAAACACATACCAAACAATTAGATGTTTCTGCAAGCTTACAACCTGTAACTGATTTGCAAATAGATGTTATAGGCAATAGGGCTTATTATGAAAACTATACTGAAAATTTTAGGGTTAATAATAATGGTGGAGAGTTACAATATGAATCGTTAACCCCAAATACATTTGGGAATTTTAATATCTCTACACTTTTAATTAAAACGGCATTTGGTATAAGCGATGAAAATACATCGGATGCGTTTAATGATTTTAGAACAAACCGACTTACCATTGCAAGAAGATTAGCTTCAGAAAGAGGTGCCGATGTTAATGATGTTGATGCAGATGGCTATCCAAATGGGTTTGGTAAAAATAGTCAAGCGGTATTGCTGCCTGCCTTTTTAGCGGCCTATACGGGGCAAGATGCCAGTAAAGTAAAACTGGGCGCATTTAGGAATGTGCCTATCCCTAACTGGGATTTAAAATACACGGGCTTTATGAAGTTTGCTTGGTTTAAAAAGAATTTCAGACGTTTTTCAATCAATCACGGTTATCGTTCTTTTTACACCATCAATCAATTTAGGTCTAATTTAGATTTTAATGGTATCGATTATGGTTTGGATTATGCATCGCAACCAAATGATGATTTAGACCAATCTGGAAATTTTAAAAACCAAACATTATACAGCAATATAAATTTAGAAGAACATTTTAGTCCGCTTATTAGAATTGATATGGAGATGCAAAACTCCATAAAGATTTTGGCTGAAATTAAAAAAGATAGATTATTATCACTTAGTTTCGATAATAATTTATTGACCGAAATTCAAGGAAATGAATACATTATAGGTTTGGGTTATAGGATTAAAGATTTGCGCATACGCTCTAATTTAGCTGGACCAAGTGCACGTATTGTAAGCGACTTAAATATGAAAGCGGATATTTCCATCAGGGATAATAAAACCATTATTAGATATTTAGATTTAGAGAACAATCAAATAACCTCAGGGCAAACCATTTGGATGTTAAAATATTCGGCCGATTATGCGTTTAGTAAAAATCTAACAGCCTTGTTTTATTTTGATTATTCGTTTTCAGAGTATGCAATTTCAACAGCATTTCCGCAAACCACCATCCGTTCCGGATTTACGCTAAGGTATAATTTCGGAAATTAAAAATATATCTGTTTGAATTTAAAGTTCGAATAGATACATTTGCCCATATTTAACTTAAAACAATAACATGAATATTCCATCAGAATTAAAATATACAAAGGACCACGAATGGGTTAAGATTGAAGGAGATATTGCCACAGTCGGCATTACAGATTTTGCGCAAAGTGAATTGGGCGATATTGTATATGTTGAAGTTGAAACATTAGATGAAACATTGGCCGCCGAAGAAATTTTTGGAACGGTTGAGGCTGTAAAAACGGTTTCAGATTTGTTTTTACCCTTATCAGGAGACATTGTTGAATTTAATAATGCTTTAGAAGACGAACCAGAAAAGGTTAATAAAGACCCTTATGGTGATGGTTGGATGATAAAAATAAAGTGTTCTAACCTAAGTGAGGTCGATAATTTATTATCTTCAGAAGAATACAAAAACCTTGTCGGTGCTTAAAAAGTATTTATTTTTAATAACCATTTTTTATTCTTTGGCACTGGCTTCGGTTTGTTTATTACCAATTAAAAAGTTACCAGATGTGGGTGTATCCTTCGGCGACAAGATCTTTCACTCATTATCGTACGCTGTTTTAGCTTTTTTATGGTTTTATACCTTTTTTTTTCAATTTAAAATAAGTAAAACAAAAGCCATCTTGTTTGCATCTGTTATATCGATTATTTTTGGTATAATTATTGAGGTATTGCAAGGAGTGTTTACATCAACAAGACAAGCGGATGTGTATGATGTGCTAGCGAATTCCTTGGGAGTATTGTTTGCGGCATGTTTGTTACTGTTAAAAAATATAAATACAGTTAAAAAATTATAAACGCTTGCAATTTTGATAAATAAATACTTATTTTAGCAATCTTCAAAAACAGTATAAATTATGGAACCTAAAAAAAATCCTAAAGCAAATGTTGGACGTAACAGTTCGCTTTACTTCGCAATTGGTTTAATGCTCATGTTATTTTTAACCAATTTTGCCATTAATTATAAAACCTATGATAAATCTAATATAGATATAGGTCAATTAAATTTAGATGATGAAATAGAAGAAGAAATTCCAATTACAGAACAATTAGTACAACCACCACCACCACCACCACCACCAGCTCCAACTGAAGTAATTGAGATTGTTGAAGATGAGGAAGAAGTTGAGGAGACCATCATACAATCGACTGAAACTAGTCAAACTGAAGAAATTGTAGAAGTGCAACAAATCGAAGTAGCACAAGTAGAGGAAGACCTTGAAGTGCCATTTGCAGTTATTGAAAATGTTCCTACATATCCTGGTTGTGAAAAAGGGAATAATGAGCAAAAGAAAAAATGTATGTCTGAAAAAATTCAAGAATTTGTTGGAAAAAAATTCAATACAGACTTGGCAAGTGATTTAGGATTATCTGGAAGACAACGTATCACTGTTATGTTTAAAATAGACAAAACAGGTGCTGTAACTGGTGTTCAGTCTAGAGCTCCACATCCAGGTTTAGAAAAAGAGGCTGCTAGAGTCATCAATTTATTGCCAAAAATGTTGCCAGGAAAACAACGTGGTAAAGCTGTTACCGTGCCATATTCATTACCTATAGTTTTTGTAGTTCAAGATTGATTTTTTTTAAAATTCTTTACATAAAATCCCGTTACAAAAATTTTTGTAACGGGATTTCTTTTTTGGTATGCTTCTTGTGATTTTATCATAATATTAACATTTAAATTATTACATTATGAAAACTCCAAAAAAGACTCTAGACCTCATTCGGCAAAATGAGCAAGTCGTAAAAAAATCACAAAAGCATGATGCAAATTTACAAAAAAACTCCGTTCTGTTTTTTCAGGTAGGGTTAATTGTATGTTTTTTGGCAGCCTATGGCTTGCTTGAAATGAATTTTGAAAAAACAGATGACATTGTAACCGCTTATCCTCGAATGGACGACAATGACCTATACGTTTTTCATGATCCCGTAAAAGTTTATGAAGAAGAAGTTAAAAAAGAACTAGTAAAAAAGATACCTAATAGTTTCAAGGAACCAACTATAAGTGATGATCCTACTATCGAAGTAATCTCAGAAATTTTTACAGAACCTCCAGTTATAGATAAGCCAATATCTCCAGGTGATATAAAAGTTGATGTAGTGCCAGAAGACATTCCAATACATATAACTTTTATTGAACAAGTGCCAATCTACCCTGGTTGTGAAAAAGAAAAAAGTAACGATGCAAAACGTAAATGCATGTCCGAAAAAATAACCAAATTAGTTCAAAAACAATTTGATACCAATTTAGCTGGTGAGTTGGGTTTAACAGGGAAACAAGTTATAAGAACACAATTTAAAATTGATAAAACTGGGCATGTTACAGATATTCAAATACGGGCTCCACATTCAAAACTAAAAGAAGAAGCAGAACGCGTACTTAACCAAATTCCTGATATGACCCCTGGGAGGCAGCAAAATAAAAATGTAGGTGTTATTTATTCCCTACCCATTGTATTTCAGGTACAGAATTAGTAATGCATAAAATATTATATTTTGAAAACCGTTATCATAGCAGTGATAACGGTTTTTTAATCGAAAGAATTCCTCGACGTTTTGCGTCGGGTTTCCGTTGAAATTGTCATTGACTTTGTCGAATCTTCGATTTCCCGTGACATCGTAAGATTCATGAATTCTTTATTATAAAAATATTAAGTAATGAATAAAACGGGAATCCAAATATAGAATTTTGATTATTGATCCAAAGGTCAAAATGAAACGAGCGAAATGCCTCTATGGCTCTGCCTCGAAGATGGTTCGTTTCAAAAAATTCTTTATTGGCTCATTATTAAAAATATACTATCTTTCAACTCTAAATCAATTCTTTTTAATTCTTATGAAGCGATTCATTGTACTACTTCTATTTTTAGTTCAATATAATACCTATTCACAAGAACCATCTTATAACGAAAGACCTCCGGTTTTTACCAACTGTGATTCTACATCAATTGATGCACAACAACATTGTTTTAATAGCCAAGTACACCAATTTATTTACGATAATTTTAAAGTTCCTCAAAAAGTTTTAGACCAAAATTTTAAAGGTGAGGTGTCGGTCATTTTTGAAGTAAATGCTGAAGGACAATTTAAGGTTGTGTATACAGATGCCATGTATGATGAGCTAAAGGAAGAAGCGAAACGTGTTTTTGACTTGTTTCCAACAATAAAACCTGGTACTTATAATGGCAATCCTACGTTTAAGCAATATTCAATAGCTATTAATATTCCATTGGTTAATCAAGAAGTCCCATTAGATAATACTTCAAAAGCAAATGAAATAACTCAATTACAGGAAAAAGCTCAAAGAGAATTTGATAGTATAAACAATAATCTAACTGCGTTTACCAATAAAGCATATTCCAGTCAATTAAATATCCCTTTTACCCATAGTGATTATGCTAGATTTGATAGCCACATGAATGTAATTGGCACTAACAGCCATACGGCATCTAAACCTTTTATTTATGAGGATGTGTCTAGATATTATGACATCAAAAAAGAAAAAGAAGCACTAAAAAGAGAAACAAGGACTTGGACAGAAAAAAAACTTTGGAATGAGCATTTAGTGGCATTGCAGGGTAAAGATTATTGGTTTACAATTGACCCCATTTTAGATTTACAAGTAGGTAAAGACACTGAAGCCGAATTTGGTTCAACCTATAATAATACACGAGGTTTTTTGGTGCAAGGTGGATTGGGTAAAAAGTTTAATTTTTATTCCTCGGTTTTTGAAAGCCAAGGGCGATTTGCACACTATGTAAATACTTATGCCGAAAGTTTAAAAGCATTTGGGCCAGACCCAGCCATTATTCCAGGGCGGGGTATTGCAAAACGTTTTAAAACTAATGGTTACGATTATCCTGTAGCTGAGGCTTATTTATCATATTCCCCAGCAACGTTTTTAAATGTTCAATTCGGACATGGTAAAAATTTTATAGGTGATGGGTATCGGTCTTTATTGTTGAGCGATGTGGCTAGTCCACATCCTTTTCTGAAGCTAAACACCACGTTTTGGAAAATAAAATATACCAATACATGGATGTGGTTAAAAGATGTTAGACCAGAAGTCACTCAAGACAAGGCGTTTTTAACCAAATATATGGCGACACATTATTTAAGTTGGAATGTGTCTAAACGATTTAATTTAGGATTATTTGAATCGGTTTTATGGACCAATAGTAACGATAGGGGTTTCGATATAAACTATTTAAATCCGATTATATTTTACAGAGCTATAGAATTTGAAACAGGTCAGGGTGCAGGCAATGCTGTTTTAGGGGCTTCAGCAAAATATAAATGGAACAATAGCGTAAACCTATACAGCCAATTTATTTTAGATGAATTTTCCCTTAGCGATGTCAAAGGAGGAGAAAGAAGTTGGAAAAATAAATTTGGATACCAACTAGGGGTTAAATACTTCAATGCTTTTAAAGTTGATAATTTATTATTGCAGTTTGAATATAACAGAATAAGGCCATATACCTATTCACATAATACGGTCTTAAATTATGGGCATAATAACCAGTCTATGGCACATTTATGGGGAGCCAATTTTAGTGAAGCTATTATCATTGGTAGATACTATTATAAACGATGGTTTGCTGATGCCAAACTTATTTTTGGCGTAAGAGGATTAGATTTTAATAATGATACCGATAATTTTAGTTATGGTGGTGATATTTATAGAAATTATAACGAGAGACCTTTTGACACTGGCGTTGAAGTTGGCCAAGGGATAAAAACCAATACGTTTAATGGTAACATTCAGGCAGGTTATTTGATTAATCCGGCATCAAACCTAAAAATATTTGCTGATATCACATTTAGAAACTTTAACCCAGAAGCCGAAACTACTACTGCTTTTAATAGTGATACGGTATGGTTAAACTTGGGCATAAGAACAGATTTGTTTAATTGGTATTTTGATTTTTGATACATTCCTGCGAAATCGGAGGTTCATGAATACCTATTCTAAAATAAGAATGAATGAGTAAAGCAGGGATCTTAGACAATCTCTTAATTATAAACAGGAAATTATGAGTTGCGAAAATTATATGCCCATAAATTAAATAATTAAAGCTGCAAACATGCCCGCGTGAGGGATGGCAGTGAAAATCCTTTTTGTGAGGCACGAGCAAAAAGATTGTAACGAACAGCCCGACCTGTAAAGGGCACGCCCAAATAAATAGTGTTGGTTTCCTAAATAAATTACCAATAAAAAGCATTGCTCAAAATGCATTAATAAAGTATCTTTGCACTCGCCATATAAAAAGCGATCTAGACATAAAACGTTGAGCGGTACAAATTCTTCATTAACAACATATTCTGTTATTTCAGATTTTAAGGAAATCACTAAAATGCGATTAGCAATAAGTGTGGTTTTTTCATCGCTTGCAGGTTATTTGTTAGGGGTTGACATAGTAGATTTTAAAACATTGGTTTTATTGGCCTTTGGCGGTTATTTTATGGTTGGAGCTTCCAATGCTTTTAATCAAATTATTGAAAAGGATTTAGATGCCTTAATGGATCGTACTAAAAACCGTCCCATACCTGCTGGACGTATGTCTGTAAACACAGCCTTTATCATTGCTTCTGTTTTTACGTTGTTGGGAGTGATTATTTTATATACCATCAACAAGCAAACCGCTATGTTTGGTGCTATTTCCATTTTTATATATACCTGTGTTTATACACCACTAAAAACAAAAACTCCACTATCGGTTTTTGTAGGTGCCATTCCAGGAGCCATTCCATTTATGTTGGGTTGGGTAGCCGCTACAGATAATTTTGGCATAGAACCGGGCACGTTGTTCGCTTTGCAATTTTTTTGGCAATTTCCTCATTTTTGGGCTATTGGCTGGTTTTTGTTTGAAGATTATAAAAAAGGTGGATTTTTTATGTTGCCTACAGGTAAGCAAGATAAAGGAACAGCTGTGCAAATCATTATGTACACTATTTGGACGTTAATAGTATCTATCATTCCTGTTTTTGGTTTCACAGGGACGTTGCAGTTGTCTATAATTGCAGCTATTTTGGTGTTTATTTTAGGTCTCGGAATGCTTTATTATGCCATTAAATTATTTAAAAAAATGACGGTACAAGCAGCAAAACAATTGATGTTGGCAAGTGTATCCTACATAACATTGGTTCAAATTGTTTACGTCATCGATAAATTTATAAGATAAATATGGATTTAACTCAAGGTACTTTAGAAGAAAAAAATAACAGGGCAAAAAAAATGATGCTTTGGTTTGGTATTATTTCGCTTATTATGTCGTTTGCTGGATGGACAAGTGCATTTGTTGTTAGCAGCTCTAGACCAGATTGGTTGAAAGATTTTCAATTACCAAATGCGTTTATTGTAAGCACTGTAGTTATCATATTAAGTAGTGGCTCCTTTTTTTTAGCAAAACAAGCATTAAAAAAAGATAAGAAACAGTTAACTACTTTATGGTTATTTGTAACGCTTATTTTGGGATGTGTTTTTATTTTCAATCAATTTTCAGGCTTTCAGCAAATTATTGATTTAGGTTATAATTTTACGGGACCAACTAGTAATGTAACCATGTCTTACATCTATTTAATAGCAATAGTGCATATTTTGCACGTTGTTGTTGGGTTAATTTGTTTGTTAGTCGTAATTTATAATCATTTTAAACAAAAGTATAATGCTTCGAAAATGCTTGGTTTTGAACTGGCATCCACCTTTTGGCACTTTATAGATATACTTTGGGTGTATCTCTTTTTGTTTTTATATTTTATTAGATAAATAAATTGATTATTTTTGTGCAACTTTTTTTTAAAAACAACCAATATATATGAGTAATACAGTTGTAGCTACTGAAATTGAAGGTAAAGCTTGGGGAGGTGGTAACGAGCCATTAAAAGCAAGTTATGGCAAAATGATGATGTGGTTTTTCATCGTGTCTGATGCTTTAACATTTTCTGGGTTTTTAGCAGCCTATGGATTTTCAAGATTTAAGTTTATAGATTATTGGCCTATTGCCGACGAAGTGTTTACTCACGTACCTTTTTTACACGGTCAAGAGTTACCCATGATTTATGTTGCGTTTATGACGTTTGTGCTTATCATGTCGTCTGTAACCATGGTTTTGGCTGTTGATGCTGGCCATCATTTAAATAAAGGAAAAGTTACTATTTACATGTTTTTAACCATCATTGGTGGGTTAATATTTGTGGGTTCCCAAGCTTGGGAATGGGCCACATTTATTAAAGGGGATTTTGGTGCTGTACAAACAAAAGGAGGTAATATTTTACAATTTGTAGATGCTGATGGACATAGAGTCGCTTTAAGGGATTTTGTTGTGGGAGAACACACAGAAAGAACTGAACATGGAAGGGAAAATGGCCTTTGGTTTGTTGAAGAAGGGACTTTGCCAACCTATACAGTTGAAGAGGTTGTTAGTGGTTTAGAAGCTCATGAAAATATATTAGTAAGAACACAATTGCTTAATGAACATGGTGAAAAAACAGTGCTTTCGCGAGCGGAATCATTAAAACAGTTAAAAAACAATGGTACCCATGTTGTTGAAGGTGCTAACTTGAAAGAAAACGAATATGGTTCTCCACTATTTGCCGATTTCTTTTTCTTTATTACAGGGTTTCACGGGTTTCACGTATTTTCTGGAGTCATCATTAATATCATTATTTTCTTTAATGTTATTCTAGGTACTTATGAAAAACGTAAAAACTACGAAATGGTTGAAAAAGTGGGGCTTTATTGGCACTTTGTAGATTTGGTTTGGGTATTTGTATTCACGTTCTTCTACCTTGTTTAATTTTATTTAATATTAAGAAATGGCACACGCACATAAATTAGAAATATTTAGAGGCTTAGTTAAGTTTAAATCCAATACCCAAAAAATTTGGGGCGTTTTAATCTTTTTAACTATAGTAACAGCTATAGAGGTTGTGTTAGGTATTTATAAACCAGAATCTTTAATGGCAAAGTTTATAGGAATGAAAATCCTAAACTGGATATTCATCATATTAACTTTGGTAAAAGCCTATTACATCACTTGGGATTTTATGCACATGCGCGATGAGGTCAAAGCATTAAGACGTATGGTGGTTTGGACAGCTATATTCTTAATTCTATACTTAATTTTCATCTTATTGCAAGAAGGAGGTTATATTGAAAGTATTTATACCACAGGATACATCAAAACAGATTTTTAATACGTTATTTATATTGTTAAAAGATAAATTCAAGGTGGTTATTTAAACCACCTTTTTTATTTTTGCAAATCGGTTTACAATAACAGAATACTTCAATGGATTATAAAAAAGTTGCCCGCTATGTAGTTTTAGGAATTCTGTTTTTTCTTCCTGTTACGTTTTTATTGTTTTTATACCCGGCCACCCACAACTACACGCCATTAGATATTGTTAATGAATCTGTGTTTGATTTAAACGGATTTACTTCAGATTCCAATGAAGAGATTGTTTTATATGATCATATTACTGTACTGGGTTTTTTAGGAAAGCATCCTATGGAAAAAGCGATTGCAGCCTCCAATTTGAAAGAGTTGGTTTATGATAAATTTAAAGGATTCAAACGTTTTCAAGTGGTGATTGTAGTGCCAAAAGAAGCCGATGCAGAAGTTGAATCATTAAAGAAGGAAATAAATTCGTATGACGATATCAGATTTTGGTACTTTGTTTTTGGAGAACCAGAAACCATTCAGAATCTATTTAAAAGTTTGAAAAGTAACATGTCATTAGATGCTAATTTAGCCACCGATGATGTGTTTATAATCGATAAAGATTTGAACCAAAGAGGACGATTGGATGATAGAGGAGATAATGACATTGCTAAAAAAAGTTCAATACATGGTTTGTACTCATATAATTGTATTGAGGTGGCTGAAATCAAAAATAAAATGAGTGAAGATATGCGGATATTGTTTACAGAGTACCGTCAAAAAAGAAAAGGAGATTTTGATTCTTCAACCAGAAGGGCAAACGATTTAATAGAACATGATGAAGAAAACTAATTATTCGTACATAGGTATCGCCTTTGTTATTTTGGTATTTGGTATTTATTTTATCCCAAGAATTATTGATAGAATTACAAATAATGATGTCTCTAGGAAAGAAAGCAGAAGTGACCAAAAGCTAGAAGAAATATCTAAATCAGATTTAGTATTTATTAAAATTAATGACGAACCCAAAAAAGTTCCTGCATTTTCTTTTACTAATCAAGATGGCAAGATAATATCAAATAAGGATTATGAAGGAAAGGTGTATGTGGTTGAATTCTTTTTTACAACTTGTCCAACCATTTGTCCAAGAATGAATTCAAATTTGGTTCAAATTCAAAATGAGTTCAAAGATTTTGAAAATTTTGGAGTGGCGTCTTTCACAATTAATCCAGAATACGATTCACCAGAAGTATTAAAGGAATATGCTAAAAAATATGGTATTACCAATCCAAACTGGCATTTAATGACAGGTGATCAGAATACAATTTATAAACTGTCTAACGAAGGGTTTAATTTATATACAGCAGAGGAAGAAGATGTTTTGGGTGGATTCGAACATTCAGGAAATTTTGCTTTAATTGATAAAAATGGGTTTATTCGTTCCAGAAAAGATGAATTTGGAAACCCAATAATTTATTATAAAGGTATTGTTTCAGAAGAAGAGAAAGTAGATGATGACGGTTCGAAAGAAGAAATTAGTGCGTTAAAAGAAGATATAAAAAAGTTGCTTAATGAATAATTCTGAAAAAATATTGGATGAAAAAAAGTACAACAAATTAATTGTCATACTATCCATAGCTATTCCAGTGGTAGTAGCCATTTTATTTGGTGTAAAAATCCCCAATGTAGAACCACTGTCTTTTTTGCCTCCTATTTATGCAACAATAAATGGTTTAACCGCTATTATTTTAGTTTTTGCTTTAATAGCTATTAAAAATAAGAATTTAGTGCTTCACGAAAATTTAATGACCACGGCTATTTGGTGTTCTGCGGTATTTTTGGTTATGTATGTGGCTTACCACATGACAAGCGATTCCACGAAATTTGGTGGTGAAGGTGTTATAAAATACATCTATTATTTTATATTAATTACACATATATTATTGTCAATAATTGTTATTCCGTTTGTGCTTATTACTTATGTAAGAGCCATAACCAATAATATAGAAAAACATAAAAAAATAGCTAAAATAACATTTCCGCTTTGGTTTTATGTAGCGGTAACAGGTGTTATGGTTTATATCATGATTTCTCCATATTATGTTTAAATTAAAGTATAAAATAGTAGTCTTTTATCTTTTATCTCTTGTCTTTAGTCCCAAGACCAATGCGCAATGTGCTATGTGTAGAGCCGTACTGGAAAGTGAAGAAGGGCAAACCGCGGCGCAAGGCATCAATGACGGCATTGTATACCTTATGGCAATTCCTTATATTTTAGTGGCGGGTATAAGTTATTTAATATATAGGAAATTTTACAGAGTGAATGCTAAGTTAAATAAATAATAAATTTTTTTTATTATTTATATGTAACATTTCTTTGTAATCCAAGTCTAACAAATAAATCTGTAAGGCTTATTAATCAATCAAAGATGTTACAAATTAAAAAATTACACAAATCCTATCCCATAGGAAATTCCAGTTTGCATGTTTTAAAAGGTATAGATTTATCCGTAGAACAGGGTGAAATGGTTGCTATTATGGGATCTTCAGGTTCTGGAAAATCCACATTGTTGAATATTATAGGGATGCTTGATGAAGCCGATTCGGGTGAATATATACTTGATGGGCTACTTATTAAAAACCTTACCGAAAAAAAAGCGGCTGTTTACAGAAATAAGTTTTTAGGGTTTATTTTTCAATCATTTAATCTTATTAATTATAAAAATGCGCTTGAGAATGTAGCATTGCCTTTATATTATCAGGGGTTGAAACGTAAAGAGCGTCAAGAATTGGCTATGTTCCATTTAGAAAAAGTAGGATTAACAAATTGGGCCCACCACTTACCTAAAGAACTTTCAGGCGGACAAAAACAACGCGTTGCTATTGCCAGGGCATTAGCAGCAAATCCAAAGTTATTATTGGCAGATGAACCTACGGGAGCCTTAGATACAACTACTTCCAATGAAATTATGGAGTTTATCCAGCAATTGAATGATGAAGGTAAAACCATTTTAATGGTAACCCATGAAGAAGATATAGCTAATATGTGTAAACGCATTGTACATTTACGTGATGGTGTCATTATAGAGGATAAAAAGATAAAACAAGTAAGAGCAGGACACTATGTTTGATTTAGATCTCTGGAGAGAAATTTTTCAAAGTATCAATAAAAACAGAACTAGAAGTTTGCTTTCTGGGTTTACTGTGGCGTTTGCTATTTTATTATTTACCATTCTTTTTGGTATTGCCAATGGATTACAAAATACTTTTGAACAAGAGTTTGTTGATACGGCTACTAATTCCATTTTTATTATGTCGGGGCGAACAACCATAGCTAACGAAGGCCTTCAGGCAGGAAGACGTATTCAATTTAAAAATGAAGATTATGAGTATGTAAAAGAAGAATTTAACGATAAAGTTGAATTTATTACCTCGAGGGTTTACAAAAACGTAAATGCCTCATATAAAAATGAAAAGAATAGCTACAGTTTAATTGCTGTACACCCAGATTACCAGTTTGTAGAAAAAAATATTATAAAAGAAGGACGCTATATTAATCAAAATGATCTTGAAAACAGAACTAAAATCATCGTTATTGGAAGATTAGTTGAAGAAGATTTATTTATAAAAGAATCAGCCATAGGTAAATACATAAATCTTAATGGTATACAATATATGGTAGTAGGTGTCTTTACAGATGAAGGCGGTGATAATGAAGAGCGTCTTATTTATATGCCAATTACTACAGCACAGCTTCTTTATGGTAATAATGACTATATAGACCAGATTAACTTAACCTATAATCCCAATTTAAATTATGATCAAGCATTAGGCTTTAGTAATTTGCTTACTAGAAAGTTAAAGAGTAGGTTTTCTGTTGCTAGTGACGATCAAAGGGCTATAAGGGTATTTAATATGGCCGAAGCAACACAACAAATAGACCTAATGACAGGGGGGCTCACAGTCATTATTTTAGTTATTGGTTTTGGAACACTTATAGCAGGTATTGTAGGTATTAGTAATATTATGATTTTTATAGTAAAAGAACGTACTAAGGAAATAGGTATTAGAAAAGCTTTAGGGGCTACTCCAAAATCAATCATATCCATCATATTAATTGAATCTATACTTATAACGGCTATAGCAGGTTATGTTGGACTGTTAATAGGAGTTGGTGTTTTAGAATTGAGTGGTCCAAGTTTAGAAGTTTATTTTATTACAAACCCAGGTGTTAGTACTAGCCTAGTTATAGGTGCCACCATAACCCTTGTTTTGGCCGGGGCATTGGCCGGATATTTACCAGCACAAAAGGCCTCTAGAATTAAACCAATTGTTGCTTTAAGAAATGATTAAGCATGTTTAGATTTTTATTTGATAGAGATACTTGGCAAGAAGTTTTTGATAGCTTTAATAAGAACAAATTAAGGTCCATCCTTACTATGGTAGGTGTTTGGTGGGGTATTTTATTATTGATAGGGTTGTTAGGGTCTGCTAGAGGTCTGGAAAATTCCTTTAACCGCTTATTTGGAGATTTTGCAACTAATAGTGTTTTTATTTGGGCTCAAAATACAAGTATACCTTTTAAAGGTTTTCAAGAGGGAAAACGTGTAAGATTATCATTAACTGACGCCAAAAAGGTGGAAGAGAATGTAGAAGGTGTTGAGTTTGTAGTGCCTAGAAACCAAAATCAAGCAACAGTAGTAAGAAACTTTCTTTCTGGAAGTTTCGCGGTAGGTGGAGACTATCCCTTGCTAGATAAAGTTGAAAAGAAAAAACTGATACATGGACGTTTCATTAATCAAAATGATATTGATGATAGAAAAAAAGTGGTTGTTATATCAGAAGATATATATAAACAATTGTTTAAAAAGGATGAAGAAGCCATAGATCAGTACATTCAAATTAACAGCATTAATTTTAAAGTTATTGGGTTGTTTGAAGTATCAAATATAACCATGGGACCTCGTATAGACCTGCATATTCCATTTACAACTTTTCAGCAAGTTTATAACGCGGGAGATCAAATTGGTTGGATGATGATTACAGGTAAATTGGAATATGACATCGTGCAAATAGAAGAGGACGCAAAGTTATTACTAAAAAATTTGAATAGTATACATCCTGACGATAATCGCGCTTTGGGAAGCGCAAATGCAGGACAAGAGATTGGAAGAGTAACGGGGTTTTTAACTGGTATGCAGTTCTTAACTTGGTTTGTGGGTGTTGCTACGTTATTTGCAGGGGTCTTTGCTATAGGGAATATTCTATTGATTACCGTTCGGGAACGTACCAAAGAAATTGGCTTACGTCGGGCATTGGGAGCTACGCCATTTGAAATAAAAAGGCAAATAGTAGTGGAGGCCGTGTTTTTAACCCTTGTGGCAGGATTATTAGGAATCATTTCAGGAGGCTGGATTTTAATAGGACTAGATGCTGCTTTTGGACAAGGAGATGAAGCCGTGATTGTAAACGCATCAGTATCTATAGCTGTTGTATTTATAGCACTTACATTGTTAATCATTTTAGGAACATTAATAGGCTTAATTCCGGCATTTAAAGCCACAAGCGTAAAACCAATAGAAGCATTAAGAGAAGAATAAACAATCAAAAAAGTGAACCTTCTATAACGCAAATGTATAATCAGCATTTGAAGAATTAGAAACAATAAGAACAACCAAATGAACCTTCTATAACGTTATATATTTTTTTATTATGAACTTGACATAGAAGCACCATTTGACAAATTAAAAAACATTAAGAATAACCAAATGAACAAAACAGTAAAAATTATTTTAGGATTAGTTGCCGCCATATTATTAATAATTGTGCTCAAGTATTTTATGGATTCCAATTCAAAAGCCGTCGAGGATTTTAAAGTTGAGGAGCCCTTTTACACAACTATCAACACAAAAGCTGTAGCAACTGGTAAATTAAACCCAGAGGAAGAAGTGGAGCTAAAACCTCAAATTTCTGGAATTGTTGACGAAATTTTTGTTGATGAAGGCGATATCGTTAAAAAAGGAGATTTAATAGCATCTATTCGGGTAGTGCCAAACGAGCAAACCTTGGTGCAAGCTCAAAGTAGAATAAAAACATCTCAATTAGCTTTTGATAATGCCAAAATTCAATACGACAGAAACAAAGCATTGTTTGAAAAAGGGGTCATTTCGAAACAAGATTTTGAAAACACAGAACTTAGTTTTAATCAAGCAAAAGAGACATTCTCACAGTCCCAAAATGATTACCAAATTATAAAAAAAGGTTCTATTTCTGGTGGTAGCTCTGCAAACACGAGCATTACGGCTCAAATTTCGGGAACTATATTGGAAATTCCGGTTAGAGCAGGCGATCAAGTTATTGAAAGCAATAACTTTAATGAAGGAACTACCATTGCAACTATTGCCGACATGAGCCTAATGATTTTTGAAGGGAAAGTTGACGAAGCAGAAGTTGGCAAACTAAAAGCAGGTAAAGAAATTAAAATAGTTCTTGGGGCCATTCAAGATAAAGATTTTCCTGGTAAATTAACATTTGTCGCACCAAAAGGCATTGAAGAAAATGGCGCCGTTCAGTTTACTATTAAAGCAGACGTAACTATTGATTCGACTACTAATATCAGAGCTGGTTATAGTGCCAATGCTGAAATAGATTTAGAAGGCAAAGACAGTGTTTTCAGTATGAGGGAAGCCTTACTTCAATACGACAGAATTACAGACAAACCATTTGTTGAAACACAGACAGGAGAAGGGAAATTTGAAAGGAAAGATGTAAAGATAGGATTGTCTGATGGTATTAATGTTGAAATTCTTGATGGCGTTAAGACGGGAGATAAAATTAAAGTTTGGAACAAAGCTTCTAAAGATAATAATGAAGAAGAACAAAGGAGAAATAACTAATTGATTATGAGACAGATAAAAAATAGCATTGTAATCAGTGTTTTCTTTGTAAGTGCATTGTGTTTTTCACAAAAAAAATGGACACTGCAAGAATGTGTGGCGTATGCCTTAGAAAATAATATTACTGTAAAAAAAGCTGAAAACACACTGCTTATAAATGATCAAGATATTATAGCATCAAAAGGAAGTTTTTTGCCATCGGTTTCGGGTAGTGCTTCACATGGTTTAAGTTTAGGACAAAGTCAGTTATTTGAAGGATCCTTTGTAAATAGAACTAGTAATTCTACCAATTTTGGAGTTAGGGTATCTGAAAATGTTTTTAATGGTTTTAGAACCACCTATTTATACAAACAAGCACAGCTAAACTTAGAAACAAGTGAGCTTGAGTTAAATAGGATTAAGGACGATATTTCGTTAAATGTCGCTAATTCATATTTGAATGTATTGTTTAATAAAGAACAATTAGAAACAGCTAAGGCTCAATATGATTTTTCTACAAAACAATTACAACAGGTTAAGGATTTGGTAGATGCCGGTACACAACCAAGAGTAAATATTTATGATGCAGAAGCCACTTTAGCAAATGATGAACAAGCTTTAACAGTGGCAGAAAATAACTTTACATTGTCTTTGTTAACCTTGTCACAATTGTTGCAAGTACCTTTTGAAGGGTTTGATGTTCAGGTTATAGAAGTTGATACCCCGTCGGAAGCTTTATTATATGATGATGTTTCCCCTATATTAGATTTTGCGATGGAAAACAGAAATGAAATTAAAATAGCAGAGAAAAACATAGATAATTCAGAAATAAATACCAAACTTTCTAAAGCTGGATATTTGCCAAGTGTTAGTTTTGGTTATAGCTTTGGTACCAATGTTTTCTTTACCAATCTAAGTACTACGGAAGAAGCTTTTTTTACACAACTAGAAGATAATAAAGGACACAGTTTTAATTTAAATGTTAATATCCCCATATTTTCCCAATTTCAAAATAAAACGGCAGTTGCTAAATCAAAAATAAGGGAAGACAATGCTCAGTTGGATTTAGATCAAGCGAAATTAAATTTAGAATCAAACATTCAACGAGCCTATACCGATGCTCAAGCTGCGTTTAAAACTTACGAGTCTGCTAAAAAATCATTAGAATCCCAAGAATTATCATTCAATAATTCTCAAGAACGTTTCAACATTGGAGCGATGAATGCTTTTGAGTTGGAACAATCACGTATTAGATATATAAATGCACAAGCTTCTTTAATTAATGCGAAATATGATTTTGTTTTTAAGACAAAAGTTTTAGACTTTTACATGGGGAAAACAATAAAGATAAATTAATTTGGCTTTAATACTTAATATTGAAACAGCAACGACCAATTGTTCGGTTTCTATTTCAAAACAAGGTAAAACAGTATTCTTAAAAGAAGACAATAATAAGAACTATTCGCATGCCGAAAGTTTGCATGTTTTTATTGATGCCGCTTTAAAAGAATCAAAAATAGCTTTAACTGATATTGATGCCATAGCGGTAAGCAAGGGGCCAGGGTCTTACACGGGTCTTCGAATTGGCGTTTCGGCAGCTAAAGGGCTTTGTTTTGCTTTAAACAAGCCGTTAATTTCAGTGTCCACACTTGAATCTTTAGCATATCAAGTAAAAATGGATGAAGGTATAATCATCCCTATGCTTGATGCAAGACGTATGGAAGTGTATTCGGGAATTTTCAATTCAGACTATAACCAAATCAGAGAAACACAAGCCCAGATTTTAGATGAAAATGCGTTTGTTAAATATTTAGAAAAAGGTAAAGTCTATTTCATTGGTAATGGTGTTGAAAAAGCCAAAGGCATCATAATGCACCCCAATGCCATTTTTATAGATAATAAATTACCTTCTGCAAATAACATGGGTTTGCTAGCTTATAATAAATACAAAATAAGCGACTTTGAAGATGTCGCTTATTTTGAACCTTATTATTTAAAAGATTTTGTCGCGTTAAAAGCCAAATAAAAATTAAAGTCCTTTCCCTTTGGGAGAGGATTTAGGAGAGGGATTAAGCCATTTTCCTAATTTCAACTTGATGTGGATATGGTATTTCTATACCGGCAGCATCTAGAGATTCTTTAACGTTTTCTGTTATTTCAAAATAAACGGCCCAATAGTCCTCTGAGTTACACCATGGCCTGACAGCAAAATTAACAGAGCTATCTGATAATTCTAAAACATTTACGGTTGGTTCTGGGATTTCTAAAACTTTAGGATTATTTTTTAAAACCGTCATTAAAACCTCTTTTGTTTTTTTGATATCAGAATCATAACCAACACCAAAAACCAAATCGACTCGTCGGGTGCCTTCTGTTGTGTAATTAATGATATTTCCGTTTGATAAAGCACCATTAGGAATGATTATTTCCTTGTTGGAAAGCCCAATTAACTTAGTGGTAAATATTTCAATCTGTTTTACAGAACCAATCTCACCTTGTGCTTCTACAAGATCTCCTATTTTAAATGGTTTGAAAATCATAATCAATACACCTCCAGCAAAATTACCTAAAGAACCTTGAAGCGCTAAACCAATGGCTAAACCAGCGGCTGCAATTACAGCAGCAAAAGAGGTTGTAGGAACTCCTAATGTTCCTAAAAGCGTAATGATTAACAATATTTTTAATGACCAATTTAAAAGGTTCATCAGAAATTTTTGCAGACTTTCTTCATAATTGCTTTTGGTCATTACTTTACGGCTAGCTTTGAGGATTTTTTTAATAATCCATGCGCCAACAATCCAAATAATAATGGCGCCAATAATCTTTATGCCATATTCTGTAGCTAATAATATCCATTTTTCTGTTTCAATAGTTTCTAAATCCATGAATGTTTGTTTTAATAGGTTTATTATGTTAAGACATGATACAATTTTCTTATTAAAAATGGGAAACCAAAAAGTTAAATAATGTTAATAAATAGGGAAACCATAGCAAGAATTGCTGGAATCGATTGAATATAGAATAGTTTGATTTGTTTGGTGGAATAGGCACCGTAAATACCAGCAATGGTAACACAAGAAAGAAAAAACAAGGCGATTTTAATATCGTTTTCTACGATTGAAAAAACCAATCCAGCTGATAAAAAACCATTATATAATCCTTGATTTGCAGCCAAAACTTTGGTGTCTTCTGCAAATTGTTTAGACTTCAATCTAAATGCTTTTATCCCTTTTGGTTTTGTCCAAAAAAACATTTCTAATATTAAAAAGTATACATGTTCTAAAGCAACAAGTAGTATTAAAAACATGCTTAAAAAACTCATTCTTTTAAAAATTCTAAAGCTTTACCAACGTCTTTAACAGGTAATTTACAAGCTTTGTTCACACATACGTAAATGAACGTTTCTTGTGGGTTGTATCTGTTTTCCAACAAAGGTAAATTATTTTCCGTAGTACTTGCAGCAATTAATTTATTGGGAATATAATGTTTATTTAAATCCGTTATTTTTTGTTTGGCGTCTTTACCTACTATGGCGACTTCATAAAACGGATTGGTATAATTTAACATTAAATCCAACCAATTGGAATAACCAGATGGGTATTCCTTCATTTCTGGTTTTACATTGTTTAGCATGGTCATGGCTGATTTTGAGAAATGCTCATTATCAAAATAATGTGATAATTTAAATAAATTTTTAGCCATAATGGAATTACTTGCAGGAATAACATTGTCTCGGTATTCAATACTTCTAGATACTAAGGATGCGTCACTATTGGAGGTGAAATAAAACATTTTGCTAGAGTCATCAAAAAAATGATCAAAGGTATAATTAGCTAAATCTCTTGCTGTTGTTAACCAAGTTTCATTTAAAGTGTTTTCGTAAAGAGAAATAAAAGCCTCAATAGTGGCAGCATAGTCTTCAAGATAACCGTTTATGGTGCTTTTTCCGTCTTTATAATTATGGTTCAAACCACCATCTTCACGAAGTTGGTTGCTGATTATAAAGTTGGCATTTTTTTCAGCAGCCTCCAAAAAGCTTTTGTCGCCTAATACTCTATAAGCATCTACATAACCTTTAAGCATCAAGGCGTTCCAAGAGGTTAGTGTTTTATCATCCAAACGCGGTTTGTCTCTTTTGTTTCGAACATTTAAAAGAACCGTTTTCCATTGCTGTTTTTTTTCTGCTAATTGTTTTTCGTTTATTTGAAATTTCTTAATAATGGAAGCATCATCATCTTTACGGATTAGAACATAATTGTCATGTTCCCAAAGTCCATAATCATTGATGTTATAATATTCTAAAAACAAATCAAAATCTTCTTTAAGAAGTGTTTTTAATTCGTTTTTGGTCCAAACATAAAAAGCCCCTTCTTCAAGTTTTCCTTCTGGGGTATTACTATCGGCGTCAAGCGAGGAATAGAACGCACCATTACTAGCAGTCATATCATTTTCTATATACTCTAAGGTTTCCGTAATAACTTTTTTATAAAGTGGGTTTTTTGTTATCAGATAGGCGTCTGCATATAAACTGACCAATTGGGCATTATCATATAGCATTTTTTCAAAGTGGGGCACATGCCATTTTTCATCAACCGAATATCTTGAAAAACCACCACCAAGATGATCATAAATCCCGCCATACGCGATTTGGGTAAGTGTTACATTCACAAACTCCTGGAGGTCTTTGTCATTGTTTTGGTAAGCTTGCCTCAGCAGAAAATGGTAATTGCTTGGCATCATAAATTTTGGAGCTTGATTCATACCGCCATTTGTATGGTCGAAATTTTTCGACCAATTTTTTAGTGCATCATCTATAAAAGCAGTTTCAAAAACGGGCTCGTCGGTATTTAAACTAACAACGTCCAACGACTTAATGCCTTGGGATAGTTTGTCTGCATATTCATATAGTTTGTCTGGATTCTCAACATAAAGTTTTGAAATCTGATTTAAAATGTCAATCCATTGTTCTTTTTTAAAGTAAGTACCTCCCCAAACTGGTCTGCCGTCAGGTAATGCTATTACGTTTAAAGGCCAACCACCACTGCCAGTCATAAGTTGTACGGCACTCATATAAATTTGGTCAACATCAGGGCGTTCTTCCCTGTCCACTTTTACATTGATGAAATCTTTGTTCATAACCTGCGCTACTAAACTATCTTCAAAACTTTCATGTTCCATAACGTGGCACCAATGGCATGCTGCATAGCCAACACTAATCAATAAAAGTTTTTTTTCAGTTTTTGCTTTCGCTAATGTTTTATCATTCCATGCATTCCAGTTTACAGGGTTGTGCGCGTGCTGTAATAAGTACGGACTAGTTTCATGTATAAGGTCGTTTGTGTATAGATGTGTCATGTCTTTTGAAGTTTCACTTTTACAGCTGAAAAGTATAATGGGCAATAGTAACAATAGAGTAAGCGTTTTTTTCATTTTAAGAATTGATGTAGAAAAAAAGCGTTCAGATATGAACGCTAAGGTTTTAGTTTTAACATTGTTGAGGTTTATTCAACTTCAAAAGTGATTTTTACATTGACTCTAAATTCTGTGATGTTTCCATTTACAACACTGGCACTTTGTTCTTTCAAATAAACAGAGCGTATGTTTTTAACACTTTTTGAGGCGTGGGTAACTGCTTTTCTTGCGGCATCTTCCCAACTTTTGTCTGAATTCGATAATACTTCAATAATTTTTAATACGGACATAGTTTAGTTTTTTAAAATAATTAATAACTCTAAATATAAGAAAATAAACTGAGTTAGCCGTTTATGGCTTCAACTGTTTCCACTTTGTCTTTTAGCATTTCTTTTAGCATATTTTCAATACCGCTTTTTAAAGTATATGTTGAAGATGGACAACCACTACAGGCACCTTGAAGTAGCACACTTACATTTTTGGTATCGGCATCATAAGAAATAAACTGAATGTTTCCACCATCACTGGCAACAGCTGGTTTTACATATTCTTCAAGAATGTTTATGATCTCTTTGGAGGTATCATCAAGCGATTCAAAATGGTCATCTATTTGTTTGGTCGATTTCTGCAAACTTTCTGCAGCTCCAGGTAAAACAATATCTTTTCCTTGTTCGATATAATTTTTTATAAATTCGCGTAATTGTACTGTAATCTCTTGCCATTCGGCTATATCATATTTTGTTATCGATATATAATTTTCATCAAGAAAAACATTTTTTACAAACGCAAAATGGAACAATTCTGTAGCTAATGGAGACAGTTTTGCTTTATCAATAGAAGTAAATTCAAATAAAGCTGTAACTAATTTTTTATTGGCAACAAACTTCATAACAGCAGGGTTCGGGGTACTTTCTGCATACACTGTAATAGGTACTTTTTTAGAAACGGCGGTTTCTTCAATAATAATGCCCCCATCATTTAAATAATCGCTTATTTGTTCTGCGATTTCATCCTGTACATCTTCCCACTCTACAATATTGTATCGTTCTATAGCAATAAAATTTCCTGCGATATACACCTTTTTTACAAAGGGCAAATAAAATAATTGCTGTGCTAATGGCGATTGCTTTGCTTCATCTATATTGTTGAATTCAAAACTTTGGTTTTTGGTAATGAACTGATTAAGTTCAAATTTGATGATAGCTTTATTCGAGGTTTCCTGTATTGAAACGGTAAAAGTATTCATTTTAGCTTTTTTTTTGTAAAAATACTAAAAGAAAACTATAGTTATGTATATATTTGGGTTTTGTTGCACTTTTGAAGGCATGAAGAATAGTTGAATTTTATATTATAATTTACTTATAATCAAAACATTGACATATATATAAAACCTACTTAACAATAGTTTATGAAGTCTACATATTGTTTCATTTTAATTATAACCCTTTTGGGGACTCTTAAAATCCAGGCCCAGGAAGGGTTGCCTATTTATGCAGACTATTTAACAGATAATTATTATTTAATCCACCCTTCTATGGCTGGGGCAGCAAATTGTGCAAAGGTGCGCTTAACTGGTCGCCAACAATGGTTTGGTCATGAAGATGCACCAAAACTTTTAACCTTAAGTATGAATGGTAGAATCGGGGATACGCCATCTGCTATTGGAGGTATTTTATATACTGATAAGAATGGATACCATTCGCAAACTGGGGCTTATGTAACGTATGCGCATCACCTGATGTTTTCTAGGTCTGAAGTAGATTTAAACATGTTATCGTTTGGCTTAAGTGTTGGGTTTATTCAATATAAATTAGATGAAACATCATTTCCGCAAGATGGTTTCGATCCTATAATTGATGGCGTTGTACAAAGTGAAACAAATCTTAACATGGATTTTGGTTTTTCGTATAATTATTTAGATTTCTATGCACATGGAACCGTAAAGAATCTTCTGAAAAACTCAGGAATCAATAACGATATTGAGATCACCAGTAATTTAAGACGTTATTTACTATCTGCAGGATATGTTTTTGGAAAATATGGAAGCGATTGGACATATGAACCTTCTTTAATGTTTCAATATAAAGAAGGCACACAAGAGTCTTCTATAGATATAAACGCCAAAGCTTATAAAACAACGCAATTTGGAAGTCTTTGGGGCGGCTTATCTTACCGTCAAAGTTTAGATGGTGCGCAATATCTAACAAATTCTGGAGCCATTGATAGTCAAAAATTGCAAAATATAACCCCAATTATAGGGGTAAATTACGATCAGTTTATGTTTGCTTATACCTATACATATCAAACCAATTCGGTTGTGTTTACTAATGGTGGGTTTCATCAATTAACTCTAGGGTATAACTTTAATTGTAAAAAGGTACGATACGATTGTAATTGTCCTGCCGTAAATTAAAAATTATTAGTAGGAGGTATAAACAATAATTTTCCATTCATTATCAATTTTCCTAAAAAGTAACATAAAAAAATCATCGATATTCCCTGCGTTTCGTTTTATGTGATATTCACCCAAAACATAATAGTTGTCATCACTAATTTTAGAAACATCATTTATTTTATAACTTAATATACCTGTGTGGTCTTTATCTGGATAGCTTCTTCTGTATTTCTCGAAGGTATTGTCCCAACCATGTGTAATACCATTGGAGCCATAGATTTTGAGTGAATCGTTTTTCCAAAAAACTTCCATATAGCCTTCTATATCATCTTTAGACCAAGCCATTCTTTGGTCTTTTAGAACACCAAGAATATCCTTTTTATCTTTCTCTTCCGTTTGGGCATTACTATTGTAACATGATAAAATAAAGAATAGTAGTAAAAACTTTTTCATACTTAATTTTAATATTATAGAGGTAAAAATAGTAAAATCTAAATATCAAAGCTTTACGACATCGATTAATTTAATAACTATCACAAAACATTTTTTTGTTGTTTAAAGAACGCATCGGCTTGAAGCTGCATAAGTTCCCTGGCTTTTTTACGCTTATAGGTGTATAGTTCGTCCTCGTTTTCTATATCGGAGTAGATGCGGTCGTTTATGGCATAATCTGTTTTCAACATGGCTTCCCGTTGGTTTTTGTTTTGAAGCACGTTTGTTTTAATGGCGGTTTCTTGGTCTTCCAATTTAAAATCGTAAGCACTTTTAGGCGATAACAGTTTTGCGAAAATTGGAGACGTTTCAATGGCTAAAAACAATAGAAATATAAAGAACGAGGGGAGCCAAGGCAATTCACTTAAAGCATTAACACGAGCCATTAAACCATCAAAATTATTGATGATGGGCTGTGTGTTTTGCACTTCAATATCGTAATTGCTTTTTAAATCGCTTATTTGAGTTTCATAAGCGGCCATTTTTAATTTGTTTTCAGCTTTTAATTGCTGCAATTCTGTTAATAAGGCATCGTGTTTATCACGTTTTTCTTTATAAACAGGCCCTTTGCCCAATAGTTTTGTGCCTGCGGTCCCTTCGGCTTCGGCAATGTAGGTATCATACAAAGCATTCACTTCAGCTTCTTTAGCATCAATTTGCTGTTGAAGGGATTTAATATTGTCATCCAAACCCGTAATGGTTGGCGTGAATTGTTCGGCAATCTGATTTTTATTGGCGAGTGTTAAGTCGTTTTTTTGTTCTAACAATACTTGGTTGATTTCCTTTTCAAAAATTTTAAGTTCCAAAGGTTTTGCAATAACAATAGCTATAATAACTGCCAGAATAATTCGTGGTGTGGCTTGAATGAATTCATCCATAAAGTTCCCTGTTTTTTTAATGGTAGACACAATAAAGCGGTCTAAATTAAAAATGAGAAATCCCCAAATAAGTCCGAAAAAAATGGATGAATACAGATTATCAAAAACTGTATAAAGCGCATAACTGGCTGCTATAAAAGCCATAACGGCTGTAAAGAACACGGTAGCGCCAATGCCGGCGTATTTATTTTGTTCGCCTTTAGAACAGCTTTCTAAAATATCGGTATCGGCACCAGAGCAAATAATGAAGAATTGCTTTAACATAACGTTTGTGATTTGATTGATTGACTGTTAGAACGTTAAAGTATGCTAAATGTTACATGATGGGTAAAAAAATAGTCAAGGTCTAGACTTGACTGTGGGTTTATTTTTTAAGATTTTAATTTTTTGCTGGTGGGCGTGGAACATCTTGTTTTTTCAAATCTTTCGAAGAATCCAATTCTTTTTTAGCTAAAGCTGAATATTTTATATAAAGAACCATTGTGGATTCGCGAATTTTCCAAAGTTCTGCAAGACTTTCTTTTTTCTCATTAAAATAAATTTTTACTATTTCAGCATAGGCATTTGCTTCCTCATTATATTCTTTTTTTAATTGAAGTAATTCTTGAGATGGGTTTTCTGGCTCAAGAGGTTTTGGTGGCATTGGTGGAGGTATTATATTGGGAAACGGCTCTGCACTGACTCTTTGTTCTTTATTCATTTTATTATATACATTTGCTATGAAGTCAATATCACTTTGCCTTTTAGTACTTTCATCATGTAAACGAAAATTATTTTTTCTAACAATATTAGTGTATTCTTCAATTTCTTCAAGAGTAGCTTTTTGTTGATGTGGTTGAGGTGGAAGTAATATCGTTGTAAAATCAGGAAATAGTTCATTTTCATTTTTTTGCTTCATAGTCATTAAGCCGTAGATGACCACGATACGATTTTTGTCCTTTACTTTAAGTATACGTTCACCTTCTGGATTTGAGTTAAATTTTTTAACTAAGTTGTTATATTCTTCTATCTCTTTTGGAGCGGCTTTCTGTTTATTTTTATTAAGCCAAGGTTCACCGTCCGTAAATTTTAGATTAACTTCTCCATATTCCATTAAGATTTTTTCAACTTCAGATATCGTTTTTTCCGATGTACCATTTCTAACAACAATTTCTATTTCCGTAAGGTTTTTTAGCTTTTTAAAGTACCTAAGATTCATTTCATCTCTCAAATCATTTGTGTCTAACCATAATCCGAATGCCGTTAAATTATCGGTATCTAGATAAAAAACCATTCTAAAAGCCTTATTTATTTCCTGTGGAACTGTTTCTTGAATTTTTGAAGAACTGTTAAGAGTTATTTTTGATATACCAATTAATCTAATAAATTCTTTTACATAAGACGTGTAAAGTCCATTTGTACCACTTTCTACTTTTAAATTAACGATGATATTACTCTTGACATCTTCTGACAAGCCATTTGTTAACGCATTTAATTTTTTGTAAAGATCTGCATAATGAAATGTTTCATCATTCAGTGTAACTTCAGCTTTTTTGTTTAATGTAATTGTAATTTGGCTTATACTTTTTTGTATGGTTTGTGATTTGGCAGTTGAACCATTTATTTGTACGGATTTTTCAATAACGTTCTTTTCACTAAAACTATAAATCAATATAGCTAGTAGTGGTAATAAAATGAGGCTGCGAAGCCAAAAAGCTTGTTTGGATGTGTGTGTTTTCATAACTGTGAATCGTTTTTTGATTGATGAATAATTAAGGGCGTTTGCCAATGGTAGTTCTGTAGCATCCCGATTGCTATCGGGAGATGAGAATGCCAATAAGATGTTTTGGTAAGTTGATGAGTCTATACCTTGTTTTAAAACGGCGTTGTCTGCTAAAAACTCATGATTTAATTTGATGCTGTGCTTTATGAAATAGATTAACGGGTTGAACCAAAATAGGATGTGCAGGATTTCAATAAACAGCACATCTAAACTGTGTTTTTGTTTGGCGTGGGTTTCTTCATGTAACAAGACTTCTTTGGGAATTTGATGTGTTTCAAATTTTTGTTTGTTTAAAAAAATGTAATCGAAAAAGGTATGTGGCACAATTAAATCCTGCAATAGTACATGTGTAAATTGGTGGATTTTAACTTTCGTATTGTGTTTAATTTTATAAAAAAGTTGCGCTAGATTTTTAAAAAACTTGATGCTGAAAAGTAATACGCCCATTCCGTAAATAGCCCAAAGAATAATAGGAACATAGTTTATGGGCTGGACTTCTATAATGGTATTAGTTATTGGAGCATCTGAAAAAGTTAAAGGAAATTTTTGTGCTGTAGGTTCAATATATTCTGTAAAGGTTATTAACGGAATAACGAATGCTAAAACTGCCGAAACCAATAAATAGAAACGTTTGAAAACATGAAAGCTTTCTTTTTCTAATACCAGCTTATAAAAGGTATAAAAGATTGCTAAACAGATGCCCGATTTTAAAACATAGAATTCCATATCTATTTGTTTTTGAGTTCTTTATCTATAAGCGTTTTTAAATCCTCTAATTCTTCCTTGGTTAAATTGGTTTCTTTGGTAAAAAACGAGGCGAATTGAGAGGCGCTATCGTTAAAAAAGTTCTTTATTAGGCCGTTTACATGTTTAGAGAAATAGTCTTTTTTTTTAACCAGCGGATAATATTCCCGTGAATTTCCATATAAATTGTAATCAATAAACCCTTTGTCGGTCATACGTTTTAAAAGTGTTGCCACGGTTGTGGTTGCTGGCTTGGGTTCTGGATAGGCCTCAAGCAGGTCTTTCATAAACGCTTTTTCTAGCTTCCAGAGGTAATTCATTAATTCTTCTTCGGTTTTTGATAATTGCATTTTCTACAAAATTAGATTGTGTTCTACAAACATAGAACAAATATTTTAATTCTACAAGTGTAGAGTAAAAATAATTTTAATTGTAATGTAATAATTAGGGATTTTCAATAGAAATTGTATGGAGACTTCCTAACTCCTGCTAAGTTTCACTTATTGAAAATATTGCTTGAATGCAAAAACAATTATTTTGGGAACTATTATTTTCACTAATCACTAATCACTAATCACTAATCACTAATCACTAATCACTAATCACGGATTGTTTCGGGAACGAATACTCTCAATAACAACCGTTGCTAAAATCAGCGAGCCACCAATAAATGTCTTGAGGTTGGGGGTTTCATTTAAAAAAATAAAGGCCAAAATGATTCCAAAAATTGGCGTAATACTGGTAATAATACTCGCCGTACTTACTGAGAAGTGTTTAAAGCTGCTCACTAGCATTGTATGACCAATAGCCGTTGGTAACAATCCTAACATGACTACATAAGGAATTTGGTTTGTGATATTTGATATATCCATGAAAAATAAGGATGGAAGCAATAATACACTTAGTATGGAAATTTGATAAAACATAATACTAGTGCCAGAATAATGGCTGGTTAATTTTTTGGAAATAATATTTCTAATGGAATATAAGAGTGCAGATAATACACCAAACAAAATAGCACCAATATGAGCATTTTCAAGATTAAATTCAGGGGCTAAAATATAGAGGCCAAGTAATACCATAAGACTCAAAACAATATACATGGGGTCGAACTTTACCTTAATAAAAAGAGGTTCAATAAGAGCGGTAATCATGGGGTAGGTAAACAACGAGAGCATGCCAATGGCAACATTCGATAATTTAAGGGCGTAGAAATACGTAATCCAGTGGGCACCAAAAAACAAAGCGCTTACCAGAATGGTTAAAAAATCCCTTTTCGAATAAACTTTTAGGTTTACCTTTTTGAAGTAACAAAAACCATATAAAAACAAGCCGCCCACAATGCACCGACACCAAATAATCACCGGAGGCGGTAAGTCTATAAATTTGCCTAAAGGACCAGAAGTACTACCAAATAATGTGGCTATGAAAAGAAAGATAAGGTTTTTGGTATGTTGGTTTTTCATCTAGTATTCTTAGTAAGTATTAGCGATTGAAACGACATCCTTTTTTATGGATTCCGGCTTTCGCAGGAATGACAGAATGAAAAGATATAGTGTAAAGCGCGACCCCATTTGGGTAACACCAAAATTATTTAGATAGCTCCGTAAAATACTTATAAAACAAGGGAATGGTTTCAATGCCTTTTAAATAGTTAAAAATCCCGAAGTGTTCGTTTGGTGAATGGATGGCATCGCTGTCCAAACCAAAACCCATTAAAATGGTTTTGCTTTTTAATTCTTGCTCGAAAAGCGACACAATAGGAATACTACCGCCACTGCGTTGGGGGATAGGTGTTTTACCAAAGGTAACTTGATAAGCTTTGCTTGCCGCTTGGTAGCCAATACTATCAATAGGTGTGACGTAACCTTGTCCGCCATGATGCGGTTTTACGTTTACCTTCACACCTTCTGGAGCAATGCTGGTGAAATGTTTGGTAAATAATTCAGTAATTTCTAGCCAATCTTGATGTGGTACCAATCGCATGGATATTTTAGCATGCGCCTTACTGGCAATGACGGTTTTAGAACCTTCGCCTGTGTAACCGCCCCAAATGCCATTCACATCTAGAGTAGGCCTAATGGCATTTCGCTCGTTGGTGGTATAGCCAGATTCTCCATAAACGCCTTCAATATCTAAGGCTTTTTTATAGTCTTCTAAATTGAAAGGTGCTTTTGCCATGTCGGCACGCTCCTCTTGTGATAACTCTTCAACCTTATCATAAAACCCAGGGATGGTAATATGGTTATTGTCATCATGAAGCGATGCAATCATTTTCGCTAGAATATTAATGGGGTTTGCGACGGCTCCACCATACAAACCCGAATGTAAATCGCGATTGGGACCGGTAACTTCAACTTCCACATAACTAATTCCGCGTAAACCCGTGGTGATGGAAGGAATATCATTGGCAATCATGCCTGTATCGGAAATAAGTATAACGTCATTCTTTAGTTTTTCTTGATTTTTTTTAACAAAAACGGTCAGATTCCGACTTCCCACTTCTTCTTCTCCTTCAATCATAAATTTCACATTGCATGGTAATTGGTTGGTTTGCACCATAAATTCCAAAGCCTTTACATGCATGTACATTTGTCCTTTATCATCACAAGAACCTCTTGCAAAAATAGCACCATCTGGGTGCAAATCGGTTGTTTTAATTACAGGTTCAAAAGGGGGTGAATCCCATAAATCCAGAGGGTCTGCAGGTTGCACATCATAATGACCGTAAACTAAAACCGTAGGTAAGTTGACATCAATAATTTTTTCGCCATACACAATAGGATTGCCTTCCGTTTCACATAACTCAACAATATTGCAACCTGCTTTTTCTAAACTTATTTTTACAGCTTCGGCAGTTTTTAAAATATCTGCCTTATAGGCAGAATCTGCACTTATGGAAGGTATTTTAAGAAGTTCAATAAGTTCGCTTAAAAATCGGTCTTTGTGTTCTTTAATATAAGATTGAATATGGTTCATGGCGTGTTTAAAAATGATTTTTCCAAAAGTATAAAAAAAGAATGTTTTTTAATCTTAGAAGTTTGCCATTTAAAAATCTTGATTATATTTGCAGTCCTTTTGCGGGCGTGGTGGAATTGGTAGACACGCTAGACTTAGGACTTAGCCAAGCAAAAGGACAAAAAAATTTTAAAATGCGGGCGTGGTGGAATTGGTAGACACGCCAGACTTAGGATCTGGTGCCGCGAGGTGTGGGAGTTCGAGTCTCCCCGCCCGTACAAAAAGCCGAAGGTTTTCTTCGGCTTTTTTATTTCAAAAAACAGCCTTCTTTTTTACACAGGTACAACATAGGTACAACATTTTACGATTTTGCTGTTCATTTTTTAATTTGTGCTTATTTGATATCTTTTAATAGTAATCTATATAAAAATATTGAAAGTAATAGTTTTCCTATTACTCATATTACTTTTGTTTAGTCCTATTGGCTTAAATTAGAGTGAGAAAAATATTTCATTGGAGAATTGATGTTTTTAGAAAACTCAAACAAAAAGATTAGAGCAACAAAAGAAAAAGGAATTTATTGATATAACTAATGCACATAATTGGATGATTAAAAATAGATTGGTTCTATAGCATTTATATTAATCCTCATTGGATTTAAATTGCTCTCATAAATTTTGTTAAAACTATAGTTGAAAAGAGAGCCCACATTTAAGGGTTGAGTAATACATTATCTTAAGAATTATAATTCAAAAAAGGGCTTTAAATCAATCTTTTATACGCAATTTTCATAATTTGGTTGTCAACATTCTGCAGTATCAAGGTTTAGTGTTCTTTATGGAAGTAATTTTGAATTAAGTTTAGTAAATTCGAATTTATAAGATTGGAATAATGATTAAGAATTAAATGATTTTAATTTCGAAGCGTAGGAGTGGTCATGTTAATATTTGAAATTTCCAAATCCAGTAAAAGATACATTTTTAATCAATTTACAATAGTTATTGGTCTTCAGGCCAAAAATAGATTACATTTAGTATAGGACAAATTGTTTTTTATAAAATCATCACTACAAAAACTAGATTTATGAACAAAATAGCTGTAAATAAACTTAGTAGACATTTATTTTAAATCATTCATGCAGAACACAAAAAATATATATATCATTAAACGTATTGGTAAGGGACTATTGAATATAAAAGAAGAGGGGTTAAGTGTTATATGGGAGACCGCTCATGAATTGGTAGATTTTACTTCTCCATGGAATTCACAAAAAGTAGATAAAATAGTATTTAGATCCTTGTGGGATACTGAAACACTCTTTTTTAATTTTGAAGTTGAGGACCCAGAAGTATATATTGATACTACAAATGATACCATTGAGAGCATTAACAATTCTGATCGCGTAGAATTGTTCTTTAGGTCGGATAACAGCTTAAATCCATATTATTGTTTAGAAATAGATCCAACAACAAGGATATTGGACTTCAAGGCCAGACCAAATAATAAGTTTGATTTTAATTGGAATTGGCCTGTTAAGGACATTGAGGTAAAATCGTCAATTAATAAAACTGGTTTTATGGTTGTAGGAGCCATTAGTATTAGTTCACTTCTCAAGCTTGGTTTGATAAAATCTGGTATAATTGAGACTGGAGTTTTTAGAGCAAAATATAATAAACAGGAAAACGGGAAATATATACCTACTTGGATAACATGGGTTGACCCAAATACGGAGACCCCTAATTTTCATGTAGCATCTTCTTTTGGAATATTCAAATTGGAAAATTTTTAATTGCCCATAAAAGGCTCTACATTTTCCGAATTTATAATATCTATGGGCAGGAGCAATTCATTTGGGATTTCTTTTTCGAAAAGCAAAAAATCCACTAAGTATTTTAATGCGAGGTAGGCTTGTTGTTTGGGATTTTGGTGTATCAAGAAGTCAATAGTTCCTTCCTTTAAATGAGCTACATTTTCAGGTAATAAATCATATCCAACAATAGAAATGTTATGTTGCGTTCTATTTTTGATTATTTCGGCAACTTGATAGACTTTAGAAGTAGTAACAAAAATTCCAGTTAAATATTTATGCTCATTTAAAAACAAGTTAAACTGAGATTCAAAATTTGGATGTTTTAATTTACAGGTCAATATTTTATTTTTAAATTTCAGGGATTCATCAAAAAAACTTTTGAACCCCTTTTCCTTTTCTTGCATGTGTATGGCGTTTTTGTATTTTTCGTCAATATGTATAATCACAAAGTCGCCCTCTGATTTTCTTAAACCATACAATAATTTTGCTGCAATCCTGCCACTTTGAAATAGATCCTGTCCAACGAATTTATTGATTGTTGCAGAATTAATGCGATTGTTAAAAGTTGATACGATAATACCTAATTCTTCATATTTTTCCAATACAAACAATGATTCTTTATTAAATAGAGGAACTAGTACAACAGCATCCGGCAACATGATTTGAATGTTTTCATTTTCATTTAAAAACGATTTGGTGCATTGGGGATTGAACAGTACCGTCAGTATATTTACGCCAAAGGCTTTCAATTCAATAATGGCGTTTTTTATTCCATCGGTACAAGGACTCCAATAAGGGTCTACTTCTGGATCTGGCATTAATACACAAATATCATATACCTTGTTGTTCTTTAGGTTTCTTGCAATAAGATTCGGTTCATAATCAATCTCAGTAAGCAATTTGGTTATTCTTTCAAGGGCTTTTTTTGAAACTTTACCCCGGTTATGTATTACCCTATCAACCGTACCTTTAGAAACCCCCGCCAATTCCGCAATATCGCGTATAGTGTATTTTTTTTTCATACCAACAAATATATAAAACTAATTTAAAAACCGTTAATGTGTTCGATAACATTTTTTTGTGTTCGTACACATTTATAAAATAATTTATTTATATTTGAAAAAAAATGATGGGTGATCGAAGGTAATTCAAATGCCTAAGTTTTTAATTAAAGTGAAAAATGATGCTTAAAAAACCAACACTTGTCATATTAGCAGCAGGTATGGGAAGCCGATATGGTGGGTTGAAACAAATCGATTCTTTTACACCTGAAGGTGATACAATTATTGATTTCTCACTGTATGATGCCCTAAGTGCAGGATTTGGAAAATTTGTTTTTATAATACGCAAGAGTTTTGAAAACGAGTTCAAGAAAATTTTCAATAAAAAACTGGAAGGTAAAGCTGAGATTGTATACGTGTATCAAGAGCTTGATTGTGTACCCAATAAATATGTAAATCCAGAAAGAACTAGACCTTGGGGTACAGGGCATGCCCTTTTAATGGCAAAAGATGCGGTAAGTGAAAACTTTGCTATTATCAATGCAGACGATTTTTATGGTAAAGAGGCTTTTGAAATTATGGCGAAATCGCTCTCGGAAATGGATGTGAATTCATATAATTTTAATACCATGGCATATTTGTTGAAAAACACGTTGTCAGATTATGGGTTCGTATCAAGAGGCGAATGCCAAGTCAGTGAAACAGGGTTTTTGATAGATGTGACCGAGCGCACCCATATTGAAAGAATTAATGGCAAGATAATGCGAGAAAATGACGAGGGTGACCTTATCCCAATAGATGAGAACTCCGTAGTTTCAATGAATTTCTGGGGCTTTACGCCGAAATGTTTTGAATTTGGGAGCAGGTTGTTTGAAACGTTTTTAGAAGCAAACAAAGAAAATTTAAAAGCCGAATTTTACATTCCTTCAATAGTAAAGGAGATATTGAAATCGAACATGGCTACTGTTGAAGTGCTAAAGTCGAATGCAAAATGGTTTGGGGTTACTTATCAAGAAGATAAGGAAATAGTTGAAAAAGCCATTGGAATGTTGAAAAAAAATAAGGTTTATCCACGCAATCTTTGGTAATATGTCAATAGAGAAACTTAAAATTATATTCAATCAGTTCCAGCACGAAGGGGAGTTCGAATCCTATCAAGAATTAGCTTCTGGTCATATCAATGATTCTTATTTAATAAAAACAAATCATAAACCCTATTTTGTATTACAGCGTATAAACCATGAAGTTTTTAAAGATGTACCAGGACTTATTGAAAACAAGGTTGCCATTAGTCAACATATTAGAAGAAAGTTAAAAGACCTACCTAAGAAAAAACTGAAACGCCGTGTATTGGCTTTTGCCAAAACGAAAGCAGGAGCATTTTACTTTCGGGGTGATGACGGTAATTACTGGAACCTAATGTACTTTATTGACAAAAGTGTGTCTTTTGAAACAGTAAAAGATGAACGGATTGCCTATGAGGGAGGATGTTTGTTAGGGCAATTTTTAACTCTCACCAATGACTTTGATGTGTCAAAATTGATAGAAGTCATTCCTAAATTCCATGATATGTCATTTCGTTATATGCAATTTGAAGATGCTTTGAGAATAGCTTCAAATGAACGACGTGGTATTGTAAAAGAACAGATTTTATTAGTTGAGGGTTTAAAGGCTGAAATGCACATTCTTCAAAGTTTGAAAGAGTCTGGGGCGATAAAAATACGAGTTACTCATAACGATACCAAAATATCTAACAGTCTTTTTAATGAAAAAAGTAAAGGACTTTGTGTGATTGATACAGATACAATCATGCCAGGAATAGTGCATTATGATTTTGGGGATGCTATTCGAACCATTTGCAACACAGCCGCTGAGGATGAAACCAATCTAGATTTAGTGGAGTTCAACCTTAAATATTATAAGGCATACACAAAGGGATTTCTAAAAAAAATGAAATCTTCATTGACACCTATAGAGTTGAAATACCTTCCATTGGGAGCAAAGACCATGATATTCATTATGGCTTTGCGGTTTTTAACGGATTATTTAAATAATGATGTGTATTATAAAATAAAATATCCCAATCATAATTTAGATCGAGCTAAAAATCAGTTTAAGCTGTTACAGAGTATGTCTCAAAAGATGTCACAAATAGAAAATGAACTGTAAATGAAAAATTATGTAATCACAGGGGGTTGATTTTATAGCTAGCCATATAACCGAAATAATAATATAATGAAGGTCATACGTTGCAATTTAGATGGTTTTAGAGTAGGATTTGAAAAGAATCTTTAACGGTTACTGTGAATTTTATAACATGGGATGTTTGGGAAAGAGTATTGGTTATTGATATGGTTGAAAAATAGATGCCGTTTATATTTAGCCAAACTATAAAGTGTTCCTGAATCTTTTTAGAAAATAGAGCAATGTATTTAAATTAATTCCATAGATGCCTATGAAGTTTTTAGCCACCTAATTAAAAAGTGAGAGTATTATGCAACAAATTAATAAGCAAAAAAGCAATTTAGTGCCAATAGCCATTATAGCAGGGCTCTTTTTTATATTCGGCTTCATTACTTGGATCAATGGGGCACTTATCCCCTTTATGAAGACAATCAATGATCTGACCGATGCCCAGTCATATTTTGTAGCCTCCGCCTCTTATATTTCCTTTGTAGTTATGGCGCTGCCAGCTTCTTATATTTTAAATAGGATTGGCTATCGAAAAGGAATATCCTTAGGGTTGATGGTTATGGGAGTGGGTGCATTGGTTTTTATTCCTGCGGCAGAAGCAAGAACCTACTGGGTATTCTTAACAGGCATTTTTATCCAAGGCACTGGAATGACCTTGTTGCAAACGGCAGCAAACCCATATATAACCATATTGGGCCCTATTGAAAGCGGCGCAAAGCGTATCGCTATTATGGGAATCGCCAACAAAACGGCTGGGGCCTTAGGATCGTTGATCTTTGGAGCCTTGTTGTTATCAGGAATCGATGAAGTAAAAGAGAATTTGGGGAGTGTTACTGTTGAAGAAAAAGAAATCTTGTTGGACAAGATGGCCGACAGTGTATTTATGCCCTACCTAATAATGGCTACGGTTTTATTTGTATTGGGTATACTAATTAGAAAAGCCCCGTTACCAAATTTAGAAGCAGAAGAATTTAAAGAAGTAAAAATTGATAAAAGCACAAAAGGAAGTATTTTTCATTTTCCGCATCTATGGTTGGGGGTGCTGACTTTGTTTGTTTACGTTGGGGCTGAAGTAATAGCGGGCGATACTATAATCGCCTATGGAATATCTTTAGGGTTTTCTGCTGCCGATGCCAAATTCTTTACCACATTTACGCTTTTAGCCATGGTATGTACCTACGCTTTAGGTATTATATTAATCCCTAAATATTTAAGGCAAGGAACAGCTCTTAAAATCAGTGCGGTTCTAGGTATTTTTTTTAGCATTTGCATCCTATTTACCACAGGCTTTACATCGGTCTTGTTTGTGGCGGCATTGGGAATCGCCAATGCCTTGGTTTGGCCAGCTGTTTGGCCTTTAACATTGGAAGGTTTGGGTAAGTTCACTAAAACAGGATCGGCTTTGTTAATTATGGCCATTTCTGGAGGGGCTATTATTCCACCGTTATACGGACGTATGGTAGATATCAACAAAAATGGGCTTATTTTTAGTGGAATAGAAAAATCAGAGGCTATGGCAACAGCGGCAACAAATAGCTATTGGATATTAATCCCCTGCTATGTGATTATATTATTTTTTGCCATTTGGGGGAAGAAATACAAAAATTGGTCTAAAAATTATTAAAGGGAAATAAAACTTAATCAATTAAAAATTCAATAAAAAAAAATGTTACAGAGTACTATAGATAAGGCCACAGGTTTCGAAAAAAGATTTGAGAATATTGGAACAGTAGTCTATGAAAATTCAACCATAGCTTCAAAATCAGTCGCTAAGGAAATAGCAGATCTAATAAGGGTGAAACAAGCCCAAAAGCAACCTTGTATTTTAGGTTTGGCGACAGGCTCTTCGCCTAAAGGGTTATATTCAGAATTGGTCCGGTTACATAAAGAAGAGGGTTTAAGTTTTAAAAACGTAGTTTCCTTTAATTTGGATGAATACTACCCAATGGAACCAGACTCTATTAATAGTTATGTCCGATTTATGAAAGAACAACTTTTCAACCATGTCGATATACTTACAGAAAATTATTATATACCAAATGGTAAGTTATCTAAAGAAGACATAGCTGATTATTGTAGTAATTATGAAGCAAAAATAGAAGCATTGGGAGGTATAGATCTGCAAATCTTGGGAATAGGTGGTAATGGACATATAGGTTTCAATGAATCGGGTTCGTTACAAAACTCAAAAACCCGTTTGGTAGCTTTGGATCATGTCACAAGAGTGGCCGCAAGCAATGATTTTTCTGGATTGGAGAAAACGCCAAGAACCGCAATTACTTTAGGTGTAAAAAAAATCATGGAAGCTAAACGTGTTATACTTATGGCATGGGGAGAAGGTAAATCGCATATTATCAAAGCGTCTACCGAAGGGCCTGTTACCAGCCAGGTTCCAGCCTCGTTTTTACAAGAGCACAATAACGCCACTTTTGTTTTGGATCAATCATCAGCATCCAAATTAACACGCATCAATACGCCATGGTTGGTTGAGAAAATTAAATGGACAGATAAGCTGATAAGAAAAGCAGTTTTGGGATTGGCGCTTCATTTGAATAAACCAATTTTAATGTTAACAGATGCCGATTATATCGAGAATGGAATGAGTGATCTATTGGCAGATTCTGGACCTGCATATGATATCAATATCAAGATATTCAATAAGCTTCAGAATACTATTACAGGTTGGCCAGGCGGAAAGCCTAATGCAGATGACAGCAAGCGACCGGAACGTGCTGAACCGATAAAAAAGCGAGTACTTATATTTAGTCCACATCCCGATGATGATATCATCAGCATGGGAGGTACGTTTAAACGTTTGCAAGAGCAAGGTCACGAAGTACACATAGGGTATCAAACTTCAGGTAATATAGCTGTAGCTGATGATGAGGCCTTAAGGTTTGCCAGTTTTGTATGTGATTACAATGATAAATTTGGAATTAAGAGTTTAGAAGCTGATAACATATATAAAAAAGCTATTACATTTCTTGAAAATAAAAAGACGAGTGAAATAGATATTTTAGAGGTAAGATATATCAAAGGGTTAATTAGGAAAGGAGAAGCACAATCTGCCTGCTATTTTATTGGTGTTCCAGAAAGTCAAATTCATTTTATGGAACTGCCATTTTATGAAACAGGAACTATTGAGAAAAAACCATTGGAAGAAGAAGATATTCAAATTACAATGGACTTGATCGAAAAAATAAAACCACACCAAATTTATGCTGCAGGGGATTTGCAAGATCCACATGGTACCCACAAGGTATGTTTAGATGCTGTTTTTGGAGCGGTGAAAAGACTTAAGTCTAAAAAATTCATGAATGACTGTTGGGTGTGGTTATACAGAGGCGCTTGGCAAGAATGGGGCATAGATGAAATTGAAATGGCAGTGCCTATGGGTCCAGACCAAGTGTTGGAAAAGCGTAAAGGCATATTTAAGCACCAATCACAAAAAGACGGTGTAGTTTTTCAAGGAGCGGACAGTAGGGAGTTCTGGCAACGTGCGGAAGATAGAAACAAGGAAACAGCCAATTTGTATGACCAATTGGGGTTATCCCGTTATGCAGCTATGGAAGCCTTTGTAAGGTGGATGTATTAGATGATTATTTTATTAGGTTAAATTGAAAGAAGCTGAAGGTTTATTTGTGGGATATTTCATAATTTTTGCCATGTGTTGGCCATATAAAGTTAAATTAAATGATAAAGATTGATTATAAGAAGGAAAGTATATTAAATGAAGATTCAGTTTTTGGATTAATTCAAAAGAAATCTTTTAAAACCATTGAACTATACCAAAAGTTTATTAATTGGGTTTCTGGAGAATTTGATTTATATCTTCAGGAAGAATCCATGGGTTTAAAAGTGTACTATCCAAATGGGTGGTTTGCATTTGAAAAGAAAAATAAACATACTAGTAATTTTAGTGTTGAAATACTTGTAAAAGGAAAATCAAGAATAGACTGTCAAAAGATATTATTTCAACTAGATCTCATTTATAACCATGTTGCTTGTTTTCAGAATTAAATGTTAATCAAAACCAAACAATTAAATATGGAAATAATTAACAATTCACTAAAAAATGTGAATGGCCTTTTTCATATCTCAAGCTCTAATTCTTTTTTTAGAGGTTTTTTCTTATATATATATTGTCTCAACTTTTATGGTAGCCGATGGATTAGTAATTGTTTTTTGAGATGGTCGCGATTGATAAACATTAAAAATCTTATACAAATGAAAAAATTAAAGAAACAAAATGAAGGCTTCTATTATTTAAAAAATAATTTAGATCCTAAAATCGGAAACAAACATCACTATATAGACCTATTCATAATATTACTTATTAATTTGCACATATATGGGCTAACTTCAGAAACTCCCTTATATCGATTAAATCATGCAAATTACCAATTTCAAAATGTCGATTTTGATAGAGCCATTCATGATGAATTAATTTTAGCGGGCAATAATAAACATGAACAACATACTAAGTACACTAACAAAGATTTGTATGCTATCGATGATGCTAATTATTATAGAGTTTACGAAAAGGGGACACTAGTAGGAACAGCTTATCATGTTGGCCCTGGACAAGCTTTAGCTACAATTTCTGAAGTCCCTTGGGCCACTTTAGAACCAGGAGATTGTGTTTACATTCACTGGCGAGAAACTCCTTATAAAGAAAAATGGGTAATTAATAGACAAGGCACAGAAGCTAATCGCATTAAAATCATTGGAGTTAATGGTCCAGAAGGGCAACAAGCAGTAATTGATGGTAATGGGGCAACCACAGTAGATGGCGTTATTCTTTGGAATGATACAAGAGGAGTTATTAAAATAGGAGGGTCTGCAATACCTCAAGATGGATTACCCAACTATATCACTATTGAAAATCTTGAAGTGAAATCTGCTCGACCACCTTATGATTACACTGATGAAGATGGCATAACGGAAGGTTATTCTACTTTAGGAGCTGCAATTTATGTAGAAAAGGGAGCAAACTTAATTATTAGAAATTGTACATTACATGATTCGGGATTTGGTTTGTTCATTGGTGCTAACAATGGAAACTCAGAAAATATTTTGATTGAAGGAAACCACTTCTATGATAATGGTATTGAATCTAGTAACTTTGGGCACAACACTTATACGGCTGCTGTTAATATCACCTATCAATATAATCATTTTGGTCCCTTGAGGGCTGGAGCGAATGGCAATAATCTTAAGGACAGATCGGCAGGTTTAGTCGTTCGATACAATTGGATTGAAGGAGGCAATAGACAATTAGATATGGTAGATGCTGAAGATTCCCATATTTTGGTAAACCACCCAAGTTACAACACTACTCAAGTTTATGGGAATGTTTTAATTGAACCTGCTGATTCAGGAAACAATCAAATGGTTCTTTATGGAGGCGACAGTGGCACTACAGTAGATTATAGAAAAGGAAATCTGTATTTTTATAATAACACCATTATCTCTACTAGAGACGATACAACCACACTACTTGCATTATCTACTAATGACGAAACTGCACACGTATTCAATAATGTTCTGTATACTACAGTTTCTGGAGATCAATTGGCAATAATGAGCACTGAAGGTACAGTTAATATACATCATAACTGGCTCAAAACAGGATGGAAAGATTGCCATTGTGCTATTCAAAACGGCAGTGTAAATGACCAAGGAAATAATATAACTGGTTCAGATCCACTATTCAAAGATTTTAATGCTCAAAATTTTAGTTTAATGGAAAATTCCTCATTAATTAACCAAGGCAATGTCATTCCCTCCTTATTGCTGCCAAATCATAACGTGTCTTTTGAATATATTAAGCATCAAAACTTTGAGAGCAGAACAGTATCTGGAAATTTAGATATAGGTGCTTTTGAATACAATTCGAATTTATCTGTAAACGACGAAATATTTAGCTCAAGAGTCTCAGTTATGCCAAATCCTATAGATACAATTTTTAAAATTGAGATTGAAGGTGGTGTTTTAGAGAATGTAATTATTTATAATGAATTTGGGCAACAATTAAAAAAAGTAACGACCTACAAAGTTGATATTTCCAATTTTTCTCCTGGTATTTATTTTTTTAAAATAATCTCAAAAGATGGAAAAACGACTATTAAAAAAGTGATTAAGAAATTAAAATGACACGAATATTATTAAACATTGATAGGGGTAGATTGCTCGCTATAAGTATAGGAATCATATATTTTTGGTTTGGATTATTAAAGTTTTTTCCTGAACTAAGTCCAGCTGACGGTCTTGCAAAACATACCATAACTTTTTTAACCTTTGGACTGATTCCTGAAAACATCAGTATTTTAATGCTTGCTATTATTGAAGTAGGTATTGGGTTGTGTTTATTGTTTAATGTTCAACTTAAAACTGTAGTAAGCATTGCTATAATTCATTTAATATTAACCTTTATTCCTGTATTATTTTTCCCTGAAGTATCTTTTGCCAAAGCACCTTTTGTACTAACATTGGTTGGGCAATATATAGTTAAAAACATAGTCATTATAAGTGCCTTGTTTTTTATATATCCTATTAATGATTACACTAAACATCTAATTAAATAAACATCTAAAATCATGACAAAATTTAAACTCTTAAAACAAATATTTTCAATAGGAATTCTTTTTCTAATTCTCGGAATTCATAAAATACATGCTCAAGGCTGTGTTGCTATTCGCGGATTCTCTTCTTGTAATGGTTATATGGAAGATGGCGGATTTTTAATGAAAGGGGATTTTTCTGTTGGAACAAATTTTAGATATTTTCAGTCCTTCAGACATTTTAGAGGGACCCATGAAGAAACCAACAGGGTTGCAAATGGCACACAGGTTATTAATGATTCTTACTTTGTGGATATTGCATTTAATTATGCTGTTACAGATAGATTGTATGCTACTGTATTGCTTCCTTTTGCATCACATGTTAGGTCGTCAATGTATGAACATGGCGGGAATCCTCCAAACGGATTAGGCGAACGGCACATTACACGCTCAAGTGGATTATCGGATATGAGATTAGGTGTAGGTTACTGGCTATTTGAGCACAGTACAAAGCCTTATAATTTTGCCATTGGCACAGGTATTAAATTACCTACTGGAGATTATAATTATATGGATACATTTTATAATCAAGGACCCAATAGAGACCAAGATGTTTTAAGGGTTGTAGATCAATCCATTCAATTGGGAGATGGAGGTATCGGATTTAATGTTGATTTTCAAGGATATTATATGCTATCAAACAGTTTTACACTCACAACTACCCTCTACTATTTATTTAATCCAGAAGAGACGAATGGCGTGTTAACTAGGGGAGGTTCAAGTGAGTTTTCTGTACCCGATCAATTTGCTGCACAATTAGGAACCTTTTATTCTCCAAAAATTAAAGGTCTTAGTTTTTATTTAGGCGGAAGAATTGAAGGCGTACCATCATCAGATTTAATAGGTAGTAGCGATGGTTATAGAAGACCAGGTTATGCTATATCGGTTGATCCAGGTATAAATTACAACACAAATAACTTATCTCTAAGCCTTAATGTTCCTGTAGCTTTAGAAAGAAATAGAACCCAAAGCTTTTCAGATAAAAAACGTACCTCTGAAACAGGCGTTTTTACACAGGGAGATGCTGCTTTTGCTGATTATCTTATTAACTTCAACCTGACGTACCGATTTAGAAACAATAAAAATAAAGATGTAGATTTTAATATGGTTCATTAAAAGCCACAAATAGAATCAATGGCGTACGGTAAGTTTTTGTTACGTCCCTACGGGACTTTATCGTCAAAACAAAATCGACTTTCTTCCAATAAATTGCCCTTATGGGGGGCAGTCCCTTTAGGGCCCAGATATTGATAGAAACTAAAAGTGACCCCAGATACATTAAGTCCCGTAGGGACGTAATAGAATTAAGATATTTAGCAATCTTAATGGGTTTTTGTCGGACAGTGATGTTAAGAAATAAATAAAAGCAAATATGATTTCGCATCTGTATAAGGAAACAAGATTTAAAAACGTTTATATCTATTTTATTATAGTCTAAAGAAACGGAAAAATTCTTGAAAAATAGTGAAAATACGATGTACAATCAAACGCTAAAGTCATAGATAGAGGATACGATATTATCTACATGGAACAAGGCTGTCAAAACAAATGTAATTATTGAAGAACTCATTTTTTCATTCGGGCAGAGGGTCTCAATATGCCAGTTACGCCTTTACGGATATCATTCAATGCTATAAAAATCTTACATAATCCTATTTTAAAAGTTTGAAACCGGAATGGGCATATAAACAAATACCATTATGAATCACAAGGTAAACTATCGATCTTTAGTTGGATCCCAATGATTTTTTATTTTAATTCATGGATGTATAATACTCTTTCATATATGACACACAACGTTTTTAAAGAAACGATTAGTTTTATTCTGTTTTGATTCGCTAATTTCTTTACTAACTTATTTTTTTAAGCTTATAAAAAATCTTTCAAAACAATTTTTAAAAGTATAATTTTATTATAATAGTAATAAAATAAATTATTTGAAAGATAATTTATTATAAAAAATTGTTATTTTTATTCCTATTTTTGGAGATAAGGAGTTTCGCTATTTTATAAAAAAACCATTTAAGTTTATAAAAACCGTCGGGACTTATTAAAAAGAAAGAATTTTTTAATTATCAAAATTTTCAAAATATGTGTCCAATAAAAAATCGCATTTAATGTTTTTTAAAAGTAGTGTATGAAAGAATTTATTTTATGTGTTTCGTGTTGTATATTATGGTGTCAAATTTCATTATCGCAAAGCTTACTGCCTCAATCAAGCGAGCCTCCAATAATTCCGATAGGGGAGCAGGCATATATTGATTGGGATAAACTTCCTTATCATCGAATAGGTATTAGGGGATATATGAGAAGTACTTATGATCGCACTGGGAATAACGAATCTGCAGATGCCAGTAACTTTCTATATCAAGAATCTGAAACAATGAATACAGTACTGGATTTAAAGGGTAATGGAATTCTATATTTTGCAAGAACGAATCATTGGCATGGTAGTCCCTGGAATTATGAAATTGATAGTAATGGTTTATTTGTAAAAGAAACAGGGACGAGTGACCCTATAAATGCTATTGATAGGTTTAAAGATACCGAGTTTATACCTGAGACACTTTTTCCATATCCCTTGGTCTGGACTTGGACTAAAACAAAAGGTGCTGATTTAATGTGGAGACCTGTTCCATTTGATAATTCTTTCCGTTTGTCTTATGGGCGGACATTTTACGGAACCGGATATTTCATTTATCATCTCTTCCCAAGACATATAGACCATGTTCAGCCTAGAACATCTTCCTTAAAAATGAATGCTCCAAAAAAAGAGGTTCTTGATCTTATAAATGAATCAGGAACAGATATAGCTCCAAAGGGAAATGGAGTGGCTCAATATTCTGGGAATTTATCACTTAAACCATTCGAATCTAAAACTTTTTTTGAATCAAAAGATGCACCTTCCATGATTAGGGCAGTTAAATTCATTTTGCCAAAGGAAAAAGCCCTTGATTTTGGTAATTGCAGAATCAAAGTTACCTGGGATAACCGCTTGTATCCTTCAATTGATGCTCCAATTGATTTGTTTTTCGGCACGGGTGAACTATACAATAATAACGGAAGGGAATATCTAGTAAAGGGTTTTCCTCTATCAATTAAATATGAAGAGGATACGGTTCATTTATCTTGTTATTGGCCAATGCCATATTTTCAAAATGCTAAATTTGAGATAACCGAAAGAAATGGACAGAGCATGGAGGATATAAAATGGGAAATACGAACTGTTCCTTATTTAGATCCAATTAACCATGTCTCTTATTTTCACGCCACTTATACTGACCATGAATTCCCAGAGGAGGGTAAGGATTTAACTTTTCTAGATACTAAACAAGTCGAAGGGGGTGGAGAATGGAGCGGCCATTTTGTAGGTATGAGCTGGATATTTACCGAGGACGGTGAGTTGAAAACTTTGGAAGGGGATCCAAGATTTTATTTTGACGATTCCCAGACTCCCCAAGCATGGGGAACAGGAACAGAAGAATGGGGAGGTGGAGGCGATTATTGGGGAGGTGAAAATATGACAATTCCATTTGCTGGTCACCCCATAGGTCAGGACGCTAAATCGGCTAAAAATAATTTGGAAAAAATAAATTCAGCCTATCGTTTTCTAGTGGCAGATTTTTTTCCATTTGGTAAACGAGCAATTATTAACCTAGAACACGGCGGACAAAACACCTACTCCGAGCATTATAGTGGAGTAACATATTGGTATGGCATAGATGCGCCAAGCTTGGTTTTAACAGATGAGTTAAATGTCTTCAATGAGGAAGACTCTCGAAGACATAATTATATGTCTCCAACCGCGAGCCTCCCATATTCATTAGTATCAAGATATGAATGGGGGCCTGACACCGATTCCCCGAACTTTGGAAATCCTCCAGATATGAAAGAGGACTATTACAGTTCACGATTATTTTTTCCTGCTCAACAGGATAGCGTAAGGTCTATGACAGGAGTTTCCCAATTTACTGTTTCTTTGGATCCAGATAACTTAGGTGTTTTACTACGCAGAAAATTCGATTACCTATATCCTAATCAGAAAGCGAATGTTTATGTAAAAGATGAGAACACTACCGAATGGGAATTGGCGGGTGAATGGTATACCGCGGGTAGTAATACTTGCGTATTTAGTTTCCCAGAAGGAGAACTTGATCAAGCGCAACATCAAATGATTACCAGTAATAGACGATGGCGCGAAGAAGAATTTTTGATTGGGCGCGAATTGACTGAAGGAATAGAAAAATTAGATATTAAAATAGAACATATTCCAAACTCAATCCAGTTATTTCCTGGTAAAGATTTTCCTGCTGAGTCACGGTGGAGCGAATCTAGGTACTGGGTTTATTGTTATTCAATGCCTAGAATTCACTCGAAAATTTCTAATGGTGCTTTTAGTCCGGGAAGAAAGCTAGAAAGTGGTTTAAAGTAGAGCTGCAACAATAAAAAACTTCCAAGCAGTTGGAAGCTTTTTATTAGAGTATTCGAAGGAATATTTTCATTCAATGTTTGTACTCAAATACTTATATTGTAAGCCGAATAATATATTAGGTTAATAATATTTGGGACTATGCTGTTTCTAATATTTTCAATCACTTGTTTCTCTAACCGGCTCTTGACACTGGTTTTATGAAGTGCAAATCAGATTTTTATTAATTTGCTGACTTATCGCTTAGGGTTACCAAAGATTAAATGATACCAGGTTTTACAATGGGATAGTTTCCGTTTTTATCAGGAAATTTGATTGTATTTGATTCCCACGATATATCAGTCGGTACAATACTAATTTTGGATTCAAGCAATGCTTCCATGGTTATTTCTTTACCAGTTTCCGCTGCCAATCTTCCCATAATGGTCGTTAAAGTACTTTTGGCACCATATTCCGTGTTATTGATATGCTTTCCTTTAATTATGGATTCAATAAATATGTTCTGTTCAATTTGTGTGGCGCCTAAATCTCCATTATCCCTATATCTCCAATAACTATTGCCTGATAGATCCAAAAACTCTTGTCTTTCATTTGCCACGCCTTTGGTTCCGTTCATTGACCAACCCATTTTATCCGAGCAATGGTCCATGTTTCTGCTCTGAGAATACATTTTCACACCGTTTTTGTACTCGTACTCTATAAAAAAATGGTCATAAACATCACCGTTATCCTGTCCGTTGTAGACCAATCTTCCTCCATTTCCAAGTGCCTTTATAGGGTAATCCTTCATGATCCAGTTCATCATGTCAATTTGATGGATAGCCTGTCCCGCTAATTGTCCCCCCCAGAGCCATGTAAAATATCGCCAATTACGAACCTGATATTCCATTTCAGTCTGTTGGGGTTCTCTGGGGATGACTTTTGGAGCCCCAACATTATAATAGGTACTTATGGAGGTAATATCTCCAATTTCCCCATTCCCTATTCTCTTTACCATTTCCTGATTTCCTATTTCATACCTAAATTGAAGACCAACGACAACGTTTAATTTTTTTTGGTCAGCCAATTTTCCAGCTTCCATGATTTGAATAAACCCTGGCACATCCACTGCCAACGGTTTTTCCATGAAGACATGTTTGCCAGCTTTTATGGATGCCTCAAAATGTTGTGGTCTGAAAGGTGGCGGGGTAGCAAGAATAATAGCATCACAGAACTCTATGACCTTATTGTAGGCATCAAAACCGGAGAAACATGTGTTTGTTGTAACATCACATTGTTTACTGAAATTTTGTTTAAGCAATGAAAAAACCCTATTGGTATTATCATCAAAGGTATCGCCAATAGCGACAACCCTGACCGATGTGGAAGCGGACAAGGCCTCAAAGAGCGCTCCTGTACCCCTTCCACCACAGCCAACAAGACCAATTTTTATAACTTTATCTTCGAAATTGTATTCAGAGGAACTATTGGATAGAGGATTATAAAGAACACTCCCAAATGCGGCAATCGAACTTTTTTTAATAAAACTCCTTCTTCCAGATTTACTTATATTTTTCATTTCGCTATATTTTTTAAATTTGATTTCTATAGTTAGTAATTTGCTTTTTTAATGTCCTTAGACAAGAATACCCCCACTACCAACGATTTTATTCGCTTTATTAATTACATATCACTTCCTTAAGACTAAGGAAATATATACACTTAAAAGTATTTATTCTAGATCAAAATAAACACTTAACCACTTTAATGGATGAAGATAAATTAGTGTTTTATTATAAAGGTAAGCAACCTATTTAATTTTCCAATATATTTCATTTCCTTTAATTTTTGTAAATATAATAAGATTAATAAAGTATTTTAATTATTTAAACTTATTTTTACGGTAAATATGAATTTTTTGAGAGTCTAATTTTCTAGTTGTAATGGTTATTAAGTTAGTTTTGTGCATTATTTCTTGTCTTGTGCTTGTAAAGCATTGCCAAGTAGATGTTAAATTAAGGAAAGATTGATGTTTTTCTGGAGATAAGCAAATATAATTGGTTCTTGGTTTTAATAATTAGCTACAAATGGAATATACTAGTGTATTTGATATGTTTAAGATTGGTGTGGGGCCTTCAAGTTCCCATACACTGGGTCCATGGATTGCAGGTCGACTTTGGATAAAAAGCTTGAAAGAAAGAGGTGTCTTGAATGATGTCTGTCAGGTAACGGTTCATCTTTACGGATCTTTAGCCCTTACTGGCAAAGGCCATGGAACAGATTTTGCGTTAATTCTCGGACTTTCGGATGCCGATCCCGAGACAATTATGATTAGGAATGCTCACACAATTGTCGAAAATGTAAATATTTTGGGCACGTTGTTTCTGGGAGGGGATAAGGGCATTGCTTTTAATTCACAATCCAACATACTGTTCCATAAAAAATTTCTTCCTTTTCATGCCAATGGATTGAAGTTCCAAGGAATTCTTAATTCGGGAAGAAAGGTTACCAAGACCTATTATTCGATAGGTGGCGGTTTTGTGTTAGCAGCGGGTCAAATTGCTTCCAAAATTAATTTACAGACCTTCAACTCTCTTCCATTTCCTGTTAGGACGGGTGGAGAATTATTGGAATTTTGTGAACAAAAAAATCTTTCCATTTCTCAACTGGTTTTGGAAAATGAGCGTTCGCTGCGCAGCGATGCCAAGATAAATCTGAGATTTCAGGATATTTGGAGTGCCATGCTCGACTGTGTTTACATGGGGTGCCATAATGAAGGCATCCTACCAGGAGGCCTGAATGTTAAAAGACGTGCTCCTAAAATCTATCAAAATTTAAAGAATTCTCTTAGTTATTCCAATCCACACGAATGGTTGGATACAATCCGGGCGACCCCTATGAGGTTTCGTCAGATCTTTCAATGGGTAAGTTGTTTTGCGTTGGCAGTAAATGAAGAAAATGCTTCTTTTGGACGCGTGGTGACCGCACCTACCAATGGTAGTGCTGGTGTGATTCCGGCTGTTTTATTATACTATTTGGCCATTGAAGATCGGAGTGGAAATTTTGAGCAGATTAAAAAATTTTATTTGGTTGCTGGAGCAATTGGAAGTATATTTAAGACTGGCGCTACAATCTCTGCGGCAATGGGGGGTTGTCAGGCAGAAATTGGCGTATCATCGGCGATGGCGGCTGGAGGGTTAACTGAACTGATGGGGGGCAACCCTGCTCAGGTGTTGATGGCTGCCGAAATTGCTATGGAACATCATTTGGGGCTCACTTGTGACCCGATTGGAGGATTAGTACAAATTCCTTGTATAGAGCGTAATTCCATGGGGGCTATAAAGGCAATTAATGCTGCAGAACTAGCTTTGAATTCAAATCCCAAAGAAGCTAAAGTGTCTCTTGATAAGGTTGTCGCAACAATGTGGGAGACGGCAAAAGACATGGATTCCAAGTATAAGGAAACTGCGGAAGGGGGTTTGGCAATTACAGTAGGCATGAGCGAGTGTTAACTGGATTTTGGGACTTAGTTAGAAAGTATATCAACATAGAAGGACGTTCAAATGATAGTTTAAGCAATGGGTTAGGTCCCACACGTTCGTTTGCGTCACTTAAAAGATTAAGTAATTTCGCCATAAATTTAAATTAATTAAAAATGAAAGAAAATATATATCTTCCAATTTTTGTTTTTCTTTTTGTTTTTCAATCATTTTTATGGGCTCAGACTAGATTTGAATATAACTATGAGCAAATGGGGACCCAAATCGGTCTGGTATTTTATGACAAAGATCATAAAAATGCAGATTTCCTTGCGAAATTGGTTTTTAAAAGAATAGATGAATTAAATAGGATCTTTAGCAATTATCTAATCGATAGTGAAATTAACCGACTGAGTGAGACACCATATGAAAATGTTAAAGTAAGCAAGGATCTCTTTCGGTTATTGTTTATTTCTTCGGTATACTCGCAAAAGACTTTTGGTTCTTTTGATGTTACCCTTGGTCCGTTGATAGAACTCTGGAAAAAGGCCAAGTCAAACAAAAAAATTCCATTAAAGTCGGAAATACATTTCGCTTTAGGAAAAACTGGTCATGGCCATATGGAATTCCCAGCCGTAGACATGATAAAATTAAATAAAGAGGGTATGCAATTGGATGTTGGTGGGATTGGGAAAGGTTTTGTTGCTGATGAGATTATTGCTTTGTTGGCGAATCATGGTGTGCGAATTGCTTTAGTTGATATGGGAGGGGACATTACAGTTGGTGATCCCCCACCAAATAAGGAATATTGGACTTTAGGTTTTAGTTTTTTTAATGAGAATGGAGAAGAGGTGTTTAATAAGTTAAAGCTCAGGAACCAGGCTGTTGCAACATCTGGGGATCTATATCAGTATGAACTACTTGATGGTAAGCGGTATTCCCATATTATTGATCCAAAAAGTGGTATGGCCCTTAGCAATAATATTCAGGTAACCGTAATTGCTCCCACTGGGACTATGGCGGATGCTTATGCCTCTGGAATAAGCGTATTGGACATGGTGGAAGGTGAAAAAGTGGTACGTGAAACACCTGCTTTAGAGGTCTACATTATAATGGATATGCCCAGTGCATATAAACAGTGGAACAGCAAAGGATTTTTGGATTATATACTTGAAGAGTGACCACAATGATTACTTAGGAATATCTACATTTACAGTTTGGTACTATTCGCTATAGTAAGATACTTTTAAAGGATTTTGAAGGCAGTTTTTATAATATTCAATTTGTCCATATATTTCATCCAAATCTTCTATGACTAAATAGGTATTTAATTCGTAATATTTACTACCCTTTGGGACGTGTGTAATATGGTCGTTTATCAACCTTCTATCCCAGTATCGGCCTTCATTGTCTCCAAGTGAGATTTTAGTGTGGGGATCATATAGGGGGGATGTATTCCCTTGAAGGTTAGAATTGTCATATATCAACCTTATGCTGATCAAACCATATTCATGCTCTTTATTGATAAAGCCTACCCATGATAGATTGTCTCTAAGAGGTAATTTTGTTAAGGAATCCAACTGTGGATTATTGTACAAGGCAATATAATTTACCATGCCAGAAGTGTCGGGATAGATTATATGTGTAAAAATTTTATTTACGGTCATCTCATCATTTCGCAGTAATGTAAGTGTGACATTTTTATTTACTTGCATATTGGATGAATATGTGAAGTAAGGTAAATTGGAATAAAAAGTGTATTCCCCAGTGAGATCGATTTCTTCATACCCTTTTACGTTTCCTGATTTAACGAAAGAAAAGAGATAGTCATTGTTTTCTGTCACTTGAGTATTTTCATTGTTCAAATGCCCAATTGTTTTATACTCTAATCCTTCTTTCTGAAAGTTGGGAGACCAATGTATATTGTTTTCATCTCTTTCGAAGAGAACATTTTTCTTTTTTAGAAACAAGGTGGACAATTGTCCATGGTATAGACCTTCTGCCTTTTTTTCATTAGTTATGCCAAAGTTGGCCTTAAAATGGTTGTTTTCAATTGTAATGGCCATGCCTTTACCTGTAATCTTCAGGTCGGATGATTTTGTTTTTTTTTTCGAAACGTTCACAAAAAAGGATTTCTTTTCATAGGCATTTATAGTAATAGGAAAAATATACCTACCTGCCTCCTTTCTTGATGGTGATCCATTTAGTTTTTCACCATAAATCAACTTATCAGATCCAATCTCTTCTAGAGTTATAAATTTTTCGAAATAACCTGGCAACGCAATTTGTATATATTCAAGATTCCTTGAAATACCAGTATTTTCTTCAATGACTATTTTTATTTTCTTGGAACGGGTACCACAACTGGAGAAAAGAAACATTGCTACTAATGCAATCGTAAAGAAGGATCTATCGGTAATTTTTAAAATATGAAATGAAAACATAAATGAACTATTATAATTTAATAAAATAAGTTAAAATAATATATATTTGAATAAAATAAAGGTAATATATAATTTTGTTTTAAAAATGAAAGCTTTAAAAATATTTATAAATCATAAAAAAAACGTTTTTGGTTGTTCAAAATCGGGATTGTTTTATAACATGAAAAATTTACATATTAAACAGTTAATAACCAAACTTGAGATTTATTTGTTTATGAGAAAAATGACAACGACAAAGTGTCAGGGAGGAATAGAGGAGTGGTATCTGTACAAATTTCTAATCAAAGATTGATATGGGACTCAAAAGTATTATAAAATCATTTGGACCAGGATTTATAATAGCCGCGGTGGTATTAGGGCCGGGGAGCCTTACGACAGCGGCCAAAATAGGATCTACCATTGGTTATGATTTTTTATGGGTAATCCTGATTGCTGCTATATCGATGATAGTTTATACGAACATGAGCACTCGATTTGGACTGATGCACAATAGATCTATATTAAATGTTATTTCTGAAAAATATGGAAGATGGTTGTCAATGGCCATTGGAATAAGTTCCTTTATAGCAACCTTAAGTTTTCAGTTTGGCAACAATTTAGGTGTTGGAATGGGTATGGAAACGCTTACAGGGATTAATGCTGGAATATGGCCAATAATATTTACCTTTTTGGCAATTATATTAATTTTTTACGCAAAGAATCTTTATAAGATTTTGGAAAAGATCATGATGTATGTTGTGATAATCATGATTTTGACATTTGTTGTCAACCTTGTTTTTATCAAACCTGATATTGTGGATATCGTGAATGGCTTTGTGCCAAAACCTTTTTCAAAAGATAATTTAAGTGAATTGGCCGCCATTGCCGGCACCACTTTTGTGCTGAATAGTGCTTTGTATCAGTCGTATTTGGTTCAGAACAAAGGTTGGGGGTTGGCGGATAAAGCCAAAGCTACAAGAGATTCAAACCTCGGTATTTTTCTATTGGCCTTAATGACTGTATTTGTTATTGCCACGGCGGCAAGTGCTCTTAAACCATTTGGAATAACGATAAACTCCGCAAGCGATATGGCAATTCAGTTGGAAACGCTTATGGGAAGTTATGCAAAATACATTTTTGCTATCGGTTTCAGTGCTGCGGCTTTTTCTTCTCTTTTGGTCAATGCAGTGATTGGAGGTGGGTTATTATCGGATGGGTTGGGCCTAGGGCAATCTATGGAACAAAAAGTTCCCAAAATTTTTACAATGATAATCTTATTAGTAGGCATGGGAACCGCAATGTATGTTGCCAGTGCTACAGGAAGTCCAGTCTATTCATTGATCATGGCACAGGCTTCTTCCATTATGGCGGTGCCGCTAATAGCAATAGGGTTATTTTTGGTGCTTAACAATAAAAGTATCATGGGGGAGCATACTAATTCGGGTTACCAAAATATATTATCGGTCATTGGTTTTGTATTGATTTGTATTTTGGTATATATTATGTACGATAGGTTGATAGGATATCTCAGTTCCCTTTAAACATTTTTGGTTTTAATTCCCCTATGCTCTGCGTCAAAATATAAAGGGAATTACTTTTTAATACCTCATATCCTTGGGGCCAGGCAGTTTATTTCAATACTAGATTTATGATGTCTGAATCTTAAACGACTTATTATGCAATGACTACCATGATGCCCGTACTCTCCAATGCTATTTTTTGTTCATTGCTGATACCACTGTCGGTAATTAAAACATTTATTTTTGATACGGGGCATATAAACGCAAGACTTCTTTTGCCTATCTTGCTGGAATCAGCAAGTACAATAATTTGTTTTGACATTTCTATCATAGTTCCGTTTAGGTGGGCTTCTTCCACATTGGGTGTGGATAGGCCATAATCTACATCAAGGCCATCTATTCCCAAGAATAATTTGTCACAAAAATAATTTCTAATATTTCGTTCGGCAGGTGTACCTATTAACGAAAAGGATTTGTTCCTAAGAAAACCACCAGGGATTATGACTTGTATATTGCTATTGTTATGTATTTGATTTACAACATTTAGTGCATTGGTTATGACTGTTAAATCAACTTTATTAGTAAGATTCCTAACAAGTTGCATCACAGTTGTGCCCGAATCAATCATTATAGTATCACCTTCATTGACAAATTCCGCTGCTTTTAAACCAATTAATTGTTTTTTCTTAATATTAATTTTATTCTTTTCATGAATATTATGATCAACACCTACAGGGTCTATCTTTAAAGCTCCTCCTCTCGCTCTAATCAAAACATTTTTGTTCTCTAGTTGAGCCAAATCGTTTCTTATGGTGACCTCACTAACATCAAACTTTTTTGCTAGTTCACTAATATCAACTTTGCCATTTTGATCAAGTTCTTGGACTATGGTGAATCTTCGATCGACTGTTTTTTTTTTTTTTTGCATAGATATGAAGTATTGAATTGAACTATATAAAATTAATTGCTTCTAATAATCAAAGATAATTATAATTGTGATATACAAAAAAAAACAGCTAAATAAAATTTATTCTTTCAAAAGCTTTCTTTTTCATTATTTTTCATTATTTTTATTATTAATAAAGTTAAAAAAACTTATATTTATAAACTAAAATGTGTTTTATATATAACAGTCGGTATTATTTTAATGATTTAAATGTTAATACCAATTGATTCCGAATTTAGCCAAACTTGTTTTGATTAATATGATAATAATTATTCTAGGGATAAAATAAATATTTGATTTAGTAATCATTGATTCAATAGTCGTGAAAATTAAGATTTTGATTGTTGTGGCTTAAATGTTTGTATGCAACTATATAATTCAACAAGAATTTATCAATAATGAAGTTAGCACGAGACTGAAGGCTGAATATTTAGGTAGGCTTATTTGGCGTCCAAAGATTCTAAATATTTAAAAATTTAATGATTTTTAGTAGTCGCTAGTTGGTTCTTTTCCTGATTTCAGTCTAGTGAGAGATGTATTGTGAGGGTTGTTAGTAGGTTCCTCGTTCTTTATTATAACCAATTTAATTATATATACATGAGAATTTCTTTTTCAATTTTTCTTTTTATGGCTTTATTTTGTTCATGCCAAAAAGCGACCTCCGATAAAAAATTCACCCTTCTAACATCTGCTGAGACAGGTGTCAATTTCCAAAATATTTTAAAGGAAACAGAAGAATTTAATGTCTTGGAATATGCGTACCTATTTAATGGTGGAGGTGTATCAATTGGTGATGTAAACAACGATGGGCTTCCAGATATTTATTTTACAGGTAATATGGTGGGAAGCCATTTGTATATCAATAAAGGTGGATTTAAATTTGAGGAGGTTGCAAAAGAGGCAGGTGTTTTTGCTGAGGGACTTTGGAACACGGGCACCACAATGGCTGATGTTAATGGTGATGGTTTACTGGACATTTATGTTTGTAGATCAACTGCAAAGGATCAGGAAAAAAGAAAAAATCTACTTTTTATCAATAACGGAGACCTTACGTTTACTGAAAGGGCGTCCGAGTATGGAGTTGACAATTCAGGTTATTCCACTCAGGCCTCTTTTTTTGATTATGATAATGACGGGGATCTTGATCTATATGTACTCAACCATTCGACCCAGGAATATGCGGGCCTAGGTCAAATAACCGCGACTTACAAGAATATGAGGAATGATGCCTTTTCGGATAAATTATACGAAAATGTGGATGGTCATTTCATTGATGTAAGTGATAAAGCAGGTTTGATTTCCAATGTTCTTGGATTTGGTCTGGGGATTGCAATTTCTGACATCAACAACGATGGCTGGCAGGATATCTATATATCTAACGACTTTAATGAGCAGGATTACTTATACATCAACAATAAGAATGGAACCTTTACGGAGCGGTTGGAAGAATTCATAGGGCATACCTCTTTTTTTTCAATGGGTTCCGATATTGCGGATATCAATAACGATGGCCATATGGATATTATGACACTGGATATGCTTCCAGAGGGGAATTATCGTCAAAAAATGGTGTCAGGACCTGATAATTATGACAAATATAGTCTTCTTGCCAAAGCTGGTTTTTACAATCAAAGCATGCGTAATATGCTACACTTAAACAACCAAGGACAATTTTTTTCAGAAATAGGGCAGTTCTCTGGAATTTCTAATACTGATTGGAGTTGGTCTTCACTTTGTATGGATCTGGATAATGATGGCTTTAAGGATTTCTTTATAACCAACGGGTATAAAAGAGACTTTACCAATATGGATTTTATGAACTATGCGGTGAATGAAAAACTAAAGGAAAATAAAACAGGAAAAAAGACCACGATGCTTGAATTGCTGGAACACCTTCCTTCAACCATCGTACAAAACTATACTTATAAAAACAATGGAGACCTAACATTTAAAAAAGTTAATGCTGATTGGGGAATGGATCAGGAATCCCTGTCTAATGGTGCAGCCTATGCGGATTTGGACAATGATGGCGATTTGGACCTGGTAGTCAATAACATTGATGGGAAAGCTTTTGTTTATAGGAACAATACCCAAATTTTTGACAATAACAATTTTTTAAGGATTAAGTTGATGGGGGAAGGGATGAATACTTTTGGAATTGGTGCGAAGGTAATGTTGGAAGTAGAGGGTAGGGTCCTCACACAGGAAGTTATGCCGACTAGGGGATTTCAGTCATCAGTAGATTATACATTGGTCTTCGGTCTTGGTAAGTCCAATAATATAAGCCAAGTAAAGGTAATGTGGCCCGACGGTAGGGTTCAGATCATTGAAGATTTGAAAGCTAACCAGACCTTAGTATTGAAACAAAATGAATCCTATACCCAACAACCACGGAAAATTGAGAAATTAGAACCGTATTTTGTGAATGTCCCAACTGAAACAATTTTGGATTTTGTGCATTATGAGAACTCCTATAACGATTTTATACGCGAGCGACTGTTACCACAAAAGCTTTCCACACAGGGGCCAAGAATTGCCAAAGCCGATGTGAATAATGATGGATTAGAGGATGTTTTTATAGGGGGTTCTAAAGGAAGCTCTGGTAAGATTTTTTTGCAGACAACTTCTGGCACCTTCAAGGAATTGAAGCAGAATGCTTTGGTGCAGGATAGTGGTTGCGAAGATTTAGATGCGCTTTTTTTTGATGCGGATAACGATGGTGATATGGATCTATATGTTGTGAGTGGTGGTTCCGAATATGAAATGGATGCACCTGAACTTCAAGACAGATTATACTTAAACAATGGAAAAGGAATTTTCACAAAAGGTCTTACAAACCTTCCTGTTATGCTCTACAGTGGGTCTTGTGTCAAATCTAGTGATTTTGATGGGGATGGAGATGTTGACCTGTTCGTAGGTGGCAGACTGGTACCAGGCAAATATCCCACCACTCCTAGGAGTTATATTTTGGAGAATGATGGAAATGGTCATTTTGTGGATGTAACAAAGAAAATGAATAAGGGCCTTGAAAATCCTGGAATGGTGACCGATGCAATATGGAGCGATTTTAATGGTGACGGTAGGGATGATCTTATTATTGTGGGAGAGTTTATGGGCATTAGAATGTTTCAAAATTCCGTCAACCAATTTTTAGAGATTACAGATAGGGAAGGGGTAGACAATTCCCAAGGATGGTGGAATAGTATTGAAGAAGGTGACTTTGACCAAGATGGTGATATGGATTATATAATTGGTAACCTAGGGTTGAATTCCCAGTTAAAAGCATCCCTTTCTGAGCCAGTAACCTTATTTGCAAAGGATTTCGATGAAAACGGTTCCATTGATCCCATTTTATGTTCTTATATCTTAGGGGAAAACTATCCGGTATTTTCAAAGGACGATCTATTAGGACAATTGAGTAAACTCAAAAGCAGGTATGTAAATTATTCTGACTATGCAGATAAAAAGATAACGGACATATTCAGTGAAGAAGACTTAAAGGGCTCGCATATTCTAAAAGCAACCAATTTTGAAACAAGCTATTTAGAAAATCTTGGGGATAATAGGTTTCAGCTAAGCGCTCTACCTTATACTGCCCAGTTCTCCCCAATATATGGCATCCTTGTTAGGGATTTTAATAAAGATGGCTATCTGGATATTCTATTTGGAGGAAATTTCTTTGGATCAAGGGTGAAATATGGACGTTATGATGCCAACAAAGGACTTTTAATGTTGGGTAACGGAAGCGGTCAGTTCCAAACTGTGGATAATTTGGAAAGTGGACTACGAATTGAAGGAGAGTTAAGGGATATTTTGGATGTGCGGATGGCCAATAATACTCAATTGCTAATCTTTGCCATGAACAATGGAAAATTGAAAATATATAAAAGCAATCGTTAGAAATATAAGGGATTGTATGGTTTTCTACAACAAGATTTGCATGTCTGTAAACAATTATAAAACAGTAAAAGTAGAGACCAATTTTTTGTTATTTGTATTTATCAGATCCTTTCTTCATCGTTGACATTTATCAATAAATGTGTAATTTAAAAAACAGAATGACTTTTATTTAGAGTAAATTCTTTTTTCTAATTATTAAAGTCTGATTTTGGTGATGTTTAGACACTGATGATTGTCGGCTAATTTTTGAAATCCTTCTTTATCAATAAATATAAGGATTTTTTTACGGTATGGTCTAAGTAGTAGTTTTATATAATGATAATCAATTGAGACTTTTTTTTAAATTAGAATAATACCTGTGGTTTTGATACATGGCATTATTTGCTTGTATGAAAATGTTAAATATCCTTGGCGATTGTAAATCATTTAATAAGCCATGATAGTTTATTGATGAATGATTGAAGAGGAACTTGTCAAAAAATAATCGGCTTTATTCTTCTGGATCCAAAGCCAGTAAAATGGATGCCAAAATAGCTAATATGATCGCAAATATTTTGTATTCGTTGGGTAAGATTCCAAGCATTACCATGGATATGATTGCAGTCATAAGAGGTGCTCCTGCATTGATTACAGGTGAAACAACCATTGCCTTACCATATCTATATGCATATACAAGAAACACGCAACCCACGGAATTTAGAATTTGAATACCAGCGGTTAGATATGGCCCATTTAACCCATAATTTATTTCCTTGCTAAAATCGGTAAGGAATAACGCAATAGGGGTTAATAACAGTCCCGAGAGCGTCATATAGAAAAAAATACTTTCGGTATTCATGGTTTTATTTGCTAATTTCATATAGAATGCCTGTACTCCCCAGGCTACAAGTACTATTAGAGCTAAAATGAACCACAGAACTTGATTGTCATCGGCTACAGCCTCTTCATTAGTATATTCAAAAAGAGGTAGTGATAAAAGGGCCAATCCAATTCCTATAGTCCCAATAACACCAGTCCTTTCCTTTAGAAAAATAAAAGAAAGGAGAATTGTTACAATAGGAGATATGGATATTACGGGAAAAATCAAATAAGTTGGACCAATTGTGACAGCGTAAAATAAAAGCATTTGTCCACCGGCACCCAATATTCCAATAGTCAATCCATATAGAATTGACTTTTTGTCAGTTTGCAATTTCCAGCCGTTCATTTCTAGAATGAATATTGAAGGAGGAATCATAGTAAGTGACCAGATGCAATAAATGAGTGTGTTCGGAAATCCGTTTTCTACGGGAAGTCCTATAAAAGCTCCCCAAATTCCCCAGAAAATAGTGGTAATAATTGCGAATAATAACCAGGGTTTTTTCTTCTTAATCATGGGTTTTTGTTTTTAGGTTCAAATTATATATTTATATTCAATCCTGCCAGTAATCATTAAATTGGTTTAGTGAATTAGTTATATTAATTTCTTAGGATTTCTTAAGGAATCTTAACGTAACCATTTATCCAAATTTTCATTTACGAAGGCATCATCATTCAACTCAGGATAAATCTGATAAACACGATCTATTTCCTCTTTTTGACCGGGGCTTAAAATTTCTCTGGGATTAATAGTATTGTTTGCTTCTAAAAAACCTTGTCGGATTAATACCTCGTGTATTCCCGCTATGGATCCCTTAAACATATTTCTGGAATCGAAAAATGCCGCATTAGAATCGGTAATTTTTACTCCCAAAGTCAAGAGATCTGTCACATCTGATGAGGAAGATTTTTTAATACGAGAAAATAGTTCCACTGCTTTTTGGTTCCATACTGCCCAATGTCCCAAAAGGCCACCGCAAATATTCATTTTTACATTTTCCGTTCCAACCGGTATACTGAACCTAGTCAACAGATCAGCTACAATATTATCATCATTTCCTGTGTAGAGCGCAATTTCATGGGCTCTTCCTGATGCTGCTACCCCTTTAACAACATCAATTGTCTGATATCTGTTAAATGGAGCTATTTTTATAGCAACCACATTTTTTATACTTGAAAACTCCCGCCAAAATTCGAAATCCAGTACTCCACCACCGACTGAAGATTGTAGGTAAAAGCCGATTAAGGGTATAACTTCAGCTACAGCCTTACAATGTGATATAAGTTCTTCATTGGACCGGCTCTTTAAGGCCGCAAGTCCTAATAGGGCAGCATGATATCCCATGTCTGACGATATCTGAGCCTCTTTTAGGGCCTGTGAAGTGTTTCCCAATACCCCAGATATCCTAAAGATTGTCTTTCCGCTTTTCATGCAGAATGCATCCATTTCTTCTTTTCCCAGTTCAAGAACTGGTTGGTAGAGTCCTACTTCCCGTATCTCGAATTGGCTTGTATGGACACCGATAGCCAAACCCCCTGATCCCGAATCAAGATAATACCGTGACAAGGCACGTTGCCTTCGTTCATCCAATTTGAGATTTTTGGTAAGCGCTGTGGGATTGGCGGGGATTGCCAAGCCCTCTTGCAATAACTGTTGTAACTCTTTCGGCAATTTATTACTCATGTTGGTATTGATTTTGAATTCTAATATTTGCCGTCCCGAACTTCAAAATGGGTAGCTTTTCCCAGAAGAGGTTTACCCTGCATGATCCATTGAGCTGTCCATTGAATCACTGTGTCCAAAGGTACGGTTGGTAAACCCAAAAGCGATTGGCTTTTGGATACATTGGACAATAGGGCAGAATCGGCTTCGGTTCCGGAAAAATTGGGTTCCCTGCCCATTAACTCACCAAATCTCTTAGCAATTTTCGTCACTGCTATTGTTTGGTTCCCGCTTATATTGAGATAGTTTACAGGAGACTCACAGAGGTTTAGTGATCGAAGAATCATCGCATTGGCATCACCTTGCCAAATAACATTGGCATGTCCCATGACAACATCTATTGGTTCGTTGTTATAGACCTTTGTAGCAATATCTACCAAGACCCCATAACGCATTTCCACAGAATAATTTAATCGGATAAGCACTATTTTTGTACCATTTTCAATACTTCCGAATTCAAACAATCGTTCCCTTCCCAAACAGGATTGTGCATACTCGCCTATCGGATTAGGTATGTCGGACTCTTTGGATCCCCCAGAAGTAATCGGGACCAAAGGGTAAACACAACCGGTGGAAAGTGCTACAATTCGGGAGTCTTTAAATTTATCGACTATTAAACCGGGTAAAAACGAATTCATAGCCCATGTAGTCGCCTGTTTTTCTCCCGTACCAAATTTGAATCCAGCCAAATATATAACGTTTTTTACATCGGGAAGGCTCCTGACAAAATCAATATCTAAAAGATCGCCCTGTATGGTTTCTACACCATTATTCTCCAAATAAGACTTACTGTTCATAGAACTGAACCTAGAAACACCAATAATTCTTCTTTTTATACCGGCCTCTTTTGAAGCTCGCTGAGCCATTATTGCCATTGAAATGCCCATCTTTCCTGCAACACCTAGGAAAATTATATCACCCTCCAATGACAGCATCATGGCAACCAATTCTGAAGTAGGTCTGGACAGGGCTTCTTCCAATGCTTCTTCATCTTCATACTTTTTGGGATATTTTTTCATAATCTTTTTTTACCGTTTTTTTTTATAATTTCTTTATATAGTACTAAAGCTTCCCTGATTTTGGAAATGTAACAATATTCATCAATTTTATGCGCCATTTCGGGTTCGCCAGGTCCTAGGATAATGGTGGGTGCATTGCCCAACCAAGGGGTCAATACAGAGGCGTCAGTAAGGTAGGGAACCGATTTCTTAATGCTACCACTTTTATAATCAATAGCACATATATCTGAGATAAGTTGTATAAAGGGATGGTTCACTGATGTTGAAACGGCGTTTAAATCGACTAATTTTTCAAGTATTACCTGATTTCCGAGAATATTAGATAATTGTTGAAGTGCAATTTTGTTTGATAATTTGGTAGTAGATCGAATGTCAATCGTGAATTCGGCCTTATCAGGTACGGAATTAAGATTTAAGCCACCTTTCACGACTCCTACATTTATGGTAGGAAACCCCAATGTATCATCGTTTTCTACATCAAATTTTAAGTTTTCAATTTGACAGATTGCACTAGCCGCTTTGTAAATTGCATTGTCTCCCAATTCTGGCATGGAGGAATGTGCAGTGCGTCCTATCGTTTTGGCATTTAAATAGAGTCCACCTTTGTGCGCGATATAAGGTACGTTGGAAGTGGGCTCTCCTATGATTATGGCACAAGCGGCTCCAATATCATACCCACTGTCGAACAAATATTTAGCACCTTTGCATCCCAACTCCTCGTCTGCAGTAAAAACAACTTTCACACCACCTATGGGTGGTTCTTCCGCAAAACTATCGATGGCAGCAATGATTATAGCAGCTAGCCCGGCTTTCATATCCGTTGAGCCCCTTCCGTACAGTTTATCATTTTTAATCTCCCCTTCAAAAGGATTTACAGACCATTTTTCTGCTCCTAAGGGTACTACGTCCAAATGTCCGGATAAAACAATTGGAGGGCTCTCTTTTGATAGTCCTTTCGTGGCCACTAAATTTAATCTGTGCTTGGCATACTTTTGATATTCCACTTTAAAACCGTGTTTTACCAAAATGCTACCAATATAGCGAGCCAAGCCTTCTTCGTTTCCTGGAGGATTGACAGTATTGAATTTTATAAATTCTTGTGTTAGTGAAACGACATCCATTGTTTAAAATCAAATATTGGTTAGGGCTCGCCACACGGCAAAATGCTTTTTTATTTATTGTAGCTACACTGATGCAATGACATAAATTCCATATTCAATTTACCAGTAGCTGCCATACTTTTAGTTGTCTGAATTCTTCATAATTTCAAGCTTTTCCGTTACAAGTTCGGTAACCTTTTCCGTTGCGATGGGAAACACCTTTCTTAAATCTATTTCGCTGGTAGACAGTAGTGTATATTTCAATGTTTGCATGAAAATATTCTTAATTTCTGTTGCAAGATTTATTTTACATATACCTCTATCCACTGCTTTCCTAAGCAGATCCCCTGGGATACCTGAGCCCCCGTGTAATACCAAAGTGGCATAGGTGGCTTCAGCAATTTCGGATAATCTGTCTAGTTGCAATTCAGGTTCCTGATCATAAAATCCATGAGAGGTTCCAATGGCAACTGCTAAAGCGTCTACACCTGTAGCTTCCACAAATTCTTTGGCTTCCATTGGGTGGGTAAACCCCCCTTGGTTTTTATCCTGACCCAGTTTGGCAATATATCCCAATTCTGCTTCTACATTTGCCCCATAACTTTCGGCTAATTTTACAACCTTGCTAGTAATGGCAATATTTTCCTTAAAGGATTTTTCACTGGCATCAATCATAACCGAGTCGAACCCAATATCCAAACATTGCGCCACCAATTCATACGAATCTCCATGGTCGAGATGTATCCAACTTTCCACCCCGTGATGGAGCAACATTGATTTAGCCAAATTGAATGCCACCGGTAGTCCCATATACTCAATCGAACTTCTTGTAAGTTGTAAAATAATTGGTTGATCTTTGGTCTTTGCGGCCATTAATACACCTTGTAAAGTTTCAAGATTATAAAAATTGGTTGCCAGTAATCCTTGGCGTTTATTCCTTAATTCCAAAAATTTTTCTTGTAATTTCATTTTACTTATTCGGAATAGTTAAAATTATTTTTAGCGATTTGCATGATATCTGCTAGATTTTTAAATGCGGCTGTTCCACCTGGTTTTGTAGTGGAAATGGCACCCATTAGATTGCCAAACACTAGACACTCTTCTGGGCTTTTTCCCTGTATATATTTCGATATGTAACCAGCATTAAAACTGTCGCCGGCACCTATGGTATCGATTACCTTATCATGAATGAACGATTGTTTTGTTATTTGTATACCATTGTAGAAAAGCATGGAGCCTTCAGTCCCACATTTAATTACAACGTATTTGCTTTTGTTTTGAATACTATTTATTGCTGCCTCAACATCTGTATGTCCCGTAAGGTTTTGAATTTCAACTTTATTGGGGATAAATATATCTACTGAAGGAAGTACTTCTTCCAAATTAAGATCCCATTTTTCGGAAGGATCCCATTGAACGTCAAATGATGTTGTGGCTCCTGTGCTTTTGGCTTTTTGAAAGAATAAATGCAAGCTGTCTTTAAACCCTGGTTGAAAAAAATAAGATGAAAAATGAACATGTTTTGCCTGTTTTAAGTGGTCTGGGTCTATATCATCAACTGATAAACTGGACATGGCTCCTTGGTGTGTTATCATGGCTCTATCTTCCTCGTAGCTAAGGGCTACTGTCACACCTGTTTTTAATTTATAGTCCATAAGTATCATAGAAGTATCCACTCCTTTTTCCTGTAACTTGTCTATAATGAACCGACCAAAAATATCATTCCCCAGCTTTCCTATAAAGCCTACCTTTAACCCTAAAGAACTTAGATTACTTGCACAGATAGCAGATGAACTGCCTAAAGTGAACTCCATTTCCTCTGATAGTATTTCTGTTCCAATTTTTGGGAAACCATTTATTTTATTTAGAATTAAGTCTACATTCAATTCTCCGACAACTATTACATCATATTTCTTTTCCATTTTTTTTAGCTTTTTTTATTCAATTTTTATGAAAGTATTCTGATATACAAGTTCAAGATAGTTGAAATATTTATTGTGGTCTTTTTTTGAGTATCAATACAACGATTTTTTAACTGTTTTATAGTAGTAACTTGAAACTGAAAGGGACCTTTTTTTGTTTTATTTGGATAATTTTTTAAGCTAGAGAGTCATTGTCAAATTATTTATGATATATTTTAACACCCTGCACCACTCTATTTATCGATTTGTTGACTGATGGGGAATCTGGAGAAAGTCCAAGATTTATGGACTTATAAAGACCTAACAACTGACTAGGAAGGACAGCGCAAACGGCAAAATATTCCTCTGGGATTAAATTGGTTTTTGATACTTCTATAGAGAGGTTTAATGTGATTTCTTGTTGATGTTTTAGAACTTCAACTATGCCAATTTCAGCCATTTTTTCTTTTTGTGTGTTAATAGATCGTACTAAATCATACTCATATTTATTCACAAAATCATCATTGGAAAACAAATAGACTACTAGTGTGTTATGATCAATAACCGCCTTTGGACCATGTCTTAATCCAAGAAAAGAATCATATTGGCCTATGACCTGTCCATTTGTTAATTCTGTCACCTTTAATTGGGATTCTCTGGCGATTCCCTTTAGCGCACCAGAACCAAGGAATACGATTCTATTAAAACTAAGTCCTGCAATTTTTTTGATTTTTTGTTTGAACTTAGTCAAAATTATATTTCCATAGTTCGCTAATTGATCTATATAAATTTTGTTCTTTTCCAAATTATTCAAATCCGAAACCAAAAGCCCAGCTAACAACATCGTAGTGAAGGACCCAGTCATTGCTAGTCCCTTATCGTTTGCATCTCTTGGCATAAATAGAATATATGAGTTATTGCTTTTTGCGTTCAAGGTCAATTTGCCGTTTGGATTACATGTAATGATAAGGTGAAATATATTTTTACAGATTTTTTCTGCTAGGTTCATGGCTTCCAAACTTTCAGGACTATCTCCGGAACGTGCAAATGATATCATTAATGTTAAGGTATTCTCCTTAAAGTAATCCGCAGGATGAGAAATTAAATCAGTTGTGGGTATTGCCTTTGTTTCTCGTTGTAAATTACGCTGGAAATATTTATACAATACCTCTCCTATATAGGCCGATGAACCAGCTCCAGTCATAATTATGCTCAAGTCCTTTGAAGGAAGGCAACTATTCATGAATTTTGTAAGCTCTGCTCTTTGCGATTCTATTATGGAATAGGTTTCGAGCCATAATCTTGGCTGCGCTGTAATTTCCAACTCTGTATTACTTGATTTCATATTTTTTATGGTAGTTAATAATCTTTCAATAGGAACTTAAAATAAATAAATAAAAAGCAAATATATAAAAAATATAACGATATGAAAGAAATGAACTTTTATTTAGTTACTATAATTTAAATTTAAAATGGTTTTTATAATATTAAAAGGTTTTTGTATGACAATGAATTTGGAATTTAATTTCTTTGGAACGATTCTTTCATATGAGGTATCTTATTAAAAACTAAGTATTTACAGACTTATAAGAAGTTTTGTGCCAAGATTTAATTGCTAATATTTGAATACTGAGTGAGTTTTGGAGGAGATAATTTTTGTATTTGTTTTTTAACATGATGCAAAAAGTTTTTTTATCTGTGCTATACTTTTAGTTAGTTGATAATCAGTAGTTTATGTTTTATTACTTTTTTTGCCTCACTGATTTTACCGCTTAATTTATAATTTTCAAATACCTTTTTATTTGTACTATTATCTTTCAAATACCTTTTTATTAATCAAATAAACTTATTAAAACTTTGTTTTTTGAATTTATTTTACAAAATAATTTGTTTTTATGATATATTATATATTATCTTTAGCGAATCTTTTTAAATGTTCACTATGAAAACTAAAGCAAAAACCAACAATTATGAAAAGTAAATTACAACTACAGAGATTTAAGATGTGTTCTTATTATCTTAGCTTAAAAAGAGTGGTCGCCCTTTTTTTTGTGGGTACTTCACTGGCCTTTGGCAATTCCATATCGCTCACTGATAAAATGGAGACGGGAAAGAATGATGGCCTTTCCATTATTTTCAGTGGCAACAACAACCTATTAAAGATCAATATAGGTGTTTTGGCAGAGGGTCTGCAACAAAGAACAGTTACGGGTATAGTAACAAACGAGATGGGAGAGCCGCTTCTCGGCGCATCTATACTTGTTAAAGGTACCAATAATGGGGTGGTTACCGATTTTGATGGTAATTTTAATATTGATATTTCGGCCAATGATTCTGTGCTAATTATTTCATATTTAGGTTATGCCACCCAAGAGCTGGAAATAGGAAGCCGAACGGTCTTTAATGTGCAAATGCAGAGTAATGCAGCCGGTTTGGGTGAAGTGGTAGTGACGGCACTTGGAGTTAAAAGGCAGAAAAAGTCCTTGACATATTCTACTCAGAATGTAGATTTGGATGGGATAGATGAGGTGCGACCAGTACAGAATCTTGTTAATAGCTTATCAGGAAAAATTGCTGGTCTTTCCATGGTTAGAACAGGTAGTGGTGTTTCGGGCCGCTCTAGGGTAAATCTTCGAGGAAACAGATCAATCTCAGGTAGTAGTGAGCCACTTTATGTTTTAGATGGCGTACCCCTTGCAGGTGATATCTCAGATATTAGCCCGGATGACATAGCTTCAATAAGTGTTCTTAAAGGTGGAAATGCTGCTGCACTTTATGGGTCAAGAGCAAATAACGGAGCCATTGTACTGACAACGAAATCGGGAACCGGAAATCGTTTAAAAATAGATTTTAATATTACAACTACATTAGAAACGGGCAAAATGCTGTTTGATTATCAGAATGAGTATGGTCAAGGAGTAGGTGGCTCATATTACAACAATGGAGGATTCCCTTTAACTAGCTCTTTAGAATCATGGGGGCAGCGTTTGGATGGTTTCGATACGCCTCACTGGTCAGCAGACCCTTCAAAACAGGGAATTACTATACCTTATAGCGCCAATCCAAATAGATTCCGTGATTTCATGCAAACTGGTTCTACGCAAGCTTATAATGTGACAGCGAGTGGTGGTAATGAGAAATCTCAAACATATTTCGGATATACTTATGAAGTGAGAAAGGGTATTTTTCCAGGTAATGAGCTTAAGAGGCACAATATTACGGTAAAGAATAATCAAAAGTTTATTAATGATAAATTAGTGTTGGATTCTAAAATCAATTTTATTCGAACAGACTTGTATAATCAAGTTGGAGTAGGCAGTTGGGGACAGGTTTATAATTTAGCAAGTAATTTCAGAATTCAGGATGTACGCGATTTTGAGTATTACGATGTTAATGGAAAACTTAGGCAAAGTTCTTGGGCGCCTGGAGCAAGCCTAGGGAATAATCCATATTGGTTAGCAAATAGAAACCCTTCAAATACTGCTGATAATAGAATATTAAGCTACGCTTCCCTAACTTATAATTTTAATGACAATCTCAAAATTATGGCACGTAGCGCTTTTGAGAATTCTGAATCATTTTTTGAGACAAGACAATTCAATGATACCTACATAATTGCAGTTAATGGCAATTATGGCACACAAAGCTTAAGCTCGTATGATTGGAATAGTGATTTTTTAGTGTCCTATGACAATAAAATTAATGATAATTTTAAGTATAGCCTTAATTTTGGCGGAAATAATCGTCAACTAAATGGAAGGTCATTAACCACGTTTAGTAACGGTTTAAGTGTTCCTAATTTATTTGCTTTAGCCAACACCCTTAATCCTCGTACAGAAGAAGGAATCAACCGGAAGGAAGTGCAATCACTTTATGGCTTTGGAAATATCGGGTACAAAGATGCTCTATTTTTGGATTTAACATATCGCAATGATTGGAGTTCTACATTGCCGGAAGCTAATAGAAGTTATGGCTATTTTTCAGCGGGTCTTAGCGCGGTAGTTTCAGATTTTTTTAAATTTGGGGATGGGTTCAGTTATTTAAAACTACGTGGATCTTATGCGGAGGTAGGTAATGATACTGGTGCGTTTAACTTAGATCGTGCAGCTCAATTGAGAATTGGAGAGCTCATTTTTATTACAACGACAGAGCCAAATAGCAATTTAAAATCGGAAAGTACAATTTCTACAGAACTAGGTTTTGATGCGCGTTTTTTTAATAACAGGTGGGGTTTGGACTTTACCTATTATAAAACCAATTCTAGGGATCAAATATTTGCTCAAGATGTGCCACTCGGTTCTGGTGCGAGGTCGAGATTTATCAATGGAGCTGATATTGAAAATAGAGGATTTGAAGTGATACTGACTGGAAACCCTATAAGGACAACTGATTTTGATTGGAATTTTACTGCTAATTTTTCTAAAAATGATAGTGAGGTTCTGGCACTGGCGGATGGTATAGATGTACTTTCAATTGGTAATACTAATTTTGGGATAAGGAATATGCAATTGAGTGTAGGGTCCCAATTTGGGGACTTTTATTCCCGAGGTTTCCTAAGGGATAGTCAGAATAGGATAATTGTGGGTTCAGATGGACTACCATTGGTTACCGATGGAAAAAGCGTTTTGGTTGCAAATTTCAATCCGGATTGGTTGGGTGGAATTAGAAATACTTTTAGATATAAGAATATCAACTTGAGTTTTCTTATAGATATTAGGCAGGGAGGAACTGTTATTTCGCAGACACTTGCTAATTTGGCTTCAAATGGATTATTGGAAAGAACTGTAAATGGGAGAGATGGTACATTAGTGGTAGGCAGCAATGTTTTAGGTTCCAATGGAGCTGTAAAAGAAGATGGCTCTCCAAACGATATTCAAGTTAGCTCAGAAGCATTATGGAAAATGTTAGGGAATTCAGAACAGCCAATTGGTGAGCCATTTGTAGAAGATGCTTCAAATGTTAGGTTAAGAGAATTTTCCCTTGGATATTCTTTTCCTTCAAAATTTCTTAAAGGAACTGGGTTTGAGAGGGCACAAATTGGTCTAGTAGGAAGTAATTTGTTTTTCTTTTCCAGAAATTCATCTTTTGACCCTGAGGTGACTACGGGTACTGCTACAAATCAAGAGGGTTTTGAATTTAATGCACCCCCACTAACAAGAAGTTTGGGTCTTAATATTAAAGTTGGATTTTAAAAAATAAAAGATATGAAAAATATAAAATCATTGTTAGTTTGTTCTTGTTATACGTTAGTTTTCGGAACTATTATGTTTAGCTGTACAGATGACTTTACTGAACTGAATACAAATGAGAAGGTATTGACTTTAGCTACCATTAAAGATGATGAACTTTTATTGGGGCAAGTCTTTGCTCAGGCCCAATATGGGAGTATGTTTGATAGTCCGTTTTATTTTCAATATGCTCAAAACTGGTCTTCGGATTTGTATTCACAATATTTTGCAATATGTGTCTCCTATGCAGAACCAGATCGTAATGATTTCACAGATGGTTGGTCTAGTGAAACTTGGTTGTCTTTTTACACGGAATGTGCCCCGCATGTAAAAGCCGTAGAAGACATTACCTCTGAAAATGAAAATTTTGTTGGAAATGCTATGGCTAAAATTTTAAAAGTACTGGCTTACTCAAGAATGACAGATTACTATGGGCCGATAATATATTCTCAATATGGGAATAATGAATTAACAGTGCCATTTGATTCTCAAGAATCTATTTATATGGACTTTTTTGATCAATTGGATGATGCGGTTGCTATATTGAAGGTTAACCCTGGCGCTAATATGTTTGGGCAGAATGATCGTATTTATGGTGGCAGTGCAGATAAATGGTTAAAATTTGCCAATAGCTTACGATTGCGATTAGCTATGCATATAAGATATGCAGATGCTGCTAAGGCTAGGGTAGAAGCTGAAAAAGCCATTGAAGATGGTGTGTTTACTGACAATAATGACAATGCAATTTTGCCTTTGAATCGTATAAGAAGACATACCTATGGTATTCTTACTGGGTGGAGCGAATTTCGTATGAGTGCTGCAATGGAAAGTGTCTTGAAGGGATATGAAGATCCTAGAGCCCCCTTCTATTTTTCTCCAGCTGCATCGGGAGATACAGACGGAGATGGATTTGTATATGAGGGGTTACTCAATGGTCAAAGTCAAGCCGATTTGAGCAGTGTTATATCTCCTAATAATTTTTCAAATATGGGTTCCGCTTATAAATTAAGACAAAACGGCGGTACTGAAGGTCCTTATGAAATAATGAGCGCTTCGGAGATTTATTTTTTAAGAGCTGAAGGCGCATTGCAAGGGTGGAATATGGGTGGATCAACGAAAGATATGTATGAGGCGGGAATACGTGCTTCTCTTATGTCTAAAGCGGGATCTAATGAAGTAGTCATCGGTGAATATACCAATAGTTTCAATACTCCAGTTCCTTATGAGGCAGGTGCTAATGCACTTTCTGATATTCCTGTGGCATTTTCGTCAAATCCAGAAACTCAATTTGAACAAATAATGACACAAAAATGGATTGCTATCTATCCAAATGGATGGGAAGCATGGGCTGATTTGAGAAGAACGGGTTATCCAAAATTATATGACCGCCTTTATTCAGATAATCCAGATGTAGGTGTCTCCGAAATTATGAGAAGGATTACGTATCCAGATCTGGAAGCCGATACAAATCCGATTGGGTATGCTGAAGCATTGACTATGCCTGAATTGGCTCAAGGCGATAAAAACAGTACCAAGGTATGGTGGGATAAAAAATAAGATTAGAAGGCCTAAATTAAATAAGCATTGCCGTTTTAATAAAAAAACGGCAATGCTTTCATAACTTTAAAAAGAATATGGAATTAGTACACAGAAAAATGAAACTAAAGGGTGTTGAAAATAACTGTTTGTTGTTGATCTTTTTTTTAATATCTATTGGATTAGGAGCTCAATCAGACAAGGTGCCAATACCTGTGCTTGATGGAGAATGGTGGCAAATAGCCAGCACCCCTGATTTGGGGGAATATAACACTAAGGAACAACAACCAGTTGATTTTGGTATTTGGAAAGCAAAGGATGGTACTTGGCAATTGTGGTCCTGCATCCGGAATTCCAATTTTGCTCCAGGAACTCCACTTTCTTCAGAATATAGTACTACCCGCTTTTTATATGGGTGGGAAGGTAAATCGCTTTTTGAAAAGGACTGGAAGCCACAAGGGATTAAATGGACTGCAGAGCCTTCTTTAGGGGAAACCCCCGGGGGTATGCAGGCTCCATATGTCTTTAAGGAAGATAATTTCTATTATCTTTTTTATGGTGATTGGCAAAGAATTAGTCTTGCAAAAAGCCTCGATGGAAAGAATTTTGAACGTGTATTGGGTGGCAATGGCCAACCAGATCTATTTGCCGAATATGGCTATGGAGGAAATACTTTTTACACACAGGCTAGGGATCCTATGGTAGTAAAAAAAGGAAATACCTACTATTGTTATTATACAAGTCATGCGGATGAACCAATTAATGATGGTGCCGCCTTTGCTAGGACATCAGTAAATATGAGGGATTGGAGTGAATCTGTTATGATTTCACATACTCCTGCACACAAGGGTAGTGATCCTAGATTTTCAGATGAATGCCCACAGGTGGTTTACCTTAAGGAATATAACCTGTATTATCTTTTCGTCACGCAACAATATGGAAAGGATAGTCAGACTACTGTATACGCTTCCCAAAACCCACTATATTTTGGGGTTGATGATGATTCGAGGAAGGTCTGTACCCTACCAATAGCAGCCCCTGAAATTATAATAGAGGATGGGCAGTATTATTTAGCAGCTTTGAACCCAGAACTGAATGGTGTCCGAATAATCAAGTTAAAGTGGGAATAGCCTCCTTATGAGGGGCAGCCTAGAACAAGTAGTTAATCTTCTGTTTCATTATAGTGCTATCGGTTTAAAAAGCGAAGAAATACATTTATATGTATAATACAGCATTCTTTACTTTGAAATGGTATTTATGATTAACAATTTATCCGTTCAATCCGATTTTTTAACGATAAGCATATTGAAAATAGTGAGGTAGAACTATATCCAATATAAAACAGAAATATATGGAAGAAAGTTTTAAAGTAGCAATAATTACAGGAGCTAGCAGCGGAATAGGCGAAGGTGTTGCCTATGAGCTTGATGCTATTGGCATTAGATTAGTGCTTACTTCTAGAAGGGAAAATCGCCTTAAGGTGTTGTGTGATAAGTTAAAGAATGCAGTATACTTAGCTGGAGATATAAAGGATGAAGCCTTACCGAGCCAATTAGTAAAAAAAGCGCTTGATTCATACGGTAGATTCGATATACTTTTCAATGGTGCGGGTGTTATGCACGCAGGCACTATAGAAAAAATAGACATTGACCTAATGTGCGAAATGGCACGTGTCAATTTTGAAGTCACTATAAGAATGGCTTATACGGCTTTGAAACACTTTAAAATAGCAAACAGTGGCTTCCTGATTAATGTATCCAGTATTTTGGGTACAAAAGTGAGACCTAGTACAGGTGTTTATGCCGGTTCTAAATTTGCCATTGAAGCTTTTTCCGAAGCAATACGTATGGAAGTGGCAGGAACAAATATTAGGGTTTCAGTTATAGAGCCAGGGGTAACCATTTCTGAATTACAAGACCATTTTGAAGTCCATCCAGCTAAATTGTTGGGGATAGAAAAATCTTTAAATCCTTCTGACATTGCTCGAGCAGTTCGTTTTATCCTCGAACAGCCGGACCATGTGCGTATTCCAGTAATGATGATTTTACCCGGAGAACAGGCATTATGATGAATCAAATTTTAGAAATACATATAACTGATTGGATTGTTCTAATCATATATTTTGCAGCCGTCTTGTACTTGGGTGTGTATTTAGGCAACAAAAGGACTAAGACATTGGGAGATTTTTTTGTTGCCGGTGGAAATTGGGGCGCTTTAGTTTCCTTTATATTCGTTTTTGCATCGGCAATAGCTGGCAACGAGGCAGTCGTTGTTTCTGGAAAGGCCTATACCTCAGGAATATCAGGCGTATGGTATTTTTGGGGATTTTTGTTTGCTACACCCATTTATTACCTTTTTTCGACCTATTACAAAAGAGCCCGGATATATAATTTGGCTGAATTTTTAAGTATGCGTTTTGGTAGGCCAGTTGCAGCCTTATATGCTTTGACCGCAGGTATAATATGTATACTTTTTATAGGGATGTTCATGTTGGCTATAGGAAAGATTTTGGCTGGTGTAACAGGTATTGATTTATGGATGTGTATTTGGGTCACATCTATTATTGTTGGGGCATATGTGTTTTCAGGAGGCATGATGTCTGCTTTATTAACGGATTTAATGCAAGGGGTATTATGCCTAATTGTGTTAGGTTTTATATTCCCTCCATTTCTATGGAATGCCGCTGGAGGTTATGAAGCTCTTTTGTCCGCTCCAAAAGAAACTTGGGAATTTACCTCTGAAGGTATGCCCCTAAGTAAAGTTATGGCATTGAATTTCTCTGCAATAGCCGGAGGGATTGCAGCTCCATGGATATTTAATTGGATTTCTATTTCTAAAAATGAGAAAGCTGCCACTCAAACCGGATGGGGACACCTTTGGAAGCGTATTTTAACATTGGTATTTGCCTTTTATGGTATTCTATTTGCACTATACATTAACAAGCATGGCATTGAATTACCTATTGACCCACTTTCTGGGAAACCCGACGGAGAAATGGCCTGGGGTATTGTAATGAAAAGAATATTGCCTGGGGGAGTTGGTTTGATTGGGTTGCTGATAGCCAGTTTTTTTGCAGCTGCTATGTCATCGGCTGATACCTTTGCAACTACTTCCTCCGCTATGTTTGTAGATTTTTTTTACAGGAAGGTTCTTAATATAGGGAAGAAGTTAAAACACTATCTCTATTTAAGTAAATTTTGTGCAGTGTTGTCTATTATTATAGGTGCTGTGTCTACTCTTTTTATTACTAGTATCGCCGATTATATAACTATTGCAATGTCACTTTTGTCTTTTTCAGGGATTCCCATCTATTTCTCCTTGATTACAAAAAAGTCCAATAAAACGGGTGTCTGGCTTTCATTGATGGCGGGCATAATATCTTATGTGATTATTTTGTCTAGCCCCTATGGAGAAGGAGAATTATTTGCTTCAAAAGATATAGCATTTGTATGGGGAATTTTTCTTCCGACCTTCTTATCTATTATAGGAATGTTAATAGGAATTCGTTTTGGGAAGCCTGATGATGAAATCATTACTAAAAGGTTTCATCTGATATTAAACACACCTATAGGGGATGAAAAAAGATTGGTTGATACAGGCATTGTACTCCCGGCATTAATTGATAATGGGCTGATTTCCGAGGGGATGGAAGAAAAAATAGATATTCTAAAGCTTAATCAGTATTACGAAATTGATTGTCAGGATAAGATATTCAATAATTTGGAGATTAGAAGGGAGCCTAGTTTGCCTTGGTATTATCCGGGCTTTCTAAAAATAACTTTTTGTTGTTTTGCACTTATTGGTCTAACCTGGTTATTACGTTTTTTATTCATTTAAGTGGATTTTTCATTTTAATCGGTATGGAAACAGTGGTCAAATTACTTAATAATTATACAAATAAAAATAGTTTTCTATGAAAATTGGCGTTCTACTCACACCTATGTCCCATCATAACCTTAAACTGGTTAGTCAAGTCGGAGCAACGGATATTATTATTAGCTACCCAGGTTTGAATTTAAATGAACTCCTCAAGCGGCAAAAACAAGTGCAGAAATATGGAATGACGATATCCTGTATTGAGCGTTTGATACCCACTTTGAAGTTCGTACACAATCTTGAGGGTGCAGATGAACAAATTGAAGGATTTAAAACTTTATTACGGAATATGGGCAAAGCCGGTGTTAAGACATTGTGTTATAGTTGGATGCCCGATGATGATTGGCAACGGACTTCATTAAATGTTGTTGAAAGGGGGGGTGCGCTTACAACAGGTTTCGACATGTGTAATCTCAATAACGCAAAAGTTCCAACAAAAACTGGTTATTCCCTACCTGAAGATTTTGTTCACACGACTGCGGATGAACTATGGCGAAACCTGGAAAATTTCTTAAAAGAAGTAGTCCCTGTTGCAGAGGAATCGGGTGTGAATCTTGCCCTTCATCCGGATGACCCGCCCGTGGAAAATTTGGCTGGTCAAGACCGAATTATAACTTCTCCCGAGGCTATGCAACGTGCTGTTGAACTGGTGCCATCGGAATTCAATGGTATCTGTTTTTGCCAAGGAACATTTGCATCCAAGGGAGGAATTGACATTCCGAGTGCAATCGAAAGATTGTCAGCTTATATCACTATGGCTCATTTTAGAGATGTAAAAGGACAGATGCCTTCTTTCCAGGAAACCTTTATAGACAATGGTAAAACGGATATGGCGTCTTGTATGGCAGCCTATTTAAAGTGTCCTAGGGAGTTTGTGATTCGTCCAGATCATGTACCTACACTTGATGGTGAAGGAGACGATAACCCAGGTTATCAAACTTTGGGTAGAATTCATGCGATTGGCTATATGCAGGGTCTTTTGCACGCTTTGAGATGATTCTTATAATCTGAACAGTAAAATGTTCTCCAAGTTCTATTATACTATAGAATCCGATTTAGTATCCAAGAGGTCAATCTAATTTGTGACGATAAGTACAATTAACACCAGGGAGTTCATTAATTAAATCTTATTAATAAAGAGTTATTCTGGCCCTTTTCTTAATAACGCCTCCAAAAAATAATAGTCCGCATAATTTAAGGGAACATCGATCTCACTATTGCCCGGAAGATGGCCTGTTGAATGTTTAAGAAGAAATCCACCGTTTTCTCCCTTCGAAGCCAAATATTTTGGTGAACTCAAGTTTTTGATGATTTGATCCGCCAAATTGGTATACTTCTTCTTTAATGACTGGTCCACGAAGGTAGCGAGTTCGTAAAGAGCAGATGCGGTAATGGCTCCTGCTGAGGCATCTTTAGGAGTGTTTTCCTTTTTATCCACATCATAATCCCAATAGGGGATTTTATCTTTAGGTAATTCCGGATGCTCACTTATAAAGGAAGCAATTTTAATGGCCTGCTCCAAGTATTTGGGGTCTTTTGTTTCTCGATAGCACATGGTATACCCATAAAGCCCCCAAGCCTGTCCTCTGGCCCAAGAAGATTCGTCGGAATAACCTTGGTGAGTATTCTTTTGGAGTACAGACCCTGTAGTGGGATCATAATCTACAACGTGGTAAGAGCTATTGTCGTTTCGGAAATGGTTCTTTAAAGTAGTATCGGCATGGGAAACGGCAATTTTATAGTAGCTGCTGTCTCTTGAGATTCTGGTTGCATGAAATAAAATTTCTAAATTTATCATATTGTCAATTATGACTGGAAAATTCCATTTTGTGCTCCAATCCCAAGATTTTATGGCTCCAACTTTAGGGTTGAATCTTGTTGCTAAACTGGAGGCTGTGCTCACTATGACATTTTCATACTTCCCTGATTTAATATAATTCAATGCGGTACCGTAACTACATTCCATAATAAAACCTAGGTCATGGGTACCTGTATGATATTTTATGGAATCGAGTTTTTCTGTGTAAAAGTAGGCTCTATCCTTCCATTTGGGGTCTTTTGTGAGTCCATACATGTTCCAGAGTGTACCAGGATAGAAGCCGCTGCACCAATCATATATATCAACCAATTCTACTTCGCCTTTTGTAAAGGTGCGTGGTGTAAATTTAAGACGTTCTTTTGCGTGTCCTATATTTTTTTGAAGTGTGTCTAATTGGACTTCCATGTTCGGGATTAACGTAAGCCCTTCTGCACCAATTTGAGGCCCTTTGCAACTCATTGCAGAGGTTATGAGATATATAAACAATAAGAACATAGTATATTGTATGGTGGTTAGATTCATTTTGATTGGATTAAAAGTTAAAATTCATTATTAAATAGTTGAAATTTTTTTAAATTATCTTGGAAATGTTTGCAGAAACCATAGGATAAGTGATTTTTGAACTAAATTTTTTAAAGAAATCAAAAATAAGAAAAAATAAGTAAAAGACTTTCATTAAATGATTAATTAATTTTTCAAATCCATAAATCTAGTAGTCATTTGCAGTTTACTATGCAAAAGTAATAGGTTTTGCAATAAATTGGTTGGGGGTGTTGGGAATGAATTAATTTTAGTTATAGACTTCCATGGCTTTTTGTTTTCCTTATTGTTTTGAAATTTTGGATAGTGATTTTGCTTAAGCCCAACGAGGGTGTATAAGGCATCTAAGTGTGGAGTGAAGAAGAGAGGGATGTAATTCATCTCATTTAAGCAAACTATTTGAAATATAAAACCTTTCAAAAACTTTTATATTAATTTTAATAATATTAAATTTGATTTTTAATCCTTTTAAATTAGAGGAGTAAAATGGCATTATGCTTAATGGTCTGAGGTTATGGTAGCTTTAAAAAAGTGTAAAGATGAACTTTTTGAATTCGTTATAATACTTTTTGCTAGGGGATGCTATCCGATTTACAATGGGAGATGCTTGATTCTTAAGTAAGCTTAACCCTTTTCAAATTGTACAAAGATTTTAGGATTTAAAGAATCTGGAGTGGTAAAAATAAAGAAATGAACACATTTATTAAAAGGAGTGGGGTAGGAATACTAATTTTACTTATAGTCGGTATTGGTATTTTCTATTATACAAAAACCCCTCCTTATCAGGATTTGAGTCATTTTAGTAAAGTTTTCAATCGAAAAAAATCGTTTAGGGTCTACTTGCCTGAAGGCTATGGGGATTTCACCTCAAAGAAGTATCCCGTTATTTATTATTTTCATGGCTGGGGCGGACGCCATTATGAGGACAGTGCAAATTTAGCTTATGATTTGATTGGTAAGTTAGTGGACAAATACCAGATTATTTTGGTAATGCCAAACGGTCGGATGGAAGAGTCCAATCCAAGGCCCTATAATATGGGCTACCATGAGCATATGGTCTACGAAGCCCAAATGAAGGATTATTTTACGGAATTGACGGGGTATATTGATAGCAAATATCGAACCTTGGATAATAGGTGTGGAAGGGGGCTTATGGGGTTCAGTATGGGTGGCATGATGTCGTTTTATTTATCTGGAAAGTATCCAGATAAGATAGGTGCGGCGGTTAACATGTCAGGAAGTACGGAGTTTTATATTGGTACCCCAAGGAACTATACTTTTTATCCGTTGAAATATACATTTACTAATCTAAGTGATGTGCCGCTTCGTTTTCATAATAGTTCCCATGGAGAACTTTCAGGTCTTAATGAGGAGGTCAATAATGGTGTTGTTTGGGAAGGAAATTCGACTTATGAGTACTGGCAATTTAATGGAGGTCATGAAATTGATAAGCCTGGAAGAACGGATTCTTTTGAAAAAGCATTGGTCTTTATAGTTGATTACTTACAAAAATGTATACCTCGAAAAGAAAGTTGGTCGCATTATGATCTATATGACAATTTTGAGGTTTGGGATTATAATGTTGAAAGCGATAAAAACCAACCAGGCTTCCTCTTTCTTTCAAACGTTTCCAAAAATGGATTTGGTTTTTATACAAATCAATGGCTTCCTAATGGGCCGACTCTAGGAAATGTCCAAACAACCGTAACTACAGGCCCAATCTATGAGCCAGCTACGATTTATTTCATAAAGGATTACAGTAGGAAAGATGGGGAGATCCATAATCGGCACCTTAAAAGTAATATAAATGGTAGACTTCAATTCGAGTTTGATGGGGAGGGCCATGAAATAGGTATATATCAACAAGGGGGTGGCTCTAAATTAACCTTTGTGGATTATACAGTTGGAGAAAACGGAAAAATGCTCTGGGAGGGTGAGAATAAATTAAGTCTTAAAATCGTCAACCTTGGTGAAGCTGTTGAAGAAAATGAAGTCATTATTGTCAATGTTGATTCCGGGGATGAAAGTGTGATTTTTGAACCTTCTTCCATTAAGGGTATTGTGGATCACAATGGAAACGTGAATATTCCTCCCATTATGGTTCACTGCAACAAGAAACCGCCAAAAGACGGGAGTCCATTTGGGGTAAAGGTTCATCTAAAATTGCAATTGGACAATACCATATTTGAGAATGTGTTTTCGGTACCTATTTTTTTTGATGTGCCTATATTTGAAAATTTAGCGATTGATGATGGTCGTTTTATAAAGGATACTATAGTGGGTGTGGGAAATGGGGACGGAATGGTATCTCCGGGCGAAGAAATTATGATTTATGCCGACGGACGTAGAACACAGCTCTACTATGACGACCCCTATATTATTGGGGAAAAATTGTTCGATGAAGCTTTGCCTGCTATTTGGCAAACAGATGGAATCACTTTTAGTTCTATTATTAGGATATCTGAAAATTGTCCCAAGGGTCATCAGTTGAAATTACTTGCCAAAAGCGAAACCAAATCAAACAATCCGATATCGAGAAGTGTGACGTGGGGTAGGATATACCTTGTAGTTGGAAAATAATGATCTGAAAAGGGCGTTTTTTCATCTCGTTCTTTTGCTGGGGCTTATTTGTAATAAATGGCTGTCTAGATACTCCTTTAAATCATGGAATCTAGCATATTTAGTAACAGAGACAACTGCTCAAATTTTTCTAGGAGTGAAAATGGGTCGGACAAAGATAGGAAAGGAGAGAATTTTTATGGTTGTGTGTTTTTTATCGGATGGGAGTGTCATTTAGAAATGCTTATTAAATGAAATATTAATTTTTAAACTTTATTATGATAACTGAGATAATTAAAAATAATGGAAATGGCTATATGAACATCTTAACCAATATAATACAACTGGGATGTATTTTTGTATTGTTTTCCGTAAATGGTGTGTGGTCCCAGCCAAATCTAAATATTGAGGATCATTCAGGTTTTGATAGAGAAATGTGGCCCATAACAGGCGGTATACCTTTTCCTAAAGGGGCGATTTTTGACATCAATCAAATTGGAATTGCTGGTGCTGTTTCCCAAAAAAGAATTCTTTCCCGTTGGTCCGATGGGTCAATTAAATGGGTATTATTGGACTATCAAAAAGATCTGGGGGCAAATAGGAAAGCAATCGATCAGGTATTGTTATCAGAAAAGGAAACAAACGGGTTGGCCATGCATATGGAGACAGAAGATTTTATTACTGTGGATACTGGGATCCTGAAATTTTCAATCAGTAAAAGGATGTTTGGTTTTTTGGACGAAGCATGGCTAGATCTAAATAAAAATGGTATCTATGAGCCTGATGAACAATTGGTCAATGGCAAAAGTGGCCAAAGTTATTTCATGGACTTGCAAACAACGAATCCAGTTAGGGCCACCACTCCATATTCAAACCGTAATTTGAGGTTGGGAACTTCCTTTCCGGCTACTAATGCTATCCCTACGATTGAAGGAGGGCCTGAATGGATGCGTAGCGAAGGAGGAGGGGAAGAGAGACGAAAGAAAGCTGCTGATGGCAAATACTCAGCAAAGGTCATTGAGGCTGGGCCACTTAGGACTGTTGTTGAAATTAAAGGACGTTTGGGGGCATCGGAAGAGGACAGTGATTATACCATTTGGGTACATGCTTATAAAGGAAAATCTTTTATAAGGGTGCAACATAACTTTGTTTTTAGAGGGGATCCACAAATCACCAATATCCGAAGAATGGGATTAAGTCTTCCTTTGAATTTCAAAACACCTCCTAGGTTTCAGGCTGCAGGATTGCCGAAAAGTGAATTTTTGAGCAAAAAGGATACGGCTTATCTTTTTAATACAGGGCCCCATAATGTGTTCAACCTAGAGCATAATGGATTTACTTTGGACTGGGAAGTAGGGGTTGGAAAAAAAGTCACACAGGGAACCGAAAAGACCAGTGGCTGGATAGATGTTAGTTCGGATAAGTTTGGGGTTACCATTTCTATTAAGGATATGGCGTATATGTATCCCAAGGAACTATCTTATATAAGTGAGAACAAAACGCTGAATGCATGGCTCTGGCCTGATCATGGGGATCTGGTGCTGGACCTTCGGGCATCTGGCTGGTCAAAGGGCATGCAGGGAGTAAGTTTTACGCATGATGTTTTTTACGCTTTTCATGGTCCTGAAGATCAAGAAAAGGAGGGTGTTTTTGCTTCATTAGCGGAGGATTCACCTCAGCCGTTCGTGAATCCAGAGTGGTATGGGTATAAAGGAACCAAAGCCGCGGGTATGATCATGCCGCAGGACAATATTAAATTTCCTAAAACTGAAGCTTTTTTGGCCACAGGTACCACTTTTATTGATAGATCTGCTATTGAGTTTGGTTGGTTGGGAATGTTGAATTATGGGGATATGATGTTTATGTATGCTTATCAAATTGGAAATAAGGATTTGGGAACATGGGGAATTTCCAATAGGAAGGATGATTATGACGGATGGAGAAGGGGTAATACAATGATAAGTTATCGGAAATTTATGCAATATCTGCGGACTGGTCAGTATGAATATTGGAAATCGGCATCGGCTCATCTTAAATTTATAAGGGATGCTTTGATTAAACATTACAGTAGTGAAGATAGTACAGTAGTCGGTTTTGGACGGAGGCATTCGGCCTATTGGGGTGTTACACCCCAAGATGAAAATGACCGAACCGGTGGCGTGGCGTGGGATGGATATGGCACTAATTGGCTTGGTCATTACTTGCACTGGAACTTAACAGGAGACTGGAGAACCTACGAAGTAATGAACGAAATAAGATCGGCATGGAATCACTGGGGAAACACGGACGTTGATCAACTTTCGGGAGGTGCCTACGTTGGTTTGAAAACATTTGGTAGTGTTGTTGGTTACGAACAGGCTAAAAAGGAAGCAGATAATTTTTTAGTTTCAGCGGTCAAACGAACATCGATCCCAGGAGATGAATGGAGAGACAATACATGGTTTATGGGATATGGGCTTTATTTACAGGATGAGGAAGACCCCGTCGTGGAAGAGGCTATATTGGATTGGTGGAAGGCTAATAAACATAATAAGGATATGTGGGGGTTGTATTGGCACAGGGAATCTATGGCGGCAGTTTATTGGGCGGCACGTAACGAGAAGGAAATAAGGGAAAGTGTTTACAGCGAGCTCTCCACTTTGGGGAGTATAGAAAGTCAGGAGAGTCCAAGAATAACGGCACAAAGGACTTTATATGAGAATCTAGGAATATCGGGACTGTTTAATTGTGATATGGTATATTTGGCCAATGCGGTAGCTCCCAAATATTGGCGCGCAAAAGATGATATTATGCAATTACAATGGGATGAGCCATTGGGAATGGCCGTTATTGATCACTATCGGGAATATGGGGAACCTTTTGCCCCACCCACCCATAAGGAAAAGGAGTTTGATGTAAGAGTCACCTCGAGTACCTCGAATACATTAGAGTTAATGGTTACCTTGAAAGCGCTGTCGGACATTCAGTTGGATGTACTTAATAAGACTGGAAAAGTTATTTGGCAATTTAAGAAGGAAGGTTTGCACAAAGGGGAGGTGCCGATTTCGTTTAAAGGAGATAGCGATCAGGAAATGGTTGAAGGATTGTCCGAAGTCTATTTTGTTCGGCTTCAGGTTGGCGACGATAGGATTATAAAAAAATTCACATTATATTAATTTCATTATTATGCCTATATACCGGGTTCAATTATTAAAATTTTACTATATGAGAAATTTTTCAATACACCTTTCCTTAAAAAGTAAACTGTTCCTTATTATAGTTATGGGGATGTTAGGGAGGGAAATTTATTCACAGGAAATGCCTTTCTCCCTTTGTCCCATACAGGATCAGCCCAATAATATTCATAACTATTTGATGGAGTCAGCAAAAAAAGTTTCCAATAGTTTTTTCAATGATATAAATACGCTTGAGGACTGGCAGGCGGTCCGTGATGAACGTTATCAGGAACTTGTTGAGATGCTGGGGTTGAACGACGTTCCTTTAAAAGGGGTTCGGTCTCCTTTGAATATTAAACAGGTGGGAACTATCCATATGTCCGGCTATAGGATAGAAAAAATTTACTATGAATCACTTCCCAATCTCTATGTGCCAGCTAATTTATATATACCAAATGGTATTAAAAAACCAGTACCAGCCATATTGTACCTGTGTGGACATGCCGATACCCAAAAGGTATATTACCAAGGTCTGGCCCATAAATTTGCCCAACTCGGTTTTGTATGTCTTATAATTGAAACGATTCAGTGGGGGGAAGTTCGCGGAGAGCACTGGGGAACCAATACCAATGGTTGGTTTCATTGGTATAGCCGGGGATACAATCCAGGAGGTGTGGAGTTGTGGAATGGTATCAGAGGCTTGGATCTCTTAACTCAAATGCCTGAAGTGGATTCGGAGGCGCTGGGGGTCACAGGCGCTTCGGGAGGAGGGTCGCAGAGCTGGTATTTGGCAGCGCTCGACGATCGGGTTAAAGCAGCTGCCCCTGCGGCTGGTGGAGAAAAACTATATGCGGAAATATGTCAGAAGACTATTGATCACCAATGCGATTGTATGAGACCGTTGAATACCTACCAAAGGGATTTTTCCGATATAGGAGCTCTAATCGCTCCAAGACCATTCATGATCGCCGCACCAAACCGGGATGCATTATTTGCGATTGAATCGGTGAGGGAGCTTCATGAAGATGTAAAGCACGTGTATGATTTATATGGCGCATCCGAAAACATTTCCTTGATAGAAGCTGATGGTGGTCATGGGGATCGTGAGACATTGCGCCCAAAGATTTTTTCATTTTTTATGAAACATCTAATGGGGAAAATCGTTCATCCAAATGAAATAGGAGATATAAACAAGTCAGAAAAAGCACAGTTGTCCTTAGAACAATTAAGGGTATATGTTAAAGGCGCACCCAAGGACGATAGGACCACGACCATTCAGGAATCGTTCATTGAATTGGCAAAACCATTAAATGTAAAGAATCATGCCCAACTGGAAGATTACAAGAGCAAGGTAATTGATTTTTTGAAGAATAAGACATTTAGGGCCTTCCCGAAAAAGCCGGGTCTTCTTGATGTTAGATGGGAGTACAGAACGACGGAAGAGGCAAAATATGGTGTACAGACATATAGTTTTGTTCCTGAAGAAGGGTGGAGGTTGAACTTTACCATATATTGGAATAAGCCTCCTGAACAAGAACAATCAATTTTATTGGTCCTCAGGAACCCGGACGAACCATTTATGGATTTTGGAAAATTTGTGTCTGGAATTGACCCAAATCAGACCATCGTCTATTTAGACGCCAGAGGAATAGGAGAAACAGGTTGGTCTCCAAATATGCAATGGCATATTCGAAGGTCATTGGCCTGGACAGGGAGAACCATTGCCTCAATGCGGGTTTATGATGTTCTTAGATGTATGGAAGCATTGGCGTCAATTCCTGGCTTGGGTAAGGACAAGCTTAGTTTCAGTCTTGCGGCCGAGGGGGAAATGTCTGTAGTGGCATTGTACACATCTTTGTTACATGGAAATATAAATACAATCCTTGTCAAAAATCCACCAGAGAGCCAAAATATGGCCAGTAGTCCTGATGGAAGGGGAGAGGCTATAGAGATGTTGAACTGCCTAAGGGTCACGGATCTTGCGCAAGTTGCTGGGATGAATATGTCTACCAAGTTTATAGGAATTGGGGAATTGCCCGAGACGTATAAATGGACTCAACAGGTTTACGAAACTTTAAATCCCAGTAATTTCCAGATCATTGATAGTTTTTCTGAATGGAAGCCCTGAAGCATTTATGTGTTTATCCATTGCCAATCAATAAATATTTTTTAATGAATGGCATACATTAGGAAAAACATTTAAAAGTGCGATCTATCCGAAGATAGCTTTTATTTCTTAATATGAAGATTTCTTTTTTAGATATAGAAAGGCTTTGTTATGAGATCATGTAATTGAAATCTAACAGTATCGTTGTAGAAATATCTTTATAGTCGTTCCGTTTACTTCTAAATTTTCTTGAAGATGCCATTACATTAAAAATCCCTCCTTGCATGAAGGTTAATTTTATAATTTTTGAGAGTATATTTTTATTAAAATAAGCTTATGAAAGATATTTATATTTAAATAGTTGCTTTTAAATAGTTATGTTATTATATTTCGTTATTTTTAATTTAATTAATAGATTCGATGAACAATAGATGGTCACCTTTAATAATTTGTTTTCTACTTATACAGTTGGGTTATGGTCAAAAAGCAAGTATATATGAAAAAAAGATAGTTATGGAAACATATATGTTCTCCGATCCAAATCCAGTTCCAGATATGGAAAAGAACTATCCTTATTTTAAATATGAAGGTTTTACGAATAAGAGCAGTCAAAAGGAATGGAATATGGTGATTCTGGAGAACGACTACATAAAAGTATTTGTTAATACCGATGTAGGGGGTAAAATTTGGGGTGCAATCGAAAAATCTACTGGTGGTGAATTTTTGTATTATAATGAAGTGGTTAAATTTAGGGATGTTGCTCATCGGGGGCCTTGGACATCAGGAGGCCTTGAATTTAATTATGGTATTATGGGTCATACCTCGACCTGTGCCACTCCCCAGGACTATGTTATCAAGAATAATGAAGATGGAAGTGTTTCCTGTATTATAGGTGCGATCGACCTACATACCCAGACCAAGTGGAATGTAGAGATAAACCTTCAAAAAGACAAGGCATTTGTAGAGACCATCAGTTCCTGTTTCAATACGGGTAACCTCCCTGTTCCTTTTTACCACTATTCCAATGCCGCAGCCAAGGTTGATGGCGATTTGGAATTTATTTTTCCTGGAAGCCATCATATTGGACATGATCGTCAAGTAGGCAAATGGCCTAAAGATGACAATAGGGATATTTCCTTTTATAGGAATAATGACTTTGGAGGGCCAAAATCCTATCATATCATTAATAGTATTGCCGAATTTATGGGAGGATATTATCACGATGATGATTTTGGTTTTGGAAATATTCATGAGTACGATAAAATGCCGGGTAGAAAACTTTGGATCTGGGGTCTTTCGGATGAAGGAATGATATGGGAAGACCTCTTAACTGATTCTGACGGACAGTACATTGAATTTCAGACAGGGTCTACATTCAATCAGGCCATGGATGAAAGTACTTTTACGCCTTTTAAGCACCGTGAATTTACACCTTATGATAGTGATATTTCTTCCGAAATATATTTTCCTCTAAAGAAAACGGGTGGAATGGTAAAAGCCAATAGAAATGCCGTACTCAATGTAAATGACATAAACGATTCCATTATTGGGATACGGTTAAGTGCCTTGGCTCCGCTGAATGCTAATTTGGTTGTACGTTCTAAAAATAAAGTAATAGCAACTTTCACTTTACAACTTAAGCCTTTGGACCTGTTTACTGGTAAGGTGAACGTAGGGGTAGATAAGGATTTTGAAATAGAAGTAGGGAATTCTATTTTATTATACAGTTCCAAAATGGAAATGGAAAATTATATTGTCGATAGGCCGGTCATTGCTAATGAAGAGTTTAACTGGAATTCTGCTGTTGGATTATTTACCAAAGGCTTGGAAACGGAAAAGCAATATGCATATGTAAAGGGGGGGTACCCCAGGAAAGTTGCGCAGGAACTCTATATGAAATCTCTGGAACTGGATCCGGCGTATGCCCCTGCCCTAAATAGGGTCGCTTTCAATCATTACAGGGCTATGCAATACGGGAAGGCGCTTTTATATATCAAGAAATCTCTTTCGATAAACACCTATGATCCAGAGGCAAATTATCTTTTTGGAATTGTAAATGCCAAAATCGGCGAATTGGCCAATGCGCTGAGCGGGTTTTATATTGCCTCTCAATCCACTTCCCATAGAAGCGCGGCTTATACCGAATTGGCGAAATTATATATGAAGCAAAACAACCTAGACAAGGCGATGATAGAGGTCAGCAAGGCTTTGGATTATAACAGGTCTAATATGGTAGCCCTTGAAATAAAGGCGCTAATTTTCCGTTTACAAAAAAAATCGGAAGAAGCTGACGAGATCTTGGATGAGCTCTATGGTCTAGACAATACTAATTCATTCGTGGTAAATGAAAAAATATTGATTGGTAATTCGGAATCTAAAGATTTACAAACCTTGATTACAAATGAACTGCAGGCTGAATCCTATATTGATTTAGCCTTGAAATATTATGGTGTTGGCCGTGATAAAGAAAGCATCTCAGTTCTAATGGCCAGTCCAAGGGATGTAAAAGTATTATTACTGCTGGCTTTTTTAGATGTTTCCAATAGGAACGACTGGCTTGAAATGGCCTTGAAAACCTCCCCATACTTGGTATTTCCCTTTAGGACGGAACTTTATGAGGCTCTAACCGAATTAATGGAATTAAGTGATGATTGGAAACTTAAATATTACGCAGCATTAATTCTTTGGAAGAAAGACATGACCAAAGAGGCAAAAGAACTTGTATTGAAATGTAGGGATTTACCTGACTATGCACCCTTTTATTTGGCAAAGGCCAAATTATTTTCTGATGACAGCCCCATAATAAAATCTTCTCTTGAACGGGCTAGAGCCATTTCCCCCAGTGATTGGCGGGTACAACTAGCCCTCGTAGATCAGTTGATGAAGGAAAAAAAATACTTGGAGGCTTCCAAAATTGCCAAAAAAAATTATTCTGCCAACCCAGAGAATTCGATTATGGGAATTAGGTATGTGAATGTCCTGCTGAAATTGGGAAAATACAAAGAAACTGTGTCTTTTTTAGAAGGGATGGAAATCATCCCATTTGAAGGGGCTATAGAGGGTAGGATGATCTACCATGAGGCTGCAATTCGTCTATCTTTCGATGCTTTGAAAAAAGGGGATTATGTTTCGGCCATACAATATGTGGAGAAGGCAAAACTATGGCCAAAGAAATTAGGGAGCGGGAAACCCTATAATGTTGATGAGCGTCTTGAAAATGCTATTTTGGCCTATTGCTATGAAAAAATGGGGAAGAGGGGACTGGCTTTAAAATACAATCTAAAGGTCACTGATTATTTGCTTGATCGGAACGATAGAGAAAATTCAAAATTATACCTGCAGGTACTGGCACTCCGAAGAACTGGTGAGGTAGCCAAATCAAAACAACTTATTAATGACGCTTTTAGTAAGGATACTGAAAACGTGTACATCCAATGGGTCATTGCAATGGATAAAGGAGATAGTTCCAATGGCACACTTACCAAAGAAGGGATGGAACAAATCATTGAAAATCCTTTAGAAAACCAATTTTTATTAGTAAAGGATTTTTTGGATATCACAAGGATTGAATAAAGTTGACTAACATGGTTAAAATGGGTACAATTAGATTTGTAAAAATGTTGATATCGGCCAATATGGCACTTAGTCTTTCTAGTTGCAATACAGATAAGGCGGTATTTGTAACGTATAATGATCCACATATTGTTTATGAAGGGCGCATAGATACGACTAAAGTAAATGGGGCGCAATTATATTGGTCAGGTACCTCTATTAAGTTAAATTTTCATGGTGCCTCAATTGCTGCCAATATGAAAGATTCTGACGGGGATAACTATTATAATATCAGTATAGACAATGATATTGTTGGGGTAATACGACCCGACACAGTGCAAAGGGAATATTTATTGGCTTCGGGTCTGTCCAAAAAAAATCACACTGTTGAAATCTTTAAAAGAACGGAATGGAACAGAGGGAATTCTACTTTTCAAGGATTTAGAATAAACGGTAGGGCTAAAGTCTTGGGGCCTTCACCTTCCCCAAAAAGAAAAATGGAATTCTATGGGAATTCCATCACCGCAGGCTATGCAGTGGAAGACTATTCTGGGAAGGACTCTCCAGATAGTACCTACACCAATAATTATCTTAGTTATGCGGCCATAACTGCTAGGCATTTCAAGGCCGAATATAGATGTATATGTAGAAGCGGCATCGGAATAACAATAAGTTGGGAACCACTGACAATGCCTGAAATGTACGATCGGTTAGTGCCGCAAGATACTACAAGTAAATGGGACTTTTCCCTATATTCGCCAGATGTTGTGGTTATAAATTTACTGCAAAACGATTCTTGGCTTATAGATATGCCGGATCACCAGGAATTTAAGAGACGGTTTGGTAATAAGGCTCCAAAAGAAAATGTGATTATATCAGCTTACCAAGATTTTATAGTTTCGATTAGGGAACATTATCCCAGGGCTCATATTATCTGTGCTCTCGGGAATATGGATGCAACTAAAAAGGATTCAAAATGGCCGGAATTCATATATAAAGCGGTCAATAATTTAAACGACCCTAAAATAGATGTGCTTATAATACCTTATAAAAATACCGATAATCATCCCAGTAAACAAGAACAGAAAGTAATGGCCCAAAAATTGATTGCGTTTATTGATGAAAATGTTGTTTGGTGAAACTATTGTTGGGATTTGAAATTTTGAAGATTAATTACGCATATTGGAAAGGACATTTAAGTTAGGCTTCGGAATGCCGTTGAGAAGTTGGACTACCTCTTTTCATGGCAGAGAATTATGCGCCAAAACGTTTTGGTAGAAAAAAGGTTTTATGTGGAAGAGCATAAATTAAGGAGATGGGAATAAGTGAGAAATATTTGTTGACTGCAAAGTAGTGAACTATAGCAAACGTGATTTTCCCAACAATTAAATATAAAGACAGATGAAAATTAGACTTTTCTTAGTAGTATTGATATGTTCCGTTTATGTGGGTAATTCCCAAGGATCATATAAATTATCCAATAAAAGTATTCTTAAAATAAACGGTTCCTCCACATTGCATGATTGGGTGGTTACAGCCAATTCCAAAGAGGGATCGATGATTATTCTGGATGGTGGGAAACCAAATAATTTAAAAATACAGGTAGAAGTGGCTCAAATAAAAAGTGAACCTGGGGCAGCCATGGATAAGAAAATGCATGTTGCCCTAAAGGAAGAAGAGTGCCCAAATATTTATTTCGAGTCTAAAGTGGTAAAGAAGATGGACGGTATGGAGAATACTTATCTCGTTACTGGCATACTTAACATTGCGGGGGTAGGATTAGAAATTGATATTAAATCAATATTGAAACAGTTTGGAGGGGGCTATATTCTTAAAGGTTTTAAAGAGATCAAGCTTCGGGATTTTAATATAGAGCCCCCAACCGCCATGTTTGGACAAATCGTCGTTGGCGAGTTAGTTACAATTGATTTTAATCTGATTTTTGAATAGGAATACTATTCCTATCAACAGTTACTTTTTTAGTAATAAGTAAGCAAAGCATTTTATGGAAGGTTGTTGCTTACACGTTCATGTTCTATTCATCCAAAACGGTCTTCCAAAATTGTTTTTGTTCTTCAGGAGAGGGTTCTGTTTTAGGGCTCACCAATCTAAAACCAATAAAACTTGAATCGGTATTCCACCAAAAACTTTTTGGTATCTGTGGGTCTCTTTTTTGTAATATTAAACTAGAGGCAAATCTTGCCGAAGATCTTAGATGATGTGCGTCATCTTTCCATGATCCACCTTTTATAACCCTTGGATGGATTGACGTAGGTTTGACCCATGGGTTTTTGCTTTCCGTAATGGCTAAGGCATCTTCCCTATACTCATCCATTGTCCATTCGGACACATTGCCGTGCATATCATAGAGCCCCCATTGATTGGGTAGTTTGCTTCCAACCTTGGCGTATTGGTTTTTAGAGTTTTTATAATAAACGGCATATTTATCTAGGTCGGTCACTTCGTCCCCAAATGAATAGGCCGTATTTGTGCCCGCTTTAGCAGCATATTCCCACTCCGCTTCAGTCGGCAATCTATAAAACCGACCAGTTATGGTGCTTAACCATTTGCAGAATACCAGCGCGGAATAAGTGGACATGCTTATTGCCGGATATCCTGCCTTTCCCATGCCGTTTGATGGGTCTTCATAAGGAGGGCTGGGTCTCGTGATGGCATCAACAGAATGAAGCTTATCTGTCTCCAATGTCTGGAAGTGCTTTTGGTTTTGCGTATAGAAAAGTTCAAACACTTCCCAGACCAGTTCATATTTTCCCATATAAAATGCGTCCACTTCAACTTTTTTCATAGGGCCTTCATCAACATTTCTGTCTTTCTGTGAATCTGGGCTCCCCATTATGAAAGTTCCTTTAGGAATCATAACCATATCGAAAGTGATATCAGTGGCAGGGATTTCTTCTTTATATCCCTCTCGGGATTCTGGCTGCTTATCTTGCTTATCAACCATGGGATTATAAGTTTTACAGGATTCAAGTCCAATAATAGAAAGGAAAAGAAGAAAAAAAATAAGGTATGTGGTGCTATCTGATTGTTGTGTTGTTTTATACACTTTAGAATGTTTTTTGTTTGAGGTTATAAAAATATTACAAATAATTCAAATCAAGTGTATCAAAGTCATAATAATCCTCCTAAAATTTAAATTTCTTTAAATAAGTCATTGATAATAAATACTATTATATACTTGTTGATTACGGATTTATACAAGAAAACCCTTGGCTGAATTGAGTAATAAGTCTGTTAATATTTTTACTTGGGAGTATTTGAATACAGAAACTGGATTAATAATTATGTTAAAAATGTATAAGTGATTGTAAGATAAAACTTCGTTAACTATATTTAACTAAAAAAGGTTTTATAAATAAAATTAAAGGTTTTATAAATAATAATAAATAAAAAATAAGATAATGTGCATTTTTTTTTGTTATTTATATGATTATGCATATTTTTGAAAAAATAAGTGTCATTTTTAATTAATGTACAGTTGTTTTAAAAGCTTAAATTTATGAAAAGGTTTTTTTTCATTTTATACTTATTGTCTTAATATAATGACGAAGAATAAAGGGAAGTACATCTAGGGACTATTTTTTTTGCTTTCTAATGCCTAGCACCGAACTATAAGTTACGAGAAATTTACAGATGAATTAGGAAGCAGGTATTGACTAATTAGTGAGTGGAACGAGATGTTTGCCTGCCCGCAAGAAAATTGATTTAAAGGACTATTGGAAGTTAATTAAAAGTGGAGATTAGCAGTTGTTTTATTAGTATAAATAATTATTTCATCTTAGGGTCGGATAAACATTTATAAACTAAAGTAAATGGAGCATTATAAAAATATACTTATGAGAATTAACAAACATATTATCCTAGTGGTAATTACAACACTAATTTCCTGTGTACAGCAAGTAAAAAATGAACAAAAAATGGATGAACTTATATACAAAGAAGGAAGTTTAGGTTATGATTTAAAATTTTTACAAAAAAGAGACAAGGAACTTGTTGTTCTAAAAATTGATAGTTCTCAGGTAGTGATTTCTCCAAAATTTCAAGGTAAGGTTTTCACTTCTACAGCATCGGGGTTAAATGGAAAAAGTTTTGGATGGATAAATTACAAAGCCTTTGATGAAAAAGACGATCATATGAATGCTTATGGTGGAGAAAACAGATTTTGGCTGGGACCCGAGGGGAGTGCATTTTCTTTATTCTTTAAGCCTGGTGACAAAATGAATTTTGATAATTGGAAAACTCCTCCTCCAATCGACTCGGAATATTGGAAAGTGACAGACATAAATGAAATTAGTGTTACTATGGAAAAGGAAATGTCCTTGAGGAACTACGCAGATACTCAACTTGATATTAAAGCTGTAAGGAGGGTTGAAATATTGGGAGCTAGCCAAATTGAGAATTTGTTGCATATAGATCTTGGGAGTTTGAATTTTGTAGGATTCAAAACTTACAATGAGATTATAAATACTGGGCAATTTGCATGGACTAAAGAAACTGGGGCACCGTGTATCTGGATATTAGATATGTTTCCCCCTTCCGATAATACAGTAATATTAATACCATTCCATAAAGGAGACTTGGACAAATTTGTCACTACAGATTATTTTGGGGAAATTTCATTAGACAGGATTAAATATTTAGATAGCACCATATTTTTCAGGGCTGATGGAAAATCAAGAGGCAAGTTGGGTATTTCTCCAAAAATAGCCAAAAACGTTGCGGGAAGTTATGACGCTATAAACAATATTTTAACCATTGCCATTTTTGATGTGGAGAAAGAATCCGTTTTCCTAAATCAGGAATGGACAACTAAAAAGAATCCTTTTGTTGGAGATGTAATTAACGCCTATAACGACGGACCCTTGGAAGATGGTTCACAGATGGGGCCGTTTTATGAAATTGAAAGTGCCTCACCCGCCGCCTTCCTTTCGCCTGAGGAAAGTCTGATACACAATCACAGCGTTTTTCATTTCACAGGAGATGATGAAGAATTGAATAAAATTATACAAAGTGTTTTTGGTGTAAGTATGCAAACTATAAAGGATGCATTTCAAAGTGGTAAAATCAAATAAAAAATAGTATGTCTGAAAGAAGTGAATATCCCAAGATAGGAATCCGCCCTATAATAGATGGAAGGCTTGGAGGAGTAAGGGAATCCTTGGAGGAAGTGACCATGAACATGGCAAAAAACATTGCGGCTTTATTCAATGAAAATTTAAGGTATCCTGATGGAACGGCCATACAGTGTGTCATATCTGATACCTGCATTGGTGGTGTTAAGGAAGCCACGGACTGTGATAAAAAATTTAAATCCCAAAATGTAGGAGTTTCTCTTTCGGTTACCCCCTGTTGGTGCTATGGAACCGAGACCATGGACACTGATCCGCATATTCCAAAGGCCATTTGGGGCTTCAATGGGACAGAACGGCCAGGAGCGGTCTATCTAGCCGCCACTTTGGCGGCACACAACCAAAAAGGATTGCCCTCCTTTGGAATCTATGGACACGATGTACAGGATATTGACGATAAAACTATAACTGATGATGTAAAGAAAAAACTTTTGAGTTTTGCCAGAGCCGGTATGGCAGTGGCCTTGATGAAAGGAAAATCTTATCTGGCTATTGGAGGCGTATCCATGGGGATCGTAGGCTCTGCTGTGGAACCTGACTTTTTTCAATCCTATCTAGGTATGCGTAACGAATTTGTGGACTCTACTGAGGTTTTTAGAAGGATAGAACAAGGAATATATGACAAGGACGAATACGACAAAGCTCTAAAATGGACTAAGAAGAACTGCAAGGAAGGAAAAGATTATAATGAAATAGGTAAACAAAGGTCTCGAAAACAAAAAGATGGTGACTGGGAATTTGTAGTCAAGATGACGCTTATTATTCGTGATCTTATGGAGGGTAACCCAAAGTTGAAAAAAATGGGCTTTGGTGAGGAATCCTTGGGGCACAACGCATTGGTTTCTGGTTTCCAAGGTCAAAGGCAATGGACGGATTTTCTACCCAATGGAGATTTTTCGGAAGCGATTCTCAACTCTTCATTTGATTGGAACGGAATACGGATGCCTTACATAGTGGCTACGGAGAACGATTCCCTGAATGGTGTCTCAATGCTTTTCAACTATCTCTTGACCAACACTGCCCAGATATTCGCCGATGTGCGTACCTATTGGAGCCCCGATGCCGTGGAACGTGTAACCGGCTGGAAGCCTGAAGATAAAGCTAGTCAAGGATTTATCCATTTGATTAACTCGGGTTCGGCTACCCTAGACGGGACTGGAAGAATGAAGAAAAATGGAAAGCCTGTGATGAAGCCATTCTGGGAAATTTCCGAAAAAGAAAAACAGGAATGCCTCGATGCGACCACATGGTACCCAGCAAACTTGGGGTATTTCAAAGGTGGAGGCTATTCCTCTAATTACCTCACAAAGGGTGGGATACCTGTAACCATGTGTAGAATTAACCTGACTAAGGGTCTGGGACCAATCATTCAAATTGCGGAAGGATGGACAATTGACCTTCCGGAAAAGGTACATAACACTTTGGACGAACGTACTGACAGAACATGGCCAACCACTTGGTTCGTTCCAGAATTGACAGGAGAAGGTGCCTTTACCGATGTCTACTCGGTAATGAACAATTGGGGTTCAAACCATGGGGCCATTAGTTATGGGCACATTGGACATGATTTGATAACCCTTGCCTCCATGTTGCGGATTCCAGTTTGTATGCACAATGTAGCTCCAGAGAGAATTTTTAGGCCTACAGCTTGGAACTCCTTCGGCATGGACATAGAAGGAGCTGATTACAGAGCCTGTAGTAATTACGGATCATTGTATTAAATTATTTATAAAGAAAATGACAAAAAATATATCGACCAAATATACTTTGATAAAGCCAGGAAATCTATGGCCTTTCATTTTAGTGACAAGTCTTTTCTTTTGGTGGGGGCTGGCCAATAATATGACTGATACGTTATTGGCGGCTTTTAAGCGTATTATGAGCATGACAGATTTCCAGACATCCTGGATTCAAATTGCCTTTTATGGCTCCTATTTTTTGCTTGCCTTACCAGCAGCCATTCTTATTAAAAAATACAGTTATAAAACAGGAGTATTGGTGGGTTTGGGTCTTTTTATTCTAGGCTCGATACTTTTTTATCCAGCAAGCATTACCATGGCTTATAGCCATTTTTTGGTGGCATTGTTTGTTCTAGCAGGAGGACTTTCCATTTTGGAAACCGCGGCCAACCCTTATATAATCTCTATGGGGCCTGAAGAAACTGGAACTAGAAGGTTAAACCTAGCACAATCATTTAATCCTTTGGGTTCAATAACGGGAGTTATATTGAGCAAGTTTTTTATTCTTTCCCATCTAAACCTTTCGAGTGCGGAGGAACGTGCAAGTATGGTGCCTGACAAGTTAAGGGCTATACAATCAGAAGAACTTGTTTCCGTAATGGGACCATATGTTAGTTTGGCTCTCTGTCTTTTGATTATTTGGATTATGGTGAAATATACTAATATGCCCAAAGCCTCAGATGAAAGTGCTAATTTGAATCTGATGAACAGTATAAAAAGACTCATAAAAAAGTTAAATTATCGTTGGGCGGTAATTGCTCAGTTTTTTTACATGGGCGCGCAGATCGGTGTATGGTCGTTTACTATTCGATATGTAATGCAGGAACTTGGAGTTAACGAGGACAATGCGGCCAATTATTATATGGCCTCCTTGATTTTGTTTTCTATTTCTCGTTTTATATTCACCGGTTTAATGAAATATATAGCACCTAGAAGATTGCTATTTATCAGTGCGATTGGAGGAGGAATAAGTACTCTCTTGGTAATTAATAGTGGAGGGTATATAGGGGTAATGTCTCTTGTAGCAATCTCTGGATTTATGTCATTGATGTTCCCAACAATTTATGGGTTGGGTATGCAGGGGTTGGGACAGGACACTAAAATAGGTGGATCCGGACTTATAATGGCTATTTTGGGAGGAGCGGTATTTACTACGATACAGGGTCAAATTTCTGATTGGACTCAAAGTATCAAAATATCCTTTATTATCCCATTAATATGCTTTTTTGTAGTATTGCTTTATGCTGGAATCCAAAGAAAGTTGGAACCAAAAGGCTTAATTTGAAACGTTTAATGTACCATGTTTTATAAATTATTAATAAAAAATTAAGTTAAAGACTAGTTAACTGGAGTTTATTAAATATTAATCTCTGTATATATAGAAAACTCTGAGTAAACTAGTTAAGATGTTGTCATGCATTCTTACTGAAATAAATTAAAAAGGAATTATAATTTTTAAAGAGATAGGATTTGTGGGGTTGACAGGAATTCATCATGTTTTATTAAGTTTAAATCTTTGACTTAATTCATAATGGGTTGGAAGATAGAACTAATAATTTTTGGTACCCTTACAGAATTTAATTGTTTTAAAAAAATATGCTGATAGTCTAAGCCTATATGTAATCATGGAGAATAAAGGAAGATACAAAAATCGTCGATCGTTTTTAAAAAAACTTGTTGCTGGGGGCGTTAGCGCTTCAGTGGTACCTAGTTCCTTGCTTGCCCAATCGGTGCTGCAATCATACGAAAGTGAAGAAAATAAAATTACTTATCCGGGCTCAAAGGAATTTGCGGGGGGAACCCGGGGTTATAATGTTGACTATTTTGGGAAACATTTAGATAGGGTTGCTTTTCCAATCGGGGGAATGGGTGCGGGGATGTTCTGTCTAGAAGGGACGGGATCTATATCGCACATGTCCATACGTAATCGACCAGAGATATTCCATGAACCGAACATGTTTGCTGCCATTTCGGTGAAAGATCTGGATAAAGGTGCTAAAATTATCGAGGGACCCGTACCCGATTGGAAAATGTTCGGACAACGAGGAACAGGGAACGGATCCTTTGGAGCAAACTACGGGTTACCACGGTTTGGAAAAACTAATTTTAGAACAAACTTCCCCTTCGCAACCATTAAACTTGAAGACGAAGACCTGCCCCTAAATGTTGAGGTGCTTGGTTGGAGCCCCTTTATACCTACGGATGAAGATAATTCAAGTCTTCCTTTAGGAGCATTAGAGTATAAGTTCAAGAATAGGAGCAATAAGTCTATCGAGGCTGTTTTTTCCTATAATTCAAGAAATTTTGTTCTGGACAGTGCACATAAGGGCAGCATTAAGGGTGTGATAAAAGGTTTTGTCCTGAGGCAGGAAGGTTCAAAGGATGCACCTCAATTAGAAACAAATTTTGCTATATTTTCTGATGATGAAAATACAGTGGTAGATCACTGCTGGTTTCGTGGAGCCTGGTTTGATCCACTAACTATGCTTTGGAACACAATAAAAGAAGGAAAGGTTATGCCTAATGCTCCTGTTGACGAAGGGGCTCCAGGCGCTTCTCTGTTTGTGCCTTTTAAATTAGAGGGGGGAGAAGAAAAATCCATTCGAGTGATGATGGCCTGGTATGTCCCGGCATCCGATCTTCATTTTGGAGATGTCACATCTAATAAAAATTGTAATGATTCTGTTGATTGTTGTTCTTCCATTATGGATTCTGGTCTTGGGAAGGGCATAAAAATCATTCCATCTAAAACCTATAAACCTTGGTATAGCAGCAAGTTCAATAATATTGAAGAAGTTGTCAAGTATTGGAGAGACAACTATGATAATCTCTATGAGCGATCTTCTCTTTTTAGAGATGCATTTTATAACAGTACTCTCCCATCTGAGGTAATTGAAGCCGTAGCAGCGAATATGACTATTCTTAAATCGCCCACAGTAATGAGGCAATTCGATGGTCGATTATGGAGTTGGGAGGGTTGTGGTGATGACAACGGTTGCTGCCCTGGTTCATGTACACATGTTTGGAACTATGCACAGGCCATTCCTCATCTTTTTCCTGCACTGGAAAGGAGCTTGAGACATACAGAATTCTGCGAAAGTCAAAGTCCAGAAGGACATCAGACCTTTAGGTCTAATTTACCAATTTCTCCTACCAAGCATGATTTCCATGCTGCATCTGATGGACAACTGGGAGGAATAATGAAAGTATATAGGGAATGGAGAATATGTGGGGATAACGATTGGCTCAAAAAGATGTACCCATTAGTAAAGGTCAGTATGGATTATTGCGTTGAAACTTGGGATCCCCTAAACAAAGGTGTTTTAGAAGAGCCGCACCATAATACTTATGACATTGAATTCTGGGGGCCAGATGGAATGTGCACCAGCTTTTATTTGGGCGCTTTATTAGCGATAAGCAAAATGGGGAAATCGTTGAAAAAAGATGTATCATTCTATGACCTGCTTTATTCAAAGGGGAAAAAGTATATGGAGAATGAATTATATAATGGGGAATATTTTATTCAAAAGATCCAGTGGACCGGGCTTCAAGCCCCCGATCCTGTAAAAGCTTCGGAAATATCAGTGGGTGGCAGTTATTCAGAGGAAGCCCTTATAATATTGAAGAACGAGGGTCCAAAATACCAGTATGGACAAGGGTGTCTTTCGGATGGTATATTGGGAGGATGGATTGCAAGAATGTGTGGACTGGAAGACCCAGTTGATGCAGAAAAAACAAGAAATCATTTGATTGCTGTACATAAGTATAACCTCAAAAGAGACCTAACGGATCATGTTAACCCACAACGTCCATCATATGCACTTGGAAATGAAGGCGGATTACTTTTGTGTTCTTGGCCAAAGAGAGGAAAACTTTCCTTACCATTTGTCTATAGTAATGAGGTTTGGACGGGAATCGAATATCAAGTAGCTTCCCATCTTATGATGATGGGAGAAGTTGAACAGGGATTGGAAATTGTACGGACTTGTCGTGATCGGTACGACGGACGTATTCGCAACCCGTTCAACGAATATGAGTGTGGAAGTTGGTATGCGCGTGCTATGTCAAGTTATGGGCTTATACAAGGATTGACTGGGATTAAATATGACGCTGTGGACAAAACGCTTTACATAGATTCCCGAATTGGGGATAACTTTACATCGTTTCTTTCTACTGCCAAGGGGTTTGGGAATATCGGTTTAAAGGAGGGTAAACCTGTAATCGACATAAAGTACGGAACTATCGATCTACAAAATGTTATAGTATCGGGAAAACGTTTTAAGGTGTAACTTATAATTTTTATTGATCTGAATTGAAAATTTATTGAAAAAATATGATCAGAGTAATATGGAAAAACCAAAATTAATACTTATTGGAGGATTCTTGGGTGCAGGCAAAACAACACTTATATCTATGGCTGTCCAATTATTAAAATCCCAGAATAGAAAGGTCGGTATTATAACCAAAGATCAAGCTGCAGGTTTGGTCGACACTTATGTTTTAGAGCATGATGGATTTAAAGTAGAGGAGGTTTCAAGAAGTTGTTTTTGTTGTGATTTTAAAGGATTTTTTAATGCAATTTTTAGTCTAGTAAACTCTTTTAATTGTGAAATAATCTTGGCAGAACCTGTTGGCAGCTGTACGGATCTGTCTGCAATCTTAATACAACGCTTAAAATCAGTATATCGCAATTATATAGATTTAGGAACTCTTTCTGTTATGGTAGATCCCTTAAAGTTGCAAAGAATTCTTATTAACGATTGTGTAACCAAGGTTGGATCCGCATATGACCAAATTATCAAGGATGTCATTAAAACTTTTGAAGAACAAGGTTTTAGATTTGAAATTATTGCAGTAAAACATTTCATCCTAGAATATTCCAATCCAAGTTATAGGCATAATGAGGTTTGGTAATATGAGGATTGTTTGTTTAAAATTATAGAGAAGAAGAGGTATGTATTATTTAGAGGAATTTTGAATCCTTATTTTGGTGATAATTTAATAATAGGGGTTTGACATTATGTAATGTTACAATTATCCAGTTTTATGAAATTTAGTTAGTTATTTAGTTAGTTTAGTTGTTTTGAGTTTTGCCGGGTCTTATATAAGACCTGGCAGTTCTCATAAATATAAAGTATATACATTAGTATTTCCTTTATATTTATTGACATTCAGATTAAGTTGGCAACTACAAGTACAACACCATAGAACTGTTGAAAAAAGAAAGGCTATAAGTTGGAAAATCGAAAGAATCATTAGGCTCGTTACAAAGAGTAATTCAATAGAACTTAATTTTATTCGAAAGGCAAGTTGGACAAATGAATTACATTTATTTTTTTAATAAACAAGAGGAATGGATTTATACTCTTTGTACTCAAAGAATTCAACGAGAATTATAAAAAGGTGACAAAATTAAACACATTATAAAATCTATACTAACATTAAATAAAAACTATGATCATGTTGAATAACCTTAGAATGAATCAAATATTGAAACTCACATCGATGATTTTCTTGTTTTTTACTATGAACCTTGTCGCACAGGACACTTCTAACTCCCTTTCGGCCTTAACACAGGATAAAGAAGGTGTTAAAAGTAAGAGAGTGAGCAGTTATGATGAAACGGGTAAAAATAGTGACTATAAAGGCCCTATTAAACCTGGGGAATTTTTCACATTGTGTGATATAAAAGGTACCGGTATTATCAATCATATATGGATAACTATTTCGCCTACTGCTGATGAAATGAGTAGAAATGATGTGGTGCTTAGAATGTATTGGGATGGCAGCGAAACTCCTTCGGTGGAGTCACCAATTGGTGCCTTTTTTGGGCAAGGCTGGGAAGAGTCCTATGATTTTTCATCATTGCCTCTTAGTGCCGGGCCGAAGAACGGTGCAGCGTTGGTAAGTTATTTTCAAATGCCATTCCATAAAAGTGCGAGAATTGAAATTGAGAACCAATCTGATACCGAAATTGATGCATTTTATTATTATGTAGATTACATTGAAGTTGATAAATTGCCCAATAATACATTATATTTTCATGCATGGTATAATCATGAACTGACAAAGAGTCTTCCAGATGGCGAGAATGAATGGGGGCTATTGGGAGAATCTAGGGCTAACTCGTCAGTGCAGGACAATTATCTGATAATGGAAACAAAGGGAAAGGGTCATTTCGTGGGAGTTAATTATTATGTAAATAGCCCTACACCAATGTGGTATGGAGAAGGAGATGACATGATGTACATAGATGGCGAAAGTTCGCCGTCATTACATGGTACTGGAACTGAAGATTATTTCAACACTTCATGGTGCCCCAAAGTTCCTTTTTCACATCCTTATTTCGGGTATCCAAGAGTTAATGGGGATATAGGATGGCTAGGAAGGACTCATGTATATCGTTACCATATAACTGATCCAATTCATTTTGATTCTTCTTTCAAATTTACCATTGAGCATGGACACAACAATAATCTCACCCTTGATTTGGCTAGTGTGGCTTACTGGTACCAAGATAAACCATTTACTGAATTTCCAAAATTGCAAGATAAAGAGGAACGAAAACCGATGCCAATCCCGTCGGCACAAGATATTCATATCTGGAGAGATGCATGGAGAAAGAGTAAGGGTTATGAAAGGCAGCTTTGGGGTAACGAACGTGAATAAAAACAATTTTCCTTACAAAATATGAAGATATTTTCAATTTACATATTCCTAGTCATTTTATTGTTTTTGATTTCATGTACGAATCAAGAAAATAAATCGTCCATTCTTGAGAGTGTTCCGATAGAAATATCAAAATTTATCAGTAACATGGAAATAACCGCTATGGGTAGTTATAGGCCTGAAATAACTGTAGACCTGGTTTCTGAAACAATTGTTACGGTAAATTTAAAATTTGACATCAAGGATACCTTAAAGCAAAATGACTGGCGATTAGATATCACACCCAATTTTAGACCAAATTTTCATTGGGCACCGCATTTAACACCCACTGATCAACATATTATTGCTCAACATGTTTTTAGAGCTCCGGCACTTATTGTTTCCGGCGAGGGAAAGCAATTAGTTGTAATGCCAAATCTAGATCTTTTAAAGAATGGAACTCCAGTAAAATGGTATATGGATATGGATGCACCTAAAAATAAGCTCACCTTAGGCTTGAGTGATAATAAGGTTGACGAGCACGTTCTTTTTAAAAGAAAAAATGGAAATATATATCTCCCTCAAAAGCTTGAGTTTAGTTTTACCATAATGGTTAGTGATAACCCTGATGAAATTAATAATCCTTGGCGCAAGCCCCTTGCTTATTTTTGGAAAAATTGGGGGGCACCACTCTATGAATCTGGCATGCCATTGAGTACAGATCTCGAATTATTTGTTAAACATACGTATGATTGGGCTTTTAATAGTTGGAAAGATGTTGTGTGGCAAGAATTTGAGTTGAATGGTAAAAAAGTTGGAGCACCCGTTTTTATTGTCAATGCAACCCAAAGTCCGAACTATCCAGATAAAATTGACGAACGGGAATTTCGATCTATTTGGAACCAAGTATGGTTTAGCTCATTAAGATCTGCTTCGGGTCTCTATAGGTACGCCAGCAGAACAAAAAACACAAACCTAAAGGAGAAGGCGAGAATGGGCAAAGAACTTGCACTGTCATTTCCTCAAAAAAAAGGATTCTTTAAGGGATTGATCGCCACAGAAATGGAGGAGGTAGTTATAGATGGTAAGAATTATAATAGATCAAAAGGTTGGGAAACTCATTATTTTGGGAATTCAAATAGAAATCCCTACACAGGAGACCCAAAATTGGCTCCCTACCACATAATCGATATGAGTTGGACCGCATATTTAATGTTGACTTGGTTCGATGAGTTGGAGAAAGACGAAAGGCTATTAAATTATGCTTCTACCTACGCAGATGCCCTGTTAAATACCCAGGATATGGAGGGCTTTTTTCCAGGGTGGATATCTACAGATTCATTGGAGCCAATGCAACATCTTAATCGTTCTCCAGAAACCTCCATGTCAGTTACCTTTCTATTGAAACTTTTTGAGCTTACAAAGAATACAAAGTATCTGGATTCTGGCTTAAAGGCAATGCAAGCGGTAATGAAAAATATTGTCCCAACAGGAAGGTGGGAGGATTTTGAGACCTATTGGTCATGCAGCCGCTACGGATCAAATAATTTGGTCAACAAAAAGGTGGAAAGAAATAACATGTATAAGCAGAATAATTTTTCGATGTATTGGACAGCCGAGGCGCTTTTTAATTGCTATAAGGCAACCAGGAATAAAGAATATATTCAATATGGTCAGCGAACTTTGGATGAAATGTTAATGACTCAAGCAACCTGGCAACCACCTTACATGTATGTAAGTACTTTAGGGGGTTTTGGAGTAATGAATGCTGATGGAGAATGGAATGATTCTCGACAAAGTCTATTTTCTGAATTAATTTTAAAGTACGGAAAAGAATTAGGCAATAAAGAGTATATGCAAAGAGGGATTGCTGCTTTAAAAGCGTCATTTGTGATGATGTATTGCCCAGAAAACCCGAAAACTAAAGAGCAGTGGGAGCAAAAATGGGACTTCTTCGACAAAGAGGACTATGGTTTTATGATGGAAAATTATGGTCATGGTGGCACAACCAATAGCAATGGAATTGGTATTGGAGATTTTACTATATATGATTGGGGTAATGGTGCTGCAGCTGAAGCTTATAATCGTATTTTGGATCATCTTGGGGATGAGATTTTGTTAAGCAATTAAGATGGTTTTACTCTTAGAGACACCATCATAAAAAATATTTAAATATAAAAAACTCAGGGTTAAATTATTTATAGTTTAATCTTGTTGCCACATATAGCTTAAAATCAATTCAATATTATGCTCAATTTCTGATAGGATTACTGAATTTCTAAAATTCAATAAATTAACTAAAAAATATAACATAAATAAAAGTATCAAATGAAAAATAATCGTAGGAACTTTATTAAGCTCTCTGCTTTGAGTGCAGGTTTTTTAGGATTTACGGCAGGAGCTGCTTTTACATATGATAAAATTCAGAATAGAATTAATAGTCTTAAAGATTCACCTGAAGCTGTCGGTAACTCTGTAATTGGGTTAAAACACCCACCGATAAAGCAGGTGAGAATAGGCATTATAGGAGTTGGAAATAGAGGATACGAACATTTAAAAAATATTAATTCGTTACAGCCTAATGCGAAGATAGTTGCTATAGCTGATACTCGAGAAAGTAGGGCTAAAAGAGCTGTTGAATTTTTGAATGAATTAAACAATAAAGAAAAGGATATTGACCTATATTTTGGAGATGAAGAAATATGGAGAGATATGGTAAAACGAACAGATATTGATTTAATAATTGTAGCTACTCCTCCTACCGAACATGCACGTATGGCGGTTTATTCAATGGAGCAAAGTAAACATGTTGTAGTAGAAGTACCAATAGCACTTACTATCCAAGAGTCATGGGATATTGTAAATACTGCTGAAAGAACCCAACGTCATTGTATGATGCTTGAGAATTGCTGTTATGGGGAAGAAGAGCTTTGGGTTTTAAATATGGTTAATAACAATGTTTTTGGCTCATTAACCCATGCAGAAGGAGGCTATATTCATTCCTTGTTGCAAAAATTGTTCGTTAAAAGTGATGATCCAGCAACTAATGCTTATTATAAACAATGGAGATTAAGACTACATGCCGAAACACATGGAAATCTCTATCCTACCCATGGATTAGGACCTATAGCGAATTATATGGGCATAGGTAATGGTGACAGGTTCGATTATCTTGTGTCAATGGATTCTTCAGAGGAATCTTTACATCAATATGCTGAACAATCTTCACCTGATAACGATTTCTATAATCAAAAAAACTTTTCCCATGGGGATATGAATAGTTCATTGATAAAAACAGTAAAAGGACGATCTATCCTTCTGCAACACGATGTTGTTTCACCTCGCCCTTATAGTCGAATTAATGCTTTGACTGGAAATATGGCTCATCATGAAGGTTATCCAAGCCGCTTGTCGCTATACAATGAAGACTTCGGACATGATTGGCTTAACGAAGCGAAATTTGAAGAAGTGAAAAGGAAATATGAGCATCCTATTTGGCGTAAAATGAAGAAAGAGGCTCAAGATCAAGGAGGGCATGGAGGTATGGATTATATTATGTTATACCGTTTAATTAAAAATCTCAATAATGGATTTCCAATGGATATGAACGTCTATAATGGGGTTGACTGGTCTGTAATTTTACCCCTTACCAAATTATCGGTTGAACTTGGAAGTATCCCGGTTAAGTTCCCTGATTTTACACGTGGTATGTGGAAAGAAGAAAGAGAGCTAGGTCTATTTCAAAATATATAAAAAAAAACTTAAAATATGAAAATTGTAATTTCAGAAGACAAGAACAAATTAGGTAAAAATGCAACACAAAAGGGAGCCGAATTTATTCGAAATGCAATTGAAAAAGAAGGTCAAGCAAATTTAATTGTAGCAACGGGTGTCTCGCAATTTGAAATGTTGTCTGAACTTGTAAAAGAGGACATAGACTGGACAAAAGTAACAGGATTTCACCTTGATGAATACATTGGGCTGCCTAATACACACAAGGCTTCATTTCGTAAATACTTAAAAGAACGGTTTGTAGATTTGGTGCCTATCAAAAAGTTTTACTACGTAAATGGTAATGCTGAAAATCCGTTGGAGGAGTGTAATAGGCTTGATGAAATAATTTCAGGAATGCAAATTCATGTTGCATTTGTTGGTATAGGAGAAAATGCTCATTTAGCTTTTAATGATCCTCCAGCAGATTTTGACAGAGAAGAAGCTTATTTCGTTGCTAATTTGGATAAAGCTTGTCGAAAGCAACAACTACGAGAAGGTTGGTTTCCCTCTTTAGAAGATGTTCCTAAACAAGCTATAAGTATGTCAGTTAAACAAGTGTTAAAATCAGAAGTAATAATAGCAAGTGTGCCTGATAGACGTAAAGCAATTGCTGTAAGAAATACAATCGAATCAGAAATTGCTCCAGATGTTCCAGCGACAGCATTAAAATTACATAACCAAACTTGGTTATACTTAGATAAGGCATCTGCATCTCTATTAAATGAGTCTCATGAGACTATTTTTTAGTTTATTCTTTGATAAAAACAGAATTTATTAAAATAAATAAAATCGTAAGATTATATATATGAAAAATGAATTTAGCTGGTTAGATATTTTAGTTATTGCTATTTATTTTATTAGTATTACCAGCTATGGGCTATGGCTTACACGCAAGGTTAAAAATAGTGATGACTATTTTAGGGGAAATAGATCCTTTAATAAATGGATAATGATTGCTCAGGGATTTGGAGCGGGAACTCACTCAGAGAATTTTGTTGCACAAACAGGGGCTAGTTTTCAGATGGGCTTTGCTTCTATTTGGTATCAATGGAAAAATTTGGTTATCACACCTTTTTACTGGTTGATTGCTCCCTGGTATCGTAGAAGTGAACGCACAACCGTTGGTGAGATTATAGAAGATCGTTACGGTAAAAAAATGGGACTGTTTTATTCTATTTTTGCAATTTTATTTTTCATTTTTGCACAAGGAGCAATGCTAAAAGGTGCTGGAAAAGTAATTTCAATTGCAACAAGTAACATGATTTCTACCGATGGTGTTGTTTATGCAATGACCGTTGCTTTTATTATTTACAGTTTTTTCGGTGGATTAGTGTCTTCAGCGTATGCAACCTTTATTCAAGGATTTATGATTATTGTACTTTCTATTATGCTTATCCCACTTGGGATAGGAGAAGTAGGAGGAATCACAGGGATAAAGAAGTCACTACCTTTGCATTTTTTTAACTTGTTTAGTCCCGAATTAGGTATCGGTTGGTTTACCATATTAATGCTTGCTTTAAATGGAGTTATTGGAATTACAGCACAGCCTCATATGGTTTCAATGTGTGCAACAGGAGTCACTGAACGTGCTGGAAGGATAGGTCAGACATACGGTTCATTTGTTAAACGTACGGTTACAATCGGATGGGCCTTTACTGGTCTTATTGTTGCTGCATTAGTAATTAAAAATGGAGTAAATCTAGACGATCCTGAGATGGCATTTGGATATGCAACCCGAGAGCTCCTTTTTCCAGGATTATTGGGACTAATGGTTGCTTCAATTCTTGCGGCAAATATGTCATCTGCATCAAATTTCATGGTTAATACCGGAGCTTTATTCACTCAAAATATTTACAAGGGGTACATAAAAAAGAATCCAACAGATAAGGAATTATTGTGGACGGGACGATTGTCAAGCCTTTTTCTTACAACTCTAGGGGTTATATTTGCCCTTTATATTAATAGTGTATTAAATGCATTTCTTTTTACTGAAACAATTGCAGCTTTTATGGGTATTATGATGTTTGGTGGAATGGTTTGGAAAAAGGCAAACAGATATGGGGCAATTATGGCCGTGTTATCTTCTTTTATTCTTTACTATTACTTAAATTATATACATGCAGGTTCATTTGAGTTGGTTTATGAATGGAGACCGGAACCTTTTGGTTGGTCAATGTTAATGGGATTTGGAATGTTGGTTTTAGTGAGTTTGCTTACAAAATCTGAGCCAAAAGAACAAACGGATAAGTTTTTTGATAATTTGCTAAGGCTCTCGGATGAGAAAAGGATAAAAAATGGACAGAAACCATTGGCGGCTGAAATGGGACACGATTTGCTTCTTCTAGATCTGCCTTCTTGGTTCACAAAAGAACGCTGGAAAGGTTTTCCAAAAAGATACAAAGAAGATATCAATGGATTTATATTTGCTTGGCTTTTTGTTGGATGTCTATTACTTTTAGCTTGGGGTATTTTACAAATATTTTAAAATGAGAAAAATAGAAGGAATATTATACTCAAATAATCAGAAGATAGCTTTAAAAATCGAACATGGCATTATTCAAGAAATTGAACAAGTAGTAGATTTCAAAGATGCCGATGCTAACAAAAGGTATATTGCACCTGGCTTGATCGACAATCAGGTAAATGGTTGTATAGGGATTGAATTCTCAAAACCTGACCTTTTGGTTACTGAGATGTTAGATATTGTAAGAATGCATCGGAAACATGGTGTTACAACGTTTATGCCAACTCTTATAACTGCCTCACATAAATCATTGCTGAAATCATTCGCAAACCTTAGTTTAACATTTCGTGATCCTGAAGTATCGAATGCAGTTCCGGGTTATCACCTTGAGGGGCCATATATTTCGCCCGAAGATGGATATCGTGGGGCACATAGCCTTAAATATGTTAGAAAGCCCAATTGGGATGAATTTCAGGAATTAAACGAAACTGCTGAAGGAAATATTCTTCAAATAACTTTAGCACCGGAAATTGATGGAGCTATCAAATTTATAAAAAAGTGTGTACAAAATAATATTGTTGTTGCACTTGGTCACCACAATGCCAGCTCAGAGATTATTGAACAAGCAGTTGATGCTGGAGCAAAAACTGTTACTCACCTTGGAAATGGGATGGCAAACATGATTAATCGTTTTGAGAATCCGTTTTGGCCACAGATTGCGGATGATCGGCTGATGTGTAGCTGTATTCTTGATGGTTTTCACTTGCGTCCTGAAATAGTTAAGGTATTGTATCGCTCCTTAACTTCTAAAAGGATTATTCTTACTTCTGATATGACTATGCTTGCTGGTATGCCTCCAGGCGAATATGTATGGGACGGAAAGGATGTCCTTCTTACTGTTGATGGAGTCATAATGCTTCCAGAGCAAAACTGTTTTGCAGGGGCATCGTTACCCTTACGAAAAGGAGTAGAAAATGTAATGAAATATACAGGCTGTAATTTAAGAGAGGCTATTGATATGGCTTCGAAAAATCCTGCAAAATTGTACGGCTTAAATGATAGGGGTTCAATACAGGTTGGTAATCGATCAGAATTGATATTGTTTAATTTTGAAAATGGTAAGATTAATATTACTGAAACAGTAATAACTAATGATTGATCATATAATTACATATGGTGAGTTAGAAATATGATCTTAATTATTAAGAGGTAAGTAAATTATTGAGTCATTCAATCAAAAGGTTTACATAAATAATTACAAGAATGGGATAGTAAAAATATAACTAGAGAATTGAAAGCAGAAGCTCTAATATTTAAAGATTGTTGAATTTTTTAAAGAAGTATAATTTGATACTATCAGAACTCATTTGATTAAAGTTGACATCGGAAATTATGATGAATATAAAATTAATCATTTTGAAATTTAATAATAAACCAGTAAATTATACTTAAATTTTTAATTAAGCACTTAATTTAATACTATTTGCTATTCAATAATATGTCTTTATAAAAACAATTTTTAAATTAAAATAATAATTATGCCTAAAATGAAAAAAAAGAATATAAAAAATAGAAGTATAGCATTGTTAATATTATTTACAATACTATTATATTTTGGTTGTAAGACTGATAAAAAGGATATGACCATAGACAAAGATAATTCAAAGCCCATAGAAATCACACCAAATGAGTTCCACAAATCTGTTGATAGAGTTGTAGATGTTATGGTACATGATATATTTTCTCCGCCAGTTGCTAGTAGAATATTTGCATACCCAAATATTGCAGCCTATGAGATTATAGCGCAACAAAATCCTGAATACAATTCTTTAGCAGGGCAAATTGAACATTTAGTAGAAATTCCCAAAGTAGATGTTTCAAAGAATATTAATTACCAGTTGGCTGCTTTAGTAGCACATATGGAAATGAGTAAAAAATTAATTTTCTCTCAATTTAGAATAGAAGAATTTAGAGATAGTTTATACCAAATATGGGAAACAAAAAACCCTTCTCAATTTAAAGATTCCAAAGCATATGGCTTAGAAGTATCAGATTTTATTGCTGAATGGATGAAAAAAGACAATTATGTGCAAACTAGGACAATGACTAAATTTGTTGTCGACTCTCATGAAGAAGGTAGATGGCAACCAACTCCACCAGCCTATATGGAAGGGGTAGAACCACATTGGAGTAAAATAAGACCTTTTGTTCTAGATACTGCTTCACAATTTAAACCTAGTCCACCTCCTAAATTTTCTATGGATAAGAATTCAAACTTTTATAAAGAATTAAAAGAGGTTTATGATATCAGAAATGAGCTAGATGTTGAAGGTGATAAATCTGAAAGATTAGCCATAGCTCAATTTTGGGATTGCAACCCATATGTTTCTGTTTCTAATGGACATATTATGTTTGCTAAAAAAAAGATAACACCTGGTGCTCATTGGATTGGAATAGCAAAAATTGCATGTAAGTCTGATAATGCAGATTTTGATAAGACTGTTTTTGCTTATACAAAAACCTCTATTGCCATAGCAGATGCTTTTATAAGTTGTTGGGATGAAAAATACCGTAGCAACCTTATAAGACCAGAAACCCTTATTAACAATTATATGGATAGTGAATGGAAACCTATATTACAAACGCCGCCATTCCCAGAATATACCAGTGGACATTCTGTTGTTTCAGGAGCTGCTGCATCCGTTCTCACAAGTATTTTTGGTGATAATTTTAATTTTCAGGATGATACGGAAACAATATATGGTTTACCAATAAGAAGTTTTACCTCTTTCAATGCAGCGGCAGAGGAAGCTGCTCTTAGCAGAATGTATGCCGGAATTCATTACAGATCTGCTGTTGAAGTAGGGCTTAAGCAAGGCAGAAAAGTTGGAGAATTTGTAATTGATAGATTAAAAATGATAAATAAAAATCAAAAAACGTTTTAGCATTTCAGTTTGAATATCGTCCTAATAATATGATTGTGCATACAAGTATCGCAGCATGCGAGTTTAATCCTATGCAAAAACACCTTGTAAAGTCGTTATGGCTTTGTTTAATTCTAAATATGTGGATATGGACAAAATTTTATGCCCCTTTAAAAAGATTAACCTTTAATATAATTCGAAATAAGTTTAAAACATACGTAAAAGAACATATTAAAAAATGAGTTCGCTTAAATAAAAAATGTGTATTTATCAATTTCGACTGGCATTGTTTAACTAATATATCAGAAAAATATGAAAATAATAGTTAGTATAGTTTGTTTTTCAATAGTAGGATTTTTGTGTGTATCTTGTGCAACATCAAAAAACAATACAATTAAGATAGAAAACATTAGCAACTTTTCTTATATCGATAAAGTAGTATCACTTTCTTGGAAAGATGTAAAAGTAAAATACCCTTTTTTAGAGGTTGATAATTTTAGAATTCTCGATGCAAATTCCTTAAAAGAAATCCCTTTTCAGTTAGAAATGAAAGGAGGTACAGAGGTGCAAAATGTGTTAATACAAATTAGCTTAGATTCCAAAAACACCCTCGATTTATTGTTTGAGGTCGGAAAGCATAGTGAATTTTCAACTAAAACTTTTGGTAGATATGTACCTGAGCGTTTAGATGATTTTACTTGGGAAAATGACAAGATAGCATACAGAATGTATGGTAAAGCTTTGGAAGAAGGTGGCGAAGGTAATGCTTACGGAATAGATGTTTGGGTAAAAAGTACAGATAGAATGGTAATTAATGAACGTTATGAGCGTGGTGAATATCATGTAGATCTTGGCGACGGAATGGATTATTACCATGTTGGCCTTACTTTAGGAGCTGGAAATATGGCGCCCTTTCTCAATGATAGTATTTGGTATTCTAAAAACTATACTAGATGGAAAGTTTTGGATAATGGCCCATTGCGTACCACTTTTCAATTAGAATTTGATGAATGGGATGTTAATGATAAAAAGATGAAAGCCACAAAAACAGTTAGTTTAGATGCTGGTTCACAGTTAAATAAAGTAGAAGTTAAATATACATATGAAGATGATGGATTAAAACAGATCCCGGTTGTAGTTGGTATTATAAAAAGAACCGGAAATGGCCCAGAATTATTGGATGCACAACATGGGGTTTTAGGATATTGGGAACCAAAACATGGCGACAATGGCACAACAGGAGTTGGTGTCATTATTCCTTCAAAAGTAAATAACATGCAAGTGAGGAAAGATCAATATTTAGCGATGTTTGAAATACCTAATAATGAAATATTTATTTATTATACTGGAGCTGTTTGGGATAAAGCTGGATTTATTACAACCGAAAAGCAATGGTTCAATTATTTAAAGGAAACTCAAGAGAAAATAGCAGACAATGGATTATTTATCGGTTTATGAAAAATGATAATAATCAAAATATTTGTAAAAACAATTTTACTTTCAGTATTATTTTGGGCATTTCTTGTTGCTGGCTTATGTTGCTAAATCATTCTTGCTTTTGTAAATTTATTAATGCCTAAAAAGACACTTTAAATGAAAATTTAGAATGATTAAAGAGTGATAACCATTTAAAATAAAAAGAATGTTAATTAACTATGAAACCCGTTATGCATCTAGTCCGGATGCTGTAAAACAATATAGTACCACACAATTAAGAAATGAATTTTTAATTGACAGATTATTTGAATCCGATAAATTAAATTTAGTCTATTCACATTATGATAGATTTATAACAGGTGGTGTTTTGCCAATTTCTAACTCTATTGCATTAGAAACTATACACCCTTTAAAAGCATCATATTTTTTAGAAAGAAGAGAACTTGGAATTATAAATATTGGAGATGCCGGTAGTATAACTGTAGATGGTACCGAGTATGTTTTAAACCACAGAGAAGCATTATACATTGGTCAAGGCAATAAAAAGATAGTATTTTCAAGTAAATCCTCAAAAACGCCAGCTAGATTTTATTTAAATTCAACCCCAGCACATAAAGCATATCCCATTAAAAAAATAGGAACAGATGATGTAGAGGTTATCGAATTAGGATCACCCGAAACAGCCAATGCCAGAACCTTGAGAAAATACATAGTAAATAGTGTGGTTGATGTGTGTCAATTGCAAATGGGAATGACTACCATTAAACCCGGCAGTAGCTGGAACACCATGCCAGCACATGGGCATGACCGAAGAATGGAAGTGTATTTTTATTTCGAGGTACCTGAAGGACAAGCTGTTTGTCATTTTATGGGACAACCTCAAGAAACCAGACATTTATGGATGCAGAATAATCAAGCGGTTATCTCTCCACCATGGTCCATCCACTGTGGTTCAGGAACAAGTAATTACTCTTTTATATGGGGAATGGCTGGTGAAAATTTGGATTACGGCGATATGGATGTTTGTAAAATTAAGGATTTAAAATAATTAATTACTTATTAATATAAAACAACATACATGTCAATAAATTTATTTGATTTAACAGGAAAAATAGCATTAATTACGGGTGGTACACATGGTTTGGGACAGGCCATGGCAATAGGTCTAGGTAAGGCAGGTGCAACATTGGTAATTAATGGGGCTTCATCACAGGTTAAGTTGGATAATGCTGTTTCAGAATATAAGGCTTTAGATTTGAATACTTTTGGTTATCTTTTTGATGTAACAAATGAAGAGCAGGTCAAAGATAGCATAGAGAAAATTGAAAGTGAGGTAGGTGCAATTGATATTCTGGTAAACAATGCTGGAATAATAAAACGAACACCTATTATAGATATGGAAGTAAGAGATTTCAATGCTGTAATCCAGGTGGATTTAGTCGCTCCTTTTATTGTTTCGAAACATGTTGCTAGAGGCATGATTAAAAGAGGCGGTGGAAAGATAATAAACATCTGTTCCATGATGAGTGAACTTGGTAGGGACTCAGTTAGTGCTTACGCAGCAGCAAAAGGAGGTTTAAAAATGTTGACCAAAAATATGGCTACGGAATGGGCCAAGTATAATATTCAAACAAATGGCATCGGCCCGGGTTATTTTGCAACAAGCCAAACGGCTCCTATAAGAGTGGATGGGCATCCGTTTAATGAGTTTATAATTAGCAGAACACCAGCAGGTCGTTGGGGATATCCTGAAGATTTACAAGGAGCGGCCATTTTTCTTTCCTCAAAAGCAAGCGATTTTGTAAATGGTCATATTCTATATGTAGATGGTGGAATTCTTGCGACCATTGGTAAACCAGCCAATGAAAATTAAAAATGAAAAGCAACTAGTTTATCATTTATTAATACTATTGAAACAATAACGTGGGTTTTCATACCTTCAAATCAGCTTTGCCAACGTATAGTGAAGCCATCGCGCTAAGGGGGCTTGCGGAAAGTTTTGGTACCATCCCAATTGAGGATTTTGAAAATGAACAAAAGGCCATTGCGGATAAAAGACTGAGCCGACAGATGGAACGGATTTCCAAACTCAATAGATCGGTTAAGTAAAATTTAAGCCACTAATGGTCCTTTTTGGGATTGTTGGTGGCTTTTAAATTGGAATAAAACCATTGCAGCCCATTTCCACTGCATTGCGCAAGCTCCATTCCGGAAAATGCGCTTCATGGCAAAATCTTGGACACCATGCCACGGTTTTGCATCTCCGCTTTGCTAACTCCTGCCATATCCCGATAGCTATCGGGAGGCAGGCACGCACGCTCCCAATACAATACCGTAACATGAAGTCCGCTTCATCGGAACTGTTATGAAGATTTGGATTTAAAAAGATGATAACGGAAAGCCAAGCCTTGGGTTTTTTAAACAGGATTGTCGGCAACACCTTCCCTGGGCGTTGCTTGCCAATCCTTTAAAACCCAATGCCTGTCCCGAGCCATTTTAAGGGGTTTATAATGGATGGCGCCTTTGCTTGTTTTTCGGGGCATCGAAAAACAGGCAGGGCATAAGCACTGCTAATATAAACCCATGTGCTCCCGTCGCTTAACTGTCTGTACGCTCGGGTCTCAAATGTGTTTAAAAGCATTGCTAATCCCCTAGTGGAACTTGTCAAGACCTTGCGAAGTTTTGAAAAAAAATAAGGTATCTACTTCCTTGAAAACCTAAGGATCTGCCTGCCGGCAGGCAGGTTTTGCTACGTCGCAGACACTCCTGATTTGTTTTCCAAAAGTCTTGACAAAACCCACGCCATCCATGGTGCTGCGCTTGAGGAAATCGAACAACGCACCCCTTAAAATGTGAACCATTTTAGAACCATAGGGGGCATAGTATGAACCTTTTAAATTTTTAATCATGAGTACACTAAAAAACAATGTACAGTTAGTTGGGAACGTTGGTCAAGAGCCAACCATTACCATTTTGGAGAGCGGTAAGAAAGTTGCCCGCCTATCATTGGCAACCAATGAATCCTACAAGGACAGCAAGGGGGACAAACAGACCAACACCGATTGGCACAACCTCGTGGCTTGGGGCAAGACCGCGGACATTATTGAAAAGTACGTCACCAAGGGCAAGGAATTAGCCATTAATGGCAAATTGACCTCCAGAAGTTACGAGGACAAAGAAGGCGTAAAACGTTATGTGACCGAAGTGGTAGTGGGTGAACTGCTCCTTTTGGGAAGCTAATCCACTAAAAATGAAAGAGGGTGTCCCCTTTTATCTAACACCCTCTTTTTTAACTATTTCACATCATTTAAAAATGGAAACAATGAACGATAAAAATAAAACATTACAGGAAAGCCTGCAACAATTTTGTGGCACAGAACAATTTTTCCAATTGCCATTGATACGGACACGGTTCACGGACGGCATTCATTATTTGGCTGAAAAAGCTGGCTGTTTTTGGCTCATAACCGATGCCTCCGTAATCGCCAAGAGCCTTATGGATAAAAGCTATTTTATAACCATTGATTTTAAACGTCTTTCGGAATCGGAAAGACAGCAAAAAGGCTGTGAAGCCATCATCAATTATACCGATGGCAATGAAACCATTTTGGAAACGCACCGCTATAACGTTACGGATTTTCCACTGGACGAGTTACGGATGTATTTTGTAAATAACACGCTCATGCTTCCGAGCGAGTACTGAACATAAAAACAGCTCGTTATGATTTACCTCAATTACAACAATCTGGATGCCGAGACCCAAGAACGCTTACTGTCCGATTCAAAAGCAGATGTCAAGCGAAGATTTGGGAGCGACCTTAAAGCCTATGCTGAAAAACACTATTTAAACTTTGAAGATGTTTTGCATGAAGAAGCCGTAAAAAATTTATATAGTTACACTTATGTGTTTAATATATGAAGCTTAATCACTGAATAAAACATATATGGGAAAAGACCTTTGGATTTCAAGGGTCTTTTTCTTTATAAAAGTTAGGACCAATTAAAAAAACCTGACGTTCAAATGTAAGCCATCCACAAAAATCATATGTTTCGTTATCAAAACCAATCATTTGAAACCAATCCCCATTTGAATATTCTACTGGAAACCAATAACTTTAAATGAAGTGGTAACACAATGAAAAACAACAAACTTTAATGGTCAGGTTGTTTGAAAATTTTGGTCCCTGACGGGACAAAATCGAAAAGCAAGAGGGTAACACGCTAAAGCGATGTTACGTTTTGTTCCCCCTTAGTTCTTGGTGGTTTCGAGTGTCTAAATGAATTTAATTCCAATCATTTTTCACGGAAAAACACCCGTAAGTCAATAAAATCAATGTTTTTTTCCGTGAAAAAGCAGGCCTTTAATACCCTTTGCTGCTTTTTGGTGTCTTTTGAAGTTTTAGAAGTGCTTATAAAGTTCTTGAAATTTGGTTTTTACTAAAAAATGCGGATAGCCCAGTAAAACCAATGATTTTTTTACTAAAAAAGGAACTTTGTACTCTTAATTTTCCAAAAACACTTCATAGTATTAGCTCGATAGATGTTGGGGCTTTTAATCCGTAAAAAATCATAATGCCGACATCTATTGGTAATCCCCAATTTAACGCTTTTATTCCTATTCTTGGCTCTTTTCCAATAACAGTTTTTCAATGGCATCATAGCTTGTCAACTGGGCATCTGGCAATAGGCTATCGACCAGGTCCAGTACGGTCGCTATGGTCAGTTCCTTGGAGCAATTTAATAGTCTTGGCGATGCAAAGTCGTTCTCGCTGTCTAATGCCAAGATGCATGTCCTCAATAGGCAGGATATGATATAACGCAGTTCGCCGTTATCCTCTACCTCAAAGGTCACTTCCTGCATCGTTACGTTGTCTTCCCTTTTGTAGTGCTTGCGGGTTCTTGGGTTCAAGAGTTTAATGGCTTCCTCCAGTTTTTCCCAATCCGTCCTGTTCGGTGTGCTGTTTGTTTCCATGTGGGGATTTTTAATGATTGCTTTTTTTATTTTCATTGGCTTTATGTCCCTTATTGGGATTTTACATCCTGCTGGCAATGGATTTCTTTGAGGTGTTTTAATTGTTCCTTCCCTATGGTTAAGGCTTCCCCATAGAACCGTTCACATAGTTTGGCGACCTTATGGGCATCATTTTTTGAAAATTCATTTTTGTCCTTGAAACGTATGATGTCCTGTGCATTACAGAGCATATAATATTGCCTTTGCAGACCGAACGTCGTCCTTGGGAATATCCTGTTTGGCAATTGGGTGAAGTGGGTGCATAGGTGCAATAAGTAATCCAATGAATAATGCTGAGGCTTATATTCCCAAAATAGGTTCAATAGTGCCAAGCACATCTGTTCCATGGCACAGTTTGCCACTGCCAATTTGGAATTGGGTTCTTCATTATCCTCTATGGTATTTATTACCGTTAGCAAATAGTCCGCTCTTTTCATACGGTTCATCCAACCTTCTTTTATACTTTTATATACAAGCTTGTGGAAACATATCTGGTATTGGCTGAACCTCAGAAGGGCATCATCCTCTTTGTACATACAGGGGGTCTGTGAAATAATTCGAGTCAAGAAATTATCCCCCACATCAATCCTGTCCATGATGTTGGCAAGGGTATGGAAAATGGCATATACCTTGCATCGCTGTTCCGTTTTGTTGTAGAGGTAAGCCATAAGATCCCCAAGGTTCTTACGTGGTGATTTATGTCCAATGATAAGTAAGGTATAGGTTACCTGCTTTTTGATGTTCTTATTGATGGGTGTCAAATAGATGTCCTGTTTCCTTTTTTCGGGATATTGGCTAATGACATATACCGAATGTAATGGCAGTTCCTTTTTAATTAGGGCTATAAGTTCCTTCTGAAATGGGAATTTTGAGGGGATTTTTGTCTTCATATTTATCATTTTTAAAAATATTAATTCCTAATAAATATATATTTATTACTAAAATAGGAATATTTATTTTAAAATCAGTAAAAAGTAACAATTAAAATTTACTCAAATTGTAATAGACGTTCTTAATAAGTAAATTTATATTCCTAAAAACGCAATAATGACCGAACTTGGATTATTTTTATCTAGAAGATCAATTAACCGATCTGATGTTTCTAGAAAAACAGGAATCAACACCACACGGCTTAATGAACTATCCAATAATACTAAAACAAAACTAAGGGTTAATGAACTTTATAAAATCGCCTTGGCAATAGAAGTAAATCCTTGTGATATGCTAAAAGAGGTGTGTAAAGACATTAAACTGAATAAGTAGTTTCCTATATAAAAGGGAAAATATAAATATTAAGTTTGATTTCATCGAACGAGGGCAAATTTTACCTACAAAAGTAAAACGAGAGTAAAAAATGGCTATATTTACGCTTGAATAGGAAACAAGGGCGAAAAGTACCCTTGTTAAAATTACAAGTATGAATAGCAAGACAATATATAATCCAGAGGTACCATACAACAGTTTACCGCCATTGCCGCCGCTCGCGGAAATAGAAAACAAGGTCATTCTAAAAAAGACCATTAGTGCCAGTAGAGCTTTGTCTGAGCTAAAAGGGGCTATAACCAACTTGCCAAATCCAACGTTATTTATTGATACCATCAACTTGCAAGAAGCCCAAGCAAGTTCTGCTATTGAAAACATTATTACAACCCAAGACGAATTATTCAAAGCCTCAATAGCTGACAAAAAAAATGATAATCCAGCTACTAAAGAGGTCATGCATTATAAAGATGCTTTATGGTATGGCGTAGAACAAATTGAAAAGCGTCCCATTTTGAACACGAATTTATTCATTGCTTTAGCACAGATTATTAAAGAAAATCAATCCAGTATTAGAAATGCACCAGGCACACAATTAAAAAACCCTGCAACAAACACAGTTGTTTATACACCACCCGAAGGAGAAAATGTGATAAGGGAGAAACTGAAAAATTTAGAAGACTTTATCCATGCTGAGGATAACATTGACCCTTTGGTAAAAATGGCAATCATTCATTATCAATTTGAAGCCATACACCCATTCTTTGATGGTAATGGACGTACTGGAAGAATCATTTTATTACTCTATCTCAAAATGACTCATTTATTGGAATTACCAGCATTATTTTTAAGTAGTTATATTATTCAACATAAAGCCGAATATTATATCAATTTAAGAAAAGTAACCGAAGAAGACAATTGGCAAGATTGGATTATATTTATGTTAGATATGGTTGAGCAAACGGCATTAAAGGGAAGGGAACAGATTGCTAAAATAGAAGAGTTAATGAATCACATGGCTACAGAAATACAAAATAAACTGCCTAAAATATATTCCAAAGATTTAATGGAAGAATTATTTAGATTACCCTATACCAAAAGAAATCAATTAGAAAAGGCAGGATTAGGAAATCTAAAAACGGTAGGTAATTATCTTAAGGAACTAGAAAAAATGGGTTTCTTAAAAAGTGAACAAGTGGGGAAAGAAAAATTATACCTCAATTTCCGACTATTAGAAGTTTTAAAAGAGAAATAAACAATTATAAGAGTCCAAAAGCTCTTTACTGTTGGTTTAAAAGTTTAATAAAAAATAGACATGAATACAATATCTCTTGAAAATATAAAAAGTTTAAAGGCTGAACAGCTTACTGAACTTTTGTTAAAATTACTTCATTTGGAGTATAAAAAATACAATTTCCAAAATTGTTATATTAATGTTCCACAAAATATTACTACTGCTGACGGTGGGGAAGACGGAAGGATTACAACTGATGATAATAAAGATTCAAAATGGGTGATAGATAAATATTGTTTGTTTCAGTGTAAAGCAACTGAAATGGCAGTTTCTGAGTGTTCCAAAGAGATATTAGAGAAAAAGAGAAAAAATTCAGATGCGGATATTTTAAAAACTCAAGTCAAAGATGTCTTAATCAACAACGGAACATACATCCTTTTTATTAAAGAAGCTTATGTTGAGTCGGTTAGAAATGAAAGTATAAGCCAAAGACTGAAAGCTATCAGAGATAGTATTGAAAAAGCGGAAGGTAAATCATTTGCTGAGAAAGCAAAAATTAAAATTTACGATGCAAACCTAATTAGAGATTGGACAAATGAATATATTTCAGCGGTTTCATTTGTACAATTATGTAGTGGTATAGTTAAACCGCTTGGGTTACAAATTTGGTCTGAATTAAAATCACATAATAGTAATTCAAACGATTTTAAAACAAATGCAGATATAGACAGTTTAATTGAAAAAATCAGAACTGATATTTTTAATAATTTGAACATTAGAATTGAGGGTGTATCAGGTATTGGTAAAACAAGATTAACTTGTGAAATATTCTCACCAGGTGAACCTGATGGTGATGGTAATTTTGATTTAAATAGAAAGTCAATTTCTGAAAGCTTAATTTATTTTGATGTAGGTAAAGGAAATATTCAAAATATCTTTGATTTTATAAGAAGCACAGTTACTACTTTTCCAGCAGTATTGGTTTTAGATAATTGTGACCCTAAAAATCATAATAAATTTCTTGAAGAAGTTTGTAGGTCTGGTAGTTTACAAACTCTTATTACTATTGATTATGAGAAGTGTAATCTTTCAAACAATGACACATACAATCTAATTGAATTAAAAGGTGAAATGTTTAATTCTGTTGTTGAAGATATATTGAAAAATCAGTATCGTAATAGTACATTATCAGATAATGATATAAACTACCTTATAAGCTTTTCAGAAGGCAATCCTAAAATGGCAATAAACTTCGTTAGAGCAGCAATTCACAAAAGAGATTTAAATCAAGGCTTTGATAGAGAATTACTCGAGAAATTAATATTTGGTAGAGAAGTTATCAATCACTTGGATTTTAAAGTTTTAAAATTGTGTTCAGTTTTTAAATATTTTGAATATCCAACAGAAGATTTTTACTTGATTGATAAAAATAATTATAATTTACTTTTAGAACATGTCCGGTTTTTTTCAAATTTTTTAAATATAGATATAAATGATGTTGAAATTCTTTTAAAGAAATATTTAAGCAAGGGAGTTTTAGAAAGAAGAGGAAATAAAATAATAATAAGACCTAACCCTCTTTCATTGAAATTATCAATTTTATTCTGGGAAGAATTGAACATTCTTAATTACGAGCCATTTATTGGGAGTATTCCTAAAAACTTGATCACTCCACTGGCAGATCAACTAAGTCAACTTGGAAGTGTAAACAAAGCAAAAGAGTTTGTTGAAACAATTTGGGGTGTTAATGGAAATTTTTCTACAGCGGAAATTTTAAATTCTAATATGGGTTCACGCCTTTTTCGCTCAATTGTAACTGTGAATCCAAAGGCAACTGTAAAAGTTTTAACTAAAAATTATTTAAATAAACCTAAAGAATATTTAACATCAATTGTAGAAGCTAGACAAAATTTGGTTTGGGCTCTTGAAAAGTTATGTTTTAGAGAGGACACTTTTCTTGAATCCACAAAAGTTTTGATGAGTTTTGCTGCAGCAGAAATTGAAACATATTATTCTAATAATGCGACTGATTATTTTACACAACTTTTTAGAATATATTTAGCAGGAACAGAAGTTGGCTATGATCCAAGAATAGAAGTTTTAAAATGGGCTATAGAAAAAGAAGATTCTGATTTTGATGCTTTGGTAATAAAAGCTTGTGGAAGGGCTTTTACTCCAACATATAATCTTCATAAAATGGGAGGTGCAGAAAAACAAGGAGGTTTATTACCATTAGAAGATTATTATCCAAAAAATCAAAAAGAGATAAACGATTATAGGATTAATATTATAGAATTATTATCAAAATTTACTTTTCACGAAAATCAATTTCAATTTTCAGCCCAAAAGATTATTTACTCAAATATTAATAATTTATTTGAATTTCATTTTGAAATGAACAAATTGAAAGTTGTTTTAGATGGTATAATAAAAAATGTTGTTGATAGAGATGATTTCATTAAAAGTCTATATTCACAAGGTAGTTTTGTTAGAATCAATGAAAAACAACGTGAATTTATTAATACTTACGTAGAACTTTTAAAAACCAATACTATAGAAGAAAAAATACTATATAATGTTTCTGAACCTAAGATAATAATTAAAACAATAAAAGATGAAGAAGAATATGTAGACAGAGGTAAAAGATTAGCTGAAAAATTTGCAGAAGAGGTAATAGAAAAAAAAATAGATATTCAACCATATTTCAGAAATCTTTTAGTTGGTAATCAATATAATGCATTTGATTTTGGAAAAAAACTATCAGAGCTGAGTGAATATAATAAAGATTTTATAGACAATCTAATTTTAGAATTGCAAAAAATTGAAAATGAACGATATAACATTTCGTTTTTCTTTGGTTATATTTCTGTTTTAGAAGAAGCAAGAAAAAGAGAAATTTTCAATATTCTAATATTAAAAAAATCCTCTTTTGCGTTTAATATTTTACGTTTTGTAGAACTTGATTTTGATAATATTTTTAATTTAATAAGTTTAATTGAAAATAAAGATATTAATTCTAATAAATTAGAACTAATAAAGAATGATGTCGTTAAATTAAGTCCTTATGATTTAAAAAAATATTTTGAATTAATTAAAAAATTCGAAAATGGGCAACTTTTAATTATAGATACATTTAGTACTTTGATTTGGGTTTCTAAAAACAGCAGGGTTGACATAAATCAAAATATTTTAAATTATATAAAATCTATTGTTGAAGAGACAAATTTATTAATTCTTATTAGTAAGAATAGAATAATTGATTTATATTCTTGGGAAGAAATAATGATTTTATTAATTAAATCATTCGGTGATAAGTTTTGTGCAGTTCTATCAAAGCATATTGTTCAATATTATGAGTCTTTGTCATTATATGCTAGTGGTGATCCACATATTGCTAATATTGCTAATATGACTTTAGATATTGATTTTAAAAATTCTTGGAATATTTATTCAAAATTGATCTTGGATAAGAATTTAATTCTTTTTTGGAATGTTTTTGATATGAATTTTATTAGTGGGGTTGGTCCCAAGCATCCATTTTTTAAAAATGAAGAACGAAATAATTATCTTTTGGAATGGCTATTGAAAAACAAAGAATTTGCTCCATGGATAATCAGAGTAGCTCCTCTTTTCGATGAAACTGGGAATGACTGGTTTTATTATACGGAATCATTAATAAATATATTTGGAGAGGATGATAATTTTATTAATGAATTGTCTGCTAATCTTCATTCAATGACTACATGGGGTTCAAGAGTTCCCTTTTTGGCTGCTAGATTAAAGTTAGTCGAGCAACTACAAAATCATAAACTTGAAAAAGTTAAAGAATGGGTTAAAAATGAAATCGAACACTATGAAAAGGTTATTAAAATTGAGGAAATAAGAGATGATGAAGGTTTTCTAGGAATGTAACACAGCGAATTTTACTTTATTTCCTTAAAGAAACCGGGAAAGGTATTTTGATTGTTTTAATTAACAAAATTTCATACCTTAGATTTCAGATTGAAAGTCATTGGCCAACAAACCAATTTAATTAATAAGGTAGTTATATAGCCACCTCAAATTAATGACATCTTCAAACACCTATAAACATTACAGGTTTCGGATGGGGTTATAATCCCTCCGCGGAATTATAAATTGTGTATTACAACTTTCCAAGAGTTAGAAGTAATAAATAAATTATGAGGAGAGGAATGCCTGTCCATATTCGGACGTAGCTATCTCGCTAAAGTTTTCGCTTAAAACCATCCACGCTCTGTCTTGCTGTTCACTATGTAATTTTGTTCTTTTGCAGCAAATTGTTTAAGGCTTGATTAATGTCTTTTTTTAGTTTTTATGAGTGATATAGTACTATTGATTAGAAATTGAGAACCCTGTTTAGGGCATCATCAGCCTCTTTATGAATAAAATTGCCTTGGTAATTTATGGTGGTTTTTAGATTGCTGTGGCGATATAATTTTTGTAACATTAATGGATGAATCGAATCTCCAGCAATATTTCCGAAAGTATGTCTTGCAATATGCATTGTAACTTTTTTATTAATCCCTGCTTTTTTCATGATGGACTTTAAATTGTCATTGAGCTTTTTTGTAGCAGTTTTTATTTTGTTGTATATGTCCTTAGCATTGTTAAGGTCTGCTTTTCGCATTTCGGGAAAAATAAAATCATCATCACTTGATTTTTCAAATACATATTCCGCTAAAATTTCAGCAACTTTATCGGGTATTTTTAAAGACAATAATTTGGAATTCTTCCCCATTCTATAGTGCATACGGCCATCGTATATCTGTGACCAGCGGGTAAATAGGACATCTGAAACTCGCATCCCAGCAAAGTAAAAGCTGTACAGCCATACATTTAAGGAATGTTTTTCTATATCTGAAAGATTGTCAATTTTTTGAAGTTTCTTTATTTCCTGCTGGTTCAATCCAATCTTTTCTGTTTCTGGAAATTTAATTTTGAATTTACCAATCCCAAAGGGATATAGTTCTTTGTTAATTGCCTTATCTTTAATAGCACGATTAAACAAAAGACGTATAAGGATCATAACATTCATAGCTGAAGTTTCGGAAAGTTCAGAAGGACCTTTCAGAAAGGTTTTGAATTTCCTCAAAAACCGATCGTCAATTTCCTGAAAGGTAAGCTGTCTTGTTTTACAGTATTTCACAATAAATCCAATCCAAGCAGAATCGGCAGAATGTCGGTTAATTTTCTCTTCAGCTTCCAGAGCTTGAAGATGTTCATCAGCATAATCAAAAAAAGTCAAACTAGAAGTTGGTTTGTATATTTCAGCTTTAATTTGTCTTGCAGACGCATCTTTGCCTTCTGTTTGAAGCTTAATTAAACCTTTACGAACCTCCGATAATTTAGAGGACAAAAGATTATTTAGCCCCTCTGCGTTTGAATGTGACCTTTTGACTTCAAGATTTTTCCCGTCCCAGTCTTCAATATCAATGTAGTGACCAATATTTTTGAAAGTGGATCGGCGGTTTTTGGTAATTCGAATAGCAAGCGGGTAAAGCCCAATGACATTGGGCTTTTTGCGAAGAACTATTTTTGCACTTGAAGACATTGTTTACCTGTTTTCTTGCGAAAGTCAAATCAGGTACAACATTTTATCAAAAATCCACTTTAAAGGTACGTTATTCTTAGGATTTTTGGGTACAACATAGGTACAACATTTATTGAATTCCTTTGGTTTTAAACAGAATCAAAATATATTAATAAAAATGTAATCAATTGTAAATCAATAGATTTGACTTTCTTTGTGCAAATATACGCTAGACTTAGGATCTAGTGCCGCGAGGTGTGGGAGTTCGAGTCTCCCCGCCCGTACTTTAAAAAAAGTTTTAAAAGCCTCCCGATTTCTAGGAGGCTTTTTTTATTCAAAAATGTGTCTTGTCCTGAAATAGCGATACACAAAAAGTATCCTTATGGAAAACCACCAAGAAAACCGCTATGTAAAGCGTACACAGAAAGACTACACAATGTCTTTTAAACTACAAGTAGTTCAGGAAATTGAACATGGCAAGTTGTCAACTCATGAAGCTTGCCGCAAATATGGGATCCAGGCACGTTCAACAATAGTTGAATGGTTAAGAAAATTTGGTAGCTTTGATTGGGAAAACAAAACGCCCTCCAATATGCCAAAATCCCCTGAACAAAAAATAATGGAACTGGAAGCAAAGGTCAAGCTACTTGAAAAGCAAAAAGCATTTTTAGAACAGCAAGCTTTCGTTGCCGATAAGAAGGCCATCATATTCGATATGATGATTGATATTGCCGAAAAAGAATATCAAATTGACATCCGAAAAAACTCGTCACCCGAACAATCGACCATTTTAAAGAACAAGAAAAACAAACAGTAATGTTTGCCTGTACTTTGTTCGGGGTAGACAGACAGGTTTATTATCGAAGTATAAAACGTCGCATTATCAAGCAGGACAAGGCAGCATTGGTTGTGAAAATGGTTTTAGAAATCAGAACACAAATGCCAAGGTTAGGAGCCAAAAAGTTGTACTATTTACTAAATCAAGATTTAAAAACATTGAAAATAGGAAGGGATAAATTTATTGATATACTAAGGGCCAACCACTTATTGATCGTTCCAAAGCGTTCGTACCACATAACCACAAACTCACACCATCGCTTTAGAAAGTACAAAAACCAACTACTGGATTTACAAATAACCAGGCCAGAACAGGTTTGGGTGTCGGACATCACTTATATCGGAAAACGAGAGAAACCTTGTTATTTAAGTTTGATAACTGATGCTTATTCAAAGAAAATAGTGGGCTATAATGTGTCTGATAATTTAAATACAGAAAGCAGTTTGGTAGCTTTGAAACTAGCTGTTAAGCAGAGAGGAAACACGGGATTACCGTTGATACACCATTCTGACAGAGGATTGCAATATTGCGCCAATGAATATCAAAAAGAACTCAGTAAGCACAAAATAAACCCAAGTATGACCCAAAACTCTGATCCCTACGAAAATGCTGTGGCAGAAAGAATAAACGGCATCTTAAAGCAGGAATTCAATATTGACAAATACAACAAAGACTTACCAATTATGAAGCAAATAATTAAAGAAACAGTAGCGATTTATAATGAAAAAAGACCGCATTTATCAAATCATATGCTGACTCCAAATCTAATGCACCAGCAAAACAAACTTAAAATGAAAACCTATAAAACTAAATA
>NZ_PJEO01000004.1 GCF_002843175.1 Confluentibacter flavum
TAACGTGAGTTCGACGTAAAAAAGTTGATTTATTTATAATAAAAAAGCGAAAAATTTAGTAAATTAAAGTTCTGAATTTCAATTATATAACTAAATATTTCGCTATGATTTCCGATTCTAAAATTACTGAAATTTTCTGTTCTATTGATGATTTTTGTCTTGAATTTGTCCCTTTTTGGCAAAAAAGCCTACTGGCCAATGGAAAAAAGCGCACCAGAGCTTCAAAAATGGGCCTCTCTGAAGTAATGACCATTCAAGTGCTTTTCCATTTATCCGGGTATAAAACCTTCAAGGATTTTTATATAGGCTATGTCTCAAAACATCTAACCAGTTATTTTCCAAACCTGGTATCCTATAATCGTATGGTGGAACTCAAAGGGCAAAGCTTTATGCCCCTGGCTATTTACCTCAAAGTTTGTGGATTGGCAAATTGTACGGGGATTAGTTTTATAGATTCTACGCCCCTAAGGGTTTGTGACAAGCGAAGAATTAACCAACATAGGGTATTCAAGGATTTGGCACAAAGGGGACAATGTTCCCTGGGTTGGTTCTATGGTTTCAAATTGCACATAATCACCAATGACCAAGGCGGTATCATTGATTTTATGATAACTAAAGGCAATGTGGATGATAGAAAACCTTTACGCTTCAAAGCCTTTGTTAAAAAGCTGTTTGGGAAGCTCTTTGGTGACAAAGGCTACATCTCCAAAGATCTATTTACTGAGTTGTTCTATAATGGAGTGCATCTGGTAACCAAGCTTAAAAAGAACATGAAAACAAAACTATTGACCCCTGTGCAAGATGCTTATCATTTAAGAAAAAGGGCCATTATCGAAACTATTTTTGACCAACTCAAGAACATTTGCCAAGTTGAACATTCTAGACATAGAAGCGTAACCAACTACTTCAATAATATTTTTGCCTCACTTATTGCCTATAATTTTAAAGATAGAAAACCTTCTTTAAAAAACAACTTCGTCGATACAAAGCAACTGTATTTAACTTTATAATTACATCGAACTCACGTTAACTTAATTATTTAATGACGGTTAATAGTTTAAGTGATTATTTTACTTCTTAAAAATAGCATACACCGGAAAGTGATCACTATAACCCCCAGTGTATTTTTTACCAGCATAGGTTCTAAAAGGAGAGCCTTTATAATGACCTCTATAAGTCTTTAAGAAATCATCATCAAAAATATTGGCTTTAAAAAACTCAAACTGGTTTTCTGAGCTTTTAAAAAAATTAAAGGAAAGGATGATTTGGTCAAACAAATTCCATTTTCTATTGTGTATGGTCGAGCCCCTACTAAAAGAACGAATCGTTTCCATAGGGTTGTGCAGTTGGTTGGTCTCAACTAAGGCTCTAATACTGTCGCTAAAGGGTTCATCATTAAAATCGCCCATAACAACAATTTTAGCATCGACATCCCCTGTTCTTAAAAACTGTATAATCTCACTCACTTTATGGCTAGAAGCCATCCGTTTGTACTCGGTTTCTTTTTCGCCTTCGCGTCTGGATGACCAATGGTTTATAATTAAGTGAATTTTTTCTCCATCTAATAATCCACTCACCAATAAAATGTCTCGGGTAAAGCCTAAATGACCCTGGTCATTAACTAAGTCTATTGAAAACGTTTCAGAATGTGTTACTTTAAAAACGGTTCTGTCATAAATGAATGCCACATCAATACCACGTTCGTCTAAAGAGTTGTAATGAATATAATTATAGTTGCAGCCTTCAAGGTTTGGTTGGCTAATAAGGTCTTTAATAACTTTGGCGTTTTCAATTTCTGCCAACCCAACCAAAGCGGGGTGTTTTCCTGTTTCGAGCCTACCAATATTTGAAATGGCAAAACTTAGTTTTCTAAGCTTATTTTCATACCGTTGATACGTCCATTTTTTTACAGAATTAGACGTGTAATCGTTGTCATTAGTTCGCTGGTCATCATAAACATCAAATAGGTTTTCACAATTATAAAATGCCAGGGTTTGCATATCGTTCCTTACTAAAATGTCTTCCAATGAATCTGTCATAAATACAAATAAACCCCAAAAATATAAAAATTAAAATGGCTGTAATTATGTAACTTTGTACATTAAATTTTTTTATGTTAGAAAAGAAAGATATTACTTTAGAAAGAGCTGTTTTAATAGGGATTGTTACTAAAAATCAAGATGAAGATAAATCTAAGGAATATTTAGATGAGTTGGAGTTTTTAACATTTACTGCTGGTGGCTATGCCGTAAAACGCTTTACGCAAAAGATGGACATGCCCAACCCTAAAACCTTTATGGGAACCGGTAAAATTGAAGAAATAAAGCAATATATTGACGACAATGATATTGGAACCGCCATTTTTGATGATGAACTCTCGTCTGCGCAAGAACGAAACATCAGTAAAATTCTTAATTGCAAAGTATTGGATAGAACTAATTTAATACTCGATATTTTTGCTCAACGTGCCCAAACCAGTTATGCTAGAACACAAGTGGAATTAGCGCAATGTGAATATTTATTGCCGCGATTAAGGGGTATGTGGACGCATCTTGAGCGACAAAAAGGAGGTATTGGTATGCGTGGTCCCGGTGAAACCGAAATAGAAACGGATAGACGTATAGTACGTGATAAAATTTCCCTTCTAAAAGAACGTATTAAAACAATAGACAAACAAATGTCTGTACAGCGTGGTAATCGTGGAGCAATGGTAAGAGTTGCTCTGGTTGGTTACACTAATGTTGGTAAATCTACTTTAATGAACGTGATTAGTAAAAGCGAAGTATTCGCCGAAAACAAACTGTTCGCCACATTAGATACTACCGTGAGAAAAGTGGTGATTCAAAATTTGCCATTTTTGTTAAGCGATACCGTTGGGTTTATTAGAAAATTGCCTACCCAATTGGTAGAAAGTTTTAAAAGTACACTTGATGAAGTTAGGGAAGCCGATTTATTACTTCATGTAGTTGATATTTCGCATCCTAATTTTGAAGAACATATAGAATCTGTCAACAAGATTTTAGGAGAAATTAAAAGCAATGATAAGCCCACCATTATGGTGTTCAACAAGATTGACGCCTATGAAGCGGAACCTTTTGATAAAGAAGATTTGACCGTAGAGAGAACAAAAGCCAATTATAGTTTAGACGAATGGAAACGTACTTGGATGGGCAGGGTAGGCAGAAACAATGCCTTATTTATTTCGGCATTGAACAAACAAAATTTAGAAGATTTTAAAAAGAGGGTTTATGATGAAGTTCGAGAAATCCATGTAACTCGTTTTCCTTATAACAAGTTTTTGTATCCTGATTATGACGAATCTCAAGAATAAAAAAACGCTTCTGAAAAGAAGCGTTTTTTTGTGTATGATAACAGAGATTACTATTCAGCATTTGCTGACACATCACCTGTTCCTGTAGTATAGTTTATTTTTAAAGCATTGGCTTTTCTTAGCTCTTGCTTAACATCACCAACGATACCCATATTAGATTTTTTATCAACCTTTAAGGATACTGTTATAAAAGGAACAAGTTCTTCTCTTAAAGCAGCTCTTTCTTGGTTTATAAAAGGGACTATTTCGCTTACATCAGCAAAGTCATCATTTAACTGTATTCTGGCTTCTGTACCAAATTTAGAAGCATAATTGTCGCTAGGTTTTCCAATATAAATATAACTTATTGGATTCTTCTTATCTAGTTTTTCTACTTGATTTGCTAATGGTAAAATATTAGCTATTTTAAGAGTGTTCTCTCTCATTACCGTAGCCACCATGAAGAAGAATAACAACATGAATACAATATCAGGCAATGCTGCTGTATTAACTGGAGGCAAACCCCCATCCTTTTTTTTATTAAATTTTGCCATAATTGTTGTTTTTTTCTAAATGAAAGTTATTATTGTACTTCAGATAATTTTTGAGGAATCTCTAATTGTATCTGCTCAATAACTTCTTTTAACTTAGTTTTATTACCCCCCCATCTTACATCATCATGCTTAGCCTGCATTTCAATAAAATTCATATTAGGAAATCCTTTTTGTGCTCCTATCTCAAGAGCCCTTCTATTCCTTAATTCATTGTAAGCTGCTACCAATTCATTTTGAACCGATATGTATGCCGCATAAGATGTTTGTCTTTCATTTTTTAAAGAGATTACTGCTTTATCTGTTGGGTTGTCTGAAGACGCTGGGTCTCTTTTGCCCTTACAAAAACTACAAGTACCATCACCATTATTATCCAAAAACTCAATGGCAGCTGCTCTTAAATCTTTAATTTCCATAAGATTATCTTCTACTAACAATTGGTCATTATTATTAAGCGATACAGTAAAAATGTTTTTTTGTCTAATAATAGGAGGTTCTGTTTCGCTATCATCAATAGGAGGCAGTTTTCTGCTAATCCCTGAATCTTTAGGTATGGTTGTAGTAACCAAGAAAAATATTAATAATAGGAAGGCAATGTCGGCCATTGAGCCTGCATTAACTTCGGGTGCTGCTCTTTTTGCCATAATTATTTAGATATTTTTTTAAATCCAGAAAAGACCATAGATGCTATTGCCAAAAACCCTAAAATATAAAAAGCAATTAAACCTGCCCCTACGTTTTTAGATATGGCTTCTGTAATACCTAATCCTTTACTGTTAAATGGTGTTAAGTCTAAATCTGTGCCGGATGATAAAACATATGATATAAGAATAACTGCTATAAATGCACCAACAGACATTAACGTCTTTTTGATATTTCCAGAGAACAATCCTTTTATCACATAAATTAAAACCAGTATAAGTACAATTGCTAAAATTACATAAGCAACCATTAGCATATTTCCACTCATATTTATTGCAGTAGCCTCATCTCCTGATATAATCACTAAAGCAAGTCCTGCCCCAATGACACTAAGAATGATCGCTACAATCTTTAATATTTTATGTAAATCCATAAATTTATTTTTTTATAATGATTACTTCTTTTGTCTGATTAACAAATCCATTAACGTGATAGAAGCATCTTCCATGTCGTTAACAATGCTATCAATTTTTGCAATGATGTAATTGTAAAATATTTGAAGTATAATGGCAACAATAAGTCCAAATACTGTAGTTAAAAGGGCAATTTTAATACCACCTGCTACCAAAGCTGGGTTCATATCTCCTGCTGCTTCAATTTTATCGAATGCATCAATCATCCCTATTACTGTACCCATGAATCCAAGCATCGGTGCTAATGCGATGAATAATGAAATCCAAGACACGTTTTTCTCTAATTGTCCCATTTGAACACCACCGTAAGCTACAACAGCCTTTTCAGCAGCATCTAAACCTTCGTCGGTTCTGTCTAAACCTTGATAGTAAATAGAGGCAATAGGGCCTTTGGTGTTTCTACAAACTTCTTTTGCGGCTTCTACACCACCAGAAGCTAAAGCATCTTCTACATCTTGGGTTAATTTTTTTGTGTTAGTTGTAGAAAGGTTTAAAAAGATAATTCTCTCTATAGCAATAGCTAAACCAAGAATTAAACATAATAATACAATCCCCATGAATCCTGGGCCTCCTTCAATAAACCTCTTTTTTAATTCTTGATGAAATCCCAACGTTTCTTCGGCAGGAGGGTCATCTTGTGTTACACTAGCTACGGTGGTTAGAGCTGCGCTAGTAGTTGCAGTAGTTGCATTAACAGTTCCAAAAGCCATCATTCCTGATATGGCAAGGATAGAAAATAATCTTTTCATGTTCAAATCTTGATTTATTAGTTAAAGTGTTAAAGATATAAAAAAAATACGTTAAAAAAATAAAAATATCAGCAGAGAGGAAGGGATTCGAACCCTCGATACGCTTTTGGCGTATACACACTTTCCAGGCGTGCGCCTTCGACCACTCGGCCACCTCTCTTTATTCTGAGAATTTTATTTTAGGCAGGCAAATAACAAAAAAATTGTTAAATGCTAAAACTTTAAAAGTTAATTTTATGACAATTCTCCTCGTAACGACATTTCATAGTTTGTTTTGAACTCTTCATAGGAAAATCCACCTTCCAACATATGCATAAGTTTGCAAATAGCAGATTCTGTCGTCATGTCCCTTCCTGAAATAATCCCTATCTCTTTAAGTTGACTACTGGTCTCATATTGCCCCATATTAACGCTGCCACCAATACATTGGGTTATGTTAATAATATATATTCCTTTTAAAATAGCTTCCTTTAATAAATTGATAAACCAAGTTTCCGTCATGCAGTTTCCAGCACCAAATGTTTCTAAAATAACACCTTTTAATTGCGGCGTGTTTAATATGGTTTTTAAAAACACTTCGGTTATTCCAGGGAATAGTTTGATTAGTGCGATATTGGTATGTAATGTTTTATGAACTTTTAAAGGATGGGTCACATTTGGTTTCCATAAATAGGGATAGTTAATTTTTAAATGAACCCCAGATTCTGCTAACTCTGGATAATTTGAAGATGCAAAAGCTTCAAAGTTTTCAGCATTAATCTTGGTGGTTCTATTGGCTCTATATAATTTATATTCAAAATATAAACAGACTTCAGTAATTACGGGTTTGTCCTCATTTTTTAAAGATGCTAGTTGAACGGATGTAATTAAGTTTTCCTTGGCATCGGTGCGTAAATCTCCAATAGGTAATTGGGAACCAGTAAAAATAACAGGTTTGGATAAATTCTCTAGCATAAAGCTTAGTGCAGAGGATGTATAACTCATAGTATCGCTTCCATGTAATATTACAAAGCCATCAAACGTATGGTAATGGGATTCTATGATGTCTGAAATTTGCACCCAATGATTGGGGTTCATGTTACTAGAATCTATGGGGTTTTTAAATGAAAATGTATTGATATTGCAATCTAATTGTTCTAACTCTGGAATTTTATCCAAAAGATTTTTAAAATCGAAAACACGCAACGAGCCAGTTTCAGGATCTCGTATCATGCCTATGGTGCCTCCCGTATATATAAGTAATATGTTTGATTTGGTTTTATGCATACTTAAATTTTGAAAATGTCTTTAGAATTTTGAGTTGTAATGTCTGCTATTTCTTTTGAAGGCATATTATATAGTTGTGATAATTTTTCCAACACCTCTATGATATAAGCGCTCTCATTTCTTTTACCTCTAAATGGAACAGGTGCTAAATATGGCGAGTCTGTTTCTAAAACAATATGCTTCAAATTTATTTCATTTAAAAACTGGTCAATTTTTCCGTTCTTAAAAGTTATTACCCCACCTATACCCAATTTCATATTATAGGAAATGGCTTGGTTCGCTTGTTCAATTGTACCTGTGAAACAATGGAAAATTCCAAATAATTCATCACTCTTTTCAGTTTCTAAAACTTCAAAGATTTCATCGAAAGCTTCCCTGCAATGAATTACTATGGGTAACTTATATTTTTTAGCTAATTGAATTTGGTGTTTAAACGCTTCTTGCTGAATACCAAGTGTTGACTTATCCCAATACAAATCAATGCCAATTTCACCTACTGCATAAAATTTTCGTTTTGCGAGCATGGCTTCAACATACCTTAACTCGTCTTTATAATTATCTTTAACATGCGTTGGATGCAAGCCCATCATTAAAAAAATATTTTTGGGATAATCCTTTTCAAGTAGAAGCATTGATTCTGTATATGTAGAATCGATGGCTGGAATAAAAAAACGTGAAACGCCTTCATTTAATGCACGAGTTATCATGGCATTTCTATCTTCATCAAAAGCGTCGCTGTATAAATGAGTATGCGTATCGGTAATTATCATTCGGTAAAAATAAAAAAGTCACCATTAAATTGGCGACTTTCTCATTATCTATTTTATTGGTTATTTTAATCTAATTTTTTTATAAGTTTTTGAGCTTCGTCATAATCGTCTGCATCTTCTGGAATGGTTTTTAAAATTTCTAAACACGCATCGTAGTCTTTTTGTTTTAAATCACTTAATGCCAAATACCAAATAGCTTTGTTTTTATATGCCGATTGTCCTTTGCTCAAACTAGTTAATAAACTTTCGGCCATTTCAAATTTGTTTAATTCTAAATTGGCTACAGCTCTATAAAATTGTAATTCAGCATTGTCTTTATCTATTAGCATTAAACTTCTAAAAGCTTCTTCCGCTTTAGCGAAATCTTTAGTATTAAAAGCATTTTCGGCTGTTTTTAACAAAGCATCTTGTTCGCCTCTAACGGTTAAACTAATGCTATTATAATCTGCAAAATCTTCATAAACTGGACTTGAAAAATTATTAAACACGGTTATACCAATTAATAAAGCTACGGTTGCTGCCACAGCATATTGCCAAATTTTAAAACGAATCACTTTTATAGGGGCATCTTGTTTTTCAAAATAAGTTTTTGAAATATTTTCTAAATTACTTTGAAATGCTGTTGAAGCTGCTTCGTTTTCAAATTTATGTTCTAAAAAAGAAGAAAGTTCTTTATAAGTATTGAAACTGTCGTTGAATTTTGAATCTGCTTTCAATTGTGTTTCAAAAGCGTTTTTTTCGGTTTCAGAAAGGTCTCCTAAAATATAATTTTCAAACAATATGTAATCTTGCTCTTTCATGTGTTCAATTTTATTGTTTTTTAGCAGTCACATGCTACATCTATTTAATCTTTTGTTATAGCATTAAAGATTTAGTTATAGATGTTTCATAATGGTTACTTATTAAGTAGGTTAAATTTTGGCGACTCTTGAACCAACTCTGTTAATTTACCAATGCATAAAGATTTCTTTTTTCGGGCGTAAGCGTATGTTACACCTAAACTTGAGGCTACTTCTTCCATCGATTTTATTTTAAAAGTAGCGGTTAATAATTCTTTACAAGCAGTTCCTAGTTTATTGAACATTTCAGTAAATAAGGCTTGTTTTTCGCCAAACACATCGGTTTCAAATGCTAGTTCTTGAGCGTCGTCACCTTTATATAAAACTTCCTCATTAATTGTTACCTCTTTATGGGCTGTTTTTTTCAGTTCATTTAACCATTTGCGTTTACACAATAAAAAGAAATAAGCATCAAAAGGGCAGGTAAGTTCTAATTTTTTTTGGCTAGCCTGATTATATATAGTTATTAAAGTGTCTTGTACAATGTCTTGTGCATGGTCGCTATCACCATTATTCTGCTTGATGTAGTTAATAACCTTTGGTACGAATTTATCATAGATTGCTTGTATGATAAAGGCGTTGTTTTTAAGCAATCCATCGATATATTTTTGGTCTTCATGTAATTTTTTTTCACTCATTAACCCTTGTATTTACTGCTAATTTAAAAAAACTTTAAAATAAATGGGTAACAAATTTTAAATGGTTTTGATATAAGGGTGTAACAGCAAAATGCTAAAACAAAAATTTTAATTAATCCATAAAAATTAGAAATCATGAAGAAATCAATTTTAATTATCGCAACAGTAGCTTTTTCAATATTAAACATAAATGCTACAAATGAAAATTCGACCCTTAACACTTCAACTGAAGTTGTAATCCTAACAAATGAAAACATTGCTCAAGTATTCGATTGGAAAGTAGAAACCGATAAAGGCGTATATTCTGGAACCTCTCTTTCGCTTGAAAGTGCCAAAGAAATGATTGCTTTAGCCAGCTCTGGTGAAATTGTTTTAGGAACTGAAATTAAAAGTTACCTAGTTTTAAAATCTGAAATTAACGCTAAAAGAAATTACTTCTGGGAAGTTGAAACAGCAACAGGTTCAGCAAAAGGTTATGCATCTTCTGAAGCTTATGCCCATAAAATGATAGCACTAGTAGCATCGGGTGATGCCATTGTTTCAAAAATAATCATCAGTCAACCTCAACAATAAAAAAAACACCAAAACAGGGTAACAAAATAGTTGCCCTGTTTATATAACAATGAAATCGCCATTAATAACAAGTTTGTTGAAAACAAACACCTATGAAAATAAAGCGATACCATATGACCTTTAAAAAACAATTTAATATTTACATATAAATAATAACTTTAAAACCCAATAATCATGAAAAATTTAAAACACATTTTAGGAACACTTTTATTAACGGCTTTAGTATTTACAAGCTGTTCAAAAAACGACAACGACGAATTAATAATCCCCGCAACAGCTCAAGAATTTGATGCTTTAAAAGAAGAAGCTTTAACCGCTTTAACCCAAACATTTCAATTTAATGCAGAAGATGGCTCTGTTACCTTTACCTCAGAAAAAGGCGTTGAAATTAACATTAATGGCGCCTGTTTAACCAAAAACGGGGACGCCGTAACCGGTGCCGTAGAATTAGAATTTATTGAGTTATTTGATAAAGGCAACATGCTTACAACAAACAAACCTACAATGGGTATTTTACCAAGCGGTGACAAAGCCTTATTAATCTCTGGTGGTGAGTTTTTTGTACAAGCTACTCAAAACGGTATAGCTTTAGATACCAACTGCGCATTCCAAATGATAATTCCTGCTGATTTAACAGGTGGTATAGATAACGATATGATACTCTGGAATGGTATTATTGATGATAACGGAGATCTTGCTTGGGCTGAAGACAAACGTGATGGCGCCAACGGTCAAGGGGGCGTATTCGCAGAAGGCAACCAATACTATGGTTTTTTCCAATCGTTTGGATGGTCTAACGTTGATAGATTTTACAGTGACCCACGACCAAAAACAACTATTTTAGTTGGTGTTCCAACAGGCTACAACAACACAAATAGCTCGGTATATTTATCTTATGATGGTGAAGATTCTGGTTTAGCTGGTCTTGACACTTACGATGCCCAAACTGGATTATTCAGCGAGCATTACGGACAAATTCCAATCGGATTAGAATGTCACGTTATTTTCGCAACCGAAGAAGATGGCAACTGGAAATACGCTATAAAAGCGGTGACTATTGTTGAAAATGGTGTTATCACATTTACAGAAGGTGAAACGTCTATAGCTACCGAAGCACAACTTACTACCATTATAAATGGTTTACCATAAACAGCTACTCATTTTAATTACCTACTTAAAAATCATGGTTTGCTACAATTCTTAACCTGCTTTTTTATCCCAGAGACACTTAGTTTCTGGGATTTTTTTATAAAACCATTTAATAACGGGTAACAAAACACCAACTTTATTGATATAATGGTATACAGAACACATCATGAAAAAGTTTGTTTTTATATTCATTATAGTATGCATCATTTTATTTGTAATTGGTGCTAATATAGCTATCATACTATCTAACTTACATCCATTATAATAACAGATACTAATTAAAAACAGTTTCATAAATGCCACTTTTTGTATATTTAAAATCTATTTAAACCTCATTATGATGAACAAACGGTTTTCTTTTCTATGTTTATTTTTAATTAGCGTTTACAGTTATGCTCAAAAACTAATTGTAAACGATACGCTAACAAGAGTTGCAAACATTAAAAATACAACCAATGGCAATGACGTTTTGTTTACTCCTGAAACGCCCACATTAAACCAAATAGCAGGAGCTCCTAAAGCATTTTACACCCATTACTGGGAATTTGGTGATGGCCATTATAGCACCGAAGAAAAACCAAAGCACGTTTATAAAAAAACGGGGGAATATGAAGTGAAACTTTGGGCAACCAATAATTATGATACTGGCAAACCACCCACAACACGTCCTAAAAAAATAGCCATAAGCGACATAACAACAGCGTATAATGACGCTGCAAGTATGGAAGAAGATTTTATATTAAAAAGTAACCGAGAACCCGTGCCCGACGAAGAAATGGTGGTAATTGTTAGTTATAAAAACCCAAAAGATTATACTGCAAATGGGAAATTGTTTTTGTTTTATAACGAGCATCAATACAAAGCCAATAACTTCGAACTACTAGAAACCAGAACTTATCATAATGAAAAGAATATAGATGCAGATGGATTTGCTTACACACATAATATTGATGACGATGGCAGTTATTTGGCATCTTCTAATAATGAGTTTATTGAGGCACGCACTTTTTCCCAAGATTCTACCGAAAAAACCAACCTGCCTTTAACCATTGCAAACTCTAAAGCCTTTTACAAAAACTGGAGTCTTTTGGAGTTTGATAACATGAAACCCCAAGAAGAGCGCAACCTCTTTTTCAGTTTAAAAACCACCCCCGAAATGCTTAAAGATACCAGTGCCATTATTTCCGTGCGAGGTATTTATGTGCCCGATGCCAATTACGACAACCATAAAGTAAAAGACATGGAAATGGAAATTGTAACCTCGCACGATCCTAATAAAATGTCATCAAACGGCACGTTCATGAATTACAGATTGGTACGTTTTAAAACTTTAAAATATAAAATTAAATTTCAAAACAACGGTGAAGGGCCTGCACGAACCATTCGCTTAGAAACCGATATTCCTGAAATGCTGGACAAATCAACATTGAAAGTTTTAGATATGTATCCCAAATGCGATATCTGTCCCAAAAAAGAGGTATTGTATAGCTGCTTGGACACCATGTTTACAGATACTCAGGCTATATTCACATTTAAAAATATTTACCTGCCCGGAAGTGAGCAAAAAAATGTGAAAGAATACGATTCTACCAAAGGCTTAGTAAAGTATAGTATAAAGTTTGCCAAAGATTTTCATAAACAAAAAACCAAAAGTAGAACTGCTATTATCTTCGATAAAAACGACCCAATAATCACCAACTATTCCACCACGCGTTTTTTACCGGGAATTTCTATTGGTGCCAAAGTTGGGATTAATTCTTTTTCAGATTTAAATAATTCTGAAAGCTACTTTTTTGGAGCTACGCTGTCGCCATACAAATCGTATCGCTGGTATTGGCAGGTTGAATTGATGAATAACTTTCATAATTATGATGCCAACACCAATGTCACAGAAGAGTTTGTTCAAGATGCACAAGGTATTCGTTTTTTGCAGCGTACCACAACCCGAAATTCTTTTGAAAACATCGATTGGGATGTGCCCATTTTAATTCGTTATAATATGAATAATTACATCGGTCTTGGAGCCGGTTTACAAAATACTATCTCACTTAGCGAAAAACAAAAACAATCTGTTTTAACCGAGCGGTTCGAAGGCGATACCACAGACGGACCTATTATAGATTCCAAAGAAGATTCTGTAAATACAACCAACTCATTTACCAATTTAAGAACCGGCTTGTTATTTGAAGCTACCGCAGGTTTTGCTAGAATCGGTCCCAGTTTAGGCGCACGCTATATTATAAATTTTGAAAACGATTTTAATTATTGGCAATTCTATGCCATTTGGAAGTTTTGAAGCTTAAGCTGATTAATCTATGGGAAAGAGCATCATTATTCTAATATTTTTTTTCTCTGGAATCTCTTTTTCCCAAAATTTAGAAGAAGCCATTTATACTGCTGCCGAAACATTTATTAGCAATAAAAATGATGCGTCATTAAAACTTTTAAATCAGCAAGAATCTTCATTTAAAACTCACGTAAAAACTAAAGACGAGCAATTAGCACTCGTTTTTTTACAGTGCCACAAAGGTTATTATTTAGATGAACATTCCAAATTAAAAGAAGCCATTTCTACATATGAAGATGCTCTAAAACGATTCAATAGTAATGAGCTTTCAAAATTTTCAGATTTTGATATTATAGAAAGTTGCCTAAAACCATTGGGTAATTTATATACCAAAACGGGCGATTACACCAACGCAGTTAGTACCATAAACCAATACATTTTTTTAGCTGAAAAAAATAAAAACACCAAGCATCAAATTAGCGGTGCTATCAATTTAGCCAAACTATACCAAACCCTTAACAAGCACGAAACGGTATTAAAAATTGTTGATGATGCTTTTAAATTTTCTAATATAAACAGCCATCAAAAAGCATTGCTTCAAAACATAAGAACGAATAGTTTAGCGGCTTTAAATAATTACGAAGCCGCTTCACTATTAAACAATACTTCAACTTCCTTAAACTTTGAAAAGTATAAAAACAATTATTTAATAGAACTTCAAAAAGGCAATTATCCGGAAGCTTTAAATGCGTTCAACAAAGCACATGAATATCTTTCTGAAATAAATTTATCTGTAAGAGATTTGGCGAAATTTTATGTTGAAAAAGCACAATTATACCATTTACTTAAACAGCCAAATGATGCTTTAAAGAGTTTGCAACAAGCCATCAAAATATTGTTGCCAAATTTTAATGGAAAAGGGTTGCCCAACAAAAAAGATTTGTACTCAGAAAATACATTTATAAATATTTTCGATTTGCATGCTTCTATTCAAACCAACCCAGAAAAAGCATTAGAGAGTTACGATTTAAGCTTTTATGTTTCTGATTTATTGCAAGAAACCTGGACGTCGCAAGAAACCAAAATTTTTAACGAAGCCTCAAACCGAATTAGGAGTGAGCACTGTATCGATATACTTTTTAACATCTATAAACAAACCAAAAAAAAATCACTTTTGTTTGAAGCCTTTCAATATTCAGAAAACAATAAAGCTTCGGTTATAAAGGATATGAATCTGAAAAAATTGCGCTTGCAACAGTTTCCTAACGATAGTTTACTCGCTAAAGAATTTCATCTTCTAAAAACCCAAGAATATTACACAGGCTTGTTAATAAAAGAGCAGCTTGGCGCCAATAAAGCTTCAGCAGTAAACCATTTAAGTGAAAAATTAAGTGCTATTAGCCTTCAATTAAAAACATTAAAAATAGCTATTTCAAAAAAGTATCCAGAAAGCAACAAGGCATATACTTTAGAAAGTTTTCAAAGCAAATTAGCAAAGGATGAAGCTGTTTTGGTTGCCTATTTCTTCGGAAAAAATACTTTATACCAATTCGTGATTTCAGAAAAAGACATCGACATTGAAAGCATTCGGCTAACCGAAGAAATCAAAAAAAAGATAATAAGCTTTATTCATTTATTTGATGACTCTTCCATAATAAATAACGATATAATCAACTATACCAATCAAGCTTTTACAATTTTTAAATTACTAAACTTTAATAAGCTTTCAACCCATAAAAATGTTGTGATTATTCCCGATGGGTTATTAAATTTTATTCCATTTGAAGCCTTACTTACTTCTAAAACCACAACCACGTCGTATTCAAAAATGCCTTTTGTAGTTAAAAGTCAAAATATTATTTATAATTCGAGTGTAACATTTTATTTAACCGAAAATCAAGAACGAAAAAGCAAAGACCTGCTTGGGTTTTTTCCTGTATTTGAAAACACCAATCAAAAGCTTACCTATTCTGTAAACGAAGCACATGCCATTGAAAAAGAGATGCCTTCCAACCTGTTTATGAATATAAAGGCATCCAAACAAAATTTTATAGAAAATGCTGGTAATTATAGCATCTTGCACTTATCAACTCATGCCAGTAGTGGCGATTTTGTAAACCCAGCCAACATATCGTTTTACAATGATACCTTGTTTTTAAATGAATTGTACAGCTTAGACTTAAAGCCCGATTTAGTGGTTTTAAGTGCATGCGAAACCGGTATTGGCAAACTTTATAAAGGCGAAGGTGCTATGAGTATTGCCAGAGGATTTCAATATGCGGGTGCAGATAATTTACTATTTTCTTTGTGGCAGATTAACGATTTATCGACTTCACAAATTATACAATCGTTTTATGAAAATTACAATAAATCGGAATCGGCATTTGTAGCGAACAATAATTCTAAAATAGCATATCTTGAAAACGAAGCTATTAGTAATGAAAAAAAGTCGCCCTATTATTGGAGTGCTTTTGTTTACTATGGAACACTAGATAAAGCAAAACCAAATAACATGATATTTTATATAATTTTTGGCACATCCATACTTCTTATTATAGTATTTTTATTTTTCAAATTTGAGCAGCATGTTAGAAACACTAGAAAAATTTCTTCTTAAAAAAAACTATATTAAAGTTAAACTTCATTTAACTAAAACAAATCATTTTGAAATTAAAGCAACAATTAACGGACGTAAAGGATTATTTATTTTGGATACAGGGGCGTCCAATTCTTGTGTGGGTTTTGAAGCTATTGAGACATTTAAACTGGATGTTGAAGATTCTGAAATTAAAGCAGCAGGAGCTGGTGACGCAAACATGGACACCAAAATGTCAATAAAAAATAAAGTAAAAATAGGAAAATGGCGTAGTACTAAAACCGCTTTGATATTGTTTAACCTCACTCATGTAAACACAGCGCTTATAAATCATAAATCTAAGCCAGTGGATGGGATTATTGGTGCTGATATTTTAAAAAAAGGAAAGGCTATCATTGATTATGATAAAAAATATCTTTATTTAAAGTTATAAGAGGTTCTTTTGGACATCGTAAATAGCAGCTCATCCCTATTTTCAACTAATAATTATTATCTATAGTAATTGCATAATAGCTTATAAAAATACGTAGAACTGCGTGTGTTTTATAACACATCCATAATGTACTTTTACAAGGCTATTAATTAGTTCTTAGGGAGAATTATTGAAGGCTCTGGATTACAATATTCTGGGGCTTTCTTTTTTATAAATTTATAAGTATTTTATTAATGTAACAAAATACTTATAGACTTGTGTTTTATTTCTTCCAAATATTTTTAATTTTACATCGCTATTAATAAATTCTTAGAGAGAGAATTTTTAAAAAAAACTCTGTGTCGTAATGGCACAGAGTTTTCAAAAATTAATATTTTAAGATAACCCAAAACTATTCGTTACCTATACCTATGGAAAATAAAAGTAAATTCTTGAATGCGTTTTTCTTAATTTCTTTGATTGTTCTGGTAATTGCTATTGTCACAATTAACATTGTGGTTAATTTTTTCTAGATCTATTAGGCAATTAAACCATTGTAAGCGAAAAGTGCGACACTCTATCGGCCGCACTTTCTTTTTGTAATTATTTTTTTTCAAATTCTAAATAGACGCTTTCATTAGCTCTCTATTCATTCTAGCTATATTTTCTAAAGAAATCCCTTTCGGACATTCTATTTCACAAGCACCAGTATTTGTACAATTTCCAAAACCTTCTAAATCCATTTGTGCCACCATGTTTCTTACTCGATCTGCAGCTTCTACTTGTCCTTGTGGCAATAAAGCATATTGAGATACCTTAGCACCAACGAATAGCATGGCGCTAGAGTTTTTACAGGATGCCACACAAGCCCCACAACCAATGCACATGGCTGCATCCATAGCTTCATCGGCTGCATGTTTAGAAATTGGAATGGAATTGGCGTCTTGGGTATTACCAGATGTGTTAACCGAAATATAACCCCCTGCTTGTTGGATGCGTTCAAAGGAACTTCTATCAACAACCAAATCCTTTATGACAGGAAAAGCGGTTGCTCTAAATGGTTCTATAGTGATGGTATCCCCATCCTTAAACATGCGCATATGTAATTGGCAAGTGGTTACACCTCTATCTGGGCCATGTGCTTCACCATTAATATACATAGAGCACATACCACAAATACCTTCACGACAATCGTGATCAAAAGCAACTGGATCTTCACCTTTATTTACAAGTTGTTCATTCAAAACATCCATCATTTCTAAAAAAGACATATGTTCTGAAATTTCAGTAACTTTATAATCCACCATTCGACCCTTTGCCTTTGAGTCTTCTTGTCTCCAAATTTTTAGTGTTAAATTCATATATTTTAGTTGTTGGTTGTTGGTCATTGGTTGTTAGCTGTTTGATGTGGTTATACAAATTTTAAACCATCAACTGACAACCACAAACCATCAACTATTTATAACTACGTTGTTTTAGTTCAATATCTTTAAACTCTAATTCCTCTTTATGTAAAACGGCAGCAGATGGTTCTCCTTTATACTCCCACGCTGCTACAAAAGCGTACTCTTTATCATTACGTTTTGCTTCTCCTTTTTGTTCTCCATCAAGTTCCACGGATTCTTCCCTAAAATGACCACCGCAAGATTCGTTACGCATTAAGGCATCTTTAGCAAACAATTCCCCTAACTCTAAAAAGTCTGCAACACGTCCAGCCTTTTCCAATTCAGGATTCATCTCATCTAACTTACCAGGTACTTTTACATTTTTCCAGAAATCTTCTCGAAGTTCTTTGATTTCAGCCATGGCTGAAATCAGTCCTTGTGCATTTCTCGACATTCCTACCTTATCCCACATAATTTTACCTAATTTTTTGTGGTAGTAATCTACAGAATGTTCTCCTTTATTATTAATGAAGAAATTTAATCGCTCTTTAACATCATTTTCAGCTTCATCAAATTCTGGAGTGTTCGTTGGAATTTTTCCTGTTCTAATTTCATTTGATAAGTAATCTCCAATGGTATAAGGCAATACAAAATAACCATCAGCCAATCCTTGCATTAATGCTGAAGCTCCCAATCTATTGGCACCATGTTCAGAGAAGTTAGCCTCTCCAATACAGTATAAACCATTAACTGTAGTCATTAAATTATAATCTACCCAAATACCACCCATGGTGTAATGTGTAGCAGGGTAAATCATCATAGGTGTTTTATAAGGATCTTCATCTACAATTTTCTCATACATTTGGAATAAGTTCCCATATTTTTCTTCTACTATAGCGCGACCTAAGTCATATATTTTTTCCTTGGAAGGATTTTCTAAATTTTGAATTTTAGCTTGAGTTTTTCCGTAACGTTCGATAGCTGCAGCGAAATCTAAATATACAGCTTCACCAGTTGCATTCACACCAAAACCGGCATCACAACGTTCTTTAGCAGCTCTAGAAGCCACATCACGAGGTACTAAATTACCAAAAGCTGGATATCTGCGTTCTAAGAAATAATCCCTGTTTTCTTCGGGAATATCCGTCGGTTTCATTTTTCTCTGTTGAAGAGACTTAGCATCTTCAATATGTTTTGGCACCCAAATACGGCCATCATTCCTTAAAGATTCAGACATCAATGTTAATTTAGATTGATAATCTCCTGAACGAGGAATACAAGTAGGATGGATTTGTGTGAAACATGGATTGGCAAAAAATGCGCCTTTTTTATGAATTTTCCAAGCAGCCGTGGCATTACTTCCCATGGCATTGGTAGACAAATAATATACATTACCATAACCTCCTGTGGCAATAACAACAGCATGAGCTGAATGTCGTTCAATTTCTCCAGTAATCAAATTACGAGCTATAATGCCCCTTGCTTTTCCATTAACTTTTACAACATCAAGCATTTCATGACGGTTAAACATTTCTATTTTACCTCGTGCAATTTGTCTGTTCATTGCTGAATATGCTCCTAGCAATAATTGTTGTCCGGTTTGTCCTTTTGCATAAAACGTTCTGGAAACCAATACGCCACCAAATGACCGATTATCCAATAATCCACCATAATCACGCGCAAAAGGAACACCTTGAGCCACGCATTGATCAATAATATTAGCTGATACTTCAGCTAAACGATATACATTAGCTTCACGAGAACGGTAATCGCCTCCTTTTACAGTATCGTAAAACAATCTGTATGTAGAATCACCATCACCCATGTAGTTTTTAGCAGCATTGATACCACCTTGGGCAGCGATTGAATGCGCACGACGCGGGGAATCTTGATAAGCAAATGCTTTTACATTATAACCTAATTCAGCTAAAGTAGCCGCGGCTGAACCACCAGCTAAACCAGTTCCAACTACGATGACATCAATATGACGTTTATTAGCCGGATTTACTAAATTGATATGATTTTTATAATCTGTCCATTTATCTTTAATTGGACCTTCAGGTATTTTTGAATTTAAAGCCATATTTCTAAGATTAATGGTTAAAGTGATGATACAAAGCAATAAATATAAATCCTAGTGGGATTAAAATTGAATATGCTTTTCCTATGCTTTGCAAACTTTTCTTTCTTATTGTTGAACCTCCCATAGATTGGAAAGCTGATGCAAAACCATGCATTAAATGCAGTGATAAAAATATAAATGCTATAACATAAGCACCAACCCTAATTGGGCTAACAAATTTTTCTTGCAATTCGTGGAAGTATCGGTATCCTTCAACCCCTTCATGCACACCAGACATATCGCCTTGTATGTATTTGGTATTGATTTCAGGAAACCAAAAATCAATAAAGTGTAAAATAATAAATGCCAAGATTACCAATCCAGTATAAATCATGTTTCTACTCATCCAAGTAGAATTGGCAGATCCATTGTTTTTCACATAAGAAATTTGTCTTGCTTTGTTGTTCCTAATTTCAAGTATAAATCCCATAATAAAGTGAAATACAACACCAAAAATTAAAACAGGTTGTAATACAAATTGTATTAAAAAGTTTGTTCCCATGAAATGGGAAACCTCATTAAATGCATTTTCACTAAAAACAGACAAAATATTTATGGCGAAATGCTGAAGTAAGAAAAACATAAGAAACAAAGCCGAAAGTGCCATGGCTACTTTTCTTCCAATCGAAGATTTAAAAAATCCACTCATTTTTTTGAAGTTATTTTATAAGAATACAAATGTAAGTTAGGTTAAGGTTTCAGACAACAAACATTTATCATGTTTTCGTTATTTAGAATGATTTTAAATTTTTTATAGAAAAAAATTAAAAATTAAAACGAGGGTTAACAATGGTATTGTATATTGAACCGAAAGAATAGCTAATACCAATCCTGAGGGAATATTCAAACCCGGAAGCAAGTTGCTGTTGGCGCAATAGTAATTCTTCCAAGGATACATCTCCGGCAGGTAAGTTTATTTGATTACTGACTATACGATAATTACCATTAATATTTAAATTAAAGCCTTTAAACACCCTTATGCTGGTGCCGAGGTAAAACCTAAAAGCATTTAAGGTAGTATCGTTTAAATATTGCTCGAAGGAAGCTTCTGCAAAAATATTCCCCCATCTTTTATTAACCGTGCCCCCCAAAATTACTTCATGCTCCCAGAGGTGCTCATCATCTTTTGCAAAAACTGAAGTTTCAATATATTCATTATAGATCATTCCATTTCTATAGGATAGCACCAGCTGCTTTTCTGCTGATTTTGAATAATCAAAAAAGTTGAACTCGATTGCAGGTTTTAATTCCCAATAAAAATCCTGATTGCTGTAAACTGAAGAACCTATTCTGCCAAAAGCTCCAACAGACCAGTTTCCTCCAATGCTAATAACATCACTAATTCTAATATCTTTTGATTGCCTTATAGCGTTTATTTCCTCATTTTCATAATTAAAAGTAGATTTATTTTCACTATAACTAGCTCTAATTGAAAACTTATTCTGTTCTGTAACTCTTTTTGCTGATGCGCTGAAGTCCACATCCAATTGTTTTCGTTGTTGTTCACCATCAATGTCGCCTCTGGCATTTAATTCAAACACCCAATAATTCCAAGGGTCATCAACCACTTCCTCTTCACCTTGCCCCTCCCTTTTATTAACAGTTATTGTAACAACATCTGTTTGCTCCCTCTTCAGCCAGTATCTAACCAACCCTAGCTTTATAAAATTTAATATTCTATTACGAACATCATCATTGGTCATATTCGAATCTGTTGAAAAACTTATTTTATCCGATAGATACTCCAATTCGTTTTTCCCGATAAAATCTATGTCATACAAACTGCCGCCGCTGCCATTTATTTGTCTTACAAAAAAGAGATGGACATCAGCAAAATTTTGATCCCTAACAAATTCTACATTATTAAGGTTTTGTTTAATATAGGTATTATCACAAAAATCACAATCCAAGAAAACCCTTACAGTAGAATTACTATCTTGAGAAAAAGATTGAAAAGCAAAACAAAAAATTATAATGGTAAGTAGTAGTTTAGTCATGGTGAGTAGTAATTAAGCATAAGAAATTAAATTTTCCGAAACTATGTAATATAATGCTTTTAAAAGGCTCAAACAGGTTTTTTTAACATTTTATTAAGTTACTTAATAAATTTATAAATATAATTTGCTTTTTTTACTTTTACATGAAAAAAATATTTTATGAAATACCATCCCATAAACAATTCACTATTTATTAAAAATCGTAAAAATTTCATAGCTAAAATGAAACCTAATAGTTTAGCTATATTTAATTCTAACGATATTTATCCTATTAGTGCCGATAGTACCTTGCCTTTTGAGCAGCACAGAGACATTTTTTATTTAAGTGGCATTGACCAAGAAGAAAGCATGTTGGTTTTGTTTCCCGACTGTCCTAAAGAAAAGCATCGTGAAATTTTATTTCTAAAAGAAACTAATGAACATATTGCAATTTGGGAAGGCGAAAAACTAACCAAAGAAGCCGCTTTTGAGGTTTCTGGAATTCATACCGTTTATTGGCTTAATGATATGGAAAAAACCTTGCATGAACTTATGACGCAATGCGAAACGGTTTATATAAATACCAATGAACATTATAGATCTTCTTTAGAAACTGAAACGAGAGAAGATCGCTTTACAAAATGGCTTAAAAATAAATATCCTGCGCATTCGGTTGCCAAAAGCAATCCCATATTACAAGGATTACGTTCTGTAAAAGACCCAATTGAAATCGATTTAATACAACAAGCTTGTAATATTACGGAAAAAGGATTCCGTTGTATCTTGAATTTTGTAAAGCCCAATGTTTGGGAATATGAAATTGAAGCGGAATTTATTCACGAGTTCATGAAAAACCGTTCCAAAAAATTTGCTTACACGCCCATTATTGCTTCTGGAAATAATGCCAACGTGTTGCATTACATTGAAAACAATCAGCAATGCAAAGCAGGCGATTTATTGTTAATGGATGTTGCCGCTGAATATGCAAATTATTCCAGTGATATGACCAGAACTATTCCTGTTTCAGGGAAATTTACAACTAGACAAAAGGATGTTTATAATGCTGTAAACCGAGTAAAAAACGACGCAACAAAAATGTTAACACCAGGAACGCTTTGGGCCGATTATCATGTTGAAGTGGGTAAACTTATGACTTCGGAATTATTAAGTTTAGGGTTATTAGATAAAGCCGATTTGCAAAATGAAAATTCAGAATGGCCGGCTTATAAAAAATATTTTATGCACGGCACATCTCATCACATGGGTTTAGATACGCATGACTACGGCATTTTAACAGAACCCATGCAAGCCAATATGGTATTTACTGTAGAACCCGCAATTTATATTCCTGCCGAAGGATTTGGAATTCGATTAGAAGACAATGTTGTTATTCAAGAAGCGGGAGAACCATTTAATTTAATGAAAAACATTCCTATTGAAGTTGATGAGATTGAATCTTTAATGAATCCTTAAAAAAACAAAAAGGCCGTTTTAAAGAAAAACGGCCTATAGCTAATTTACTAAATAGAAGTGTAATTTAAAGAGTGACTAATTCAAATAAATAATCGTTTAGTTTTCTTAGCGTGTTAATTTTATCTTTTGAACGAACCAATAGAGAGATATTATTGTTACTACCTCCATAAGAAATCATTCTAATTTTTACGTCTTGAAGTATTTGGAACATTTTATAGGTGTCTTCATGATTTACAATGGAGTGTCCTACTAAACATATAATACTTTGGTCTTTATCTACTTCAATTGAAGCAAATTTTTCTAATTCCGTAATAATCTTATTTAAATTTTTATCATCATCAATCGTTAATGATACAGCAACTTCCGAAGTCGTAATCATATCAATGGATGTTTCATAAACTTCAAAAATTTCAAATACTTTTTTTAAGAAACCATGTGCTTGTAACATTCTGCCAGACTTAATTTTTATGGCAGTAATATTGTCTTTAGCCGCAATGGCCTTAATACCATTTTCGCTAGTATCGCTAGAAATTAGTGTGCCGTAAGCACTTGGATTCATGGTGTTTTTAAGTCGGACAGGAATATGGTCTTCTCTAACGGGAGTTACCGTTTGCGGGTGTAATATCTTGGCTCCAAAATAGGCCAATTCCGCAGCTTCATCAAATGAAAGATTTGAAATTGGTCGCGTATTTTCAACATATCTTGGATCGTTATTATGCATCCCATCAATGTCTGTCCAAATTTGCACCTCCTCAGCCTTTAAAACAGCTCCAATAATGGTTGCGGAATAATCACTTCCTCCTCTTTGCAAATTTGATATATCGCCGTTTTCATCTAAACAAATAAACCCTTGGGTAATGTATATTTCTGATTTTGGCGCATTATTTATAACCGTTACTATGTCCTTTTTAATAGATACTAAGTCTGGATCTTTAAATTTATCTATTCGCATAAAATCTAAAGCTGGCAATAACGCAGAACTTACGCCTTCTTGCTCTAAAAAGCAATTAAACATATATGTAGAAAGTAATTCACCTTGGGCTAGAATAGCATTTTCAAGAATTTTCGAATAATCTTTATAGGTGCATTCAACCAAAAAAGTAAAAACACTTGTAATATAATCTTTAGTCTTTTTGTTTAAGGATTGATTCGTAAGAAGTCCATCTACTACATTAAAATAATGCTCATGGAGTTTATTAATTGTATCAATAGATTTATTGGGTTCTTTATATTCAATATCCTTCGCAATAGCAACCAAAGTATTGGTAGTGCCCGACATAGCCGATAGCACAACTAGTTTTTGCTCGCCATCATTAATGATGCTTTTTACGTTTTTTATATTTTCAGTGGAACCCACAGAAGTCCCTCCAAACTTTAATACTTTCATATATTTATTCAAAAAATACAGTGCAAAAGTAACTTTCAATTTCAAATTAGCTATATTTTTATAAAAAATTGTTTATTTTAGCACAAATTGTTAAATAATTAACACGAAATATCGATTTCTAAACTTGTTTTAAAGAAAAAGATACTGAATGTTGCGTGTGACCTTTAATGAAACAATAAAATATAGCAAATGATACACCCTTGAGAACCACATTCACACACACGAGGATGATTATTCAGGGTGTTCCTCCCGATAGCTATCGGGATGCCCAAATTAAAACTATAATATAAACAGATGAAAACGGTATCCAACTGTGTTGAAGACATTTTAATTACCCAACCATACCTAGAAGAAGCTCTTTCCAGGAACATTATAAACTTTAGCGCATTGGCCCTTGAGCTAACAGAGCCAATAAGCAACATGTTAAAAAAAGATGTAAAACCGGGTGCCATCATGATGGCGTTAAGACGGTATAACCCACCTATGGCATTAACCAATTCTGTTAAAATGAAAAAATATATGCAGAATTTAGGAGATATAACGGTTAGATCTAATTTAACGGACTTTACAATTAAAAACTCTGAAACTATTATTGACAATCATGCAAAAATTTTAGAGCGTATAAATCAAGAATCCAAATTATTCTATACGTTCACCAGAGGTATTCATGAAAGTAACTTTATTATTTCCAGTAGTTTAAAGGAGTTTATTCAAGAAAATTTAAAAAATGAAACCTTTATAGCTTCTCAAGATGGCTTATCTGCAATTAGCATCAATTTACCTCAAGACAATTCTAAAATTTCAGGATTGTACTATCACTTTTTTAAGCGATTGGCATGGGAAGGTATTGTTTTATACGAAGTGATTTCAACGACTAATGAGTTTACTATTTTAGTGGAAGATGAGTTTGTAGATAAAGCGTTCGCTGCGATTAAAAAACTAAAAAATTAAATGGTTTTAGAATACAAAGGCATCTCTATTTTTTACACTGATTCTGGCAAAGGGAATCCTGTTATTTTGCTTCATGGGTTTTTAGAAAACATCTCTATGTGGAATCATTTTATTCCGAAACTATCACAAAATAACAGAGTCATTTGTATAGATTTATTAGGACATGGTAAAACCGGTTGTTTAGGTTACATACACACCATGGAGCTTATGGCCGAATCTGTTGAGGCCGTTCTTAATCATTTAGAAATCAATAAATCCATCTTTATAGGGCACTCTATGGGTGGTTATGTGGCACTAGCGTTTGCTGAAAAAAAACCTGAGGCTGTTAGTGGATTGTGCTTGATGAATTCAACGGCTATTGCTGATAGTCAAGAAAAAAAGATTAACAGAGATAGAGCTGTTATTGCCGTAAAACAAAACTACAGAACGTTTATAAGAATGGCTGTTTCCAATTTATTCAGACCAAAGAATAGAATTATTTTTTCTGATAAAATAAATGAAGTCATAAATGAGGCACTTCAAACACCATTACAAGGTGTTGTTGCCGCTTTAGAAGGCATGAAAATTAGAAAGAATCGAGAATTTTTATTGCATACAGGTACTTTTAATAAATTGATGATTATTGGTAAAAAAGATCCTGCTTTAGACTACATGTCTTTAATTGAACAAATTAAAAAAACAGATGTAAAAATGGTAGAATTTCCCGATGGACATATGAGCCATATTGAAAATGAAAGTAAATTACTTCACGAAATAATGCATTTCATCGAAAATTAATTGCTTTTGTCGTATTATTGGATTTTTTGATTATATTTAAAGACCAATAAATTATCAACCGATGCAAAAAAGTACTCAAAAACCAAACTTCATTCCAAAAATATATTGCAATCTTTTTGGTCATGATTATGAAGTAAGCAAAAAAGTGACTTACTATGTAAAGGAATACACTTGTAGACACTGCCAAAAACAATTGACCACAAACAGTAATGGTCACTTAATTGAACTTACTCCTAAGTTTAAAGAGATAAATGCTATTTTAGAACGGATTCACGAAAAAAGAAACGTACGTTCAAGGGAAAAAATGGTCGTTTCATCGATTTATTAGAAAATTATTAAAAAACCCCCAATCATATTATTAATTTAATAGCCTCTAAGCTAATTAACCACTAAAATATGAAACATATTCATTGCAAGATGTTTGGACATGATTTTCAAGTAACGAGAGATGTTACGTATCATGTGAAGGAATATACTTGCAGACACTGCCAAAAGCAATTAACAACTAACAGTAACGGAAGTTTAATAGAACTCACGCCTAAGTTTAAAGAAATTAACGATATATTAGAGCGTATTCATCATAACCGCATGATGAAAAAATTGAAAAATAAAAAGGCTACAAATAAAAGAGGCGTATTAATTTCTGCCTAATCATTAAAATTTTTCCAACCTTGCGCTTTTAAAGGTATTTTTGATTCTGCTCTTGTCACCAAGTGCATTCCAGCTTCTTCTTCTTTCATAAAACCAATGACAGTAAAATTAGGATTTGCTTTAATTTTAGGATAATCTTCTTGAGATATTGTGAATAATAACTCATAATCTTCTCCTCCATTTAAAGCAACCGTTGTACTATCAATCTTAAATTCTTCACAAGCAGAAATAACAACTGGGTCTAAAGGAATTTTTTCTTCATATAAGTCACAACCAACATGGCTTTGTTTGCATATGTGAATAATTTCAGAAGATAATCCGTCACTAATATCAATCATAGATGTTGGTGTAACGTTTAACTCTGCCATTAATTTTATAATGTCTCGACGAGCTTCTGGCTTTAATTGTCGTTCAACAATATATGTGTAAGGTTCTAAATCTGGTTGGGAATTCGGATTCACCTTATAAACTTCCTTCTCCCGTTCAAGCACTTGTAGTCCCATGTAAGCGCCTCCTAAATCTCCAGTAACCACCAATAAATCATTTGGTTTTGCGCTGTTCCTATATACTATTTTTTCCTCATCAACTTCACCTATAGCAGTAATGGAAATTAACAATCCGGTGTTAGAAGATGTAGTATCTCCACCAATCAAATCAATATTATAAATATTTGCTGCCGTTTCAATGCCAGCATATAAATCCTCTAGTGCTTCCAACGGAAATCTATTTGATACAGCAATAGAAACCGTAATTTGCGTAGGTGTTGCATTCATAGCATACACATCGGATAAGTTAACCACAACGGCTTTATATCCTAAATGCTTTAGGGGCATGTAGCTTAAGTCAAAATGCACACTTTCAACAAGCAAATCTGTTGAAACTACTACTTTTTTATCTTTAAAGTTTAAAACAGCAGCATCATCACCTATTCCTTTTAGGGTTGATGTGTGATTTATTTTAAAATTTCTCGTTAAATGCTCAATAAGTGCAAATTCACCTAAATGGCTTAATGGGGTTCTTTCCTGGTTTTTATCTTCTATCATGCTGCAAAAATAAGAAGCATTGTTTATATATCAATATTTCTGTGCGAATCAATAAGGAAAACCTATAAAACCATATGCTAATATAATGTTAGGTTATGCAAAAATCCATGACATATATTGTATATTTGTACTCTATTTAGACAAAATCTATATAACAATTATGATTAAAGTTTCAGAAATAGCCAAAAAGAAAGTTGTAGAACTTATGCAAGATGACGGCTATAACCCGGTTACGGACTATGTTCGCGTAGGTGTTAAAAGTGGTGGTTGCTCTGGTTTGTCGTACGATTTAAAATTTGATAAGCAACAGCAAGAAGGAGATAAAGTGTTTGAAGATAATGGTGTTAAAATTATTGTAGACAAAAAGAGTTTCCTTTACTTGATAGGCACCACTTTAGAATATTCTGGAGGGTTAAACGGAACCGGATTTGTGTTTAACAACCCAAATGCAAATCGCACTTGTGGTTGCGGCGAATCATTTTCACTATAAGTTATAAAGTTGAAAGTAAACAAGTTTTAAAGTAAATGGCTAAATTTAATTCTTTTGAAGAAATAATATCATGGCAAAAGGCAAGAGAATTAAACACAGATATTTATAATTTAATTAAAGAGAATAAACATTTTAATAACGATTTTGGTTTAAGAGACCAAATAAGAAGGTCAAGCATTTCAATATCTTCAAACATAGCTGAAGGTTTTGAAAGAGAGACTACAAAAGAGTTCATTCGCTTTTTATATATTGCTAAAGCTTCCTCAGGAGAATTTCGCTCGCAACTATATTTAGCGTATGATATAAATTATTTAAGTTCAGAAGAATTTGAAAAATTAAAGTTAAAAGTAAACGAAGTTTCAAAGTTAATTAGTGGTTTAATAAAATATTTAAGCTCAACTTTATAACTTTTTACTTTACAACATTAATCTAATTATGAGTAAATACACAGAGGACGATTTAAGAGAAGAACTTAAAACCAAAGAATATGAATATGGTTTTTATACGGATATTGAATCCGATACATTTCCTATTGGTTTAAATGAAGACATAGTTAAAGCCATTTCACTTAAAAAGGGTGAGCCACAATGGATGACAGATTGGAGGCTTGAAGCCTTTAAAGCTTGGAAAGAAATGATAGAGCCAGAATGGGCCAATGTAAGCTATGTAAAACCAGATTTTCAAGGTATTTCGTATTATTCCGCTCCAAATAGTAAACCGAAATATGATAGCCTTGATGAAGTTGATCCAGAATTATTGGCAACATTTGCTAAGTTGGGAATTTCATTGGACGAACAAAAAAAATTGTCTGGTGTGGCTATGGATGTGGTGGTTGACTCCGTTTCTGTTGCTACAACATTCAAAAAAACACTTGGGGAAAAAGGGATTATTTTCTGTTCCATAAGTGAAGCTATCAAGGAATATCCTGAATTGGTAAAAAAATATATTGGCAGCGTAGTTCCGCAAAGGGACAATTTTTATGCTGCCCTAAATAGTGCTGTTTTTAGTGATGGTAGTTTCTGTTACATTCCTAAAGGTGTTCGTTGCCCCATGGAATTGTCAACCTATTTTAGAATCAATCAAGCTGGAACCGGACAATTTGAAAGAACGTTGGTCATTGCAGATGAAGGCAGTTATGTCAGTTATTTGGAAGGCTGTACAGCACCAAGTCGTGATGAAAACCAATTGCATGCAGCCGTTGTAGAATTAATTGCTCTTGACAATGCCGAAATAAAATATAGCACCGTTCAAAACTGGTATCCAGGAAATGCAGAAGGCAAAGGAGGCGTTTACAATTTTGTTACCAAACGTGGTATCTGCGAAAAAAACGCGAAAATATCTTGGACTCAAGTAGAAACTGGTTCTGCCATTACATGGAAATACCCAAGTTGTATTTTAAAAGGGGATAATTCGGTTGGTGAATTTTATTCTATTGCCGTTACCAATAATTTTCAACAGGCAGATACAGGGACTAAAATGATTCATTTGGGGAAAAACACCAAATCGACCATCATTTCAAAAGGAATTTCAGCAGGAAAATCCCAAAATAGTTACCGCGGATTGGTTAAAATCAGTCCGAATGCCGATAATGCCCGCAACTTTTCGCAATGCGATAGTTTATTGATGGGTAATGACTGTGGTGCCCATACCTTTCCGTATATAGAAGCTAAAAATAAAACAGCAAAAATAGAACACGAAGCTACTACAAGCAAAATTGGTGAGGACCAAATTTTTTATTGTAATCAACGTGGCATTAGTACTGAAAAAGCCATAGCCCTTATTGTAAATGGTTTTAGCAAAGACGTATTAAATAAGCTTCCTATGGAGTTTGCTGTAGAAGCTAAAAAATTATTGGAAATCAGTTTAGAAGGATCCGTAGGATAAAATAAAAATAATAAATTAAAGATAGATTTATAACACTGAATCTTGAATTTTAAACTTCGAATAAAAAGTATGTTAAAAATTAAAAATTTACACGCAAGTATTGATGATAATGGCGTTTTAAAAAGCATTTTAAAAGGTATTAACTTAGAAATTAAAGCAGGAGAAGTTCACGCCATCATGGGGCCAAATGGTTCTGGAAAAAGTACGTTGGCATCAGTTGTTGCTGGAAAAGAAGAATTCGAAGTGACTAAAGGAACTGTCCTTTTTAACGATGAAGATATTGAGGATTTGGCTGCCGAAGAGCGTGCTCACAAAGGTATTTTCCTATCATTTCAATACCCAGTTGAAATCCCAGGAGTTTCTGTAACCAACTTTATGAAAACGGCGATTAATGAAACCCGAAAAGCGAAAGGTTTGGAAGAAATGCCAGCTAAAGAAATGCTTAAATTGATTCGGGAAAAATCTGAATTATTGGAAATTGATAGAAAATTTTTATCACGTTCTTTAAACGAAGGATTTTCAGGTGGAGAAAAGAAACGAAATGAAATCTTCCAAATGGCGATGCTTGAACCCAAGTTAGCGATTCTTGACGAAACCGATTCCGGTCTAGATATTGATGCGCTTCGTATTGTCGCTAATGGTGTCAACAAACTAAAAAGTAAAGACAATGCCGTGCTTGTAATTACACATTACCAACGTTTGTTAGAATACATCGTTCCAGATTTTGTTCACGTATTATTAGATGGCCGTATTGTAAAATCTGGAGGTAAAGAATTGGCACATGAGCTTGAGGAAAAAGGCTATGATTGGATTAAAGAAGAGGTAAACGCATAAAATAAGTAAACAGATACAGCCGCAGTAAACAGTAAATACTGAAAGCTGAGACTGGTACTGAAAACTGAACAACAATGGATTTAAAAGAAAAATTATTATCATCTTTTTTAGTGTTTGAAAATCAGCTCGAAGATGACGCTTATATGAACGACGTTAGAAACGATGCCATAACAGCATTTGAAGAAAAGGGCTTTCCAACCAAAAAGGAAGAAGCTTGGAAGTACACCTCTTTAAACAGCGTTTTGAAAGAAGATTACAGCATTTTTCCAAAGCAAGAAAATGCTATAGAATTTAATGACATAAAAAAGTATTTTATTCATGATATAGACTCTTATAAAATAGTGTTTATTGATGGTAAATATTCGTCACATCTATCTCAAACCACGCATGATGGTATGGATATTTGCCTGATGTCTGCAGCAATGTCTAAACCAAAATACCGTTTGCATATTGAAAATTATTTCAATAAAGTAGCAACCAAAGACAGCTTGCCATCTCTCAACACTGCTTTTTCAAGCGAAGGGGCTTACATTCACATCCCAAAGAATAAAATGGTTGCAAAACCTATTCAAATCCTGCATTTTTCCACAGGAAATGAATCGGCAATCATGTTGCAACCACGTAACTTAATTGTGATAGATGAGAATTCACATGTGCAAATCATTGAACGCCACCAAAGTTTAAGTAACAATGCGGTGTTAACGAACAGTGTTACCGAGATTTTCGCAAACAAACGCGCTATTGTTGATTATTACAAAATTCAAAACGATAATTTAAACGCTTCCTTAATAGATAATACGTTTATAAACCAAAAAAGGGAAAGTGTTGCGTCAGTGCATACCTTTGCTTTTGGCGGAAAATTGGTTCGCAACAACTTGAATTTTTATCAAAATGGCGAACGTATCGATTCTACTTTAAAAGGCATTACCATTATTGGAGACAAACAGCATGTGGACCATAATACCTTGGTACACCATATTGAGCCAAATTGTGAGAGCCATCAAGATTATAAAGGTATTTTTGGTGAAAACTCAACTGGTGTTTTTAATGGTAAAATCATTGTTAATAAAGAAGCTCAAAAAACGAATGCCTTTCAAGCGAATAACAATATTTTAGTAAGCGATAAAGCAACCATAAACACGAAGCCGCAACTAGAAATTTTTGCTGATGATGTAAAGTGTTCGCACGGTTGTACCATTGGGCAGTTAGATGAAACGGCCATGTTTTATATGCGTACGCGTGGTATACCAGAAAAAGAGGCCAAAGCCCTTTTAATGTACGCCTTTAGTAATAATGTTTTGAGTTCGGTTAAAATCCCAGAGATAAAACAACGTATTACCAAAATTATCGCCAATAAATTAGGCGTTAATATGGGGTTCGACTTATAATTCCCGCGCAGACAGGAATCTTATTTTGAGAACCAAAATTTATTTTTTTTGGAGCTAATCCCGCTTTCGGCAGTCGCTTTTTTCTTTCTGTCATTCCTGCAAAAGCAGGAATCTATAAATAAAAAGAGCTCCAACAAATGCCTCAATCGGGGCTAAACATATAACCATGTTCAACGTAGAAAACATACGAAAAGATTTTCCCATTCTTTCACGAAAAGTAAATGGCAAACCTTTAGTTTATTTTGATAATGCCGCTACATCGCAAACTCCGCAACAGGTTATAGATGTTATTGTAGACTATTATTCAAACTACAATGCTAATATTCATCGGGGTGTACACACATTAAGTCAAGAAGCTACCGATAAATACGAACAAGCCCGCAAAAAAATACAAGCTCATTTTAATGCCAAATTTGCACACGAAATTATATTTACTTCGGGTACAACACATGGTATAAATCTAGTAGCAAACGGATTTTCATCTCTATTAAAAAAAGGCGATGAGATCATCGTTTCTGCTTTAGAACACCATAGCAATATTGTACCATGGCAAATGCTTAGTGAACGCACAGGCGCAATATTGAAAGTCATACCAATGAATTTGGATGGTGAATTGGTAATGAGTGAATATGATAAACTTCTTTCAAAAAACACGAAACTTGTTTTTGTAAACCATATTTCAAACGCCTTAGGAACCATAAATCCTATTGAATATATTATTGAAAAAGCACATCAAGTAGGTGCTGCTGTATTAGTTGATGGTGCCCAATCATGTCCACATATTAAACCCGATGTTCAAGCTTTGGACGTCGATTTTTATGTCGTCTCTGCCCATAAAATGTGCGGTCCAACAGGACAAGGGATGCTGTACGGAAAAGAAAGTTGGTTAAAAAAATTACCTCCCTACCAAGGTGGCGGTGAAATGATTGCCGAAGTAACCTTTGAAAAAACAACCTATGCAGAGCTTCCTCATAAATTTGAAGCTGGCACGCCAAATATTTGTGGTGGCATCGCTTTTGGGGCAGCCATCGATTATATGAATGCTATCGGATTTGATGCCATTGCCACCTACGAACACGACCTTTTAGAATACGCTACAAAAAAATTATTAGACATTGAAGGCTTGAAAATCTACGGAACTTCAAAACACAAAACCTCAGTGATTTCATTTAATTTAGAAAGCATTCACCCATATGACGTTGGTACTATTTTGGACAAACTTGGTATTGCGGCTCGCACAGGCCATCATTGCGCCCAACCTATTATGGATTACTTTAAAATTCCAGGAACCGTTCGTGCTTCATTCGCGTTTTACAATACAAAGGCCGAAATTGATGCTTTGGTTGAAGGTGTCAAAAAAGCAAAAACAATGCTTTCCTAAACTCATATTAATGTTTGGTCTTATCAACCGCTTTGCAATTTAACATCGTTCTTTAAAAAAAAATAAAGGATTAGAGTAAATGGGTTTAAAACATTTGATATTCATGCAGACAATGCAAATCTTTGCAGAGATGTTTTTTCAATAGAATTATTATAGCATATAATGTCTCACAGTTAATTAATTAAAATTTGAAAGAATATTTTACTTTTTTTAAAAAAAATTTTAAAGAAGTAAGGTTTGGATGGACATTAACGTTGTTATCTGGTTTTGGGCAAACTTATTTTATTTCTTTATATGTGCCAGAAATAATTAAGGTATTTGGTATTTCAAACGGCCTATTTGGGGGTATTTATGCTGCTGCAACTGTAATTACATCTTTTCTTCTCATCACTTTAGGACATTTCGTAGATCATAAACCGATAAAAACAGTCACTTTTTATACCATTTTAGGATTAGCTCTTTCTTCTATACTGTTAGGTTTTTCTGAAATTCACATGATTGTTTTGTTTTTGGCATTATTAGGATTACGATTAACAGGACAAGGATTATTAAGTCATATAAGCCAAACGGTTTTATCTCGAAGATTTGATTTGGATAGGGGAAAGGCTTTAAGCATTGCATCTTCGGGTTATTCGGTTGGGGAAGCGATTTTCCCAATAATTGTCACTAGTTTATTGTTATGGTCTAACCTTAAAACGACCTCTTTGCTCTGTGCTGCTTTTCTAGTTTTCTATTTAATCCGTATGCGTTTTTTAGATTTGAAAAAATTTGATAAAGATCTTGACCTAGAAAGTAAAATCTCTGGAAAAATTTTATTAACGGATTTTAAAGACATCATTTCAGAAAGAAAATTTTTCATCATTATGCCATCTAGCTTTGTAATGAGTTTTGTTTCTACCGCCTTTTTCTTTTATCAGTACATTTTTGTCAAAGATTTAAAATGGTCAGTCACTTTATATGCTTCTTTTTTTATTGTTTATGCCATTACTCGATTTATAATGAGCCTTATTGGAGGCCTATTGGTAGATAGGTTTAGTGCTAAAAAACTCTTTCGATTTTATCTCATACCCTTAGGCATAGGCCTCTTCCCTATGGTGGTGAGCAATCATATTCTGGCAGCATTATTTTTTCTGGTAATGATTGGCATTACTACAGGACTGGCAGGAACGGTTAAAACCGCTTTGCTTGCAGAAGTATATGGAACCGGTAAGTTAGGTACTGTGAGAAGTTTTTTTAATATGTTTATGGTTTTGAGTACTGCTGCGGGGCCACTTGTTGTCGGTATTATGATGGATAATGGCATTAATTTCAACATGATTATTCTCTTATTAATACTACTTACTTTTGCGGTAATACTAAATAATCAAAGAAGTCTATTTCGGAAAAGCTAAGTATTTTGAAATAATAGTTTTGTTCAAATCTTATTTAAATTAGTATGACTTTGTTTATTCGTACAGACCATCATTGTGTCCAACGCATTAAGGATTCTTTTAAAATTCCAGAAACCGTTTGTGCGTCACTAACGTTTTTCAATGCAAAGGCTGAAATTGATGATTTGCTGGGAGGTGTTATAAAGCAAAAAAAGTTATTGTATTAGCTCTATTTTCCTAAAATAATCCCATATTACGTTGTTGTATATTTAACAAAAAGACATTTTTTTGTCGAATAATTAACATATTTATTGAAAAAAAGTGTGCTATTTTCTAAAAATAATATATCTTCATCATCGACTAATTCAAATTTATATTAAAAATGAAAAAATTATTTTTAAGGATGGCTGCCGTAGCATTAGTATTTACTGCATGCGACAATGACAAAATTGAAGTTACTCAAGAACAACAAATTGATATGAGCGACTTTTATGTTTTTACCGATTTTAATGAAGATTTAAGTTCTAAATCCGTTAATTCAAAAGAATCGCTTAAAACGTGTTACACCATGGATGTACTAAACAAGCAACTTATTGAAAATCCAGGTTTAGAAAAGAAAATGTTTGATATTGAGTTTCATACACGCCAATTTTTAACTGCCAAAGGCAAACCTGGAGGCGGTGGTGGACAACCAGGTGGTGGGGGAGATACAGATATTGATGTACTTCCTGTTGATGACGGTTTAGGCACCATTAGTATTCCTGTTTATATTCACATTGTATTGCCTAATGCTAACGATGTAACAAATTCACAAATACAATCTCAAATAAATGTTTTAAATAGTGACTTTAATAGCCCCAACACCAACTTGTTACCTTCAGGTGCTACGAATTTTGTAAATGATGCAACAACTACCGACGTTAACTTTACCTTAGCCGGTACTTTTAGACATGACAACAATACAGCATCTTGGGGAACAAATAATGCAATAAAATCGGCATACCCACCTATTACACCACAAACCCATTTAAATATTTGGGTATGTAATATTGGTGGTGGCATCTTGGGATATGCACAATTTCCAGGAGGAAATTCAAACACCGATGGTATTGTATTATTATACTCAAGTTTACCAGGGGGTTCTGCGGCACCTTATAATTTAGGAAGAACAGCAACTCATGAGGTTGGTCATTACCTAAATTTACGACATATTTGGGGAGATGGAAGATGTAAACAAGATGATTTTGTTACAGATACTCCAAGTTCAGACGGTGCAAATTATGGATGTCCATCTTACCCAAGAATTAACTGTAGTACAGCGGACATGACCATGAATTATATGGACTATACTGATGATGCTTGCATGTATATGTTTACAGATGGACAAAGAAACAGAATGCGAGCTATTTTCTCTTCAGGTGGCTCGAGAGCAGCTATGGCAAACTAAAGGTTTGTTTAATAAATATTAAAAAGACGTCAATTTTGGCGTCTTTTTTGTTATATTAAAACAAAAACAAAAACATGAAATTCCTAGTCATTTTATCTTTTTTAATCTCTTTAAAAGCATGCAACCTTGCCACTAAAACGGCGACTCTTCAAGAAAACAACTCAAATAATTTGATGGCTATTAATGGAATATATGATGTTAAAACTTTAAATGACAATGATGTTATTGCGAATAAACTAACGATTGATTTTAATAGCAAAGAACAACGAATTTCTGGATTTTCAGGGTGTAACAGATTTATTGGAAGTTACTCATTAGAAACGGATTCAATTAGAATTAACCTGTTAGCCTCCACTAAAATGTTCTGTGGAGACACAGCAAATCAAATGGAATTTGAGATGCAGGAAGCCTTATCAATAACGGATAAAATTATCTTAAACGATAGTATTTTGCAGTTTCTTAGCAATAAAAAAGTGCTATTAACTGCTATCAAAAAAAATGACAACATAGCTTTCAACTATTCGGCAATGTCGAGAGGAAGATTTTTAGATATTATTGTCAATGATTCCATTCTTTCAATCTCAAAAGACAGAGAAGCAAAACCCATTTCAAAAGCCATCACCAAAGAAAATTGGAAGAAACTAAATTCACTTTTAGAAACCATAACTTTAGATAGCATCGCTACATTAAAATCGCCAACAGAAGCTCGTTTTTACGACGGGGCTTCCATAGGCACATTAAAAATCTCTAAAAATGGCACTGTTTACGAATCTTCCAACTTTGACCACGGAACACCTCCTTTGGCAATAGAAGCTCTTGTTAAAGAAATACTATCATTATCAGAAAACGTTGATTAACAAAAATTCATCTGCCTATGTTATTTTTTTAGAGGTCAGATGCAATGCCGTTTTAGACATTTAAGTTGGGTTTATAAATTTGTTAATGGGCATTTCTTATTGTATTTTTGTTTAAAATTATGATTGTGAGTATTGAAGACATACAAAAAGAACTAATTGATGAGTTTTCCATGTTTGAAGATTGGGAAGAACGTTATCAATACATGATAGATTTAGGCAAGGATTTACCATTAATTGCAGACCAATACAAAACCGACAGCAACATTATTAAAGGTTGCCAAAGTAAAGTTTGGGTTCATGCCGAAATGAAGAACGACAAATTGGTTTTTACTGCCGATAGTGATGCCATCATTACCAAAGGCATTATTGCTATTTTAATCCGTGTATTTTCAAATCAGCATCCAAAAGATATTATTAATGCCGAAACCGAATTTATTGATAAAATAGGTCTAAAAGAACATTTATCGCCCACTCGTGCCAATGGCTTAGTGAGTATGGTGAAACAACTTAAATTGTATGCGATTGCATATCAAACGCAGTTGAAATAGTTTGGTCGTTTGTTGTGGAGTTTTTTAGAAAGCTCTCGACTTAACGACAAACACCGCAACAAATAAACATTAAAGAAAAAATGAGCGAACAAGATACAGAAGATAATACATTAGGTGATAAAATAGTTAGGGTTTTAAAAACGATTTACGATCCAGAAATTCCAGTAGATATTTACGAACTCGGATTGATTTACGATGTGTTTGTAAATGAAGATTCTGATGTAAAAATATTGATGACCTTAACAACGCCAAACTGCCCAGTAGCCGAAACGCTACCTATGGAAGTGGAAGAAAAAATTAAATCCCTTGATGAAGTACATAGTGCCGAAGTAGAAATTACGTTCGACCCACCATGGACACAAGATTTAATGAGTGAAGAAGCCAAGTTGGAATTGGGGATGCTTTAAAAATGGTTAGCACCAAGCTATAATAAAGCTCGCGAACTGAATTTAAAAACCGTGAAAAAAGAAATTCCATCAATAACGACCGACCGACTTTTACTTAGGACGATAACCGAATCCGATCTTGAAAATATCTACTACGGACTTTCCAATCCCGATGTGATAAAACATTACGGAATAAGTTATGATAGTTTGGAAGCTACAAATGAACAAATGACTTGGTTTTCTGATTCAAAACAATTTTGGTGGGCGATTTGTTCAATTGATAATGGAACATTTTATGGAGCTTGTGGACTGAATAACTTATCAATAGAACACAGAAAAGCAGAAATTGGACTTTGGCTACTTCCCGACTTTTGGGGACAAGGAATTATGACAGAGGCAATGCCTTTGATTTGTAGTTACGGATTTGAACAGCTCGAACTTCATCGGATAGAGGGTTTTGTAGAATCAGATAATCAGAACTGTAAAAAAGCAATGGCAAAACTTGACTTCCAGCACGAAGGAACAATGAAAGACAGTGAAATAAAAAATGGGAGATTTATAAGTATTGATATTTACGCAAAATTAAAGACAGTCTAACGGAAAAAAAACCAGATGCTAACGCCGTGTAAAAAACATTGCTTATTTTAGTTTAATCGTTTGGATATTTGCTCGTTTGCTAGCTTATAATTTTCCTGCTGAAAATCCTCATATGCAAACATGCAACGTTCCTAACATAAACACTTTGTGTGCCATTTGCAAAAACCTATGAATAAAATTTTACTATTATTATTTGTAACAAGCGTCTGTTTTAGTCAAAGTGACGGAGTTAAAATGATATCGGATAAAATTAAATCATCTGAACAAACAAGGTTTGATAGTATTGCAAAATCCTTAAATTATAAAGGCGGAGACCAAATTAAAGTTACAGTCCTTTTTACAATTAATGATAATGGAGATATTATGGATATCATGGCAAGGTCAGTTCATCCTGAATTTGAAAAAGAAGCTATTCGAGTTGTAAGTGAACTTCCTAAAATGGTTCCTGCCGAATATAATGGAAAAAGAATTAGCCAAAAATATACTCTTCCTTTGGTATTTGAAATTGAAACCGAAAAAGAGAAAGCCAAAAGATTACGGAAAGAAAAGAAGCAAGAAGAAAGTCAAAAAAAATAGCTATAACACCGTGCATAAAAAATTGCTAGTTTCACCTAAACACCAAACAACTTAACACCATACATTTTTGGAAGAAGACATCATAAATCGTGTAGCAAATAGCCAACTAGTAACCGTTGACTTAGAGGATTATTACCCTAAAGGCAACCGCATTCTTTTTGATATTAAAGATTGGCTGCTTGAAGGTTTGGTGTTGTGTGAAAAAGATTTTAGGGAATACATTTCCCAACATGATTGGTCGCAATATCAAGATACTTACATAGCTTTAACATGTTCTACCGATGCCATTATTCCTGCTTGGGCCTTTATGCTCATCTCCATTCATTTACAGCCTTATGCAAAAAAAACCATTATTGGCGATTTGGAATCTTTAGAAACGTCCATTTATCAAGATGTTATCAATAATTTAGATGTTTCAGCGTTTATAGATAAACCACTAATTATTAAAGGATGCTCTAAAAAACCTGTTCCCAAAAATGCGTATATCATGCTTTCAAATAAATTAAAGCCTCTTGCAAAATCTATCATGTATGGTGAAGCATGTTCCTCGGTGCCGCTTTATAAAAAGAAATAAGTTCATTAAACTTTTTGGTAATCACAATAAAAAATAATTCTCGTAGTTATATTTGCTCAAATTTTATAAAAATGAAAAAAACACTATTACTATTAACTTTTTTTATAGGACTCATCAATGTTAATGCTCAAACTTTAGAAGAACTTAAAGAAACCTTATCCGTTCAAAAAGATTCTCTTAAAGCAGCTCAAGGCCGTGTGGACGCTACCCAAGGAAAAATTGATGCGTTTCCTGGTTGGAAAAAAGGTGCTTTTGGTACTATTGGTGGAAGTGTTTCTAATTTCAGTAATTGGTATGCCCAAAAATCGCCTAATAATAGATCTGGAAATATTGGCTTTACCGTAAACGCATTTGCAAATTTGAATACAGATCTTTATTTCTGGAGAAATTCTGGAAATCTAAATTTATCATGGGTTAAATTTAATGATAAAGACAACCCCAATGATAATACCCAATGGCGTGAGGCAAACGATGTTTTTAATGTATCTTCTTTATATGGTATGAAATTAAGTGAAACATTTGCTTTTTCTGGTTTAGGCGAATACAGAACTACCATTTTAAACAACTTTAACAACCCGGGCTATTTAGATGTCGGTGTGGGGGCTACTTACACACCTATTAAAGACTTGGTTGTGGTGGTACATCCATTAAACTATAATATGGTATTTAGTAGAAATGATGCTATTTTCCAATCGTCTTATGGCACAAAAATATTAATCGATTATACCAGACAAATTAAAGAGATTAGCTTTAAAACCAACTTATCTTTGTTCCAAAGTTATAAGAGTTCCAATTTATCGAACTGGACCTGGAACAACTCTTTTGGATATACATTATGGGAGATGATTGGAGTTGGATTTGATTTTGGACTGAGAAACAACAAGCAAGAAGCCTTAAAATATTCTGTTGATAATTATGATGTTACGGGAACAGATCCAGTCCCAACATTTGATAATATAAACAACAAACTACAAACCTATTGGATGATTGGTTTAAACTATAAATTTTAATAAGTAACTATTTAGAAATAAGAAGGTGTTCTTTTAAGAGCGCCTTTTTTATGCTTAATAATTTGATAGGGTAAAATTGTATATTTGTTGTCTCAAATTTTTTATATGTGGTTGTCAGGTAAAAATTAATACATGAAAGGATATTTAGTTTTAATAGGGCTTATTGTTTGCAGTTACCTTGAAGCACAAGAAAACAACACTAAGATTGTAGATTCTCTATATAAAGAAGATCAGTTTTATGCGGGTGTAACCTATAATCTTATTGGGAATAAACCTAATGATCTTTCCCAAAATGGGTTTTCTTTGGGTTTTCATGCAGGTTTTATAAAAGACATGCCTATAAATAAAGATAGAAATATTGCCATAGGTATTGGGTTAGGATATTCTGCCAATTCATTTAATCAAAATTTGCTTGTAGTAAAAGATGATTTAGGTAATATTAATTACAGTATTATTGACGAAAGCAATGTCTCCTTTTCTAGAAATAAATTTTCTCAGCATTTAATAGAACTTCCAATAGAGTATAGGTGGAGAACATCAAACCCTACAGATTATAATTTTTGGCGAATTTACGCCGGGTTTAAAATAGGATATGTATTTACGAATACAGCAAAGTTTAGAGGAAGTTTAGGGGAATTTAAATATAATAATATCGAAGACTTTAATAACTTCCAATACGGATTAACAGTAAGCATGGGGTATAATACATGGAACTTGTACATGTATTATGCTTTAAACCCTATTTTTTCTAGTGATGCCAAATTAAATGGAGAAACTATTGATATGAATGCCATAAAAATAGGATTGATGTTCTATGTACTATAGCCAATTATTAATAAGTAATAATTGAGGAATCAACCCAACAAAAAAGCCGAAAATAAGTTCTTTATATGTATGCGCGTTAAGATGTAATCTGGAAGTGGCAATGGCTCCTGTGATTATGCTCATTAAAGCTAACGTGCCATTAATGTTGATACTAAAATGGATACTTAGGGCAATAAAGAACATAAACAAACCCGAAACAGATATCATATGTATGCTAGCTTTAAATTTCATAATAACAAGTATCAAACAAGTAAGGGTAGATATTAATATTCCTAAAAAGAAATAGTAAAGTTCAATAATTTGATGGTCACTTATAACCCTTTCAAGAACTAATAGAATAACAAGACAATTAATAGCTAGAGGGATAATACGTTCTTGGGTAGTTTCTAGTGCTATTGAGTTTACCTTACCTAAGGTTTTCAATAAAAAATATAGTAGAATAGGTAAAACAATTGTTAAGATAAAAAGCGAGATTATTTTAGCATAAATAATTTCTTGTGGGAAGTATTTTGGGCTTACTTTAAAGTAAAAAAGAACCCCTAATAAAGGCATTATTAAAGGATGGAATATATACGAGATACTTTTTAAGATATGATTTATCATATCTTTTTGCGTAATCGTGCTACAGGAATATCTAATTGCTCCCTGTATTTAGCAACGGTGCGTCGGGCAATAGGGTAGCCCTTATCTTTTAAAATGGCGGCTAAAGTATCATCAGTTAATGGTTTTCTTTTGTCTTCTTCTTCAAGAACTGTTTCAAGAATTTTTTTTATTTCTCTGGTTGAAACATCTTCACCTTGATCATTTTTCATGGATTCTGAAAAGAAATCCTTTATAAGTTTTGTGCCATAAGGCGTATCTACATATTTACTGTTGGCAACTCTTGAAACCGTTGAGACATCCATAGAAATTTCATCTGCAATATCTTTAAGAATCATAGGTCTTAGGTTGCGCTCATCACCCGATAAAAAATATTCTTCTTGGTAATGCATGATGGCGCTCATGGTTATAAATAACGTTTGTTGGCGTTGTTTTATAGCTTCAATAAACCATTTAGCGGCATCCAATTTTTGTTTGATGAATATAACGGCATCTTTTTGGGATTTCGATTTATCTTTAGAGTCTTTATAACCCTTAAGCATATCGTTATATTCCCTAGACACATGAAGTTCTGGAGCATTTCGGCCATTAAGCGTTAATTCCAATTCGCCATCTACAATTTTTATAGCAAAATCTGGAACCACATGTTCTACAATTCTATTATTACCAGAGTATGAACCTCCAGGCTTAGGATTTAAATGTTCAATTTCCCTTATGGCATCTTTCAGTTGAAGTTCGCTAATATCAAATTTTTGAATGAGCTTATCGTAATGTTTTTTGGTAAACTGATCGAAAGCATTGTCAATAATGTCAATGGCTAATTCAACATCTGGATTTTTTTCTTTTCTATGTAATTGAATACTTAAGCACTCTTGAAGATTACGAGCGCCCACACCTGCAGGATCCAATTGATGTACAATTTTTAATACATGCTCAATCTTATCTTCAGTGGTGTAAACATTTTGTGTAAACGCCAAATCGTCCATAATATCTGTTACAGATCTACGGATGTATCCGCTTTCATCAACGTTACCAACTAAAAATTCTGCAATGTTATATTCATCGTCAGTAAGCCTATAGGTATTTAATTGGCTGATTAAGTGTTGTGTGAAGGAGGTTCCTGCGGCATAAGGCATGGTCTTTTCTTCATCATCACTACTATAATTATTTACTTGGGTTCTGTAATCTGGTACTTCGTCATCACTTAAATACTCATCAACATTAATATCATCATTACCTATGCTTTCACTATCATCATAATCGTCTGTAGAATTATCTAAATCGGAATCATAATCGCTTTCAACTTCTTCTGTACCACCTTCGAGAGCAGGGTTTTCTTCCAATTCTTGCTTTAATCGTTGTTCAAAAGCTTGTGTAGGCAACTGAATCAATTTCATCAATTGAATTTGCTGCGGAGATAGTTTTTGTGATAATTTAAATTGTAAATGTTGTTTAAGCATTTGTATGATTTGGTTTAAGAATAAAAGTATAAAAATTATACCAACAATGGGGGTTTACTAAGAATCTTTTATCTTAAATTAATATTAAAACTCAGCATTTTGAGGGGTTCTCGGGAATGGTATAACATCCCTTATATTGCTCATTCCTGTTGCAAACATCACTAAACGTTCAAACCCTAACCCAAAACCAGAGTGCACGGCGGTTCCATATTTACGCAAATCCAAATACCACCATAAATCTTCTTCTGGAATATTAAGGGCAGCCATTTTTTTCTTGAGTACATCTAAACGTTCTTCACGTTGGGCACCGCCTACTATTTCGCCAATACCAGGAAATAAAATGTCCATAGCTCTAACCGTTTTCCCATCCTCATTCAAGCGCATATAAAAGGCTTTAATATTGGCTGGATAATCATATAAAATAACAGGGCATTTAAAATGTTTTTCAACTAAAAAGCGTTCATGTTCACTCTGTAAATCGGTCCCCCACTCATCAATAATGTATTTGAATTTCTTTTTCTTGTTGGGCGTACTGTCTCTTAAAATTCCAATGGCTTCAGTATAACTTAAACGCGTAAAATTGTTTTCTGTTACAAAATTTAATTTTTCAATTAGACTCATCTCACTTCTTTCGGCTTGTGGCTTTGTTTTTTCCTCGTCTAAAAGCCTCTGATTTAAAAAGTCTAAATCCTCACGATTGTTATCTAAAATATACTTAATAATGTATTTTAAAAAACTTTCTGCCAAATCCATATTACCTGCCAAGTCCATAAATGCTACTTCAGGCTCTATCATCCAAAATTCTGCAAGATGTCTGGATGTATTGGAGTTTTCAGCTCTAAATGTTGGTCCAAAAGTATATACTTTACCTAAAGACATGGCGTAAGTTTCTGCTTCTAGCTGACCAGAAACCGTAAGATTGGTTTCTTTTCCGAAGAAATCTTGAGAGTAGTCAATTTGCCCATCTTTTGTAAGCGGCGGTTTTTTAGCGTCTAAACTGCTTACACGAAACATTTCTCCAGCACCTTCGGCATCACTTCCAGTTATTATTGGGGTGTTTACATAGTAAAAACCATTCTCATTAAAATAGCTATGTATTGCGAACGAGAGGGCTGATCGTAAACGCATGACAGCACTAAACGTACTGGTTCTAGTACGTAAGTGGGCATTTTCCCTTAAAAATTCAAACGAATGTTTTTTAGGTTGTATAGGATACGTTTCAGGATCTGAATCTCCTAAAATTTCAATATTTTTCACAATGATTTCAACGTTTTGTCCCTTGCCAAGACTTTCTACTAACTCGCCTTTTATATGAACTGCCGCACCTGTGGTAATACGTTTTAAAATGATTTCCTCTGTATTTTCAAAGTCAACAACACATTGAATATTGTTAATGGTAGAACCATCGTTTAATGCAATAAATCTATTAGCCCTAAAGGTTCTTACCCAACCTTTAATATCTACTTCTGCTATTGCTATTTTTTGTGATAACAATTCTGAAACAGTACGTGTTTGCATGTGTATAAAATTTAAATGTAAATATAAAAAAGACTTTTGGCTTTCTAGTTAGAATGCCTGAAAAACGAGTTTAATAATAAATTATAAATAAAGGAATTTCTAATTAAAAGATTGAATTGTCGCCATCATCGTCTTCTGGAATGATGTTGATAGCAGGTTCTCTTAATACTTCTTTATTGGCTATGCTTCTTTCTAAGGACAATAATAATGATGGTAGAAGTACTAAGTTTGATAACATAGCGAACAATAAGGTAGCCGAAACCAAGGCGCCTAAAGCCACTGTGCCGCCAAAGCTAGAAATAGTAAATACGGAAAAACCAAAGAATAAAACAATGGACGTATAAAACATACTAACACCAGTTTCGCGCAACGCACCATAAACAGAGGTTTTTATTTTCCAGTTATTTGCCTGTAATTCTTGTCTGTATTTTGCCAAAAAGTGAATAGTGTCATCTACCGAAATTCCAAAAGCAATACTAAACACCAAAATGGTTGATGGCTTTATTGGAACGCCTAAATAACCCATTAAACCAGCAGTAATTAATAACGGCAATAAGTTGGGTATGAGCGATACAACAATCATTCTAAAAGACCGGAACATAAAAGCCATAAATAATGAAATAAGTAAAATGGCAAGCGATAAAGAAATGACTAAATTTTTAACCAAGTATTTAGTCCCTTTTTGAAATACCAAGGCCTTACCGGTCATAGTAACAGTATATCTGTCCTTTGGAAATACTTTATCTATTTTGATTTGAAGATCTTCTTCAATACGTTCCATTTTATCGGTACCAATATCCTTCATAAAGGTTGTGATGCGCGCGTATTGTCCCGTACTATCAACAAAATTATTAATCAAGTTAATATTAGATGTTGAGTTTTTTGCGTACGATAAAATAAAGTTATTTTCTTGTGAGGTTGGTAGTTGATAATACAACGGATTTCCATTGTAATAAGCCTGTTTTGAGTATTTAACCAACCCAACGACAGATATAGGTTTCGATAATTCGGGTATTTCTATGATTAACTCTTCCAACTCATTCATCCGCTTTAAGGATGGCAGTTTCATAACACCTTGTTTTTGTTTGGTGTCCACCATAATTTCCAGCGGCATAATGCCATTAAACTCACGTTCAAAAAAACGAATATCCTCAAAAAATTCGGTTTTTTTGGGCATATCTTCAATGAGGCTTCCAGAAATTTTTATCTTATAAATGCCAATAATACTAGCTATAAGTAAGATTACCGAGGTTGCGTAAATTGCTATGCGCCGATGTTTTACCATCTGTTCAATCCAATTAACAAAACCGCCAATCCATCGCTTATTTAAATGTTCTAAGTGGCGATCTTTTGGGTAGGGTAAAAAAGAATAAATAATAGGAATGATAAGCAAGCACAACAGAAAAATACCAACAATACTTAACGAAGCAACAACCCCAAATTCTTTTAAAAGTTTACTTTCTGTTAGAATGAAGGTAGCAAACCCAGAAGCAGTGGTTAAATTGGTCATTAATGTGGCATTCCCAATTTTTGTGATAACACGCTGTAATGATTTTACTTTATTACCATGTAGTTTTACTTCATGCTGGTATTTATTAATTAAAAAAATACAATTAGGGATACCGATTACTATAATTAACGGAGGTATAAGCGCTGTTAAAACAGTAATCTCGTAGTTTAACAATCCTATAATACCTAATGTCCACATAACACCAATGCATACAACAATAAGTGATATAAATGTGGCTCTTAATGACCTAAAAAAGAAAAAGAATATCAACGATGTAACTAATAATGCAGCAATGATAAATAGACCAATTTCATCAACAATGTTTTGTGCATTGAGGGTTCTTATATAGGGCATTCCAGAAATCCTTACATCTAGCTTTGTAGCGTTTTCAAAGGTTTCTGTTTTTGGCAACAACACATTAACAATAAAATCTTTTCTGGCAGATGTGTTTACAATATCCTTTTTTAAATAGATAGCAGTACGAACCGTTTTTGTTTTGTTATTGAACAAGAAATTGTCATAAAAAGGATATTTATTAAAAAGTTCATCTTCTAGTATTTCAATTTGTTTAGAAGATGAAATGGAATCTTTTATAAATGGACTTAAAATGAATTTTTCATTAAGGGTGTCCTTAACGAGCTTTTGTAAATCTTTAATAGAAATAACAGATTCTACAGCGTCATATGTTTTAAAACTATCTGATAATGCATTCCAAGCATTTAATTTTTCAACAGAAAACAACGTGGAATCCTTAACCCCAATCACAATGAGGTTCCCTTCTTCACCAAAGGTTTTTAAGAAATTGTCATAGGTAAGGTTAATAGGGTGCTCATCAGGTAAAAGATTGGCTTCTGTATAGGTGAAGCGCATATGTTTCCATTGGGTGCTGAATAAAACAGTGATGATTAAAATACCAACAAGAATCGCAATTTTATTACGTAAAATAAGTCTCGCCGTAACTGACCAAAAATTTGTTGTAAAAAGCTTAAACATCCTTTAATTTAAAGTTGGCAAAGGTAGAAAAAACAATGAGTTAAGTGATTAATTGATCTATAATGTTAAGTTAAATGTAAATTTAAAAGCGATATTATCATCAATATTCGGTAAATGATAAGCGCCATATCTGTAAGCAAAACTTAAACCGAAGCCAAAAAATAGTTTGTTAATTTCAAACCCAGATTCTGAGTATCCCTTTTCTAAAGTTCCAAAAGAGATATTTTGATGTCTATCTATGTTGTCCATATCACCAATGGCAAATCTGCTTATTAATACCAATTGAGGTTTATACTTTTCAGAAATATTAAAAGGTTTCAAAGCGTGTTTTATTTGTAGCGTTGTAAATTTATCAGAGAAGAATTCATTGAAAAACATGGTTTCAAAACTACTTGTGCCCGCAACAGAAAAACGTCTTAAAATCTTTTCTTTGTTGATATTGTTAGGGTAGGCGTGATACAAATGCGTTAATGGCGCATGACCATTGGATATACCAGAAACTATTGTGATTTCAGATAGGCTTTTGTTTTTGTGCTGTATTTGTTGAATGGTCTTGAATTCGAAATTAGAAAAATTAAAATCACCTTCAAAAACATCCTTAAAACTTTTGGTATATTGAAATGTGAATTTTGGGAAGCCATCTTCTCCTTCTTCAACACCTTTTTCAGCTAGTTCAAAATTACTAAATGGGCTCCATTGTACTGCTATTTTTGCCAAGCTAAGATTGAATAAATTATAATTGGCGCCATTTAAGGCAAACTCATAGGCATAAGTTGGATTTATATCATTTATGGATAATTGTGTTTCTGCTAAAATATTCGGACTTAATTGATATTCTAAAGAGATAGATCTTGAGATAATTTTATGGAATAAACTAATGTTTAATAACCTAGGTTCAAAGAGTTGAAAAAAACGCTTGTCGGTTAAAAAAGGATAACTGCCCGTTTCTTGTAAATCATCGGTATACGAAATATCCAGCCAAGTATTGGTTTTTTCTGCTATTCTGAAACCTGCGCCTATACTATACTTAAACCGATGATCTTTAAAGCCATAAACAACATAAGAGTTTATTCTGAATTTTTCTGAAAAAGCATCATTTGTTATACCGCCCAAGCCTGTTCTTAAAGCTTCATATTGGTTGTATTTAACCAGATATCTTAAATCAAAATTGAAGTATTTGGTGGGTAAATATCCATCCGCCAATTGTTTTAAAAAACCACTTTTTTTAATAGAATCTTGAGTTGGTTCAGTACTAGTTTCCGCTGTAGTTTGGGCTCGCACCAACCAAGAAAAAAGCAATAAAAACGCGAGGGTACATAATTTTGACATTAATGGCGATGTGTAAAGCTAAATTTATACAAAAGAAGCGATCCCGATAGCTATCGGGATCGCTTCCAAAATTATACTGTCATAATTTCTTTTTCTTTGAGCTCGAACATATCGTCAATTTTCTTAACGTATTTGTCAGTCATTTGTTGTATGTCTATCTCCGCATTCTTTTTAAGGTCTTCAGAAATATCATCAGATTTTTTGATTTCATTATTAGCATCCTTACGAGCACTTCGTACACCAATTTTAGCATCTTCGGCTTCTGCCTTGGCTTGTTTGGCTAGATCACGACGTCGTTCTTCTGTTAAAGGGGGCACGTTAATAATAATTGTATCTCCATTGTTCATAGGATTAAAACCAAGATTGGCGTACATGATGCCTTTTTCAATTTCCTGTAGCATGTTTTTTTCCCAAGGTTGCACAGTAATCGTTCTACCATCAGGCGTGTTTACGTTTGCCACTTGATTTATTGGTGTTTGATTACCATAATAATTTACAAGTACACTTCCCAACATGGCAGGACTAGCTTTTCCTGCTCTAATATTTACCAATTGCTTTTCTAAATGCCTAATAGCACTATCCATGGATTCTTTGGCCGTATCTAGTATAAATTCTATTTCCTCGTTCATTGTTTTAAACTTTAATGGTAAGTTATTGTTCAAAAAATTATGTCAAACTCTATATGTTTACTTCGGTGCCTACTTTTTCTCCGGAAACAACCTTTAAAAGGTTTCCTTTTTTGTTCATATCGAACACAATAATAGGTAAATTATTTTCCTGACTGAGTGTAAATGCTGTGGTGTCCATTACTTTTAATCCCTTTTTTAAAACTTCATCAAAAGATATAAAATTGAATTTAATAGCGGTACTGTCTTTTTCAGGATCTGCATTGTAAATACCATCAACTCTGGTGCCTTTTAAAATAACATCGGCTTCAATTTCTATAGCTCTTAAAACAGCGGCGGAATCTGTAGTAAAATAAGGATTTCCTGTTCCTCCACCAAAAATAACCACGCGCCCTTTTTCTAAATGACGAATAGCTCTTCTACGTATGAAAGGTTCTGCCACTTCATTAATTTTGATGGCAGACTGTAATCTTGTTTGCATGCCTGCATTTTCTAAAGCACTTTGTAAAGCCAATCCATTTATAACGGTCGCTAGCATACCCATATGGTCGCCTTGAACACGGTCCATCCCTTTGCTTGCTCCAGAAACACCTCTAAAAATGTTTCCACCACCTATAACTATAGCGACTTCAACACCTTTGTCGGTTATGGTTTTAATATCTTCAGCGTATTCGGCTAAACGTTCGGGATCTATACCGTATTGGCGATTTCCCATTAAGGCTTCACCTGATAACTTAAGAAGTATTCTTTTGTATTTCATCTTTACTTTTGAAAGTTTAGCAAAGCTACATAAAAATTTTATTTTATAAATTTATATAAAACTGAATTGAATAAAAAAAGCCACTATGATTTATAGTGGCTTTCAATTAACTTTATACTTTTTCTTAACCTAAAGAAACACGTTTAAAACCTGTAATAGCAACATCTCCATATGAAGCTACATATTTGGCAACGTTTATTTTATCATCTTTAATAAAGTTTTGATCTAATAAACATTGTTCTTGGTCTAAAGTCGTGTTATCTGAAATAAAACGGTCTATCTTACCTGGTAAAATTCTATCCCAAATTTGCTCTGGTTTACCTTCTGCTTTAAGTTCTGCTTTTGCAGCTTCTTCAGCTCCAGCTAATACTTCAGGAGTTAATTGAGCCATAGAAATGTATTTAGGTACATTTTTTAATGTTTTACCTAAACGCGCTAATTCTTCATTGTCTTTTTCGATAACCGCTATTCTTGCCTCAAGTTCTGAAGCGATAAAAGCAGGATCAAAATCTTTATAAGACAATGTAGAAGCACCCATAGATGCTATTTGCATAGCAACGTCTTTAGCCAGCGTTTCTGCATTTTTAACCTTAGCAGATAAACCTACTAAAGCAGCAATTTTGTTAATGTGAACATAGCTACCAACATAAGGAGCTTCTAATTTTTCAAATGCATTGATGTCTAATTTTTCACCTATAACGCCCGTTTGTTCAATTAATTTTTCGGCAACGGTCATGCCTCCAAAATCGGCAGCCAAAAATTCGTCTTTGGTATTATAGTTAAAAGCCAAATCTGCTAATTGATTTGCTAATGCCACAAAGTTTTCATTTTTACCCACAAAATCCGTTTCGCAACCTAAAACAATCGCAACGCCTACAGTATTGTCAGCATTAACTTTTGCTATGGCAGCACCTTCAGACGATTCACGATCGGCTCTGTTTGCAGCAACTTTTTGTCCTTTTTTACGTAAAACATCGATGGCTTTATCAAAATCACCTTCAGCTTCCACCAAGGCTTTTTTACAATCCATCATACCGGCACCGGTAGCTTGTCTTAATTTGTTTACTTCTGCTGCTGTTATTTGTACTTTAGCTTCCATATATTTTTTAATTTAAAAAGTCGTTCAATAAATTTCCAACAAAGAAAATAACTAAACGACTTATTTATGTTGTATTAATGTTATTTATTCTTCTTCGTCCGCTGCAACTTTTACAGATGTCGCTTTAGATTTTGTTTTTGTTACGATTTCTTCAGACTCATCAGAATCTTCAAAACCGTCTTTTTCAGCTTTACGATCTGCTAAACCATTGGCAATAGCCGTAGTTACGTGAGATAAAATTTTATCAATCGATTTAGAAGCGTCATCATTTGCTGGTATCACATAATCAACTTGACGTGGGTCTGAGTTGGTATCAACCATTGCAAATATTGGAATGTTTAATTTTTGAGCTTCTTTTATCGCGATATGCTCACGTTTTATGTCTACAACAAATAAAGCACCTGGTAAACGAGTCATATCTGCTATAGAACCTAAGTTTTTCTCTAACTTAGCTCTTAAACGATCAACTTGCAAACGTTCTTTTTTAGATAATGTCAAGAAGGTTCCATCCTTTTTCATTCTATCGATTGAAGCCATTTTTTTAACAGCTTTTCTAATAGTAACGAAGTTGGTTAGCATACCACCTGGCCATCTTTCTGTAATGTAAGGCATGTTGATAGCTCCTGCTTTTTCAGCAACAATATCTTTTGCTTGTTTTTTTGTTGCAACGAATAAAATTTTACGGCCAGAATTTGCAATTTTGCTTAACGCTTCACTTGCTTCTTCAATTTTTACCGCTGTTTTATAAAGGTTAATAATATGGATACCGTTGCGTTCCATATATACATAAGGGGCCATGTTTGGATCCCACTTACGTGTAAGGTGACCGAAGTGTACACCTGCTTCAAGTAATTCTTTTACTTCTACTGCCATGTTTGTAATAGTTTACGTTCTGTTGATTAGCAATGTTCCTTTTTAGACTTTAGGCTTTAAGCAGTATGCTTTAGGCTATTGGCTTTAGGCTTCATTTAGATGCTTAACTAAATCCTGACTTTTAAGGTCATGGACAACAATAACTGGTTTATTTAAATGCTGAACTCGTTTCAGCAACTTTTTAATTGAACAAGATTCTCAGTATCTGATGAAACAGATCCTGAATCAAGTTCAGGATATTAACGTTTAGAAAACTGGAATTTTTTACGCGCTTTTTTCTGTCCGAATTTTTTACGCTCAACCATTCTTGGGTCTCTAGTTAATAAACCTTCTGGTTTAAGTGTCAATCTGTTTTCCGCATCTAATTCGCACATTGCGCGAGAGATCGCTAAACGAACAGCTTCTGCTTGACCAGTAATACCGCCACCTAATACACTTACTTTAATATCAAAGTTACCTTCGTTATTAGTCAATGCTAATGGTTGGTTAACTTTATACTGTAAAGTAGATGTTGTAAAGTAAGCGTTTAATTCCTTTTTGTTTACTGTGATGTTACCTTTACCTGGGGCAACATATACACGAGCAACAGCCGTTTTTCTACGGCCAATTTTGTGAATTACTTCCATTACATGAATTCGTTTAAGTTAATTGTTTTTGGTTTTTGTGCAGCATGGGTATGTGCAGTACCAACAACAACATTTAAATTACGGAATAATTCTGCTCCTAATTTGTTTTTAGGTAGCATTCCTTTTACCGATTTTTCTACAACTCTTGCTGGATCTTTTCCAAACAATTCTGTAGCTGTTAAACTTCTTTGACCACCTGGATACCCTGTGTGACGAATGTATGTTTTGTCATTCCACTTGTTTCCTGTTAAGTTGACTTTTTCTGAGTTGATAACAATGACGTTATCTCCGCAATCAACGTGTGGTGTGAAGCTAGGCTTATGCTTACCTCTTAATAGTTTTGCAACTTTTGAAGCTAAGCGACCCAAAGATTGACCGTCAGCATCAACTAAAACCCACTGCTTATCTACAGTAGCTTTGTTGGCTGAAATCGTTTTGTAGCTTAATGTGTCCACGTTATTAATTTTTTCTTATTAAACATTCCTCTCTCAAAAAGAGTTTGCAAATTTACAATTATATATTTGATTACCAAATACAGACGAATATTATTTATAGTTAATTTATTGGGTGGTTTTCAAGAGGTTTTTTATGGACGTTGAAAAATGGGATAAAAATTTTATTGATGAAGTATGATGGCTATACCTGTGTTAAAAAACTAGCGTTAAATTTTAGGAATGAATATTTGAAAATTAGTTTAAAATTGTTTGTTTTTTTCTTGTTTTTTTATTGTCAACTGGTTTTTACTTCCAATTTATTTTGTCAGTTTGTTTGTCATAGCTTTTGCTATCAATGGATTGTACTTCGGTATAAGTTTTGTTAGCCACTTTTTTAAATGTTGATTTTCTAGCTGCAATAAATTCCAATTTCTCATCGGCTACTTCTGGCCAAAGCACAATGTTCGTTCCTTCAAATTCCGATTTTACACTCGCATAAAGTATTCCGTCAACTTCTGGAAATTTTTCTTTTATATAATTTGAAAAGGCGCAGGTTATTTTATAGTTGGATTTATGTTTTTGTAGGTCAAGAGTGAACTCTTTAGCTATGAATTCGTTGAATTTTTTCAGCTCTTCAAATTCTTTACTTTTTTCAAACCCGTCGTAAAACTTTTTCATTTCGTCAAATCCCGAATTTTTTCCTATATTTTCATCTGTCGGTAGAATCATAGCGAGTTTAAGAGACTCCTTTAAGTCCCAAACGCCAATAGTCAAAACTTCTTCCTCGCTATTTTCGTTTCCTCTAAAAATAGATACAGCTTCTGAAATTCCAGTTATTTGGTTTTTATTATCATTACAGTAGAAAAATCCTTGTCCAGGTTCATTTGCTCTTCCAAAGTTTGTAATATTTAAAATATCCTTTCTGTAAGTTAGTTGGTCAGATTCTTCAAATAGGTTTTCACGATTGTTGTGTCTCCTAAATCGAATTAATTTATATGGTTTGTATTCATAAAATGGTATTGGAATTATTTGATTTTTCAGAATGTTTTTTATGTGAGAATAACTGGAAATCGTATCCTGTTCTTTCAGTTCGTTAAGTTTGTTGATTATTTGCTCGGATTTTGTCATTTTTAGCTTGCTGCCAACCTTATACTCAACAGTATTTTTATTACATTAAAAGTCCACCAATTCCTGATAATAAATGAATAATTATGCAAGTAATTCCGAAAATTTTTCCAAAATTGTTTTTAGAAAATAGAGAAATAAACCCAGCAATAATTAATGGAATAAGCAAAGCTCCTAAGAGGTATACGAGAAAATCTAACAAATGATTTGTATCAATGCCATAAATGACTAATACATAAATTAGCGCACTTATAATTCCCAATATATAACCAGTTTTATTTGTCATAATTGTTTAATTTTCATTTAAGTTTTTTTCAAATTCACTCATTTTAATTTTCATTTTGGCTGATGAAATTGAGGATTCAAGATGTGAGTTGTAAAAATTATAATTGTTGACACATTTTTGAGTATAAAATTTGATTTGATTATCAATTATTTCAAATTCGCAACTTTGGTCTAAAAGATTGATTATTTTTTTACTTAAATCGATAATATCGGAATCAATCTCAAAATTTTCTTTTGTTACATTAATTCCATATTCGTATTTGTCTTGAATTATTTTTAGTTTTTCTTTATTAAATTTTTCTGAAAGTTTAATAGAATCGAATAAGATTTTTAATTCAGAAATCAGCGCTTGATTGGTTTTATTAAAATTTACATTTAAAGAATCCAATCTTTTTAAAATCAGTTTTGATTCAGTTAGATTATTTTTTTTGTCCTCTTTTAATCTGTTAACACTTAAAAGCGTTGCCAAACCACTATTAGCTATGTCCGATTTACATTTTAAGTAGTTTTTATTTATTTCTAACACTTTTTCATAGATTAATGATTGAATTTTTTCATTATTCTTGTCAACTTGACTCTCGCAAGATAAAAGTGAAAAAGTGATTAATAATGTTAAGAAATATTTCAATGGTTTGTGTTTTTTCATATTGTTGCCAACTTTTTTTATTTCAATACATTATCAGTATTTAAATAAGTTTCATTCAAAAGTTGGTGCCAAAGTTGTAACATATGTACTGAATTTAAAGGAATTACAGGGTTTTCCCCTAATGAAAAATCTCTTTTAATTGTTATATAGAAAATTTCTTCATTTGTTTTTTTGATTATCCAATCAGTTTGTGTACGATTATTTCTTATTAAATTTGATTCAGAAAGACCGAATTTTGAAAGCCAATTATCAGTTAAAGGAATGGGTTGCCAATCTTTGTTACTATATATAATTTTTTCTGTTCCATTTTTATTCTCTAGGGTAATTGAGAGTTTAGACATATCAATTACCTTTAATATCTCATTATCAACATTAATGAATGCTGAATAGATTAATTCAGGGCTTAAAGAGTTATTTATATCAAACTTTTTCATTCTTACTGTCAAATTTTTCTTTCAAATCTTCTTTTTGACCTTTCGTATGATGTCTTTTCCCAAGTTGAATCGAAACCGTTCCAATATATTCTCATAAGATAACTGCCTGAAGTAGTCCAAATAACTACTTTTAAATCATTGTATTCAAAGACAATATTGTTGTTGTCATTATTACTTTTTAAGAATTTATTGTTTTTATCAATTTCGCTTTCGATTTTGTTTAAAAATTCAAAAGCTTGGTCTTTGGATAAGTTCTTAAATCCATAGCCTTGAAATATAACTCCTGCATCATTCCAATATTCACCATAGAACCCCAAAACTAAACCCTCTTTGTTTTGAGACTCACATTTATATAATAATGTGGTCATTTCGCCTGAACTTGCAGCGGCCAAAGGAATAGCTTCAAACTGCAAAGCACTTTCAGAAGTTTTTAGAACATTGTGGATTAGAAAAGTTTTTGCTTTAAACAGAGAAATATCTTTGCTAAATTCTTTTGCTTGAAAAAGATTGTAATCATTTTGTTGAATTTGAGCAAAAGTATTAATTGACATTATTAAAGTCAAAATGAAAATGGTTAGTTTTAATTTCATAAACTATTTAATTTAAATGTATGTTAACTTGTTAATATACTATATTTTTCCTACCTATCTAATCCACAAACCCCATCAAAGCATAAACCAATGCCCCTTGCCAATTAATAGGGTTAGAAGATTCTTTCGGTCAAGTGGTCCATTAGATTTTAATATTCAATTCAAGTCGCCCACCAAAACCAAGTTCAATGATTTTTTGAAGGGTCGAAATACGAGCTTCCTTCATGTTGTTCTCAATTTTTGAAATGTAGGATTTCGTTGTCCCAACTTTTTCGGCAAGTTGTTCTTGTGTCATTCCCATTTCTATACGCGTGTCGTGAATCAATGTGCCGATTTTGAAGGATTCATAACCTGCTTCCAATTCGTCACGTTCTTTTGTTCCAAGTTTACCGTAGTTTTTATCTTTGAACTCTTCTAGAGTCATTAAATTTTTATTTTTTGTATTCGTTTTCATATTCTGCCTTTATTTTAAGTGCCATTTCAATTTCTTTCTTCGGTGTCTTTTGAGTCTTCTTTTGAAAACCGTTTGCTACAACAACCAATTGTCCTTGGTCAAAAAAACAGAAAATTCTAAAAATGTCGCCACCAAATTGTACCCGGATTTCATATAATCCCTCCGTGTTTTCAATGTGTTTTAGATAAGTCTCTGGAACTCTTTGTAAGTCTTCAACTAAGCTAAAAGTCCAAACAATTTTAGCTTTTACCTTTTTTGTTTGCTTCTCGAAGAAGTCTTGAAAGTAGTGCTTGTAAAAAGTTATCCTTCTGTGTTTCTGATTTTTATCCACTGGGCAAAGATACAAAAAGTTTCCCTAAAGTGAAACATGAAAAATTATTTTATATGAAAGTCGTTTTGTTGGGTTTATCAAAATAATCAATCCACAAACCCCATCAAAGCATACACCAAAGCCCCTTGCCAATTAATAGCAATTTCATTGTGGCTATAAGATTCTTGGTCGTCTATCCAATCGGTCGCTTTGTGTCCGCCACCAACTAAATAGCCTGGCCATGGTGCTTCAATACCATCAGCTCCAGAACGACGATCGTGTGGATGCATAGGTGGGTTTATACCCAAGCCTGTTACAAACGAACGATTGTAGACGTTTTTACCAAAAATATGATCTATAATACCAATTGCGGTTTCTATATATTCTTTTTTTGGCTGCATCTTATTGGCAATTTGCAAATTCATGGTTTGGCGAGCTACCGTGCCATTACAGCCCCAAAAATAGGTTCCAGCAAGCGCACGGGAATACACATCGGTTTTACCTTTTTCAACCAAGGCATCTGCATTTTCTGTAATATTGTTTTTTATCAATGTGTCAATTTCAGGACTTTTATCTTTTCTTTTCGAAAGTGCATACGTGAACATACCAAGGTTTGATACATTTCCCCAATCCCAATTTTCCTCAATCTTATAATCCATTAAGGCAGCTCTTTTTTCGAAATCGTCTAAACACGTTTTGTCTCCTGTGGTTTCCCATAGTTCTGCTGCTGCCCATAATTTGTCGTCGTTATCTCTGGTTTGGTAGCCACCGGTTTTAAAGTCGCCTTGCACAAAACGTTTTTCTTCTGGATGTTCCTGTAAAAATCGATAACTTACCCAAGCGGCATCCAAACATTTTTTGGCATAAGCAGCATCATAGGGTTCAAAATAGCGAGCGGCCATAGCCATCATAGCTACAAAATCGGCCGTGGCAGCAGAACTCCATTCCGTAAAATAGCGTTTTTCTTCATCTTTGTCTGCCATAATAAAATCAGAAAAATTTACCCGTGTTAATTTGTGCGACACTTTTCCGGAGCCATCAGGATATTGCATTTTAAGAATCCAATCGGTTTCCCATTTCAATTCCTTAAGAAAATCAGGCAATCCTGGCGCTGTATCTGGAAGGTCTAACTGAAGTTTTTCAATTTGTGGTTGATAGTGATCCCAAGCCATAAAAAGCACACCAACAGTAATACCGGCATTAACCGTATATTTTCCGTAATCGCCAGCATCGTGCCATCCGCCTGTACCGTCGCGTTGCGAATTTGGATTGCCAATATAATCGTCAAAACCATCTTCTAAATGGCAGGTATCCTGATAGAAATGGGTTCCATTAAAATCGCCATTAACTTCCATACCACAACGCCATAAATAAAAACCACGCATACTTGTTTTGGCTGCAAAATTAAAAACATCGTCAGCTATCTTAAATGCGTTCGATCTACCAACGCCAACAGCTTCTATGACATAGTCGCCCGTTTTTGTGAATTCAGAGAAATCAGCTTTCCAAACGGTTTGATTAATATCTTCTTGTGAATACGGCCCCGTTGTTTTTCCTGAAAACACCACGTTGCCTTTTAAATCTAAAATATTAAAGACATCACTTTTTTGGGATATGGTTACCGTTTTTTTATGATTGGGTAAAAACCCAAGGGAATTGAAATGAATATGGTTAGACTGAGCTATTACACAAAAAAATGAAATGAAGAATATGAGGGTAACTATAATTTGTTTTTTCATGGTTGTTTTGTATTAATATGTTTATTCTGTGAGTTCCATTTTTCTTTTTTGATTTACCAAAAGTGAGCGATGTGTCTTGTTTTTTAATATAATCAAATTTGGGTTTTATTTTTTGCATAAGTTGTTCGACTAAGGTCGTGAACTTTTTAAAATAAAAAAACCGTTGAAGCTGAATTCAACGGTTTAATTTGATATTTTTAAAATCTGCCATCCTCCTATTTAGGACGACATAGTCTTTAAATTATTTAATAACCAGTTTTCTGGTTTCACTTATTTTATTTTCCGTAATCTTCAAAATATAAACACCGGTACTAAGGGAGGAAATATTTAATTCCTTGCCATTCAAAACGGTTGCATGTATTTGTTTTCCTAAAACATTATAGATTTCAATATTTTTAGCAAAGTTTTTCTTGGTAGTAATATAAATAATCTGCCTGCCTTCAGTCACTGGGTTTGGATAAATAGATAGCCCTTCTATGTTTTGTTGCGTAGAAGCATTACTAAAGTTGCTTTGAGAAAACCCTTGTTGGGTAATCAAAAAAGCAAAAAACAATAATGTAATTATAATGTAGTTTTTTTTCATATTTACCTGTGAAATGTAAAAGTAATAATTTACCACAAAACATATACCAAAAAAATGTTAAAGATTTGAACAATTTATCGAAAGTTACTGTTACGTAAGTTGTGCGTTACCTTATTGTTATTTATTTAAGAATTTTAATAAATTTATGTTATTAGTTTTATCTTTACCTTGTAATAAGGCTTAAACTTATTTAAAATAATGAATAAAAGAGATATAAAGATACTTTTGGTAGATGATGAACCAGACATTCTAGAAATAGTTAGTTATAATCTATCAAGCGAAGGGTATCAAGTTATTACTGCCGAAAATGGTATAGAAGCCGTAAAGAAAGCAAAAAAAGAACTTCCTCAATTAGTTATTCTTGACGTCATGATGCCAGAAATGGATGGTATTGAAGCCTGTGAACTTATTAGAAAAGATCCAAACCTAAAAGATGTTGTTATTACTTTTTTAACTGCTAGAGGAGAAGATTATTCTCAATTAGCTGGGTTTGATGCTGGAGCTGACGATTATATTACAAAGCCCATAAAACCAAAAGTGTTAATAAGTAAAGTAAAGGCGTTATTGAGACGTTTTAAGGAAGAAGATGTAAAAGACACCGTAAAAATTGGAAATTTAGTAATAAACAGGGATGAGTATAAAATAGTTTTAAAAGGAAAAGAGATAATTTTGCCAAGAAAAGAGTTTGAATTATTATCTTTACTAGCCTCTAAGCCAGGAAAAGTATTTAAACGCGATGAGATTCTTGATAAAGTTTGGGGAAATGAAGTGGTTGTAGGAGGTAGAACTATTGATGTGCACATTCGAAAATTACGCGAAAAAATTGGAGATGATTGTTTTAAAACCATTAAAGGAGTTGGCTATAAGTTTGTAGATTAATTAATGCAGGTAAAACTTAAAAAAACATACAAGTTTGCGATACGAACGTCGTTTTACATAACTATATTTATAACGCTCTTAATGAGTGTTTTTTTATATTATTATTTTGAACCTAAATGGCAACTTATTTTAGGCTTCACACTTTGCTGCTATGTTTTTTCATTTCTTGTCATACAATATAGGGTTGAAAAATTTATATATAAACGTGTAAAAAAAATATATGATGATTTAACACTTCTTGAATCAACAAATTTGTCCAGAGGACCCATAAATACCGATATGGCCACACTCACCCAAGAAATAGACAAATTTGCCCGCGATAAAAAACTGGAAATAGAAACCCTAAAGGTTAGGGAACAATACCGAAAAGAGTTTTTAGGAAATGTGTCGCACGAATTAAAAACACCCTTATTCACCATTCAAGGTTACATTTTAACTTTGTTAGACGGTGCCATGAACGATAAAAACATTCGGGAAAAATACTTGCAGCGAGCCAGTGAAGCTGTGGAAAGACTCAGTTATATTGTTAGCGATTTGGATATGATTACCAAATTGGAGGTTGGCGATTTAAGACTGAATATGGAGAGTTTTGATATTGTCGATTTGGCCAAAAATGTATTCAATATGATGGAAATGAGAGCCGCCAAAAAGAAAATAACCCTCACGTTTGATATTGATTATCTTAACCCAATTATGGTAAGTGCCGATAAAGAACGCATACAACAAGTATTAGCGAATCTTATTATAAATTCCATAAAATACGGAAGGGAAAAAGGAACTACAGAAATAAGTATAGAAAACCTTATTAAAAATAAGGTGATAGTTCGTGTAACGGATAATGGAGAAGGGATAGAGAAAAAGCATTTGTCACGCTTGTTTGAACGTTTTTATAGGGTAGATAAAAGTGGCTCTCGAAAAGAAGGAGGTTCTGGATTAGGTCTGTCCATAGTTAAACATATTATAGAGGCCCACGACGAAAAAATCTATGTTGAAAGTGAATATGGTGTTGGTAGCGAGTTTTCATTCACGCTCGAAAAGACTAAATAAATCTTTATAATCCGTTTCAAAACTAAAGCCCTCAAAACCTTTAAAGTGTTCCAAATGTTCAAGTTTCTCCAATGTAAAATCATTTTGATTACAATAAGGAACGATATTCAATTCACACAATCGCTTTGCTAAATATTCCTGTTCGTACTGCCCTGGAGTTGGTATAAAAAATGCTTTTTTGCCCAGTTTGGCCAAATCCATGATGGTAGTATAACCCGATCTGGAAATTATTAATTCACTTTCATTTATGGTTTTTTCAAGTTGTTCCGTAGTCATGAAATTGTATAGGGTCATGTTTCCAACCACTTGAATAGATTGCTCATTTTCTATGTTACCTTTAATAAAAACGGTCTTTTCTGTATGGTTTTTTAGTTCGGACAAAAGTTTTTCGCCTAATAAAGTGCGTTGCGGTTCTGGGCCAGAAAGAATCACTAAAAGTTTGTTTACAGGCTTAGTATCTTTTTTTAAAAATCTACTTAAAGGGCCGATATATGTTATTGGGACTTCAATGGAATTACTATGTACAAGTTTGCCGCTTAAATTGTTCTCAACTTCAAAATCGGGAACCCAACATGCATCAAAGTGTTTTATAAATTCTTTATGTAATAGAGTACTTAACCACGTAGAGCTACCGCTTAAAACATTCAGTTGATGTGTGACTATCACACTGGGGGCTTTTTTACTGTTAACGCCTAACCGATTATCAGATATAATGCCAACAATACCATGTGTTTCTACAATATGTTTCGTTGCTTTTTTTTCAGCTTTTATGGCTTTTAAAATCTTAGGAGTGTCCTTGAGCAATTTTAATTTGAAATATGCTTTTTTTTTAGAGTAACTAATTTTATAAGAAGGCAATTCAATAGAAAACAAATCAGGAAATTCTTTTTGCAACAATGCCAATGCGTCACCATCACTGGCAATGATGGGTTCAAAACCAAAATTTATAAGCGCATTTATAATGGGGATGCATCTAGTGGCATGCCCAAGTCCCCAATTTAAAGGAGCAACTAAAATTCTTTTTTTCATCAAGTATTTTTTTGGTGTGCCTTTTGCAAACAAAAGTCGGGCTTTCGGCAGTCGCTTTAAATTATTTTTAAGCAAATAATTTAAGAGCTCCAACAAATGCCTCAATCCCTCACACGAAATTCTACTAAATTCAAAGATAGTAATATTACTACTCTCACATATTTCCTTAATTTTACCAAAAAATAAGAATTAGACAGATTGGGAAGCAAGAATAAACTTAGAAGATTCAGGGAAAATGAAACATTCTCCAATGTATTTCAACCAACTAGAGAAGAACTTGTTATTGAAGAATTTGCATTAAAGGGCCATTGGAACAAGACTTTCTTTAAAAATGAAAACCCTTTGGTGTTAGAGTTGGGGTGTGGAAAAGGTGAGTATACTATAGCTTTGGCAAAAAGATATCCAAACAAAAACTTTATTGGTATCGATATAAAAGGGGCGCGTTTTTGGCGTGGTGCCAAAACAGCGGTTGAAGAACAAATTACCAATGTTGCTTTTTTGCGTACACAAATAGAATTGATAGATTTTGCATTTTCTCAAAACGAAGTGGATGAAATTTGGATTACGTTTCCAGACCCGCAAATAAAATATAAACGCACCAAACACAGAATGACCAATTCGGAGTTCTTAAAGCGTTATAAACAAATCCTTAAACCTGAAGGTGTTGTTAATTTAAAAACTGATAGCGAATTTATGCATGGTTACACGCTTGGCTTGTTACATGGTGCAGGACATGAGGTTATTTATGCTAATCATAATATTTACAAACAAGAAGGCAGCCCAGATGAAGTAACAAGCATTCAAACCTTTTACGAGTCCCAATATTTAGAGATAAACAAACCAATTACGTATATTCGGTTTAAAATTAAATAGTTAGTGGATACATCGATTGTCTTTTTTTTAGGATTATTTGTAGCATTCATAGGTGTTGTGCCTCCAGGGTTGCTTAATATGACCGCTGCAAATATTAGTTTAAGGGAAGGGCATGTTAGAGGTATTATGTTCTCAATAGGTGCATGTGTTGTCGTATTTATACAAACCTATATAGCCGCTATTTTTGCAAGATACATAAGTAACCATTTAGAGATCATAGAAGTTCTTCAACGTGTAGCCTTCGTCATTTTTATTTTAATTACTATTTATTTTTTATTTATAGTCAAGAAAAAACCAAAACAATCCCTAGAAATAAAGATACGCAGTAAACACAGTCGGTTTTTTCAAGGCATGTTATTATCTGCTATTAATGTGCTTCCTATTCCTTATCAAGCTTATATGACCATAACGTTGGCATCTTTTGGCTGGTTGGAGTTTGATAAAATTAGCATTATAAGTTATGTTTCTGGAGCTGTTATGGGAACATTCGTGATGCTTTACATGTATATTTTCTTTTTTGATAAAATTCGTGGCAAAACATTTACGTCGCAAAAAAACATGAATTATGTTATTGGTACGGTTACAGGGGTTATTTCTATTATAACCTTAATAAATATTATCAAAGAATTATAATGCAGCAAGAAACCCTAAATTTCTTTGATAAAGTTTATGAAGTTGCAAAACTAATTCCTTATGGAAAAGTAACAAGCTACGGTGCTATTGCCAACTATCTTGGTGCAGCAAGAAGTGCACGTATGGTCGGTTATGCCATGAATGGTTCTGTTGGTAAAGATGTGCCAGCACATAGAGTTGTAAACAGAAATGGGTTATTAACTGGGAAACAGCATTTTGATGGAACGAATTTAATGCAACAGCTTCTAGAAAACGAGGGCATTAAAGTCATTGATAATCAAATTCAAGATTTTGAAACTGTTTTTTGGGATCCTGCCAAGGAGTTATAATTGGGTCTTTTTTGCTTCTTCTTTTATGAAGTTTTCTAAATCCTTATTTAAGGTATTGAATAAATCTTCAATTAGCTTTTGTAACTTGGTGGCACCACCAAATTTCGCGTTGTAAACCGTCTCACCAACTTTTATATCGATGTGGTCGCAAAAGAATAACTCCTCTAATGTTGATTTATCTTCATCATAAATTTCTTCATATGGGCAAAGCTTTAATTTTTTTGGAAATAATTTATAATTCCCTTCATTAATGTAAATTTCTATTACATATTCTGCATCATAGTATTCTGTAAAATTTTCATATTCTGCAAATGTGTAATTAAATTTCCATCCCTTCATTCGTATGAAGCTTTTTTTTCTGTTTACTGTGTTTATGGTAAATTTACCAGGCTCTCTATTTTTTTTATACCATTCTTGAGTTTTTTTGAAAATAAAATCTTTGCTCAAGTTATCAAATATTACTACCACGTTTTCTGTTATCCCATTTTCATTATAGATAAAATGGTCCTGAGAAAAACAAAAAGAGGATGCTAAATTTATAAACACAATGATGATTGTTTTCATTTTTAATAAAAGATAAATTGTCTTATTTAAAATTAATCAATTTGTAGATTGGTTTCACACCGATTGGATTACATTATTTTTATTCAGTCATAAACTTTATAATCATTTATAATGAAATTTAACAATTAATCATTTCAATAAAAGGACTTTAAATTCTGAACAATTCACACTATATTTGCATATTAGAATTAATCTAAATAGAGCATGAAACTTAATAAACAAGATATACTTAAAGCACTTGACTCTATTACTGTACCTGGAGAAGGTCAGAATATGGTGGAAAGTGGTGCCGTAACTAATGTGGTGACTTTTGGAGACGAGGTCATTGTAGATATCACTATTAAAAATCCAAGCTTACAAGCTAAAAAACGTGTTGAGGTAGATATCCTTAAAACCATTCACGATTTAGTTTATGAAAAAGCTAAAATAACGGTCAACATAAAAGTAGATGCGCCTGCAACACCAAAAGTAAATGTTATAAAAGGGAATCCTATTCCTGGCATTCAAAATATAGTTGCTGTTGCTTCTGGTAAAGGTGGTGTTGGTAAATCTACTGTAACAGCCAATTTAGCGGTGACTTTAGCTAAAATGGGATTTAAAGTCGGAGTCTTGGATGCCGATATTTACGGACCATCTATCCCAATTATGTTTGATGTTGAAAATGAAAGGCCTCTCGCGGTTAATATTAATGGTAAATCTAAAATGAAACCCGTTGAAAATTACGGTGTTAAAGTCCTGTCAATCGGGTTTTTTACACAGCCTAACCAAGCTGTTGTTTGGCGAGGTCCTATGGCCGCCAAGGCTTTAAACCAAATGATTTTTGATGCCCATTGGGGAGAACTCGACTTTATGTTGATAGATTTGCCACCAGGAACAGGCGATATTCATTTAAGTATTATGCAATCGCTTCCCATAACAGGTGCTGTTGTTGTGAGTACGCCGCAAAACGTAGCGTTAGCCGATGCTAAAAAAGGTGTTGCCATGTTTCAACAAGAAAGTATCAACGTACCTGTATTAGGCATTATAGAAAATATGGCGTATTTTACCCCGGAAGAGCTTCCTGACAATAAATATTATATATTTGGAAAAGAAGGGGCTAAAAATTTAGCAGAAGATTTGCAAGTGCCATTTTTAGGGGAAATCCCTTTGGTGCAAAGTATTCGTGAAGCAGGCGATGTAGGTCGTCCAGCAGCCTTACAAACAGCAACACCATTAGAGCAGGCTTTTGAAAAAATAACTCAAAATGTGGTGCAGGAAGTGGTAAGACGCAACGACGATTTACCTCCAACCGAGGCCATAAAAATTACAACTATGGCTGGATGTGCAGCAGTAAAAAAATAAAATTCATTTTCCCCTTTCCTTTGGAGAGGGTTTTGGTGAGGAAAAAATAATATTATGACAACAGAAGAGCTTAGAATTAATGTGGAAAAAGCATTGGATGAAATTCGTCCGTTTTTACAAAGTGATGGCGGCGATATTTCATTGCTATCTATAGAAGATGATAAGCTTGTAAAAGTACAATTACAAGGGGCTTGTGTAGGCTGTAGTGTCAATCAAATGACTTTGAGGTCGGGAGTGGAAATGACCATAAAAAAATACGCCCCACAAATTGAGCAAGTTATTAACATTCGAGTTTAATGTTTTCGCATACACAGAAAGGTTTTGATTATATTTTCTGTTTGTCCGATGATTTAAAAAATTAGATTTAAATGATTTTTTGTTGTCTAAGAAACGTATCCAAACTATCTGCAGCATCAAAACATTTGTTAACTTTTGAAACATTGTTACAATATTTTGAGTCTAAATCAAGAGACGATTTACAATTAAATTCTGATAAATCTACTTTTTCAAAATCTTTATTTATTATTTTACATTGCTCATAAAGACCATCAATAGTTTGGTGTTCATTAGGTTCAATACCCTTTCTTAAAAGATAGCCTTTTAAGTAATTTTCAATCGCATACTGAGAATTTTTGCAAACTAAATACGTTACAATATCTTCTTCTGGTTTGAATAACTCTTTGTTTGCTTGATCCAATTTTTGAGCAGCATTTACAAAGTATTTGATGGCTTCAGTTTCCATAATAAATTAATTAATAGTTATAATTAATAATATCCATTCTCCATACTTTTTTAATAGTATGGAGAATGGTTTTTAAATGTAAACATACCTTAAAGCATGTTTACATGTCTCTATAAAGTTCTAAACGTTCCCATTTAGAGTCCACTTCCTCTTGAGCTTGATTAAGTAACGATTTACCTAACGCCGCATCATCTTTTACAACTCTGGTGAATCGGGTTTCGTTATACATAAAATCACTTAAAGGAATCGTTGGTTTTTTAGAATCTAACCTAAATTTTTTCCCTTTTGGTTGTAAGGGGTCAAATCTAAATAGTGGCCAATATCCAGAATCTACGGCTTTTTCTTGTTGGTCAGCACCACGTTTTAAATCATATCCATGTTCACCGCAATGCGAGTAAGCAATAATTACTGAAGGTCCAGGATAAGCAGCAGCTTCTTCTAAAGCTTTAAGTGTTTGTAAATCTTTTGCACCTATGGCCACTTGGGCAACATATACATTTTGGTATGAAATGGCCTGTAATCCTAAACTTTTTTTACTGGTTCGTTTTCCAGAAACTGAGAACTTAGCACTAGCTCCTAATGGGGTGGCTTTTGAGGTTTGTCCGCCAGTATTGGAGTAAACTTCGGTATCCAGTATTAAAATATTTATATCTTCACCTGAAGCCAATACATGATCAACACCACCATAACCTATATCGTAGGCCCAACCATCTCCACCTATAATCCACACAGCTTTTTTACGAAGGTATTCGCTAAGGTTATTTAATTTAATAGCATCATCATTCTTATCAAGCGTATTTAATATGTTTTTAAGTTCTTCAATATCCGCTAATTTTTTAGATTTTTCAGTTTCAGTTACTTCTGGGTTCGTTAATATTGATTCCACAATGTTACTACCTACTACAGGTTCTAACGATTTTAGTAAATCTACCGAAATTTCTTGTTTTTTGGTAAGTGCCAATCGCATACCTAAACCAAACTCCGCATTATCTTCAAATAAAGAGTTTGCCCAAGCAGGACCTCTACCAAAAGCATTCGTTTTATAAGGAGTTGTTGGTAAATTTCCACCGTAAATAGAAGAACATCCTGTGGCATTTGCAATTAAAATACTATCACCATATAATTGAGTTAATAATTTGATATAAGGTGTTTCTCCACATCCTGAACAAGCGCCGGAAAACTCAAATAAGGGTTCTAAAAATTGAGAACCTTTAATATTGGTTATTTGTAATTCATTACGATTGTAGTAAGGAAGATTCACAAAATAATCCCAGTTAGCAACTTCTTCGGTTTTTACATCCAGTTTTTTTCTCATATTGATAGATTTAAAATCATCTATCTCTTTACTCATTGCGGGACAAACTGCCACACAAAGGTCGCAACCGGTACAATCTTCTGGAGACACTTGTAATACATAAGATTCTGTTGCAACATTAAAAGGTCTTCCTTTAGCAGGGACAGATTTTAATGATTTTGGAGCATCTGCCAACATATCATTGAAAACCACTTTAGACCTAATAGCTGCGTGCGGACAAATGGCAACACACTTGTTACATTGTGTACATAAGCTGGCGTCATCCCATATTGGAATAAAATCCGCAATGCCACGTTTTTCATATTGTGTAGTTGATGTAGGGAATGTGCCATCTACAGGGAATGCACTTACAGGAAGTTCATCACCGACACCTGCTAATATTTTTTCTAAAACTTCTTTTACAAAACCATCAGGGGCATTAGTCATGGCAGACAATAATGGTTTTTCGCTAGTTGATGATTTAGGATATGCTACTTTTTGTAAATTTTCAATCGCTTTATCAACCGCATTAAAGTTCATTTTTATCACTTTTTCTCCTTTATGCGAATAAGATTTTACAATAGCATCCTTGATTTTTTGAATGGCTTCTTCTCTAGGTAAAATTCCAGATATGGCAAAGAAACAAGTTTGTAAAACGGTGTTGGCTCGTTTGCCTAAATTAGCATCTTGAGCAACTCTACTGGCATCAACGATGTAAAATTCCGCTTCTTTTTTAATGATTTCTTTTTGAACCTTTTCAGGCAATACATCCCAAATCTCATCTTTTGAAAATGGGGAATTCAATAAAAAGGTACCGCCTTGTTTCAGGTCGGACAGCATATTGTATTTTTCTATAAAATTAAATTGATGGCTCGCAATAAAATCGGCTTTATCAATTAAATAGGTAGAATGAATGGGGTCTGGGCCAAAACGCAAATGCGAAATGGTTTGGGCACCCGCTTTTTTAGAGTCATAAACAAAGTAGCCCTGGACATAATTATCGGTAGTTTCACCAATAATTTTAATGGAGTTTTTGTTGGCCCCTACAGTTCCATCAGAACCCAAACCATAAAACATACAATTAATAGTAGTACGTTTAATAGTAAAATCTTCATCAATTTCTAAATTGGTGTAAGTCACATCATCATTAATGCCAACAGTGAAATGGTTTTTAGGTTTTGCTTTTAATAATTCGTCATAAATACCTTTAACCATTCTTGGGGTGAATTCTTTAGAGGATAATCCATAACGACCCCCAATTACTTGGGGCATGTCAATATCGCTTTCTGTTATTGCTGAAATGACATCTAAATATAATGGTTCGCCAATACTTCCTGGTTCTTTAGTTCTATCTAAAACAGCTATTTTTTTAACTGTTTCAGGAAGGACTTCTATAAATTTATCGATGGTGAATGGTCTATACAATCTTACTAAAAGAGCACCTACTTTTTCGCCTCTTTCAATCAATTCATGAACGGTTTCTTTAACAGCGCCTTCGCCAGAACCCATAATGATAATAACACGTTCTGCTTCAGGATGGCCTATATAATCAAATAAATTATATTGGCGTCCGGTATGATTATAAAATTCATCCATTGTTTTTTGAACAATATCAGGAACCCTTTCATAATATGGATTTGCAGCTTCGCGCGCTTGAAAAAACACATCAGGGTTTTGTGACGTGCCCCTAATTACTGGATGATCAGGATCTAAAGAGCGTTTTTTATGCTCCATAATTTTATCTTCTGGCATCATCGCTTTAATAATACTATCAGGGATAGCGTCTATTTTTGAAATTTCATGAGACGTTCTAAATCCATCAAATATGTTTAGAAAGGGCACTCTGGATTTTAATGTTGCAACTTGCGATATTAAGGCAAAATCCTGAGCTTCTTGTACAGAACTTCCAAACAACATAGCAAAACCTGTTTGCCGTGTTGCCATCACATCCGAATGGTCACCAAAAATTGATAAAGCATGTGTAGCAATTGTTCTTGCTGCCACATGAATAACACTTGGTAATAATTCTCCAGCTATTTTATACATATTAGGAATCATGAGGAGTAACCCTTGTGAAGCTGTGAATGTAGTGGTTAATGCCCCTGCTTGTAATGCACCATGAACGGCTCCAGCAGCACCGCCTTCACTCTGCATTTCAACAATTCTGGGAATATTGTTCCAAATGTTTTTTTGTCCCTTTGAACTATAAACATCTACATGTTCACCCATGGGTGATGCAGGTGTTATGGGATAGATGGCACATACTTCATTGGTTTTATGTGCTACTCTTGCTACAGCTTCATTTGCGTCACATATGAGCTTTTCAAATGCTTTTTCCATAATATTTTATTTTGTTTCTGATAAAAAAGTCTAGTGAAATTATGAACATTATGTTATTAATTCTATGACTTATGTCAGTTAAACAAAAAAACTATTTTTAATAAACGATATAGAAAAAAATACGCTGATTTTAGTGAATGAGTTCAATGAAAAAGGGTATAAAACCTTTATGATTATATACCCTTTTGTTACTATACCAAATAAGTAGATTAATGATGCTATTGCAAGGTATGTACAAGTTAAAAATATAGTTTTATTCGCCGTGTAACCAAGCTTTTTTAGCTAATAGAGCCTCTTCAGTTTCTATATGGTTTTCGTCTATAACGCAGCAATCTACTGGACAAACAGAAGCACATTGAGGTTCATCATGGAATCCTTTACACTCTGTACACTTATCTGGAACAATAAAATAGAACTCATCAGAGATTGGATCGTTTTCTGTATCTGCATCAATTTCCTTTCCATAAGGAGAGGTGACTAATCCTTTTAGTGCAGTTTCATCAGAATAAGACCAATTTTGATCGGGCTCATAGATTGCGTTGTTTGGACATTCAGCTATACAAGCATCACAGTTTATACATTCATCTGTTATTATTATAGCCATAATTTCTAATTGTTTAAAAGTACAATGCAATATTAATTCTAATTAAGCTTCTAGTAAATGATAAAAGTCATATTTCATTTTGAAAAGAGAAACTATATTTGATTGTATTGCATGCAAAAATTAAAGGGTATTTATTATGATAGTAGAAAAATCAAACATCCAATCTGAAGCATTAGAAACTGTGGTTATTCGTTTTGTAGGTGATTCAGGAGATGGCATGCAGTTAACAGGAACTCAGTTTACTGACACATCAGCTATGTTTGGCAATGATATTGCCACATTTCCTAATTATCCATCCGAAATTAGAGCCCCACAGGGTAGTTTGTTTGGGGTATCGGGTTTTCAAGTTCATATTGGAAGTGTTGAAGTAAGTACGCCCGGAGATAATTTAGATTTATTGGTAGCAATGAATCCTGCGAGTTTAAAAACAAACTTATATGCATTAAAACCTGGCCATACCATTATTGTTGACACGGATGCGTTCAACAGAAAAAATCTAGAGAAAGCACAATATAAAAGTAATCCCCTTGAAGACGATACGCTCAATAATTATAGAGTTGTTAAAGTAGATATGACCTCATTGACTAGAGAGGCTTTAAAAGATATTGAAGGGTTAGACAATAAAACCATCACGAGAAGTAAAAATATGTTTGCTTTAGGCATGGTTTATTGGATGTATGGAAGAACTACCGAGTATACCATTGATTTTTTTAAGAAAAAGTTTAGAAAAGAACCGCTTTTAATTGATGTTAATACAAAGGTTTTAAAAGCGGGATATAATTTTGCTGAAACTTTAGAATTCATCCCTAATGCCTATTCTGTGTCTCCTGCAAAAATGGCTTCTGGTACCTATCGAGTTATTATGGGAAACACAGCGACAGCTTGGGGCTTTTTAGCGGCTGCAGAAAAATCGGGATTGGAATTGTTTTTAGGGTCGTATCCCATTACTCCAGCTACAGATATTCTACATGAACTGGTAAAACACAAACATTTTGGCGTAAAAGCGTTTCAGGCGGAAGATGAGATAGCAGGTATTTCATCAGCTATAGGTGCTGCCTTTGCTGGCGATTTAGCTATTACAACTACTTCTGGGCCCGGATTGGCATTGAAAGGAGAAGCTTTAGGCTTGGCTATTATGATGGAATTGCCACTAGTGGTTGTAAATGTACAACGCGGAGGGCCATCAACTGGTCTGCCTACAAAAACAGAACAATCCGATTTATTTCAAGCCCTGTATGGTAGAAATGGTGAAAGTCCAGCCATTGTAATTGCCGCAAGCACCCCTTCTAATTGTTTCGATTTTGCGTTCCAAGCAGCCAAACTCGCATTGGAACATATGACTCCTGTTATACTGTTAACGGATGGTTACATAGCCAATGGATCGGCACCATGGAGAATACAAAGCGTGGAGGAATTACCAGAAATAAAAAACAACAAAGTAAAAGAAGGGGCTGATAATTGGTCTCCTTATATAAGAAATGAAAAAACTTTAGCTAGAAATTGGGCCATTCCCGGAACCATTGGATTGGAACATAGAATAGGCGGATTGGAAAAAGATAGCATCACTGGTAATGTGAGTCAAGCGCCCGAGAATCATGAAATAATGACCAAAATAAGGGCTGAAAAAGTAAAACGTGTTCAAGACGACATTCCAGAAATTAAAACTGAATTCGCAACCTCAGGCGATTTATTGGTAGTTGGTTGGGGCGGTACTTATGGGTCGCTACATTCAGCCGTTAAGCAAATGAATCTAGTAGGCTATAAAAATATTGGATTAGCTCATTTTAATTACATCAATCCACTTCCTAAAAACACAGGTGATTTATTAACCAAATTCAAAAAAATTGTTGTTTGCGAATTGAATAATGGTCAGTTTGTGAATATGCTCAGAATGAACTTTACAGGCATTGAATTTTTACAATATAATAAGATTCAAGGCTTGCCTTTTGGAAACTCAGAACTAATGGAAGTGTTTAAAAAACTGATAAAATGATTATGGAAACAGCTGTAGAAAATAAATATACCTATAAAGATTTTGAGAGCGATCAGGAAGTAAGATGGTGTCCAGGATGTGATGATTATGTTATTTTGCGTTCCATGCAGAAAGCACTTCCGGAAATGGGCGTCAAAAAAGAAGATGTTGTGTTTGTGTCGGGCATTGGCTGTTCATCCCGTTTTCCATATTATATAGACACCTATGGCATGCATACCATTCATGGGAGAGCGCCCGCAATTGCATCTGGTGTTAAATTAGCTAACCCAAGTTTAAGTGTTTGGGTGGCAACAGGCGATGGTGATGCCATGGCAATAGGTGGAAATCATTTCATTCATGTATTAAGAAGGAACATCGATTTAAATATTATTTTATTTAATAATGAGATTTACGGTTTAACAAAAGGGCAATTTTCACCAACGTCCATGGTAGGACAAAAAACAAAATCTTCACCTTACGGGAATACGCAACCACCTTTTAATCCAGGCGAATTAGCGCTAGGTGCAGGCGCACGATTCTATGGGAGAATAAGTGGTAACTCACCCAAAGATATCAGTCAAATGTTAATTGACGCACATCATTTTAAAGGAACATCGTTAATCGAAGTTTTACAAAATTGTGTCATTTTTAATGACGGATGCTATTCTAATGTTACTAACAAAGATGTGAAAGAAGATAAACTTATTTTTTTAGAACACGGTAAACCCATGATTTTTGGCAAGAATAGAGATAAGGGGTTGGTTTTAAGTAATTTGAAATTAGAAGTGGTCACCATTGGTGAAAATGGCATTACTGAAGACAACATACTGATTCATGACGCCAAAGAAAAGGATCCTACAATGCATCAAATGTTGGTAAGATTGGAATATCCCTTGGCAACAGGCATTATTAGAAGTTATAATGATTTAACGCTGGAAGAGCGTGAAGCTGAAGTAACGAAACAAGTGAAAGCAAATTCTAAGTTTAAAAAAATAGATGATTTATTCTTCTCTGGAGAAACGTATAAAGTAGAATAAGATTTTTATACCAATGCAGTAAAACCTAAAAAAGCTAAAGATAAAAGCCCTGCAACCAATAAATTAATCGGTACCCCTTTCATGCCTTCAGGGATGTTGGCAAGTTCTAGATGCTCCCTAATGCTAGCAAAAACGATCAATGCTAAACTAAATCCTAAAGAGTTTGATATGGCAAAAAACACCGCTTTCACCAAGCTGCCATTTTCTAAACCTAAAGCTAATATGGCAACTCCCAAAACGGCACAATTAGTAGTTATTAAAGGCAGAAAAACACCTAATGCTTGGTATAATGGCGGACTCACCTTTTTTAGAATAATCTCTACCATTTGCACTAGTGCAGCAATAACTAAAATAAAGGTAATGGTTCTTAAATAATCTAATCCAACAGGAATTAAAACATATTGGTTTAATAAATAAGTAACGGTGGTTGCTATGGTCATTACAAACAAAACAGCTCCAGACATGCCCACAGAAGTAGATACTTTGTTGGACACACCTAAAAAAGGACAAATGCCTAAAAATTGTGATAAGACAATGTTATTGACAAAAACGGCAGCTATAAGTATGATTATATAATCCATGACTACGTTGTTTTACTTGTTAATCTATTAAAAATAACCGTTAAATAGGCGAGGGCAATAAAAGCCCCAGGTGGTAAAATAAATAATATAAACGTGTTGGCAGTTTCAGGAAGGAATGTTAGTCCAAACAAACTTCCACTACCTAATATTTCACGAACAGAACCTAAAATGGTTAACGCTAATACAAAACCAATTCCCATACCTAAGGCATCAAAAATGGAAGACATTACATTGTTTTTTGAAGCGAATGCTTCGGCTCTTCCCAAGATGATGCAGTTGACTACAATTAATGGTATAAAAATGCCTAGTTGTTCATATAACAGGGGAACAAACGCTTCTAAAATCATTTCAACAATGGTAACAAAAGAGGCAATAATGATGATAAAAGCAGGGATTCGGACTTTAGCTGGGATTAAATTTTTAACCAACGACACCACAATATTCGACATTAATAAAACAAATAGCGTAGCAACGCCCATGCCTAACCCATTAAATGCCGATGAGGTAACCCCTAAAGTTGGGCACATACCCAAAAGCATTACAAAAATGGGGTTTTCTTTAATGATGCCTTTTAGGAAATTTTGTTTTTGATTCATTTCTGCCATAATCTTATTGTTTAGATGTACTGATAGCATCAAGGTTTTTCAAAAATTCATCGAACGCTAATTTAGCCGATTCGGTAAAAGCTCTAGAACTAATCGTTGCTCCGGTTAAGGCGTCAACTTCCCCGCCATCTTTTTTAACTTTCAAATTAAAAGTTGACGGATTTTTATCCCTGAATTGTTGTAAAAATGATTCGTCTTTAATTTTTGTTCCAAGACCCGGCGTTTCCTTTTGTTCTAAAACCGCAATGTTTTGAATGGTGCCATCAGGTTTAAAACCCACCATAATTTTAATCAAGCCACTAAATCCTTTTTCTGAAGAGCCAATAACTGCGGCTCCAACAAATACATTGTTTTTATAAGCAGGGTAAATTTCTATGCTGTCTTTTGCAAATTCCGACTTAACTAATTTTCGTGCTTCCACTGGATTATTGTCAAATTCTGGCAACACTAATTTTATGGCATTTATTTTTCGTTCAAGTTTGGCTTTGGCTTTTGGTTCTATGGTTAAATCGTTTACAAACCCCAATGCGAAACCAGAAATGAGTGTTATCACTAAAAGAGACAGTGCCATGCTTATAAATGTTGATTCTTTTTTGCTCATGATCACACAATTTTAGATTTTATTTTAGCACCAAACCTTCTGGGTTTAAAGAATTTGTTGATTAAAGGCACAAAGGCATTCATAATTAAAATAGCAAACGAAATGCCTTCAGGATAAGCACCAAAAAGTCTTATGACAACTGTTATGATACCAATGCCGATAGCAAAAATCACCATGCCTTTTTTGGTCATTGGGCTGGTTACTAAATCTGTCGCCATAAAAAAAGCACTAAGAATAGCTCCTCCAGTTAACAAGTGAATTAAAGGGTTGGCATAGTGTTCTGGGTTTGCCACCCAAAAAATAGCGGTCACAACAAAAATAGTTGCTAATAGTGTTACAGGAATATGCCAGGAAATAACCTTTCGAAGTATTAAATAAAGACCTCCAAGTATTAATGCCAAAGCCGACATTTCCCCTAATGAACCTCCTGTAAAACCAAACAACATGTCTATGGAAGAAGGAATTCGAGAACTTATTTCGGTCATGGTTTCGCCCATATTTAATCCCTCTTTTATTATACCTAAAGAAGTGGCGCCTGTAACGGCATCAACAACATTTGTGTTGTTTACAAAAGCAGTTGGCCAACTGGTCATTTGTATTGGAAATGATATTAATAAAAACACACGGCCCACCAACGCCGGGTTGAAAATATTAAAACCTAAACCTCCAAACGATAATTTAGCAACTCCTATGGCAACTAAACTACCTATAATAATCATCCAAATAGGTAAGCTGGAAGGCAGGTTAAATGCTAATAAAATACCAGTTATTAATGCGGAGCCATCGGTTATGGTCACATCTGCTTTTAAGAGGTATTTCTGGATTAAATATTCAAATAAAATACAGGATATTATGGCAACCGAGGTTACTATTAAAGCACTAATTCCAAAAACATAGACAGAAACTAAAAAAGCTGGAATTAATGCTATTACAACATCGTACATGAGTTTTTTTGATGTTCTGTCTGAATGAACATGGGGAGAGGCAGATACAATTATTGGTTGGGTGCTCATGTTTAATTTTTTGAGGTATTCATTTTTTTGACTATATTTTTTCCGAAGCGTATATAATCCAGTAAAGGGCGGTGTGACGGACAAACATAACTGCAAGAACCACATTCAATACAGGTCATAATGTCTTCTGAACTAGCTTTTTCATACATGCCTTTTTCTGATAAATTCATTAAGAGATGAGGTTCTAATCCCATAGGGCAAACATCGACACATTCACCACAGCGGATACAGTTTTTTGGTTCGCCTCTGCTGGCTTCGTCTTCAGAAATAACTAAAATTCCAGAAGTTCCTTTGGTAACTGGAACATCCGTATTTTTTATGGCCTTTCCCATCATGGGACCACCATTCACAATTTTTCGGGTGCCTTCTGGCAAGCCTCCAACTTCATTTACTAAATCTGTAATTGGTGTACCTATTTTAACCCAATAATTTGATGGGTTTTCTAGTTTTTTACCGGTTACGGTAACGACACGTTCTATTAAGGGAATGTTATGTTGAATGGCTTGGTAAATGGCAAAAATAGTTCCAACATTATGAACAATGACACCAACATCTAAAGGCAATCCGTTTTTGGGAACTTCCCTGTTTAATAAAGCCCTTACTAATTGCTTTTCACCTCCTTGTGGGTACTTAACTTTTAAAGCAGCAATCTTAATATTGTCGTTTTTAGTTATTATTTTTTTAAATGTTTCAATAGCATCAGCTTTATTGTTTTCAATGCCAATGATGGCTTTGTCAATATGTAAAGCGAACATTAAAATTTTGATGCCAACTATAATTTCTTCTGCTTTTTCAAGCATTAATCGATGGTCTGCGGTTAAATAAGGTTCGCATTCTACACCATTAATTATGAGGTGGTCTAGTTTTGTACCTTCTTTAATGCTTAATTTAACATGTGACGGAAATGTGGCGCCTCCCAAACCAACTATACCTAAATCATTTATTTTTTGTAAAATGGCTTTAGGTTCTAAGGTGATAGTTGTTTTTAAAGGGTATGCTATATCTGTAAAATTAGATTCATCTTTAAGATCGGTTCTTATTACAATACATTGTTTTTTGTAACCACTAGTATCTATTATTTTGTCTAGTTTGGTAACTGTTCCCGCCACAGGCGAATGAATATTTGAAGACATAAATCCACCTGATTTAGCAATTACTTGGCCAATCGTTACTTTGTCTTTTACGCCTACTACTATTTCTGCCGGAATCCCAATATGTTGCGATATGGGTACATAAACAACTTTAGGTAAGGTCATTTTTTTGATGCCTTTAGATGACGTTATTTTATTTTCTGGAGGATGAATGCCGCCTTTTGGGAATGTTTTAAGCATCGGTTTTTAAGTTTATGGATTCCACATTCGCTTCTGCTTCTGGCTCAACCTTTTTTACTTTTTTTGGAGGAAAGTTTGTTTCTATAATGGAATTTGTTGGACAAACTTCCACACATTTTCTGCAAAGCGTACATATTAAAGGGTCTATGTATGCCAAATTATTCACCATTAAAACGGCGTCTTTAGGACATATATCTTGACATTTAGAGCATCCAATACAAGCCACATCGCATGCTTTTTTAGCAATACCAGCTTTATCTTCATTTAAGCAACCCACAAATATTTTTAAATCTCTTTTATGTTTTGGGTGCATTTCAATGATATCTCTGGGGCAAGCCTCAACACAAGCGCCACACGAGGTACATTTATCTGTTATAATTACAGGTAAGCCGGTGGATTCGTTCATGTACATGGCATCAAATTTGCAAACTTTAACACAATCGCCATCGCCCAAACAACCATATTGGCAATCAGTTTCACCGCTATAAATCATGGTAGAAATGGCACACGTTCTTGGACCTTGATATTCGGTGGTTTTTGGTCTAACATCACAACCACCTTGACAGCGTAAAACAGCAAGTTCGGGGTCTTTTTCGGTAACTTCTTTACCTAAAACAGCGGCCACTTGTTTCATAACCTCATTTCCCCCTACAGGACAAAATAAATCTGAAATATCTTCAGTATTAACAAGTTTTTCAGCAAACGCCTTGCAGCCAGGTGAACCACAGCCGCCACAATTTGCCGATGGCAATAATTCATCTACTTCGGCTATTAAAGGGTTTTCAAATACATAGAATTTTTTGGAAACCACATACAACATAATGGCTGCTACAACCCCTAAAGAAGCTAATAAAAGAACACTATATAAAACGGAATCGGACATTTTCAATTATGTTTTTAATATTGAGATTTTGAATATACTTTTAAAGGTATTTTTAAAAAAATATAGGATTAAATAATAAGGGAGTAATACCAAAAGAGATAGTATTCCGGCTACCCATTCTTTTAAAAAGCTAGAGGTTATTATTAAAGTAGCAAACATTAATGTAAAAGGAATTAGATAGGCCCATAAGATGGCTTTTAAACCCAATGCCTTTTTTAAAACGACACAAACACGTTCATTGGTTTTAAAAGCATTGCTGGGGTTTGTTACTTCAATTTCTTTTGTTTCAGAGTCTGAAATACCACAGGTTCCTTTGGCACGACATGATTCACAATGTATATTTTGTTCTAAATTAACTGTAATGGAATCGCCCACTATTTTAGAAATAATTCCATAGTGAACGAAGGTGTTTTTATTAGCTATTTCCGAAAGCATAAAATATTCCAGTTATTATAATAAATTACTATGTGAAAGTAGTATATTCATATAGGGAATAATATGATTTATGTCAGGTTTAGAATTAACTTATTTTGTCCTTTTTTGAATTAAAATTCTTATACAAAAAGGGCATTTGAACAGTAAAATAGTTAAGTTTCACATTTAGTCTATTAAATTAGTAGGAGTTATAGTTTTTTTACTATTTTTGCCAAAAAAATTTTTGCATGTCTGATATTACAATAAAAATAACTGATCGAGAAGGAATAGAACACACTGTATTGGCTCCAACTGATATGGCTATGAATCTGATGGAAGTCGTAAGGTCTTATGAACTAGCACCTGAAGGCACTATTGGGGTTTGTGGAGGCATGGCCATGTGTGCATCATGCCAATGTTATATATTGAGCAGTATTGATTTGCCTGAAATGAGTGCTGATGAAGAAGCTATGTTATCGGAAGCATTTAATGTGAAAGGTAATAGCAGATTGGGGTGCCAAATACAAATGACACCAGGCATGGAAGGTTTGACGGTTGAATTGGCTCCAGAGAGTTAATGTTCATTACGAGGAGGGAAACGACGTGGTAATCTCAATTATGTATTAACAGATAGCCACCACATTTTTTCAAATGTTTCGCAATGACGCTTTGTTAGAATTTTAACTAGTTTTATAATCCAATAATTTTATAGGCCCTTCCAAAACGTATCTAAAAATTTGAAGCACACCATCATCATTGGTGTCTATTTCCCATTTTATAAGCGTTATTTCACCATTTTCAATTTCAATACCAGTGATGCTTCTTGGGTGAACACAACTTCCAGCATTAAAATATGCAATGTCTCCAGGTTCAGGAAAACGTGGTCGGTGTGTATGTCCGGTAACGGTTATTAAATTATTATTTCCGATAATCCATTTTTTGGTCCTTCTTTCAACCCTTATAAGTTCTTTGTAATTTTTTGCGGGACTGGTAGGATCGGCAATGCCCATAACATTTAATGGTTTCCAAAGAATTCGAACCATAAAACGGCTCCATTCCCAAAACAAGTAGTTCCACCAATCCGCTTGATGCCCATGGGTTAAAAATAGTTGTTGATTTGTTTTACTATGTCTTAATATAATACCTTCATGGTACTGGATGTTGGTAAACAGTGGAACGTCTTCACCTGTTTTGGGTTCAAAATAAGTTGATAAATGCTTTTTTACAAAATCTAGATCTCTGTAAACCATATCATGGTTTCCCCAAATCATGTGTAAGCGATTTTGTTGATGAAACGACTTCATCAACAGATATACATTTTTATGGGCTTCAAAAATGGATTTAAAAAAAATATTTTCCCAAAGTTCATCACCATCACCAATTTCACAGTATTGAAACCCTTCGGCATAATAATGTTTTAGCGCATGGAAATAAATATTGCGATTATTGGCGAAATCATCTGCAAAACTGTTATTGCCACGGTGGCAATCACTAAATAAAACAAGTTTACTTGTATCATCAAACTCGATGATTTTAGCATTTTTATAAGCGTTATCTAGTCTTTTTTTGGATGAAAGCATACGAGTAAAAGTAAACAAGTTTCAATAAAATGTTTTTCTAAAATATGGAGGAATTAATTTTTGATTTATCTAGTCTAGTGAACTATTAATCAGCTTATATTTTTATTTAAAAGCATTCAATCCCGTAATGTCCAAACCTGTAATTAATAGATGGATATCGTGCGTGCCTTCATATGTAATCACACTTTCAAGATTCATGGAGTGACGCATGATGGAGTATTCGCCTGTAATTCCCATACCACCGAGTATTTGTCTAGCTTCACGGGCAATGTTAATCGCCATATTCACATTATTGCGTTTTGCCATCGATATTTGTGCCGATGTTGCCTTGCCTTCATTGCGTAAAACGCCTAATCGCCAAGTTAAAAGTTGAGCTTTGGTGATTTCGGTAATCATCTCTGCCAATTTCTTTTGCTGGAGTTGAAATTGTCCAATGGGTTTTCCAAATTGCATACGCTCTTTACTGTATCGAAGCGCGGTATCATAACAATCCATCGCAGCACCAATAACGCCCCAAGCAATACCATAACGTGCAGAATCTAAACACCCCAAAGGTGCGCCCAAGCCAGACTTGTTGGGCAATATATTTTCTTTGGGCACTTTGACATTGTCAAAAATAAGTTCGCCTGTAGCACTGGCGCGAAGTGACCATTTATTATGGGTTTCAGGAGTGCTAAATCCTTCCATGCCACGCTCTACTATTAGGCCATGTATTCTGTTATTTTCATCTTTTGCCCAAACCACGGCTAGTTGTGCGAAAGGAGCATTGCTAATCCACATTTTCGCACCATTTAACAAATAATGGTCGCCTTTAACTTTAAAATTAGTTACCATTTCTGATGGATTGCTTCCATGGTCGGGCTCTGTTAAACCAAAGCAGCCCATCCATTCGCCGCTTGCCAGTTTTGGTAAATATTTCTGACGCTGTGTTTCATTGCCATATTTCCAAATGGGGTACATAACCAATGATGATTGCACAGAAGCCGTTGAGCGAATTCCAGAATCACCACGTTCAATTTCCTGCATCATCAAGCCATAGGAAATCTGGTCTAATCCTGAACCACCATATTCCTCTGGGATATAAGGTCCAAAAGCACCAATGTCAGCCAGTCCACCAATAATTTGCATTGGGAATTCGGCTTTTTGGGCATAATCTTCAATAATGGGAGATACATCGCGCTTAACCCATGCACGGGTTGCGCTTCTAACTAATTTATGTTCATCTGTCAGTAAATCATCAAGATTGTAATAGTCTGGAGATTCAAATAAATCTGGCTTCATAGAGATGAGGATTAAAGATTTTCAAAAGAAAATAATTAACAAATCATTGATTTTTTTGAGAAATCATTATTGTAATCTCTCAAATTTAACTAATCTATATTGATTTGATTACATTTTTAAATAGAAATCTTTCGTCAGATTGATGTAGTCTTCTGTATATTGATGCCTCTCGGTCTCAATAATTAATTCGTTTATTTCTGTGTCGCTTTCTAGGAAAGAAAACTCTATAAGGCTTCTTTTTATTTCGGAAGCAGGATTGCCCTTTACGTGCAATTTCCGATTTGGAAAGAGATTATATTTTGAAGCCAAATCAATAAATATGTCTTCTTCTTTAAAAGGAATAATAACTGAAAATACACCATTTTCAGAAAGTAATTTTGAAATGCTTTCAAGTAAGTGTTCAAATGGCATGGCATCATTAAATCTCGCTTTTTGTCGTGATTCGGACATCAATGTCTCTCCCTTTGGGAGAGATGACGTAGGCAGAGTGGGCTTATAAAAAGGGGGATTGCAAATAATTAAATCGTATTGGTCTTCCATGTCTTCAACAAACTCTTCCAATGACGCATGATAGCAAAACAAACGGTCTCCCCAAGATGATTGCTCAAAATTATCGACACACTGTTCATAAGCATCATCATCAATTTCAATGGCATCAATCGTTTCAGCAGAAGAACGTTGAGCTAACATCAAACCTAAAATACCAGTGCCAGCTCCAATATCTAAAATGGAAAACGGATTATTTTCTATAGAAATCCAAGCGCCGAGTAGCACCCCATCGGTGCCGATTTTCATGGCGCATTTATCTTGTTGGACTATAAATTGTTTGAATTTAAAGGGTTTCAAATAAATTCCAAATTTTAAATTCTAAAACCCAAATAGGTTTTAGGATTTATTGATTATTGCAGATAAAATTTTGCGTAATTCTTCTGCTTCATTTAACAGTGTCTCTAATTCGCTATCAAAATTGTAGTTTAAATCTTTTAAAAGTTTTAGCCAAAGTACTGTCTCTTTGGCTTCTTTTCTAGCAATTCTCAGTCTAAATTTAAAGTCTTTTTCCCCAAGTTTTTCATTAGCTTCAATATAATTTGCTGCAATTGATCCAGATGAACGAATTAATTGTTTTCCGTCTTCAATATTGGATAGATTTTTTGGAAGCGATTGAATTAATAATCTGCAATTTTTTGCAAATATATAACTACGTTCTTCCAAATCATATATTTTCTTATCTTCCATGGATAAATTGAAATTATGTATTTAAGTTTTGGAATATGTTATTTTTTAAGCTTGAAATTTTTTACATATACAAATCAATTAATCCTTCAGGCGTATCAACAATAATGGTTTTTGTTTTCCTGTCCACTTTTACAATAAATTCATCATTCATTGGGATTAAAATTTCCTTGCCATCATTTTCGACTTCAAAAAGAGCTTGTGCCGTTGTATCATTAATGGATTTAATAATGCCAACTTTACCGTAGTTTTTGTCTTCCATAGTAAAACCAATCACTTCGTGAAAATAAAATTTATTGCCTTCTAATTTTGGCAACAACTCTAGAGGTAAATACACATCACTTTTTATAAGTGCATCGGCATCCGCCTCATTAGTAACATCTTCAAATTGCACGCGTAATAAATCCGATTTATGAAGTTGGGAATGTTCTATGAAAAAAGGAATAAATGTGCCTCTAACATCAACAAACATGGCTTCTAAATTTTCATAAAGTTCGGGTTCATCGGTATCTAGTTTTATAAGCAACTCGCCATTAAAACTATATTTTCTAACAATTTTGCCTAAGTAAAAGCAATCTTCTTTTTTCATTGAAAATGTTTTTTATCCTGAACTTGTTTCAGGACCTCAATATGGTAATTGAATCAATTTGATACTGAAATAAATTCAGTATTATGCAAAATTATTTTGCATAAAAAACTCCGATAAATCTATCGGAGTTTAAAAGTATAAAAAAATACTGTTTTTTATTCTTCTTCTTTAACTTCAGGAACTGCTTCTTCAGTTGTAGCCTCTGCTGTTTCTTCAACAACATCTTCTACAGCAGTTTCAACTTCAACTTCTTCTTCTGCTACTTCTTCAGCAACTGGAACTGCGGCAGCAATACGAGCTTCATTAGCAGCTTTTTCTGCTTCTAAAGCCTTTGCTCTAGCCTCCGCTTGTGCTTTTGCTAAACCATCTGTTTTTGCACCAACTTTTCCTGCTTTTTCATCTAACCAAGCAGTGAATTTTGCTTCAGCTTGTTCTTCTGTTAAAGCGCCTTTTCTAACACCACCTACTAAATGATTTTTAAGTAAAGCACCTTTGTAAGATAAAATGGCTTTAGCTGTATCTGTTGGTTGAGCACCATTTTGTAACCAAGTTACGGCACCATCAACATTTAAATCGATACTTGCTGGATTTGTGTTTGGGTTGTAAGTTCCTAATTTTTCTAGGTATTTACCATCTCTTTTTGAACGCGCATCAGCTGCTACGATCCAGTAAAAAGGTTTCCCTTTTTTACCATGTCTTTGTAATCTAATTTTTACTGGCATAATAATTAATTATTTGAGGTTCTCGACCTCGGTTATTAATAAGGGCGCAAAGATAATTAATAATTAATAATTAACAATTAATAATTGTATTTTTCTTAAAACAATAAACACACAGGGCTAGGTACTTTTACCTCAGTTAGAAAAGTGAGTTTTCCAGTTGGGGCGTCAATCCTGAAAACAGTGATATTATGACTTCTTTGATTGGCTACCAGTAAAAATTTACCTGTTGGGTCTAACGTAAAATTTCTTGGCCAATCACCGTGAACCGACATGGTTTGAATTTTTTCAATAGTACCATCCAATTTATTTCTTTTATAAACGACTATGGAATTTTCACCTCTGTTAGAACCGTATAAATAAAGTTCATTCTTAGATAAATGAATATCGGCACAAGAATTTTTTCCTTCATAACTTTCGTCCAGCGTTGAATCGTAATCAATCTGTTCAAAACCAGTATCTGTTTTTTTAACTGAAGTTACGGAGCTTCCGTATTCATTTATAATATAGATAAATTGCCCCGTTTTTGTCATGGCAAAATGTCGAGGTCCCGGATTTCCTTCCATCTTCACAATTTCAGGTAATGCTAATTCATAGTTATCATTTTTTAATTTGTATTGATACAAGGCATTCATGCCTAAATCGGCGACAAATAATTCATCTCTAAAAAATTGTGCTGAATGTGCATGTGATTTTCTATCCATCGTATTATAATCAAAAATCTGTGACGCTTCATTAAGTTTCCCATCTCTTGCAATGCTGTAGATGGACGCACTGCCACCACCATAATTAGATACAACAGCTTTGTTTCCTTGTCTGTTTAATGAAATATGACAGGGTCCTTTGCCATTACTATCTACTTTATTTAAAAATTGCAACTGACCATTTTCTTGAATTTTAAATGAAGAAACTGAGCCTCCCAGACTTTCGCTTACGGCATATAAATATCTTTTGTTTGGTGAATAGGTTATAAATGATGGGTTTTGAATAGCCTCTGCTAATTGTAAATTACTAAGTTCCCCAGTTGAGGGGTTAAATTCTAATTTGTAAATACCTTCGCTGGTACCCTCAGTATAAGTGCCTATATATAGAGGAATATTTTGTGCTTGACTGTTTAAAAACGACATCGCTAAACCTAATGTTAAAAGTTTAATGTTCATGGTATTTTGTTTGATAGTTTCAAAAATAGGGTATTTTAATTAAAAAAGTGTTTGCTTTTTGTTCAAAACTCTTGATAACTTCGGTTAAAGAAAGTATAAATTCTATGTATTTTTATAAACTCCGTTTATAATTTCTAAACGACTTAACAACAAACATCTAAACCAAAAAATGTATTTAATTTTCGATACCGAAACCACAGGATTACCAAAACGCTGGGATGCACCTATTGCCGATGTTGATAACTGGCCAAGGTGTATTCAAATAGCATGGCAATTGCATGATGCTATGGGGAACTGTATCGAACATCAAGATTATTTGATTCAACCAGACGGATTTAATATTCCCTATGATGCCGAAAAAATACACGGTATTTCTACCGAATTAGCCCAAGAACAAGGCGTTCCGCTAGCGGAGGTTTTAGAAAAATTTAATGAGGCATTAGGCAAAACCAAATTTGTGGTCGGACAAAATGTGAAATTTGATTTGAACATTATGGGTGCTGAGTTTGTACGCGAAAATGTTGCAAACCCACTACAAGAGCTTCCCGTTTTAGATACATGCACCGAACATACGGCCAGTTTATGCCAAATCCCTGGAGGACGGTATGGAAAGTTTAAATTACCGACCTTAACTGAATTACACGAATATTTATTTAATAAGCCTTTTGCTGAAGCACATAATGCCACAGCCGATGTTGAGGCAACCACACGTTGCTTTTTAGAGCTGGTTCGTTTGGGTGAATATACCAAAGAACAGCTCGATGTTCAATCAAATTATTTTAAGGATTTTAATGAAGCTAATCCTAAGACGATTCAACTTATCGGATTAAAGCACATCAACCTAAAACAAGAAAGTGCTAAAATAAAAGAGCGTCTTAAAAATGTTAAGGTTGAAACCATTTCTACTGAAGACATAAAACAAAATATATCTGATTTAGCCGATACCGATTTTGTACATCTTCATAACCATTCCCAATTTTCGGTTTTGCAGTCAACCATAAGTATTGATGCTCTGGTCGCAGCAGCGGCAGAGCATAATATGCCAGCAGTCGCATTAACCGATCATGCCAATATGATGGGTGCCTTTCACTTTGTGAAATCCGTGAGTAATCATAATAGAATTGTAAAAACAAAAAACGAAGCAGCTATTGGAAAAGGAGAAACACCAACAGCAAAAGAAATTAAACCAATTTTAGGCTGTGAGTTTTTTGTTTGCGAAGACCATACCGATAAAACCAGAAAAGATAACGGGTATCAAATCGTTTTTTTAGCTAAAAGTAAAAAAGGGTATCATAATCTGGCCAAATTATCGTCACATGCTTTTGTAGATGGGTTTTATTATTTACCTAGAATCGACAAAAAGCTTATTCAGCAATATAAAGAAGACCTGGTTGTTTTAACAGGAAATTTATATGGCGAAGTGCCGAGCAAGGTTTTAAATGTTGGAGAAAATCAAGCTGAAGAAGCCTTGCTTTGGTGGAAACAGCAGTTTGGCGATGATTTATATATTGAACTCATGCGCCATAAGCAGGAAGATGAAAACCGGGTTAATTCGGTGCTGATTGCCTTTTCAAAGAAACATGATATTAAATTAGTTGCGACAAACAATACATACTATTGTAAAAAAGAAGATGCCAATGCGCATGATATTTTACTCTGTGTAAAAGACGGTGAAAAACAAGCAACGCCTATTGGTCGTGGACGTGGATACAGGTATGGTTTGCCAAATCAAGACTATTATTTTAAGTCTTCGGAAGAGATGAAAACCTTATTTAAGGATTTGCCCGAAGCGATTACGAATATTCAGGAAATAGTTGATAAAATAGAGACTTACAGTCTAGCTAGAGAAGTTTTATTGCCTGCTTTTGATATTCCCGAAGCATTTAAAAATAAAGAAGATTTGATTGATGGCGGTAAGCGCGGTGAAAATGCTTATTTACGTCATTTAGCTTATCAAGGAGCAAAAAAACGGTATGGAGAAGACTTTCCCGAAGATATTAAAGAACGCATCGATTTCGAGTTAAGTGTTATTGAAAAAACAGGGTACCCAGGGTATTTCCTTATTGTAGAAGATTTTATTCGTGAAGCCCGAAATATGGATGTATCCGTGGGGCCAGGACGTGGTTCTGCGGCTGGTTCGGTGGTCGCTTATTGCCTTTGGATTACTAATATTGATCCGCTTAAGTATGATTTGCTTTTTGAGCGTTTTTTAAATCCAGACCGTATCAGCATGCCCGATATTGATATCGATTTTGATGATGAAGGTCGAAGCAGGGTTATGGATTATGTTATCAAAAAATATGGAAGCAATCAGGTAGCGCAGATTATTACTTATGGTACCATGGCTGCTAAATCGTCCATTCGCGATACCGCGCGTGTATTGGATTTGCCACTATTTGATGCTGATAGAATAGCCAAATTAATTCCGACTATGTCTAAACTAGATCGGATTTTTGGTTTGACTGAAAAGGAATTGAGTAGCAAGTTTCGATCTGAAGATTTAGAAAAAGTCAATCAATTACTAAATATTTCTGAAGGTGATGGTTTAGAAGCTGAAACCGTAAATCTGGCACGAATTCTTGAAGGGTCTCTTAGAAATACAGGGATTCACGCCTGCGGTGTTATTATTACACCAGACGATATCACCAAATTCGTCCCTGTTGCCACGGCGAAGGATTCCGATTTATATGTTACCCAATTTGATAACTCCGTCGTTGAAGAAGCCGGATTATTGAAAATGGATTTTTTGGGGCTGAAAACCTTGACTTTAATTAAAGACACAGTCAAGATTGTCAAGGCAAAACATGGCATTACTTTAGACCCCGATAGCTTTCCATTAGATGATGAAAAAACATATGAGTTGTTCCAAAAAGGAGAAACCGTTGGTGTGTTTCAATACGAGTCGCCTGGTATGCAAAAGCACCTTAAGGATTTAAAACCCACCGTTTTTGAAGATTTAATTGCCATGAATGCGCTCTATCGTCCGGGGCCAATGGAGTATATTCCAAGTTTTGTCCGCAGAAAGCATGGCGCTGAAGTGATTGAGTACGATTTGCCTGCCATGGAAGAATACCTAAAGGAAACCTATGGTATTACGGTGTATCAAGAGCAGGTGATGTTGCTGTCCCAAAAACTAGCTGGATTTACTAAAGGTGAAGCCGATGTGTTGCGTAAAGCCATGGGGAAAAAGCAAATTTCGGTACTCGACAAAATGAAACCAAAATTTGTTGAACAAGCCAGTGCCAATGGCCATGATGCCAAGATTTTGGAGAAAGTTTGGAAAGATTGGGAAGCCTTTGCGAGTTATGCGTTTAACAAATCGCATTCCACTTGTTATGCTTGGATAGCTTATCAAACGGCTTATTTAAAGGCACATTATCCTGCCGAATACATGGCAGCGGTGCTATCCAATAACATGAACGATATCAAGCAAGTGACCTTCTTCATGGAAGAATGTAAGCGTATGAAGTTGCCAGTGCTTGGTCCTGATGTAAATGAATCTTATTACAAGTTTTCGGTAAATAAAGATGGTGCTGTTCGCTTTGGCATGGGCGCCATTAAAGGGGTAGGTCACGGCGCCGTAGTAACCATTGTTGAGAACAGAAAAAAGGAAGGGAATTATAAATCCATTTTCGATTTTGCTAAGCGTATCGATTTGCGAGCGGCTAATAAAAAGGCTTTTGAAAACTTAGCTTTAGCAGGCGGTTTTGACGGATTTAAAATCACACATCGCGCCCAATATTTCCATGATGATGGCGATGGCATTACCTTTTTAGAAAAAGCGATTCGCTATGGTGCCAAGCATCAAGAAAACGAAAATTCAGCGCAGGTAAGTTTGTTTGGTGACGCTAGTGATGTCCAAATAGCAGAGCCACAAGTGCCACCATGTGAAGAATGGGGCACCATGGAAAAATTAGCAAGGGAAAAAGAAGTTGTTGGTATTTATATTTCTGGGCATCCGCTAGACGATTTTAAAATTGAAATGAATACGTTTTGTAATGCTAGTTTGGCATTGTTTAGAGATTTAAATGCATTTGTAAACAGAGAACTGGTTTTTGGTGGCGTCGTTACCGATGTGCAGCACCGCGTTAGTAAGCAAGGTAAAGGTTGGGCATCATTTACTGTTGAAGATTATACCGATAGTTTTGAGTTCCGCATTTTTGGAGAGGAATATCTAAAATTCAGACACTTTTTAATGAAAAACAATTTTGTATTTGTTAAAACGCTGATTCGTGAAGGGTGGATTAACAAAGAAACAGGTAAAATGAGCGATCCCCGTTTGCAGTTTAATAGCTTCCAATTACTGCACGATGTAATGGAAAACTATGCTAAAAAACTATCCATTCAACTTAATATTGACGATTTAAAAGAAGATAAAGTTTTAAAATTGAAAGAACTTTTGCAAATGCACCCCGGTAATCAAATACTCAATTTTGTGGTGTACGATAATAACGAAAAAATAAAGTTAAGCATGCCTAGTAGAAAGCAAAAAATAAAGGTTTGTCAAGAATTATTAAATGAATTAGAGCATGAAAATGTGGTGTTTAAGTTGAATTGATATATTAAACAATGAAACATCTAGGGTAATTTTTAAAGACACAGAGAACAGAGAAATGATTAATCAGGATGTTACATGTAACCATTGAAAAGCAATAAATATAAACACATGAAATCTGAAATTATTAAATCTTTAACAGATAATTTTGAAAACCATTCGCAAACAACTGAAAGTGGCATAGAGTTTTGGTTTGCTAGAGATATTCAACAGCTTTTAGGTTATTCAGAATGGAGAAATTTCCAGAATGTTGTAGTGAAATCAAAAATTTCTTGTGAAGCTAGTGATAATCTGATTTCAGACCATTTTGTTGACGTCAACAAAATGGTACAACTTGGTTCTGGAAGTAGTAGGGAAATTGATGATATCATGCTAACAAGGTATGCTTGTTATTTGATTGCTCAAAATGGAGATCCAAGAAAAGAACAAATAGCATTTGCCCAAAATTATTTTGCTGTTCAAACTAGAAAATTTGAATTGATAGAGCAACGAATAAAAGATTGGGAAAGGTTACAGGCAAGACAAAAGTTAACTCTATCTGAAAAAGAGTTGTCTGAGTTGATTTATGAAAGAACGGGAAGTGATAAAAATTTTGGATTAATAAGAAGTAAGGGAGATCAAGCTTTATTTGGCAGGTCTACCAAAGAAATGAAAAAGAAGTTAAAGGTTCCAGATAGTAGAGCTTTAGCAGATTTTTTGCCTACTATTACAATAAAAGCAAAGGATTTTGCTACAGAGATAACAGTTTTTAATACTAAAGACAAAGGGTTGATAAATGAAATAAGCATTTCTTCAGAACATATAAAAAATAATAAAGGAGTCAGGGGTTTACTATTGGAACGTGGTATTAAGCCCGAAGAATTGCCTGCAGAAGAGAATATAAAAAAGCTGGAAAGACGTGTTTCTTCTGAATCTAAAAAGTTAGGAAAAAACCCTGATAAACTTAATTGAATACTTTTAGTTTTTAATTTAAGCTAGTTTAGTGTAAAGGTTTCGAGTGACATCTTATTTATTTTTAAGAAAAATGAAAAGGATAAAACAAACAGCCTGATATATTTACATAATGATACACCAAAAATTAGCATAACGCTAAACAATGAGATTATAAGTAAAACAAATTGTTAGCATGTAAGCTTTAGAGATTATTTTGACTAAATTTGTAGTTTAAAATTAAAAGTTGAACACGTAAAATATAAATATTATGGCATTAGAAATAACAGATGCAACATTTGAGGAAACAGTATTAAAAAGTAGCAAGCCTGTATTGGTTGATTTTTGGGCCGCTTGGTGTGGACCATGTAGAATGGTTGGACCAATCATCGAACAAATTAGCGAAGAATACGAAGGCAAAGCAGTTGTTGGTAAGGTTGATGTAGATGCAAACCAAGAATTTGCTGCAAAATACGGTGTGCGTAACATACCAACTGTTTTGGTTTTTCAAAATGGAGAAGTAGTTGGTCGCCAAGTAGGTGTAGCACCTAAAACAGCTTATACAGAGGCTATTGACTCGCTTTTGTAATTTAAATGAAAAAAGAAAATTGAAAAGGTTTGCCATTTTGGTAAACCTTTTTTTATTTTAGTTAAAAATTAATACATATGAGTAATAAGATAAAAGTTCAAGATGCCATAGATAGTAAGTTATTAGAACAGCGTAAAATATTCCTTTGGGGTCAAGTAGATGATAAATCGGCTAAGCATGTTATAGATCGATTGATGTATTTAGATGCCTTAGGGACGTATGATATTCATTTATACGTAAATAGTCCAGGAGGTTACGTAACATCTGGTTTTGCTATTTACGATTGTATGAAATCTATAAAAAGCCCAGTATCTACCATATGTACAGGTTTTGCGGCATCTATGGGTTCCATTATTTTATCTGCTGGCGAAAAAGGCAAACGGTTTATACAACCTCATGCCCGAGTGATGATTCACCAACCAAGCGGTGGCGCACGCGGACAAGCTAGTGATATTGAAATTACAGCAAAAGAAATTATAATAACCAAAGAATTAAGTGCTAGAATATTGGCAGAAAATTGTGGCCAAACTTTTGAAAAAATCATAAAAGATTTTAATAGGGACCATTGGATGGGAGCACAAGAATCCGTTGCATATGGCATCGTAGATAAAGTATTGTAATTTACGAATTTAGATTTACGATTAAAGAATTCCTCCCCTTTGGGTAGGTTAGGTGGGAAATGAACTTACAACACGAACTTAATAAAGCAGAAGGATTTAAAAACTTGGAATTACTTGCAAAACAGGTGGTTGAAGGTTTTATTTCGGGTATGCACAAAAGTCCGTTTCATGGGTTTTCTGCTGAATTTGCCGAACATAAAATGTATAATCAAGGTGAGAGCACGCGCCATATCGATTGGAAGTTGTATGCCAAAACAGATAAACTGTACACCAAGCGATATGATGATGAAACCAATTTGCGTTGTCACATAATTATTGATAATAGTAGTTCCATGCACTACCCCGAACTATCAAATTTTTCAATACAGCATTTAAACAAAATTGCATTTTCAGCCTTAGCTTCGGCATCCTTAATGTATTTATTTAAAAAGCAACGAGATGCCATCGGCTTAAGCATCTATAGTGATGAATACGATTTTTATGCACCAGAAAAAGGTAGCGAACGTCATCATCAAATGTTGTTAAATAGGTTATCGAATGTGGTAGTTTCAAAACCCATAAATAAACAAACGGACACGTATAAATACCTTCATGAAATAGCCGAAAAAATCCATAAACGTTCCATGATTTTTTTATTTACCGATATGTTTCAAACAAACCAAGAAGAAACCAAACTTTTTGAAGCGCTTAGGCATTTAAAGTACAACAAGCATGAAGTTATTTTATTCCATGTATTTGATAAGGAAAAAGAATATACTTTTAATTTTGATAACACTCCAAAACGTTTTGTAGATGTGGAGACGGGCGACTATATCAACTTGTATGCCGATACCATTAAGGAAAATTATACCACTGCCGTGAGTACGTATTTTGACGCATTGCGTTTAAAATGTGGACAATATAAAATTAACTATATAGAGGCCGATATTAATAAAGATTTCAATACCATCTTGACGACGTATATGATAGAGCGTCAAAAATTTGTTTAGATCCCCACCTAGCCTCCCCAAAGGGAAGGAATGACCACTTAATGGGTTTAAGGCCATTTATTTTATGGTGAAAGAAAGAATCCTAAGCATAATCAAAATAAAATTAAAAAACACAAAAAAACATTTGCCATATAAAAAAAGGCATGTATATTTGCAACCGCAATAAAGCAACGGTCTGGTAGTTCAGTTGGTTAGAATGTCGCCCTGTCACGGCGAAGGTCGCGGGTTCGAGTCCCGTCCAGACCGCGAAAATTGCTAAAGAGCTCTGAGAAATTAGGGCTTTTTTTGGCACTTTAAAGAAGTTGTGTTGTCCCCAGTAAAATGGGGTGGTTTACGTAGTTGAACCGATGGAAAGCTTTCCTTTTTTCTTTATAGAAGATTGGGATGCTTTTTTGTTTTAAGGGGATTTATTCTTTTTTCTAAGCTCGGCAATTATTTCAAGTAGTTTTTTTAATCTGATATGAGTTAGATTTGACTTCATCAATTGTTCTTATTTTTTTATTTGAAATAATGCAATATGTAAATAGTTTAACTAGTTTATAGCTGTATACTATAGCTATTATTATTACTGTTTTATCCATTTTTATTTGTCTTTTAATTAAACTTATTTCTTAAGTCTTTTTAAAAAAAAGGACATTAAAATCCATCTTTATATATTAAACAATTAAGAGACTAAACTGTTATATTTTCGATTTAAGGTGCGCTATGAGGTGTGTTTAATCATAACATGAAAGTAGAATTACTTATAATAAATAAATTGAATTTGATGGGTATTTACAGTTTAAGTTTAAGCGAAAAGATATTCAATAAAAGCCCTTAAAGCGGTTTTATAGATCGTTGAAAAAAGTGACTTATGTCATAGATTTTTTAATGTCATTAAATTAAATTCGGCCAAACTAAATTAGATAATACCATTTTATTTTTGTTATTTGTATAGATACTAATCAATTAAACTTTGTAAAAATGAACACTTTTATTATTGAATTAAAGCCTAGAAGAATTGCAACTTTTCTTGTTTTATTTATTTTATTAATGGGCTGTAAAAATGAAACACCAGAAATTAATATTACTGAAGATTCAAGTGATGCAGACAAAAATAATTTGACTGAAGTTATATGGCATATTAAAGCTATTCATCCAGATGGGAAACTTTTAGATATTAAGGCAATTGGGGAGGACGGTACTATTTTTGACGTTAAAGCAATTCAAGATAAAAATCAACGTAGTATATTAGATATTAAAGCTTTAGTAAATGGGAAGCAATTACCTGTTAAAGTTCTTGTTACTGAAGACAAATATATGCCTGTTAAAGCCATTGATGTTGATGGAACTATTATAGATATCAAGGCTTTATCAGCCGATGGAGATATGTTAGATGTTAAGGGTGTAACTCAATCTGGAAATATTATCAATATAAAGGCTATAAATAAGGAAGGCGAATTCTACGGCATTAAAGCTATTTCTCCAAATGGTTGGGTAAATGATGTTAAAGGAATTAAAATGAATAAAGAGACTGTTGAGGAAGTAGTTAGTGGAGTTGAAGTTTATGCACATATAAAAGGACTTACGCAAAGTTATTACTAAGGACAATAATTTACTATAGAAATTATATGTAAGCCTCTGAGGCATTCTAGTATGAAAATAGAACAA
>NZ_PJEO01000039.1 GCF_002843175.1 Confluentibacter flavum
TAACGTGAGTTCGACGTAAAAAAGTTGATTTATTTATAATAAAAAAGCGAAAAATTTAGTAAATTAAAGTTCTGAATTTCAATTATATAACTAAATATTTCGCTATGATTTCCGATTCTAAAATTACTGAAATTTTCTGTTCTATTGATGATTTTTGTCTTGAATTTGTCCCTTTTTGGCAAAAAAGCCTACTGGCCAATGGAAAAAAGCGCACCAGAGCTTCAAAAATGGGCCTCTCTGAAGTAATGACCATTCAAGTGCTTTTCCATTTATCCGGGTATAAAACCTTCAAGGATTTTTATATAGGCTATGTCTCAAAACATCTAACCAGTTATTTTCCAAACCTGGTATCCTATAATCGTATGGTGGAACTCAAAGGGCAAAGCTTTATGCCCCTGGCTATTTACCTCAAAGTTTGTGGATTGGCAAATTGTACGGGGATTAGTTTTATAGATTCTACGCCCCTAAGGGTTTGTGACAAGCGAAGAATTAACCAACATAGGGTATTCAAGGATTTGGCACAAAGGGGACAATGTTCCCTGGGTTGGTTCTATGGTTTCAAATTGCACATAATCACCAATGACCAAGGCGGTATCATTGATTTTATGATAACTAAAGGCAATGTGGATGATAGAAAACCTTTACGCTTCAAAGCCTTTGTTAAAAAGCTGTTTGGGAAGCTCTTTGGTGACAAAGGCTACATCTCCAAAGATCTATTTACTGAGTTGTTCTATAATGGAGTGCATCTGGTAACCAAGCTTAAAAAGAACATGAAAACAAAACTATTGACCCCTGTGCAAGATGCTTATCATTTAAGAAAAAGGGCCATTATCGAAACTATTTTTGACCAACTCAAGAACATTTGCCAAGTTGAACATTCTAGACATAGAAGCGTAACCAACTACTTCAATAATATTTTTGCCTCACTTATTGCCTATAATTTTAAAGATAGAAAACCTTCTTTAAAAAACAACTTCGTCGATACAAAGCAACTGTATTTAACTTTATAATTACATCGAACTCACGTTAATTAGAGTTTTTCTAATTTAAAAATCTTTGTTTGGCGAAATTTTAAACCTCACCATACCTAAAACAATCAACTTCATGGTCATTAACCATACCAGTGGCTTGCATATGTGCATATATAACGGTAGAGCCTACAAATTTAAAACCTCGTTTTTTTAGGTCTTTGCTTAAGGCATCACTAATGGAGGTGGTTGGAAGAGCTTCTTTATAATTTTTAAGTTTATTGATAATAGGTTTGCCATCAACAAATCCCCAAATATAGTTGCTAAAACTGCCAAACTCCTTTTGTACGGTCATAAAAGCTTGGGCATTGGTAATGGTGGCATTAATTTTTAATTTATTTCTAATGATACCAGCATCCTGTAATAAGGTGTCAATTTTATCTTGATTGTACGTGGCTATTTTTTTGTAATCAAAATTATCAAAGGCCTTTCTGAAATTTTCACGTTTACGCAATATGGTTATCCAGCTTAAGCCAGCCTGAAACGTTTCTAAAATTAAAAACTCAAAAAGTTTATTGTCATCATAAACAGGAACACCCCATTCTTCATCATGGTATGTTTCATAAAGCGCATCACCAAGGCACCAACCGCATCTATGTTTTTCAATCATAATATTTTTTGTGAGTATTAAAATAAAAGCATGATAAAAGTCATCTTTAAAGTAATACCAAGATACTAATTTTGTTTTTATTAAATGATGAAAATAATGGATGCAATTATTGAAAATGCCTTGCAAAATAGTATGTCATACCAAGAATATAGAGATTTAGTAAAGCAATTGATAGAACAAAAATCTACGACGGGACATACAAAAACTGAAGAATTGGCAAATTATACCATGCTTAATGATAAAAGAATGAAGCGATGGGACAAAACCATTATAGTGCCTAAAGATATTGAAAAGAAGATAAAGTCGTTTAACGAACAGGTTACTTGGTTGGTTATAGTAGAAAGTTGGTGTGGTGACGGCGCCCATACTTTGCCGGTTCTTAATAAGTTAGCTGAGTTACATAACCATATTGATTTAAAAGTGGTTCTTCGTGATGAAAATCCAGAATTGATGGATGCTTTTTTAACTGATGGAACTAAATCCATTCCCAAATTGATTATGATTGACACAAAATCTGGCAACGTTATACATACGTATGGCCCCAGACCTAGTGAAGCAGCAGCTTATGTAAACAGATTTAAGGCTAAGTATGGTAAATTAACGCCAGAATTTAAAAAAGATTTACAATATTGGTATAATACAAATAAAGGCTTAAATGTTATGGAAGATGTTGTTGAAGCACTTTGTAGATTAAAGCCTAATTTTTGCCAATAAAATAAAAAGTAATGGATCCTACTTGCGTTTTTTTAGATGGATCGGCACTAAATTGTGAGTTCTTAGCATATTCAAGAGCATGCCCAATTAAACAATCATTGTTTGATGTCGATGAGTTGTTTAAATAGGTGTCAATAACATTTCCTTTGTCATTTACGGTAATATTTATTACTATTTTCCCGTCTACTTCACAAAGGTACACGGGTATAGGAATATAAACTTTTTTTCTGTCAACCAATGAAAAGCTGATGGTACTTTTCGTGTTGACACTTTCAGTTTGCTGTTTTTTTAATAAATCATTTACTTTACTGAAAGACGATAGATCTTCTTTATTTACAGCAGGTTTAAGAGGTTTTTGTTCACTTACAGCACTAGAATTATCACCATCGCCATCATCATTATCTTCACTGGGTTTATTGTATTCGTAATCTTCTGGCGGGGCTATGGTTTTGTATGCTTGTGCGAATTGTTTGTTATCGGCAGTTTCATTAAAAGCACTGTTCGTTTCAGCTTTAGTATTATTTAATTTTTCTAAAGCCTCAAGGATTTTAACGTCTTCTTCAGTCAATTCTTTTTCTGGTTCCATTTCATAATAACTTTCAGAAGCTAATTCACCGCGTTGTTTTAAGTTAAAATTGAAAACAGAAAGCACCACAGTTCCAGTCAGGAAAAAGGTTATAAGTAGGGCTTTATGTTGATCTGTTAGGTTCAAATCGATAGTAATGTTTACGAAATATACGTAAAATTAAATAATATAGTTGTTAAGTGATTTAACAAATTGGTCAACAGTAATAGCATTAGCTACATTAAAGTCCCCAATTTTTGTTCTTCTTAAGGCCGATAAGTGTGCACCAGATTGCAAGGCTTTTCCAAAATCATGAGCTAAGGAACGGATATAAGTTCCTTTACTACAAACCACCCTGAAATCAACATTTAGTGCATCCTTTTTTATGATTTCAAATGTTTCAATTGTAACGAGTCTGGAATTAATTTCAACATCTTCACCCGCTCTAGCAAATTCATAAAGGCGTTTACCATCTTTTTTTATGGCTGAAAATACTGGCGGATATTGTTGAATGTCACCAGTAAACTGTTTCGTGGTTTCTTCAATTAATTTATGGGTAATGTGTTCGGTTGGAAAGGTTTCGTTTATGTCCGTCTCTAAATCGTATGAAGGCGTTGTGCTACCCAAAATCAACGTCCCTGTATATTCCTTTATTTGTGTTTGAAACGTATCAATTTGCTTTGTCATTTTACCGGTACAAATAATTAAAAGTCCCGTTGCCAAAGGGTCTAAAGTGCCAGCATGACCAACTTTAATGTTTTTAAGCTTGAACCTTTGCTTTAGTTCCCAACGTAATTTATTGACGACTTGAAAAGATGTCCAATGTAATGGTTTGTCTATGAGTAAAATTTGACCCGATTGATAGTCTTCCGCAGTCATTTTAGATAATGGTTAGCTTTTGAATGAAGAAATGTATAAGAAGGATGCAAGCTCCTGCAATAATTCTGTAATATCCAAAAAGTTTAAATCCGTGTTTGCTTAAATAATTAATGAAAGATTTAATGGCAATTAATGCCACAATAAAGCCAACAACGTTACCAATTATTAAAAGATTAACTTCGTCTTGAGACAACTGAAAGCCTGCCTTATAATAATCATAACTTTTTTTAGCAGTGGCACCTAACATGGTTGGAACAGCCAAGAAAAATGAAAATTCTGCAGCAACAGTTCTCGATAATTTTTGGCTCATACCGCCAACGATACTCGCACCACTTCTTGACACACCTGGAATCATTGCCAAACATTGGAAAAAGCCGATTTTTAAAGCAGTCATATAAGATATTTCCGTGCCTTCTTCATTGCCAAACCAATCGTCAACCTTTAATAAAAAAAAGCCACCAATAATTAATGAAACAGCAACGGTTATGGGATTTTCCAATAAGCCATCAATAGCATCGCTAAACAATAAACCTAAAATAACGGCCGGGATAAAAGCCACCAATAATTTAAAATAGAAGTCTAAACTTTGGAAAAATCGCTTGAAATAAAGAACGATAACAGACATAATGGTTCCCAACTGAATCACAATGGTAAAAAGTTTTGTAAAGTCTTCGTGGGCAATACCAAAGAAAGAGGACACAACAATCATATGCCCTGTGGAAGATACCGGTAAAAATTCGGTTAAGCCTTCAACAATAGCTAGAATAATAGCTTCAATTAAATTCATGCTGCAAAAATATATAATAACATAAGGAAATCATACATGTTAGTGTTAATAATATTAAATTTTTAAGTTTATGAAATTAGATGAATTTAAATGAATTTAAATGAAAATCCAGCCTAAAATCATGATTAAAATTATGCCAACAATACCTTGAAGAAATGTGGAAACAGTTTGTGTTTTTAAAGCAGTTGTAGTATTCATTCCTGAAAATTGAGCCACCACCCAAAAGTAACTATCGTTTAAATGCGAAACAGTCATAGCACCAGCGCCAATGGCCAGAACGGTTAATGCCCGTCCCATCGAGGAATCCAACCCAAAGGATGCTAAAATTGGAGCCATAATAGCAGCGGTAGTTATTATTGAAACAGTTGAGGATCCTTGTGCTGTTTTTAATAAAGCAGCAATTATAAAGGGTAAAAATAGACCTAAATTTGAATCAGAAAATTTATTGCCAATAATATTTCCAATTCCTGTGGCTTGTAATATAGAACCAAATGCACCTCCAGCACCTGTAATTAAAATAATAATACCTGCTTCCTTTAAACCATTTGTAACCCAATCATAATGTGTCGCCTCTTTCACATTGGTTTTTAGTTTAAAAGCAAGAAAAACACCAATTAACAAAGCTATTACAGGGTTTCCAATAAAATTTGTAAAATCAAACAATAAGCCTTCACCCAATGGATGTGTTGGGTAATTTGAAATAGATTTTAGAGCTATTAAAACAATAGGGATGACTATAGGCATAAAAGCAGTAGATGTTTTAGGGATTGTTTGGTTTTTAGAATCCGTAACAGAATCGTGATTATTAGATATATTTTTATAATGGCGTTCAATGTATTTGGCCCAAAAAAATCCAATTAGAGAAACGGGTATTGCGATAACTAATCCCAAAAGAATAACCAATCCTAAATCGGCGTTTAAAGCGGCTGTTGCTGCCAAAGGGCCTGGTGTTGGAGGGACAAAAACATGGGTTGAATATAATCCCGCAGCCAAAGAAACAGCTAAAACTACCACGGGAATTTTGCTACTTTTACTAATAGCTTTATTTAATGATGAAAGGATAATAAATCCCGAATCACAATACACAGGAATGGAAACAATAAAACCTGTAATATTCATTGCTAAAATAGAACGTTTTGCGCCAATAGCGCTTAAAGCCCAATTGGCCAATGTTTTAGCGCCACCGCTTTTTTCTAAATAAGCACCTATAATAGTTCCAAAAGCAATAATAATTCCAATACTGCCGAGTGTTTTTCCAAATCCGTTAGTAAGTGCTGTTGTAATTTCTTCTTCACTTAACTCACCCACAAAACCCATGATAATTCCAGCCATTAATAAAGAGAGAAAAGGATGAAATTTATATTTTGAAGCCGCAATAACCATTAGTGCCACAACAACTAACAAGACGATTAAAATCTCCATACTTTCTTATCTTTGTTTAGAACTAAAGTACTAATAAATTTATTCATGAAATTTGTATTGGCTCCAGATAAATTTAAAGGCTCTTTAACGGGGATAGAATTTTGTAAAGTTGTAGAAGAAAGTTTAATCAAAGAGCTTCCAAATGCTGAAATAATAAAATTACCACTTGCCGATGGTGGTGATGGCACAATTGATATTTTAGAATATCATTTAAAAGGGATACGCATAAATGTAAAAGTTAATGATCCGTTACTCAGACCGATTGTTTCCTCTTACTTGTATATAACTTCTATTAAAATGGCATTTATTGAAATGGCAGAAGCATCTGGCATGACTCTTTTAAAACCGGAAGAACAGAATTGTTTTTATACAACCTCGCTTGGAACAGGAGAACTTATTAAAGATGCTATTGAAAAAGGAGCAAAAACAATTATTCTTGGAATTGGAGGCAGTGCTACGAATGATTGCGGTATTGGTATGGCAAGAGCCTTAGGTTATAAATTTGAAGATAAAAATGGTGTTGAACTTAGCCCTATTGGGAAAAACCTGTCAAAAATACACTTCATAAATTCGGAGAATGTACTTCAAGTTTTAAATGATATAAAATTTAAAGTAGCCTGTGATGTTACTAATCCATTATTTGGAACTAATGGAGCCGCTTTTGTTTATGGACCACAAAAAGGAGCTTCTAAAGACGAAATAAAAATATTAGATGAAGGGTTGAAACATATGTCCAATATATTTATAAGTCAGTTTGGAAAAGATGTTCAGAACATAAAAGGGGCAGGTGCTGCTGGGGGTATGGGTGCAGGGGTTATGGTTTTTTTAAATGCAGAATTAAAATCTGGCATTGATTTGGTTAAAAGTTTGATTGATTTTGATGGAAAAATTAAAGATGCCGATTGGATTATTACAGGAGAAGGCAGGTTAGATTCCCAAACACTTTCAGGAAAAGCTATTCAAGGGGTTTTAACATCTGCAAGACAAAACAATATTCCTGTTGCAGCCTTTTGCGGAAGTATATCACTTTCTGAGCAAGAAGTAAATACCTTGGGTATTTCTTATGTAGATTCTGTTATCAACGAAGCCAAAAATCTAGAAGATGCCGTGGCAAATGGAGCTGATTATCTTTCTAAAATAACCACTAGGTTTGTTAAAACATTGTAAATTATTTATTTATTATTAGGATCCAATAAAATGGCATACACTTGAAAACCAAAACCAATTAGAATTAAAGTTGGCGCTAAGCGAATTCGTCTCCAGTTAAAAATATCTGGATTAAAAACATTAGGGTCATCACTACCGCCACCAGCCATTAACATATAGCCCAAAGCGATACAAGCCAATCCTATAAACATGAATTTGTAATTTTTTCTCCCAAAAACAAATCCATCCCTAGAGTCTTCTTTACGTTTTTTCTCTCCCATAATTATCTTTCTCAAAAGATTTTAGTGCAAAATAACAGATTTATTTAAAACAATAGCGTTAATGGAAATCTAATTTATGAATTTTAAGACTCAATCCCGATAGCTATCGGGACCAATACCCAAGTTAATAATAAAGATCGTCTGTCTTTAAATTTAAAAAGCGTTGTGTTGCAATATGTGTACTTATCCAAGTGATTACGATTCCCAAGGCAAAAACGCCAACAAACAAAAGCGTAACCAACACAGGATTGCTAAGCAAATGCAGTTCGCTAAAGGTTTTGTTTAAATAATAGAGAACGATTGCCATACCTATTAACGCTACAACGGCTCCAATAATGCCTAGGCGCACACTTTGCCAAACAAAAGGGCGTCTAATAAATTGCTTGGTAGCACCAACCATTTGCATGGTTTTTATGGTAAATCGTTTGGAATATACCGCCAATCTGATAGAACTATTTATAAGTAACACAGCAATTAAAGTGAAAATGCCACTTATGACCAATACCCAAAAGCTTATTTTTTTAACGTTATCATTCATTAAGTTTACTAAGTCGTTGTCGTAAGTCACCTCGTCCACAAAGTTTTTGGAAGTAGCCTCTTCAGAAATTTTTTCAAGTTGTTCCGAAGTCACAAAATCGGCTTTTAAATGTACATCAATACTATTTTGCAACGGATTGTACCCCACAAAATCCATGAAATCTTCACCGTTTTCGGCTTTCATTATCTCAGCAGCTTGTTCTTTAGAGACATATTCAATGGATTTTACATAGTCAGACAATGCCAAACTTTTTTCAAGTTGTTTTGTTTCAACGTCTTTTGCAGATTCTTTCAAATAGATGGTAAGCACCACCTGTTCCTTGAAATGATCGGATACTTTTTTGGCATTCAGGACCAACATGCCTAATAACCCTAATAAAAAAAGCACCAAAGCAATACTTAATACTACTGAAAAATAAGAAGAAATTAGTCGGCGTTTTTGGTCTTTTTCAAATCTTGAACTCATAGCATAGTGCGGTTGAAGTTGTAAAAATAATAAAGAATATGAAAAGAAACTTCAAAAGACACAAGTCTTTTGATTTCAAATAAAATTGTCTTTCCCGCAAAAGCGGGAATCTCACTAAAGAAAACTAAAAGTTTCAATATAAGTTTTTCATTATCATGTAAACGATTAAACTTTAAATATTGTTTTTTATTGTCTATTTATTAACCAACTGTTTTTGTGGTTTACTAACCAAATAAACCCCGAGAACAACTAGTAAACAACTTAATATTTTCACTAAGTTAATATCTTTGGAATAGGTGTCATCCATTAAAGTATAAGCAAAAATGCTTACCATGATAAAGCTAACCGCTGGTTGAAAATACACATAACTACTGTTTACGGAAGGGGATACATAATTAAGGGCATAAACATTCAAAAGATAGGTAAGAAAGGTGCTAAACAAAATAACGTAGCCCATTTGCAAATAATTTACTGTAGTAAAAGCATCAAAATTGGTGGTAAAAACTTTGTGGATTCCAAAAGGAAGCACATAAATAAAGCCGAATAAAAAGATCCAACTGATTATTGTAATGGCATGGTATTTTTTCATTAAAGGTTTTACAAGCACCAAATAGAGACCATAGGTACAAGCATTTAAAAACACAAACAAATTACCTACAAAAGAACTGGTTCCAACAGCATTATTGCCATATAGAACAAGAGCGATAGCACCTGCACCACCAATGGTAATACCCAACAATTTATTTTTTGTAATGGGTTCTTTTAAAATAAGCAAACTAAAAACCAAAACGATTATGGGCGTAAATGTCATGATTATAGAGGCATCAATAGGGGATGTTAAGCTAATGCCATAAAAAAATACTAGCTGATTTACTGAGGCACCAAAAACAGCACAAGCAGCAAGTCTTAATAAATCTTTTGGGATTACCTTTTCCTTGACAAACAAAAATTTGATAAGCCAGAATAAAAGGGCACTTACTCCCAGACGTACAAGTACCATTGCAGTAGGATTTATTTTTTCAGGCATAATACCTTTAGCTATAATATAATTGGCACCATAAATAGTATTGGCTCCTAGTAAAGCTAGATGGGCTTTGGTTGAATTGCTTATCAAAAAAAGGAAGTGTTGCTTAAGTGGCAAAATTACAAATTGCATTTTAAAGACATGTTAATCTAACTTATTAATTTGTGCTAAAAGTGATGTTGATTAATTAGATGCAAACCTTTACTGTTTTCTATTTAAAAACGTAAATTTGCTACCTGAAATTCGTCATTCAGAGCGAAGCGTGGGAATCTGTTTAATAATAATTTCATATTATAAAGATTGCCACGTCTCCCGATAGCTATCGGACTTTTCGCAATGGCGTAAATATTTGCAGTAAATAATGAAATACAATTTCAACGAGATAGAAGCCAAATGGCAAAAATATTGGGCCGATAACCAAACGTTTAAAGCAAAAAACCCTCCCCTTTTGGGTGAGATGGAGGGGGCTCCTAAATTTTACGTGTTAGATATGTTTCCGTACCCAAGCGGTGCTGGCTTACACGTGGGGCATCCGTTAGGCTATATCGCTTCCGATATTTATGCACGTTACAAACGCCATAAAGGCTTTAACGTATTGCATCCGCAAGGTTATGATAGTTTTGGCTTGCCAGCGGAACAATATGCCATTCAAACAGGACAACATCCAGCGTTGACAACCGAAGAAAACATTAAAACGTATCGTCGTCAATTAGACCAAATCGGATTTTCATTTGATTGGTCGCGTGAAGTGCGAACATCCGACCCAAGTTATTATAAATGGACCCAATGGATTTTCATTCAATTGTTCAATTCTTGGTATAATAAGGATAGTAATAAAGCTGAAGACATTTCAGAACTCATAAAGATATTTGCTTCGGAAGGAAATTTAAAAGTGAACGCTGTTTGCGATGATACTATCGAATCCTTTTCTGCGGAAGCATGGAACGCTTTTGATACCGTTAAACAACAACAAATTTTATTACAATATAGATTGACTTATTTGGCTGAAACCGAAGTGAACTGGTGTCCTGCATTGGGAACGGTTTTGGCAAATGATGAAATAGTCAATGGCGTTTCCGAACGTGGTGGTCATCCCGTTATCCGTAAAAAGATGACCCAATGGAGCATGCGCATTTCGGCTTATGCTGAGCGTTTGCTTCAAGGTTTGGAAACCATCGATTGGACGGAATCTTTAAAAGAAACCCAACGTAACTGGATAGGGAAATCGGTTGGGGCTTCTGTATTTTTCCCCATCCTATCCTTCCCCAAGGGGGAAGAGAAAGCAGGCTCTGAAAAGCGACCTGGATATTTGACTGGGGGTAATAATTCTCATTTAATTTTAGAAAGGGCTAAAGAGATGCGTGCAAATCCAACTCTGGCAGAAGCAGCTCTTTGGGAACAATTAAGGAATAAAAACCTTGATGCAAAGTTTAGACAACAGCATTTAATAGAAGATTATATTGTCGATTTTGTTTGCTTAGATAAAAAATTGATTGTCGAAGTAGATGGTAAAATCCATGATTCTCAAATAGAAGAAGATGCTAAGCGAACCGAAATTCTAGAAAATAATTACTACAAAGTCATTCGATTTACCAATGATGAAGTTTTAGGAAATATTGAAGGTGTTTTAAAAACGATTCAAGAAGAATTATCTAAAAGAGCATCGGTTAAGAATACGCAAGTTCCCCCTTCGGGGGCTAGGGGGATTGAAGTTTTCACAACCCGCCCCGACACCATTTTCGGAGTGTCATTTATGACATTAGCTCCAGAACACGAACTAGTATCTCAAATCACAAGCCCAGCACAAAAAGCTGAGGTGGAAGCCTATATTGAAGCAACAGCCAAACGTAGCGAACGCGATAGAATGGCGGATGTAAAAACCATTTCCGGAGCATTTACTGGGGCGTATGCAGAACATCCGTTTACCAAAGAACCTATTCCGGTGTGGATTGGCGATTACGTGCTAGCAGGTTACGGAACAGGTGCTGTAATGTCTGTGCCATGTGGTGACCAACGTGATTACGATTTTGCAAAACATTTCAATATCCCTATTCTAAACATTTTCTCGATAACCAACCCCCCTCCTTCGGAGGGGTCGGGGGAGGATAAAGCTTTTACTGAAAAGTCTGGATTTGTTTTAATGAATTCAGGGTTTTTAAATGGATTAAGCTACAAAGAAGCCACTCAAAAAGTCATTATTGAACTTGAAAAACTAGGACAAGGACAAGGTAAAACCAATTACCGTTTGCGTGATGCGGTATTTAGTCGCCAGCGTTATTGGGGCGAGCCATTCCCAGTGTATTATGTAGATGGGATGCCACAAATGATTGATGCCAAACATTTACCCATAAAATTACCAGAAGTTGAAAAATATTTACCAACCGAAACTGGCGAGCCACCTTTAGGTAACGCTAAAAAATGGTATTGGTTGCAATACGGCGATAAAGCAGACATAGTCTCTAAAGAGGAGTTTGATAATTCCTCCCCTTTGGGGAGGTTAGGTGGGGCTTTAGAACTCAACACCATGCCAGGTTGGGCAGGGAGTTCGTGGTATTTTAATCGTTATATGGATGAGCATAACGAAAACGAGTTTGCCAGTAAAGAAGCCTTAAACTATTGGAAAGATGTTGATTTATACATTGGTGGCAGCGAACACGCCACAGGCCATTTATTATACTCGCGTTTTTGGCAAAAATTCTTGTTTGATAAAGGATTGGTGCCTGTGGATGAATATGCCAAAAAGCTGATTAACCAGGGGATGATTTTGGGGACTAGTGCTTTTGTTAAAAATTTAAATTTTGTCTTTAAATACAAAAGTGAAGAAGATTTAATTGAGGATACACCTACGGCTTCAGTTTATTTTGCTCCATTATATGTGTCTAATAATATTTTAAAAGATAAAGAGAGACTTGAAAAATTATTAATTGATTTAATAAACTCTAATAGCAAGTTTAAAACTCTTAAAAATTATATTCAATCAGGAAAATTTGAAACAGAACCGGAAATTTTCTTTTATGAAAAACATGCTGATGTTTCTTTCGTAAATGCATCAGATGAATTGAATATTGAAGCCTTCAAAAATTGGAGAGAAGAATATAAAAATGCTGAATTTATTTGTGAAGAAGACGGGACTTTCAGAGTAAAACGCGAAGTGGAAAAAATGTCCAAATCCAAATACAATGTGGTCAATCCAGACCAAATTTGTGTTGAATATGGTGCCGACAGCTTACGTCTTTACGAAATGTTTTTAGGGCCTTTAGAACAATACAAACCTTGGAATACAGCAGGAATTACAGGTGTTCATGGTTTCCTTAAAAAACTGTGGAGATTATATCACCAAGGAGAAAACGAAAGCTTCTACGTAACGAGTTCCCCTCCTTCGGAGGGGTTAGGGGAGGCTCTTAAAACCCTCCACAAAACCATCAAAAAAGTTCAAGAAGATATCGAGAATTTCTCATTCAATACATCGGTGTCCTCATTTATGATTGCCGTTAACGAATTAACTGAGCAAAAATGTACCAGCAAAGAGATTCTTGAGCCGCTATTGATTTTATTGTCACCCTATGCACCACATATTGCTGAAGAATTATGGAGTCAGTTAGGGCATGCCGAATCCATTTCAACAGCACCATTTCCAAAATTTTATGCTAGCCATTTGGTAGAAAGCAGTAAAAATTACCCGATTTCTTTCAATGGGAAAATGCGATTTACTTTAGAATTGCCAATGGATTTTAATCCACAACAAATTGAAGAAGCGGTGATGGCACACGAAAAAACACAAGAACAATTACAAGGACGTGTTCCTAAAAAAGTGATTATTGTTCCCGGAAAAATAGTAAATATTGTAGGTTAACGTCATTACGAGGAGCGCAGCGACGTGGTAATCTGTTCAATATAAAGTTTAATTAAAAAGATTGCCACAACTTTTTATCAAAAGTTTCGCAATGAACGTTCTAAATTAAAATTTTAAACAATGAAACACATATATATTATTTCGATTCTTTTTCTGTTTATGGCATGCTCAAATAGTAAACCAAAAAAACAAACTGTAGAATTGTCTTGCGGCCAATGTCAATTTGGATTGACTTCTCAAAAAGGTTGCGATTTAGCAGTTCGTATTAATGAAAAGGCTTATTTTGTAGATGGCGCAGATATAGACGAATTCGGTGATGCTCATGATGAAAATTCCGGATTTTGTGAAGTCATTAGAAAAGCAGAAGTGGAAGGCGAATTAATTAATAATAGGTTTAAAGTAACAACCGTAAAGTTACTGGATTAATATATGGAAATCATCGGATTTATTGCGGCAACACTTACTACAGCTGCCTTTTTACCACAAGTTTATAAAACATGGAAAACCAAGGATGTTTCCGCGTTGTCGTTGCCCATGCTTTTAATGTTTTTTGTTGGGGTTTTTATTTGGCTGATATATGGTTACTATAAAAACAGTCCGTCTATGATCGTGGCAAATGCCATCACATTGTGTTCCGCCTTTTTACTTATTTATTTTAAGATAAAATACGCCAAAACCCCCTGAATATCGGACTCGTTTTATTGTTTTTTCAGTAAATCAATCATTTCGTCTAAAAAAATTCACAAAATTTAATATATATTTCATTATTCTCAATCTAATATTTTAATTTTGCCAATGAAGTGACTATTCAAATAATTAATACTTATGAAAATTGGTGTTCCCATAGAAATTAAAAATAATGAAAACAGAGTAGGTATGACACCTTCTGGTGTATTCGAACTGACTAAGAGAAACCACACCGTTTACGTGCAAAAAAATGCAGGTTTTGGCAGTGGTTTTTTTGATAAGGATTACACGAAAGCTGGTGCTACAATTCTTGATACTATTGAAGAGGTTTATACTGCGGCAGACATGATTGTTAAAGTTAAAGAACCTATTGAAAAAGAATATGATTTGATTAAACCACATCATGTTGTGTTTACCTATTTTCATTTTGCTTCAAGCGAACCGCTTACAAAAGCCATGATTAAAACTAAAGCGGCTTGCATTGCTTACGAAACCGTTGAAGATCATGATGGCACCTTGCCGTTGTTAATCCCCATGTCTGAAGTAGCTGGTAGAATGTCCATTCAACAAGGTGCCAAATATCTTGAAAAACCTATTAAAGGAAGAGGCGTTTTACTTGGTGGTGTACCAGGTGTACCTCCGGGAAAAGTATTGGTTCTAGGCGCTGGCATTGTCGGTATTCAAGCAGCTAAAATGGCTGCGGGTTTAGGTGCGAACGTTATTATCATGGATGTAAACATGAAGCAATTACGTCATGTTTGCGATATCATGCCTAAAAATGTCATTACCGAATTTTCTAATGAATATAATATTAGAAAACATATTAAGGATTCCGATTTAATTATTGGTGGTGTGTTATTAAAAGGAGCAAAAGCTCCTAAGTTAATCACGAGAGACATGCTTAAAGATATGCGCCCGGGAACCGTAATTGTAGATGTGGCGGTAGACCAAGGCGGCTGTTTTGAAACTACCAAAGCAACCACCCATGAAGCACCAACCTATATTATTGATGATGTGGTGCATTATTGTGTTGCCAATATGCCGGGAGCTGTTCCTTATACGTCTACAGTAGCGTTAACCAATGTCACCTTGCCTTACGTTATTAAATTAGCAAACGAAGGATGGAAACAAGCTTGCCAGAACAGCGCACCCTTGAATAAAGGACTAAATATTGTGAATGGGAACATTGTATACAAAGAAATAGCTGAAGCGTTTAATTTAGAATTTTCAGCATCATAAATCATTTATCTGACAAAATTTCAGATTGTATAATTGGCGTTATTATTGCTATATTTATTTCGTAAATTAATTTTAAAAAAATAGAAAACAAATGATTGGATATTATATATTATTAGGTGCTATTGCTCTTATAAGCTGGTTGGTTAGCAGTACGCTAAAACGTAAGTTTGAAAAATACTCTAAAGTACAATTGCGTAATGGCATGAGCGGTAAAGAAATTGCCGAAAAAATGCTGTCAGACCATGGTATTTATGATGTTGAAGTTATCTCAACGCCGGGTCAATTAACAGACCATTATAATCCAAAAAACAAAACGGTTAATTTGAGTGAATCGGTTTATAACCAACGTAATGCAGCAGCAGCAGCGGTTGCGTCTCACGAATGTGGTCATGCGGTGCAACATGCAAAAGCTTATGAATGGTTAAAAATGCGGTCTGCTTTAGTACCGATTGTAAGTGTCACTTCGGGTATGTCGCAATGGGTCGTTTTTGGTGGATTGATGTTAGGGGCTGCTGCGGGTCTTGGTTTTGGCTATTGGGTTGCCGTTGCAGGTTTAGTGATGATGGGGTTTGCAACTCTATTTAGTTTTATAACATTACCAGTTGAATATGATGCGAGTAACCGTGCGTTGGCTTGGTTAAAAAACAAAAATATGGTATCCCAACAAGAATATGCAGGCTCGGAAGAGGCGCTTAAATGGGCGGCTAGAACCTATTTGGTGGCTGCTATCGGCGCATTAGCGAATCTTGTGTATTGGGGATTTCAAGTGTTTGGAGGCTCAAGAGATTAAAAATAGTATAACATTACAAAGCCCTGAAAAAATTCAGGGCTTTTTTATTTGTTAAATTCATATTCAAAATTAAGAATGAATAATCCTTTAGAATATTACCTAATGCATTTACAAAGTTACAAGGCTCAGGTAAGCAAACTTTATAAAAAAATGACCGCTTTAAGTTTGTACCGGCTTTTGGTTTTTGTTTTAACGGTTGTTGGTATTTATTTTGTCTTCGGGCAATGGCAAATTGCTGTTCTTGTTGCAGTGATTGGAATCTCCCTGTTTCTTTATTTGTTATCTAAATACAATGACACTAAAGGCGAAAGACATTTTAATCAAGCCTTGGTAAAAATTAACGAAGAAGAAATCAATATCGCTTCGGGTGATTTTCATAATAGAAATGATGGCCTACAATTTCAAGACCCAACCCATTTTTATAGCTTGGATATTGATTTATTCGGACGAGGTTCTTTTTTTCAATTTATAAATAGGACAACCATTAATGAAGGTTCCCAAAAACTTGCAGGTGCCTTAAAGGCTAACAACATTGAAGGTATTAATTTGCGTCAGGAAGCCATAAAAGAATTGAGTAGTAAACCACAATGGCGCCAGCATTATTCGGCAACATCTAGTTTGGTTTTGGTAGAAACGCCTGCGACACAAATTATTGATTGGTTACAAAAGTACCAATCATTTTTACCTAAAGTAATGCGATGGCTTCCTTTAGCTTTCAGTGTTTTGTCCGTACTTATTTTAGCTTTTATAATATTCAATTTAATATCAAACCAAGCATTTATAGGTTATTGGTTGCTTATAGGATTGGGTATCACGGGGCGTTATTTAAAAAGAATAAACCATCTATCATCAAACACGGATAAGGTAAAAGACACGTTCAGGCAATATGCGTTGCTGTTGAATTTGATTGAAAAAGAATCCTTTTCTTCTGAGCTGTTACAACAAAAGCAACAACAAATTCAGCAAGAAGGTAAAAAGGCATCTGTTATTTTTACTGAACTTTCAAAGGCTTTGGACGCTTTAGATAACAGGAATAATTTAATTTCGGCAATCTTTGGAAACGGTCTTTTCCTATCGGATATAAAAAACAGTTTTCATATTGAGCAATGGATTAAAGAACATGCTGATAAAGTGACTGATTGGTTTGAGGTAGTGTCTTTTTTCGATGCTTATAACTCTTTAGGAAACTATGTTTTTAATAACCCCGATTTTGTATTCCCAGAAATAATGGAAAAAGGAACTGTTATAAAAGCTGAAAGCTTAGGTCATCCCTTGCTTAAAAAAGAAAAGCGTGTAGATAGTGATGTTACCATAAATAACGAACAATTCTTTATAGTTACAGGAGCCAATATGGCGGGGAAGAGTACCTTTTTAAGAACGGTATCTTTACATATTGTTATGGCTAATGTTGGATTACCCGTTTGTGCCAAGTCGAGTCACTATTCGCCAGTAAAACTGATTACAAGTATGCGAACAACCGATTCATTAACCGATGACAGTTCCTATTTCTTTTCAGAATTAACCCGCTTAAAATATATTGTGGATGCTATTCAAAAAGAACCTTATTTTATTGTGCTTGATGAAATTTTAAAAGGAACTAATAGCACCGATAAAGCTATTGGGTCGCGTAAGTTTGTTGAAAAGTTGGTAGCCTTACATGCTACCGGCATTATAGCGACGCACGATTTAAGCTTATGTGAGATTGAAAAAGAACTTCAAGAGGTTAAAAACTATTATTTTGACGCTGAAATTATTAATGATGAACTTTATTTTGACTATACATTGAAAGAAGGGATTTGTAAAAACATGAATGCCTCTTTTTTATTGAAAAAGATGAATATTGTTTAGATAAAAATTAGTTACTTTTAACATATGGAAGACAAACTTAAAGTTGCCATTATACAATCTAATCTGGTTTGGGAAAACCCTAAACAGAATCGGGAAAATTTCTCTGAAAAAATAGAAACCATACATGATATTATAGATGTTATTGTCCTTCCAGAAATGTTTGCTACGGGATTTACAATGAATGCCTCTGGAGTAGCAGAAAACATGGATGGAAAAACAGTTGAATGGATGCAAAAAATAGCTTCTGAAACCAATGCAGCTATTATAGGAAGTTTAATTATTTCTGAAGATAATAAATATTATAACCGTTTACTTTTCGTAGAGCCTTCTGGAACCATAACATATTATGATAAACGCCATACCTTTACTCTTGCGGGCGAGAATAAAGTATATGCTTCTGGTACAAAAAAGCTTATAATTGACTACAAAGGCTGGAAAATTTGTCCGTTAATTTGTTACGATCTACGTTTCCCAGTTTGGGCAAGAAATACCGAGAATTACGATGCGCTAATTTATGTTGCTAATTGGCCAAAGCCTAGAATTTTGGCATGGGATACCTTGTTAAAAGCACGTGCTATAGAAAACATGAGTTATTGCATTGGGGTAAATAGGGTTGGAGAAGATAAAGACTATAACGAATATTGTGGACATTCGGCAGTGTATGATGTGTTAGGGAATAACATCACGCCCATTAAACCAAATAAAGAGCATATTGAAGTGGTCACTTTAGAAAGAAGCCACATCAATTTTTATAGAAATAAACTTAGGTTTTTGGATGATAGGGATATGTTTACTGTTTGAGTAGTTCAAGAGGATGTATTTGTTCCCAATCTGCTCTAACAGGGTCATTAATTTCAAAATAGCTTGAATTTTCGGGCTGAATTTTTTTGAGATAATTTCCAGTATCGTATTTTCTGTTGCCATTAACATCATTAATAACTCTGACTTGATATTTGCTTGGAGTTAAATTCAAGAAATCTAAATCCTCTTGTTTTGTAGAATACTTTTCATATCTAATATCACCATTTTCAGTAATTAATTGGACAATGATAGGGTAGGTCGCATTTATTACTTGTAATCTCCAAGAGCCAAAATTGCTTTTTTTGGGAGTTGCTAATTTGTAATTTAATGAGTCGTTTGTATCTCCAAAAATATCTGTAAAAGTTTCAGGTAAGACACTTATATTATAACTATTATCTTCGGTTTTTATAAAATTTAATGCTAAGGTGTTTGAAATAGTATCAAATGCTGAAGAGAAGGTAACTTCTGTAGAATCTTTATCTATAATAGCTATTTTAGTCGTGTCAAAAGATTTAAAAGGTGTTGTTCCAAAAATTTTAAAATCCTGATCGTATCCAATACTTCCACTAGTATTTGTATTAATAACCAACGTATCTCTTTTATTATCTTTCAACCTAATAACAAAATCTTGTTTAAAATCATCCTTAGATACATTAAAAACTAAAGAGTCGAGTTCTAGTTTTGGTTGATACCAATAGTAAAGCGTATCGGTTTCAACATCCTTCGTTGTTCTAGATAAAAAACCTTCAGGCACATCTGATTTTAAAGTGATTTGCATGTCTTTATAATCACCTTCATAGCCAAAAGCAATTTTTCCGCCCGAAATTAATTGTGGCCTAACCGCATTAAAATTGGTAGCTTCTTTGAAAAGTTTTAAGGTGTATAAAGAATCTGTTGGAACATCTATGAAGCTTTTATGAAAGGCTATTTTATCTGTTTTTTGCTGAAATTTATTATCATTATTCGCATCCTTCAAGGCAACCAACATATATTTTCCTGCTTTTACATTATCTATTGAAAATGTGGTAACACTATCTAATGTATTGGTAATGTATTTAGGTGGGTTTTTGTAAATAACGGAATCAGTATACGTAGAATCTACTTCATATAACATGACGGACACAAACGTATCTGGAGCTAGTTTTTCAGCATCCAATATATTGCCCTTAACGGAAAGAGAATCTATATAATCACCCGTAGAAAATACATATTTGTAATATGGATATGGGTTACCTTCATTATTATCTGTTATGCTATTTCCAAAATTGAACGCATACGTAGTGTTAGGTGGTAGCGTGTCATAAATTTTAATACTAATATATTTACTTGCGTTTCCCAACGGTATTATTTCCGGTTGTGTGTTCATGGGAGGCGAAATAATGAGCTGTTTTTGTATGTCCTTTATCTTAATATATTCATCAAAATAAATTTTAATTTCTTTACCATTAAAATGGATGGAATAATTTTCGGGTTCTGTCTTTATAATTTTCGGAGGGTCAAGATCTTTTGGGCCACCTTCAGGGTTGCCACGATTGGCACAGTTAATAAAAAGAGCGCTTATAAAAACTATTAATATGAAATTTGAAAGTGTCTTATTCATTACCAAATGAAACTTTTGCACAAACCTACATAATTTTAGAGATATATTGTAAGGGTTAAGTTTGATTTATATAACGCAATAAACATTAATAAATTTTTTAGATATTTAAAGGTTTTAATTTAATTTCTTGTGGTTGTGAATTGCCTTCCAGAATTTTATAGAAAGTATTTAATTTAATATTTTCAAATACTTGTTGCGTGCCGCTGCCTGCCCAAATTATTTTTAATTGAATTATTTTTGAAGCTTTTCCTAAACCTATTTCTGCCCTTAAAGTGGAACAGCCAAAACTCCCTCCCGAGCTGATGGAATTAAAAATAGTGCGTTGTTTTCCATTCTCCATCACCGTTATTTCTAATTTACTTCCAATGGCAGATCGGTTTGCTTTAGTGCCTTCTAAAGTAAAAGTTACCCACTTATTTTCATTTTGATACGGATTCCTAAATAGAGAATTAAAAAAAATGTCGCCTTCAAAAGCGCCTCCCATAACAACATGTATGTCTTGGTCGCCATCATTATCAATATCAGCAAAAGATACGGCATGTCCTTTTTGTATATTTCCGAATCCTCCAACAGTGGTAACGTCTTGAAAGGTTTCGCCTAAATTATTTCTAAACACTTTATTTGGTATAGTTGATTGAAAACTCACTTCACCAGTACTTAGATAAATATCGAGGTAGCCATCATTATCCAAGTCACCATAATTAGCTCCCATAGCATAACCAATTCTGTTCAGTCCAACTTCATTTGCAACGTCTGTAAAGGTGCCACCATTGTTTTTGTAGAGATGCATGGTTTCTGCATGATAGGGCTCGCCTAAATACTCACGTACTATATCATCTGTGATTGGGAAAGAGGTTCCTCGCTCGTAACCAGCTACAAAAATGTCCATCCATCCATCATTATTGTAATCAAAAGACCAAGTAGGGAAGCTAGAAAATTTCTCGTCCAATCCAACATTAGCACCAACTTCATTAAACGTAATATGTCCTTCTTTATCTTCTCCTTTATTCATAAACAGTAGGTTTTTACTATTACTGTGAAGAGTTGATACATATATATCCATCCATCCATCATTATTATAATCAGCCGCAGTAACGCCTTTTACATAGTAGAAATTTTGAGCATCGCTTACCGTAAGTCCCGCATTTATGGTATCATTGGAAAAAGTACCATCACCATTGTTCATATACAATTCGCATGGATATATATTATCTTTATCAGATTCATTTCCAATAAATAAGTCTATCAAACCATCATTGTTGAAATCTGCCCACACCGCTGTTTGGGTTGGGTGAAATGATAGTAAACCGGCTTCAATAGTAACATCTGTAAAGGTATTGTCCCCATTATTTCGTAACAATGAATTAGGTTGTTTGCCTGAAGCCCCCATCCATGCGCCTCTTAAAATTAAAACATCTAAAAAGCCATCATTGTTATAATCGGCTTGTACCATATTTAATCCACCTCCAGTTTCCATAATGCCTGCTGTTTCAGATTTTTCAGTAAAACTGCCATCACCATTGTTTACAAAATACCTTAGGTGGTGCGTAGGAAACCAACTAGACGCCATAACATCTAACAAATTATCATTATTAAAATCATCTACCACACTACCACCAGAGAGTTCATTGACATTTAAACCTAATTTAGGGGCAATATCTTCGAATTTTTTTAGCGGATATTCCGATTGAAAAACACTTTCTGGTATTAGAAATTTCTCTGGTACACCAGATGGGTATTCTCCTAAAGTCATATAGGCCACATTTAATAGCCAACGGCTAGTTAAATCATGGGAATTGTAGCTCAACATATCCTCATATAGCAATATGGCTTTTCTGGATCCTTCTTGAACATGGTGGAAGCCTTTAGGAGCAATAGGAATTATACAGGATGCTGAGGCATCATGGTGGTGAAAGCAATTTTCCTGCTCACCTAAACGCAAATAAGAAAGGGCAAGCAGTGGTCCTATCTTTGCTTCTTCATTAGAATCTAAGTTATACCGTAAAGAACCCTTTTTGCTTTTTCCCCATAAATCTTCTAAAACTTTGATGGCCTCTTTGGTTTTTCCAGCATAGAGGAGCGCTTCGCCTTTTTTTAAATTATAACCATCTTTTTGATTGGCAGGAGCAATTTTAGAAATACTATCAAAATAAGCAGCTCTAGCCGAGGATAGATAAAAATTTTCATGCGCAAAAAATTGTTCTGTAGCCGTTTTTTTAATAAGTTCAGCCATGGTCGTTTCTTTTTTACCACATGAAGAAATTATTAAGAACAGAAATAAAATTTTTAGTAAATACTTTTGGATTTTAAACATTTTTGATAAAAAATTAATGATTAAATTCATTACTAAATGAAATTTTTACACAAACCTACATGATTTTAGAGATATAATGACAAGATTGAAAAGTTTGTTGATTAGGATTTTTTATTATCTTAATTGCTAAATTAAAAAACGAATTATATTATATTGTGAATTAAACCATTACAGATTGATTCAGTCTAATGAAAGATTGGAAAAATCACATAAAAAATAAATTCATTTTAGCAACAATTAAACTCAAAATTATGACAAAAAAAATTTTTATCCTATTATTCTTTTTAGGAAGTGTTGCCACTTTTGCACAAAGCAAAATTGATGGCAAATGGAAAGGTACTCGTGAAGGACAAAATGGTACCATTGAATTAAATTACACCTTTAAAGTTGAAGGAGACAAACTTACTGGAACTTCAACAACCCCTAGAGGTGAAAATCCAATTGAGAACGGGAAAGTTGACGGTAATAAATTCTCGTACACAATGTCATTTGGAGAGATGACCATAGAGAACAACGGAGAATTAGTAAGCGATAACGAAATCGTTATTAAAACCCAAAGAGGAGAAATGAAACTCACTAGAGTGGAATAATTCTAAACCTTATTTTATAACCTCAAATAGGAACTTCTTATTTGAGGTTATTTTTTAAATCACAAAACAAACTAAATGCAACAATTATTATGAAATCGCCATAAACAACTAATTTGCTTGCAAACACCAAGAAGTTAAGCGATTCCATATGACCTTTAAAAAACAAATATTATCTACATATGAAAAATTTATTTACATTATTGTTTTTTGTGGGATGCTTTTCCACATTTGCGCAAAGCAAAATTGATGGCGACTGGAAAGGTACCCGCGAAACTCCAAACGGAACATTTGAATTGAATTATACATTTAAAGTTGAAGGCGAAAAACTCACGGGAATTTGGAAAACCCAATTTGGTGAATCTCCATTAGAAAACGGGAAAGTTGACGGAAATAAATTTTCGTATAGTATTTCTTTTAATGACATGACCATTGAAAATACAGGAGAACTTGTTAGCGATGATGAAATAGTCATTAAAAATGAACGAGGCGATATGACACTTGCCAGAGTTAAATAATTTATTTTTTCAAATTTTAAATCAATTAAACTATACAATTATGACTAAAAAAATTTTTATTTTATTATTTCTTGCGGGATGTTTCACCACGTTTGCCCAAAGTAAGATTGACGGAGACTGGAAAGGTACTGCAGAATCTCCAAATGGGGTGTTTGAATTAGCTTATACTTTTAAAGTTGAAGGCGATAAACTGACTGGAGCCTTGAAAACCGAATTTGGAGACACACCCATAGAAAATGGGAAAGTTGACGGCAAAAAGTTTTCTTATACACTCTCCTTCAATGGTGACATGGTAATAAACGTTACTGGAGAACTTGTTTCAGATGACGAAATTTCAACGAAAACTGATATGGGCGAAACAAAACTTAACAGAGTAAAATCTTAAGTTCTTATATTTAAAACCCTAAAAAATCAGTAATACGCTTTAAGCCTATTGCTGATTTTTTTTATAGCCAAGTTATGCTATGGCCATACAAGCCACACTTACTTTAATATTTTTTGCTTGGCTTAAAACGGTAATACATGCTTCTAAAGTAGCGCCAGTGGTGATAATATCATCCACCAACAGAATATGTTTGTCTTCAATCCAAGCAGAATTTTGCATAATGAATAACTCATCCGTTTGATTCCAACGGGCAAATCGTTTTTTGCTTGTCTGTGATCCTGTATTGGTTATTTTTAAAAGCACATCATCTTTATAGGCAGCATTAATGGATTTTGCTATTTGCTTTCCAAATCCTGTAACTTGGTTATAGCCCCTCATTTTTAATTTCTTTCTATGGAGCGGAACAGGTATCACCATATCAATGTCTTCGTAATCTTTTATAGTTCTTAATTCACCTCCCAACCAATCGCCTAAAAAAGGGCTAATTTGCTCGTAACCTTTATATTTTAGGCCATGTATGAGTTGTTGAACAATACTTTTTTTCTCAAACCTAAATAGAGCAGTAGCATTTTCAACCTTAGCACGGCCATAAAATATTTTTATAATAGTATCATCATTATTAAAATGAAAATTGGTTACGGGCATGTTGTGTCGGCAGGAAATGCAAATTGTATCTTCATTATCATTTAAATAATTCAGGCAAGCATAGCACACTTTAGGAAAAAATAAATGAATCAACGATTTTAACATAAACTATTGTAAGAATTACCCTTTTGTAAACTTAAGTAAAAAATTAATGAGTCAACAACATAATTTTTATCAAACAATCTCATTTGTTTGGATCGCTTTTTTATTTTTGCAGCATGGTAAATCAAGAGGATAAATTTAAAAAGGTAATATCTCATGCAAAGGAGTACGGATACGTGTTTCAAAGCAGTGAAATATACGATGGGTTAAGTGCTGTATACGACTATGCCCAAAATGGTGCTGAATTAAAGAAAAACATACGCGACTACTGGTGGAAAGCCATGGTACAAATGCATGATAACATTGTTGGTATTGATGCCGCTATTTTTATGCACCCAACCACTTGGAAAGCGTCTGGTCACGTGGATGCGTTTAACGATCCATTGATTGATAATAAAGATTCAAAAAAGCGTTACAGGGCCGATGTATTGATTGAAGAACATTGCGCTAAAATTGAAGCTAAAATAGATAAAGAAGTTGAAAAGGCAGAGAAACGTTTTGGAGATGCTTTTGATAAAACTCAATTTTTAGCAACCAACCAACGTGTCGTTGAATACCAAGAAAAAATAAATGCAACGCTTTCGCGAATGGCAAAATCTTTGGAAAATGAAGATTTGGCAGATGTAAAAGCGCTAATTGAAGAATTGGAAATTGCAGATCCTTTAACAGGGAGTAGAAACTGGACAGAAGTAAAGCAATTCAATTTAATGTTTGGCACCAAAATAGGTGCTTCCGCAGAAAACTCCATGGATTTATATTTACGTCCAGAAACCGCACAGGGTATTTTTGTTAACTTCTTAAATGTACAGAAATCTGGTCGTTTAAAAATCCCTTTCGGAATTGCGCAAACAGGTAAAGCTTTTAGAAATGAAATTGTAGCAAGACAATTTATTTTTAGAATGCGTGAGTTTGAGCAAATGGAAATGCAGTTTTTTATAAAACCAGGCACACAAGTAGAATGGTACAATCACTGGAAAGAGACCAGGTTAAAATGGCATTTGTCATTAGGAATGGGTGGTGAAAATTACCGTTTCCACGACCATGAAAAGTTAGCGCATTACGCTGATGCCGCCTGTGATATTGAATTTAAATTCCCATTTGGTTTTAAAGAATTGGAAGGTATTCATTCTAGAACGGATTTTGATTTATCCCAGCACGAAAAATTCTCAGGTAAAAAATTACAATATTTCGACCCAGAAGAAAATAAAAGCTATGTGCCTTATGTATTGGAAACTTCAATAGGGCTAGATAGGATGTTTTTGGCAGTATTTTCAAATTCCTTAGTTGAAGAAGAACTGGAAAATGGCACTACAAGAACCGTTTTAAAATTGCCGAGTGTTTTGGCGCCTGTAAAAGCAGCTATTTTACCCTTGGTAAAAAAAGATGGTTTACCAGAAATCGCCAAACAAATTGCAGACGATTTAAAATGGGATTTCAATGTTGATTATGATGAAAAAGATGCCGTGGGCAGACGTTACAGAAGGCAAGATGCCAATGGAACACCATTTTGTATAACGGTAGATCATGACACCTTGAATGATAATACAGTAACCATTCGCCATAGAGATTCCATGGAACAACAACGTGTTAAAATAGAAGATTTAAGAAATATCATTAAACTAGAAGTCGATGTGCGTTCTTGGTTGATGAAAATGTGATGAACAAGTTCATCATGCTGTCCCGATAGCAATCGGGATTGTTTCAGCATCTTAATAATAAAACTAAGCCCAAACAGATTATTTGGGCTTAGTTTATATCTGTATCTGCCTATCAATTTGCTGGTCTAACGATACAAAGGTTTCAGTTCTTAATACCCCAGAAATAGTTAGAATATCCTCATTTAAAATATGCATTAAATGGGCATTATTTTTACTTACCACTTTAACAAACAAACTCCATTGTCCAGAAGTAAAATGACATTCCAAAACTTCTGGAATTCTTTTTAGAAGTTTTACGGCGTCCAAATGACTCATGGTTTTATCTAAATAAACACCAACAAAAGCCAATGTATTATAACCTAAAACTTTATGATCTATAATGCATTGCGAACCAGAAATTAATCCTGATTTCTCCAATTTCTTTAATCGTTGATGTATGGCAGCCCCAGAAATACCAACCAATCTGGCAATTTCAAGAATAGGTGTTCTGGCATCTTCCATAAGTTTGCGGAGGATTTTTTTATCAATACCGTCAATGGTTATGCTTAGATTTTTTGCTTTCATGAGTTTGACATTTCAATTTAAAACTTAAAAATAAGTATTTGGTTTTAAATTGAAATCATTTTAAGTTAGTCTTTACCATTGAAAGATGGAAAGAATGTCATTATGTTAACTAACTTTGTATTCTAACGAGATTTTATAGGTTATAAATATGAACAAGAAAATACTAATTACGGCTTCTATTTTAGGGATTATAAGCATTATTTTAGGAGCTTTTGGAGCACATGCTTTAAAAGAATTAATCTCCCCGGACATGCAACAAACATTTGAAACTGGTGTACGCTATCAAATGTATCATGCACTTTTTTTACTGTTTGTTGGAACAACTTCAATAATTTCAGAAAAAGCTAAAAAAATTATTTACTATTTAGTCATTTTAGGGGTTGTGTTTTTCTCAGGATCCATTTACGGTTTAGCTACCAATAACTTAACGGATTTTGATTTTAAAAGTATTGGCTTAATAACACCACTTGGCGGATTGTGTTTTATTGTTTCTTGGGGTATTTTATTTGTGAATTTGATAAAAACCAAATAAAACTATTAGATTTTTTTAACTAAAAACTCTAATAGAAAGCCTTAATTTTGTATGATAATCCAATTTTTTGAAAAATCATGACAAATCACAACCAATTTACGAAAACGATTTCGTTGGAAAAGTATGGTATTAAAAATGCGAAAGTAAACTATCAATTATCGCCAGAAGAACTCCAAGATATTACTTTAAAAAAGGGACAAGGTGTTGAAGCTTCTACTGGAGCATTGGCCGTTAATACAGGAGAGTTTACTGGTAGATCACCAAAAGACAGATTTATTGTTAAAGATGATATTACAAAAGACCGCGTTTGGTGGGGTCCGGTAAATATTCCATTTGATTCCGATGCATTTGAAAAACTTTATAACAAGGTTTCAAACTATTTATCAAATAAAGATATTTATGTAAGGGATTGTTATGCTTGTGCTGACAAAGATTATCAAACGAACATTAGGGTTATTAATGAGTATGCGTGGAGCAACCAGTTTGCTTACAATATGTTTTTACGCCCAACAGAAGAAGAGTTGAAGGATTTTAGTCCAGAATGGACCGTTATTAATGCGCCAGGGTTTAAAGCTAATCCTCAAGAAGATGGAACTAGGCAACATAACTTTGCCATTTTGGATTTTACAAGAAAAATAGCTTTAATTGGAGGTACCGGATATACTGGTGAAATTAAAAAAGGGATTTTTTCAGCATTAAATTTTATGTTACCGGTTTTTAAAGAAACCCTACCTATGCACTGTAGTGCCAATATTGGGAAAGACGGCGACACCGCCATTTTCTTCGGACTTTCAGGAACTGGGAAAACAACGTTGTCCACAGACCCCAACAGAAGCTTAATTGGTGATGATGAACATGGTTGGACAAAGGATAATAAAGTATTTAATTTTGAAGGGGGCTGTTATGCCAAAGTGATTGATTTATCACGAGAGCACGAGCCAGAGATTTATGACGCCATTAAAAAAGGTGCTATATTAGAAAATGTGATATTGGATGCTGCAGGACATGTGGATTTTGCAGATACATCAATAACTGAAAATACTCGGGTAAGTTACCCAATAGATCATATTGAAAATATCCAATTACCTTCCATTGGTCGAGATGTTAAAAATGTGTTCTTTTTAACAGCAGATGCTTTTGGAGTTATACCTCCAATTTCAAAATTGACCCCAAGTCAGGCAGCTTATCATTTTATTTCTGGATACACGGCTAAAGTTGCTGGCACAGAAGCAGGTGTTGTAGAGCCAGAACCGTCATTTTCAGCATGTTTTGGTGCGCCTTTTATGCCATTGCACCCCGCTAAATATGCAGAAATGTTAAGTGAAAAAATGATTACGTCAGGCGTTAATTTTTGGTTGGTTAATACGGGGTGGACAGGTGGGCCTTATGGTGTTGGTACACGTATGAAGTTAAAATATACTCGAGCTATGATAAACGCAGCGCTAAATGGTGATTTAGGATTATATACCTATGATAAATACCATATACATTCCGTATTTGGTGTAGCCCAACCTCGAGAATGCCCTGGAGTTCCAACAAGTGTTTTGAGTCCTAGAACAACTTGGAATAACGATGACGCTTATTACAAAACCGCTTTTAAACTAACCAATGCGTTTAGGGAAAATTTCAAGAAATTTGAAGCGCATTGCAGTGAAGAAATCAGGCGAGGTGGTCCGCAACGTTATACTTTTTGATACTAGTAAGTAATTAAAATAAAAGGGCGATTTCACAATAGAAATCGCCCTTTTATTTTAATAGTGATAACATATTGTTATTTGCTTCCTTTGTTTGCTTTTTCAATATATTTTTCCAAAGCCATAGTCATTGATGGGGTGTCGGGTGTAGGTGCAGGAATATCAATTCTTAAACCTTTATCTTCAACCGCCTTAATGGTGGTAGGGCCAAAAGCAGCAATGCGTGTTTCGTTTTGTTTGAAATCTGGGAAATTATGAAATAAGGAATCTATCCCCGATGGACTAAAAAATACTAAAACATCATAATATACATCAGCTAAATCAGTAAGGTCACTAATAACTGTTTTATAGAAAATAGCTTGTTTCCAATTAACGCCTAAAGCATTTAAAGTGTCTGGAACTTCAGGTTTAACTTTATCTGTATTGGGCAATAAAAATTTCTCGTCCTTATATTTTTTGATTAGTGGAGACAATTCTGAAAAAGAACTTTTGCCCACATATATTTTACGTTTTCTATACACTACATATTTCTGTAAATAAAAAGCAACAGCTTCCGATTGGCAGAAATATTTTAAAGTATCTGGGATTTTAAAACGCATTTCTTCAGCAACTCTAAAAAAATGATCAACCGCGTTTCGGCTTGTTAATATAATCGCTGTATAATTGTTTAAATCTACTTTTTGTTGTCTAACATCTTTAGCAGAAACACCCTCAACATGAATAAAAGGTCTAAAATCAATTTTTACTTTTTGTTTTTCCTGAAGATCGAAATAAGGCGAATTCTCTATTTTCGGTTCTGGTTGAGATACCAAAATGGTTTTCACTTTCATGGGCGCAAGTAGTTTTTAAGCATTAAATACTTTGTATAAAATGATATAAGGTGCAATTTCAAGAGTGCAAAGATACAAAATAAAATAGAAGAAGTTTCTTTTTAGTAAACTTTGATGGGCTTTAAACGTCGTAATTACACCAACTATATTAACAATTAACAATAAAATAATAATGATGTAAAGAATTTTTAAAGTAGGACTGAAACTAAATAACAATAGAGCATTTATGGGTAATAATAAAACGCCTAAATAATTTTTATAGGTTATTTTTTGAAAAAGATAATCGTCTATTAATTTATCTATTTCAAAAAGGCTTCCAATTAAACGTTCCAAAAGCACTTTAATCAAAATAAAAATACCAATACCAACCGTGAATTTAAACATGATATTAGATGAAGGCTCAGAATGTTTAATGGTAAAATCGTAAATTAAGAAACCAAAAATAGAAGCTGAGATGACTAAGTTAATAAAAAGCAAGGCATCAAATTTGTCGAAAAACTTTTGCTCTTTTATGTATATTTTCAGGTATTTGGAATTTCCTATAACAAGCATAAAATCGTCAAAACGCTTAGGCGAGATTAACTTAGCTATGGCAATAAAAACCATCCCAATAACCATTAAAACGGTAAACAATTCGTATGAAGTAACCTCTCGAAGCATGCCATAAAATTATTATAATTATTCACACATTGTATATAATTATTAAGGAATATTTAAAAAAAAGAGTCTTATAAAAAATGTACATTTGCTAAAATTGTAAGGTTTATTAATATTACTATGCAGGACGCTATTGTCATCATTCCAACATATAATGAAATAGAGAATATTGAAGCTATCATAAAAGCGGTGTTTTCACAATCAAATGCTATTCATGTACTTATAATTGATGATAATTCTCCAGATTTAACAGCAAACAAGGTCAAGGAACTTCAAAATGAGTTTCAAGGCAAACTGTTTTTAATTTCCAGAAAAGACAAACAAGGTCTGGGAACTGCCTATATTTATGGGTTTAAATGGTGTTTGGCTAGAATATATAAGTATATTTTTGAAATGGACGCCGATTTTTCGCATGATCCCAAAGATTTAATTAAATTGTATGATGCCTGTGCCTTAGATGGTGCAGATATGTCTATTGGTTCCAGATATGTAACGGGCGTGAATGTTGTTAATTGGCCCATGGGAAGAGTGCTTATGTCTTATTTGGCATCAAAATATGTGAGGGTTATTACGGGAATGAAAATTAATGATACCACAGCAGGTTTTGTCTGTTATAAAAGAGAAACCTTAGAAGCTTTAGATTTAAATAAGATCAAGTTTATAGGTTATGCGTTTCAAATAGAAATGAAGTTTAAAACCTATCTTAAAAAATTCAAAATAATTGAAGTTCCTGTTATCTTTACCGACAGAACCAAAGGAGTATCTAAGTTAAGCAAAGGCATCATTTCTGAAGCTGTTTTTGGGGTCATATCGATGAAACTTAGAAGTATTTTTAAAAAGTATTAAGAGAATGAAGATGAAAACCATACTTATAAAAAACGCCCATATTGTTAATGAAGGAACAATACTAAAAGGTGATATTTTAATAGAAGGAGACTATATAAAGGAAATCAATGATTCCATAAGTGCTAAATCTGCCAATGTGATTGTTTTTGATGCAGAAGGGAAATATGTGTTACCGGGCGTCATAGATGACCAAGTGCATTTTAGGGAGCCTGGTTTAACAAATAAAGCAACCATAGAAACAGAGTCTAAAGCAGCTATAGCAGGCGGCATTACGTCTTTTATAGAAATGCCCAATACCAATCCTCAAACAACGACTATAGAAGAATTAGAGAAAAAGTTTGAGATAGCTTCTAAAACATCATCGGCAAACTATTCATTCATGTTTGGGGGTACAAACGATAATTTAGATGAAATTTTAAAAGTTGATCCCAAAAAGGTTGCAGCATTGAAATTGTTTTTGGGCTCATCAACAGGAAATATGTTGGTAGACGACCCGAAGGTTTTGGAGACCATTTTTTCGAAAACGAACTTGTTAATCGCGGTTCATTGTGAAGATGAAGCGACTATAAAAGCAAATTTCGAAATTTATAAAGAGAAGTTTGGTGATGATATTCCTATAAAGTATCATCCAGAAATAAGAAGCGAAGAAGCTTGTTATCTATCATCTTCAAAAGCGATTGCATTAGCGAAAAAAACAGGGGCTAGATTGCATGTTTTTCATTTGTCTACAGGAAAAGAAACGGATTTATTCAGCAATAAAATTCCGTTAAAGGAAAAGAAAATTACTGCTGAGGTTTGCATACATCATTTATGGTTTACAGATAAAGATTATGATACCAAAGGCACACTAATAAAATGGAATCCGGCTGTTAAAACCAAGAACGATCGGGAACAATTGTGGGAAGCCTTACTAGATGATCGAATTGATGTGATTGCAACCGACCATGCGCCACATACTATTGAAGAAAAGAAAAACGTTTACACTAAAGCACCGTCAGGTGGCCCACTGGTTCAGCATGCCCTTCCAGCCATGCTAGAAATGTATCATAAAGAAAAAATTTCTATTGAAAAGGTGGTAGAAAAAATGTGCCATAATCCAGCTATATTGTTTCAAATTGAGAAAAGAGGATTTATTAAAGAAGGTTATTTTGCAGATTTGGTTGTGGTAGATTTGAATAATCCTTGGACGGTTAAAAAAGAAAATATATTATATAAATGTGGTTGGTCTCCTTTTGAAGGCACAACATTTAAATCCAGAATTACACAAACGTTTATAAACGGAAGCTTAGTTTACAATAATTCTAAATTTAGTGATGTGAAAGCCGCCAAACGATTAACTTTTAATAGATAATGTTAAAGAAGCTTATTCCATATATTATCGTTTTATTGTTTGTAGTGTCTTGCTATAAATTTAAAGAACCAGAAAAACCTAAGAACTTAATTTCTAAGGCAGATATGGTTAATATTTTGATTGATTTAAAATTAATAGCATCAATAACAGCAGCAAATGATATAAAAGTTCTGGACAGCAGTAATGTTCAATCAGAAAAGTATATTTATAAAAAATATAACATAGATAGCATACAATTTGCCTTAAGTAATAATTATTACGCTTATCATCTTGAAGAATACGAAGACATTTATACTAAAGTAAAAGATAGTTTGGAAGCTCTTAGTAGTTTTTATGACGCATTAGAGCTAAAGGAATTAGATGAACAAAGAACAAAAGATTCTTTAAAATCGTTAGCAAAAAATGATTCAATAAAGGAGATTAATGCAAAAGAAGAGATGAAAAGGAGATTGATTAAACCTGTTTCAGATACAGATTCCCTACCTTAGAAATCGTTTGACCAACAGGTTGAAACTCAAAATTCAAAGTGGATTTTATTTTCTCGTTGCTATAATACTTCTCTGTAGATAAAGAGTTGCTCAATTGTTTCGTTAGTTTTCTTGGCTTACCGGTTAGCGAATATTTTAGCCAATCCAATCTCCACAAAATTTGCAAAAGCCAAGACGGCGCTAGTTTTTCTGGCGGGGTTTTATTAACGGATTTTGCCAACACCTGTAAAAATTTCTTGTAAGTCCAATTTTCTGCTACCAAAACAAAGCGTTCATTTTTAATATCACTTTTTAAAAGCGCCATCATAATTAGAACAACATCTTCAACTGAGACTAAAGCGACTGTTCCACTGGAGTAAAATGTAAAACCTTTATGGGCTTTTTTAAATAAACTTCCACTTCCGTCGTTCCACATACCAGCACCCAAAATAACGCCGGGATTTACAATAACAGCATCCAATCCTTCTTGGGTGGCACGCCAAACTTCCATTTCGGCGCCATACTTTGTAATGGCATATACATTATTATCGTTCTCAGGATTCCAAACGGTTTCTTCGGTAATGGGTTCTTTATTTAGCGTATTTCCTAATGTAGCAACAGAGCTTACATAACAGAGTTTTTTAATGTTATTTGAAATACAAAAATTCACAACATTTGCTGTGCCTTCAATATTAACCTTTCTTAATTGATGGTATCTATTGGGTTCAAAAGTCACCAAAGCAGCACAGTGGTATACATAAGAAATTCCTTGAAATGCTTCAGTTAATGAAGGAATGTCTAGGATATCGGCTTTAATCCATTCAATAGTTTCAAAAAGACTTATATGATTTTCAGTATAACATGAAAAAACATGTTTTACGTCGTTAAGCTTTTGCTCATTTCTATAAATGGCTCTTACTTTTTTATTTGTGCTTACAAGCTTATAAAGTAAATGCGAACCAACTAAACCAGTACCACCCGTTACTAAAATCATGCAACTAAATTAAAGAATTATTCATAATACATGAGTAATTATGCATTGATTTTTATCTTTGCCCTAGTTTACTAAAAATTAAACATTAATGATAAATAATTTTGTTGAAGAATTAACATGGAGGGGCATGATACATACTGTTATGCCTGGCGCAGAGGAACATTTAATGGAAAGCATGCGAAGTGCTTATGTTGGTTTTGATCCTACAGCCGATTCTTTACATATTGGAAATTTGGTGCCTATTATGTTACTGGCACATTACCAACGTTGTGGGCATAAACCAGTGGCTTTAGTTGGTGGGGCAACGGGTATGATTGGCGACCCATCTGGTAAATCCAGTGAACGTAATTTGTTGGATGAAAAAACATTGCGCCACAATCAAGAAGCCATTAAAAAGCAATTATCACATTTTTTGGATTTTGAAGGGGACTCCGATAATTCTGCTGTTTTAGTTAATAACTATGATTGGATGAAAAACTTCTCGTTTCTTGAATTTATTCGGGATGTTGGTAAACATATTACCGTCAATTACATGATGGCAAAAGATTCGGTTAAAAATAGAATTTCATCCGATGCTTCCGAAGGCATGAGTTTTACTGAGTTTACCTATCAATTGGTACAAGGATATGATTTTCTTCATCTTTACAAAGAAAAAAACTGTTCCATTCAAATGGGCGGTAGTGACCAATGGGGTAATATTACAACGGGAACGGAATTGATTAGACGGATTTCTGGCGGAAAAGGGTTTGCCATTACGTGTCCATTAATTACAAAATCAGATGGGTCTAAATTCGGGAAATCTGAAGGAGGCAATGTTTGGTTAGACGCCAATAGAACATCGCCATATAAATTCTATCAATATTGGTTAAATTCAAGTGATGAAGATGCTGAAAAGTATATTAAAATATTTACTTTTTTAACTGAAGAAGAGATACATGCTTTAGCCAAAGAACATAAAGAAGCCCCGCATTTAAGAGTGTTACAAAAACGTCTTGCTGAAGAAATTACCATGATGGTACATTCTAAAGATGATTTAGAAAACGCTATAAAAGCTAGTGAGATTCTGTTTGGTAATTCTACAAGTAATGATTTAAAGCAACTTAACGAACAAACCTTTTTAGATGTGTTTGATGGTGTGCCTCAAACAGAACTAGCTATAAGCGAAATTGAAAACGGAATGGACATCATTGCTGCTTTAGCTGAGAAAGGAGGATTTTTAAAGTCGAATGGTGAAGCTAGACGGGCACTTAAAGAAAATTCGATTTCTGTAAATAAAGAAAAAGTAACTGAGGATTACAGGATAACTTCAAAAGACTTGATTAACAATAAATTTGTTTTGCTTCAACGGGGTAAGAAAAACTATTTTGTACTACAGTATAAAAAAACCTGATGGGGAACATCAGGTTTTTCAACTAACCAATCAAACTATAAATTAAGAAAATCTTTCTTTTTCATAGCACTTGTTTTGTCGGAAGGCTTTTATAAAAACTTACACAAAAACTAATTTATTTTTTGAATTTTATTTTTTCCCAGTTTTTATCTGCCTTTTCCTTTAATAGTTTAGGATTTTCTTTTTGCCATAAATCTAGGGTGTTTGTGCCCCAAGCATTATAGAACAAATAAAGTTTGCCATCTTTTACTTCAAAAGTTTTAGGATTAATGGATACTTTATCATTTTTTGCACCCACAGCATAAGCACAGTAACCGCCATATTGTGGTACAAATTTTTTAGGATTTTTGCTGAATGCATCCAAGTTTTTTTGAGAAGAGAATTTATAATTTACTCCGCCGTATCTGGTCGTAAATTTCGTGTCGCCTTCAATAGCTTTGTTTTCAAAATAGGCAACCACATCATAACCTTCAGCAACATAGCCTTTTTTTAAATTATAGTCTATGGATTGAGAAAAAGTAGATGATGTTGTTAGAAAAAATAAAATCATTACATATCTCATAGCATTCATTTTTAATAGTAAGTCCGAAATACACGAGATAACTTACATCAAATTAAATAACCATAAGGTTGCAGCCACGAATATCGGAACTATCAAAACGTCCAATAACTTCAAAAGAACCATTTTTATAAACTTTTCCTAAATCTTGCGTAGCAATAAAGGAACAAGAGTTCATATTGGCTAAATCAATAATATTAATGCCTCCTGTTTTTTCTTTGGGTTGAATGCTTAAAGCATCTTCGGTATCTCTAGTTAATACGCGCATCCAATTTGGACAATTAAAAAGGCCGTTTCCTTTAGAATATGCCTGACTCAATAATTCGGTCATACCATATTCGCTATGTATGGTTTTAACACCAAAACCTAGTTTTAATATTTTGTGAAGCTCGTCTCTTATCAGTTCTTTCCGTCTGCCTTTCATACCGCCAGTTTCCATAACGATGGTGTTTTTTAAATTGAATTGAAAGGTTTCAACCAAATCTAATAAAGCAAAGGACACACCAATAAGAAGCACTTTTCTACCTTGGGAATCTAAGGTTGTTAAGGCGTTTTTTAACTCTGAAATGTTGTTGAGATAAAATCCACTTTCCTTATAACTGGATTTTGAAATCATAGCTTCAACCATATATATTAAGGAAGAGCCTTTTCTTTCTAAATAAGATGGCAGTAATGCCAGAATCGTATAGTCTTCAATACTACCATAAAACGATTCAAACCCTTTGGTAAAACTTGTTTTGTATATCTCTAAATTGGTAACATGATGTTTGCTCGTGACGCTTCCTGTAGTTCCGGAACTTGTAAAAGTAGTTTTAATAATATTGTTAGAACTAACAACGTTGTGTGTTTTAAAAAACTGAATGGGCAGAAATGGGATTTGATGTATGTTTTTTACATCACTAGAATGAATGTACAGCAAATCACAAAAAGAGCGATATACTCGGTTATTTTCAAACTGAAATTTAAAAACCTTAAGAGCTAAAGCTTCAAATTCTTGTTGGTTACTAATATTAAAAATGGATGTATGGTCTATCATAATTATTAATAGAACAAAAATACGAGTTGTCTTAAAATAAGTTGACAGTTTTTAATAAAATTAAACCAGGTATAGAAGTTGATTTCCCTACGTTATACATAGCAGCAAAATAGGTGGTTACATCAGAGTCCTAGTTGGTAAAATATCCTATTTATAGAGGTGTGTTTTATGGTATATTTTTTTTATCGACTTTCCAAATATCGGAATTGGACAAGCCACTTGGCTGTCCTTTGAACATTTTTGCAGCTTCTTCATTTCCCTTTAATTGCCATTGGTACCAAGCAGTGGCAACTTTAGCAAATTCACCACCATGGGGTTTGCTATAGGTGCCTCCGTGGCCTACGTCCATATTGGCTACAAATACCGGCACATGGTCAATGCGTTTAAAGTCGTCCATACCATTATTATAGGCAATATCCGTTTCACCTCCTAAAACATACAGAGTGGGGGTATGCAGTTTTTTCAAATCGTCTTTTACAAGTGCCGGCATACCTGGCATACCACCACCATCACCTAAAATGCCACTATTATAAATTACCGCTGTGGTCACTCTTGGGTCTGGAGCTTTTTCTAAGGTTTGTAAACCACCACAAGACATACCACTAACCGCTATTTTAGTAATATCAATTTTATTGTGATATGGGCTTTTACTATCATTATTTTGAGCAATGGCCCAATCTATGGCATCTAATAACTGTTTGGATGTAGAGCGACCACTACCACGCTCACCTTCTTGGGGCATAGGGCCTATGGCGATGACTAAAAAACCATAAGACGATACTTCCGAAAGAAAATTAATGTGTTCCCAAGGGGAATTGGCACAAGCCCCGTTGCCCCAAACAATGATGGGAAGTTTATTGTTGTTATCAAATTTACTAAGGTCTTGTGGCCTAAAAACGGTATGGGTTGGAAGTGTTTCCTCTGAAAGCATAAGGGCACTATATGGACCAGTGCCTCCATCTTCAACAATTCTAGAAGTTGGAGTGATTTGTGCAAAAACAGAATCAATAGGACTTAATGAAACAACACTAAGAAAGGCTAATAAAGCATAAATTTTTTTCATAATAGTCAATTTAAAGGCAAAGTCAATGTAATTGGTTTTAGTAACCCCTAATGTAATTATTATTGTGCTTATTTTCAAACCGAGATCATTTTTTGTTCTAGTTAGATAGTTTATTGAATTTTTATTTTCTTAGTGAAGACAATGCATAAAAAAAGCCCCTTGAACTAGGGGCTTACTATATGCGTTTTTAATAGGGTTTATTCAGAAGGACATTCAAATTTAATGTTTGTACTATCACCTTTTTTTGAAATGTCATTTACTTTAAAATCGGTAAAAATATTGGCAAAACCACCACTGTTTTGTTCACAATCTGCTTCAAAAGCCAATGTAAATGTAATTTCTGTACAGGCTTCAATATCGCCTGTCCATGTTAAAACAGTTGGCGATCCTTTTCCGTTGCCAGAATTTACATCATAATTTTTTCCGTCTAAAGATTCAAAACTAATAATATGTGGACAGGTAAGTTTAACCTCAGCAGCATTTAAATCTTCAGGGCTTATATATGTAAAAGTGTAACTATTATCTTCATTTTCTTGATAACTAAAGCTTTCTTCACAACCTTCTGGGCAAACACCTACAAGTGCATATTCTAACTCTGAAAATTCTATTGGATTGCCTAATGCTTCTTGAACAATGTCGAAAGAAATTACATTACAAGCTACCCAGCCTTCAGGAAGGTCAAAGTAACGAGTTACTGTACTGCCTTTTGCTACATCTTCAAAAAGTAAATCATTACCATCTATTGTAATGGTAATATCAGCTTTAGCATTGGAAGTTCCAGCTATAATATCATAAAAAACATTTACAATAAATTGAGTTTCTGTGTTATAAGCTTCGTAGCTTACTTGTTTGGTATGAGGGCCATTAGAACCAGTTTTAGAATCGTTTATTTTATAATAAGTTCCAGATCCAGCTTCAATGCAAACAGATTCACAATCTATATAATCCAATAGTGTAGTTTCGGCAGTATCTATGGTTAAATCGGCGGTTTTAAAAGCTTCGTTGCTTTTTGAGTTCAAGTCTTCCGTTTCACAAGAGAAAAAGGAAACTGATAAAATAATACAGGTAAGAATACGGGTAAATAGAGTTGATTTCATAATATAGGTTAATTCGAAGAAAATACCTCGAGGCTCTGCCTCGGGGACAATAGAGGAAAAGTTTGAAAAACGGATGGTTTTTCATAACACTTTGAAAAAGTGTAGTTTTGAACTATGGATGATCATATTTTAAAAAGACATAACAAAACATTACTTCTGTATCATTTAGTTTTTCCTGTAAAATATAGGAATTCAGTTATTACAGAGGAAGTTGGATTTGGTTTGAAAGAAATATGTATTGATTTGTCACAACGCTATGAAATACATTTTGTGGAAGTTGGTTATGAAGAAAACCATGTTCATTTTTTAATACAAAGTGTTCCCAGTTTGTCGGTGAGTGAAATTTGTATGAAAGTAAAGAGTATCACGGCGAAAGAAATTTTCAGACGATTTCCTGAAGTGAAGACAAAGCTTTGGGGAGGAAACTTTTGGACAAGTGGTTACTATGCAAACACAGTAGGTCAATACGGGAACAAAGATGTTATCAAAAAATATATTGAAAATCAAGGTAAAGAAATAAAATATCAAAAGGTATATGAAGCTCAGCTTACACTTTTTGATTTCTAATACTTCGGGGCTCTGCCCCGGGGTAGTTTATT
>NZ_PJEO01000023.1 GCF_002843175.1 Confluentibacter flavum
TGTCTTGTCCTGAAATAGCGATACACAAAAAGTATCCTTATGGAAAACCACCAAGAAAACCGCTATGTAAAGCGTACACAGAAAGACTACACAATGTCTTTTAAACTACAAGTAGTTCAGGAAATTGAACATGGCAAGTTGTCAACTCATGAAGCTTGCCGCAAATATGGGATCCAGGCACGTTCAACAATAGTTGAATGGTTAAGAAAATTTGGTAGCTTTGATTGGGAAAACAAAACGCCCTCCAATATGCCAAAATCCCCTGAACAAAAAATAATGGAACTGGAAGCAAAGGTCAAGCTACTTGAAAAGCAAAAAGCATTTTTAGAACAGCAAGCTTTCGTTGCCGATAAGAAGGCCATCATATTCGATATGATGATTGATATTGCCGAAAAAGAATATCAAATTGACATCCGAAAAAACTCGTCACCCGAACAATCGACCATTTTAAAGAACAAGAAAAACAAACAGTAATGTTTGCCTGTACTTTGTTCGGGGTAGACAGACAGGTTTATTATCGAAGTATAAAACGTCGCATTATCAAGCAGGACAAGGCAGCATTGGTTGTGAAAATGGTTTTAGAAATCAGAACACAAATGCCAAGGTTAGGAGCCAAAAAGTTGTACTATTTACTAAATCAAGATTTAAAAACATTGAAAATAGGAAGGGATAAATTTATTGATATACTAAGGGCCAACCACTTATTGATCGTTCCAAAGCGTTCGTACCACATAACCACAAACTCACACCATCGCTTTAGAAAGTACAAAAACCAACTACTGGATTTACAAATAACCAGGCCAGAACAGGTTTGGGTGTCGGACATCACTTATATCGGAAAACGAGAGAAACCTTGTTATTTAAGTTTGATAACTGATGCTTATTCAAAGAAAATAGTGGGCTATAATGTGTCTGATAATTTAAATACAGAAAGCAGTTTGGTAGCTTTGAAACTAGCTGTTAAGCAGAGAGGAAACACGGGATTACCGTTGATACACCATTCTGACAGAGGATTGCAATATTGCGCCAATGAATATCAAAAAGAACTCAGTAAGCACAAAATAAACCCAAGTATGACCCAAAACTCTGATCCCTACGAAAATGCTGTGGCAGAAAGAATAAACGGCATCTTAAAGCAGGAATTCAATATTGACAAATACAACAAAGACTTACCAATTATGAAGCAAATAATTAAAGAAACAGTAGCGATTTATAATGAAAAAAGACCGCATTTATCAAATCATATGCTGACTCCAAATCTAATGCACCAGCAAAACAAACTTAAAATGAAAACCTATAAAACTAAATACAGCATCAAAAACGTTTTTGATGCTGTTTAATTAATCTATTTTTGTCTAATAACCTGTATCGATTTTTTAGGACTAGTCAGGCATGAGTTGGAAATATAAATATTATGCAAAACAGGCTACTCTTCAAAGTCTGTGACTTCCAAGCATAGTAACATTTTATATAGAATAAAAAAAAGCCGTATTTAAATAAAATTAAGTATGGCTTTTGTTAATATGATGCACATTTAAATTATGCATAATAATACTTTTTGTTAGTTGAATTTTTCTAATTTAAAATAACATCATAAATTGTTTTGGAATCAATTCATTGTTTAAAATTTACTCTTTTAAGCAAAAAAATAAAAATGTAGCCTTTCATAGAATTTTTAATTTAAATTTTTCAATAATTTAAAGTTAAATCAACTTATAATATAAGTGATTTCTTATATTTGTTTTCTTAGTATAAAAAAAGAAATGAAAACAACTTTAAACAAATTTTTGAAAAAAGCTATTTTAGTGGTGGTCCATTTTATTTTTCTATTTGGCTATTCGCAAATGGGGGTACAAAACAATAAAATTGACGATGTAAAGCTTCTAAAAGAAAAGCCCTTGTTAGTGGTATTGGCCAGTGATGGCAGTAAATTAGCAAACGGTAATTTTAACGAGTATCTCAAAAAAGCCGTTAATGCCATTTGGAAATTTTCACCGTCAGTTGAATTTATTTCACAAGATGCTTATGATGCTTTATTGGAAGACGAAACTAAAATCCATGAGTATGCTTATTTAGATTTTATTACTTTTAATGATGTAGGTAATGCCCCTGCCCATAGTTTTATAGTTGGATTCACCGACAAAAGAGTATCCCCACATTATGTCTCTATTTATAGTATTGATGATCCATATACTTATGGTGATATTTTCTTTTATATAACACAATTACATAATGATTTAAATAATACAGTCAATTTAGATAAAAAAGATTTAAAAAAACAAAACATTAGTTTGTATACTCATATTTCCTCGTCAGCAATAAGGGACAAAACCTTACTCTTGGATAAAAATGATATTAACGAAGATTTAGAAGAAGAAATAACCAATCTGTATGGTCATAACTATAAAATTGTAGATAAGGACATAATAGATAAAGCTCTTACGGAAAGGGATACAAGTACCATATTTTTTAGAAAAATAATGATAGTCCCGAGACCAATAATAAGATCTACACAAGGTGCCATAATAGATGGTAGTACTCATGATAATGGAATGTTTAGAAGGTATCCCGATGAAATACGCGGAACTGCTTTAAACGCCATATATTATAATGCCATATTTGATGCAGAAACTAGCGAAATTATTTTTGTCGGGAGGCCAAGCTTTAAAGACAAGAAAATAGATGAAAAGGATTTTAAAACAATTAATAAGGCGTTGGATTAATTTTTTGTTTAAGCTATATACTAAGGTAATACCTTAGTATTGTAATATAAAAACCCTATTGGTCAAATATTCAGTAAACTTGTTTTTATAAAATGTAAACTATTTTTAAATGAGAAAATTTTACATAATGAAAGTGATAATAGCCTAAATATTAAAAAAGGAAATTTTGAAAATGTATTGGTTTTATACCCAAACCCAACTGTCAAGGAAACATGGTCTTAAAGTTTGGGCAAGTATTTGAAGAAATTAATATTTCTATTGTTAATAGTATGGGTCAAAAAATTTATAATACTACCTTTAATTTTTCAGACGCTGTAACCTTTGGCATTGGCAATGCTAGTAAAGGACTATATTTTGTAACTGTTAATACCAACACTGCAGAAACGGCTACTTTGAAATTCATAAAAAACTAAAGAAATGAAAAATGCAGCATTTATTTTAATTGTGTTTCTATTTCCTTTAAATAGTATTGCCCAAGTTATTGTATACCCTTCAATAAATGATTCTAAGGTTTTGGGGGCTAGTTGTGCCGATTTGCATTTTGTAAATCCAATAGTAATTGGCCATCAATTAAATGTTTCAGTGTTCTATTACGCTTCTTTAATAGATGCGCAAAATGAAAGTAATGCTTTAGAGCGTTTTTATGAACCCGTTTCAAATCCCCAAACTATATATGTCCGTGTAGATAGTAATTTAAATAACGATTTCGCAATAGAAGAATGTGTCATTGATTCGGCTGTTTCTGATGGTGGCCCACCGCCTGGTATATCCCCTTGTTATTTTGATGCTTGTGATGTTGATGGAAATGGTAGTGAAATTATTTATTTAAACAATTTAAGATGTAAATATGATGGTTATAGTTTTCCAACAATCACATTTTGTGGAAGTCAAGACAATGAAATTGAGACAACGTATTATTTAACCGAGAATGATGCTGTAAATGAAACAAATCAAGTCAGTCCAATATATACATTAACATCATCTCAAACTTTTTATCGAAAAATAAAAAATACATCAACTGATGAGTTTCTTATTGATGATTTATTGAATGTTAATCTTGTTAGTTGTACAACTGACACAGATTTGGATGGAATACCTGATTTAGCTGAAGATTCCAATAAAAATTTATTATATGATGACGATGATACGGATAAAGATGGTTTAAAAAATTATGAAGATGCAGATGATGATGGCGATGGAATTCTAACGATAAATGAAGATTACAATAATAATGGAGACCCTACTGATGATGATATAGATGGTAGTGGTGTGGCAGATTATCTGGAGTTTAATGTAACATTATCGTTAGCAGATAAAAAATTCAATAGAATTATTGTATATCCAAATCCAGCGAACGAAAGTATCTTCATTAATTCAAAAGACGACCTTGATTCAGTTACAATTTATAATGTTACAGGAATAGCTATTGAAAACGTTTCTTTTGAAAAAATCAGACAAACCGTTAAGATTTCTACAGAAAATCTATCTCAAGGAGTTTATTTTATTAAAATTAAGTCAGGGTCAAGAAATGAATATCATAGGTTCATTAAACATTAGACTTTTAGTAAACATAATTTAATATTTCACTATTTAATTTTTTACACTACATTTGTACCCCAGATACGTTTGGACACCATATGAGTCAAAAAGTTTTACTTAACGCAAAAGAGGTAAACATCATTCTTCACCGATTGGCTTGTCAACTTATTGAAAAACATAATGATTTCTCTAATACCGTTTTAATTGGTTTACAGCCTAGAGGTATTTTTTTAGCAAATAGGATCGCAAAAATATTGCGAGAGGACTATAAAGTTAAAAATATCCAGCTAGGCCATTTAGATATTACGTTTTATAGAGATGATTTTAGAAGAGGAGACAAACCCTTAGAAGCCAATAAAACAGAAATTAATTTTATAGTAGAAGATAAAAACGTGGTTTTTATTGATGATGTGTTGTATACCGGCAGAAGCATTCGGTCGGCACTTACAGCCATACAATCATTCGGAAGACCCAAAGAAATAGAGCTATTAACATTGATAGACAGACGCTTTAGTAGACATTTACCCATTCAACCCGATTATAGGGGCAGACAAGTAGATGTCATTAACAACGAAAAAGTAAAAGTACATTGGTTGGAAAATGAAAACGAAGACTCCGTGTATTTAATTGAAAAATAAAAGGAAATGAAAATTAATAATGAGTTTAAATTGGGCAAAGTACATTATAACTTTAAACTTTTAAACTTTTAAACTTAAAAAATGAGCGAATTAAGTGTTAACCACTTATTAGGAATTAAATATCTTAACAAAGAAGATATTCAACTTATTTTTGAAACCGCTGATCATTTTAAGGAAGTGATTAACCGACCCATTAAAAAAGTGCCCTCGCTAAGAGATATTACCATTGCAAACCTGTTTTTTGAAAACTCCACCAGAACCAAATTATCTTTTGAATTAGCCGAAAAACGATTATCTGCCGATGTGCTTAATTTTTCATCATCGCAATCTTCGGTCAAAAAAGGAGAAACACTTATAGATACCGTAAATAACATCCTTTCCATGAAAGTGGATATGGTAGTCATGCGCCATCCCAATCCGGGTGCTGGGGTATTTTTATCAAAGCATGTTAAAGCTAGTATTATAAATGCAGGGGATGGTGCGCATGAACACCCCACACAAGCGCTATTGGATTCGTATTCCATTAGAGAATCCCTCGGCGAAGTAAAAGGCAAAAAGGTGGTGATAGTAGGCGATATTTTGCATAGCAGAGTCGCTTTATCAAACATATTTGCTTTGCAGCTTCAAGGCGCTCAAGTGATGGTTTGTGGACCTAAAACATTAATACCTAAATATATTGATAAACTTGGAGTAAAGGTTGAAACAAATCTAATTAAAGCATTGAATTGGTGTGATGTAGCAAATATGTTACGTGTACAAAACGAACGTATGGATATCAATTATTTTCCTTCAACTAGAGAATATACCCAACAATACGGAGTGAATAAAGACCTTTTGGATGCTTTGGATAAAGAGATTGTTATCATGCACCCAGGCCCCATAAACAGAGGGGTGGAGATTACCAGTGATGTGGCAGACTCAAAGCAATCCATTATTTTAAATCAGGTTCAAAATGGCGTAGCCATTAGGATGGCCGTAATATATTTATTAGCTTCGAAAATTAAACAGTGAATTATGATTTTAGATCAAGACGGAAATATTTCAATAATTACACAAGAAAAAGCGACTATTGTAGAGTTGGTTAAGAAAATCCAAAGCTTATACCCAAAATTTAAGAATGATAATATTATTGTTAGTCTGTCAACACTCCATAAATTAAACATTCAAGACATTCTTGAGTTCCTAGAACTATCTAATAACCACAGAGCCACAAAACATTCGTTTGTGATTGTGTCCGATAAAATCGATTTAGATATGGTTCCAGAAGAACTTGTAGTGGTGCCAACCGTACAAGAAGCCTACGATATTATTGAGATGGAAGAAATGGAACGCGATTTAGATTTTTAAATAGTTTGTTGTTTAGTTGATTGTCGTTTAGTTGACGCGGCTTAACAACTCAACAACTTAACAACTCACAAAAATGAAGTTAACCATATTAGGTTGTTACAGTGCCACCCCAAGAGCTCTTACAAATACGACATCCCAAGTATTGGAAATAAACAACCACATGTTTCTAATAGACTGTGGTGAAGGCACCCAGATTCATTTAAGAAAGCATAAAATAAAATTCAATCGCATTAAGCATGTATTTATTTCCCATTTACACGGCGATCATTTTTTTGGATTAGTCGGCTTGATTTCTACCTTCAGATTACTCACCAGGGAAGCGGATTTGCATATTTATGGTCCAGAAGGTATTAAAGAAATAGTAACGCTTCAAATGAAGTTAGCCGATTCCTGGACTAACTATAATTTGATTTTTCATGAACTAAAATCACATAACTCAGAGTTGATTTTTGAAGATGAAAGCGTTGAAGTATATACTATTCCTTTAGATCATCGAATATACACCAATGGTTTTCTTTTTAAAGAAAAAGAAGGCGAGCGAAAATTGGATATCAATGCTGTTGAAGATGCCCATATCAATTTAGCGTATTTCAGAAAATTGAAGCAAGGTTTTGATGTGTTGAATGAAGATGGAGATCTCGTAAAAAACAATACCGTAACCATGCCGGGTGCCAAGCCAAAAAGTTATGCCTTTTGTAGTGACACCACCTATAAAGAAGATATAGTACCAATAATAGATAAGGTTGATGTGCTGTATCACGAATCTACTTTTTTAGAAAAGCATGCCAATTTAGCGCCTAAAACGAAGCATTCCACCGCAAAAGAAGCCGCTAGAATCGCTAAAAAAGCTAATGCAGGCGTTTTGTTGTTAGGACACTATTCAACGCGTTACGATGGTTTAAATGCTTTCAAGGAAGAAGCAAAAGAAATATTTGATAATGTTGAATTGTGCGAAGATGGAAAAGTCTTTGAGTTTTAGAAACTGTTTAAATTTTATCTAAAAGTCATTTTTTGTTTCTTTTTGACCCATATTTCGTTGAATTTTTTTCTAATAGCTCTGCTATTAAAAAAAATCCGCCTCATCTGACCTAAAAATAATTCAAAAAAGCATCAATAAACAAAACTTAAACTGTTTCTTAGTTGAGTTCTTTAATATTTAGTATCCAATCAACAGCCTCGTCTAAAGAAAGACACCTTTTAATGCTTTTTTTATAAAACTTTTTTTCAAGTGTAGCATTCATAAAAGCGATATTGTTATAATAGACAATAGCACTGGCAATAATAATGTTATATTCCGCATCCACTTTAATCCAAGATTGCGGGTCTACAGAATACGGATTTATCCTATTAGAGATATAACCTAGTTTAATACCTTGTCCATGAAATTCAACCAATTTATCCATTACTTTTTTTATCATATCCCAATCAAAATGAATGCCTTCATGGACTTCAGCTACAAAAAATTTTTCACAGAAATAAAACTCTCCAAAGGACATGGTAAGTTTATGTGTTTTTAAAGTGTTAAAATACTTAGATTCTTCAAATTTCATAAGCAGGTTCTTGAAATGCGTGAAATTAGTAAGTTTTTTATTGTTATAAAAATTTAAAGTTTAGAATTTAAATGTAATTTTTTGTTATTTTGTATACTATGGACAACGATTTAAGCAATTACCGAAAATCTTATGAAAAACATGAATTGCTAGAAAGCAATGTGCCAGAAAATCCCATGGAATTGTTTATAAAGTGGTTTCATGAAGCGGATGCATTATTTGCGGGTGAAACCAATGCCATGACCATTTCTACAATTGGTTTAGATGGTTATCCGAAAAGTAGGGTAGTACTACTTAAAAAATATACCTATGAAGGTTTTATCTTTTACACCAATTATGAAAGTGAAAAAGGAAAGGCCATTGCTACAAACCCAAATGTTTGTTTGTCTTTTTTTTGGCAAGGTGCCGAACGCCAAATAATTATTAAAGGTAAAGCGGAAAAAATCGCAGAAAACTTAAGCGATGGTTATTTTGAATCTAGACCTCGAGGTAGTCAATTAGGTGCTTTGGTGTCTAATCAGAGTCAAGTCGTAGAAAGTAAAGACATACTGGAACAACAATTAAAAAAACTTGAAAAAGATTTTGATGGCAAGGAAATACCACGGCCAAAAAATTGGGGTGGCTATATTGTAAAACCTGTTGAAATTGAATTTTGGCAAGGTAGGCCCAACAGACTTCACGATAGAATTAGATACACACTTCAAGACGATTACAATTGGTTGATTAATCGATTATCTCCCTAAAAAAACGCTCAAATACATTTATATAGGAGTTAAAATTGCATTTCAACGATTAAATGCATTTAAAAACGATATAATGCATGTTTTTAATCGATTTTAACATTTCATTAACATTCGCTTCAGGGTTGGGGCACTAAATTTATAGTACCAAATCTAAATTTACTTAACCTATGAAGTTATTAACTAAGCTGCCACTCGTGGCATTGTTAGCTGTGTTGTCCTTTTCTTGTTCAACAGACAGCATCGATGACAAAGCTGAATACCTAACGGCTAATCTTGTTGTTCCTACACCAACACCATTTGAATTAGAAATTCTAGAACTTATTAATAACCATAGATTGTCAGTGGGCCTAAACCCGCTACATAATATGGATCTTATAAAGTCACAAACGTTTAATCACGCCGATTATATGGCTGAGAATCTAAAAATATCCCATGATTATTTTTTTGAAAGAAGTGCCTTTTTAAAACAAAAAGCAGGAGCTACAAAAGTTTCTGAAAATGTCGCTTATGGTTTTACATCTGCACAATCGTTAGTAAACGCTTGGTTAACTAGTGAGAGTCACAAAACTAATATAGAAGGTGATTTTACCAACTTTGATATTTCGGCAGAAAAAGGATCCGATAATAAGTGGTATTATACCAATATATTCATAAAAAGATAAAATCTAAATACTCATCGTATCGATTTAAAAGCATAACCTTTTATTTATAACAGGTTATATAATAACTTAATTGTTATTGAATTTAGCTTTAGGTAATAAATCCTCTCAGGAATGGGAGGATTTTTTGTTTTTAATGCGTTTTTATGTAAAGCTGTGTTTTTGTGAGCTAGGATTTCTCGAAGGAAAATTGGAAGCCAGCAAACGCGCAACCAACTTTGTTTTAGCTAAAACTAGCAATTTTTTAGACACTGTGTTGTTCACTGTATTGTTAGAATTAACTAAACATGAACCATATTCCTATACTTAGGTTAATCAAAATGGCAGTTATTCCAATTATTACTTTCTTCTCTGGAAATGTGGACAAACATACCAAATAAGCTATCAAAACTAGAATTCCTAAAAAGCCAGGTCCGATTATATAAATAAATCCGCCGTGCCCAGAACTAGCTGGTATATTCGCTTTTAATGCGATTACTGTTGATGCGACAATCGAGAAAAAAATTGAAATAATATATTTGATACTAGTTTCAGTATAGGCTTCCTCAATTTTCTCTTCATCTTCTTTCCACTTTATTTTTTGAATGACTAACGGAGCAATAATAATTACAAGTAGAATTGTTATAATCATATACGGTTTTCTAATATAGTGTACAACTTAAGGATAATAACACCCCTCAATCAAATATAAACAAAACCCATAAGCAATTGGTTTTGCTAACGGGTTTTTAAACACTAATTATTATTGAATTTTGGCTTATTTATTTTGGATAACGATAAACTGCGTGCGCCTGTTTAATTGATGTTGTGCTTCGGAACAAGCTACCGTTCCGTCACAGTTATTGGTTAATTTGAGCTCGCCATAACCTTTGAATTCGATAATTCTTGAGGCTTCAACACCTTTTGATATTAAATAATCGTAGGTTGATTTTGCTCGCTCTTGGGATAATTTATTGTTATAGGGTTCTGGACCTCTTGAATCGGTATGCGATTCAATTTTGATGGACATGGTAGGATATTGATTCATCATCATATCTACAATTTTATCCAATTCTATGGAGCTATCCTTATTAATATCATATTTATCAAAATCAAAATAAATCGTATTTAACTCTTTAATAGGAAGTTCTTTCTCTATAGGATTTAATGTAATATCTTTTGTAATGCTGGTAACATTATCCCCAATGCCTTTAGATGTTACTGGGATTGTGATGTCCATGTAATTATCGTTGTTAACTTTTAGGTAATAATCGGCATCCCTGTCTATATAAATATCATAATGGCCATTTTCATCAGTTGTTACTTTGGCAAGTTCGTTGCTATTGGCGTCTAATAAACTGACTGTAGCATTTGCCACAGGATTTCCAGTAGATGAATCGGTGACGGTGCCTTCTACCTTAAGTTCGGGCAATTTATAATAGGCATAAATATCATCATCGCCAACGCCACCATCTCGGTTTGACGCTATATATCCGGTTAATCCGTCTTCATTCATAAAAAATGAAAAATCATCTTTATTGGAATTAACGGGAACACCTAAATTTAAAACGCTAGCAATGGCGTTATCTTTATCTGAGACTGTTGCGAAAATATCCAAAAGGCCAAGTCCTAAATGGCCATCAGAAGAAAAGAAAAGCACATTTTCATTATTAACAAAAGGAAACACTTCATTTTTATTGGTATTGACTGTATTCCCAAGGTTTTTTGGAGTTCCTAAAGAACCATCAGCATTTATATCTGCATAATAAATGTCTGTTCCTCCAAAACCTCCGGGCATGTCTGAGGCAAAATATAATTTACTGCCATCGGAATTTAAGGCTGGATGCCCAACAGAATAAGTATCATTATTAATACTAAGTTCTTCAATGTTTTCCCAAGAGTCATCAATGAGCGTCGCTTTATATATTTTTAGATTACTTAAACCATTTATGTCTTTCTTTAATTCATTTCCAATGAAATTAGTTCTAGAAAAATACATGGTTTTACCATCTTTTGATATCGTTAATGGCCCATCATGGTAATTGGAATTGATTTTTCCTTTAATTTTCGATTTGTGGTGAATAATGGTATCGCTATCTTTTGCAGTTACATACACGTCTAAAAAAGGTTGATTGTTCCAACCGTACACGTGTTTTGTTGAAACGCCTTCATCCGCAGAAGAAGCAAAATACACATTACCATCACGCTCATAAGCTCCAAAATCACTTTGTTTGGAATTAAACTTTACTTCAGAGAAAAAATACTGTTGTTTAGCATTAAATACAGATGTTATAAAATCGGCGTCTTCAGATAATTTTTTGTCATTTAAAATACCACCAGCATCTTTAAATTTTTTCATCCAAATGCGGGACTCATCATAATCTTTAACTCCTCTTAAAGCTTCACTATATTTATAATAATATTCTATAGGAACATTGGGTTGTTCAACTACTTTTTTGTAATAAATAACAGCGATTTCTGGATTTCTTTGATATGCATAGCAGTCTGCTAATTGTCTTGTGTTATAATCTGAATTGTAATTTTTATTTATTAATTCTTCATAAACTTCAATAGCATTATAAAATGAAAATTTGTTATATAAATTATCCGCTTTCTTTTGCAGACCAGATTGAGCAAATGAGTGCATGCTGATAATTAATACAAGGCAAATTAATATGTAATTTTTTAATTTCATAGGGGTCTTATTTTAATTAAAAACAACATGTTTAATAAGACATTTTGTTTACATCATTTTTATATTGCTGCCTGTAATAACTTATTCCATTTTAACAACAATAAAATCAGTACGTCTATTTAATTGATGATCGGTTTCTTCACACGTTTCACCATCTTCACAGCCGTTGGTTAATCTACGTTCACCAAAACCTTGATGTTCGGTAATTCTAGAAGCATCAATGCCTTTAGACACTAAATATTCATAAGTTGAATTTGCTCTATCTATGGAGAGTTTATCATTATATGATAATTCACCTCTGGAATCGGTATGGGATTCTATACGTATTACCATTTCTGGGTAATCGTTTTTCATTAAATTAACAATTTTATCAAGTTCTAAAGCGGCATCCGGACGTATGTAATGTGTATCAAAGTCGAAGTAAATCGTGTTTAACTCAGCTAATTTCACCACATTTTGTACTGGATTTAAAATTAAATTCGCAGTGATCACAGATTCTAATGCTCTAAGGTTTTTAGAGGTGAATACTCTATAATCATCTATATATTTAACATGACTGGCAACAACTTTATAATCTTTGTTAGCATCTATGTTTATTTCGTAGTTTCCATCTTCATCAGTGAGTATGTCTGCTATTTTATTTTCCTTGTCATCATATAATGTTACAACAGCATTAGGTATTGGATTTGTATTAATGGCATCTGTAACAGTTCCTTTTACACTTAGCAAAAGTACTCGGTTATAACTGTAAATATCATCATCACCTGTGCCTCCTTGTCTGTTGGAAGAAAAGTAACCAGTTAAGCCATCAGTATTCATAGTAAATGAAAAGTCATCTTTATTGGAATTAATAGGTACCCCAAGATTTATAACACTTGTAATATCTCCATTTTCATCTAGAATAGTCCCAAAAATATCCAATAAGCCTATGCCCATATGCCCATCAGAGGCAAAGAACAAGGAGCCTTCATTATTAACAAAAGGCGTTCCTTCTGTATTTTTTGTATTGACGACATTGCCTAAGTTTTTAGGGGTCCCGAGGGTTCCGTCGGCATTAATATCAACAACATAAATGTCAGATCCTCCATAGCCACCAGGCATATCAGAAGTAAAATATAATTTTTTATTATCTGGACTTAATGCAGGGTGTTGTGTTGAATATTCTTTATTGTTTATTGATAAATCTTCTATGTCGGTCCAAATGCTATCTTTAAAGGTAGCTCTGTAAATTTTAACGTTGCTTATGCCTTTTTTGTCATACTCTTTACCTAAATTATTGGCATTGTTCCTTGAGAAATACATGTTTCTCCCATCTTTCGTAATAGTAACAGGGCCATCATGGTAAATTGAATTAACATCACCTTTAAGTTTAGACGTGTGGTCAACTTGTTTTTTTGAGTCTTTACTAGTAACATAAACATCTAAAAAAGGCTGTTCGTTCCACCCATATAATCGCTGTATGGATACACCCTCATCTCTTGAAGATGTGAAATATATTTTTCCGTCATGTTCAATAGCACCAAAATCACTAAACTTTGTATTAATATTTAATTTATTTATAAAATATTGAGGTTTCGCATTGAAAACATTCGTGATGAAATCAATGTCCTTATCAAAATCATTTGTATTGGTAATACCTCCTGAATCTTTGAAGCGTTCTAGCCAGATTCTAGATTCATCATATTCCTTTATTCCTCTTAAAGCCTGAGAATATTTATAATAATATTCAATAGGTACATTTTCTTGCTGAACTACTTGTTTATAATATCTAGAAGCCTGATTAGGATTTCTTAAATAGGCGTAGCAGTCAGCCAAACGTCTTGTAGCATAATCTTTGTTATAATTATTTTCAATAAGATCTTGATACACTTCAGCAGCTTTTACAAAGGAAAATTTATTAAAAAGTGTGTCCGCTTTTTTTTGTTTTCCTTCTTGGGCAAATACTACCAAACTTAGCATTAAAGCAAAGTAAACTAATATGTAATTTTTTGATTTCATAATTAGGGCCTTTTTATTTTAGAAATACCTTGGAGATTTCAATTTAGAACTCAAGAATTTAAATTCATAAATAAGTAAAACCTCATGTGTTCCAGAAGTATATCTGGAAATATCAGAAATTGGTTTTTCATAGGAATAACCTAAACGTAACTGACGTGATATTTGGAAGTCAACAAGACCTCCTATAGCGCCTGTTTCATTATTTAACCTATAAGATCCACCAAACCAAAACTTTTCATTAAATAAAAAGTTAGCAGTAAAGTCATAAGACATAGGTGCACCGTTCGTGCCTTTTACCATCACAGCAGGTTTAAATTTAAATTTGTCCGATAAATCAAGAACATATCCCGCAGTACCATAGTAACTTACGCGTTCCAATGCTTCAAAGCCTTGTTCTTTATTAAGATTTGAATTTAAAACCCTTGGGGCAGATAAACCAACATAAAATTTATTCGTGCTAAAATAAACACCTAAACCAATATTTGGTGTCCAACGATTTTCAATTCCTCTAATGAAAGGATCGAAACTTTCATACTCTCTAAAATCCGCATCTAAACTGTATTGCGTAAACCCACCTTTTATACCAAAAGCCAATTTTCCTTCAACACCCACTGGGAGGGAATATGAAAAATCACCATATAGATATGAGTAATTTTCAGGGCCTAAATCATCTTCAATAAATGATAAACCTAAACCAATTCTATCGTTCCTTAATGGTGTGTGTATGGAAAGGGTTTGTGTTATCGGGCCACCATCAAAGCCAACCCATTGGCTTCTATGTAATCCAATAATGCTTAAGGCTTCTCTACTGCCCGCGTATGCGGGGTTTATAGAGATAGTATTGTACATATACTGTGTGAATTGGGGTAATTGTTGGGCAACTCCAACCGTACAGCTAAACAATACTAAAGCGAATATATGTTTTTTAATACGTTTCATAGGTTAATTGATTTATTTGGTTCCAAGATATAAGGGGCCTGTAAAAGGTTTTAATCCACTATTTTCTAATACAATTATATAGTAATAAGTTCCGTTTGGTACTTGGTTGGCACTACCAACTGATGATTGAGCTCTACCTGCAAATCCACCCATATTTTTGCCAATTCTATAATCACTACTTTCATATATTAAAGCACCCCATCGGTTGAATATTTTCACATTAGCTTTAAAGCCACAAGTTGAATCAAATATGATATCAAAAGTTTCATTATGGACATCACCATTAGGTGTTACAGCTTTAGAAATTACAATATCTTCTGCACCACAAGGTAGAACATCACATTTAGCATCAATTATAATTGATAACTCCGTAACGTTAATACAACCATCAACAATAGCTGTATGCCTAAAAATATATTCTATACCATCTGTTGTAGGTAAGAACTCAGGGGTTAATTGTAGGTTAGTAGGATCAAAAATGTTATCAGTAAGTGTAGCATCAGGATTACCTTGAATCATTTCCCATGTGCCACCGGTACTTGATATATAAGTATCCAAATCAATGATGCCATCTTTATAACATCTGTCTTCAGCAGTTAATTGCGTAACAATTTCATCTAAGGTAACATTGATTGTTTGTGTAAATTCATCAGTATTTCCACATTCGTCGGTTACTTCCCATGTTCTTACTATTTGATAATCTTGGAAAGCATTTTCATCATAGGTACTAGTTTCGCTGAACTCTACTGTAACATTTGAAGAACAGTTGTCTTCAAATTCTAATGAAGGTGCGTTAGGAATATCTGTACAACTTACATTTAATACATTATCATATGGTGCAACTGTTGGAGCTTTGGTATCTTGAACTGTAATAGTTTGAGTTACGGTAGATGTATTATTACATGTATCAGTAAAACTCCAGGTACGAGTTATGATAACCATGCAAGGGTCTGAATTATCAATTGTATCAACACCTGCAACGGTAATATCACCAACACAGTTATCAACAGCCGTTAAATTCCCTGCGACTGGTACATCCTCTATGCATTCATAAGTCATATCTAATGGAGCACTTGGAGCTTCTGGAGCTATAGTGTCTTGAATTTTATAAGTATAGGTATATACCGATTCATTACCGGCACAGTCGGTATAGGTAAAGGTATAGATTTTGTCTCCCTCACATGTAGGATCGGTGTTTTCGGTGACCACTGGGACAATCTCGGTGCCACAGGCATCGGTCACCACAGGTGCGGCAGGCTGTACGGCATCGGCGATACATTCCACCGTAGAGCCAGCGTTGGCAGGGACTACG
>NZ_PJEO01000005.1 GCF_002843175.1 Confluentibacter flavum
TATTTAGTTTTATAGGTTTTCATTTTAAGTTTGTTTTGCTGGTGCATTAGATTTGGAGTCAGCATATGATTTGATAAATGCGGTCTTTTTTCATTATAAATCGCTACTGTTTCTTTAATTATTTGCTTCATAATTGGTAAGTCTTTGTTGTATTTGTCAATATTGAATTCCTGCTTTAAGATGCCGTTTATTCTTTCTGCCACAGCATTTTCGTAGGGATCAGAGTTTTGGGTCATACTTGGGTTTATTTTGTGCTTACTGAGTTCTTTTTGATATTCATTGGCGCAATATTGCAATCCTCTGTCAGAATGGTGTATCAACGGTAATCCCGTGTTTCCTCTCTGCTTAACAGCTAGTTTCAAAGCTACCAAACTGCTTTCTGTATTTAAATTATCAGACACATTATAGCCCACTATTTTCTTTGAATAAGCATCAGTTATCAAACTTAAATAACAAGGTTTCTCTCGTTTTCCGATATAAGTGATGTCCGACACCCAAACCTGTTCTGGCCTGGTTATTTGTAAATCCAGTAGTTGGTTTTTGTACTTTCTAAAGCGATGGTGTGAGTTTGTGGTTATGTGGTACGAACGCTTTGGAACGATCAATAAGTGGTTGGCCCTTAGTATATCAATAAATTTATCCCTTCCTATTTTCAATGTTTTTAAATCTTGATTTAGTAAATAGTACAACTTTTTGGCTCCTAACCTTGGCATTTGTGTTCTGATTTCTAAAACCATTTTCACAACCAATGCTGCCTTGTCCTGCTTGATAATGCGACGTTTTATACTTCGATAATAAACCTGTCTGTCTACCCCGAACAAAGTACAGGCAAACATTACTGTTTGTTTTTCTTGTTCTTTAAAATGGTCGATTGTTCGGGTGACGAGTTTTTTCGGATGTCAATTTGATATTCTTTTTCGGCAATATCAATCATCATATCGAATATGATGGCCTTCTTATCGGCAACGAAAGCTTGCTGTTCTAAAAATGCTTTTTGCTTTTCAAGTAGCTTGACCTTTGCTTCCAGTTCCATTATTTTTTGTTCAGGGGATTTTGGCATATTGGAGGGCGTTTTGTTTTCCCAATCAAAGCTACCAAATTTTCTTAACCATTCAACTATTGTTGAACGTGCCTGGATCCCATATTTGCGGCAAGCTTCATGAGTTGACAACTTGCCATGTTCAATTTCCTGAACTACTTGTAGTTTAAAAGACATTGTGTAGTCTTTCTGTGTACGCTTTACATAGCGGTTTTCTTGGTGGTTTTCCATAAGGATACTTTTTGTGTATCGCTATTTCAGGACAAGACATATTATTAAGTTGGTTGTAGTTTTATTAAACTCGCTTACCCAACCAATCTTTAAATTCAAAGAAATTTTGCGGAGCAACACCATGCCCTACAGGAAATTCAGAATAGACATGTTTTATATTAAGTGCTTTTAAAAACGGTGCTGTTTGTCTGGCCCAATCTACTGGGATCACTTGGTCTACGCTACCGTGCGAGCAGTAAAAATCCAATTTGGAGAAGTCTGTTTTATCCAGATTTTCGGGTAAAATAGCTTTATTTACATAGCCACTTAAGGCAATAATGTTTTTAACTTTTTCAGGATAGGTTAAGGCCGTGGCGTAACTTAAAATAGCGCCTTGGCTAAAGCCTAAAAGTGTGACGTTGCTTTTATTTACAGGATAAGTTTCAACAGCTTCATCAATAAATGTTGCTATTAAATCCCTGGATGCTTTGGCTTGTTCGTTATCACTCCATTTTCCCATATCGGCATCAAAATTAATGGTGTACCAGGCATTTCCATACGGTTCCAATGCATAAGGTGCTTGTACAGAAATTATAAAAATATCGTCTTGTAATTCAGTGGAAAACGAAAATAAATCGTTTTCATCACTGCCATAACCATGCAACATGATTAATAATGGTGCATTTTCAGTTAGCGTGGATTTTCTAATAATGTGATGTAATGATAGGGAAGGATTACTCATTATAATGACCTAGATTTTTAAATATTTTTTGATAAAAGGTACCTAATAAAGGAACCGCTTGTGCTTTTTTGTTTAGTGCATTTATAAACCCGTAAATAAAAAGAATGGCAAAAAACACATAAAAACTAGAGGTTACCAACCAGCTATCAAAACTACCAATAATGTATCCTAGTGCATAAAATGTCAACCATAAACCTAAGGATTGTCTTATATGAAAGCTTGCGAAAGCACTTTTGTTGTCGTCTTCATTATTCAAATAATATGCAACGATAACGCCTATAATGGTTAAATAACTAATAATGGCGTGTTTACGTCCTCTTTCAATATCTTGTTCTGTCATTATCACGAATTTAATACCACTTGATTGTTTGAGATGATGCCGTAAACGGTTCCTTTTAGAGTTTCATGCTCAAAAATGCTGTTTTTTGATTTAGAGATTATGTTTTTTGTAGAAAATGTGTATTCAGTATCTGGATTAAAAAGTGTGATATTTACTTTGTTTCCAATGTTTATGGGTATTTGTTCCAAGCCAAACCTCGATTTTCCTTTGGTTAAAAAGTCAATGGTTTTCTTTAAGGTGAACAGGGTTTGCAAGGCTCCAAAAGCACTTTCTAAACCAATAGTACCGTTGGCAGCATAATCAAATTCAATTTTTTTGTGTTCAATGTCAATCGGGTTATGGTCGCTAGTCACCATATCAATCGTGCCGTCTTTTAAACCTTCAATGAGTGCCTCAACATCTGCTTGGGTTCGTAAGGGTGGCATCACTTTAAAATGGGTGTTAAAGTCGGTTATAATATCATCTGTAAAATACAGGTTATGTATGGCAACGCTACAAGTCACGTCCAGTTTTTTCTTTTTTGCTTCGCGAATTAAGGCTACCGATGTTGCAGAAGATATGGTTGGAATATGCAATTTTCCGCCCGTATATTCCAGTAAAAACAAATCCCTAGCGACTTGAAGTTCTTCGGCTAGGGTCGGATTTCCTTTTAAGCCTAATGAGGTACTCGTAATGTTTTCATTCATAACGCCCAATCCGGAAATTTTATTTTCCTGCGGAAATGAGCAAACCAAGCCACCAAAATTCATGGCATATTGTAATGCAATTTTTAAGAGGTTCGGACTGCTTACCGGCTTTTGGTAGTCGTAAAAAGCAACCGCACCAGCTTGTGTCATATCATATAATTCGGCTAAATCTTCACTTTTGCCGTCTTTTGTTAAAGCCCCAATGGGCAATAAGGTTACGGCATGGTTTTTAGCTTTTGTGTTGACAAATTCAATATCAGAACTCGTGTCTAAAATTGGGTGTGTGTTGGCATTCATGGCAACCGCTGTAAATCCAGAAGCAGCAGCCGTTTTTAGGCCGTTGGCAATGGTATCGCGCTCTTCAAAACCGGGCTCACCAAAACACACGCTACTATCAAACCAACCTTGTGAGATATGAAGGTTTTCGAGTGCGATTTCTTGGTAATTTTTAGGGTTTTTTAGGTTACTTCCAATATTGGTAATAACACCGTTTTCAATTGATAGATCTTGAGTTGTGTTATGAAACTCGCTTTTAGGATCAATAATTGTTGCAGACTTTATAAGTATGTTCATTTAAAGTATTTTAAGATGAGCATTTCAATAATCAAGAACACCAGTGCAAAAGTAGCAAACCATTTCCACAAGGCATTCACATTTGTATCACTTTTTATGATGTCAAAACTATCTGTAACAGAATCACTAAGTGTGATGTTATCTAAGTTTGAAAGATCTTGATAGGTTAAGTCGCTATCGGCACGATTATAATTATAGCTCACATTTTGTATGTTCTCATTCTTGTTTTTAATAGTATAAATACCAGAAATAGCGGGGTCTTCAAATGTGTTTATGAGCACTTTATTATTGAAGTATTGCTGTTTGGGAATGATATTTAAATCCGTATTAACAATCGATAAAATATCATCTTGATTCAGTTGAACAGTCACATTAAAACTATTGTCTTGTCCGATGGAATAATAAATGGCGGGTACTTTAAAACTGTTTTTTGCCATGTTATACAATGTGGGGACAATTAAAGGCGAATTTTTAAAATTTGAATTGTCATTATTCAAGGCAGCGGTAAATATAAAGGCGTTTTTGCTTTGTACTAAAAAGGGTTTACTGTCTTCGTATTGTAAAACAGAACCACCTGCCTGATTTGACAGATTGTAAAAACTAGTAATTAGCGGATATTGAAAATTTTTCACCTCTTTTTCAAACACGCCGTTGCTGTATATGGGATGTGAATAATTAATAGTGGTGATGTATTTTTCGGCTTGAACCACATTGCTGAAACCAGCGCTGAAATTTACCAGTAAATCGTTATAAGATGGGATGACAATGTCTTTTGAAGGAATGATCGTGATATAACCACCTTGGTCGGTAAACGTTTTTAAAACCGAAACTAAAGTATTTGGAATGGTTGTTAGTTCGTTTAAAACAATCAGGTTTTGTTTTTCTAAATCGTTAAAGTTTAATTGGTCAACGGTGGTTGCAGTATAATTAAATTCATCTTCGGTATAAATACGTTTTAAAAACGAATCATCTTCAGCATTGATACTTAACACGTTAATTTTTTCGACTTTATTGATGTTGAAAAACAGATCGTTATCGTATTGTAAATTGGCATCGTCAATACTTATTTTGCCATTAATAATGGTGTTTGTTGGTAATGAAAATGTTGTTTTGGCATTAGTATTTATGGCAACCGATGTTTTTGCAATTAATTGATCATCATTATAAAGCGATACGGGCAAATTCTCAATGGGCGTTCCAGTATGTTGTAATTCTACCGTAAGCTCAAAGTTTGAAGCTGTGGTGTTCGAAATATAAGCACTATCAATGGACACATTATTAATGTTCACAGGTTCCAGTTTAACAGCCAATATATTGGTAAGAGAATCTGTTGTCGGATTAAAATTGGTTGCTTGTTGTTGAAAATCTGAAATGAAAACAATGTTTTTTAAAGAACCTTTATCTTTACTGAAAAGTGTTTTGGCTTTTAATAATGCCGCATCATAAGTTAGTGATTTTGCTGAATAATCTAGTTGCAGCAAGTCATTTTTAATAGCTTTGATGGAGGTGTTTTTATACGTGTTATCATTCGTTAACAGCGAGATGGTGTTATTTTCAGGGACATTGCTTATAATGTCTTGAACGGCACGTTTTAAAAGGTCGCCTTGGTTACCTTTTACTTGCATGCTAAACGAATTGTCTAAGTAAATAACGGTTTCACTTTCAGTTTTAAAGGCATTGGATTTCGCCGTAAATGGTTGGGCAAATGCTAAAATGATACAGGCAAGCAATAACAATCTGGTTAGTAATGTTAGCCATTTTTTTAATTGCGAACTTTTGCGGGTTTGTAAAGTGACTTCTTTTAAAAACGCCACATTGGTAAACGCTTCTTTTTGAAACTTTCTTAGTTGAAATAGATGGACTATAATGGGAATTAGCAGTAAAAGTAGAGCGTAAAGAAGTTCAGGGTGTTTAAACTGCATTGTGTTTGGTATTTTTCATCTGTGTATTTTATTGATTTTTATAGGTCAGATGCAATTCGCTAATGAACATGGCAATAATTATTAATTTTATTTTTTTGCTCATTTCAAAAGTAAACATTTTTTCATTATAAGAGAAGACAAGAACAAATTCCCTTTCCTTTGGAAAGGGCAAGGGATAGAATTAACAAAAGAAAACATAATCTTCTATGGGTTTCATGTTTAATACATTCAAAAAAGTCCTAATCTCTGTTTGTGCTTTTTTATTGGCTACCGTGATGATGCTTTGCGGATTTTCAATGGTTTTCAATTCATTAAAAGCTTTTAGTTTTTTGCCGTAAATATCGCGTCCGATTTTCTTGGGGTTATCACAAATCCATTCAAAAGGGATGTTCTTTTCCACCAGTGTTTTGGCGATTATTTTTCCTTTATTACCCGCGCCCCAAATATTCAAGGTTTTATTTTTATTGTAATCAATATCTAAAAAATGATGGATTTTAAGTGAAGTAAAATGGTTTTGGGCATAATGGATGTGTGTTCTGGAAGTTCGTGTACTATAGTCGCGCCAATAATGCAAAATGCTATTACAAGGAATACATTTAAAACCGTGTTTGTAAAACCGGAAGGCTAAATCGTAATCCTCTGGATATGTATTTGCATTAAAAGCATCGCAAGCCATCAAATCATCCCGATGTATCATCCAACAAGGGGAAGGAATGACACATTCTTTATAAATTTCTGAATAATTGGTTCCTGTTTTAGTCAAATTATTAAGCCAAGTTTCATAATTGCCGTAGCCTTCTTTAATGCCTTCATCCGAAAAATAGTTTACCAAACCAACCGCCACATGATGCCTTCCGTAAGTCATTAAATTGGTTGCTAAAGTGTTTAACTTATTGGGGTGCATAATATCATCACTATCCATTCGTGAAATAAAATCTCCTTGGCTGTGCTTAAAAGCCAATTGTAAGGCATCAATAATACCGTTGCCTGTGTTTTTGTAAAGCTTAATTCGGTTGTCCTTTAAAGCATATAATTCAACTAAGGTATAACTGGAGTCGGTTGAGCCATCATCAACGATGATAACTTCCCAATTTTTGTAGGTCTGAATTAATACGGACTCCAAGCAGTCTGTAAGATAAATTTCAGTATTTTTGAACGGAATAAGAACGCTTATTAGTGGCTGTTGCATCGTGCTAATTTAACACAACCTTGTGAAAGAAAGGTGTAACATAATCTTAATTTTGACGTCCATTTAAAGAATTTAAAAAAATTACATGAAAACAAGAATTTTATCCGCCTTGTTTGCGGGAATGCTATTTGTTGGTTGTACTTCGACTCAAACAATTGGTAATGATTTGGCAACTGCTTTGCCTATAGAAACTTCAATAGATTTAACAAAAGTTGAAAACGATAAAGTACCAGTAACCATCAATCCTGGAAGATTCAATATTGATAATGTGACGTACAGATTGCCAAAAGTTGTTCAAGGAACGTACTCGATAAGCAATTTTGGCAAGTATGTAGACGATTTTAAAGCCTACGATTATAAAGGCAATGAGTTATCCGTTGTGAAAACAGATGACAATACGTGGACGATTGCAAACGCCAAACAATTGGATAAAATCACCTATTTAGTTAACGATACCTTTGATGAGGAAACTGAAGGGGGTATTGGTAAAGAACAACCTTTTTCGCCATCTGGGACCAACATTGAACCTGATAATTACGTATTGAATTTACATGGGTTTATAGGGTATTTTGACTCTTTAAAAAATAATCAGTACAAACTGGATGTTACTGCCTCTGCAGATTTTGTGCGTTCTTCTGCATTACAGGAAACAGGAAGTTCAACAAGTGCAGATGGTAAAGCCATCACAACAAATTATATTGCACCAAGGTATTTTGATGTTACGGACAACCCAATGATGTATGGAAATCTAAGCGTTGAAGAATTTAAAGTCGGCGATATTAAAATTGTATTGAGTGTGTATTCTCCAAATAAAGTACATTCAGCAGAATCGTTAAAACCTGCCATGCTTAAAATGATGGAAGCTCAAAAAACATTTTTGGGAGATATTGACAGCACACCACGATACGATATTTTCCTTTATTTATCTGATGGAAGTGAAGGGTCCCCTAAAGGTTTTGGAGCTTTAGAACACCATAAATCCACAGTGGTTGTGATGCCCGAAGATTATCCTGCCGAAGATTTAGATGAAGGGATGATTGATGTGGTATCCCATGAATTTTTTCATATAGTAACACCTTTAAGTGTTCATTCTGAAGACATTCATTACTTTGATTACAACAATCCAACATTCTCAAAACATTTATGGATGTATGAAGGTGTCACCGAATATTTCGCAACCTTGTTTCAAGTGGATCAAGGCTTGGTAACAGAGGACAAGTTTTACAGTTCTATATATGAAAAAATTCAACACTCATTACAATTAGATGACACCATGAGTTTTACTGTAATGAGTGAAAATGTGATTGATAAACCGTATTCAGATCAATACCTAAACGTTTATCAAAAAGGCGCTTTAATTGGTATGTGTATCGATATTTTGATGAGAGAGGAAAGTAACGGACAACGAGGTATTTTATCTTTAATGAAAGAATTATCTAATAAATACGGCGTAAACAAACCGTTTGAAGACGATACACTTATTGATGAAATAACAGCCATGACTTATCCTTCAATAGGAACATTTTTAAACACCCATGTGGTCGGTACAACACCTATAAATTATACTGATTTTTTTGATAAAGTCGGATTAGAAATAGTGGAAGATGATAACGTTGAAACCAATTTTATTATGAACGGCGGCACATTAATTATTTCAGGAAATCCACAATACGGCACTATTTTCTTTACGGATGCGGTACAAGAAAACAGCTTTTGGAATGATTTAGGTGTAAAACCTGCTGATATTATTAAAAGCATTGATGGGACCGATTTAACCATGCAAAATGCAAATAACGTTTTACAACAAGTATTTATGTGGAAGGTTGGACAAGATGTTAGCGTTAAATTGAATAGAGGCGGGGAAGATATTGACATAAAAACAACTACGGTTCAATCTTATACAAAAGGAGAAGTCCTAAAAGCAAAAGCAGATGCTACAAAGCAACAAATGGATTTGCGTGAAGCTTGGTTAAAAGGCTAAACAATATAAAGTTAGATTGTAAATTGGAAAAAAAAACCTGAGAATAGTCTCAGGTTTTTTTGTTTATGCTCAAGGAATCTGTTAGTGTTTTCATAAAAACAACCAATTCTGAAACCTCCTGTTTGTTTAAATTCAATTCGTCAGGGGGTAAGGTTTGAAACTCTGAATCTATACCAAGTCCTGCCCCGCCACCTTTATTATAAAAATCAACTACTTCTTCCAGCGTATTAAAAACACCGTTGTGCATATATGGTGCGGTTTTTTCAATATTTCTAATAGTTGGAGTTTTAAAGAAATGCTTTTTTTGTTTTGTGCCAAAAACCAAGAACCTACCCAAGTCATTATCTATTTCGGCATTAATGGTGTCGTTTGTTTTGGGTACACCAATCAATTCCATCTCGCTTTCTTTATAAGTTACAGGTACGGTACCATTAAAAAGAGGAGGGAAGTGACAAGTAGCACATTTTCCTTTGCCCATAAAAATATTAAACCCATTAATTTCAGATGTTGTAAGTGTATTTTCTAAGCCGTTTATGTTTTTATCGAATTTGGAATTAAAGGGTGTTAAGCTCCTTATAAATGTTGCTATGGCGTTTCTCACTTGGTTCTGAGTAATACTGTCTTTATATATTTTTGAAAAGGCTTCCTTATATTCCGCATTATTTTTTACTACCGTTTCCAAGTGTTTTAAATCGGTGTGGAATTCGTTGGCATTGTTTACAACAGATACAATTTGTCCCTCAAGGTTACCTGCACGGTTATCGTAAAAAAACTTTTGCTGTAGTGCTGCGTACAAAAGTGTCGGACTGTTTCTCGTTACACCAGAAGCTATTTTTTTACCATCGGTAAAGTATTTATCTGCTTGATGACAAGTAGCACAACTAATCGTATTGTTCTTAGAAAGTGCTTTCTCATTAAATAATTTTTCACCCAATTTTACTTTTTCAGGGGATATGGTATCAAACTTTTCTGAAGCAAAGTATTCTAAATTGAATGTATTTTTAGAGAAAAGGGATACTACATTATCCTTAAAAGCAAGTTGATAGGGAAAATCAGTACCCCAATCTTCTTTAGAATCTAAAATTAATGTGAGCTGTCGGTGTGTATGGTTTTTTATGAAACTGTAACGATTGAATGTTTCAAATGTACCATTAAGTGTTTGGATTGTATTATCTATTTCAGTTGACCAAGAATCATAAACCTTCTCAGATTTAAAATGATCTTTATAAATAGTTAATATTTCTTTGATGCCTTTATATGAAATTATAGCTTCCTCTAACGAACGTTCCAAAACTGGAGAATCAAACCCGGTTATCCCTGTTAGGGCTATGCGATTTATTTCGTCTCGAATTAGCCAAAGCACATGGTAATCTTTTAATTTTAAATTAGTGGTTTTGTAAACCAATTCTAATCTGTTTTTTGTCTTTTCGCAAATACGATTTAATTCCAGTGTACTTAAAGATTCATCAAATAAGGCTTCCTCAATAACTTGAAAACCAAAAGGTTCTTTTATTTTTATATCGGTAGCATCTTCTTCTTCCACTTTTAAAATATTTGGCTGGTTTAAGGCTTTGTAGTTTTCAGAATCGGCAAATGCTAAGATAGGTTCACATTTTTTAAAATAATCTCTTGCTGATAGATAATGTTGTAAAGCAATTTCTTTATTTGAGGATGAATTTACTAAAGAGTCTAAATAAGAAATGCAATACTTTAAATCTTGTTTGTAACTTAAAGTTAACCCATCAATAGCACTGAGTTGTTGTGTAGTACTATTTTCTTGCTTGCAGGAAAATATTAAAAAGCTAAAAAGACACACGATTAAAACGTGTGTCTTTTTTATCATAAAAAATGATTTATGCATATTTTATCTCTCTAATCCGTGAATTAAGTAAAGCATACTTCCTTCTTTTTCGTTTTCTAAATCTGGGTTGGCGTTAGGATCTGTAAATGAAGAACCATCTAAAGGTACCCAACCATGATTTTGTGTAATTAGTAAGAATGTGTTCTCTTTATTTACAACATCAGAGACATCAATCATTCCAGTGATTTCCCATGGAGAATTTGCTGGCCCATAACCTGCAGCCTCAGCAGCCGTTTGATCACATTCTAGAACTGTTTTAAATTCGCCAGTATTTAAATTGTATTGATATAGACTTGCAAAATGTTGTTTGTCTGCAGTATCAAAATATCCATTAGGATCTTCTTGAATATATGCATAATTTTCTGTTACTAAAATATTATCAGGACTATGGAATGCTTTTGCTTTACCGTCTAAGATATCACCATCCAAAACACAAGTAATTGTTCCTGCTGCTGTTGGGTCATTTTCATTTAACACCACTTTGTAAATCCGACCATATGTGGTGCCTTTACCTACTAAGCCAGATTTTTTACGGCCTGTAACACAAAAATATATTTCCCTATTATTGGCAGCAGATCCACGTCTCCAGTCAATGTCTTCAAGTCTTGAAAAGCCCATCACACCCTTTGCTTTAGCTTCGGCATCCAATAAATCAATATTGGTTTCTTCTAACTGAACAAATTCTATAGGGTAAGATTGCCCTTCAGTCATTTCAACTTCAAAATTTATATTAATATCAGTAACTTTTAAACCGTATAATTTACCACCATATAAGTCCCCGTGATTACCAACATACATACCCAATTGACCAGATGGCGTATTGTCATCCGAATGGTCATCGCCAATAAAAGCAATTGTTTTTCCTGGGTAAGCATCCTTACCAATTACTACTGCATTTTCTGTAGACCATTGGCCAAAAGCAGATAGCATTTCAAAAGCGCTAGCATCTTTAGATTTTTTATAGGGATCCGTTACAAAAACACCTTTAGAAGAACCACCCCACTCACCACCAGATAGGTATAATGGTCCAAAACCATGTTCTTCTGGAGTAATAAGCGAACCAGAACATTGCGCAGTATAAGCTGTAGCTTCTGCATTTAAAATGTATTCACCTTTAACGGGCATGAGTGTTTTGTCGAAAGTTATTCTGGCTATAGAATAGTCTGCTTCAAGGTTGTTTATTAATGTGTACTTTCCATTGGTGTCTTTAAGAAGTCCGGCTCCATCTGCCATACTACCATAAATAAAATCAGCAGATTGTTGTAAAACATCTTCTGAAGATAATAAGGTTGTAACAGAAACATTATTGAACCCAGGTTTTAAAACTAAAAAGTTAGGGCTTACAGAACGATCGATAAATTGAATACCATCTTTTTTACTGTTCGAGGATTTTAAGGTGATGTCAGCTTCACTTGCTGAAAACTCTGAAACATCTTTATCACAGGATGTTAAAATAGCTCCTATGGCTATTCCAAATAAAATTGTTTTTTTCATTTTGATTTTGATTAGATTAATTACACTTGTAAAATTATCTCTAATCATTTTCAAAAATGTTATGGTAACATTGGCATTAGATAAAGATTTTGTTACCTTAATGTTATTAAGTTAATTTAGTATTAAATATGGGGTTAAAACTAAAATCCTTCAAAAACACCCAATCCGAATAAAGCAAAGTCATATTTCACAGGATCTTTGGGGTCAAGTTTTCTTAAAGCCGTATCCAATTCCAATAAGGCTTTGGCATCGTTTTGTTTTCTGTGTAGCAATCCTAATTTACGTGCCACATTACCCGAATGCACATCTAAGGGACATGACAGTTGGCTTGGGGAGAGCGTTTTCCAAATACCAAAATCCACGCCCGTTTTATTGTCCCTCACCATCCAACGTAAAAACATATTGATGCGTTTTGCGGCCGAATTTTTTAAAGGATCACTAATGTGTTTTTGGGTTCTGGGTAAATGCTCCATTTCAAAAAAAGTGGTTTTAAATTTTGAAATGGCTGTTTGTATGGAATTGGTTTCGGCATGTTTAGCGAATACAGATTCCAATCCGTTATGGTTTAAATAAATATGCTTTAATGATTTTATAAACTGGGCACAGTCATCTGCATTAAATGTTCTGTGCACGAAAGGCTGAAGTTTTTCTAAATCATTTTCAGAATGGTTTATTATAAAATCATAAGGTGAATTATCTAACAAATCCATCAAACGTTTGGCATTATTAATAATGCTTTTTCTGTTTCCCCAAGCGATGGACGCCGTTAAAAAACCAGCTATTTCAATATCTTCTTTGTTGCTGAATTGATGTGGAATTCGAATAGGATCACTTTCTATAAAACGGGGCTGGTTGTATTGTTTAACTTTAGTATCAAGAAAATCTTTTAACTCTTTTTTATTCAATTTTTTTGTTTTAAAAGTGCAAAAATAAGGTATTTTAATTTTGTTATTCTTCAAAAGTGGCCTTGTAAAATTAAGTTATTCAATCAATTATAAATTTTTATTTAGATTTATTCTAAATAATTTGCAAAAACCAATTTCGGTATATATTTTTGCATCAAAATCATTATTTATATTAAGTCTAAATAAAATTAAAATGCAAAAACAACTTACCATCCTTTTTATTTTGGTTATAAATGCCATAGGTTTTTCGCAAAGCGGAACGGTTAAAGGAACCATTCAAGATTATAACCATACTAGCCTTATAAGTGTCAACGTTAGTTTAAAAAGTACCACTAAAGGTACACAAACCAACGAAAATGGTTTTTTTGAAATTTCAAGCATTACAAGTGGGGATTATATACTTAATGTTTCTTACTTGGGCTTTAAATCAAAAGAAATTCCTTTTAAAATCAGTAATAATGAAACCATAGATTTGGGCAATATCACTTTATATGAAGGCAATGAAATTTTAGATGAAGTGGTTGTAAACGGAGAAAGAACCAACAAGTTTTCAAGAAAGGAAACGGCCTATGTTTCTAAACTTCCATTAAAGGATATAGAGAATACTCAAGTTTACAGCACCATTACAACAGAGTTATTACAATCTCAATTGGTCACCAATTTTGATGATGCGCTTAAAAATGCTGTTGGTGTAGAAAGCTTATGGGCGTCTACAGGTCGAGGTGGCGACGGTGCGGGTTATTATTCATTACGTGGTTTTTCAGTACAACCACAATTAGTAAACGGATTACCAGGTTTAACAAACGGTACTATCAATCCAGCAAACATAGAACGCATAGAAGTCGTAAAAGGACCATCAGCTACATTATTTGGAAATGCCGTAACATCGTATGGTGGGTTGATTAATGTGGTGACTAAAAAACCGTATGTTGGTCAAGGTGGTGAAGTGTCTTTTACCTCAGGGTCTTACGGACTTAATCAAATAACGGGCGATTTTAACACGGCGTTGGATAAAGAAAATAATATCTATTTCAGATTAAATACATCGTATTCAACAGAACAAAGTTTTCAAGATGCTGGGTTTAGAAAGTCGTTTTTTATTGCGCCTTCATTATCATATAAAGTAAACAACAGATTATCGTTTTCATTTTATGGGGAAATTACTCAAGCTGAACAAACAAACCCAACCTTTTTATTTTTAAACAGGGCTGCACCTTCTGTGGCAACCAATCTTGATGAGTTAGGTTATAATAATAAGTTGTCTTTTACCAGCAACGATTTATCTCTTGAAAATCCGACGCAGAATTACAGAATTCAAACGGATTACAACTTGTCCGATACATGGCAATCTCAAACATTGCTTTCAAAAAGTACCACTTCAACAAAAGGCTATTATACGTACTTATACGATTTTGGAGGTAACACAGATATTACATTTTCGAGATATTTAAACAAGCAAAATGCCAATACGCAAACGACTGATATTCAACAAAACTTTATTGGCGATTTTAAAATTGCTGATTTAAGAAATAGAGTGGTTATTGGATTGGATTTTTTAAGTGTAACATCTACCGATAACGGAACTGGTTATGCTTATTATGGAAGTGTAACCCCAGATGGAGGTGAAGAAGCAGGTTATCCATTATCAACCGCAGGCGTTGATGCAGCACTTCAATCGGTCGGAGTTAATAACGCAAAATCCCAATATGAAATTTATAGTTTATATGTTTCTGATGTATTGAATATTACACAAAACCTATCGGCTATGGTTGGACTTCGTTTAGACCGATTTGATAATAAAGGTGACATAACCAATACAGATGATGATTACGACCAAACCACTTTTTCACCTAAAGTAGGATTGATGTATCAGCCTATTTTAAATGAATTATCGATTTTTGCAAATTATCAAAATGGGTTTACCAATGTGGCACCAGAAATGGTAGGAGATCCAAATGCTGGTCTTCAAACATTAAAAACATTCGATCCGGAACAAGCCAATCAGTTTGAGTTTGGTGTGAAAACAAACTTGTTCAAAAATAAATTAAATGTTACTGCAAGTTATTATGATATTAAAGTAAAAGATAGAGTGATTACAGATCCTGCTTCACCGTTTAATAAAATTCAAGGTGGTGAGGTTGAAAGCAAAGGTTTTGAGATTGAAGTAAATGCCAACCCAACCAAAGGATTGAATATTAGAGCTGGTTTTAGTAATAATGACAGTGAAACTACTAAATCTGATAACACCAATATTTTAAACAGAAGACCATTGGATGCGGGGCCAAAAACGCTATATAACTTTTGGACGACTTACGAGTTTCAAGAAGGTGAGCTTGATGGTTTCGGACTTGGTTTTGGGTTTAATGGCGGTAGTGAACGTTTTGCCATTAATTACGAATCTACGGGAGAATTTATATTGCCAGCGTACACCATTGCCAATGCCACTATTTTTTATGTGGCAGACAAGTATAGTATTGGTTTGAAATTGAACAATGCGTTTAATAAAGAATATTACAAGGGATGGACTACCATAAATCCACAAGCTCCAAGGGCTTTATTGGCAAATTTCACCTATAAATTTTAAGATAAATATTAAATACACAAAGGGCAATCAAAAAAATTGCCCTTTTACACGTAAAATATGGGTTATAGAAAAAGCATTCTTACGCTTCATAAAATTTTAGGATTAATAACAGGTATTGTTGTTTTAATAGTTGCCATAACGGGTTGTTGTTGGGCATTTAAAGATGAAATTGAAAGTTTATATACAGATTATAAAATTGTTGAAAAACAAGATAAACCCATATTAACACCAACCGAAGTTAAAAATATTGGGGCTTCCGTATTTCCAAATAATACGATACATGGAAGTTTGTTTAGTAATAAGAATGAAGCTATTGAAGTTATTTTCTATGATGCAGAACCAGAATTTTATCAAAGTGTTTTTGTAAATCCTTATACAGGGAATATTATTCATATTGAAGACCACCTGTCTGGTTTTTTTGCGTTTATATTAAAAGGCCACATGCGATTATGGTTGCCAAAAGACATTGGCGAACAAGTGGTTGGTGCCTCTATTTTATTATTCATTTTCATCATCGTTTCCGGATTTATTTTGTGGATTCCTAAAAAGCGTAAAAACTTAAAACAACGATTACAGTTTATATGGAAGCCTACCACACGTTGGAAACGTAAAAATTTTGATTTACATACAATTGTTGGGTTCTATATTTGTTCATTGGCTTTGGTACTGGCATTTACAGGGTCAATCATGTCGTATAATTGGCTTAAGTACGTCGTTTATAAATCTGCCGGAGGCGATAAAGTCGCAGAATTTATTATTCCAGAAAATATTAGTGGCGATTTTAAACAGACTGAGAAAGTGGTGCCTATGGACTATTTAATCGCAAAACTTCAACAGGAATTGCCTCATGCGGAAAGTATTGAGTTGCATTATCCCGATTCGGAGGCTTCTAGTATTTATGTGGAGGTTTCAAATAGTGAAGGGATTTATTATGATTCTGATTTCAGATTCTTCGATCAAAATACCTTAGAAGAAATAGAAACACCAGGTATTTACGGCAAGTACAGTGATGCCGAAGTAGGTGATAAAATAATAAGAATGAACTACGACATCCATATTGGAGCCATTGGTGGTTTAGCGGGTAAAATAATTGCATTTTTGGTAAGTTTGCTTACGGTGACATTACCAGTAACGGGCATACTTTTGTGGTATGGTAGAAAACATAAAAAGGAAAAGATAACTAAAGTAAATACTTTAGAGGCATCATATTAAAATTTTTCCATCAACCATAGTTAATTTTCTATCTGCTAAATTGGCTAGCTCTTCATTATGGGTTACAATCACAAAGGTTTGACCAAATTCATCTCGGAGTTGAAAAAATAGGTTGTGTAAATTTTCGGCCGATTCACTATCCAAATTTCCAGAAGGTTCATCTGCAAATATGAGTCCAGGACTATTCACTAAAGCTCTAGCAACAGCCACACGTTGCTGTTCGCCACCGGAAAGTTCGTTTGGTTTATGGTTATATCTGTGAGATAGGCCCAAGAAATCCAAAAGTTCTTTAGCTTTAGTTTCGGCATCCGATTTTTTTGTGCCTTTTATAAAAGCAGGCAAACACACATTTTCTAAAGCGGTAAATTCGGGTAAAAGTTGATGGAACTGAAAAATAAAACCAATGTGTTCATTTCTGAATTTCGCCAAGGCTTTATCATTCAATGAATTAATATTTGTGTCGTTTATGGTAAGATTAAAATCTTCTTTATTGGAGGCTCGGTCTAATGTTCCTAGAATATGTAACAGAGTTGTTTTACCAGCACCCGAGGCACCCACAATAGAAACGACTTCACCTGTTTTTACATGGATATCAACGCCTTTTAAAACGTGTAAATCGTTGTAGTATTTATGAATATTTTTTGCTTGAATCATCTGTAATAAATAACAGCTGTGAATTTACTACTTTAAGATGTGATGTACAATTAAGATTCATTTTTCTTAACGAATACATTTTTAAGCGTAGAATAATCTATAAAATACTGGATACGTAATGAAAAAATATTTTGTATAGGTTGAGCAAATAACGTGCTTAAACTTGCACCATAAGTGTCTGATGCAGCATTATCTCGATTAAATAATTGATTTCTGTACAATGCGGTTAAAAAACTACCAGGTGCAAACTGCCATGTATAATTTAAATCTAAATTCCAGGTATTAAAATTAATGTTTGGATTATTATTTAGGTCATCGACTGAGTAACCTAAGTTTTGAGTTAACCTACCATTTTCTTGAAGTGTAAAAAGATTTTCTTTGTATTCTACCGTATCCCAATAGTTCCTAAAGGTTAAGGATAGGGCATGGAATGGGTTGAATGAATAATTGACTCTTAATCTATTTTCCTGAATATTTCTATCCCGTTCACCAAAAATAATATCATTACCTATCCGAGAAGTGTACCCTCTATCATTGTTGTTTATACTATATTCATAGGTATAGTCCAATAAGAACTTATCACTAAACCGTATCCTAGGACTGACACTGAATGAATATTCTTTGGAATCCCTTCCGTTTTCAAAGAAAACAGTGTTTCCGAAACTAAAATTAGCAGAAAATATTTTATTGCTGTTCGTTGAAATTCGTAAGTTGGATATCAATCGATCTTCATATATAAAATAGCGACCATTAACTCTTGGTTCAAAATAATCATATTGTTTACCGGGTTCGTAATCAATATTTCCACTTATACCTATAAGTTTCCTAGTTTGAGAAAAAAATCTAAGACCTAATTCGACACCTGTAAATACATTTGGGTTTGCTAATTTATTATAATTGAAAGATGTAGTAATGAAGTAGTTATTAAAAATTTTTGTTGGCTCAAAAATTCTATAGGATAAATCTACACCAATATTGCTAAAATTATTTCTTCTATTTAGCCCTAAATCATTAATATTATATTTAGTATCTGAGTATCTATGGTCAATATTATATCTAAAATTACCACCTGTTTTTCCTATTCTCAAAAAAGTATTATAACCTGTAGACGAACTGTCATTTGCCAAATTGAGATGACTCATTTTAGCTTGCCCACTTATATTGTAAGTATTACTACCATCTGAAATATCAAAAACCAAGCCGGTTGCATTAGCATCCCTAAAATTACCATTGCGGGTTACATTAGTGTTGATAAGGCTTACAGAAGAATTTCTATTGAATTGTTGGTCAACAACTAAAATGTTATAATTAGTTAATGGCTCTAGAACTTGTTCTCTAATATTTCCAGTTATAGTATCTCTTGTTGTGCCATAGGTTACTTCTGTAATGGCATTAAATATACCAATACCAAGCCCTTTCTTGGTGCGACCAGAAATTTTAACTGCATTCAAAACTTTAACAGTATTGGGATTGCTAACAATCACTTCGTCATCATTCAAATCTATCCTTGCACTAGGGCCACTCCCAACACGTCTTGAGAAAAACAAATTACCTTTGTCAAATAAATCGACACCTTCGGTGAAGAACTGGCGTTGCTCAGAAAACGTCTGCTCAAAAGGGCCCAAATTTAATTCTAAATTATCAAAACCAGCTTGGCTAAAGTCGGGTATCAAGGTAGCATCCAATGTAAAATTTTCTGTGATGCCATATTTTACATCGAGCCCAAACTTTAAGTCGGTTGTGGTTTCACCATCAAAGTCGTTTACTATTCCAGATGTAAACGGATAAAAACTTAATCTTAAGGGGGGCTGAATATTTTCTAAATATCTTATTTCTCCATGATATAAACCGATATTTCCTTTTGTTGGATTTATAGGGTTCCAGCTATATTCCGATTGATCTCTTCTGAAACCTCTTTGAAATTGTACCCCCCATATCTGTACTTCTTTATTTGAAAACCGGAGCGATCTATATGGTATTTTCATTTCAACTACCCAGCCATCATCAACAATATTGACTTTACTTTCCCAAACCGCATTCCAGCTAAAATCTTCACGAATACTTGGATTAGCAATGGCATCTAGTTGAGTGCCAGAACTCAGTACGTAAAAATTAGTGTCATTTTGAGCATCATTATTTGGGTTTAGAATTAAACCAAAACTGTCCGATTGTCCAAAATTATCCCTCGAATTGATTTGACTCATAATTTTTGAGGGATCATCGTAAAGGTAAGCTCCTAAATATATGGCGTTGTCATCATAAGTTAATTTAACTATAGTTTTTATACCCAAGGTGTCTTGAATTCCTAAACCTGGTCTATACTGGGTAAAATCTTTAGCCTCATCAGCTATTTTCCAAACTTCATCATTTAAAATGCCGTCTATTTTTGGAGGTGTCTGGGTTCGTTTAATATTATATGTTTTTTTCTCTTGAGAATAACCTAAAAAACTGCATAATGTGAAAAATGAAATGAAAAAATAAAATCTCATTGATTTTTATTTGATTTAGCTGAAAAAATTAAAAAAAACCTCAGTAGAAACAGGTTTTTAAGCAAAAATAATTCATGGTTTTTTTGTTTTTCATAATTTAAAGTTAAAATTGTTATATGTAAGTTTTTGTTATTACATACTACTAACTTAACTTTAAAGGCTATGAAAAATAATTTACAGGTTGCCACATTTGCTGGTGGATGCTTTTGGTGTACAGAAGCTGTTTTTTTAAGACTCGAAGGTGTCGAAAAAATAATTTCAGGATATACGGGCGGTCAAATAAAAAATCCTGCTTACAGGGAAATTTGTACTGGTCGTACAGGGCATGCTGAAGCTATTCAAATATTTTACGATGAAAATAAAATAAGTTATAAAGAACTTTTAGAGATTTTCTTTGCGACACACGACCCAACCACATTGAATAGGCAAGGGAATGATGTTGGTACACAATACCGATCATCCATATTTTATAATGATGAAATTCAAAAAGGAGTGGCTGAAAGTTTCATAGATTATCTTGAAAAAGAACATGTTTTTGATAATCCTATAGTTACCGAAGTCGTGCCCTCAGAAGTGTTTTATAACGCAGAAGACTATCATCAAAATTATTACCATCAAAATAGCGAGCAAGCTTATTGCCAGTTTGTTATAAATCCCAAATTGAAAAAGCTAAAAGCATCCTATTCAAATAAATTAAAGACCATTTAAATCATGCCATATAAAAAATTTGAAGAGTACAACATTCAGATAACGGACGATGTTAGGGAGCGGTATAAAAATATTATTAAGGATTTAGGCGAGGATACAGAAAGGGATGGTTTGTTAAAAACCCCCGAACGTGCCGCCAAGGCCATGCAATTTTTAACACAAGGCTATCATCAAGACCCTATAAAGGTGCTTAAAAGTGCTATGTTTAAAGAGTCTTATAATGAAATGGTCATTGTAAAAGACATTGAGTTGTATTCACTTTGTGAGCATCATTTATTACCATTTTTTGGTAAGGCACATATTGCCTACATTCCTAATGGCCACATTGTAGGTCTTAGTAAATTGCCAAGAATTGTTGATATTTTTTCTAGGCGATTGCAAGTACAAGAACGTTTAACCGAACAGATTTTAGATTGCATCAATGATACGTTAAAACCACAAGGTGTAGCAGTTGTTATTGAAGCCTCCCATATGTGTATGATGATGCGCGGGGTCCAAAAACAAAATTCCATTACAACAACATCGGGGTTTCGGGGCCAGTTTGAAAAGATTGAAACCAGAAATGAATTTTTGAAGCTGATTGGTAAGTAGATTTTGGTATATTTATTGAGTTGATTATTGCTAATAACACCATTTATTACATTACAACATTATGAATGACTCTATGAGTAAAAACAAAAAGCTCTTGTTGGGGCTTTTATTTGACGGCTGTGGTTACATATCGTATATATTCCCACCATTTGATTTTCTTTGGGCACCATTATCGGCCTATTTGATGACTAGGCTTTACAAAGGGACTTCGGGTAAAGTGGCAGCTGCTATTTCTTTTATTGAAGAGGCATTACCTTTAGTGGATTTTATTCCATCATTTACATTGATGTGGATTTACACTTACGTATTTAATAAAAAAGGAGATAAAGATAAAGTTATAGAAATTAAATAATAAAAAAATCCCTTTCATTAGTTTGAAAGGGATTTTTTTGTTTTATAGTTGTGTCTTGTCCTGAAATAGCGATACACAAAAAGTATCCTTATGGAAAACCACCAAGAAAACCGCTATGTAAAGCGTACACAGAAAGACTACACAATGTCTTTTAAACTACAAGTAGTTCAGGAAATTGAACATGGCAAGTTGTCAACTCATGAAGCTTGCCGCAAATATGGGATCCAGGCACGTTCAACAATAGTTGAATGGTTAAGAAAATTTGGTAGCTTTGATTGGGAAAACAAAACGCCCTCCAATATGCCAAAATCCCCTGAACAAAAAATAATGGAACTGGAAGCAAAGGTCAAGCTACTTGAAAAGCAAAAAGCATTTTTAGAACAGCAAGCTTTCGTTGCCGATAAGAAGGCCATCATATTCGATATGATGATTGATATTGCCGAAAAAGAATATCAAATTGACATCCGAAAAAACTCGTCACCCGAACAATCGACCATTTTAAAGAACAAGAAAAACAAACAGTAATGTTTGCCTGTACTTTGTTCGGGGTAGACAGACAGGTTTATTATCGAAGTATAAAACGTCGCATTATCAAGCAGGACAAGGCAGCATTGGTTGTGAAAATGGTTTTAGAAATCAGAACACAAATGCCAAGGTTAGGAGCCAAAAAGTTGTACTATTTACTAAATCAAGATTTAAAAACATTGAAAATAGGAAGGGATAAATTTATTGATATACTAAGGGCCAACCACTTATTGATCGTTCCAAAGCGTTCGTACCACATAACCACAAACTCACACCATCGCTTTAGAAAGTACAAAAACCAACTACTGGATTTACAAATAACCAGGCCAGAACAGGTTTGGGTGTCGGACATCACTTATATCGGAAAACGAGAGAAACCTTGTTATTTAAGTTTGATAACTGATGCTTATTCAAAGAAAATAGTGGGCTATAATGTGTCTGATAATTTAAATACAGAAAGCAGTTTGGTAGCTTTGAAACTAGCTGTTAAGCAGAGAGGAAACACGGGATTACCGTTGATACACCATTCTGACAGAGGATTGCAATATTGCGCCAATGAATATCAAAAAGAACTCAGTAAGCACAAAATAAACCCAAGTATGACCCAAAACTCTGATCCCTACGAAAATGCTGTGGCAGAAAGAATAAACGGCATCTTAAAGCAGGAATTCAATATTGACAAATACAACAAAGACTTACCAATTATGAAGCAAATAATTAAAGAAACAGTAGCGATTTATAATGAAAAAAGACCGCATTTATCAAATCATATGCTGACTCCAAATCTAATGCACCAGCAAAACAAACTTAAAATGAAAACCTATAAAACTAAATA
>NZ_PJEO01000057.1 GCF_002843175.1 Confluentibacter flavum
TATTTAGTTTTATAGGTTTTCATTTTAAGTTTGTTTTGCTGGTGCATTAGATTTGGAGTCAGCATATGATTTGATAAATGCGGTCTTTTTTCATTATAAATCGCTACTGTTTCTTTAATTATTTGCTTCATAATTGGTAAGTCTTTGTTGTATTTGTCAATATTGAATTCCTGCTTTAAGATGCCGTTTATTCTTTCTGCCACAGCATTTTCGTAGGGATCAGAGTTTTGGGTCATACTTGGGTTTATTTTGTGCTTACTGAGTTCTTTTTGATATTCATTGGCGCAATATTGCAATCCTCTGTCAGAATGGTGTATCAACGGTAATCCCGTGTTTCCTCTCTGCTTAACAGCTAGTTTCAAAGCTACCAAACTGCTTTCTGTATTTAAATTATCAGACACATTATAGCCCACTATTTTCTTTGAATAAGCATCAGTTATCAAACTTAAATAACAAGGTTTCTCTCGTTTTCCGATATAAGTGATGTCCGACACCCAAACCTGTTCTGGCCTGGTTATTTGTAAATCCAGTAGTTGGTTTTTGTACTTTCTAAAGCGATGGTGTGAGTTTGTGGTTATGTGGTACGAACGCTTTGGAACGATCAATAAGTGGTTGGCCCTTAGTATATCAATAAATTTATCCCTTCCTATTTTCAATGTTTTTAAATCTTGATTTAGTAAATAGTACAACTTTTTGGCTCCTAACCTTGGCATTTGTGTTCTGATTTCTAAAACCATTTTCACAACCAATGCTGCCTTGTCCTGCTTGATAATGCGACGTTTTATACTTCGATAATAAACCTGTCTGTCTACCCCGAACAAAGTACAGGCAAACATTACTGTTTGTTTTTCTTGTTCTTTAAAATGGTCGATTGTTCGGGTGACGAGTTTTTTCGGATGTCAATTTGATATTCTTTTTCGGCAATATCAATCATCATATCGAATATGATGGCCTTCTTATCGGCAACGAAAGCTTGCTGTTCTAAAAATGCTTTTTGCTTTTCAAGTAGCTTGACCTTTGCTTCCAGTTCCATTATTTTTTGTTCAGGGGATTTTGGCATATTGGAGGGCGTTTTGTTTTCCCAATCAAAGCTACCAAATTTTCTTAACCATTCAACTATTGTTGAACGTGCCTGGATCCCATATTTGCGGCAAGCTTCATGAGTTGACAACTTGCCATGTTCAATTTCCTGAACTACTTGTAGTTTAAAAGACATTGTGTAGTCTTTCTGTGTACGCTTTACATAGCGGTTTTCTTGGTGGTTTTCCATAAGGATACTTTTTGTGTATCGCTATTTCAGGACAAGACACTGATGTAAATGTCAAAATATTAGAACCATTGCAATGGTGGATTTAATAATTCCGATTTAAATACTGGAATACATCAAAATCTCGATTCAATAGTTAAGTATCAGGTTTTAAAGTTATTGTATCTACATCTCAATAGATATGAATATGGTTTTGGAATACTAACAGATTCAGAATTTTAAAACTTCGTTACGCCAATGTGAAGAGAAAACTTGAGATTTAACTTATCCAACTCTAAAATTCACTTAAGTTTTGCAGCTACATTTTGTGTAAAAAGCATTATTGAATTCTCAGTGATTTTAAAAAAACATTGAAATTTTAACTCCAATTTATAGGTTTATTAACTTTTATTTAAGATTTTTGGCCTGACTAATTCAAATATTTATAAAATGAAAACAAAGTTTAGTGGAATTTTAACGCTATTACTAGCGTTTGTCGTGCAACTAACGTTCGCACAAGAAAAAACGGTCTCGGGAACAATTATTGATGAGAGTGGTTTACCGCTTCCTGGAGCAACCGTTATAGTAAAAGGAACCTCAACAGGTACTTCCTCAGATTTCGATGGTATTTATTCAATCAGAGCTACCCAAGGAGCTACTTTGGTTTTTAGTTTTGTTGGTTATGTTACCGGAGAAGTTGTTATAGGGGCTTCCAATACAATTAATGTAACCATGTCGGAAGACGCGACTTCTCTTGAAGAGGTTGTTGTTGTTGCCTACGGTACACAAACAAGGCAATCCATCGTAGGTTCTGTGGGTATCGTTAGCAGTGATGTCATAGAAAACCAACAAGTTACATCACCCTTAAGGGCTCTTCAAGGAGCAGTACCTGGTGTTAACCTTATCACTGCTGGTGGACAACCTGGAACTAATCCTGAAATTCGTATCAGGGGTTTTGGAAGTATAAATGCAGATCAATCACCATTAATAGTATTAGATGGTGCTGCTTTTAATGGAAATTTAAACACCATAAGCCAAGATCAAATAGAGTCTATTTCAGTTCTCAAAGATGCATCTTCAACTTCTTTGTATGGATCTAGAGGTGCCAATGGTGTCATCTTAATTACAACAAAAAAAGGTAAAAAAAATTCAGCTCCAAGAGTAACTGTTAGAACGCAAATAGGCTTATCTAACCCAACTGTAGGGCTACATGATTTGGCTAGCACAGATGACTTGTTTAAATATACCTGGGAGGCATTAAAAAATAGCAATCAATATGGTCTTGGGCAAAGTGCAGCTAATGCTGCTTTAAATGCGTCCAATAGTCTTGTTGATCGTTTTGGATACAATCCTTATAATGTTGCCAATCCTGTTGATGCAAATGGAAATTTAACAACAAGTCCAAAACTTTGGGATACCAATTGGGAAGAAGAAGTTATTAGAAGGGATGCTTTAAGGGTGAACCATAACGTAAATTTATCAGGTGGAGATGACAAAACCACTTATTTTATGTCGTTTGATTACTTAAACGAAGAAGGCCCAGTTATAAAATCAGATTTTGAAAGAATATCTGCACGTTTAAATATAGAGTCCCAAATAAATGACTATATTAAATTGGGTTTTAACACTAGTTTTTCTAGATCCAATTCAGGAAACCCAGATCAAACCAGCGGTAGTACGACTCAAGTCATTTCTTGGATTTATGGTGTTGCTAATGCTTATCCAGTTTATGCAAGGGGTGCTAATGGACAATTATTAACAGATATTTCGGGAAATAATTTCTACGACTTGGGTAATGGTTTTATTCCAGGCCAATCAGTAAACAGCACGAGACCTCAAAGAGGTGGTGAAAATATTCTTGCTAGTATTAATTTAGGAAAGGAAAAAAGAAAAAGATCTAATTATTTGGGAAATGCGTTTGCTGAATTCAAAATTTTTGAAGGATTAACCTTTAGAACTAATATAAGCTACGAAAACTATTTGTTTGACTCTTATAGTTTTGATGATGATCTGTTTAGTTTTGCATCCAGTATTGGCGGTAGGGTTTCGCAAGAAAGAAATATTACAACAACCTTAAATGCCATACAGTCATTAAATTATGTGAAAAACTTTGACAAGCATAATTTTTCTTTAGACCTAATTACAGAAGCTTACACATTCGAACAAGATGATTTAGCGGCGCAAGGAACAGGATTTTTGCCAAATGTTGAAGTTATGGATGGGCGAACCAATCCTGAAGATGTTTCAGGTAATTTAATTTCTGAAAGACTGAATAGTTATTTAGCCAGATTAGCTTATAATTTTGACCAAAAATATTATTTAGAGGGTTCGTTTAGACGTGATGGTTCAACGAGATTTGCCACTGATGTTAGATGGGGTAATTTCTTCTCTGTAGGAGCATCTTGGGTTGTTTCCAATGAATCGTTTTTGGAAAATAATGATGTGTTAACTTATTTAAAGTTTAGAGGTTCTTATGGAGAACTAGGAAATAATAGAGGTATTGGTTTTTTCCCTTATCAACCATTATTTGGGTTGGGGTGGAATAATGAAGGCAATACAGGAATTTTGTTATCTGGTATTGCTGATCCTAACATTAGCTGGGAAAAAACAGCATCGTCTAATATAGGTGTTGACTTTGAATTATTTAATGGTGTACTTTCAGGAACTGTGGATTATTACTCTAAAGAATCCGTAGACTTAATTTACGATAAACCCTTACCATCATCTACTGGTGTTAGTACTATAACAACTAACGTGGGTGCTGTAAAAAATTACGGCTGGGAGTTTTCTCTTAATTCAAGAAATGTAAATAATGATGATTTTACTTGGAACACAGGTCTTAACTTTTCTATGGATAAAAACGAAATTACTGAATTAACTACTGATGAATTTTTAAACGGATCTAAATTATGGAAAGTAGGCAACTCTTTGTTTGATTTTTACATTGAAGAATGGGCCGGTGTTGATCCTGCTGACGGTTACGGTATGTGGTATAAAGATGTTTTAGACACAGATGGCGAAGTAATTGGCAGAGAAGTTACAAAGGAATACAGCGAAGCCACTCGTTACCAACAAGGATCTTCATTACCTAAGCTTATAGGTGGTTTTTCTAATTATATTCGGTATAAACAATTTGATTTAAATATTCTTGCCAACTTTAGCTTTGGAGGAACTTTATTAGATACGGATTATTCTGGATTAATAAACCAAGGGCAATATGCTGGAACTCCTACACATGTTGATACAAAAAACAGATGGCAACAACCTGGAGATATTACGGATTATCCTTTACTACTTACAGACAACAATGACCATGCGTCGAGATCAACTAGATTTTTGTTTGATAATGATTATGTAAGATTAAAAAGTTTAACTTTTGGTTACAACATCCCTGAATTAGCAACAAGTAAAATGGGGTTTTCAAGTGTAAGATTATTTGTCCAAGCAGATAACATACTAACCTTCCAATCTCATAAAGGAATTGATCCAGAACAGGCATTTAATGGTTTAACCTCTAATAGATCTCCATTATCTAGAACCATAACTACTGGTGCTATTTTACAATTTTAAAAAAAGAAAAGATGAAAAATAAAATTAATTTAAGTTTGAAGAATACATGTCTTCTACTTCTAGCGGCTATAGTTTTAACCACTAGTTGTTCCAAAGAATTTTTAGAAGAACCTAAAGCCACTGATGGAATTACCTCAGATGTGGTATTCTCTGATAGAGCAATTGTAGAGTCATACATAACAGGGATTTTAAGAAATTTTAGATCTCAATATACAACTGTGGACACAGGGGGTCTTTACGCACTATTCTTTGCTCGTACCGTAAAGGGCAATGATATAATACAAGCAGCTAGCTGGTATCAATTTGATTATGATAACGACAACAGAGAACCTAATTATAGACGTACCATATTTAATTGGGATTACAACTACGAAAATATTAATCTAGCAAATGTTTTGATTAAAGGCGTACAAGAAAGCGGTTTGGATGAAACCTCCAAGAAAGAGTTTATCGCTGTAGGAAAAACACTTAGAGCATTTCATTACTTCCAGCTGGCACTTGAATTTGCACCTAATTATAACAATGATAGAAGTATTTCTAGACTTCCTATTTACACTGAACCTGCCACAGGGGATTCTGAAGGCAACCCTACTAGCCCCCTAAGCGATGTATATAATTTGATTTTAGAAGATTTAAAATCTGCTATTATAGATTTACCAGATACAAGACTTGGGAAAAGTTATATCAACAAAGCAGTTGCCAATGGTATTTTGGCTAATGTTTTGTTAGTCACACAAGATGATTGGGAATTAGCTTCTACAGCTGCAAAAGCAGCCTACGGAGGTAATGCCGCAACGGCAGTAATCTCTACCAATTGGGGGACTGGTTTTAACAATCAAGAAGATGATGAGTGGATTTGGGGTATGTACCAAGATAATGTTGAATCAAATTTTTACTATGCCGCCCCTCATGTTATGACAGACCACTTAACATTATCGTATCAAGCAACCTATGTTAATAAATTTTTTGTTGAAACGTTCTCTGATACTGATGTTAGAAAACTATTTTTTGATATTTATAATTCAACAACGCCTTACAGAGAATTTATTACCACCAAATTCGCATTTACATTTGATGCTGATTTGCCCATAATGAGAAAATCTGAAATGGTATTAATTGATGCTGAAGCGCAATATTATATAAATCAAACAAATGCTAAAAATTTGCTTTTTGCTTTGCAGCAAGAAAGAGATCCAAACGCTGTCATGTCCACAAATACAGGGCCAGCTCTTCTTGATGAAATTTTATTAGAAAGAAGAAAAGAGCTTTATGGAGAAATTGGAGTTGAGTGGTTTGATGCCAAAAGATACAGCAAAGCAATCATTCGAGATGCTACCCACCGAATCGTTAAAAACGTACCTGCGGATAGCGAGCTTTTCTTCTTGAAAATACCTCAGAAAGAAATTGATGCAAACCCAAATATAGATAGTAGTATTAATAATTAATGTTATTTGATAGTGGAACCAATCATGTAATAGCTCTAGAAAGAACTATTACATGATTGATAATCTTTGTTTCAAAAATGGGAAAAAAAATACTTTTGGTCTTTTTGCTTTGCATAATCAACTTCGCTCTCGTCGCCCAAACAGAAGCCGAGAGAAATAGAATATCTGAAACATATGATTTAGCATATATCAATAAATTAAAGAAAGACTTAAGTGATGCTTTTTTAGAAAGAGAGCGTAAAATTGCTGATTTTTTAAATAACAATCAATTATTTAGTAAAAGTTTGAAATCTGGTGGTAAAACATATAGCATATACGATATCGTTGATGGTCGTCCTGTATATAGAACAACACATAACGTCAATAGTGCTAGGGCTACTAAAACAGATAAATTACAAACAGGAGGTAGCTTAGGTTTAAATTTAGATGGTTCTGGAATGAATATAGGTGTATGGGATGAAGAAAGTGTACGTGGTACTCATGACGAATTTAAAGATGATCAGACAATTCCTGAGTCACGAGTTGTGTATCCTGAGTTTTTAGGTCCCTTTTTTGGCCCAATAAGTGATCATGCTACACATGTTGCAGGCACACTAATAGGAAAAGGAGCGGATAGTGACGCTAAAGGAATGGCACCAAAAGCAACTTTAAGATCATTTGATTGGCTTTTGGATGACCAAGAGGCTCTAACCGAAGCTTCTAATGGCTTATTAATATCTAATCATTCTTATGGAGTCCCTATATTTAATGACAGTGACTCTCAACAAGTATCATCTGCAGATATCGGTGCTTACACATCAGATGCAAGAATTTGGGATGAAGTAGCATTTGCCGCTCCTTATTATCTGGCCGTAAACTCTGCTGGTAACGAGGGTAACAAAACTTACACTGGTGGTTTAGCTACAGGGTATGATAAACTTACAGGAAATAAAACTTCTAAAAATAATTTGGTTGTCGCTAATGTAAATCCATTTGTTTCAGTATCTGGGGAACTCATTAATTTTCCTATTAATTCTGGCAGTAGTCAAGGCCCAACAGATGATTTTAGAATTAAGCCAGATATTGCCGCTGATGGCACAAATGTATATTCTTCAATATCTTCTTCAGATTCACAATATTCAACATTTTCCGGTACATCAATGGCATCACCAAATGTAGCTGGCACGTTAATTTTATTACAAGAATATTATAATAGGCTTAATTCAAATTATATGAGAGCTGCCACTGCTAAGGGCCTAGTATGCCATACGGCACTTGATGACAATTCTAAAGTGGGACCTGACCCTATTTTTGGTTGGGGCTTATTGAATGCTGAGGATGCTGCCAATACAATAAAAGATGCTTCGGATGGTTTTGCGATTATTAGAGAGCTAACATTATCTAATGGTGATAACTACACTTATAATTTCGCTGCATCTGGTTCGAGCAAATTAAAAGCTACTATTTGCTGGACAGATCCTGCAGGCACTAGTTCATCAAGTCCAAATAATGTGCTTACGCCCAGATTAGTTAACGATTTAGATTTAAGATTGGAAGATTCAAATGCTACTACATTTACTCCTTGGAAGTTAGATAATACAAATGTCACCGGGCCTGCCATTAAAGGAGACAATAATGTCGATAACATTGAAAGAATAGATATCAATGTTCCTGCAACAGGTCAATATACTCTAACAGTAACCCATAAAGGAACTTTGGTAAATGGTGCTCAAGCATTTTCTCTAATCATAACTGGAGCAGATTTAACCTTAAGTAATCCAGAATTAAAATTTAAAAAAGTCATTATATGGCCAAATCCTGCTAACGATTATATCAATATACAAATTAACTCAGTTTCTGGTTTATATGAAATATCACTGTTTGACAATAATGGGCGAAACGTTTTTCAAGAAAAAATTAATACTGATGGTTCTAATTTAGAATATGCTTTTAATACAAAACAATTTTCTAGAGGTGTTTATTTTTTAAAAATAAAAAATAAAAATTCAATACATAATCAAAAAATTATATTAAAATAACATGCTAATTGCATATTAAACAAATAATTATGAAAACAACAATAAAAACTATTTTAATGTTATTCCTTTCACTCATAGTAATGACAGGATGTGAAAATGATTCTACAATTGCTATTTCAGAAATAGAATACATCTCCTTTGGTGATACAGAATATACAGTAGGTATAGATCCTGGAGGTTCAGCAACTGTTGTTATCCCAGTATATACAGGTAATATTGTTTCCTCTGATAGAACATTTAATATTTCGGTAGATGGAACAAATGCAGCAGCAGGTTCTTTCCTTGTACCTTCAAACGTTACCATTCCGGGAGGAACTAATGAAGGCTCTTTAGCTGTAAACTTATCTGATGTAGATTTGGGCATTGGTATAAACAATATCCTAATTGAATTCGCAGCTGATGCAGATACTTTTGTAGGTGCTGCTACTGAAGTTAATTATAGTCAAAACTGTTCTGAAGTTACAGCTACCTTAGCTTTTGTATTTGATTTCTACTCTGAAGAAACTGGTTGGCGAATAACTGATGCTTTAGGAGGCATCGTAGCTTCTAAACCTATTGGCACTTACGCTGGCCGTGCTTCTGCAAGTGAAAGCATTCAATTATGTTCAGGTAGAGATTATACATTAGTTGTAACTGATCAATATGGCGATGGCATGTTTGATGGTACAAATTTAGGTTCATACACGCTAACAATTGGAGGTGTTGTAAAAGTTTCTGATGGTGGAAGCTTTGGTGCCACACAATCTAATGTATTTGACACCAATTAAAAAACATTAATTTATAACATGATAAAGAGGTTGCATTGGCGACCTCTTTTTTTATACCTTTACCCCATGCAAGAACAAACACAAATTTTTGGAATACGCGCTGTTATTGAGGCCGTGAATGCGGGAGAAACCATAGATAAAGTATTTCTTCAAAAAGGATTGAAAGGTGATTTATTTGGTGAATTAGAAGCCGTTTTAAGACAACACTCCATAAACTCATCGTATGTTCCAGTTGAAAAATTAAACAGACTTACAAAAGGGAATCACCAAGGCGTTGTTGCACACATATCACCTATTGAATTTCATGATTTGGAAGAGTTAATGATGACTGTCTTGGAATCTGGCAAAACACCCTTATTTTTATTATTGGACCAATTGAGTGATGTCCGTAATTTTGGAGCTATTATCCGTACTGCTGAATGTACTGGTGTAAATGGAATCATTATTCAAAAAAAAGGTGGCGCTCCCGTAAATGGCGATACTATTAAAACAAGTGCCGGTGCTGTTTTTAAAATTCCTATTTGCAAAGTCGACCATATTAAAGATGCTGTTTATTATATGCAGGCGTCCGGCATTAAAGTTGTTGCTGCTACAGAAAAAACGGAGAGCACATTATACGATATATCATTTAAAGAACCTTGCGCCATTATTATGGGTTCGGAAGATAGAGGCATCAACCCTTCCATTTTAAAAATTGTAGATGCAAAGGCCAAACTGCCATTGTTAGGTGAGATAGAATCTTTAAACGTTTCTGTGGCTTGTGGGGCTTTTTTATATGAAGCGGTTAGGCAAAGACTTGGTTAGATTATTAGACTTCTTGGATGGTTAGAATCCCAGACTTTTTCCAGAAATGAACATTATTCCTTATTTTCTTTGAACGTATAGTTTACAGCAGGTTGCTCCTGCTCTATTTCTGGAGGAATGTGTTCTATAAAATTTCCGTCTTTATCAAAATGTTTTAAAAAAGGGTCATCTGCTTCATTGTAACCATCTTGCTCCCAAGCATATTTTTTCGGTTTAACAATCTTACTTCTAAAAAACATAGCAAATAAAAAACCGGTAACAAGACCTGATAAATGTCCTTCCCAGGAAACTCCTTCTTCAATGGGTAATGTATACCAAATCATACTTCCGTAAAGAAAAACAACCAATAAAGACAGGGCTACCAAGCGATAATATTTTGAAAAAACTCCTTTAAAAAAAGTAAAGCTCACCAATACATATATCAATCCACTGGCACCAATGTGATAAGATGGCCTCCCAATGCTCCAAGTGAAAAAACCAGACATAAGAATACCGAATACAATAACTTTCCAAGCTATAGGTCTATAGAAATAAAACAACGCCATCGACAAAACAAACAACGGAATACTATTATGGTAAATATGTTGAATGTCTCCATGCACAAACGGCCCTAAAACAATACCTCTTAATCCTTTTAAAGTCTGTGGATAAATACCGTAATTTGAGAAATTAAAACCAAAACGCACTTCAAACCAAAATACCATCCATATAAACAGCAAAAAAAGTAACGGATAAGCTACGACTCCTGTTGAAAAATTAAAATGTTCATGTTGTTTCATAAATTTAAAGATAACAAATAGTTAACCAAATTTTGAGTTGATGCTAAAATGGCATTAAAAAGTTCAAGTTTCTGGGTTCTGGGTTTTGGGTTTAAGGTTTTGGCTCTATTAAAAAACTTCAATTAAGAAGAATCCGATTTTCGCAGGAATTATTTTAACTTTACACTATGAATGAACCTTTAGCTGAACGTTTAAGACCTAAAACTTTAGATGATTATGTGAGCCAAACGCACTTAGTTGGCAAACATGGTGCATTAACACAGCACATTAAACAAGGTTTAATTCCGTCCATGATATTTTGGGGACCACCAGGAACGGGGAAAACAACGCTTGCCAATATTATTGCCACTGAATCTGGCAGGCCATTTTATACATTAAGCGCCATAAATTCTGGTGTAAAGGATATTCGGGATGTTATTGATAAAGCCAAACAAAGTGGCGGTTTGTTTACTACCAAAAACCCTATTTTATTTATTGATGAAATCCATAGATTTAGCAAATCGCAACAAGATTCATTATTGCAAGCTGTTGAAAAAGGTTGGATAACATTAATTGGAGCCACCACAGAAAACCCAAGTTTCGAAGTGATTCCTGCACTTTTATCGCGTTGCCAAGTATATATATTAAATGCTTTTGAAAAAAACGATTTAGAGACACTTTTAAAGCGTGCTATTAAACATGATGACTATTTGTCTAAAAAAAACATAAACCTTAAAGAAACCTCCTCGCTTTTAAGACTTTCTGGTGGCGATGCCAGAAAACTATTGAATATTTTTGAATTGATAGTGAATTCGGAAGAATCCGATAGTATTGTAATTACTGACGCATTGGTCTTGGAAAAAGTTCAAAACAATACGGTGAGATACGATAAAACTGGTGAGCAACATTATGATATTATTTCGGCATTTATAAAATCCATTCGTGGCAGCGACCCGAATGGCGCTGTTTATTGGTTGGCTCGTATGGTTGAAGGTGGTGAGGATGTAAAATTTATTGCCAGAAGACTCCTAATCCTGGCGAGTGAAGATATTGGAAACGCGAATCCAACAGCATTAGTTATTGCCAACAATACGTTTCAAGCCGTTTCCATTATTGGGTATCCAGAGTCTAGAATTATATTAAGCCAATGTGCTACCTATTTGGCCTGTTCACCAAAAAGCAATGCGGCATATGTTGCTATTGGGAAAGCACAACAACTGGTTAAAGAAACGGGTGATTTATCTGTTCCATTGGAAATTAGAAATGCCCCGACCAAATTAATGAAAGAATTAGGTTATGGAGAAAATTATCAGTACGCCCATAATTATGAGAATAATTTTGCCAATCAGGAGTTTCTGCCAGATGAGATAAAAAACACCAAATTATATGACCCTGGAAATAACTCAAGGGAAAATGCCCATCGTGACTTTTTAAAACAACGTTGGAAAGGAAAGTATGGGTATTAGGTATTAGGTGTGGGTGTTGGGTATTGGGTGTGCAAAATTTTATTTTTTCACTACTTAACAGCTAAACGACAAACAACTAAACGTATTATTAAAATTTAATGTTCAGGACTTCTTGTTTTAAAACATTGTTTTCATAATACTCCATAATCCAATTGTTTTCTTTTTTGTATAAAGTGGCATTTTTTCCTTCTACCATAAAAACATTTTCTAACGACGTATTCTTTATTTTATAAACCACTTTTGGAGAACTATCAACGAGCTGAAAACCATTCTCTATGGCCTGAGCATATAAAACACCAGATACATTTTCACTTGCAGATATAACTTTTAAGATGTCTTCTTTTGGAACCTCAACCATGGGAACACTTTCTTTAGGCTCCTCTGTTATAACAACTTGAGTTTCTTTATCTTGTTTAAGGTTTTCTATTTCGGCTTTTAATTTTGCAATCTCTTTAACGACCTCTGTTTGATTTTTTGTTTCTTTTACAATAACTTCCGAACCATTGTTAATCGGAACATACTTATAGTTTTTGGTTTCTAATTCTTTAAAAGCATTTCTCAATGCTTCGGCATAGGCCTTATTAAAATCCTTTTCCCTACTCTCACCAACTTTTGTTGTATAAACAGTTAAGCCATTGCAATTTTTTAATTCTATTTGCAATTTTGTTTTAAACATGCTTGAATCCTTTATAACATCTGTAGTTAATGCTAAACATCTATTTGCATTTAAATCATCGGGGTAATTTTCTCCTTCCATAAAAGCTTGAAAACCATATTTATTGAATAAAAATTCTGTTAATGAATTTAATTGAAATTGATCATTTTCTTTTAAAAACTCATACTTTTCAGGAATAATAATATACTTGTAGTTGTTTAAATTTGACTGGGAAAATGCATTTGCCACCAAGAAAAAGACAACAAGCAACGATAAAAATTTAGTTTTCATTTTTATTAAATATATAGTTATATGCTAATTTGTAAATATACACTTTGTATAGTATTTATGTTTTGCGAAATTAAAAATTTTATTAAGAATTGATTATAAATACTTTTTTATCTCTATTAAATTATTGATCTTCTTTATATTAGACTCCACAGGCTTTTGGAATTCATCAAAAAAAATAACATCCATCCCTATATTTAAAGCTCCTAAAATATCGGCTTCATAACCATCGCCAATCATAATACTATTTGCTATGTTTGTGTTTGCCTTTTCAATAGCATAATGAAAAATTTGCGGATTGGGTTTTTTCACACCAATATCTTCACCGTTGGTAATTGTTTTAAAGTAATGTAATATGTTAGACTTTGTTAATTTTTTAGATTGAACTTCTTCAAAACCATTGGATAAAATATGGAGATTATAGTTTTTATGCAAATATTCTAAAATGGTAATGGCATCGTCATATAAATAATTGTTATCTGTAAGATAGGTTATGTAATCTGTTGATAGTTTTTGAATAATCTCCTTTTCAACTGTATGATTTAATACTGAAAACGTATCGTTTAACCTTCCGAAGCGCAATACGTCTTTGTCTATTTTTTCATCTCTATAAAGTTTCCAGTATTGTAAATTAATGGCTTTATAATGAACCAAAAAATCATTCAAATTAATTTCTATCTGATTGATTTTAAATATTTTATCAAAAGTTAAAGCCGAATTTTTATCAAAATCCCATAGTGTATGATCCAAATCAAAAAACACATCGGTAATACCTTTAATCTTCATAGGCGGAATCTAAAATAATATTAAACAATTCCTTAAATCCTTTCCAAGTATCTATATCACTAAATGTATAATTATGAAATACAGGAACAAACTCGCCATTTACTTTTTTTATTTCAGAAATAATATCATTCAATACTATCTTTTTATCTAAAAGTGATTGGGTTTTTAAAAGAGAGTAGTCCATTAAATGGTATGAATACACTTTTAACGGTGTCTGTACCTCATAATCTAAATCGTAAAACAAAAAAGGCGTGCAAGATCCTGCCCTAAAACCAATGTGGTTTACATACCCCATGGTGTAATCTTCCTGTATTTCTAAATCTATAAGATTTCTATATGATTCTGGCAAATTGAGTTTTGAAAAAGATTGCCGGGTAGCAACTAGAGCTGTATTTATAATAGCTTCCATTTGCAGTTTTTCTTTCTTTAAAATGGAAATATCCTCAGTTGAAAAAAAGGATGTTTTCAAACCTACTTTACAATAATCTGCCACTTGTTTAATTAGTGAAACAAATTTCTTTTTATTAACGCTAATGCCTTTATCATAGGTGGAATAAGCACCAATTAAAAAAAAGAATAAAAATTTATGCTTGGTTTGTTTTTGTTTATTTATAATGTATTTAAATGTGTCAAATGGATCGTGCTTTAATCCGAAAAGCACCATAAACCTAGTGTACAGTCCCTTAAAATTAAACTGAAATACATCCTTAAAAATACCACCAACAGTTCGCATAATCCCTTTTAATCTATAAAGATATGCTGAGGGAACATCTATAATGGGCCTTATACTATATGCTTTAATGGGGAATTGAAATTTTGGGAAAAAATTCTGTAAAGCGTCCTTAAATTTATATGACCAAATGTCTACAATGGGTTGGTGCAAAAAACCATATTTATAGGCAACGCTCTCGGTTGCTAAAAACCGACCGTACTCGTCTTTCACATGTGGCAAATACTCTTCGTATCTGGATAATAAATAAAATGATGAAGCAAAAATATCAAATGGTAGCGCACCTTTTTCTCCATTAGAAAAAAAGCCCTTTGTTGAGCCCCAATTATGCACATGAAAATCTATATCCGATAAACCTTGTTCAAATAAAATATCGTGACTTTTTATAAAAAATTCAGTACCCAATGGTTGTTTGGTGTAGGACATTTTTAAACTTTCGTGTGCAATAAATTCTTCAATAGTTGTTGTAAAAGAAACATCTATACCAAGAACCCTTGTGCAAATATGTTTAAAAATATATTTTACTCGAGGTGTTATTTTATGTGTGTATACTAGTAGCATTAAATATTAAAATCTAAGTATCAAAAGTAATCAACTTATGTCTTAATAAGGCATTTGCATTTATTTTTGTTTCCGTAAATTACTTAAAGCAAGCTTTCATCAGCAAAACTAAAGTATGCTTTTTCGGTGATAATTAAATGGTCCAAAACCTTAATATCCAAACTATCAGATGCGGTTTTCAATTTATTTGTTATTTGTTTATCAGCTTCGCTAGGCTTTAATGTGCCAGATGGATGATTGTGCGCTAATATCAATCCTGTTGCGCCCACTTCCAAAGCGTTTTTAAGAACTAAACGCACATCAACCAAGGTACCAGTTATGCCTCCTTTGCTAAGTTGCTTTTTATGGATCACTTTGTTTGAGTTGTTTAAAAAAATAATCCAGAATTCTTCATGTTCTAATTCGCCAATAATGGGCTGCATCAACTCAAAAGCTGAATTGCTAGAGCTTATTTTTTTCTTTTCCAAAGCCTCCTCGCCTCTTCTTCGCCTTCCCAATTCTAAAGCCGCTACAATAGTTATGGCCTTAGCTTCCCCTATGCCTTTAAACTCCATTAATTGTGCGATCGATAATTTTCCTAGCTCACTTAAATTATTATTGACACTTGCGAATATACGTTTGCATAAAGCTACAGCACTTTCCTCCCTGTTACCAGAGCCTATTAAAATCGCCAACAACTCTGCATCACTTAATGTGGCTTTACCTTTGTAAAGTAGTTTTTCTCTTGGTTGATCGTCTTGGCTCCAATTCTTTATGGAAAACGAAGTTGGTTTTTCTTGCATAGGTATAAATATAAATATTGTATTTTTATAAAGAGCAATCGCAAACTGAAATTTTACAAATACTATTAAATATGCAACCATTAAAAAAAGAAGATATTAGTCAAGAGGTTTTTGACTTGTATGATGATTATGCCCATAATAAAATTGACCGTCGTCAATTTGTTGAAAAACTATCACTGTATGCCATTGGTGGTTTAACAGTAACTTCACTATTAAGCTTTATAACACCAAATTACCTTGATAATTTGATGGTAAAACCAGACGACCCCAACTTAGATTCCGGTTATATTACATATCAATCCCCTAAAGGAGGTGGCGCCATTAAAGGTCTTTTATCCAAACCTGATGCCACAAAAGGCAAATTGCCTGGCATTGTTGTAGTGCATGAAAATAGAGGATTAAACCCATACATAGAGGATGTTGGAAGACGTGCAGCTTTAGATGGTTTTATCTCTTTAGCTCCTGATGCCTTATCCCCTTTGGGAGGATACCCTGGTAATGATGACGAAGGAAGAACGATGCAAAGTAAACGCGATAGAAATGAGATGCTGGAGGATTTTATCGCTGCTTTTGATTATTTAAAAACCATGAAAACTGTGATGGTAATATTGGTGTGGTGGGCTTTTGTTTTGGTGGTTGGATTGCCAATATGATGGCAGTAAAAGTACCCACCCTTAAAGCGGCCGTACCTTTTTATGGTGGACAGCCAACAGCCGAAGAAGCAGCTCAAATTAAAGCACCATTATTGTTACAATATGCGGAGCTAGATACCAGAGTTAATGAAGGTTGGCGAGCGTATGAGAAAGTCCTAAAAGAAAATAACATTGAATATACCGTGCATTTTTACCCAAATGTAAACCACGGATTTCATAATAACTCAACGCCACGATTTGACAAAGAGGCTGCCAATTTGGCTTGGAGTAGAACGATTGCATTTTTTAAGGAGAAGCTCAAATAAATCTAAATATAATATTATATTCACCTCATATAATTAAACCAACTAAACCCAAATATGAAAAAAACAGCACTCCTTCTTTTTATTCCATTAATTCTATTAAGCAGTCAACTTTATGCACAACATAGGGACATTTATCAAATAAAAACCTATTTGATGAACACCGAGCAACAAATGGAAACTACCGAAAACTTTCTAAAAGATGCTTATTTGCCTGCTTTAAAAAGAATCGGAATAAAATCTGTCGGCGTTTTTAAACCCAAGACGATAGATTCTGATTCCATAAAGAAAGTGATGGTTTTAATTCCGTTTACATCATTGGAACAATTCGCAGGTTTGGATAACCAGTTATTAAAAGACAACCATTATTTAACCGCTGGAGCTAATTATTTAAACGCACCTTTTAATAAAAAGCCTTATTTACGTATAGAATCCACATTATTACAAGCGTTCTCTGAGCATCCTCATGTAACTCCAACACCGTTGACCGGTCCAAGAGATGAACGGGTTTACGAATTGAGAAGCTATGAGGCCTCTACAGAAGCTATTCTAAAAAACAAAATTGAGATGTTCAATAAAGGTGGTGAAATTAAACTATTTGACAGCCTTAACTTTAATGCCGTTTTTTATGGAGAAGTTATTTCTGGGGATAAAATGCCCAACCTTATGTATATGACGACATTCTCTAATCAAGCTAGTCGCGACGAACTATGGAAAGCATTCTTTTCCTCTCCAGAATGGAAAGTATTAAGTGCTAAGACCGAATACAAAAACAATGTTTCGAAAGCAGATATTATATTCTTTACTCCAACTGAATATTCAGATTACTAATAACAGCCTAAACTAATAATGAAAAAATTTGTAACCCTCCTGTTTTTAATTAGTGCTTTCACACTAAATGCACAACAATACCCAGAAGTAACCATTTCTGGTTCTCAAATAAGAAAACTAACGTCTAATATTGTTTCTGGGCAAGAATATGAACTACATATTGTGTTGCCTTCTAGTTATGAAAATAGCACCAAAAAATACCCTGTTATTTATTTAATGGATTCTCAATGGGATTTTTCCTTGGTAACCGCCATATATGGTGAACAATATTATGATGGTTTTGTTCCAGAAGCCATCATTGTAGGGGTTACTTGGGGTGGAGAAAATCCGAATCCAGACATGCTTCGAGCAAGAGATTACATACCAACCAACGCCATTGGTGGTGCCGATTTGTTTTTAGATTTTATGAAAACAGAATTATTCCCTTTTATTGAAAGTAATTACAAAGCTGATAACAATCGAATCCTAATGGGCTGTTCTTTGGGAGGGCTGCTAACTTTATACGCATTGTTCACACATACTGATATGTTTACGGGTTACCTCGCCGCAAGCCCTGCTTTGGGTGGGGATAATGGTATTTTAAGTGGTTTTGAAAAAGTGTTTTCCGAAAAACAATCTGCTAAACCTATTAGTGTTTATATGACCGTTGGCGATGTGGAAAGTGGTAAATCTAATTTTGAAGCATTTGCTAATAAGATGAAGAGCAGGCAGTATAAAAATGTTAGGTTACATTCTAAAGTATTAGAAAACACAGGTCATTCAGGAACAAAAAGTGAAACCTATTCAAGAGGTTTACAATATGTTTTTGAAAGAAACCAATTAAAATTAAGTGACGCTATTTTGAATAAATATGTTGGAACATATCAATTGGGTGACGGTAAAGCGGAAATAAAAAATGAAAATAATGAGTTGAAATTATATGCTCATGGTAATAGTATCCCGCTTTTAGCAAATTCAGAAACACATTTTTATGCAACATTCCAATTCTTTAATATTCATTTTAAGGAAGCTAATAATATCGTTGAAGGTCTTGATTTAATTACCTACGGAGGGTCACAAACCTTAAATAAAATTAAGGAATAGATTAATCATTCTTTAGTTAAAAAATAGATTCCTGCCTCCGGAGGAAATCGAAGATTCAACGAAGTCAATGACAAAACTATTCAATTAGGGTTTTTACCTCGTCAAAATTTAGTCCGCAATAATTTACAGAACTCATTTAAAAGAAAAACTTTATTTTAAAAGTTAGGTAAAAGTTCTTTAAGTGTTTTAATTGAGTTTTTCCAAAATAATCATTGGGTACTTTTCTACTAATTTATATTGCTCATCTCTATATAACTTATCATATTTCCATTCATAGTCTCTAAAAATGGTTTGTTCATGTTTCCTTAATTCACTAGCCGCCATAAAATGAGAAGCTAAAACAGTTATATAGTCTTGATAATTGGTGTCTGTTTCAAAAAAGTATAAAAAAAGTGTTTTTTTGCTAATGTGATTTTTAAAGTATCCTACTAACTTATTATTTGGAATAACTAATCCATTTATTTTAATTTGATCATTGAAAGAAATTTTTAAGGTATCAATAAATGAAATATTTTCCGGTTCAACTGGTGGTCTTGGAGGATAGGGAATCTCTAAATTAACTTTATAATCTAAGACAGATTTAGTGATTTTTTTACTTATCCCCTTGATTTCATATCTAGCAGATAATAAATCATCATTATGAACATTGTAAACAACTCTATTTATATTTAACATATATAATTCTGCCTCAAGCATTTTCACATATTTAAGATTTATATCCCTATCCGCAGAAATGCGTACTGTTAAAAATGACATTAATTCTTCTCTTAAAGATGCCCTTTCTTTTGAGACATAATTTACAAAATCATTAAAATTAATTTTTTTCTTATCATCAGTGAAAATCTCTAAATCGTTATTCTCACCCATTTTAAGCTTAAAACCTATTTCATAACTAAATTCTCTCCATTCATCATTGGAGAAATTTGAATATGGTAAATCTATTATTGGATTATACTTTAATGATAATTCATCTATAGCTTTATAATTAATAATGTTTAATCTACTTAAGCAAAACGTAAGTAATAGAAAAACTAGAAAATGAAGCAATTGAAACTTAAATCGATTCTTTTTAAAAACCATACTTAATGTTTTCCAGGACTCTAAATAGAGTACAACTAATAATAATAAAGAAAAAGGCATAAAGTATGGCAAAAAATCAAAATCCATACCGCACATTGAAAAAACTCCAAAAACCAAACCTATTTTAGCAAACCAATAAGAAAAATTGAAATTTAAAAAGATCTGTTCATTTAGTATTCTTCTTCTTTTAGGATTAACCCTCGATAATATATTTTGGGGTTTACTTATAATTAAATTAAGAGCTATTGAGTTTGCAAAAATCAGGGATAAACCTGCAAAAAACAGATTGTAAAAACTCCTATCTGATTCACTTAGAATATTTGGAAAAATACCAAATCCAAAAGACACTATTCTAAAGGACTCTCTCAAAACATAAAAAAAAGCATAAATGGTAAATGCTGAAGCTAAACCAATAGCAAGGCTTAAAACAAGACGCTCATTAGGAATACTCCTAAAATTTACTGAAGAATCATAAAAACGTCTTGTTAATTTCATTATATATTGCACTTAAAGTATGAGTATAAACCCATTATTAAAAGTTACAATCTAATGATAAAATAGATTTCTGCCTTACTCATTGATTCTTATTTTAGAATAGGTATTCGTGAATCTCCGATTTCACAGGAAATCGAAGATTCGACGAAGTCAATGACAAAACTATTCAAATAAAGTTTTTACCTCATCAAAATTGAGTCCGCCATAATTACCAGAACTCATTAATAACAAGGCTTTATTATTAAAATCTTGCGAGAATAAAAATTGTTTAAAATCGTCTGGATTGGTGTAAATAATTAAATCGTCACGTTCAAAAGCGTTGGCTATTTGTTCGTGGGTGACTTCCTTAAGCTTTTTAATTTCAACGGCATGGGGTGAATAAAACACCACCGCAACATCGGCAGCATCTAAAGCGCCTTTATATTCTTTCAAAAATTCGGCATTTAAACTGCTATAGGTATGCAATTCCAAACATGCCACCAGAATTCTATTATTGTATTGTTCTTTTACGGCTTTGGTAGTGGCTTCTACTTTACTAGGTGAGTGGGCAAAATCTTTATAAGCAACACTTGTTTTACTTTCGGCGATTTTTTCCAGACGTTTACTAGCTCCTTTAAAGGTGGCAATGGCTTCATAAAAATCATCTTCATCAATGCCCATATGCTGACAAATCCATTTGGCTCCAGCCAGATTATTCAAATTATGCTTTCCAAAAACCTCAATCGGCAAAGGGCCTTCTGGAGTTTCTAAAAGTGTTTGTCCGTTTTCCACGGTATAGTTCGGAGTTTTATATGGTAATTTCCGAATGGCATTCACACTAGCTTCGACAACACGCTTTACTTCTAGATCTTCTTCATTATAGGTTATACTGCCACCATTTACTATGGAATCTACAAAAATGCGAAACTGTTCCACATAATTATCATACGTTGGGAATACATTAATATGATCCCAAGCAATACCGCTCAACAAAGCTATATTGGGTTTGTACAAATGAAATTTTGGCCGTCTGTCAATTGGTGAACTTAAATATTCATCACCTTCTAGGACCATAAAATCGTTTTCTTCCGTTAGTTTCACCATCACATCAAACCCTTCCAATTGGGCGCCCACCATATAATCCACATCTTTATCATGATAATGCATCACGTGAAGAATCATAGATGTAATTGTGGTTTTACCATGGCTTCCGCCAATAACCACACGGGTTTTGTTTTTGGATTGTTCGTATAAAAATTCTGGATAGCTGTAAATTTTCAAACCTAATTCCTGAGCTTTTAACAACTCGAGGTTATCGGCCTTGGCGTGCATCCCTAAAACAATAGCATCTAAATTTGAATTGATTTTCTCTGGATACCAACCATAGGTTTCTGGTAACAACCCTTTTGCTTGTAATCTGGATTTTGAAGGTTCAAAAATCTCGTCGTCGCTTCCTGTAACTTGATATCCTTTATTGTGTAATGCTAAGGCTAAATTATGCATGGCTGAACCGCCAATAGCTATAAAATGTACGTTCATGTATCTATTTTGAATGACTCAAATATACTTTTTTTGCCATTAATACACGAATGTTTTTTTGTTGAAAACCAAGGAATTTTAGCTAAAAACTGAAGTGCGTTAGCGATTACTCATGCCCTCACGATAACTATCGACAAGAGAAACACCCTTTATTACATCTTCAAAATTTTCTGTTTCTCTTCGTTGAAGGGTTTCATTTTAGGATATTCAGAAATAGCTAAATCAATGTGTTTCAAAGCTTCTCTCTTATCCTTTTTAAGCAAATAAATTTGTGCCAAACGGTAGTATGCCCATGCTTTTGGAACACCATCATTAGGAGAATAGTTCTCAATATAGGTGATTAAACATTGTTCTCCTTTATGTAATTCAATATTATATTCCGCAGCCACCTTACCTATTTGATAGTGAAGTGCATTACGCTTGTGTTTACTTTTGGCTTCCTCTAGATTATTAAGAGCTTTTTCTGGTTGCTTTTGCTTTTCGTAGAACGTTGTTAATTTATCGTAACACCATAATGAGCCACCTTCCTTAATGGCCAATTTATAATATTTTTCAGCCAAATTTGGTTCATTATCAGTTTCATAAATATAGCCTTTTGCCAAATAGCCATCAACTTTAGATAAGTTATAAAGTTCATCAGCATACTTAAGTGCCTTGTCTTGACTACCTCCTATAAGTCCAGGTATTTGCATATAAAATTCCACCAACGCCCAACGAGTATTGGTATGTTTAGGGTCTAATTCAGCAGCTTTTAAAAAGGCTTCTCTAATATCGCTTACCATCCCTAATGCCTCAATCTTATTAACAGCCAAAGCTTTCATACCCATAGCACCACCGTATTTATATTGGTATTCGGCATTATTCTTTTTAAAATCTACAAGCTGTTTATAAACTGAAATCGCTTCATTCCACTTTTTTTGATAGCCATAAGAATCACCAAGCAATTCCTTCACCTGCATATCTTGCGGATTGACTTTAAGATAATTAAATGCGGCATACTCCGCTTCTATATATTGCTTCCTACTGAGAAGTTTTGCTATGCTATCTTTTGTCGTTTGGCTAAACGCTAGAGTCGGTAAAAATAAGAGTAGGTATAAATATTTTTTCATGGGCAAACATATTAATCAATCGTCGTTTAAATCTTTATAAGATAAATCTAATCATATTCATCAGTGCAATTTAAGGCTTTAATTTATTAAAAATTATTAATGAAATGATAAATTTGATTCAGCCACTTCACTGTTAAAATAGCTATCTTCACTCACCCAACAATAACTTTGCCACATTTATTGTTTTTTGGAATAACTTTTGAAAGTAACTTGTAGCAAAATTTGAAACATGAAGACATATACATCTATATTAATAATAATCCTTCTAGCTAATTTTTCACAAGCGCAAACACCAAATTATGTGAATTTGTGGAGCCAGGTTGAAAAATTTGAATTAGAAGGTCTACCAAAATCGGCTTTAAAAATCGTTGAGGATATAGAGAAACAAGCAACAAAAGACAACAACGAACCTCAACTTATAAAAACCATGCTTTATAAAAGCAAGTTTGCCTTGGTTTTAGAAGAAGATGCCCAATTAAAAATCATTACCGATTTTAAGAAACAAATTGAGCTTAGCGCATTCCCAACAAAAAACATATTACAAAATATGCTCGCTAATTTATATTGGCAATATTTTAATCAAAATAGATATCAATTTTATAATAGAACCAAAACAGAGGAAAAAGTAAATGCCGAGGACTTTAGAACTTGGGATTTACACACGCTTTTTAATAAAATACATCTACAATATCAAAGCTCGTTACATAACGGATTGATGCTTCAATTGGAGCCTTTAGCCCAATTTGATGCCATTTTAAATCTTCAAAAAGACTCCAAAATTTACCGACCAACGTTATTTGATTTTTTAAATCATGAAGCGTTGAGTTTTTATAAAACCAATGAAACCCATATTACCAAACCTGCATATAAATTTGAAATTGATAATCCACAGTATTTAGGTAATGTTTTATCGTTTTCTGGTTTAGAATTAAAATCCCAGGATTCCACGTCTTTACAGTTGCATGCTTTAAAAATTTATCAAGACATCATTCAATTTCATCTAAAAGACAAAGAGCCTTTCGCTTTGGCGGATGTGAATATAGAGCGTTTAAAATTCGTTAATGAAATTAGCATTTTTAACGATAAGGAATCTTTACTGTTACAAGCTTTAAAATTTGAATCAGACAAACTAAAAGAACACGAAGTTTCAGGATTATATGATTTTGAAATTGCTTCTATCTATTACCAGCAAAGTCAACAATATCAGCCAAAAATAAACGAAGATATCCGTTGGAAAGCAAAAGATGCCATAGCTATTTGCAATGCTGTGATTGAAAAATTTCCAAAAAGTAAAGCTGCTGAAAAATGCGCCATTTTAAAACAACAAATCGAACAACTAACATTAGAAATTACTACCGAGCATTTTTTACCAATTCAACAGCATGCCCGTTTATTGGTCAGTTATAAAAATTTAGATACGCTTCAATTTAAAATATTCGAATTAACACGCAACCAATTAGAACAATTCAATAAAGTTTACCAAAAAGAAGAGCAACTCGCTTTTATTAAAAAACTGGATGCTTTTAATCAATGGGAAAGCAAACTCCGAAACGAAAATGACTTTCAAAATCACTCTACTGAAATTGCTATCCCAAAACTCAACAACGGCACGTACCTAATTTTTGCTTCAACAAAAAAAGATGATGAAACATTTGCTTTTTCTACCATTCAAGTCACCAATTTAGCCTTGGTTGAAACTGAAACTGAAGACCATAAAATCTTTCAAATTATTGATAGAAATAACGGAAAACCTATTGTGAACGCTGAAGTAGAATTAAGTTTTACTGAAAACAATAACCGAAGCATTCAATATGAAAACCTGTCTACAAATAATTTGGGCGAAACCCACATTGAGAAAACCAAGGACCGTTACAGAGATGTGAACATAAAAGTGAAGTATGGCAACGATACCGCTTATTTCGGCAATTATTATGTAAGCCAATATTATAAAAGGGAAAAAGCGGAAACCAAATACAAAGCCTTTTTGTTTACAGACAGAAGCATTTACCGTCCTGGCCAAACCGTTTACTTTAAAGCTATTGCGATAAAAACTAATCCTAATAATTTCAAATCGGAAGTCGTAGCAAACGAACCTGTTTATGCCACGTTATACGATGTAAATGATGATGAAATTGGAGAACTTGAATTTAAAACCAATGAATTTGGCTCAGTTTCAGGCGAATTTATATTACCAAATTCTGGATTAAATGGAGAATATCACATAGAATTTGATGGTGATGAAGAAGATTTTTTCTCAGAACATTATTTCTCTGTTGAAGAATACAAACGTCCGAAATTCGAAACCAAATTTAACCCTGTTACCGAAACCTATAAAGTCAACGATTCCGTAAGCATTAAAGGAACAGCTTTGGCTTACGCCGGAAGCAATATTACCGATGCCAAAGTGGTGTACCGTGTACATAGAAAAGTGGAATATCCACGATGGTATTTTTGGTCACGCCCTTGGTTTAATAGTGAACCACAAGAAATCACCCATGGTGAAAGCATAACTAACGAAAAGGGTGAATTTGAAATTGTTTTTAAAGCCATCCCTGACCAAAGCGTTGAAAAAAGCAGTTTACCCATTTTCAATTATGAAATTACGGTGGATGTGACCGATTTAAATGGTGAAACTAGAAGTGCCACATCGATTGTTAATGTTGGATACCATGCTTTAGTGGCTACTATGACTATTGCTGATAAATTGGATAAAAACGATAAAGACCAAAAAATACACATCGATACTAAAAACCTTAATGGTGAATTTGTGCCTGCAACTGGAGTTATTAAAATATATAAATTACAAGCACCAAAGTCCGTTTTACGAATCAGACCTTGGGCGGCACCAGATTATCAAGATTTTTCAGAAGAGGCTTTTAAAAATCTATTTCCACATGATGCTTATAACAATGAACACGATTCAAGCAATTGGAAAAAAGGTGATTTAGTTTTTGAACAACCCTTTGATACCAAAACATCCAAAGAACTGCCTTTAGGAAACATTAAAAAATGGGAATCTGGGCAATACATCATCACTTTGGAAAGCAAAGACAAATTCGGACAAGTGGTTAAAGATGAAATAAAAACTATGTTGTTTAGTGATGATGATAAAACTATGGCCGATAATCAGCTATTTAGCGTTACCTCCAATAAGCCGACTTATAAAGTTGGAGAAACCGCTTTGGTTACGTTTGCTTCTGCTGCTGAGGATTTAAAAGTCACCGTATCCATTGAAAAAAACCAAAAGATCGTTCAAACTCAAATCATTCAATTAAATAATAACAAAAAGACCATTAGTATTCCTATTACCACAGACGATGTTGGTGGGTTTGCAATCAATTACAGTTTTGCGGCCTTTAATAGTTTTCAATCGGGTGCAGAAGGTATTATGGTTCCTTATCCAAAAACGGATTTGGATATTGAAACTACCACATTCCGTAACAAATTACAACCCGGAACCGATGAAACTTGGAGTTTTAAAATTAAAGGACCACAAGGTGATAAAGTATCTTCGGAATTATTAGCAAGCATGTACGATGCCTCTTTAGACCAGTTTAAACCTCATACTTGGGATTTTAATCCTATCAACAAACCCACATATTATTCAAACAATCGCAGGAATGCATACCAAAGTTTTGGAACAAAAAATTTCAGGGTTTATAATGAACCGAATCCAAATACTAACTATCCACAGCAATATTATGACCAATTAGATTGGTTTGGGTTTAGTTTTAATTTTAATAAATGGCAATATGACAATTATATTAAATCTTTAAGACTTAAAACCGAATCTAAATATGATGATTCTATAAAAAAGGGATTTGTTTCAGGAACTGTTTTTGATGAAAGCGGAAATCCATTGCCAGGTGTAACTATTTTAATAAAAGGAACTTCAACAGGAACTTCAACAGATTTTGATGGCAATTTTTCAATTCAAGCAAATACTAATGATAAATTAGAATTCAGCTACATAGGATATGTTTCTAAGGAAATTAATATTGCTAATAACAATAGTTTAATTATTTCTTTAGTTGAAGATGCCCAACATCTAGATGAAGTTGTAACTGTTGGTTATGCAACTATGAGAAAAAGTTCCCTAACAGGTGCTGTTTCTTCTGTAGTTTCAGAACAACTAAATGCTGAAGATGAGATGGACATGAAATTGAATGAAGAAATTAAAACTTCTGAAAAACCAATCCTCGACACCGTTCAAATTCGTAAAAACCTTCAAGAAACTGCGTTCTTTTTTCCGCAATTACAAACCGACAAAGACGGCAATGTCACTTTCAGTTTCACCACACCAGAAGCGTTAACCCAATGGAAACTGCAACTATTGGCTCATACCAAAACTTTAGAAAGTGCGACTAAAATCTTAACAACCGTTACGCAAAAAGAATTGATGGTGATCCCAAATGCACCTCGTTTTTTACGTCAAGGCGACCAAATAAGCATCAGTACAAAAATCGCCAATTTAACGGACAAACAACTTTCTGGTCAAGCTTTTTTAATGTTAACCGATGCTATAACAGGAAAAGACATAACCGCAAACTTACTCAGTCCTCCCCCCTCGGGGGAGTTAGAGGGGGCTTTTATTGTTAATGCCAAAGGCAACACCCAAGTCACCTGGAACCTAACAATCCCTGATGATATAGATGCCGTTCAATATAAAATCATGGCGCAATCTGGCGATTTTAGTGATGGAGAACAAAATGCGCTTCCTGTTTTAAGTAACCGCATGTTAGTTACCGAAACTCTACCTATGTGGATTCGCAGTAACGAAACTAGAACTTTTACTTTAGATAAGCTAAAAACAAATACCTCAACAAGCCTTAAAAACCATAAATTAACCTTGGAAATCACCTCCAATCCAGCGTGGTATGCGGTACAAGCCTTGCCTTATTTAATGGAATATCCGTATGATTGCAACGAGCAAACCTTCTCGCGTTATTATGCCAATGCCTTAGCGAGTCATATAGCGAATTCAAATCCAAGAATTCAGGAAGTGTTTAATCAATGGGCGTCTCAAGATGCGCTGATAAGCAATCTTGAAAAGAATGAAGAATTAAAATCTATTCTTATTCAAGAAACACCTTGGTTGCGTGATGCACAAAGTGAAACTGAACAGAAAAAACGCATTGCTTTATTATTTGATTTGAACAAAATGAATAACGAATTGCAATCGGCTATGCGTAAACTTGAAAACAATCAACTATCCAATGGAGCTTGGGCTTGGTTTAATGGCGGACGAGAAAACAGGTACATCACCCAACATATCATTACCGGTTTTGGACATTTGAATAAACTAGGTGTCACCCTGAGCCCTTCGACTTCGCTCAGGACAGGCTCCATCGAAGGGTCTTCTTCTGAATCAAAAATGCTTGAAAAAGCCATCAACTATTTAGACGATGAATTTGTAAAAGAATATAAAGACATTAGAAAATACGATGCTAAAGTCGATTTAAACAAAGATCATTTAAGTTACACACAATTGCATTATTTATATATGCGAAGCTTCTTTCCTGAGGTTAAAAAATCTAAAGAAGTGGAAGACATTACCAAATATTACCAAACGCAAATCCAAAAATATTGGTTGAGTCGTTCGTTGTATTCAAAAGGACTCATGGCATTGGTTTCTGAACGATTGAATGACAAATCAACGTCAGCTAAAATTTTAAAATCGTTGAAAGAAACCAGTATGAGCAATGAAGAATTAGGTATGTATTGGAAAGAAAACACCCCTTCTTGGCATTGGTACCAAGCGCCTATTGAAACGCAAGCGTTGATGATTGAAGCTTTTGCCGAAATTGATCCCGATAGCTATCGGGACAAAACCATTGATAATTTAAAAATATGGTTACTTAAAAACAAACAGACCAATCAATGGAAAACCACCAAAGCTACTACAGAAGCCGTGTATGCATTATTGCTACAAGGTAACGATTGGTTATCGGTGACTGATGCAGTTGATGTGGTTTTAGGCGGACAAAAAATAGAACCTTCTAAACTCGAAGATGTTAAAATAGAAGCTGGAACAGGCTATTATAAAACGTCATGGAGTTCTCAAGAAATTAAACCAAACATGGCCGACGTGACCCTGACCAAAAAAGGAGAAGGTATTGCTTGGGGCAGTTTATATTGGCAATATTTTGAGGATTTAGATAAGATAACTTCGGCAGAAACACCACTTAAATTGAAGAAAAAGCTATTCCTTAAAAAGAATACGGATACTGGTGAACAAATTTCGGAAATCACTCCCGATAGCTATCGGGATGGCACCAATCTAAAAGTCGGTGATTTAGTTAGGGTTCGCATAGAACTACAAAGCGATAGAGCCATGGAATTTATTCATATGAAAGACATGCGCGCAGCTGGATTGGAACCTGTAAATGTGATTTCCCAATACAAATGGCAAGATGGATTGGGGTATTATGAAAGCACGAAAGATGCGTCGACAAACTTCTTTTTCGATTATTTACCAAAAGGTGTTTTTATATTTGAATACGATTTAAGAATAAATAATGCGGGCAATATGAGCAATGGCATCACCACCATTCAAAGCATGTATGCTCCAGAATTTAGTAGTCATAGTGAAGGTGTACGTTTGTTAGTGGATTAAGTCGATTCGATAAAGTGAATCACATTTTAATATTAATTCACTATATTTCAACTTACAACTAATAAATATATCATTATGAATGCAAAAGTTTTTGTGGCAGTTAGAATTATTTTAGGCCTTTTTGTCCTTATTTTTGGACTTAATAAATTTTTAAATTTTTTACCAGCACCAGAAGGCATGTCTGAAGCAGCTGGTGCTTATTTTGGCGCTTTAATGTCGGCTAAAGTGATAACCTTAGTTGCCATTGTGGAAATTTTAGCTGGTATAGCTTTAATATTAAATAAATATGGAGCTTTAATGGCGCTTATTTTAATGAGCGTTTCTGTAAACATTATTCTTTTTCACGTCACTTTAAATCCTGAAGGCATAGCCCCTGGATTCGCTGTTTTTATTTTAAACCTTATGGCTTTATACAGTTATAAAAACAAGTATAAGGATTTACTTGCTGGATAAAATTTTCATAAAAGGGGCTTAAAAGCCTCTTTTTTTATGATTAACTTTACCTTGATGAAATGAGTTGGAAACATATGGAAAAAAACCCGGTAGATAATTGGATAAATAAAGATAAAAAACTCAATGATTTAATTATTGAGATTGAATCGACTGAAAAAACTCTGACTGAAAAAGCGGAGATTGCATTCGAAAAACTTTCCGAATTTTATAAAATTCCAAGAATGCCAACAGATATTGTGGAAGACGAATTTGAAGCTGATGATGAATTAGATGGATTGACTGATCAAAGGTCACTTTTTGAAGAACACACTTTAATAAAATATTTAGCAGACGAAAGTGAAGACCCTCGTGGAATGGTTTTATCTACTGCATTTCATTTGCTAAATGACTACAGAGTTGACCTATTTCAAGTAGCAGAAAAAGAATTCGGTAAAAGTATTCCCGAAAAATGTAAAATCGGAATAATAGTAGAAGGATACAACGGAAAAGTTGTTTTCCATCAAAAGAATCTAAAAGTTGGTTTGAGTTAGGTTGTAAAACAATGAAACAAATAAATTAAAATACGTTTGGCAAAACTGTGTATAAAAAATCACATCCATATCTTTTATTAATAGCACTATTAGCATTACAAATATCATGCGCTTCAAAAAAAACCATAGAGGTAAATGAAACCATTAATGAGGCAATACCTCCAAAACTTATTTTTTTAAATTATACCATTTCTAAAGATGCCAATGGTAACAAACATATTCAATTTATAAACAAAATAATTACCGATGGGAAACTAAAAAATAATACCGAGACATATCTTAAAACGAGTGCTGTGGGCGACTTAAAATGCACTCAATTAGATAAGGATTCCATAGAAATTAAAACGGTTATTATAGAAAACCCTTTATCGAAAATAATTGAATACGTTAATGATTCTCTTATCTTTGAAAGCAAAAAAATAGAGTTAAACCGTGCGCCGCTGTCATTAAGGTTAGCTTTACATGATAAAACAAAGTACATAATCATTAGCGACATTATAGATTCGTTACAAAATAGTCGCCCATTAATCACCACAAAGCTGGATTGAAAATGAAACATATTTTACCCATCGTTTTATTTTTTAGTTTACAATACATACATGCTCAAGTTTTTGATGTGGAAGCCATTAAAATTTCGGGAGACGATGACAAACGTATCAATCTAGTCATTTTAAGTGAAGGCTACCAAGCTAGTGAATTAGCACAATTTAAAACCGACGCTACAAACTTTGTGACCGAGATGTTCAACCAATCTCCTTTTAAAGAATATGCCAATTATTTTAACGTGTATATTATAAAAGTACCATCCAACGAAAGTGGTGCAGACCATCCAGGAACCGCAACAAATGTTACGGAACCAGCGTCCCCAATTCGTAATGTGGATACGTATTTCAATGCTACTTATGATTCCTTTGGAAATCACAGGCTACTTTACTATGAAATTGATGGTTATAGTTCCAATAACACCCAAGCAAAAATAATGAATGTGTTGGCCACGAATTTCCCAACATACGACCAAGCTTTAATTTTAGTCAATTCACTAGAATATGGTGGAAGCGGTGGTTTGTTCCCAATGGCTTATAAAGGTTCTTGGGGCAGTAGAGTTATAATCCACGAATTGGGACACTCTTTATTTAATTTAAAAGATGAATATTATCCCGGAGATATTTTAGCTGCCGAAGCCATAAATATGACTCAAGAAACCAATCCTAGCTCTGTTAGATGGAAAAATTGGATAAGCAGTAATGGTGTAGGTGTTTATCAATACACCTGTGTCACGGGCAATTGTGCCGATTGGTATAAACCGCACCAAAACTGTATCATGGAAAGCATCGACAAAACTTTTTGTTCGGTTTGCAAAGAAGGTATGATTGAAAAAATCCATTCCATGGTATCGCCAATTGATTCTTATACGCCGGTTTCCAACTCCATAAACAATCCAACTTTTCCCGCTGATTTTCAATTAGATTTAATACATCCCATTCCGAATACTTTAGAAAGCACTTGGACACTAAACACAGCTGAATTTGCCGTTAACGTTGATGCTATTACCATTTCAGAAACCAACTTAACTTCAGGAATAAACACGTTAACCGTTGCCGTCACCGATGCTACACCATTTTTAAAAGTTGATAATCATGATGCTTTTCATGTTTACACCGTTACTTGGAGCATTGATAATTCCGCACTAGGGATTGAAGATATAACTAGTGAAGTTAATAATTTCAATATTTCCATATACCCAAATCCATCCAATAGTCTTGTGACCATTGACATTGAAAACTCTTTAAACACGGATTTAAAAGTTGACTTTATTAGTTTGGAAGGGAAAAAAGTAAAAACGGTTACAATTTCTAATTACGAACCTCAGCAAATAGACATTAGTTATTTAAGCCAAGGGATTTATATAGTAAATTTCTACGCCAACAATGTTTTAATTGCCAGTAAAAAAGTGGTTAAAAACTAGTTGTATCTAATAAGTTATTTTTAAATTTTATCGTTATCGAATGTCAGTTAGAGTAAAATTCTTTTTCAGAATTTTGTATCGAGAACCGTCATAAGCTGTTATGCTTCTCGATCAAATTTGTTCCGCTGCTCCATAAATACTCTACATGACAATTTCTTAAAATTTCAAAAACAAGTTAATTAATATTCTAAAAACTAACTCGGAGGCATCGTGGGTCTAACTTCAATTTTACTTGGTAAGGTTCTTGGGTTCATTTTAATTAAATCAACTACCAACTCGCCAATATCTTCTTTTTGGATTTTCCAAGCGTCATTATCATCGGGTGTATGTCCGTTAAAGTGTGTCGCCACAGATCCTGGCATGATGGTACTGACTTTAATATCGTATTTACGCAAATCCAACATTACAGCTTGTGTAAATCCTGTAACGCCAAATTTACTGGCATTATAAGCAGACCCTTTGGCAAAGAAATTCGTGCCAGCTAAACTTGAAATACTTATAAAATACCCTTTAGAATTTTTTAAGGCTTCAACACTCGATTTTATTGAATAAAACACACCTGTTAAATTGGTATCAATCGTTTCTTGCCATTGCTCCAATGTCATATCTTCAAGGCTGACGAAATGTGCTAAACCTGCATTGGCAACAACAATATCGAGTTGATTAAAGTGTTTTAAAACCGTTTTAACGGCATGTTGATGACTTTCAAAATCCCTTACATCTGCAAGAATACCAATCGCCTTGGCTTCTGTTTTTGAATTGGAATTAAGTTCATTGGCGACTTGTTCGGCAGACGATGCACTTCTACTAGTAATGGCTACATGAACACCTTCTTTCATTAAAGATTCTGCGATTCCGTAACCGATGCCTTTAGTACCTCCCGTTATAAGAGCTACTTTATTTTGTATTGAATTCATTATTATTTTGCTTTTTGTAAAGCTACAAAATGAAAAATCAATAGTAGAATTTAATATGTTATGATAATTATAAAATTATGGCTTTGGTGGATATTGTGCCAATACTTTTTCGGTGACTGCCTGTAATTGTGCTTCCCGTTTTTCTGGTGTTGCATTTGGCGTAAAAACAGATTCACTGATGGCTTCCCAAAAAAGACCTTTACCTTTTTCATCAACAAAATCAATAATAATCTGACGATTCGCATTGGCTTGACCAATAGGCAACCCTATAGAAACACCACCACCCATGTTGCCGCCACCGCCGCCTAAACCAACGCCCACATTATTACGTTGTACCTCTTTATATTCATTGCTTTTTATATCAATCAAAAAATCGGGGTTTTCAGATATGCTAAACCCTTTTTCTTTCATTTTTAAATCAATCGCATCCAAAAGGCGCTTGGTGTCCAATTCACTCAAACCCGTTTCCATATCGCCATAATATTGATAGGTTTTGTATTTGGTAAAATCCGTGCCTCTTTCATAATCGTAATTCACACGAATGGGTGCACAGGACATCATAAATAATGTCATTCCAATTAATAAGTATCGTTTCATTTGGAGTAATTTTTTATTAAAGTTAATGAAAAATTATTCCGTAATAAAGCTTTTTGTGCTTTGGATGGAAGAAAGAAGTAAACGTTAAATATTAACCATTCAACATTTTCCATAAAACATCTTTAAGCTGTGTGATTCCCTGCTGCGCAACCGAAGAAATAAACAAAAATGGAATTGGCAACTCGTTATCCAACTCTTCTTTGAGTTCTGCTTTTAATTCGTCATCCAACATATCGCATTTTGAAATAGCAATCAAGCGATCTTTATCCAACATTTCTGGATTGTACCTACGAAGTTCATCGAGTAGAATATCATATTGTTTTTTAATGTCCTGGGCATCGGCTGGGATTAAAAACAATAAAATAGAGTTCCGTTCAATATGTCTTAAAAAATAATGCCCTAAGCCTTTGCCTTCCGCAGCACCTTCAATAATTCCGGGAATATCGGCCATAACAAAGGTTTGAAAATCACGATATTCCACAATTCCCAAATTAGGTTTCAATGTGGTGAATTCGTAATCCGCTATTTTTGGTTTTGCAGAAGTAATAACAGATAACAAGGTTGATTTACCAGCATTAGGAAAACCTACCAAACCAACATCTGCCAATACTTTTAATTCTAGAGTGATATGCTTTTCCTCATGTGGCATACCGGGTTGTGCATAACGTGGTGTTTGATTGGTCGATGTTCTAAAATTCCAGTTACCAAGTCCGCCTTTCCCGCCTTCCGCAATGATTTTTTCTTCACCATGCTCGGTGATTTCAAAAATAATATCATCGGTTTCGGTATCTCTGACTACTGTTCCTAAAGGCACGTCTACATAAAAATCCTCCCCATCGGCACCTGTACTTCTACTTTTGCCCCCATGTTCCCCATGACCTGCTCTAATATGTTTTTTGAATTTAAGATGTAATAAAGTCCAAAGATTTGAATTACCACGAAGAATCACATGACCACCACGACCACCATCACCACCATCGGGCCCTCCTTTTTCTATAAATTTTTCGCGGTGTAAATGCGCAGAACCTTTGCCTCCATTTCCTGAAGTAACAAACATTTTTACATAATCAACAAAATTTCCCTCTGTCATGAAATGAGTTTAATTGTTTAATCGTTTAATTGTTTAATCGTTTAGCTGCGATTTTTTGAGCGCATTAATCATATTAGAAACTTTCAAGATCCGCTCCCTTAAGAGTAAATACTCTGCTTCACTAATATAATTTAATCGATTTGGAATAATTACTTGACATAATAATTCCATAGTTGAACTAAATGCAATGGTTGAATAGTGAGCTTTATCTTTATTGGTTATTCTTGAAGTACCTTCTGCTATATTTGAAGAAATTGAAACGGATGATCTTCTCATTTGACTTATCATTCCGAATTTTTCTTCATTTGGAAATTTATTTGTGGCTTCATAGATTAATTCAACCAAATCAATTGATTCTTTCCAAATGTTCAGTTTTTCAAATGAATGTAAATACACAATTACACGATTAAACTTTTAAACAAATCACCCAAACTAAAGGTTATCTATAACTTTACTTAAACGAACCGTAATATCTTCAATACTGCCAACACCATCAACGCCAAAATATTTATTTTGAGCGGAATAGTAATCCTTTAAAATAGCCGTTTTATTATAATATTCTGTAATTCGGTTTCTTATAATAGTTTCATCGGCATCGTCGGGTCTTCCACTCGTTTTTCCTCGTTCTACCAAACGTTTCACTAAAATATCGTCTTCAACTTCTAAAGCAACCATGGCACTGATTGAGGAGTCTTTACTTTCCAATAATTTATCCAAAGCTTCTGCTTGTGCATTAGTACGCGGAAAACCATCAAAAATAAAACCGTTTGCAGAGGCATTTTTTTCTACTTCGGCTTCAAGCATATCAATAGTTACTTGGTCTGGAACCAACTCGCCTTTATTCATATAAGATTTGGCCAACATTCCCAAAGCAGTTTCATTTTTAATATTAAATCTAAAAACGTCGCCAGTAGAAATGTGTACTAAATTATATTTTGTTTTTAAAAATTCTGCTTGCGTTCCTTTTCCTGCTCCTGGAGGGCCAAATAATACTAAATTTGTCATGAATTGTGTTTCTTTTATTTGATATATTTCTGGTAAATTTCTTCCTAATCCGTCATAATCCAAACCATAGCCAACTATGAATTTATTTGGGATTTTCATTCCTATATAATGTATTTTAAAATCTTTTTTATAGGCTTCTGGCTTGTAAAAAAGTGTGGCGATTTTAAGTGATTTTACGTTTTCATTTTTAAAAATTCTATGTACTTCCGCCAATGTGTTTCCGGTATCAATAATGTCTTCTAAAACAACTACGGTACGTCCTGCTAAATTCTGAGTAAGACCTATCAAACGCTGAATATCTTCTGTAGATCTAACACCTTCATAAGATGCCAATTTTATGAAGGTAACTTCACAAGGTTTTGGATACTTTTTTACAAAATCGCTTACAAACATAAACGATCCATTCAATATCCCAACAAATACTGGAATGTCGTTTCCTGCATCTTTAGATATCCTATCAACCATATTACTTATGGAGTTTTGAATTTCTTCGGAAGAAATAAAAGGCTTAAACTGTTTGTTGTGAAGATTTATCACCTGTTTTGAATTTTAAAGAGGCAAAGATAATCAATAGATTAACGAATACCCATTTTTTGATTTATGATTTAGGATATTAAATGTATTTTTGCGTATCCTTTGGATAGTTTCAATTAAAAACAATGTATGAATTATTTTTCTTCAAATTTTAAACTTGGTATTCTTGGTGGCGGACAATTAGGAAAAATGCTGCTTTACGATACCAGAAAATTTGACATATATACCTGTATTTTAGAGGCTAACAATGATGCCCCTTGTAAAATGGCATGCAATGAATTTCATTTGGGTGATCTCATGAATTATGATGCCGTTTATAACTTCGGAAAACAAGTTGATGTACTTACCATTGAAATTGAAAACGTTAATGTAGATGCACTGGAAGATTTAGAAAAAAAAGGCGTAAAAGTATATCCAGCATCAAAAACATTGCGAACCATTCAAAATAAAGCAACACAAAAATTGTTTTATATTGACCATGATTTACCTACAGCGTCATTTTCGCGTTTTGCGTTTACTTCTGAAATTACAGAAGCCCTTGACCATGAAAGTTTATCTTTCCCTTTCGTATGGAAACGTGCTCAATTTGGATATGATGGCACAGGCGTGAAAATTGTAAGATCCATGACGGATTTAGAAAACTTACCAAATGTGGAATGTATTACTGAAACATTGGTGCCTTTTAAAAATGAATTGGCGGTTATCGTTGCTCGCAATGCTTCAGGCGAGACCAAAACATATCCTGTTGTAGAAATGGAATTTCATCCTGAAGCCAACCAAGTAGAATATGTTATTTGTCCTGCTCGGATTTCTGATGAGGTTTCAAAAAAAGCAACGGATATTGCCTTAAAAACATCACAAGCATTTAATCATGTTGGTTTATTGGCAGTGGAAATGTTCCAAACCCAAGACGACCAAATTTTAATAAACGAAGTTGCTCCTAGACCCCACAATTCGGGACATCATACCATAGAATCAAGTTATACTTCGCAATTTGAACAACATATACGTGCTATTTTAAATTTGCCTCTAGGAAGAACCGAGAGTAAAGTTGGTGGTGTTATGGTGAATTTAGTGGGTGCTGAAGGTTATTCTGGCGATGTTGTTTATGAGCATATTGAAGCCATTATGAAAATGGATGGTGTGACACCGCATATTTATGGTAAAAAACAAACCCGTCCGTTTAGAAAAATGGGACATGTAACTATTGTAAATAAAGATTTAAGAGAAGCAAGAAAAATTGCAGAACAAGTTAAAAATACTATTAAAGTTATAAGTGAATAAATCGCAAAAAACAAGAACCAAATTCCAATTATTTCAAATTAATGCGAAAGTTGGTATTTGGAATTTTAAATTTGGAATTTTATGAATAAAGTAGGAGTAATCATGGGAAGCAAAAGCGATTTGCCAGTGATGCAAGACGCAATTGATATTTTAAAAGATTTTAATATTGATGTAGAAGTTGATATTGTTTCGGCACACAGAACACCTGAAAAATTATTTGACTATGGCAAAAATGCCCACACAAGAGGTTTTTCGGTTATCATTGCTGGTGCAGGTGGCGCAGCCCATTTACCAGGTATGATTGCGTCGTTATCACCGCTTCCTGTAATTGGTGTACCCATAAAAAGTAGTAATTCTATTGATGGCTGGGATTCTGTACTTTCCATTCTTCAAATGCCAGGAGGTGTGCCAGTGGCGACTGTGGCTTTGAATGGTGCTAAAAATGCAGGTATTTTAGCCTCCCAAATTTTAGGAACTTCCAATCCAGACATTTTAAACAAAGTGATTGACTATAAAAACGCACTAAAAGAGGCTGTGAATACATCGGCTAAAGACTTAAAATAAAAAACCTCGAATAATTAAATTCGAGGTTACTATCAAGTAATTATTTGAGTTAGTCACTCTTTAAAAACTAATTTAGACTACAAAAATATAAAAAATTTATTATGCATACATAATAAATTTTATTTTTTAACACACTTTTTATCGAAATGGAAAATATATTATTAAAAAATTACCAAACTCTATATAATACAGCTCCTTTTTCAAAGATTAGCAATAATGACTTTCTTCCTGCCTTTAAAAAAGCTATTGAAAATGCTAAAGTTGAAATTGATGCGATTGTAAATACTCCTGAAGATCCAACTTTTAAAAACACTATAGAAGCTTTAGAGTTTTCGGGGGAGCAATTGGATAGGATTTCCAGTATTTTCTTTAATTTGAATTCCGCCGAAACAAACGATACCATCCAAAAAATAGCCCAAGACGTATCACCGCTTTTATCGGAATTCAGTAATGATATTACTTTAAATGAAGCCCTTTTTAAACGTGTAAAATCTGTTTACGATTCAAAAGACACATTACATTTAACAACCGAACAACAAACACTTCTTGATAAAAAGTATAAAAGTTTTTCAAGAAACGGTGCTAATTTACCTGACGACAAAAAAGAAAAATTACGAGAAATTGACAAAAAATTAAGTCAGTTAAAATTAAAATTCGGCGAAAATGTTTTAGCAGAAACCAATAAGTTCGACATGTTAATTACTGATGAAAAGGATTTATCAGGACTTCCAGAAGGCACGATTGAAGCCGCAAAGCAATTGGCAGAATCCAAAGAAAAAGATGGTTGGCTATTCACATTGGATTATCCAAGCTATATACCTTTTGTAACCTATGCCGATAATAGAAAGCTTCGTAAAAAAATAACGATTGCTGCTGGAAAAAAAGGATTTCATAATGACGATTTAGATAATCAAAACATTGTTTTACAAATTGCAACGCTAAGACACGAACGCGCCAATCTGTTAGGCTACAAAACTCATGCACATTTTGTATTGGAAGAACGTATGGCAAAGACGCCAGAAAAAGTTAAGGATTTTTTAAATGAATTACTTGTAAAAGCAAAACCGGCTGCTGAAAAAGAGTTTAAAAATCTACAAGATTTTGCCAAAGAATTAGATGGTATTGAACAATTTGAAAAATGGGACGGCACTTATTATTCTGAAAAATTAAAACAAAAATTATTCAGTCTTGATGATGAACAACTGAAACCTTTTTTCAAACTGGAAAACGTCATAAACGGCGCTTTCACTGTTGCCAATACATTGTTCGATCTGCATTTTGAAGAAATACAGACTATTGACAAATACCATGAAGATGTTCTGACTTATAAAGTTACAAACAGCAATGATGAGTTTATTGCCATTTTTTACGCTGATTTTTTCCCAAGGGCGGGAAAACGGAATGGCGCATGGATGACTTCTTATAAACATCAATATGTTAAGAACGGAAATGTTGAAAGACCACATATTTCCATAGTTTGCAACTTTACCAAGCCCATCCCTGCGAAGGCAGGGAAAAGTAAACCATCGCTTTTAACTTTTAATGAAGTGACTACGCTGTTCCATGAATTTGGTCACGCCTTACATGGCATGTTGGCCAACACCACCTACCCTAGTTTATCTGGCACCAGTGTGTATTGGGATTTTGTGGAATTACCTAGTCAGATTATGGAAAACTGGTGTTACGAAAAAGACGCTTTAGAGTTATTTGCCAAACATTATGAAACTGGCGAAGTGATCCCGATGGATTTGGTTGAAAAAATAAAAGAATCGGCTACCTTTTTACAAGGCATGCAAACCTTACGTCAAATAAGTTTTGGTTTATTGGATATGAGTTGGCACGGTGGCGAATCGCCCGAATCTATAAAATCTGTAAAGGAATTTGAAAATAAAGCGTTTGCTGGCACACAATTGTTTCCAGATGTTGCTGAAAATTGTATGAGCACCTCGTTTTCCCATATTTTTCAGGGTGGCTATTCGTCTGGCTATTACAGCTATAAATGGGCAGAAGTGTTAGATGCTGATGCTTTTGAATACTTCCAAGAATCAGGTATTTTCAATAAAGATGTAGCAACCAAATTTAAAGACCACGTGTTATCGCAAGGCGGCACAGAAGACCCGATGGTGCTTTACAAACGTTTTAGAGGACAAGAACCAAAACCCGAGGCCTTGTTGAAACGGGCAGGGTTGATTTAATTTAGATTGTTAGATAATTAGACTACTTAGATTGTTAGACTATTAGATGATAAAGAATATAAAATTTTTACCTTATTTTTGATTACCAAAAAAATCGCACTGCAATGCCAGAACATCAATTAAATCCAAATAAATGGATTGATTTATATTCCGATTACCTATTCAATTACACCATCACACGTGTAAGTGACAGGGATATGGCGCAAGATTTGGTGCAAGACACGTTTTTGGCTGGGTTAAAATCCATGAAGAATTTTAAGGGTGAAGCCAGCGAACGCACTTGGCTTATTTCCATTTTAAAAAGAAAAATAATAGACCACTACCGAAAAATAAATTCCAACAAAGGGAAAGCTGAAGTTAGAATCACCTATAATGATGATGAAAGCGAAGGCGATTGGCTTGAAGAACGTGTTGCAGACCCGTTTGATAAAACTGCCGAAGACCTCATGCAGAATAGCGAACTTGGCGATGCCATTTTTGATTGCCTAAGCAAATTACCCGAAAAACAAGCCGAAGTTTTTAGAATGAAAACCATTGAAGGCTATGAAACTGAGGATATTTGTAAAGAATTGAACATCAATCCGTCTAACCTTTGGGTTATAATTCACCGTGCTAGAACTGCTATGGCAAGTTGCTTAGAAAAAAATTGGTTTTAATTATGAGTAAAAAAATGAAAATTATGGTTCCTTGCAATGAAGCTCATCATGTTTGCGATAAATCCCAATATAAAGAAGCGTCTCTTTGGGAAAAATTAAAGCTCTACATTCATTTAATCTATTGTAAAACTTGTAGAAAATATTCAAAAAACAATAAAAAGCTGTCCACGACGATTCATAAAGCTAAAGTTGAATGTTTGGATAAAAAGTGCAAAGAAGCTATGAAACTAGAATTTGAAAAAGCCTTAAAAGATCAGTTAAAATAATTCAAAAACAATAGCATTATCAACCATAAGATTGGCAATCCTTCTACAAAAAAAGAGCTATAGTATATCCCCTGATTCTTTTTAGAAACAATTACAAATAGCATCGTTATTAAAGCAATCGCAAATAAAACAATGAGGTAATTTAATGTGACGTTATTTTTAAAAAATTCTAAAAAACAAAAACATATTAAAAGTAATGCACCGATAATTTTAGTCCACCGCACGCCTATTTTCTGCGGAATGGTGGCCAATTTTAAACTATCATATTGCAAATCCCTTATTTCAAATGGCAACATTAAAACGATGACAAAAAGAAACCGCTGAATACTGGTTATTACAACATCCCCATCTATAGAACGATCATTGTTTATTAATGGTAGAAAAACGGTCACGCCACTCCAAACGAAAGCAATAAAGTACACTTTTAAGCCACTTATACGCCTTAGGTTATACTGATTTTCTATAAAAAATCGTGTTGGCAAAAAAGGCATAGTGTAAAAGAACGTTACAAGTCCGAACCCAACAATACAAAGCAAGCTAGCCGTATTTAATTTAAGTATATAATAACACAACATTAAAAAACTAAAAAACGAAAACACTTGAATGGCTTTTAACCAGGTTGCCAACCTTATGTGAAATTTGGATATCCCAAAATACTTTACAAAATTATAGCCCGTTATAGATGAAAAAAAAACAAAATAAAGAACATCTGTATCATAAGGAATATCGTATTCCAATAGTGTAATCCATGTGAGTGAAAAAACAGATAATGCCACATGGATACTACTATTTATGTAAAAATCAAAAAGCTTTTTTAACATGGTCATCTTACAAAAATAAGTAAAGTGTTAATAACGTATTCAAATGGTTAAAAACTTTCATTTTAAGCACTGAAATAGGCATCATTAATTGCGTAATTTTGCCCCTTAATTCTATCAATTTATATGAATACAAACGCTTTTGCCCTGCGTCATATTGGTCCGAATGAAAATGACCAAATCCAAATGTTGAAAACCATTGGAGTAGACTCTTTAGACCAACTCATTAATGAAACCGTTCCAAGTGATATACGATTAAAAAAAGCGTTGCATTTAGATGCTCCCATGACCGAGCACGACTATTTGCTTCATATCCATGAATTATCTAAAAAAAATAAAGCTTACAAAACCTATATTGGTTTAGGCTATCACCCAACCATTCTGCCTGCCGTTATACAAAGAAATATATTAGAAAATCCAGGTTGGTACACAGCCTATACGCCTTATCAAGCTGAAATTGCACAAGGAAGATTGGAAGCGTTGCTTAATTTCCAAACCATGATTACGGATTTAACAGGTATGGAAATCGCCAATGCATCGTTGCTTGATGAAAGTACCGCTGCTGCCGAAGCCATGAGCTTGCTATTTGCTGTTCGTGAACGTGATCAAAAAAAAGCTGGAGTAAATAAATTTTTTGTTTCAGAAAATATATTGCCACAAACGCTTTCGTTACTTGAAACCAGAGCCATTCCTATTGGTATAAAACTGATTGTTGGTAACGAAGCTACTTTTGATTTTTCTTCGGAATTTTTTGGGGCTATCTTACAATATCCTGGCAAAGACGGACAAGTTACGGATATTAAAACCTTTATAAGCAAAGCTCAAAATGCTCAAATTAAAGTCGCAGTAGCTGCCGATATTTTAAGTTTAATTAAACTGGAAGCTCCCGGAAAATTTGGAGCGGATGTTGTATTAGGTACCACCCAACGTTTCGGAATCCCTATGGGTTATGGCGGGCCTCACGCAGCTTATTTCGCAACTAAAGACGCTTATAAACGTGATTTACCTGGACGTATCATTGGCGTTACAAAAGATATTGATGGCAACAGAGCTTTGCGTATGGCACTGCAAACTAGAGAGCAACATATTAAACGTGACAAAGCCACGTCGAATATTTGTACAGCGCAAGTGTTGTTGGCGGTTATGGCAAGTATGTATGCGGTTTATCATGGTCCGAAAGGCTTGAAATTTATTGCGGACAAAATTCACAACAAAGCGACCACTTTGGCAAAAGCTTTGGAAAAATTAGGTTACAATCAAATTAACACGTCTTATTTTGATACGCTTCAAATAAAAACCAATGCTAAAAAAATAAAGAAAATCGCTAAAGAAAAAAAGGTGAATCTTTATTACCCAGATAGTGAAACCGTTACTATTTCCATAAATGAAACGACGGCCATAAGAGATATTAATTATCTAATTTCAATATTTGCTGAAGCTGCAAAAAAAGAAACAATTATAATTTCATCCATTACCGAAGCCAATAATATTGCTGAAGCCTTACAACGTCAATCCGATTTTTTAACGCTAGATGTATTTAATACCTATCATTCTGAAACAGAATTGATGCGTTATATAAAGTTATTAGAACGTAAAGATTTATCACTGAACCATTCCATGATTTCATTAGGGTCTTGCACTATGAAATTAAATGCTGCTTCAGAAATGTTGCCATTAAGTTGGTTTAAATGGACCAATATTCACCCATTTGCGCCATCAAAACAAGCGCAAGGGTATTTAACGGTTTTAAAAGAATTGGAAGACCAACTAACCGAAATTACTGGTTTTGCTGCTACATCATTACAACCAAATTCTGGTGCACAAGGTGAGTTTGCAGGATTGATGGTCATAAAAGCCTATCACGAATCTAGAGGGGATCATCATAGAAATATTTGTTTGATTCCGTCATCTGCCCATGGTACAAATCCGGCAAGTGCCGTAATGGCTGGCATGCGGGTTGTGGTTACAAAATCAACTCCAGAAGGCAATATAGATGTTGACGACTTACGCGAAAAAGCAGAACTTCATAAAGATAATCTATCATGTTTAATGGTTACTTACCCATCTACACATGGAGTTTACGAGTCTGCGATAAAAGATATCACCAAAATTATTCATGATCATGGTGGCCAAGTGTATATGGATGGTGCCAATATGAATGCGCAAGTCGGATTAACAAATCCTGGAAATATTGGTGCGGACGTGTGCCACTTAAACCTACATAAAACCTTTGCCATTCCCCATGGTGGTGGTGGCCCAGGTGTTGGCCCTATATGTGTAGCCAAACAATTGGCCCCTTTTTTACCGGGTAATCCTATTAAAAAAGTAGGCGGAGTAAAAGCAATAACGGCCATTTCAGCAGCACCTTTTGGATCTGCTTTAGTGTGTTTAATCTCTTATGGGTATATAAAAATGCTTGGTGCCGAAGGCTTAACACAAGCGACTAAAATTGCGATATTAAACGCTAATTACATCAAACGCCGACTGGAAGGTTATTTCGATACTTTATACTCTGGTGAAAACGGACGAGCTGCCCATGAAATGATAGTAGATTGCAGAGCTTTTAAGGTGAGCGGCATTGAAGTGACTGATATTGCAAAACGTTTGATGGATTATGGATTTCATGCGCCAACCGTATCGTTTCCTGTCGCTGGCACATTAATGATTGAACCTACCGAAAGCGAAAGTAAGGCTGAAATGGACAGATTTTGTGATGCCATGATTTCCATTCGAAAAGAAATTGATAATGCTTCTAAAGACGATGACAATAATGTGCTTAAAAATGCGCCACATACTTTAGAGATGCTAACAGCCAATGAGTGGTATTTTCCATATTCCCGAAATACAGCAGCTTATCCTCTAGACTATGTAAAAAACAATAAATTTTGGCCTAGTGTAAGACGTGTAGATGATGCCTATGGAGACCGAAACCTAATTTGTACCTGTGCCCCAATCGAAGTCTATATGGAAGCTTAAAATCGACTTTGAACATCGTAAAATAAAACAAGATTGAATTTACTTTTAATCAAAACAAACTATCTTGCAACAATAAAATTATTTTAGGCAAATTCTCTTTTATGAATATCAAAATTACCGGAACTGGAAGCTATATTCCAGACATTGTCGAGAAAAACGAGAACTTCCAAAACCATGAATTCTTAAATAGTGATGGTTCAACAATAAATCATTCAAACACCATTATTATTGAAAAATTCAAGGCCATTACAGGTATACGGGAACGACGTTATGCTAAACCCCATTTGAATTCATCGGACATGGCTTTTTTTGCTGCTGAACGTGCCATTGTAGATTCTAAGATAAATCCGGAAGAATTGGATTATATTATTGTGGCTCATAATTATGGTGATGTGAGGCATGATTCCCACCAAAGTGACACCGTACCAAGTATGGCTTCCAGAGTAAAACATTTATTGGGAATTAAAAATCCTAAATGTGTTGGATATGATATTTTATTTGGTTGTCCGGGATGGGTAGAAGCCGTTATTCAAGCAAGTGCTTTTATTAAAGCAGGCATGGCTAAAAAATGTTTGGTCATCGGGTCTGAAACATTATCTAGAATTCTTGATAAACATGATAGGGATTCCATGATTTATAGCGATGGTGCTGGTGCCGTTGTTGTAGAATCCACGAATTTGGAAGGCGGTATTCTTGCTCATGAAACTGTTACATATGCATTTGATGAAGCTCACTATATTTATTTTGGCGAAACCAATAATCAAGAATCAAAAAGCAAAAGGCGTTACATAAAAATGTATGGTAGAAAAATTTACGAATTCGCCATTACAAATGTTCCTGCTGCTATGAAATCCTGTTTGGATTCAAGTGGTGTAGATATTAAAAACCTTAAAAAAATACTGATTCATCAAGCCAATGAAAAAATGGACGAGGCTATCGTTCAACGTTTTTTCAAGTTATATAATATGGATATGCCTAAAGGCATTATGCCCATGACCATAACAGAACTGGGCAATTCCAGTGTCGCAACCATCCCAACTTTATTCGATAGAATTCTAAAAGGCGAACTCGAAAATCAATCTATAAGTAAAGGAGACATCATTATGTTTGCAAGCGTGGGTGCCGGCATGAATATTAATGCGATTATTTATCAGGTTTAATTAGTTTATCAACCCAATAATTTAAGCTGTAAACCCACTCCATTTTATAAGTCACCAAAATAATGACACATGTATTTAAGCCTACTTTTAACAGTAGGTTTAAAACTGTACTTGAGTTTTCGGGCAGTAAATAACATATCAAAAACACCACACTCACCATTCCAATAAGTTTTAAATAGTTTTTGTCGAAAGGTAGAATTCCAAATTTCTTATGAATAAAAATCAATTTGGAACAGTTAAAACTTATCATAGCAATTAAAGACGCATAGGCTACACCTATAATTCCCAGATTGGTTTGTGTTAAAAAGAATAGATTTAAACATATGTTTAATACAGATAACACAAGTATCGCAATAATGTTAAACCTATAATATTTTGAATAAGAAATAATTTCAGAATTAAAACCTGTGGACATGTTAAAAAGCACATTGAAACCAAGGAGCATAATTATGGGAATGGAATCTACCAAATTATCATACGTAGGCAACATTCTAAAAAACGACTCAATTCCCAAAATAACAGCGGTGTATAAAATGGCACCAATAAAAAATAACAATTTAGCCGTTTCTATATATTTTTTTCCTAATTCAACAATACCGTCATTCTTTAAATAAGCCGAGATTTTAGGGGCATAAATGGCAAACATACCAGTCGCTGGTATGGCTAATGATGTTGCCAACGCCACTCCGATATTAAACGTTCCGTTGGCTTCAAAAGATAAAAACTCTGGAATCATAAAAGCATCTATTCTAAAAGCGAAAAGCGCACCAAAACTCCCTAAAAAACTATAAAAACTGTATTTATAATATTCCATTTTGGGCACTTCATTAAAAAGCGATTTAAAATTATAACCGCTATGTAATCTATAATGCCTCAATACATATAGGACCATTAGCAGAAGTAAAATAAAATAAGAACCGATAAATGCAACCAACGCACTTATTTTATCTAAATGTTCAGCTATTAAAAGCAAGAATATGATGGGTAGGCTGACTTTCGGAATTATTTTTTCATACAAAGTAGGTATTTCCAATTTCTCAATATTGGTGGCCTGCCTTTTAAATAATTCAACAAAAGCTAAGGAAAATGCTAGAGGAAACGCATAAAATACATATTTGTAATTATCCCAATCAATAAATGTCTTTCCAAATAAAAGAACTACCAAAATCACCAAACTTAAGCCCAAAACAGTAACAATACCATACTTAAAAAGTCGATTTTTATTATGCTTCGTGAGTGACGGATAAAAATGAATAAGTGCCTGTGCACCACCAAAAACCATTATAGGAAAAAGCATTTGCGCCATGCTATCAACATAACGAACCATGCCAAGAAACTCCTTGTCATAAGGATAAATAAATACCGTAGAAATAACGCCTATGACTACACCAACATAATTAATTATGGTGAACCAAAAGACTTGTTTATGTGTTTTATTTCTTTTCAAAAGTTGGTTTTGAATAACTTGTAATAATCAAACACGTCATTTATTTTTAATACTTTCAAAAGTAAAGGTTTCTAATAAAACTATACACTTTTTATAATTACTTTGAATACTTTATAATATAAAACATTTTAAATATGAAATTGATTTACCTGCTCAATTTCTGCTTATTTAATATCTTTGAAATAAATATAACGAATGTACCAGAACAGTTATCCAGATAAACGCTATAAACATACCATTAACTTCTTAAAAAAATACATTTCCAATACTGAAACTATTTTAGATTTAGGTGTTGAAAATCCGTTTACAAAAGTGATGCAAGAACATGGTTATAAAGTAAGTAATACTTTGGGTGAGGATTTGGATATTGATACGTCTGCCATAAAATATTCTGAGGCCCAAGTGGTTACCGCTTTTGAGATTTTCGAACATTTATTATCACCCTTTACAGTTTTAAAATCTATTCCAACAGATAAACTTGTTGCAAGCGTGCCCCTTAAATTATGGTTTTCACCTGCATATAGAAGTAAAACCGATATGCTTGATAGGCATTATCATGAATTTGAAGATTGGCAATTTGATTGGCTATTGGAAAAAACCGGGTGGAAAATCATCGCTACTGAAAAATGGACGAACCCAACTAAAAAATTGGGTTTAAGACCGATTTTAAGGTTTTTTACGCCTAGATATTACATTGTTTATGCAGAAAAAATCAAACACTAAAATACATTTCATTTTTTGAATTTTTATATCATCATACCAGCGCATAACGAAGAAAGTTCGATTGGTTTAACCCTCGATTCTTTAGTGAAACAAACATTAAAACCAAAACGTATTGTGGTGGTAAATGATAATTCTACGGATGGCACTCGAGATATTGTAGAAGCCTATCGTACTAGATATTCTTGGATTGAGTTAATCAATTCTAAATCCACAAACGAACATTTACCGGGTTCAAAAATCATCAATGCATTTTATAAAGGATATGCGGTTTTAGACAGTAATTATGATGTGATTTGTAAGTTTGATGCCGATTTAATCTTCCCGAATAACTATCTAGAGCAACTTTCCATACATTTTAGGAAAAATGACAAACTAGGTATGGTCGCTGGATTTTGCTATATAGAAAAAAATGGGCATTGGATTTTAGAAAACTTAACCCGAAAAGACCATATAAGAGGGGCCTTAAAAGCTTATAGAAAAGAATGTTTTCTGCAAATTGGGAAATTAAAACCATCCATGGGTTGGGATACGGTGGACGAACTGCTTGCCAAATATTATGGCTGGGAACTTTTAACCGATGACTCTTTAAAGGTAAAACACTTAAAACCTACTGGAATAAGCTATAACAAAGCATCAAAATATTTGCAAGGCGAAGCCATGTACAAAATGCGGTATGGCTTTACGATTACTTTAATTTCAGCCATAAAACTAGCGTATAAAAAAAGAAGGTTTGATTTATTTAAGGATTATATGGCGGGTTATTTTGAAGCGAAAAAAAATAATACAGACTTTTTAGTTACGGAAGAAGAAGGCAAATTCATTAGAAATTTACGTTGGAAAGGGATGTTGAATAAAATGAAGTAATTCATTTATTTGAAATCCTGAAACAAGTTTAGGATGACAAACAACCAAGAACCATCAACTAACAACTAACAACTAACAACTAACAACTAACAAACCTAATTAAAACTCCAATCTTTATAATTACTAGACGCTTCCAGTCTATTTTCGAAAATATCTTCCAATTCTGGGAAAAAATCAATGCCTGTTAATGCTTCAATAGAATCAACAGGCACCACAAACTCATACAATGGTTTATTGGATGCTTCATGTGGCACTAAAAAACCAATCATTTTGGTGTCTCCGGTATTATTATCAATCAACACTTTATAAAACTGATTGGGAACAGCAACATTTTCATAACCAATCGTTTTCATTTGTCCTTTTAAAACACCGCCCGTAACCACAAAAACGCCATCATATTTGCTAGCCCAATAGCGTACTTTTTGCTCCAACCGATTCCAAATTCCAGAATTGAAATCATGTTGTTGTGGACTAATATTACTGGTTAAAAAGGTTTCATCGTGCGCAAACTCACTGTAATTCCTATCGCCTGCAGGACAAAGATGTCCGCGGTCATAACCAGAATTTTTATAATTTCTCCAATCGGCTGCACCCGTTTTTACAGCCTCATCAATTTCAAAATAAGGGCGTTTAAAATGACTGTTGGAAAGATGTGCTTTCTTTAATTCGTATGCCACCCATTCGGCTTGCTCGTACGGTTCACTATACGACAACGAGTACCCTTGGTGATGAATTACTTGTCCCGTTGTACTTGTTGGAAGAAAATATTCGTTAGTATCATCTTTAGGTTTTTTGCCTGAATCAACCAATATGGTTTTCTCTTCACCTTTTAAAAAATGCTCGTAGCCATATATGCTTAAAACAAGGGCAATAGCAATTAAAGAATATATCGTTTTTTTGTTCAAACTATTCTAAAACAAATTCTAAGGGTTTACCTATGGAAGCATTTGGGAAACTTATTCCTAAAAGTGCCGACATGGTTGGAGCAATATCGGTTATCTCCGTTTTTTGAAGTGTCTCACCGTGTTTAATACCTTTACCAAAAAACAAAAGTGGTACGTGGGTGTCGTAATTTAATCCGGTTCCATGGTCTGTACCAGTTTTATTCCAAGAGGCACTATTAAGAACAAAAGGATCAAATACATATAAAATATCGCCCGATCGCTTTTGATTATGCCCGTTACTTAACAACAATTCTATATCTCCCGAAGTATTTTCAAAATGATTAATTGCTGATGTAACATACACTTTATCAATCAATTCATAGCTTAACAATTTTAGAGCAATTTCTTTTTTTATTGTTTGTAAATCTAATTTGTGTTCTTCCAATTGTTGATAATCAAGAAACAACTGATTATTTATTCTGCTAAGGATAACATTAGAAAGACCATATTTACCATTTAAAAATGCATTCAATTCCTTTTGCATAACACTCTCATTAAAAAACCCAGAAGGCACTTTAACAGATTTCATATAATTTATAGCATTTGGAGCTGCATGATCAGCCGTTACAAATAGGGTGTAATTTCCTTTTCCAACCTTATTATCCAAGGCATTTAATAAACGTTCTAAATCTTTATCTAAACGTAAATAGGTATCTTCAATTTCTTTGGAATCTGGTCCAAAATTATGTCCTACTTTATCAGTACTGGAATAACTAACTGTTAAAACATCTGTAATATCATCCGCACCCAATTCTTCTCCATTAATGGCTGCAATGGCAAAATCGGACGTTAAACTATTACCATAAGGCGATTCGGCAATGATATTAAACCCGCCATTATCATCTTTCAAACCAGCCAAATCGTAAGGGAACGTCGCTGTTTCCTTCCCTTTAAAACCACCTTCAAAAGTGTTTAAATCGCTGCCGCTTTCGGTATAAGTATTAATGTCATATAAGGTATTCCATTCTTTAAAATAAGATTCCGTGATATTTGAATCGTTAAAATCTTTAACCCATTTAGGCATTTCATTCATATAAAAAGAACTCGAAATCCAATTACCATTTCCATCATTTTCATAATTAAACCAGTAAGCAGCATTCGCTGTGTGTCCCGCTGGCAAAACAGAACCTCTATCTTTTAAAGCAATCCCTATAGTTTTTCCACGCATTTGGGTAAATAATCTATTCTCGTCAGCAAACGTTGTTGTTAATAACCTGTGTGGAGATACTTTGCCTTCTGCGTCATTGGAACCAACAGACGTAACCGAATCATCTTCTACACAATACACTTTTTGTTTCAACTTTTTATCGTACCAATCATTACCAATGATCCCATGATATTTAGGGGTAGTTCCTGTAAAAACAGAGGCATGTCCTGGTCCCGTTTTTGTTGGCACGTAATTAAAATGGTTGTTTTTACAGTTAAATCCTTCGTTTATAATACGCTTAAAACCACCCTCTCCATATTTATTATAAAAACGCGTTAAATAATCATATCGCATTTGATCTACAACTATGCCAACGACCAATTTCGGATTTGAGGTATTTGTTTCCACTACTTTAGAAACATTATTTTGAGCTTTGCAAGACAGGCTCACAACAAAAACGACTATCAGGTATAAAATGTTTTTCATATCTACTTATTATTCGATTGTCAAAAATACAGTTTTAAAAATATCTTAATTTAAAATTAAGGTTAAATACCTCTAACTTTTTTTTACTTTAGCACTATTAAATTTTGATATGTTATACCTACACAATATTGGCACTTATTTTTTAATGATTGTCGAAATGTTTCGAAAACCCACCAAATGGGGGGTCATGAAACAATTGATTTTAAAAGATATAGATGATTTAATCATTGGCTCTTTAGGCATTGTTGCTTTTATATCATTTTTTGTTGGTGGTGTGGTTGCCATTCAAACAGCATTAAATATTAGCAATCCTTTAATTCCTAAAAACCTAGTTGGTTTTGCTACCAGGCAATCTATTGTTTTAGAATTTGGACCAACATTCATATCCATAATCATGGCGGGAAAAGTAGGGTCGTTCATCACCTCTAGCATAGGTACTATGCGTGTTACAGAGCAAATTGATGCTTTGGAAGTTATGGGTATAAATTCTTTAAACTACCTCGTGTTTCCAAAATTTATTTCCTTACTATTATACCCGTTTGTGATTTCCATCGCTATGTTTTTAGGAATTTTTGGAGGTATGGTCGCCAGTGTTTATGGTGGTTTTAGTACTGCGGAGGACTATATTGCAGGAATCCAATTAGATTTTAAACCTTTTCACGTTGCCTACGCTTTTATTAAAACCTCTGTATTTGCTTTTATTTTAGCAACTATTCCCTCCTTTCATGGTTTTTATATGAAAGGTGGTGCTCTAGAAGTTGGAAAGGCCAGTACCACATCATTTGTTTGGACCAGTGTGGTTATTATTCTTTTAAATTATTTACTAACCCAAATGTTGTTGAGCTAATGATAGAGGTTAAAGATTTACATAAATCATTTGCTGGCGTAGAAGTTTTAAAAGGCATTAGCACCACTTTTGAAAAAGGGAAAACCAATCTTATTATTGGACAAAGCGGCTCGGGTAAAACGGTTTTTATAAAGTGCTTATTAGGTCTTTTTCCGTATGAACAGGGTTGTATTTCTTATGATGGTAAAATATTTTCAGAATTAACAGAAGACCAAAAACGTGATTTAAGAGGTGAGATTGGCATGGTATTTCAAGGTAGTGCCCTATTTGATTCTTTGACCATTGCACAAAATGTTATGTTTCCTTTAAAAATGTTTACCAAGCAAAGCAAAAGTGAAATGGAAGATAGGGTGGATTTTGTTTTAAAGCGTGTTAACCTCATTGATGCCCATCATAAAATGCCCAGTGAGGCTTCAGGCGGCATGCAAAAACGTGTTGCCATTGCGCGTGCCATTGTAAACAATCCTAAATATTTATTTTGTGATGAACCCAACTCCGGTCTAGACCCAAAAACGGCTATTATTATTGATAATCTGATAAAGGAAATTACAGATGAATACGATATTACAACCGTTATTAATTCCCATGACATGAATTCGGTTATGGAAATTGGTGAAAAAATCGTGTTCTTAAAAGATGGCTTAAAAGCTTGGGAAGGATCTAAAGACACCATATTTAAAACCGATAATGAGGTTGTTACCGATTTTGTGTATTCTTCAGAATTAATGAAAAAAGTACGCCAAATGTATATTGAAGAAAAACAGTGATTAATACACGCGCCTAACCACCAAAGTATCTAAAGATAAACGTTGTTTTAACCATCTTTCCAATTTTTGCCTTTCATTTAAAATTGCAGCTTCTTTCTCTAAAGATTTATTCCATTTTACCTCAAAAACAGGAATAGTATCAATTTTAGTGAAATTGGTTTTTATTTCAATAGCATACGAAAAATGATCTAAATTGGTGTAATTTATTTTCACTTCTTTTGCTATATCATCAAAAGGAATTTGGTTACGCTCATACTTTGACAACTGCTTTAATTTAGTTTCCAGAAATGTGATTTTTTGAGTTTGGGATAATAAATCCAAGGAATCTCTTGAGCGCAACTCCTCCATATATTTAAAGCTATCTAAATTTCTGGATTTGTTTTGATTAAAAATTAGTTCGGTATTTTTCAATGCAGTATAATCACTCATCCTTACCCTTAGTAGTTCTATAGCAGTCTCAGGAATGTCATCAAGACCAAATGTGTTTAGTTCTATGGTTGTTTTACCATCTGTATAATTATAAATAGCGTTCTTTTTAATGTATTCAGAATGAGGTAATGCCGTTAATTCATTCGTAACAAACGCTCTGGCATCTTTCATAAAATTACTCTCTTCCAATACATTTATAAACGTCCAAAGGGCTGGAATCATCACCACAATGGCTAGCAATGAAGCTAATCTCCCAATACGTTTCCGCTTAGCAGAATTAACATACTTAAGCATAGGAAAGCGTAATACTTTTAAAATGATGAAAGTCGCAAGACCAATAAAAATAGTGTTAATGGAAAACAAATACATGGCCCCACCAAAATATTGCCAGTTACCTTTAGCCAAGCCGTAACCTGCTGTGCACAAAGGCGGCATTAAAGCGGTGGCAATAGCTACTCCAAAAATGGCAGACGCTATGGTACCTCTTTTAGTTCGAGCGATAAGTAATGCAGAACCACCAAAAAAAGCAATCAATACATCGCGAATATCTGGTTTTACACGCCCTAAAAGTTCTGAGGTATCTTCACTTAATGGAAATAAATAAAAAAACAAAAATGCCGTTAGTAAACTAAGAACAATCATAATACCCAAATTAATGAGTGATCGCTTTAATGTATCAACATCATTAATCGCTATAGACAAACCAACCCCTAAAATAGGCCCCATTAGCGGGGATATTAACATGGCTCCAATAACAACTGCAGTGGAATTCGCATTTAAACCTATGGAAGCCACAAAAACAGAACATATTAAAATCCAAGCTGTGGCGCCTTTAAAAGGAATGTCGTTTTTTATAGCCTGTATTGTGGCATCCCTGTCGGTATCCTCTCTAAAATCTAATAATTCTTTCAGAAACTTATTTATACTTAAAAACAACCCTAGAGCTTCCTTTTTTAAATTCTTTTTGGATTGCTCAACCGATGCTTCTTTTCCGTTTTCATCATCAGAAAAATTGAATTTGTTTTCTTCCATTTATATAGAACTCATTTTTAGTCACAAGACACTAATATAAAAAATAAATTATCCGGATTTACATCCATTTTTAACCATGTTCTACTCCAAAAGCATCTTTTACTTTTTGTAACACTTTTTTAATATCCTGTTCTTTGGATTTCGGATAAATAAGTAACACATCTTCTTTATCTACAATAATATAATCGTTTAAACCATCAACAACCACAATTTTATTCTTTTTGGTTCTAATCATATTTCCCGAGGCATCTTCTGTTAAAGTTCTAGCATTAACAACGGCGTTCCCACTATTATCTTTATCCAATTTATCATATAAACTACCCCAGGTTCCTAGGTCGTTCCAATCAAATTCTGCCCCAATGACATATACATTGCTGGATTTTTCCATGATGGCATAATCTACCGAAATATTATCAGCCTTTGGATAATTCTGTAGAATGAATTCGTCCTCACCATCTGTATTATAAGCATGCATACCATTTTCAAAAAGACCGTACAAACGAGGTTGGTTAGTTTTAAAAGCTTCCACCACACTTTTAACACTCCACATAAAAATACCGGCATTCCAAAGAAAATTCCCTTGTTTTATAAATGATTTAGCGGTTTCATAATCGGGTTTTTCCCTAAACTGATTAACAGATTTGATGGTATCAGATGTATTTTTATCAAACTCAATATAACCAAAACCGGTGTTTGGAAAAGTTGGCTGAATACCAAGCGTCACAAGGGCATCATTTTTTGAACAAAAATCAAAAGCTTGTTCCACGTTTTTAGAAAAGGTTATTTCATCTTCAATCCAGTGGTCGCTGGGCGCCACAATCATCACCGCATTTGGGTTTTCCTTTTGTATTTTTAATGAGGCATACAAAATACATGGTGCTGTATTTCTCATGGCCGGTTCTAAAACCACTTGGCGCTGGGTTACTTCAGGAAGTTGCTCTAATACCAAATCGTTATACTTTTCATTGGTTAAAATGAAAATGTTCTCTTTCGGAATTAAATGTGCCAAACGGTGAAATGTTTTTTGAATAAGCGTATCGCCAGTTCCTAACATATCATGAAACTGCTTTGGAAAGCTTTCTGTACTTACTGGCCAAAACCGAGATCCTACTCCGCCTGCCATTAATATAGCGTAATAATTTTTGTTCATATTAAATGTATTCTCATTCCCATTAGTTAAGAATGTGTTTATATATTTTTATTTGATTCCTACTTTATAAAGCAATTAGTTCTACTTCTGCATTCGGATTGAAAAGATACAACTTTCCTGTTTTAATCTCCAAACACTCGTAACGTTTTACCCGCAATGGTCCCATTTTAAAAATCTTACCATTGTATAATTTAAACATGCTTCCAAACGGTACATCAAAAATAAATGTTTTATCATTAGGTTGGTCGTATTGTTTTAATGCCAATGCCAATTTAGTATCGGTATCACTGGTCGCTTTAGGATTTTTAAAATGCTTTGCCAATAAGGGCAAGAGTGATGAAGGAAAAACATCTGGATTTAAAAATGGCAACATTAAATGCTGGAAGGTACGTTTCCACTCTACACCATGGGGTTTTATAAATTTTCCGCAGGTTTTATAAGCTTCAAAATGGGCGATTTCATGTATAAGGGTAATTAAAAATCGATAGTGATTTAAATTGGAATTCACTGTTATCTGATGTTTTCCATTAGGCAATTGCCTATAATCACCATGACGTGTTTTACGCTCATTCTTCACGGTAACCGTTAAATTTTCATGCTTTAAAAGTTCTAAAACAGGGTTTAGTGCCCTTATGGGTATAAAATCTTGAAGCGTGTTTTGCATGGCACAAAAATACAATTATTCTATTAGCATGAAAGCATGGATTTGGGAAACGAGGATATTACCTTTAGCCTACTCAAACCTAATCGCCTTAACCGGAGATATTTTAGTAATAATATAAGAAGGCACCAAAAGCATCAATAAACACAATACTAAGGTGCCAATGTTTAAGCCTAAAATATAGGTGAAATTAATATACACTGGAGCTTCGGTTACGTAATACACACTAGGGTCTAGCGGGAAGAGTTTAAACTGCTTTTGGGCAAATAGCAAGCCTAAGCCCAACAGATTTCCCCAAAATAAGCCTAGAATAATTAAATAAGAGGCGTTATATAAAAACAACTTTCTTATGCTCCAATTGTTACTGCCTAAGGCTTTCAAAATACCAATCATTTGCGTGCGCTCTAAAATCAGCACCAGCAAAGCGGTTATCATGTTAATGCCAGCGACTAAAATCATGATGCCTATAATGCCGTAAATGTTTTTATCGAATATTTTAATCCATTCAAAAATGGAATAATAGCTTTCACTGATGGTTTTGGCATCAAGCGTTGAGGGAATGGCTTTAAAAATTTCAATGCCTTTATTGTCAAGGTCGTTGTAATCAGTTATAAATATTTCAAAATTCCCAACTTGGTCGGATTCCCAATTATTAATACGTTGCAAATGCCTGATATCGCCAATAACATAGGTGGCATCAAAATCTTGAAACCCAGAATTGTAAATCCCTACTATTTTATAAGTGATAATGTTTGGCAGTTTCTCGGGGTCTACTTTTTTAAAAAACATTTGGAAGGTATCACCTAACTTAAAACCCAATCGGTTGGCAATATATTGCGACATTAACACGTCTTCATTACGTTTTTGGGTATAATCTGGCACACGACCTTCCACTAAAAAATCTTTAAAATAGCTCCAATCATAATCGCCACCCACGCCCTTTAGAACTAGACCTTCAAAATCGGTTTCGGTACGAATCACGCCAAATTTGGTTGCCACTGCTTGAATATGCCTTACCCCTTCAACGGACTTGAATTCTGGATAAAAATCTTGCTTTGTGGAAATTGGAAATACACTTTCTTGCGAATTATTGCTATCATAATTCGTTATGGTAACATGCCCATTAAACGCCACGACTTTATCACGTATTTTCTGCTGTAAACCTATGCCTGTAGCAATAGCAATCATCATGACCACAATACCAATTGCAATTGCTGCGATACCAATTTTTATTATTGGTGCCGAAATACTACTTTTATACGCTTTACTGCCAATAATGCGTTTTGCTATAAAATATTCGTAATTCAAATTTTGTATATGTGGTTTAATGTTCTCAAAAATACAGTTTTCCCGATAACTATCGGAATTGTTTTAGTACTTATTTCTTGTGGGAACACGGGGAAGACGGGAGACGGAATACTGAAGACAGTGGATAAAAAAACTGAGACAGATAAACCTCATGAGATCCTGAAACAAGTTCAGGATGACAGTAATATTATTGTTGGTGCTAACCAAACCGAAACATACATATCCCTACTTAAAGGAAAACGCATTGGCGTTGTAGCCAACCCAACAAGTGTGGTATTTAAAGCGAATGGTAAAAACTATACGCATTTGGTAGATTCGCTTTTGGCTTTAAATATTAAAATTTCTAAAGTATTTTCTCCAGAGCATGGTTTTCGTGGCACTGCTGATGCTGGCGAACTTGTTAACGATAGTAAAGATGCTAAAACGGGTTTATCGATTGTGTCGCTTCACGGCGAACATAGAAAACCAAAATCGGACGACTTATCTAATATAGATGTGATGGTTTTCGACCTGCAAGATGTGGGCGTTCGTTTTTACACTTATATCTCTACCCTGCATTATGTTATGGAAGCTTGTGCGGAAGCCAATATTCCTTTGATTATTCTAGACCGACCCAACCCGAATGGCAGTTATGTTGATGGCCCAACTTTAGAAATAGAAAACCAAAGTTTTTTAGGCATGCACCCCATTCCGTTAGTACATGGCATGACTATTGGTGAATATGCTAAAATGATAAATGGCGAAAAATGGTTAAAAAATGGTGTTCAATGCCAAATTACCGTAATTCCTGTTAAAAATTACAATCATAATATGCCTTACAGTTTACCTATTCGGCCTTCGCCAAACCTTCCAAACGATCAATCCATAAAATTATACCCCAGTCTTGGTTTATTTGAAGGCACTACTATAAATGCAGGTCGTGGCACAGAATTTCAATTTCAGAGATATGGTGCACCGTTTTTGAATAAGTCTGTTTTTACATTCACCTATACGCCTGTCGAAAATTTTGGTGCTAAAAATCCGAAGCATAAAGGCATACTTTGTTATGGCGAAGATTTAAAAGATGAAAAAACAACAAATCAAGTGAGCTTAAAATGGCTCATAAAAGCCTATAATAATGCATCGGATAAATCAAAGGTTTTTAACACTGCTAATTTTACCACACATGCTGGTACAGCCAAACTTCAAAAGCAAATTGAAGCAGGTTTAAGTGAAGAGCAAATCAAAGCCACTTGGCAACAAGGACTTGAAACTTTTAAAAATTCACGTAAAAAATATTTAATTTATAATTAATGAAGCGAATCATTGCCTCTCTCATGCTGCTCTTAACCTCTCTGGGTTTTAGTCAACATATTGATAATCCTACACAACAAAAAATAAGTATCGCCAGGAAAAAGGCTAAAAAATTTTTAAAAAGCCAACATATTCCAGGCATGGCGATTTCTGTCTCAAAAGGCGGAGAGATTATTTGGTCTGAAGGATTTGGTTATGGCAAACGTAAACCAACTGTACCTATAAACCCAAGTTTGACATTATTTAGAATTGCCAGTATTTCTAAATCCATAACTGCCGTGATGCTTGCGAAATTGGCTGAAGATAAGATGATTGATTTAGATACCAGTATTTATAACTATTTACCCGATTACCCTAAAAAAGAATACGACTTTACTGCCCGACAATTAGGCGGACACTTGGCTGGTATTAGGCATACTACGGATGATGAATTCAAATTAAATAAGCGAATGACCATTACCGAAGGGTTGGATATTTTTAAGAATGACCCGCTTTTATTTGAACCTTTAACCAGTTTTCATTATAACTCATTGGGTTATGTATTGCTAAGTGAAGTGATGCAAAAAGCAGCGAATAAAGACTTTTATGCAATGGTTAGGGATTCTATTTTAATCCCCTTAAAAATGGACAATACCACTATGGATGCCTCAAACGCCATCCCACCCAACACCACTAATTTTTACAGAACAAAGCGTATTTTATCCAATCCAGTTGCCAACGAATATAAAATAGCCGGTGGTGGTTTTTTAGCAACGTCAGAAGATATTGTAAAGTTTGGAAATGAACTTATTTCGCCAACCCTAATTTCTAAAGAATCACTCGCACAATTGGTAACATCGCAACGGTTAAAAAATGGTAACCGAACGGGTTATGGCATTGGTTTTTCAGTAGAAAAAACAAAACATGACACCCCTAAATATTACCATACAGGTGGTGGTGTTGGCGCTTCTAGCATTTTAATGATTTTCCCTGAAGAAGATGTGGTTATTACGGTTTTAACAAATAAATCAGGTATAGATATGAAGGCTTTTGGAGAAGAATTGGAAGCAGTTTTAGTCAATGATATTACTGAAAACTGAGACTGAAAACTAAAGCTTAATCCGTCGTTTAATCTCCTCAACAATATTAAAAGCTGCTGGACAAATAGCTACATTTTTTAGAGTAAGATTTGAAATTTGTTGAAATTTTTTTCTGTCGGTATGCGGAAATTCTTGGCAAGCTTTTGGTCGGACGTCGTAAATGGAACAATAATTATCCGCTCCTAAAAATGTGCACGGCACACCTTGCAACACATAATCTTTGTCTTCATCAATTCGTAAATACTGATTGATAAACTGCTGCGGTTTCAGTTTGAAATGTTTGGCAATTCGTTCAATATCTTTATCTGTAAATAAAGGACCCGTGGTTTTACAGCAATTAGCACATTGCAAGCAATCTGTTTTTTTAAACTCGGCTTCATGCAATTCTTCCATCACATAATCCAGATTCTTTGGAGGCTTGTTTTTTAGCTTCTCAAAGAATTTTTTGCTTTCGTTATGCTTATCTTTGGCAAGCTTTGGAAGATTATTGATGATGTTTTGCATGGGGTAAAAATACTATTTTAAATGAGATGCTGAAATTGAAAATTCATGAACACTTTAATTAAAATAATATGTTTGTGAATAAACAAGTTCAGCATGACAAGAAAAAGATGAAAGACTTATTTGGACGAGCTTTATTAGATTACCAAAACGGACATTATACCGAAGACCTCATCACGTCCACCAATATTTCTGAGGAAGATGATTTGCCACTTCCCTATCTGTTTCGAGATTTTAAAGACATGCCCAAGCTAGAAAAAAATGCCTTGCAATTGGCTAAAGGTTCCGTTTTAGATGTGGGCTGTGGTGCAGGGAATCACAGTTTGTATTTACAGAAAAAAGGCTTTACTGTCAAAGCCATTGATATTTCAAAAGGCGCTATTGAAGTTTCTAAACTTCGTGGCGTTACCCATGCGGAAGTCAAAAATATTTTAGATGAAAAAGATACCTTCGACACTGTTTTATTGTTGATGAATGGCACAGGCATCTTTCAAGAACTCTCTCAAGTTTCTAAATACTTAACGCATTTAAAAAGTCTACTAAAACCTAACGGACAGATTTTAATAGATTCTTCGGATATTAAATACATGTACGAAGACGACGATGGTGGTTTTTGGATGGATGCCCATGCTAACTATTACGGTGAACTCGATTATTATTTAAGCTATAAAGGAGAGGAAGAAACACCTATGAAATGGTTGTATTTGGATTTTGATACTTTAAAACTAGCTTGCGATACCGTTGGCTTAACATGCGAACTGGTCTTGGACGGTTCGCATTTTGATTATTTGGCTAGGTTGGGATAAACCTATAATGACCAATTATTTTAAATTTAAACAAACAATCTTCTAAAACTTGTCCCCCACCAATATTATGAACAATCAAATATCTTTTTTCCATCGTTTGATTTCTTATTAACTACAATTCCAATATGGGTTATTGCCCCTCCTAAATTCCAACAAACTATATCTCCAGGTATATAATCTTTCATGCTATTAGTTATTGGTTTAGCGGTCCCTTGACGCTCAAAATAAGTCATTAAATTTGGAACACGTCTATGATCTATATTCTTATCTGTTGTTTTCAACCCCCATATCTTTGGATATAAAGAGAAATGGGTTTTCATATCTTCATGAACTTCTTTTTGTAAATCAATCCCCAATTTTCGGTAAGCTCTAATTACAACGTCAGTACAAACACCTTTATCACTTGGAACATCTCCATTAGGATAATTAATTGAAAAATAACTTGGGTCGTAAACCACTTTATGCTTAGTTAATTCTAAAGCAGCATCTGAAAGATTTAATGTTTGAATTACTTGCTGAGAAATACAAAAATTAAAACAGAGAACTAAAATGATAAAGAATATCTTTTTCATTTAAAACATGAATTTCAATTGATGAGATTCCCGCCTTCGCGGGAATGACAATTATTTCTATTTATGAGACCCTGAAATACTGAAACGAGTTCAGCACAGGTGAGTTCAGGGTGACACAAGCGTCAAAAATCAAATTTATAAGTCGCCCCAGCTAAAAACTGCATGCTTTGTACAGGGAAATTTTGCCAACGTTGGTACCCTTGATTTGCTAAGTTATTGCCTTTAGCAAATACAGAAAATTGGTCGTTAATATGATACCCTATATGCGCATTGGCGTCAAAATAACTATCTAAAGTTACTGTAAATGGTGAAGCCACTGTAACGCCATCATTTAGATATAATTGATCTTTACGTTCGCCAATATAATATAAATTAGCACCTGCATACCACTTATCACTTATTTGGTAATCTAAGAATAAGGAGCCTTTGGTGTCTGGTAAATTCCAAGCTTCTGCTTGTGTATCGGAAGAATAACTAAAAAATTCAGCTTTCAAACCTAATGTAAAATTTCTATTGACGTCTACATTAATTTCACCAGCTACACTATAGGTTTTTACATCGTCATACACAATACCAAAGGAGTTTCCATAAGAATAGTTTTGGGTGCTATTAGACGTTATTTCATTATTCCTGAACAAAGCTTTATCCCTATCTGACATGTATCTACCATTAAAATTATAACTCACATGGCTGGACACTTTTCCTTTCAACCCCACAAACGCATTATACAATTGGTCGGTTGGCTGAATTAATAATGTTGGCGATACAAATGTGTTCTCATTAGCAAAACCATAATAGGAATTCTGGATTAAATCACCTTGAATACCGCCATAAGCAATTAAAATATCGTTAACCAATCGGTAGGTTGCGGTGACGTTTGGATACACAAAAATTTTGTTATCACTACCTTGGGTATCATTTAAATAATAAACCGATGCCCCCAAATTAACGGTTAAATCATCTTGTTTCATTTCATAAGCAGATGATAATCCCACAAAAAAGTTTCCATATTTTAATTCTTCATCTACTTCATAACTCCTATCGAAAGCACCTCCCAAATAATCGAACTTCAAAACCGTGGCCAATTCTTCATCGCTATTAATAGGAATATCTGCTTTTATTTGTGCGGTAAATCTATTCTCACCAGAACCTTGATTATCTCCAAAACGTCTAAAAAAAACATTTGCGGAATTTATATAAGTATCATGAAATGAAATATCACTACCTAAATGTGCTCCAAAAAAGGAATGCCCCATGGCAATTTGGTCTGCTTCTGCTTCATCTAATTGAAATTCTGGCACACCATACCAATTATAGTTTTGGTGCTGAAATCCACCCTCTATATTCCATGATAGATCCCTTAAATGCGATACATAATTCAGGTTAAGCTTTGAGTTTGAAAAGTTGTCATCAAACACTAAATCTTCAATACCGCCTTGAGACGAATGATGACTTATATAACCCCCAAAGCTTTCCGTTCTACTCAACGCATGACTTACATACACTTCACCTAGAATAGTGGTATACGTACCCACACCCACCGTTGCGTAGTTATCAAATATTTTTTCGGGTGCTTTTTGTTCTACAACTGCCGCTTTTCCTTTCGCAGGCGTAAAGGTTGATGCCACTGGAATTGAAAAGATATTGTACTTTATTTCCTTTTTATTTGTGGTAACATCATCATCTAAATTTGGTGTTTCCTTAACCTTAAAAGCATCGGATATGGAAGGTGTATATGGTTTTACAACGTCAATAACCCCTGTTCTTATCGTGTCTTTTTCTCTATCTTGAGCAAATGATACCAATATATTTAAAGTTACTGCTAGTAATATGATATTTTTTACGTGCTTACGCATACTTGTTTATTTACGATTTATGATTTACGATTTATGACTCCCGTTTCACGATTCACGATTCACAAAACTAATTGCCTTGTGGTTGAACAGATGAATTTGTTTTGGCCTCTTCAGCTTTTATTTTGCTTAACTCTGTTTTGGCTTCAGAAACCACATCATCAAATTCCGGGAAATTCTGAATAACACTTTCTAAAATATAAGTGGCTTGGAACGCATCTTTTAATGCATAAAAATTCTTCGCCATAAGCACCAATCCTTTAGCACTGTAATATTTATATCCTGAAAAATCTTTAGCCAACCTTTGAACCGCCGTATTGGACGCTTCAAACTTGCCTTCTTTATTCTTAAAATACGCATTATAATAAAGGGCTTCGGCTGCTGTTTCTCCTGTTGCTACTTCTTCAACCTTAGCAAAAGCTGCTTTTGCTTTCATTTCATCATTCATTTTAATGGCAGAACGTGCAATAATAACATGGGCATCACTCTTGATTTTATTATCGATTTTTGAATTTTCCAATACTTTTTCAGCATAAGAAATCGCATCGGTATATTTTTCCAATTGGTATTGCGCCTTCATTAAATTGGATTGGGCAAACACCACGTTTTGAGGCAAGTTAGCCTCAGTTTCCAATCTTTTCAATAACGGTATGGCTGCATTCCAATTTTTCGCCTCCAAGTAATGTTGGGACAAACGCGCCAACGCTTCTTCGGTAAATTCACTTCTCGATGCCTCGGCAACAAATTTATAATGCGGTGCCGCATTGTCTGTTAAACCTTGCTTATAATACATTTGAGCTACATAAAAATGCGCCTGTAAAGCATGGATTCCGTTAGGGAATTGCGCTAAATAGCCATTAAATTGTTTGATGGCTTTATCTGTATTGTTATCCAAATATTGTTTTTCGGCTGCTTCATACGTCGCATTATCTAAATCGGCATCCGTAACATTTACAAAGTCTAAGGTTTTAGCCCAAGCCGCATATTCATCTACACGCCCCATATCTATATAAATAAGTCTGGCGGTAGATACCGCTTGAACAGCTTCGGGCGTTCCTGAATAATCAGTCGCTACTTTTTTAAACTTAGTTAAAGCTTGTTCATTATTGCTTCCGTTATAATACACCAAGCCTTGACGTAATAATGATTTTGGTACAAAAGAACTCATACGATATTCATCGTTTAATCGATTATACATCGTCATCGCCTTTTCTGTTTGATTGGCTTTCACATAAGAATTACCCAATTCGTACATGGCATCATCGCGAAGTTTTGAGTTTGGATATTTTGAAATAAATTGTTCCAGTTCCGATATTTTTTTTGAATCGTTACCGCCATAACCTGCACTAATGGCTTTTTGAAAAAACGGATAATCTGATTCTATCTCGTTTAACTTGATTGCGTTTTCATAAGCTTTGGCAGCATCATTATAATTACTAGACACAAAATAAGTATCTCCCAAACGCAAATAGGCATCATTCAACCTGACTTTATCATCCTTTCTTTTATTGATAAATTGATTGAAATATTGGCTAGCTTGTGGATAATTTTTCAATTTAAAATAGGTATAAGCCAAATTGTAATCAATATTGGTATTTTCTGAAGTTGACGACGCTGATGATTGCTGAGCAAATTGCTTAAAGCCCACTAAAGCCTCATCATAATTGGTTAAATTATAATCCGTTTCGGCTTTCCAAAAGGTCGCTCTGGCAGTATAGTTATTATCTCTTGGTTCTTTCAAAGACCTATCAAAAAGCGATTTAGCTTCCAAATAATTGCCTTCGTTATAAACCTCCAAACCCCTATAAAACGCCACTTTTTGTAAGGCCACTTTGTTTTCAAAACTATTTTTTCCTTCCAAAAGTTTGATGGCTTCTTTATAATTTTTAGAGGTGATGTAAGAATCAATCAAGAGGGTTTCAATCTCTTCCCTATAAATGGTTTTCGGATACTTGTTTAAATATTCAGCCAAAACTTGAGGGGCCGATTGGTATGGATTACCAATTTCATAGCTAATTTTGGCATAATTCAACCAAGCATCTTCTTGAATCTTTAAATCGAAAGTCATTTGCGATGCATTTCTAAAAGCATTTAATGCTTCTTGCTTTTTATTGAGTTTAATATAGCTTTCTCCTAAGTGATAATAGGCGTTTTGGGCTGTAGCATCGTTTCCTCCAACTATTTTATTGAATTCTGAAATGGCACTGTCATAATCGCCTTGTTTGTAATGGGCATACCCTAATTGGTAAAAATCAACATTGTTCCACTTCCCATTTTTGCCTTTATACGCTTTTAAATAAGGAATGGCTGCGGCATATTCATTTAAGTTGAAATAACTTTCACCAATAATTTTTGAAAGCTCCGATACTTCACTTTGGTCTCCTTTAGGTAATTGTTCTTTAGCTAATTTAATGGCTTCCTCAAATTTCCCAAGTTTGAAATTTAAATCTGCTTGATAATAAGAGAGTTTTTCTTTGTAACGTTCTTGGTCGGTTACTTGCTCAAAATATTGATTGGCCTGTTCATAATCATTGCCTTCATAAGCCATATAACCAATATAATATTTGGCTTGAGAACCATACTCTTGAGAATTTTCAACCCTGCCCAAATATTCTTTGGCCTCTTTATTTTGCTTCGCTGAAAATGCGGAATATCCATAATTAAAATTGAATTTTTCCATTTCTTTTCTGCTTAAGGCACCTTCATCAACTTTAGCATACCATTTTAAGGCATGCGGAAATTTTCCGTTAACAAAATAATAATCGGCCACATCTACAAAAGCGGTATTCCGTTTGGTACTTGTTGGATATTCTTCTACAAAATCCTCTACCAATCTATCAGCATTTTGTTGATTTAAACGCACAGCGCAATTGGCGATATAATAGGCACAATCCGACTTTAAAACGTCTTCTTTAGCTGTTTTTTGAATGGTGGCAAACAACGATTGCGATGCTAAATATTGCTGATTGTTATATAATGTTAAAGCTTTTTGGAAATCTACCAAATCACTGGTATATGTTGCAGATTGCTGTGCTATAACCTGATAGCAAAAAGCGAGAGCAACCAAGAGGGAAATACTATTATTTTTTGTCATTGACAATATGTTTTTAATTTAAAAATCAAAGATAATTTAATATAAACCCTATAACGTAACAATTGTGCTAGAATTATAAACCGACTTATTAAAAACGGAAAAATAAATATTTACAGGAATAAATCGTTATTAATTTAAAAGTACGAACAATTGCTTACTCTAAACTTTTCGCTTTTAACTTTCAACTTTTGACTTTTAAATAATACATTTACAACACGATTAAAAAATCCATTCATTTTATGCCAAACCCTATCCTTCAATTAAAAAATGTATCTATATATCAAGGCGATAGCCTGGTGCTTTCTAATGTTAATGTTGAAATTAACAAAGGTGATTTTGTGTATTTGATTGGCAAAACAGGATCTGGCAAAAGTAGTTTTATGAAAACCCTGTATGGTGATTTATCTTTAACAGAAGGCGAAGGGCATATTGTAGAATACGATTTAAAAACCCTAAAGGAAGATGATATTCCCTTTTTAAGACGAAAACTTGGGGTAGTTTTTCAGGACTTTAAATTACTGACCGATAGAACCATCAACGAAAATTTACTATTTGTTTTAAAGGCAACCGGTTGGAAAGACCAAAACCAAATGAATACGCGTGTAGAAGAAGTTTTGGCTAAGGTCGATATGAAGACCAAAGGCTTCAAATATCCGCACGAGCTTTCTGGTGGTGAGCAACAACGTATCGCTATTGCCCGAGCCTTACTTAATAACCCAGAACTTATTTTGGCCGATGAGCCAACAGGAAATTTAGATCCACAAACCAGCATTGAAGTTATGGAAGTGCTACAAGAAATAAACAAAAATGGCAATACCATACTAATGGCCACACACGATTATGCGTTGCTATTAAAATATCCCAGTAAAACATTGAAGTGTGACGACAACCAAGTTTATGAAGTAGTGCAAAGGAAGGGATGATATGTACATTTTCATTAAAAAGATTATTAAAGCTTTAATTCCTAAAGATTTTTTATTTAAATACGAGCAAATTTTTCGTTTCCCTTATGCCCTTTTTTTTCTTGGAAACAATCATACATGTCATATTTGTCAAAAAAAATTACGCACATTTATTTTACTAAAAAATGATGATTTACTCTGTCCTTTTTGTGGAAGTTTATCAAGAAACCGAAGACTTTGGTATTTACTAAACCAAAATAATGTTTTAAAAGGGAACCTTCTACATTTTTCACCATCTAGAAGTCTCTATAGAATTTTAAAAAAACATAAAGCCATCACATATTATAGTTCTGATTTTGAAAATGAGTTTTTAGCCGATTATAAATTTGATATTACCAATATAAAACAGGACAACGAAAAATTTGATACCATTATTTGTTATCATATTTTAGAACATATTATAGAAGACCAAAAAGCGATATCCGAACTTTATAGAGTTTTAAAGCCTCATGGAACTGTGTATATTCAAACGCCTTTTAAAGATGGTGAAATTTATGAAGATTATTCTATTCTTACCCCACAAGAAAGAAAAAAGCATTTCGGGCAAGAAGACCATGTTAGAATATATTCCATTGAAGGTTTAAAAAATAGGCTCATGAATAATGGCTTTAATGTTTCAGTAAAAACACTAAATAAAACAGATGATGATTTATTTTTGGGTTTAAAATCTCCTGAAACCATTTTAATCGCAACAAAACAATGAGATTAATAACTTTAGATGACATTATTGATACTTATGCTAAATTAAACCAGCGAGGCATACACTTTATTACCTCAAAATTCAGTGTAAACAAAATCAAAAGAGCAAAAACTGCTTTCAACCATGAAAAAATAGATTCATCTAATTGGTGGATTATACCAAAGGTTAAAGAAAGATGGAACACGTTAATTACAGGTAATAAAGATTTAGATTTCAAAGATTTTACTGTAAATACAATCTTAAAGAACAAAACAAATTTAAAAATGCTATCTCTTGGAAGCGGCAATTGTTGTCATGAATTGAAATTTGCTTCATTCAATAATTTTGATGAAATTCTTTGTACCGATATTTCTGATGTGCTTCTTAATAATGCTGAAACTATTTCAAAAAACAAAAAACTGGATAATATAAAATTCGAAGTACAGGATGCGAATACATTTTCATTTCCAGAAAAATACTATGATATTGTTTTCTTCAGAGCATCACTTCATCATTTTAAAAATATTGAAAGTTTAATAGGAAAGTCCGTAAAAGAAGCATTGAAAGATGATGGAATACTTATTATTGATGAATATGTGGGAGCCAATAGATTACAGTTTCCAAAATACCAAATTGATGCAATAAATGAGGCCATAAAATTAATTCCAAAAAAATACAGAAAGCGTTATAAGTTAAATTTTTACAAAAATAAAGTTTCAGGGTCAGGTATAATTAGAATGAAAATCGCCGATCCTTCAGAATGTATAGAATCCGCAAACATTCTTCCCTCCATACATAAACATTACAATACAATTTATGAGGCAAGTTATGGGGGCAACATTTTAATGACAACACTCAAAGATATAGCACATCACTTCCTAAATACCAATCAAGCAAATGAAGAAGTATTAAATCAGCTTTTTGAATTTGAGGATATTTATCTAAAAAATCATCCAAGTGATTTTATTTTTGGTATTTATGAAAAACCAAACAACAAATAATACATTATAAAGATTATCCATAATTAGATTTAATGATTTCCATATTAATTCCGACATACAATTATAATGTTGTTCCTTTAGTTAGCGAATTACATGACCAATGCTTAAAGTGTGCTATAGAATTTGAAATATTGGTTTATGATGACGGTTCTAAATCCCAAATAAATTCTTTCAACAATACCATAAATAATATACAAAACTGTACTTTTAAAGAACTCCCAAATAACATTGGAAGAAGTTCCATTAGAAATTTACTAGCCAAGGATGCCAAATATAATTTATTGCTGTTTATTGATTCAGGGACGTTTCCAAAAGAAAAAAACTTTATAGAAAAATATATTGCTATCAAAAATGAAAAGGTTATTTGTGGAGGAATGACTTATTTAAAAAAAATTCCCAAAAAACCTTATAAACTACGATGGGTTTACACAAAAAAAAGAGAACGTAAAACCTTATGCTCTTCAAATTTCCTAATCAAGAAAAAAATATTCAAAGGCTATCCTTTTGATGAAAGTATCAAAAGCTATGGTTATGAAGATGTTTTATTTTTCAACACCTTAAAAAGGAACCAAATCCAAATCTGTTTTTTTAAAAACCAAGTTGTCCATAATTCAGACGATGATGCAAATACATTTTTAAAGAAAACAGAATATGCTATTGAAAATTTATCCCATTTAGTTGAGCAAGGCAAATTAACAAAGGAAGATTCTAAAGTATTTAAGTATTCTTTTTACATTGAAAAGCTAAATCTAGTTAGATTGGCGACTTTGGTTTTTAAAATTCTAAAAAAACCAATAGTTTTAAATTTAAATTCTAATTATCCATTTTTATTATTGTATGACATGTACCGAATAGGATATCTTTGTCAATTAAAAACAAAAAAATAATGCCTTTTTTTTCTGTTATAATTCCGCTATACAATAAAGAAGCTTATATTATTGATACTTTAAAAAGTGTCAGTAATCAATCCTTTCAAGATTTTGAAATTATTATAGTTGACGATGGCAGTACTGATAATAGTCTTCATTTAGTATCTCAATTTACAGACTCAAGAATACAAATAATTCGGCAAGAAAATAAAGGAGCTTCAGTTGCGAGAAATAATGGCATTCAATATTCTAAATCATTATACATAGCTTTGTTAGATGCAGATGACTTATGGTACGAGGATCATTTATTTGAATTAAAAAAATGTATTACTTTATTTAGAAATGCCGTTCTGTATTGTAATAATTATGAAATTAAAAGACATGACACTTTTAAAACTAATGCGGTATTTAATTTTAATTATAAAAAAAATTGTCTAATAATTGATGATTTTTTTAAAGCAAATATTATAAATTTCATCCCTTCTTCATCGTCTGTTGCTTTCTTAAAAACAAATTTTTTAAAATTAAACGGTTACAATATAAAATTAAGAACTGGTCAAGATATCGATTTATGGATAAAATTTGGGCTTCTTGGCGACATAGCATTCAATCCCAAAATTACAATGTCATATAATCTTTTTGACTCTTCAAGCCTATCTAACAAGGAATATAATGAGGATAGATATTGGTTAATTAATAATTATTTAAAAGAAGAAAAGTTTAACCCCTCTTTAAAAATGTATTTAGATGTGAATCGTTATGCCGTTGCATTAAGAAGTAAAATATACGGACCGCAATGGGTTTACGAAAACCTTGAGAAAGAAATCGAAAAATCGAATTTGAACAAAAAACAAAGATTTCTTTTAAAATTACCTGTTTTTTTATTGAAATTTATGAAAGGGTTACATCGGTTTTTAATTAAAAAGGGGGTTTACACAACTTCTTATTACTAATATTTAAACTTTGAAAAACAAGTTTTTCCAATCATTTGAGATATCGTCTAAAGAAAATTTATATATACTTTTTACTGCATTTTCCTTACAAAAGTCATGTATGTCAGAATCTTCTATAAATCTATTCATTCCTTTAGCTAAGGCTTCTTTGTTAAAATTCTCAACTAATAATCCATTATAACCGTTTGTTATAATTTCTTTAGGTCCCGCTTCACAATCAACCGATAAAACAGGAACCCTTAATGATAACGATTCTGGTATAACCATTGCAAACCCTTCAGATCGGCTTGTTAAAACTAAAAACTTAGCTTGTTTTACATATGGAAATGGATTTTTAACAAACGCCTTAAAAATCACATCATTATGTAAATGTAATTGGCTTGAATAAGATTGAATTAAATCTAAATCTGGGCCATCCCCTAGAATGAGTAATTTAATCTGTCTCTCATTAAGTCTTGAAATTTTATAAGCATCTAAAAGCAGTTTTAGGTTTTTTGATTTATCGTGTATTCTACCGTAAAAAATAATGTAATCTCCTATATTTAGTTTATTTTCTTCATTTGATTGTTTTGATATCTCATCAAAATCAAACGCATTATAAATTGTAGTCATCTGGTTTAGCCTGTACAAATTTTTAAACTTATCAGCTCCAATTTTAGAGACACATACCATGGCCTTGTTTTTATATAAAAAAGTGTTTAGCCATTTATATTTTGTAAATGCTAAAGATTCTTCAAACGAATGAATGACATAAATTGTGGGGAAATTATAAATAAACTTTGTGATTATAAATTCTCGATACGCTTGATTTCTTGGTCTGTTATCAACAATAAAATCAAATCTATTTTTATTGAGAAATTTTTTAAATGTTATCAGCCGTCTGATTCTACCAAAAGCAGAATCTTTATCATTTTTTAACACCCCTAAATTAAAATGAGTGCCTTTATGTGAATAAGCAACCCCAGAGTTAACCGTAACTATACAAACCTCAAAACCTAATTTATGGAAAATTATGGATTGTGTAGCCGAAGCCCTTTCTGCACCGCCATAATCCAAAGAGGTGCAAACAATACAAATTTTCTTTTTTAGAGTTTCCAATTTTATTGATTTTCATTCAAGTAAAAAGAAGTATCAAAATCGATATGGTTTTTTATGATTCTTTTTCTTTCTTTAAAATGTTCATTAAATATGCTTCGAGTAGAATCAATTTCATTACTCGTTACATTACACAAATCGGCAATTGAATGTATAACATCATCTGCCATGTACTTATTATTTAGATTTAAAGCAATTTGATTTTTTAATTTATAGCTATCGGACATCCAAAGAAGCATCGGTATTTCATACATGTTTTTGGTTACCCTTTGATCTACGGTTTGTCCAAAAAAATCAATTTCGTCATAAACTTCTTGTCCGTGATCCGAAAAATACATAACAAAACTATCACTATTCTGTTTTCTGGCCGTTTTTATAACCTCACCTAAAATACTATCCGTATACCGGATGGCGTTGTCATAGGCATTTATGGTTTTATAAACATCATCCCTTTTAAATTTTGTATTCGGTTTGTCTTTAAAATAATCAAATTCAGGTGGATAACGCTTTTCATAAAAAAAATGTTCTCCAATCATATGTAAAAAAACGACTTTCTTATCGCCTTCCTCTTGAACTATTTTATTTAACTCAGGAAGCAAAACTTCATCATAAGGTGTTTTTTCACTAGTATGTTTGATATTAAGAAATACAGATTTACTTGCTCCTTTGGCAATTTGAGTAACTTGGGTATCTGATACACCAACTGGTCTTTGATTTGAGATCCAATAGGTTCTAAAACCTGCTTGATTTAATAATTGAATTATTGAACCTTGATATTTCCCTTCGGGATTTTCAACGTTTCCAAGAGTAAGTCCTTTTGTTAATGAACCAATGGTGTAAGCATGTGGACTAATCACATCATTTAAAACTATAAGTTCATCTTTTATGTTGTTCAATAAAGGGGTTGTTTTTCTATAATAATTATATAATTGAAAATGTGCTTTACTGGCAGATTCTCCTATAACAATAATATATAGCTCTTTTTTATCCTTTGACTTAGCGTGTTTTACATTTGTAAAACTTCCTAGTTGGTTGTCTTCTCCATAAATTTTTAACTTATTTGTCTCCTGACAATAAGTAATGGGTGTTTTTATGGCTAAATAAGGAACATTATAAACAATTAGATTTGTAATTTTTAAAAAAACCAATATTAAAAAAATTAAAAGATAATTTAATTTATGTCCTTTTTTTATAATGCTTTGGCAGATACTTTTATCTATAATTTTTAAACCATAAATTATAATAAATATTGATAAACCAAATAAAAACAATATTGTTTTAGTAACGTATGACGTTAAAAACTCTCTTGTTTCAATACTATTGGTTTCCAGAATTACAAATATGGCCGAAGCACTAAAAATACTTTCAAAATGATAATAATAAAAAGTTTCAAAAAAGAGACATAGGTTAAAAATTATAAATCCCATTTTTAAAAAGAACTTTTTAAACGCCAAACTATTTATTAAAAATGAGAGTATAATAATTAAACAGGCAAATAGACCATTTTCAATAAGGTTATAAGTTCTTTCAATTGTTATGCTTTTTAAAAAAAGTTCAAATAAAAAAAAGGTAATTATAGGCAGTAAAAAAACCAGAAATATATTTACATTTTTTTTGTCCATATTTAAATATAAGGCATTAACCTAACTTTGTGCTTTTTCAAGAAATAATTTTTTTCGGAACACTATAATTAATAAAATAAAGTATAGAAAGTATGAAATAAAATAGGCGAAAGCCCCACCCACCAGCCCGTAACTTCTTAATAACAGAATAGTTGAAACATACATAACCGAAGCTAAAAACATATCAGTAAAAATATACCCTTTAATATCCCTATTAGCATAAAAGTTTGCCGCTAAAACAATACCAGAAATCCTAAACAAATCGCCAATTGTATACCATTTAAACAAAACTGTTGTAGGCAAAAATTCTTTAGAGTAAAATAACTGAATGATAAAGTCTTTTAGGATAAAAATTATAAATAATCCAATGACAAATAATGGTAAAATGGATTTATAAAATCGCCAAACAATACTTTTAAAATCACTGTCCTTTTCCGATAATTTTGGCAAAACCGAAAGTATAACCAACGAAGAAGCAAATAGTAAATAATTTTCTGAGATTCTTTTCATGGCTTCCCAAAAACCAGCTGCATCTTCACCTAATAAATCAATTATTTCACTTCTGATTAGTATAGAAATGAAAGGGAAAAGCATTAAAGAAAAAATGGTCATGATAGTGTAACCCACTAATTTTCTAAAATAATTATTTGAAAAAATGTTTAAATTAACCGTTGCATATGAAAAAGCATTTGGTTTAAACATTAAAATAGAAATTAATTGAAGTACATATACAAGGCTAATTCCAATTAAAGCACCTTTAGTATTATAAAAATAGGTAAGAATCACCAATATGATCATATTAAGAATGTACAGTGAAATGTTTATTTTAACAATATGGTTAGCATACCCAAGCCCATTAAGAAATGATAGAAAAAATACGCTAAACACACTTATAGGCATCAAAAAAGCTAAAATTTTAATTACCAAATTAAAGTCGTCATTTGGAAATAAATTTATATTAATGAAACTCGAAAAAAGGAATAAAAAAAAAGCCATTAAAATACTGGCAAATATCCCGATTAAATTGGCTGTACTAATAAATGTTTTTAATTCGTTAGGTTTCGATTTTAATTCCGCGGCATATCTAATGATGCCCCTTTGAAGCCCTAATGATGACATATTCGTCGTCATGTTAAAAAACTCCTTGTAGATACCAACAATCGCCAATCCTGAGGGTCCTAAAAAAAAAGCAAGGGCTTTTGAAGAAATAATACTTGCTAAAATTTTTATGGTAATGGAAACAGAATTAAAAAGCCCTAACTTGATTAAGTTATTATTTAATATGTTATTAAAAATCTTATTCAAGTTTTTGATTTTCAGATTGTTACTTAGTCTTCTTTATTTGTATCCACTCTAAAAATAGAGCTTCCAAATATCAATAAAATAATGGCATAATATACTAAATAACTAACAAAATGACCAATAACAGCTCCTTTAACACCATATAAATCAACAAAATAAATACTTGTAAGATATAGCATTACCAAAAAGAAAATCTCGGTGACTATATAATGCCAAAACATCTTTTTTGCTAAAAATTGATACACAATAACCATAGATAAAACCTTAAGAAGATCACCTAACAACTGCCATAAAAACAAATTTTCTACGGGTTCAAACTCTTTGGAAAATATAAATGCTACGATGTATGATCTTAAAAAATATATAACAAACAACCCTACAATAAATGAGGGCATCACTGCTTTATAAAAGCTAAACACTTCTTTCCTGAATTCCTTTATGCTATCAATCTCAGAAAACCTAGGCAATATATATACTGCCATTAAAGAGGTTACAAGCATTAAATAATATTTAGAAATACGAGTCATGGCCTCCCAAAAGCCCGCGTCTTTATACCCAACATTTTCTATAATGTACGATCGAATTACCAATGCAACAAGCGGAAGGATAACGGCAGAAAACATTGCCATGATAGAATAAGGGCCCATTTTTTTTAAAAAATCCCAACTAAATTGTTTTACCTGTATTAATGGTGCCAAACTTCTTCTATTTATTATTCCTACCAACGTGATTAAAAATATGATGGATTCTGCAATTACCACAGATATTAAAGCACCATCTATTTTGTTTTGATAAATTAAAAGAACAGCTATCGAAACCCCTAAAATTTGTCCGATAATATTTATAATGATGAGGATTTTATATTTTGAAAATCCGTTCATTATTGAAAACGAAAACATATTCAATGAATAAAATGGAAGTACAATAGCAAAAATTTTAATAATGTAAGCGTAATTATTATAGGTTGGGAAGATCAAGTTATTAATTAAATCCGCTTTAAAATAGCAAAAGAAGGATATTAGAATAGTGGAAATAAATCCAAAATAAAAAACCGTTGAAAGTGTTTTACTCAGGTTTTGTAAATCATCTTTAAATTTTGAAACGTACTTAACAACCCCGTTATAAAAGCCAAAAGTTGCTATAGCTTGTGCAGACCCTACAAAATTTCGCAAATTACCTATAAGTGCCAAACCTTCTGCTCCAATAAAAATAGCTATGGCTTTTGAAGTTAACATGCCTGCAATTATCCTGGTAATTACAGAAGCTGTTTTTAATGAAGTAATCTTTATTAAAACATTATTGTTTATATAATCTATTAATTTTTTCAATTAATAACAATTTACTTTTGGTTGCTTATTGGTTATTTTAATTCAATACAAAAAAAGATAGGTATAGATTTAAAAAGCTAAGAGGAATCAAATATACAAAATCAAATAACGTAGTACATGAGGTATTCGTATTTGTTAAATTTGTTTTAATTTATAAAATAGTTATCCCGTTATCTTATTGGACCAATAACGAGGATCAATACGCAAAATAGCCTAATTTACATTAATAATGGACTTAAGTTGGGCTGAAGCAAAACACCATAAAATAAAAATAGTAAACACCCAAGGGCATTTACTATTCTTAATATTTTAATATACTTAGTTGAAAAGAATCCTAAACGGTAGTCATGTATAAATAACCAATCCATTTAGGGTATCATTCCCGAAATTTTTACATGCCTTTGCTACGTTTTCTTTCTACCTCGGTTAAATAAATTTTACGCAATCTAATATGATTTGGTGTTACTTCAACGTACTCGTCTTTTTGTATATATTCCAAAGCTTCTTCTAGCGAAAATTTAATAGCGGGTACAATCTTAGCTTTATCATCTGCTCCAGATGAACGCACGTTACTTAACTTTTTGGTTTTAGTAACATTTACCGCCATATCATCGCCACGTGAGTTTTCCCCAATAACTTGTCCTTCATAAATATCTTCTCCTGGATCAATAAAAAACTTACCTCTTTCTTGTAATTTATCTATTGAATATGGAATGGCTTGACCTTTTTCCATAGAAACCAAAGATCCGTTTTGACGCTCTGGAATGCCGCCTTTAAGCGGTTGGTATTCTTTAAAGCGATGTGCCATAATGGCCTCTCCAGCCGTAGCCGTTAATAACTGATTACGCAATCCTATAATCCCTCTGGAAGGCATTAAAAACTGGCAAATCATACGTTCACCTTTAGCTTCCATACTGGTCATTTCACCTTTGCGTAGGCTTACCATTTCAATCGCTTTTCCAGATACCGATTCCGGTAAATCAATCGTCATTTCTTCAACTGGCTCACATTTAACGCCATCAATTTCCTTTATAATTACTTGTGGCTGACCAATTTGTAGTTCATAACCTTCACGTCTCATGGTTTCAATTAAAACAGATAAGTGCAATACACCACGTCCATAAACCATAAATTTATCGGCACTATCAGTTTCTTCAACCCTAAGAGCTAAGTTTTTTTCTAACTCTTTTTTCAAGCGATCTTTAATATGTCGAGATGTTACAAACTTACCATCTTTCCCGAAGAAAGGTGAATCGTTAATCGTAAACAACATACTCATGGTTGGCTCATCGATGGCAATGGTTTTCAAACCTTGAGGATTTTCAAAATCGGCAACTGTATCACCAATTTCAAAACCTTCCAAACCTACAAGTGCACAAATATCTCCTGTTTGAACTTCATCTACTTTCTTACGGCCTAAACCCTCAAAAATATGAACTTCTTTAATTCTTGACTTTACAATACTTCCATCCCTTTTTACCAAAGAAATGTTTTGCCCAGTTTTTAACCCGCCTCGGGTTAAACGCCCAATCGCGATACGTCCTGTAAACGAAGAAAAATCTAAGGATGTAATAAGCATTTGAGTTGTTCCTGCCTCAATTTTTGGTGCTGGAATATGCTCAATAACCATATCTAATAATGGTTCTATATTCGATGTTTGATTTCTCCAATCATCACTCATCCAATTATTCTTTGCCGAACCATAAACCGTTGGAAAATCTAACTGCCATTCTTCTGCACCCAATTCAAACATTAAATCGAAAACTTTTTCATGCACCTCTTCTGGTGTACAGTTTTCTTTATCCACTTTATTAATAACCACACATGGCTTTAAACCTAAATCTATCGCTTTTTGCAATACAAAACGTGTTTGTGGCATTGGGCCTTCAAAAGCATCTACCAATAATAAAACACCATCAGCCATGTTAAGCACACGCTCTACTTCACCACCAAAATCGGCGTGACCAGGCGTATCTATAATATTAATCTTGGTCTCTTTGTAAATTACTGAAACGTTTTTAGATGTAATTGTAATACCTCTTTCGCGCTCTAAATCGTTATTATCCAGAATTAAATCACCCGTATTTTCGTTGTCTCTAAACAGGTGACAATGGTACATAATTTTATCAACCAACGTGGTCTTACCGTGGTCTACGTGTGCAATAATTGCAATGTTTTTAATATTAGCCATATTGATGCCTTATTTTAAGCGTGCAAAGGTACGCTATATTTTATCATAACACATATTATATTTTGATATTTAGTTAATTAAATGTTATAGTTTTTTTTATTTAATAATATTAAAATTTTTGTTCCGTTAAATTGAATATCAACAATTTAGGTTATATTTAATCCTTTTTTATTAACACTAAAAAAAATTCAAAATGAAATCTCTCAATCATTTTTACAAATTTGTCCCGTACCTATATTTTATTTCAATTACTATTATTTGGTTTACCATTATTAATAAAACCAATGGCATTTCTGCATATCCCATTTTACTTTTTGGGATACCCTTTATATGGCAATTAATTAAACCCAGTAATAAATTGAATTTTGCCTTGGGCATTACTTTTGTGTGCGTTTCTTCATATTTGATTATAGCTTATATATCTGATTCCCTTGATATAATTCACTTATCATCGTCAACAAAAAACCTTCTTTTTCTTGGCGGCATTTTTATTCCGACAAATTTTATTATGTCGTTATGGATTTTTAGAAATAGTCTAAAAGGACATTTTTAATATGTATCTTTACTGCTGAAAATTTGAAATTTAAGCAGATGAATCTTCAAGACGTACCTAGACTAAACCATTTAAACGCTAGCAATTTCTTTTTGCTTTGTGGCCCTTGCGCCATTGAAGGCGAAGACATGGCTTTACGAATTGCCGAAAAAGTAGTGGCCATTACCAATAAGTTGGAAATACCTTATGTTTTTAAAGGAAGTTTTAAAAAAGCGAACCGTAGTCGAGTGGATAGTTTTACAGGTATTGGAGATGAAAAAGCTTTAAAAATCCTAAAAAAAGTATCAGATACTTTTGGCATACCTACAGTAACAGATATTCATGAAATTTCTGATGCGTATTTGGCTGCTCAATATGTGGATGTGTTGCAAATCCCTGCGTTTTTGGTACGCCAAACCGATTTGCTTGTAGCGGCTGCAGAAACTGGTAAAGTGGTTAATTTGAAGAAAGGACAATTTATGAGTCCAGAGGCCATGAAACATGCCGTACAAAAAATTAAAGATTCTGGAAATGAGAAGGCATGGATTACCGATAGAGGCACCATGTTTGGCTATCAAGATATGATCGTGGATTTTCGTGGCATACCAACCATGCGTCAATATGCTCCAACCATTTTGGATGTGACACACTCCTTACAACAACCAAATCAATCGAGCGGCGTTACAGGCGGCAGACCAGATATGATTGAAACTATTGCCCGGGCTGGTGTAGTAAATAATGTAGATGGTCTATTTATTGAAACCCATTTCGATCCGGCCAACGCGAAAAGTGATGGTGCCAATATGTTGCATTTAGATCTTTTGGAAAAACTATTAACCAACCTGGTAACCATTAGAAAAACCGTAAATGGACTTGGTTAAATAAACCACGCTTTTTTACTTCTACTTAATAAAGCTGACGCTTCGCACAGTAGTTGCACAAAATCATCATGATCTAAATCCTCCAACGTTTTTAATTTAATAGAGCGGACTTGTTTACGTTTGTTATCATTCTTTAAAATCGGGAACTGCTTTTCCAAGAATATCCCTTGAATAAAAGCGACATCTACAAAGTTTGTGCCTTTCAAAATATTCAAATAAATCATAGGTTTTTTATAGCAATTATAAAACGGGATTTTATAACTATACCGTTCTTCAACTTCTGGTAGTGTATTTAAAATAATGCTTCTTACATAAAGCATGATGGATTGGTATGGCTCTTTTTGATTAAGAAAATAGTGCTCTACGGGTTTCACAGTAAAACGTATTTAAATTATTATTTATTTCTATTCTTCTCTTGTATATTTCTAACAATTTTTGCCGCCATAGCCCTAGAAACAAAACGATGTATGGTTGCTAAAAATTTATTTAAAATGCCAGGAATGGCAACGATTTTTCCTTTTTTCATGGATTTATAACCATAAGCCGCTACAGATTTAGCCGAAGCCATATTAAATGTTATTTTGTTGGTATTGGCATCTGCCGAAACTGTTTTTTGAAACCCTGTTTCTGTTGGCCCAGGGCATAATGCCGTTACAGTAACTCCTGTTCCATTCAACTCATTAGAAATAGCTTCAGAAAATGATAGCATATAACCTTTGGAAGCGTAATAAATGGCCATTAAAGGGCCTGGTTGGAAAGCAGCTAAAGACGATATATTCAATATTTTTCCAGAACCTCTTTTTACCATCCCTTCCAACACAAGCTTCGTTAAATGGGTTGTTGTTAATATGTGTACGTGTAACATTTCAGACTCACGTTCCCAATCTGTATCTACAAACGAGCCAAACAAACCAAAGCCTGCATTATTGATTAAAACATCAATAGGTTCATTTTTGATATCATGTAAAATAGCTTCTGCAATATTCTTAATACCTAAATCTTTAACCAAAGTAACAACCTCAACGCTAAATTTCATTTCCAGTTCTGCCTTTACGTTGGCTAAACTTTCAGCATCAATATCTACCAAAATTAATTTAAAAGAATCTTTTGCCAGGAGAGTAGCCAACTCATAACCTAAACCAGAAGCCGCTCCTGTTACTAAAGCCGTTTTTGTCATAAAATTAAATTATAGTGAGATAAAAAGCATAGCTGCAAAATTATTCCTTTACATCCACATAAGCACTTCAATTTAAAAAAAAACAATTCTTCATAGATATTGAGTCCCACTAAAATAATATGTTAAATTTTCTTACTTTTATTTTTTTTTGATTACATTGAAGACTTATTCATCAATCTAAACTATTTATTATGAAAACATTACATTTACCAACCGCCACTTTATTAGTAATATTACTAGTGACATCGTGCCAAACGCAAAAGGAAGATTTGGGATTAGATATTGGCGAACTTCATATTTCCAAAACATTTCCAAAACCAGGCGATTCTTTAAAATTAAGTTATTCCCTTGATAAAAATTCTTTAGAGGATGACAATGAATTTCAATCGCTTTTCTATTATCTAGTGGATGGAAATATGTACCCAGAAGATATAAACTTAAAAAAAGGGGACAACGAAAACTGGGAAGGTTATATAAAAATACCAGATTCTGCAAAGGCATTGGCATTTAATTTTAAATCTGGAGAAACTTATTATAACAATAAAAATAACGGCTACACGGTCTTACTTTATGATGAAAACCAAAAGCAGGTTTCAGGAAGCAATGCTAGCCTAGGGGCTTACTATTTAAGATTTGGTGATGCCCATGGCATAAAAACAGATAAACAAAAAATAATTTCATTACTTAAAACGGATATCCATGAGTATCCAGAAGTAAAAGAAAACCTTGACATCATGTATTTAAATTTACTAAATACCGAGGATAAAGTTTCAGGGAAGATATTAATCAATGAAGAAATAGACAAACTTAATAGCAAACCAGAACTAACCGAAAAAGAATATTCTAAACTTACCAATTTATATAGCATCCTAAAAGAAAGAAAAAAAGCCGATTCTATAAATGAGATAGCTGCTGCAAAATTTCCCAACGGAAATGCTGCGAACAATAAATTCATCAATTCATTTTTTCAAGAAAAAGATTTAAAAAAAATGGTCTCACTTTTTGAAGCGTTTTCAGCTAAAGCAAAAAGCAAAAATGATATAAATTCAAAAGAATATATGGCAAGAATAATTGCCAATAAACACTTTGAGAATAAAGATTTAGATAGTTTTTTTAAATATTCAAATCAAATTTCCCACAAGCCCAGTCTTGCTATGTTCTATAACAATTTAGCATGGGATTTGGCTTTAAAAAATAAAGAATTAAATTTTGCTTCTAAAATTTCAAAAGAATCTTTGGATCTAATAAAAGAATCAGAAAAAAATCCTTTTATAACCGAAAGTCAACATAAAAAAAACATAGATTCCAATTATTTTATGTTTGCTGACACTTATGCTTTCATATTGTTCAAACAAGGAAAAATTGAAGAAGCCATAACATATCAGGAACCTGTAGCCTATTCCATAAAAAAAGGAAAAGGTGACAATGGGGTTATTGAAAGATATGTGGAATTTTTAATAGCAAATAAACAATATGATGATGTAGAAACCAAAGCCGCTGGTTTTATAAAAGATGGTAATGGCTCAGCCAAAACTAAAGAATACCTAAAACAAGCCTATGTTGCCAATAAAGGTTCTGACGAAGGCTTTAATGATTATTTAAACGATTTGGAAAAAGTAGCAGAGGAAATCATAATTGCAGAATTAAGAAAAAAAATGATTGATGAAGAAGCTCCCGATTTCACCTTGACAAACCTAAACAATGAAGAAGTAACATTATCAAGTTTAAAAGGCAAAACGGTGATATTAGACTTCTGGGCTACATGGTGCGGGCCTTGTATTACGTCGTTTCCAGCCATGCAAACTGCAGTAAACAAATACAAAGACAATCCAAATGTGGTATTTCTGTTTGTTGATACTTGGGAAAATGGAACTGCAGAAGAAAATAATAAAAATGTGACTGATTTTATCAAAAAAAACAAATATTCATTTAATGTCTTATTTGACACAAAAACTTCTGATGAACCAGGCAGCCCATATAAAGTCGTAGAAGATTATAAGGTGAATGGTATCCCAACAAAATTTGTAATAGGTACAGATGGTAAAATAAAATTCAAATCTGTTGGTTTTGGAGGAAGTATTGATGGCTTAGTTTCCGAATTGGATCAAATGATTAAATTTAGCCAATCTTTTGAACCATTGAAAACTTAATTAAAATCATTTATTTAATTCTTGCTAAAAGTATATTTAAAAAAGCAATCCTTTTTAGATTGCTTTTTTTATTACAAGATAAATTATTTTATTTCAATTAAATTTATTTACTTTGCATTTCAAAGTACTTTATAATGGAATCAAAAGATTATCTAAAAGACCTTAGCGAGATTAAAGATTTAATGAACAAATCGTCTCGCTTTATTTCATTGAGTGGTTTATCGGGGATATTAGCTGGAACTTATGCCATCACTGGAGCCGCTATCGCCTATTGGTTAGTATCCACTTCCAACAGAGACTATTTAATACTTGATGGATACATATTTAGACTGTGTGTCTTGATATTGGTTTTAGTTGCTTTACTAAGCATTATTACAGGTATTTATTTAACCACAAAAAAAGCAAAGAAAAATGGAACAAAAATTTGGGACGCTACATCCAAACGGTTAATTGTTAATTTCTTAATTCCGTTAATAGTTGGCGGACTTTATATATTAATAATTTTAGACCAACAAAAATATGGCCAAGCCGGAGCCTTAATGCTTATATTTTATGGTTTGGCTTTGGTTAATGCTTCAAAATACAGCATCGGCGATATTAGATATTTAGGTTATATCCAACTGATTTTAGGTTTAATTACGGCTATGTTTCCAGGATATGGCTTTTGGTTTTGGGTTATTGGTTTTGGACTCATGCATATTATTTATGGAACTTGGATGCATTTTAAGTATGATGTTAATTAGAAAATGGTTTCTAGTAATAATTTCAGGTAATTAAACAAATAAACGCATCCACAATTAAACATTCATTTTGAGCATTATTAACAACATAAACAAAGTATTCGATCACCGTATTAGATTAGGCATTATGTCTATTTTAATGGTGAATGAATACGCTGATTTTAACATGTTAAAAGAATTATTGGAAGTCACAGATGGTAATTTGGCAAGTCATACCAAAGCATTGGAAACTGCGGACTATATAAAAGTAGAAAAACAATTTATTGGCAGAAAACCAAACACACGTTATAGTTGCACTAAACTAGGTGAATTGGAATTTAAAAAACATATTGACGCACTCGAAAAAATAATCAATAAACACTAACATTTTTTTTAATCTTTTACTTTGTATTTCAAAGTACTTTAAAATCACAAACATGGAAAACACAAACACACCACAGCAAAACAAATTTGGAACTTGGCTAAAAACATCTATCACCGCAAGAATGCTTATGGTAGGATTCTTAATTATTATTTTACTTATACCATTGTCTTTTATTGAAAATCTTATACGAGAACGTTCTTTAAGAAAAGAAACTGCATTAAATGAAATAAATCAACAATGGGGCAATGAATTACTTATTTATGGGCCTATTCTTGAAATTCCATACAAAACCTTTAAAGAGAAAACAGTTACCGATATAACAACAAAAAGCGTTTACAACGAAACCATTGAAAACATTGAGTATGCTTATTTTTTTCCGGAAAACTTAAAAATAAATTCAACCATAAACCCCGAAGAAAAAAAACGCGGTATTTATGGAACTGCCGTTTACAACAGCACTATAAAAATTAATGGAGCTTTTAGAAATCCCGATTTTAATAATCTTGAAATTGATTCAAAACATGTAGTTTGGGACAAAGTGAAATTAATTATTCAATCTTCCAATGTTAAGGGCGTTTATGGTGCCGAAGTTTCATTTCAAAACAAAAACTACCCAATAACATCTAAATACAATAAATCGAAAATTAACAATCCACTACAGTTAACATTACATACCCTGGAGACCAAAAATCTTGACAACATCGATACTTCTAACCTTAATAATATGTCTTTTAACATAGATTTAAAAATTAAGGGAAGTGAACAAATACGTTTTATACCCGTTGGAAAAACTACGGAAGCCGAAATAACATCAAATTGGAAAACAGCTAACTTCATTGGGGAATTTTTACCTTACAATGATGATAAAATAAATGAAAATGGTTTTGATGCCAAATGGAAAATCCTTGAACTTAACAGGCCTTTTTCCCAAGAATATAAAAACGCCATCCCCGATTTAACCGAATTTGCTTCAGGTGTCAATTTTATGATTCCGGTTGACGAATACCAAAAAAGCGAACGCTCTGCCAAATATGGTTTTCTGGTAATAGCGTTAACCTTTTTAATTTTCTTTTTAATCCAAACATTAAGCAAGATAGATATACATCCATTCCAGTATTTAATGATTGGACTGGCACTCACTATGTTCTACACACTATTAGTTTCCATATCGGAGCATAGCAATTTTTTAAAAGCTTATTTAATAGCTGGTATTTCGGTCATTATTCTAATCACATTATATTCAAAATCAATTTTAAAAACGTTTAAGTTCCCCTTATTTATTGGGCTTTCCTTAACCGCTTTATACATATTTATTTATGTAATAATACAGTTGGAAAATTACGCCCTTTTAGTAGGCAGTATCGGACTGTTCTTAATCTTAGCGATTGTTATGTATGTATCCAGAAAAATAGACTGGAATAACGGTTAATTTGGTTAGTGATGTGTTTGCCTCACTCCGATTCTCTTGTTAGATACGAGTGAGGTTTAACACTAATTTTAAAAGATAAACTATGTTTAATTTTAAGGACAATGTCACTATTAAAAACCCATCTTACTAAAACAAGTAACTTTTTAAACTAAAAAATGACATTTGGTGTAAATAAGCTAAAGTCTGTATTTATTAAGCTAAGTTTATTTCTGCTATTTGCTTTAATTTGAGAAATATAAGTAGCTAGTATCATGGGTTCAAAAAAAGAAATACTATCAAGAATCGGAATGGCTTCCAAAGGCATTGTATATTTATTAATAGGAATTCTTACTGCACTTGCTGCTTTTGGAAAAGGTGGCAACAAGACAAGTAGTAAAGGTGCTTTAAAATTTCTTGCAGAACAACCTTACGGAAAAGTTCTGCTGTTGATTATAGGAATTGGCCTGGCTGGTTACTTATTCTATAGATTATATCAAGCCTTTGCTAACTTAAAAAATCATGAGAATAATTTTAAAGGTTATATTATGAGAGGAAGTTATATTATTAGTGGTTTAGTATATGGTTTTCTATCATTCACTGCTTTTAAGATGATGATGGAAAGCTCAAGTAATAATTCAAATTGGCTAGCCAATATTCTAAATTCAGACTATGGAAATATTATAGCTATTATAATTGCTATAGCTATTTTAGGAAAGGCTTTATATGAATTTTATTCAGCATACTCAGGGAAATTTAAAGATGAAGTATCCCATACGAACATTAGCTATCAAGCTAAAAAAGTATTAACTAAAGTTGGAAAAGTTGGGTTTACGTCTAGAGGAATCGTGGCTACTATACTTGCCTTTTTATTTTTCAAAGCTAGTTTGCAAAACTCAAACAGTGATATTGACAGAACCGATGCTTTTAATTTCTTGCAGAATGAATTTGGATCAATAGTGCTAGCATTAGTTGCTATTGGTGTTGCAATTTATGGTGTATTTATGTTGATAAAATCAAAATATCCGGATATCAATTTAAATTAGTGTATCTGTATTGAAAAAATGTTTAAAAAGAACCATAAATAACTGACGTCATATGATATAACTCCCTTTTGTTGTTCAATGAGTCTATCAATATTCAATTATTATTTCTAATTACAAAACGGAATAATTTTTGTTGAATTACATATACAGCAAATTCTGAAAGTTTTTGGTATCTTTGCTGCCCGCGTTAAGGATAGAGGCATTTGTTGGAGCTCCTTGCAAAGAGCGACTGCCGAAAGCCTGACCCTTAAGGGTAACGCTAAAATTATTGATGAGTTCCTGAAATCGAAGATTCATGAATACTTAAAATAAGATTTTATGAATAAATAAATTCAGGATTAATTCAATGACGTAAATTAAAATTTACTATTTCATTAAGGGGTCGACTGGTTTTGACAGCGAGATTAATTGGATGGTAAGCACGTCGTGTAATGACTTTGAAACACGTTAAAGACTAGGTCAAAATTTAAACGGCGAGAATAACTACGCTTTAGCTGCTTAATCTGAATAAAGTAAGATAAGCCTCGGCACACCAGGTGTGCAAGCTAAATGTCTCCTGAAAGCCTTGGTTAACGGCGTTCTTTTGTGAGGCATCGTAAAAGTTAACATAGATTGTGTGGTGCTTTGACACACTTTTGAAATTAAAAAGCTAAGTTATAAATAGGTTGTCTTTAACCAGTTTATAATCGAAAAAACAAGAAAAGAATAAACGTGTAGAAAGCCTTTTGGTTACTTGTTTGGACGAGAGTTCGATTCTCTCCGACTCCACTTAAAAAAACCTCTACTATTTGATATTTAATAAGTTGAGGTTTTTTATTTTAGTTAATTGTACGATTTATGTACGATAGGAATATTTTAGGCATTATTTAATACAATTATCAATATAAAAAAAGATTGTTTTTATAAGTACATTCGGTACATTCTATACATTAATTAAATTTAATTAATTAATTCTTAAATTGAAAAAAACTGATTAATCAAATATTTGTAAATATTATCTTAATGTTTTTATACATTTGATTAAACTTGTTAAATGAGAATAGAGGTTTATAAAATCTTTAACCCTATTAGTTTGTGCGATAAGTTTAAATATTTTTGCGCAAAGCTATAATTCCAAAATAAATGGTAAAACACAAATTTTTGAGTTTGACAGTATTCTAAAAAATGACATCCACTCCAAATTAATGTCTTGGGTAGCTATAAATTACAAATCTGCCAACGATGTTGTCCAATTAAATACTGCTGATAAAATTATTGTAAAGGGCAATTTTACTGTAAATTCTAATTTTCCTACTATTTCAATATTAAATACGATTAATTACTACCCTGTAAACATCTCATTTAATCATACCTTAATAATATACATCAAAGACAATAGGTTTAAAGTTGACATTTCCTTTCCTGAAAAAACTAAAGTAATTACATTGTCAGATACTGATTATTTTTATGATATAAATCAGTATAATTTAGATAACATCTTTACTATTTATAATATGTGGGCTACTTTACATGGATATCTATGTTAGAGAAAGTGGGGTGCCCTAAATTTACTCTGGATAGACCTTCTTTTCAGGTCTTAAAAATACTGAAAAAAGGGAGCCCTCTCCTGTTTTACTAGACACTTCTATTTTTCCACCCCTGTTTTCCACCATTCTTTTTACAATAAATAAGCCTAAGCCCGATCCTTCAATAGTGGTGTTAATACGGAAGTGCTTATTGAATAATTCAGGAATGTATTTTGCTTCGATTCCACAGCTGGTATCTTCAACCTCGAGCAGAATTCCTTCAGAAGTCGCTTTGGTGCGCACAGTAATTTTTAATGGTCGATCAGGATCTCTGTATTTTATTCCATTAGAGATAAGGTTAAACAAGATACTTCTAATTTCCTTTCTTGGATATTGAATGTTTTTGATGTCTAAATCAAGGTTTAACTTGGTTCCTGTGGAATTGATAAGATCACTCAGGTCGTTTTTAATTTCGCTGATTAGAATGTAAAAGTCCACATTATGCATTCCATGGTTTTCTTTTGCTGTTTTAACCATTAAGGTCATATCATTGAGGACATCCTTGAAGCGACTTACAGATTGGCCAATCATTTGGAGTATTTCAACCTGATCCGGATCACTTTCTTCAGAAGGATCCAGAAGATCTATAAGTCCTTCCAGATTGTTCAAAGGTACTTTTAGATCATGAGATGCGGAATAAACAAAGGTATCCAATTCCAGATTGACCCTTCCTAACTCCTCAATAGAATGGTTCAAATCCTGGTTTGAAATACGTAGTTCTTCTTTAGTTCGTTCGAGCTCGTCCAGAACTTCTCTCTGTTCCTGAATATCTGTACACGTACCAAACCACTTGAGAATTTTACCGGTTTCATCTTTAAGGGGTTGGGCACGGGCGAGAAACCAGCTGTAAGTTCCATCAAATTTTCTCATCCTGTATTCAATCTGATAAAGGGCTCCTGTGTCAAGGGAATGCTGCCACACCTTCCAGGTCCTTTCAAAGTCGTCTGGGTGAAGTACAAGGGACCAGCCTTTATCTTTTGTGTCTTTATAGGAGAGACCGGTAAAATCATACCACCGTTGGTTATAAAAGTCATGATAGCCATCAGGTTGTGTGGCCCAAACCATTTGTGGCATAAGGTCAATAACAAATTTAAATTCCCTGGCCATTTGTTCAAGTGAATTTGCTGGGTTAGCATACTCTTGGGTTACAGATTTCATTAGCGTACAAGTTAAAATTAAAAGTTTATTAGCTCCAACGGATCAGATAAACTGTAAAAAGAAATAGGGTTATAATTTATATATTTAACGTGAGTTCGATGTAATTATAAAGTTAAATACAGTTGCTTTGTATCGACGAAGTTGTTTTTTAAAGAAGGTTTTCTATCTTTAAAATTATAGGCAATAAGTGAGGCAAAAATATTATTGAAGTAGTTGGTTACGCTTCTATGTCTAGAATGTTCAACTTGGCAAATGTTCTTGAGTTGGTCAAAAATAGTTTCGATAATGGCCCTTTTTCTTAAATGATAAGCATCTTGCACAGGGGTCAATAGTTTTGTTTTCATGTTCTTTTTAAGCTTGGTTACCAGATGCACTCCATTATAGAACAACTCAGTAAATAGATCTTTGGAGATGTAGCCTTTGTCACCAAAGAGCTTCCCAAACAGCTTTTTAACAAAGGCTTTGAAGCGTAAAGGTTTTCTATCATCCACATTGCCTTTAGTTATCATAAAATCAATGATACCGCCTTGGTCATTGGTGATTATGTGCAATTTGAAACCATAGAACCAACCCAGGGAACATTGTCCCCTTTGTGCCAAATCCTTGAATACCCTATGTTGGTTAATTCTTCGCTTGTCACAAACCCTTAGGGGCGTAGAATCTATAAAACTAATCCCCGTACAATTTGCCAATCCACAAACTTTGAGGTAAATAGCCAGGGGCATAAAGCTTTGCCCTTTGAGTTCCACCATACGATTATAGGATACCAGGTTTGGAAAATAACTGGTTAGATGTTTTGAGACATAGCCTATATAAAAATCCTTGAAGGTTTTATACCCGGATAAATGGAAAAGCACTTGAATGGTCATTACTTCAGAGAGGCCCATTTTTGAAGCTCTGGTGCGCTTTTTTCCATTGGCCAGTAGGCTTTTTTGCCAAAAAGGGACAAATTCAAGACAAAAATCATCAATAGAACAGAAAATTTCAGTAATTTTAGAATCGGAAATCATAGCGAAATATTTAGTTATATAATTGAAATTCAGAACTTTAATTTACTAAATTTTTCGCTTTTTTATTATAAATAAATCAACTTTTTTACGTCGAACTCACGTTA
>NZ_PJEO01000021.1 GCF_002843175.1 Confluentibacter flavum
TATTTAGTTTTATAGGTTTTCATTTTAAGTTTGTTTTGCTGGTGCATTAGATTTGGAGTCAGCATATGATTTGATAAATGCGGTCTTTTTTCATTATAAATCGCTACTGTTTCTTTAATTATTTGCTTCATAATTGGTAAGTCTTTGTTGTATTTGTCAATATTGAATTCCTGCTTTAAGATGCCGTTTATTCTTTCTGCCACAGCATTTTCGTAGGGATCAGAGTTTTGGGTCATACTTGGGTTTATTTTGTGCTTACTGAGTTCTTTTTGATATTCATTGGCGCAATATTGCAATCCTCTGTCAGAATGGTGTATCAACGGTAATCCCGTGTTTCCTCTCTGCTTAACAGCTAGTTTCAAAGCTACCAAACTGCTTTCTGTATTTAAATTATCAGACACATTATAGCCCACTATTTTCTTTGAATAAGCATCAGTTATCAAACTTAAATAACAAGGTTTCTCTCGTTTTCCGATATAAGTGATGTCCGACACCCAAACCTGTTCTGGCCTGGTTATTTGTAAATCCAGTAGTTGGTTTTTGTACTTTCTAAAGCGATGGTGTGAGTTTGTGGTTATGTGGTACGAACGCTTTGGAACGATCAATAAGTGGTTGGCCCTTAGTATATCAATAAATTTATCCCTTCCTATTTTCAATGTTTTTAAATCTTGATTTAGTAAATAGTACAACTTTTTGGCTCCTAACCTTGGCATTTGTGTTCTGATTTCTAAAACCATTTTCACAACCAATGCTGCCTTGTCCTGCTTGATAATGCGACGTTTTATACTTCGATAATAAACCTGTCTGTCTACCCCGAACAAAGTACAGGCAAACATTACTGTTTGTTTTTCTTGTTCTTTAAAATGGTCGATTGTTCGGGTGACGAGTTTTTTCGGATGTCAATTTGATATTCTTTTTCGGCAATATCAATCATCATATCGAATATGATGGCCTTCTTATCGGCAACGAAAGCTTGCTGTTCTAAAAATGCTTTTTGCTTTTCAAGTAGCTTGACCTTTGCTTCCAGTTCCATTATTTTTTGTTCAGGGGATTTTGGCATATTGGAGGGCGTTTTGTTTTCCCAATCAAAGCTACCAAATTTTCTTAACCATTCAACTATTGTTGAACGTGCCTGGATCCCATATTTGCGGCAAGCTTCATGAGTTGACAACTTGCCATGTTCAATTTCCTGAACTACTTGTAGTTTAAAAGACATTGTGTAGTCTTTCTGTGTACGCTTTACATAGCGGTTTTCTTGGTGGTTTTCCATAAGGATACTTTTTGTGTATCGCTATTTCAGGACAAGACAGCCTGTTTAATTAAAAAAGCCTCCAATTTCTTGAAGGCTTTTGTTTTTATAAATGGGTTCCTTCCCGATAACTATCGGGATTCAGGAATGACAAAAAAATTATTTTTTTGCTTTTTTGGCAGGTTTGCCATCCATTTTATCTTTAAGAGCTTGTAAAGCTTCATTAGCATCGCCTAAAGTTGGTTTTGCTTCTGCTGCTTGAGCTTCTGCTTTTTTAACAGCCGCTTTTACGTTTGCTACTTCTTCTGCTTTAAATACAGCAGTATGAGACGCTACAACACGTTTAAACTCTTTATTGAACTCAATAATTTTAAATTCGGCTTTTTCACCTTGTTTAAGTTTACCACCATCTTCTTTTTCAAGGTGACGTGTAGGAACAAAAGCAACGATATCTTCGTTAAACTCTACAGTAGCTCCTTTATCAACTATTTCAGAAATAACGGCTGTATGAACAGTTTCTAAAGCGAAATCTGTTTCGTATTCATCCCAAGGATTTACAGTGGTTTGTTTGTGACCTAAACTTAATTTACGTCCTTCAACATCCAATTCTAATACGACAACATCTAATTTATCACCAACGGCACAGAACTCACTAGGATGTTTGATTTTCTTAGTCCAAGATAAATCTGAAATGTAAATCAATCCATCAATACCCTCTTCTAATTCAACAAAAACACCAAAGTTTGTAAAGTTACGTACTGTACCAACATGTTTAGAACCTAATGGATATTTAGTTGTAATATCTGTCCATGGATCTGATGTTAATTGTTTGATACCAAGTGACATTTTACGCTCTTCTCTATCTAAAGTTAAGATAACTGCTTGAACTTCATCTCCAACAGACACGAAGTCTTGAGCTGAACGTAAATGCGTTGACCATGACATTTCAGACACGTGGATTAATCCTTCAACACCATCAGCAACTTCAATAAATGCACCGTAATCTGCAATAACAACTACCTTACCTGTTACTTTATCGCCAACGGTAACTGTATCTGCTAAAGCTTCCCATGGGTGTTTGCTTAATTGTTTTAAACCTAATTGGATTCTTGATTTGTTTTCATCAAAATCAAGGATTACAACATTCAGTTTTTCGTCTAATTCTACTATTTCATTAGGATGGTTAATTCTAGACCAAGATAAATCTGTGATATGAATTAAACCGTCAACGCCACCAAGATCAATAAACACACCGTAAGATGTAATGTTTTTAACAACACCTTCCAATACTTGACCTTTTTCTAACTGACCAATAATTTCTTTTTTCTGTACTTCAATATCCGCTTCAATAAGCGCTTTATGGGATACTACAACGTTTTTGAATTCGTGGTTGATTTTAACCACTTTAAACTCCATAGTTTTATTCACATATTGATCGTAATCCCTGATTGGTTTCACATCAATTTGAGAACCTGGTAAGAATGCTTCGATGCCAAAAACATCGACAATCATACCACCTTTAGTTCTGCATTTAACAAAACCATTAACGATTTCACCTGTGTCATGCGCTGCATTAACACGATCCCATGCTTTAATAACACGAGCTTTTCTGTGCGATAATACTAATTGTCCTGTTGCATCTTCACGAACATCAATTAATACTTCTACCTTGTCTCCTACTTTTAAGTTCGGATTGTAGCGAAACTCATTTAAAGAGATAACACCTTCAGATTTTGCATTGATATCAATAATAGCATCTCTATCAGAAATGTGTACTACGGTACCAATAACAACTTCATCATTAAGTGTGTCAACAAAGTTTTCTGCTACTAATTTTTCAAATTCTTTTAGTTGTTTGTCATCAACCTCATCAATACCTTCTTGGTAATTGTGCCAGTTAAAGTTTTCTAAGAATTTTTCAGGATTTGCTTGAGCTTCAGATACTACTGGAGCTTCTACGGTTGCTGCATCTACTGCTTCAACTTCAGCTTGATTTGCTTTTTCAGCCATTTAAGATAATTAAGTAATGTAATGGGATTCTGCTTTTGCGAAACGTCATTACATAATATTTTGTATTCTGTATGCTTCGGAAGATTTAAGCAATTTACACACAGAAGTGTTATAAATATTTTTAGTCTCGTTCCTTCTGTCGTTCCTGTAATTGCCAAAAGGAGTGCAAAAATACACAAATTCAATAAATTAGCCTAATTAGAATAGAAATATTTTATGTAGGAATATTTGTGATTGAATTAATTTGAAAATGCATTAAACCTTAGTATATTTAGTAAATTATAAAATTTAAAGTTATGACAACAAAAGCAAAATATCAACGCGTACTCGATTTAGGGGAAACTTTAAACATTAAGGATGGCGATGTTAAAGAAGAGAATGGTGTTTTAAAAGTTAAAGGAACTGCCAAAACCCAATATGAAAAAAACCTGCTTTGGGATAAAATCAAGGAAATTGGCGGAGAAAATCCTTCTGATATCATGGCTAATATAAAAGTTGCCGATGAAAGCGTTTACCATAGACATACCGTAAAAAGTGGGGAAACTCTAGGGAAAATTGCTAAACAGTATTATGATAATCCTTCTAAATACCAAGTGATATTTAAAGCAAATTCAGATATTTTAAAAAATCCTGATCTAATTCATCCGGGACAGGAATTAATTATTCCGAACTTATAAATTCAAAAAGAGGTTTTAAACCTCTTTTTTTATGCGTTCTCTTTTAATGCTTTGTTTACTATGCCTAAAATAACATGGAATTGTTCGTCTTTGGACATATTGGAATTATCAATTTCTATAGCATCTTCTGCTTTAACCAAAGGAGAATCCTTTCTATGTGAATCAATATAATCACGCTCTTGAACATTTTTCAGAACATCGTCATACAAGACTTCATCGCCGTCTTTAATAAGTTCATCAAAACGTCTTTTTGCTCTATTCTCCGGACTGGCAGTTAAAAATAATTTAAGTTCTGCATCAGGAAAAACAACAGTGCCTATATCCCTTCCATCCATAACAACACCTTTCCCTTTCCCAAGTTTTTGTTGTTGGTTGACCAATTGACTTCTAACTTCTGAAACTTCGGCAACCTTACTTACAAAACTCGATACTTCCAAGGTTCTTATATGTTTTTCAATGTTTTCACCATTTAAATACACTTCAGCAAAACCGACATCTTTATTAAAAATAAAGTTAATATGAATAGCATCTAAATGGGACACCAGCGAATCGATGTCAAATTTTTCTTTATTTATAAAATTATGAGTCATGGCAAACCAAGTCACCGCTCTGTACATAGCGCCAGAATCTACATAAGCATAACCCAAATGTTTAGCCAATCGCTTAGCTACCGTACTTTTCCCAGTAGAAGAATATCCGTCTATAGCTATGGTTATTTTGCTCATTGGTTGTTGGCTGTTGGCTGTTAGCTGTTAGCTGTTAGCTGTTAGCAAAATTAACTTTTAACTTTTAACTTTTAAAACTTATTACTTTAAATCTATTTGTAAGCCAAAAAAATTGGAATTGGCTGCACTGGTATATTTAGCGTGGGTATAGCTAAATCTCATTTTATTCAGTTTTATAGAAAACCCTGCCGATATTCCTGAAAAATTTCGCTGTTCGTTAATCCTTAGCTCCTCACCTCTTCTAAAATTATAACCCAAGCGGATATTAAATCCTTTTTCGGGAAATAATTCGGCCCCTAAAATGGTATGCCTGATAACCTGACCTAAAAAACCGATTTTTTCTGTGGATTGATTACCGCTTAAATCACTTGTGGTGCGCGCAGGATTTGGTCTGGCAATAGGCCATTCCTGTAAATTCTCCAGAGTTATATGCCATCTAATTGGGACATTTTCCAAGCGTTGCGACATGCCAAAATCAACCTCAAAAGGCAATGGCTCGTTTTGTCCTGCATACGTGGTAATTTGAGTTCCCAAGTTTCTTATAGCTAGAGCTGCGTTAAAATTTATATCGTCGTTTATGTACAACAAACCTAAATCTGCTGCAACACCAAATGATGAATATTGTTCTAATTTGGATGTTATTAATTTTAGGTTTCCACCAAAATAAAAATCTGTATAGCCTATTTGCAAAGCATAACCTAAAGAAAGAGCAGCTTCATTTCCTGTAAATGTTCCTGTTTTGTTTCCATTTTCATCATAGCCATCAAAATCACCGTAATTTACATACGTAATGCCCGCATGAAATGTTTGAGTACGCCTATCCACCGTGTATGCATACGCCGCAGAACCATAACTGATGCCTCCCAAATAACTTACATAGTTTACAGCTAATTGATTATCCATATTAGCATTAATAGTAGCAGGGTTAAAAAGTCCTTGTGTCACATCATAATCAACATTGGTAAGCACTTTTCCACCTAAAGCTGCTTGCCTAGGCGACGATACCAGATTGAGAAATTGATATGTTGATTCTCCCCCAACTTGTGCCATAGTTAAGAAACTAAAAAACAAACAAAAAAGAAAGCTGATTTTTCTAATCATAAATACAATACAAAGAAAGCAAATCTATCTTAAAACGGTAGCACGTATTTTTTATTTTAAAACAGAAAATGAGGCTGAATAAAAAGGATTCTTTTGTCAACCTGAACTTGTTTCAGGTTCTCATAGTGATTGATAATCATTTTGATGAGATTCTGAAATATCCCGATAACTATCGGGACAGAATGACAAATTTTTAGCTTTTACTCAGCCTCTTCTATTATAAAAACGTTAACCCTATAATGTCTTAGCGTTTACTACTTTTTGATTTGTTAATGCCAATTTAATAACATCACTCATATCGGTTACGTAATGAAACGTTAACCCTTTTAAATATTCGGCTTTAATTTCCTCAATATCCCGTCTATTATCTTCACATAAAATAATCTCTTTTATGCGTGCGCGTTTTGCTGCTAATATCTTTTCTTTAATTCCACCAACAGGCAACACTTTTCCACGAAGTGTGATTTCGCCCGTCATTGCCAAGCTTTTCTTTACTCTTTTTTGGGTGAATAATGATACTAATGATGTTAGCATCGTAATACCAGCACTAGGCCCATCTTTAGGCGTTGCGCCTTCAGGTACGTGAATGTGTACATTGTAATTTTCAAACGCCAAAGACTCGATACCAAATTCTTCGGCATTGGATTTTATATATTCCATCGCAATGGTAGCGGATTCTTTCATCACCGTACCAAGATTCCCCGTTATAGTAAGTAGTCCTTTTCCTTTCGATAAAATAGATTCTATAAACAATATATCGCCTCCAACACTCGTCCAAGCCAATCCCGTAACAACACCAGCCACATTGTTATTTTCATATTTATCACGCTCCATTTTAGGTCCGCCCAAAACTTTAATAATATCTTCATTTGATATTTTAACAACGTATTCTTCTTCCATAGCAATATTTTTGGCGGCATAACGCACCATTTTTGCTATTTGTTTTTCCAGACCACGAACACCAGATTCCCTAGTGTAACCTTCTACTATTTTTTCTAACTGCGCTTTGCCTATTTTAAGATGGGTCTCCGTTAAACCATGTTCCTTTAATTGTTTTGGCAATAAATGACGTCTTGCTATTTCAACCTTTTCTTCGATGGTGTAACCAGACACATTAATCACTTCCATTCTATCTCTTAATGCCGGTTGAATGGTTGATAAATTATTTGATGTCGCTATAAACATCACTTTAGAAAGGTCGTAACCCATTTCTAAAAAATTATCGTAAAACTCATTGTTTTGTTCTGGATCCAACACCTCTAACATCGCAGATGATGGGTCTCCTTGGTGTGAGTTGGACAATTTATCAATTTCATCTAAAACAAACACAGGATTTGAGGTACCAGCTTTTTTCAAACTTTGAATAATACGTCCTGGCATGGCGCCAATATACGTTTTTCTGTGACCGCGAATTTCCGCTTCATCACGTAAACCACCCAACGAAATACGCACATATTCCCTACCCAATGCTTCTGCAATGGATTTCCCTAACGATGTTTTACCAACCCCTGGAGGACCGTACAAACAAAGAATAGGTGATTTCATATCGTTACGCAATTTCAAAACAGCCAGATATTCTATAATTCTTCGCTTAACATCTTCCAGTCCGAAATGGTCCCTGTCCAAAATTCGCATGGCACGTTTTAAATCAAACTTATCCTTGCTAAATTCATTCCAAGGCAAATCCAAAAGCAAGTCTAAATAATTACGTTGAATAGAGTACTCGGCTACTTGCGGATTCATGCGTTCTATTTTCGCTAACTCTTTTTCAAAATGCTTGGCTACTTTTTCGTCCCATTTTTTATCCTGGGCACGCAACTTCATTTCCTCTATTTCTTCATCATGATTAACGCCACCCAATTCTTCCTGAATGGTTTTCATTTGTTGATGCAAGAAATATTCCCGTTGTTGTTGGCTCATATCCATTTGAACCCTAGACTGAATATCGTTTTTAAGTTCTAACTTTTGAAATTCAACATTCATATATTTAAGGGTTGCCAATGCCCTTTTTTTCAAATCGTCAATCTCTAAAAGCTTTTGTTTTTCGGCAACCGAAAGATTCATATTAGACGACACAAAATTCACTAAAAACGAATTGCTTTCTATATTTTTTATGGCAAAAGAAGCTTCACTGGGAATGTTCGGACTCTCTTTAATGATCTGTAAAGCCAAGTCTTTAATAGACTCAATAATTGCAAAAAATTCTTTGTTGTTGATGGTTGGTTTGGCCTCGGGAAGTTCTCTGATGGTCGCATTCATATAAGGCTCCTCAGTAATAACCTCTGCCACCTTAAAACGTTTTTTACCTTGAATGATAACAGTAACATTGCCATCGGGCATTTTTAAAACACGTAAAATTTTAGCAACGGTTCCTGTTTCATAAATATCTTTTGCCGAAGGATCTTCTAAAGATTCGTCTTTTTGAGATACCACGCCGATAACTTTATTCCCTTTGTTGGCATCATTTATCAAGCGAATGGATTTATCCCTGCCCGCCGTAATAGGAATGACTACGCCTGGGAATAACACCGTATTTCTTAAAGATAAAATAGGTAATGTTTCCGGTAGTTTTTCGTTGTTTATTTCTTCTTCATCTTCAGGCGTCATTAATGGAATTAATTCTGAGTTTTCATCAAATTCCTGTAATGACAAACTGTCAAGTGTTATAAAATTAGATTTCTTCATATATATATTTAAGTCAATCTGTCATTAAAACAAACCGAACTATTTATAATGTTGATTTATATAAAACACAAAAGTATTAATTATCAGAAGGTTATAATAATAATAGAACTTTTATTCGTATTTTAATTTCAATAGTTGTGCCAGAAGTTATTTTAAGTTTCTAAGCTGCAAAGCTCCTAAGTTGTCAATATGTAATTTTTTTCTTTTCTACTTTGAATCTTTGAATCTTTGAGACTTTGAACCTTTGAACTACATCTTCCCAGCTTTCTTCAAAACAAATAATAATACAATAGGAATAGCCAATAAACCAATCATCAATAAATTGGTTTGAAACAACCAAGGTGATAAGATTAACGTGATGGCATAACCGCCTATGGCACCACCAAAATGGGCATCATGACCAATATTACCGACTTTGTTTTTCATACCATAAATGGAGTACAATAAGTAGCCAATGCCAAAAATATAAGCTGGGATTGGTATGGGGATAAAAAACAGCATAAGACTCATATCTGGCTGTAGCAAGATAGCAGAATACAAAATACCTGTAACAGCACCACTCGCCCCAACTGCACTGTAATAATATTCGTTTTTATGAAAGTAAAGTGACAGTAAACTACCAAACAACAAACTAGCAAAATAGATGATAATAAAATTGAATTGTCCTAAATAGTTAATGATTACACTGGAAAAAAAATACAATGTTAACATATTGAACAACAAATGTTGCGTATCCACATGCAAAAAGCCTGAACTAAACATTCTTATTTTTTCACCTCTTTGAATCGGCCCTACTTGAAATTTGTATTTTTCAAAAAAAGAAAAATCACCATATCCTTTATAAGAAATGATAACATTGGCGGCTATAATAACAATAGTAATGATATCTAAATCACCCATAAGGTATAAATGTTAAATTGTAAATGACATATATTTGCAAATCTAAAATTAATTCATGCAATTTCTAGTTTATATTTTAGTTTATCCCTTTTTATGGCTTGTTTCTATATTGCCTTTTCGGTTATTATATCTAGTGTCCGATGGTGTTTATGTATTGCTTTATTATATTATTGGCTACAGAAAAAAAACCGTGACCCAAAACTTAAGATTGGTCTTTCCTAAGAAATCGGATAAAGAAATCGCAACCATTAGAAAGGCTTTCTATCATCATTTAAGCGATATGTTTTTAGAAATGACCAAAACCATTACCATTTCTGAAAGTGAACTGAAAACACGTTTTAAAATTACCAATCCCGAAGAATTTAAGCGATTGGAATCTTTAAATAAAAGCATCATTGTAATTTTTGGGCATTATGGTAGTTGGGAATGGTCTATCGTCCTGCAGCAATATATTAATTTTAAAGGTTTAGGAGTCTATAAGCCTCTTGCTAACAAATATTTTAATAGGTTGGTGAAAAACATTCGTTCAAAATTCAATACCGATTTAATAAGCACAAAAGAAACTATTAGTGTTATTAACAGCCATGAAGCAAAAGGCATTAAAAGCATTACTGGTTTTATAAGCGACCAATCTCCACGACTGACCAAAGATGTGTATTGGGGGGAATTTATGGGTGTAAAAGTGCCTTGTTTTACAGGCGCAGAACGATTGGCAAAAAAATTGGATTTAACAACGGCCTACCTAAAAGTGACCAAAGTTAAACGTGGTTTTTATGAAGCTGAAATTATAACACTTGCTGAAAATCCAAATGATTACCAAGATTACCACTTGACCGATATGTTTTTGGCTGAAGTTGAAAAACAAATTTATGAAGCTCCCGAATACTATTTTTGGACGCATAAACGGTGGAAGCATCGGGAGAAAAGAATTTAATTCTGTTTTTGGTTTAGAAATTTTTCAATCATTGGGACAACCAAATCGCGATCTTTAAAATCAGTTTTTAATGTTGTTACCTCTCCTATATACTCGCCATGCCCACCTGGTATGATTGCTAATTCAGAATTAGCAATTTGTCTGTGCATCTCAATGGCATGTTCTGGAGTAATCACATCTTTATCACCTATTATAATTAAAGTCGGTACTTTGATGGATTTGATTTGTTCATCAGGAATATCTTTAAAGTTAACCATTCTTTTGGCGTCTCTGTCATGCATTATTTGCAAACCATTTGGGTCTCGTGACACTTTTAAATAAGCTTCTTTTAATTGCTGGGGCATATTTTCCAATCTTGCTTGTTCCATAAATCCCCAAAATTGTTCAGGAACGCCGTTACGTTTGGCGAGAGCTGAACCTAAAATAATTTTGCCAACTATTTCAGGATGGCGAATGGCAATTTGTAATGTAGTTGTACCGCCGTTGCTGAAACCGAAAAAATCAGCGCTCTCAATTTTTAAGTTTTTGAGAAGTGTAGCAACATCATCAGCATCTTGTTCGAATGAGGTTTCTGTATTTCTATCATTTGTTCGACCATGAGACTGTAAATCCATAGCTATCACTTTTCTGTTTTTAGCTAATAATGGAATGATTTTTTCAAAACTGGACTGAATAGTTGAACCTCCCCCATGGATTAAAACAAGAGGTTTACCTTGTCCATACGTTTCATAGTACATTTTTAGCCCATTCACTTCTGAATAGCCACTTTTGAAGTCCAAACTATCTGTTAGTGTTTCCATTATGCTAACTGTTGTTTTTTCTTTTTCTTTACATGAAGTCACTGTTAAAAGAGCTAAACTAAAAATCGCTAGAATTTGCTTCATTATACCATAACTTTAATTCATGTGATTACTTCGTCGTGCCTCCTCGTAATGACGTTATATTTTCGCAATCTCCCCAATCTCATCAATAAACCTATCCGCCAAAGTATCCGCTTCTTGTTGCGATTTGGCTTCTGTATATATTCTAACAATAGGTTCGGTATTGCTTTTACGTAAATGCACCCAACTTTCGAGAAAGTCTATTTTAACACCATCAATCGTGGTTAATTGTTCGTTTTGGTAACGTTTTTCAATGGTTTTTAAAATGCCATCTACATCCAAACCTGGCGTTAATTCTATCTTCTTTTTACTCATAAAGTAATTGGGATAGGTTTTTCTTAGGGCACTAACGCTTATTCTTTTATCGGCCAACAAACTTAAGAACAGGGCAATACCAACCAAGGCATCACGCCCATAGTGCGACTCTGGGTAAATAACGCCCCCATTGCCTTCGCCACCAATAACAACCTTATTTTTTTTCATTAAACTTACCACATTCACCTCGCCCACGGCACTGGCCTCATAACTGCCTCCGTACTTTTCGGTAACATCTCTCAAGGCCCTTGTAGAACTCATATTGCTAACGGTATTTCCCGGTGTTCTGCTCAATACATAATCGGCACAGGCCACCAAGGTATATTCTTCGCCAAACATCTCGCCGTTTTCATCAATAAACGCTAAACGGTCCACATCGGGATCGACTACAATCCCAAAATCAGCTCCCGTTTCCACTACTTTTTTTGACAAATCCGTTAAGTGTTCCTTTAATGGCTCTGGATTGTGTGGGAACTCGCCATTTGGTTCACAATACAATTTCACGACATGCACGCCTAAACGCTCTAAAAGCAACGGAATCACAATACCACCTGTTGAGTTTACGCCATCAACCACAACCTTAAATTTGGCATCTTCAATGGCTGGCACATTTACTAGATCCAAATCCAAAACTTCAATAATATGTAAATCAAAATAAGCCTTATTTTTAGTTATTTTTCCCAAGCTATCAACATCGGCAAAAGCAATGGTATCACTTTCGGCTATCTCTAAAATTTTGGCGCCTTCATCAGCATCTAAAAACTCGCCTTTGCTATTCAATAATTTTAAGGCATTCCATTGTTTTGGGTTATGACTTGCTGTTAAAATAATACCACCATCGGCATGTTCCATGGGTACTGCCATTTCTACTGTTGGTGTGGTGGATAAACCCAAGTCAATCACGTGGATTCCGAGTCCGACCAAGGTATTCATCACCAAATTTTGAATCATTTCCCCAGAAATTCGGGCATCCCTCCCAACTACCACTCTATAAGTGTCTTTATCACGTTGTTGTTTGATCCAAACCCCATAAGCGGCTGCAAATTTAACGGCATCGATAGGTGTTAGGTTATCGCCAACGTGTCCGCCAATAGTACCTCTAATTCCTGAAATTGATTTTATTAGTGTCATATGTAGTTTCTTATTTTTAACAAATATAACAGTAATAAATTGTAAATCTAAAATTGCAATTTGTAAATTACACCAATGAATTTTCTAGCACATATTTATCTCTCTGGAGACAACGACTTAGTTACTATTGGAAATTTTATTGCGGATGGCATTAAGGGCAACGACTATAAAAAATTCAATAAAGAGTTTCAAATCGGCATTTTATTGCACAGGCATATAGACACCTTTACAGATGCCCACGAAACCGTTAGGCTAAGCACCAAGCGTTTACATGAAAAATATGGGCATTATTCTGGGATCATTGTCGATATTTTATATGACCATTTTTTGGCAAAGAATTGGCATTTGTATTGTGATATTCCTTTAGAGGACTATACTGAAAATTTCTATAATTCCTTAGAAGAACATTATAATTTACTCCCCATTGGCATTCAAAAAATGATGCCATTCATGTTGGCTGATAATTGGCTTTTAAGTTATGCGTCCATTGATGGTATTTCTAGAGTTTTAGTAGGTATGAACAGGCGGACAAAAAATCGTTCTGGAATGGATGAAGCCGTGCATGAGTTGGAAGTTTTTTACGAAGAATTTGAAACGGAATTCACGCTCTTTTTTGATGAACTCATTATTTTTTCAAAACAGAAATTAAAGGAATTATCAAAAAAGTACGCTCGTTAGAATTCTGTTTTCATGGATTAAACGCAAATGAAGGTACCGATAATCGAAGTGATATTACCTGCATCGGATTTTAATATTTTTCCTTGAACGGGTCAATTGTATTTAATATTTTAGAACCCATAAACCTTATCTAACAAAAAGATAATCAATATAATGACCGCCAAATCTAAAAGAATATTCAAAATAATTACTGGTATCATTATCTTTTTTACCCTACCTAGTTTGTTGCTTTTTGGATATGTTATATTTAAATATAATGAAGATTTACCGACGGGAGTTTCAGGAGAAAAAGCCGATTTGTTAGCCCATAAAATGCTAAATTCCTTAAACTACGAAGCTTATAAAAACACCGATTACATAGCGTGGAATTTTAAAAGGAGGCATCATTATGAATGGCAAAAACAAGACAATATTTGTGATGTATATTGGAAAGAATTTAGAGTTACCCTTAATTTAAACAATCCCGAGTTAAGCAAAGCCTATGTACATAGTTTTAAGGTGGAAAACGACATCGCAAAAGAACTCAAGGACAAAGCATTAAAATATTTTTACAACGATTCTTTTTGGCTTGTAGCACCTTACACTGTTTTCAATAAGGATGTTGATAGAAAATTGGTTAGCGAAAATTCATTCCTGGTCACATATAATTCTGGAGGGGACACCCCTGGCGATTCCTATTTATGGGTGCTAGATGATGATGGTAAACCTATTAGTTTTAAAATTTGGGCATCTATCTTACCAATTGACGGATTGGAAGCTACCTGGACGGATTGGACAACCACCGAAACGGGTGCCATACTACCAACCTTTCATAAGTTATTGTTTTTTGGATTGGAAATGGATGGTATAAAAACATCTAAATAATATCTAAAATAGCCTCGGTTGGTCTGCCAATCACCGCTTTTTTACCATTAATAATAATGGGGCGTTCAATAAGTTTTGGATTTTTAACCATAGCTTTTATAATATCACTATCGTTCAAATCTTTTCCTTTAAATTGGTCTTTCCAAATAGATTCACTTTGCCTTACCAAATCAATAGGTTTCATGCCTAAAAGCTTGATGATGTCTTTTAACTCTTTTTCAGTTGGGATATCTTCAAGGTATTTAATAATCTCAAAAGATTTTCCGGATTTTTCAAGAACTTCCAATCCGCTACGTGATTTGCTGCAACGATTATTGTGATATATTTTAATCATTATACATGAATATGATAGGCTTTTAATTGTTCTAAAAGCAGGTCAGGGTTTTTAAAATGAATACCGTTAATATTTAATCTCTTTGCAGCTTCAATATTGCGTAAATTATCATCGATAAACAAGGCCTTTTCTGCTTTTATGTTGAAACGGTTGAGGGTTAAATGATAGATATCGTCAAACGGTTTTCTTGTTTTTTCTTCACCAGATACCAATATGCCTTCAAACCAGTGTAAAAATTCGAAGCGTTCTAAAGCAATTGGGAATGTTTCGTGGCTCCAATTGGTCAGTGCAACGACTTTGTATTTTTTTGATGCAATGAGTTTATCTAGAATGTCTACCGTGTCCTGAATAGCACCTCCAAGCATTTCTTCCCATCGACCATAGAAAGCCCTAATCTCTGTTTCATAATCTGGAAAGCGTGTCACTAAATCTTCTGTCGCTTGAGCTAACGGATAACCAGCATCTTGGTTTTCATTCCACTCATGGGTACAAATGGTATCAAAAAACCATTTCATTTTTTGTCGGTCGCCATTAAAAATACCCAAAAATACATACTCTGGATTCCAATCAATCAACACGCCACCTAAGTCGAATATAATAGTATCAATATGTTTCATAAATATTATAAAGAATCTGGAGCTTCTTCTTTTTGTCCCATAGTCATTAAATAGGCTTTTAAAAACGGGGTAATGTCACCATTCAAAACCGTATCCACATTACCTGTTTCATGTCCTGTTCTAACATCTTTAATTAATTTATAAGGATGCAACACATAGTTTCTAATCTGGCTGCCCCACTCTATTTTCATCTTGCCTGCTTCAATATCATCTCTTTGGGATAATTGTTTTTGAAGCTCAATTTCATAGAGTTGCGATTTTAACATTTGAAGTGCTCTGGCTCTGTTATCGTGTTGCGAACGCGTCTCTGAACAAGAAATTTGAATGCCTGAAGGCTTATGGGTTAATTGAACTTTTGTTTCTACTTTATTAACATTTTGTCCGCCAGCACCACTAGAACGCGCCGTTGTAATTTCAATGTCCGCTGGATTGATTTCTATTTCAATGGTATCATCAACGAGCGGATACACATATACGGAAGCAAAACTGGTATGTCGCTTGGCATTGCTATCAAAGGGAGAAATACGTACCAATCGGTGTACACCATTTTCACCTTTTAGCCAACCAAAGGCAAAATCGCCTTCTATCTCTAAAGTAACGGTTTTGATACCGGCTACATCGCCTTCTTGAAAGTTGAGTTCTTTAACCTTAAAACCACTTTTTTCGGCAAACATTAAGTACATACGCATCAGCATACTTGCCCAATCGCAACTTTCGGTACCACCAGCACCTGCTGTAATTTGCAAAACAGCACTTAAGCTATCGCCTTCATCAGAAAGCATGTTTCTAAATTCTACTTCTTCTAAAAGCAAAACAACTTTGTTCTGTAAGTCGTCAATTTCCTTTTCAGTAGCTTCACCGTCCTTATAGTATTCCAAAAGAATTTCCAACTCTTCAATTTGAGTGGCAATGGTATTATAATCCTGCACCCATTTTTTTAATGAGCGAAGGTTTTTCATAATTATTTCTGCTCCTTTGGGATCGTTCCAAAACGCTGGATTGGCAACTTTTTCTTCTTCATTCTGAATCAGAATTTGTTTTTTGTCAATCTCTAAATAGGTTTTAAGCTTTTTACTCCGTTTAGTAAGCTCTGCAAATTGCTCGTTTGTAATCATAATGGCAAAAATACAATAAAGGAAATTAATTTATTGCACAGAAAACGTCATGATTTCATGCAATGGTATACCAGAATCTGAAATACCTTCAATCTCAATAATATAATCACCTGTATTATCACTTGTAAAAAATGAAATCTCTTTTGTTGGTTCTTTTATGGTTGTTTTAATAGTTGGTTCCCAATGCAGTGTGGTTCTAAAATCTGCTTTCATGACATTGCTAGATTCTTTGCTATAGTCTGGTGCATAGAACTCCCTGGCTGTGTAAAATCCTTTCATTTTGAAATCAATTATACCCGGTTTACGTTTCTCATCAAAAACCCTTGCCCCTTCTCTGGTAAAAATAGCAATAACCCAAATAGTTTCGCTAGTGTACATAAGTGCATCTGGCGGTTTAAGTACGTCTATAAAGGAAACCATCTCTAATGGTATTGACTCTATATGTTTAGGATGTACCTTCATGTTGTTTAATAAATATATTGGAGCTGAAGTGTTATTATTAAGTGAACTAAATCTAGCACGTCCTGGAACCATTGCCTCTACTAAAGCGCCTATCGGATTAAGGCCAGTAAAAGCTCCGTACTCATCCAATTTACGAGTTTCTACATCTATCCTAGTATTTGCCGAGCCACCATGTTGAGCTCTATTGTTCATTTCTTCTTGTCTTTCCTCATACTTTTCTTTTCTTTTACCAACAACGGTTACCTCTGCAAGTCTTTCCGCATTTTTATCATATTCAGTATTAATCTGATTGATGTATTCAGACATTTTTAGAAAATTATCAATCTGGATTTCATTAACACTTTTATTTTTTAAAACAGTATTCCTATTTACTTCTGGACTTTGATAATTGTCATCATCAATGAGGATTTCAACATTCCTATCATTTAACTCCTTTGATTGAAAATCTGTAAGTCTTGATTCAATCATCATGGGTATGGAATCAAAAAATACAAAAGGGCCAAAACTAAATTTTCCTTGCGAATTGGATTTTTGAACTGGTTCTTGGGACAATATATCTCCCAAAAAAGTTAACCTTGTTGCCGCACTAGTAATGGTATAGGGCTTTTTTAACAATTTGGTAGTACCAGAAATAGTTATGCCTTTTTCTATATCGAATTCATTGCCCTGACCTTGTCCATTCAAAAGATTTTGCCATGTAAAGCGTCTCCAACCGTTGGTCATCATCACCAAATCCAAAAGAAAATTGGTTTTATAATTCGCTTCTTTGGTGAAAAAATAACCTGGGTCCTTAATGTCTCCCCTTAAATCTGAATTGAGCAACAACCATGTTTTTATGTTCTCTTGCCTGTTATTGTGGGGAAACATGCCCATGTCCCTTACACTCATGGATAATTGACTTGGAAGGTTTTTGCCATCGGTATCTTTGGTGCTGATATTTAAAGCTATTTTTTCTCTTTTACCCAAAGTCTCCTTGTCCTTCAATATTTTAATGGTTCCCTTATCTTTTGGTACATCTACAAAAATCAATCGCTCGCAAACAGGATTGCTGTTGGAATCAAACAATGTTAAGGTTACAACACCATCTTTCAGATCTTTAGTTGGTAATTTTAATGAATAATCGTCAGTATCTTCAGATTCCAATCTGCTAAATATCATGTGACCTCGTTGATGTGCTACAAAATAAGTACCCTTTAAGCCTAAGGGCATATTCGATTTTACATTTACCAAAAAGTGGTACTCATCATTTGTAACGTTGAGGACATAACCTTTTGGCAAAGCAATTGGCAATGGATATTTATATTCTGAGCCATTAACCTCAACATTGGCAAAGTATGATTTGTTTGCCTCTGGAACAAACGTAAAAAAACCCATTCCAAATTCGGTTGTTGAAAATTGGGCAACGATGTTGTTTTCATTATCGGTAACAAAACAGGAAAGGTATATTTTACTGTATATGTGGTTCTTTATTTTAACGGCTACCTTGCTCCTAATATTCTCAACTAAATGGCCTCCTTCTGGATAGAAATTCAAATCGGGCATTTCGGCCATCAAGCTTAGTTCATCCGTTTTTTCACCTAAGGGCGCATTACCTGTTTTGTCCGAACCCAAAACGTAAAGTTCCTTTTGAAAGAAATAGTTTGGATCACCATTTCTCATATAATTGGTATAAGCCCTTAGCAGATAGCTTCCCTGTTCCCAGTCTTCATTGATTTTAAAATCGCCCGTGAAACTGATGTCTTCCGTAAAAAGTCTTTTTTTGCCCACTATACTATCCCTGCCATTGATCAGCTCTACGTAAACCACATGGCTTTTTGAACTCTTGGCATGAGTGATGCCATTGACCAAATAACCTGTAAACCAAATGTTGTCATCCAAAGAATAATAAGGCTTGTCTATTTGGACGTAGATTTTTTCAGGCCAATCGTTTTCAGAGTAATTTTTGAGGTTTTCATCAACCAAATCGGTAAATAGACCCCTGTTTAAAACAGCAAATGATGTTAAAACGATGAATACTAGAAAGTAAGAAATGGCTTTTTTCATAAAATTTTTTCAAAATTTAAAAGCTTCAAACCCATGATGCTTTTTCCAAATTTATGAAAAAAAGATAAATCTTACAATCGTCTCGATTCTTATTTAATTTCTGTACTATAAGGAAATAACAACTGTACACCTTTTTTTTGTGTCATGGACTTTATTCTTTTAAGAATCTCGTAATTTTCTTCACCCAATTCTTCTTTTAAGATATTTTCTTTGGTTTTAACCAAACCAAAATCCCTCAATATTTTATCTAAGTCTTTTTCAAAAATAGGGAGTTCCTTGATTTTATAATCTTCAATATTGGCAGCTTCGGCAGCTCTTTTTAAAGCTAAATCCAAACCACCTAATTCATCAACCAAACCATTATTTATGGCATCTGCACCTGTCCATACACGTCCTTCAGCAATTATTTTAACATCATCTTGCTTCATATTTCTACCATCTGCGACGCGCTTAGTAAACAATTCATAAATATCAATAACGCCTTCTTTAATAAAATCGTGTTGCGATTCACTCAATGGTTCAAAAAAGCTATAGGTAACGGCATTTTTATTGGTCACAACTTGTTCTGCATTAATACCCCAACTATCAGCTAATTCCTTGCCATTGGGCAACATACCAAATACACCGATACTTCCTGTAATAGTAGTAGGTTCAGCAATAATTTTATCCGCGTTACAGGCTATATAATAACCCCCAGAAGCTGCCAAATCGCCCATAGATACAATAACAGGTTTTGTTTTTTTTGTCAGTTCAATCTCCCTCCATATAAGTTCGCTAGCTAAAGCATCTCCTCCAGGAGAATTAATCCGGAGTACAATGGCTTTCACTTTATCGTCTTCTCTTGCTTCTTTTAAGGAGACACTCATCGTGCCTTGTCCGACATTATCCTCATCACCTTCACCATAAATAATATCGCCTTCGGCATAAATAACGGCGATGCTATTTTTACTGCTTTTTGATTTTAGTTTATTAGCCGTGTGAATGGCATAATCTTCAATAGTGATACGCTCTATATCATCTGCATGATCAACATTCAAGGCCTGTTTTATGCCGCTAATATATTCATCATAATAGGCGATTTTATCAATTAGATTGGTGTTTTTCGCCAAAGCGGCATTTCTAGCCAATAAATTATCTGCGATGCTATCTAGATGTTCAACTGAAATATGCCTGCTTTCCGAAACATCTTTTTTTACTTGTTTCCAGATAGAATTTAAGTAAACACTTATTTGTTCCCTGTTTTCATCACTCATTTCATTAACCAAAAAAGGCTCTACAGCACTTTTGTATTTTCCATAACGGATGACTTCCATTTTTAAACCCGTTTTATCTTGGATATCTTTTAGGTATAACTGTTCGGAATAGAGTCCTTTAAACTCCAAAGCCCCAGCTGGGTTCATATAAATAGTATCTGCAACCGAACATAAATAATAATCTTTTTGGGTATATATATCTGAATAGGCTGTGATAAACTTGCCTGATTTTTTAAATTTCAATAATGCATCACGAATTTCCTTGGTTTGGGTAATGCCTGCATCGATAAAACTATTATCTATAGTTATTCCCTTGATTTTATTATCAGTAGCTGCATATTCTATGGCATCAATAATATTAAAAAGACCATTTTTTCTGTCTTCGTTCAAAAAAGTATATTCTTTAAACTCCACTTTACCTGCATAATCTTTTATGGGAAAATCTAAAGTTAGTTCCAAAACAGAATTAGGTTTTACGGTAACGGTTTCTTCTGAAGATGATCCAACTACCAATCCAACTATTATGAGCAATCCGAAACAAATAAACAGAAACACAAAAAGGCCAACAACTGTCGATAATACACGTTTTATAAAATTCATTATTTATATTTTTTTAATGTTTGTAGCATAATAGAAATTAATGTTACAAAGAACCTAAAAGTTTTAGTTTTTACAAGTTTTTATATCAAAAATAGCATGATTTTATATAAGCCATATATAAATGATTTCCCTAAAGAATTTTTAACTTTGCCCTTTTAATAGTTTTCACAAAACTTAATGATACATATTCACGAAAAGACATTACGCGATATAGAATTCCCAACTGTTTTAAAGCAGATTAGTGAGCTTTGTGTCACGCATTTAGGTAATGAACGTGCCTTGCAAATTTCGCCTTTAAGGACTAAGGAAGAGTTGCTTTATGCACTTAAATTGACCAATGAATATCTATCATCATTTTACAACGATAACCACATTCCCAATCATAGTTTTGATACCATCACCAAAGAATTGAAGCTTTTAAAGATAGAAAACACGTATTTAGAAGTTCATAGTTTAAAAAAAATAAAATCTATCTCTTCAACAGTCAATGAGATTATCATCTTTTTAAATAAGTTTGAGGAATATTACCCGACTCTTACCGATTTTGCTTCCCATATCGACGTAACAAAAGCCATCATTGAAAAAATAGATACTATTGTTGATAAATTTGGAGATATCAAAGACAACGCCTCTCACCTACTTTTTGAATTACGCCAGTCCATTAACAGTGTAAAAGGAAAAATAAACCAAAGCTTTACTTCAGCACTTAATATGTATCACGGTCTTGATTATTTGGACGATATTCGGGAATCTGTTGTAGATAACAAGCGTGTATTAGCTGTAAAAGCCATGTACCGTCGAAAGGTAAAAGGTGGCATTATGGGTGGCAGTAAAACAGGAAGCATTGTTTATATTGAACCAGAAACTACGTTACAACATTCTAGGGAACTAAATAATTTAGAGTACGAAGCGCAAGAAGAAATCATTCGCATTTTAAAAGAAGTCACTAATTATTTACGTCCGTTTTTACCGTTATTAGAAAATTATCAAACTTTTTTAATTGATATCGATGTCATTTCTGCCAAGGCAAAATATGCCCGTTCCATGAATGGCATTCTTCCAGAAATAACGGACGATAGACATATTTATTTGCGTGATGCCTATCACCCACTCCTTTACTTAAATCATTTAGACGAAAACAAAACAACTTATCCTCAAACTATAGAATTAAATAGCGAAGGTCGAATTATAGTCATTTCGGGTCCCAATGCCGGTGGAAAAAGTATCACATTAAAAACCGTTGGCTTACTACAAGTTATGGTGCAAAGCGGTTTGTTAATTCCTGTACATGAACGTAGTAAAGTGTGTTTATTCGATAGAATTTTAAGTGATATTGGTGATAATCAATCCATTGAAAACCATTTAAGCACCTATAGTTACCGATTAAAACAAATGAATTATTTCTTGAAGAAGTGCAATAAAAATACGCTTTTTCTGATTGATGAATTTGGAACTGGTAGTGACCCCGAACTTGGTGGAGCATTGGCAGAAACATTTTTAGAAGAATTTTACCATCGGGAAGCATTTGGAATCATTACCACACATTATTCGAATTTAAAAATGTTGGCAAACGAATTACCGTATATGTTGAATGCCAATATGCTATTTGATGAACGCTCGTTAGAACCCATGTTTAAACTTGTTATAGGGCAAGCAGGAAGTTCCTTTACATTTGAAGTAGCTCAAAAAAATGGGATTCCGTTCGGACTTATAAACAGAGCCAAAAAGAAAATTGAACGCAGTAAAGTACGATTTGATGAAACCATTGCCAAGCTTCAAAAGGAACGCAGCAAACTCGAAAAAACAGGGGCTTCTTTAAAACTTAATGAAAAGAAAAAGAGTGACGAAGCCGATAAGCTTGAAGAAATCAATCTTAAAATCCAAAAGAAACTGGAAAGCTACCAAGAATTATATGATAGCAACCAACGCCTTATTTACTTAGGACAAAAAGTAAATGATATTGCCGAAAAATACTTTGAGAACAATCAGAAAAGAGAGCTCATGGCAGAACTCTTTAAACTTGTACAAATTGAAAATTCCAAGCGTAAAAAAGTAACCGTTAAAGAGAAAAAAGTCATCAAAGCGAAAGAAGAAGCGGTTAAACAGGAAGCTGAAAAAGTGGTCGAAGTCATTAGAGAAAAAAAGAAGGAAGCTAAGAAAAAAGCCATTGAAACTCCGAAACCGAAAACCCTTTTAAAAGTCGGCGACCGCGTGCGTATGGAAGATGGCCGTGCTATTGGAAGTATTGATAAAATTGAAAAAAATAAAGCAGTAGTCAATTATGGTATATTTACTACCAATGTGAGTTTAGAGCAATTGGAATTGGTGGAGGCTAAGAAATAACGGTGAATTTTTAAGGTTCGCTTATCGATTTTGTATATGAGCTGTTGCGTGTCTCGGCACGAACCATTAAAAGTACAAAACTCCGCTGGAAAATCCGCGAGGCTTTTCCAAAGAAACACTAACCAAGCAATGGCTTATATACGGCAAATCGTTATTTGTTTTCATTCAGATATATTTTCAAATCGTCATTTTCCTCAATCTTGTTTTTTAATTCATAAAGGTCTGAATCGTAAAAAGCTAAATCCTCTTTAATAACATTCGAAAAAGCTATGTAAAAATTCTCTTTAACATCTTTAAGTTCAATTCTATCAGCGAGTAATAACTGTGTAGTATATTCTGTAATTTGGTTTTCGAAAAACTCTTTTAACAATAATTCCTTATGTGTCTTATTTAACTGTTTATGTTGTGAAATCTCATCTATCATTAGAGAATACCTTTTCAATAAAATATGAAGTTTTGTCCTGAAGTAGCGAACATTACCTAAAATCTCGTCATATTTCTTGCCTTTACTTGACACTTTTATTCCTTTTTTGAAATCATTTAAGTCTGTAAAATATTCAGGAAATTTTTTTAACTCGTCATATTTGTCGTCACAATAAAGCGTAAAGTCAAGTAAATGAATAGTGCTTAAATTGTCGTCATTTTCTTCTGTTAGAAAATTATTAATAGCAGACCTATAATAATCGAAATAATTTGAGCTTTGTAAGTGTCTAAATTGGTCAAACCCTAAAATTATAGTCACAATTATTCCTATAAAACCGAAAAATGATATTATAGGTGAAGCTATATTATTAAATTCAATCGAGTCAAATTTTAGGTTGATTTGTTGACAATAAAATATTCGCACACAAATATCTATTGTAATTGCAAAAATCAATAATGAACAAAAAAATAATTAATATTCTATTTTTCTTCGTCATTCTTGGCAAATCGTTAATTGCTCTGATTACTTTTTTCTAAACATAATTTGCCTAGGTCATCATCTGTTCCATATGCATTAGCAAAGTATAACCATTGTTTTTTATTTCGCCATTTAATTAAACTAGTTATTTCAATTTCATTCTGACCTAAATCTACTTTTCTTTCAGAACAAAATTTAATTTGTTTAAATTTATCTTTAGGTATTTCTTCGTAATCATTTTTCACATAAGTTAACAGCATATGCATATGTAAGCCTTCTAGTTCGTTCTTTTGTTTTTTGTTCTCATATATAGAACAATTTTCATCGAACATAATACTATCGATTAAATAATTAAAACCTAATTCTATTGATTCTTTTGTAAAACTTAAACTCATATAGGATTTGCAGTAATTGTCAATAAAAATCTCATTATTTTCAATAAGACAAGTAACAGCTTTTAAAGCTAAGCCAAAATTATACTCAGAAAAACATTCAGCATTAAATTCTTGTTTGGTATTACTGTAAGTTTTAATTTTTTTGTGTCTGTAAATCACAAAAGCGCGTTTAGTTTTTAGTTGAATTATTTCTATGCATTTTGAATCATCATAACAATCTACAATAGACTTCATATATTCAGAGTCTTTGTCATAAACTTTTTTTAGAATGTCTAAATCTGTACCAATCTCAAACTCACAAACGACAGTTAAAATCGCATATGTAAAAATTCTATCATAAAATTTTACTTTTTTATCATATTTTTCAATTAATTCGTAAAATTCACATCTAGGTTGTCTTATATCATATGATACTTTTTTAAACGTTCTTAAAATATATTTGTGTTCAAAATAATTTTTAATCTTTTTTATAAAGTTCATTTTTTAATGTTTGCCAACGTTTAAGATATGGTTCGGTTTTAATCAGCTATATCATCTGATACTGAAACAAGTTCAGCACATGTAAGCGAAGTTAGTTTTTTAAATTCTGAAAATCAGTAAGTAACGCCAACAGTTTTAAGAAAAGTTATAAACACTAATGAACTAATTTAGCCACAATATCTTTTACAGGCAAAATAGCCTTGGTCTGTTCAATACTAGGCCCTGCAACCCAAACGGTTTTATAAGTGACCTCATTCGCTGCTTTTTGAGTGTCCCGCATACCTTTAGCAAAACGTAACATTTTTACCCATTTTTTTAGTTTTTTGTTTCTGTTTAAAACGGATTCCAACCAAGTGGTTTTAGTGCCCACTTTTTGAACATAAGGTGTATTGATAACAGTACATGGTGTCCCTGAAATACGTTCGGTCATCACAATATCCTTAGCCCCATAATCCACGCAAGCTTGTTTGTATTCGTTTGTGACATTAGCTTCCACGGACGCTATAAACGGACTACCAACAGAAACGCCAGCGGCACCATAGCTTAGCATTCTATCAACATCAGCTTTACAACCTACACCACCAGCAGATATGATGGGGATGTTACAATGCGTGACCAATTCTGTTATTAAGCCTTTCGGACTCATAGTGCCTCTATGACCTCCTGCTTCATTATTAACAGCTATAATGGCATCGGCACCTAAGAGTTCTACTTTTTTGGCAAAATTTAAATCCACCACATCACAAAATACTTTTATACCAAATTTATGTGCTTGTAATATAGTTTCTTCAGGACTTCCAAGCGACGTGATAATAAAATCGCAACCGGTTTCACAAATAACACGTAATTGTTCCTTAAATTTTAAATTAGACTTGTTTACAATCAAATTAAACCCAAAGGAACCACCGTCTACTTTGGCTAATTTCAGCTCATTGATGGCTGATTTTAATTCCTCTAAAGTTCTATAATTAAGTGCCGGAATACAGCCTGCAATACCACTTTTCATGGCTTCTTTTACCATGGCAGTATTGGAAACCAAAAACATTGGCGCTTGTATTATGGGGTATTTTATATTAAGAAGTTCTGTTAGTTTCGTTGCCATGTTTCTGTCATTCCTGCGTAGGCAGGAATCCATTTAATTAAAATGATATTTTTATGTGATTCAAACAAATATACAAAAATAGTATGCACGCATAATAAGCTATTTTATTTTGGAAATAATGAGAATAAAAAAGCAACTTTCTGATAGGAATTAGAAAGTTGCTTTAAATAAAAAATTGATCTTTATATTTATCTTACAAAAGTTACTTTAGCTACTATGGTGCTTATAATAGTTGTTCCTTGTTCTGATAAATCTTCAATGGTTTCTACAGATAGAACTAATTCATTTTGTGTTAATTTCTCAATAGTCCCTTCAGTTTCTTCGCCTTGAGATTCTATTATAAGCTTATTGCCATTTTGCTCCCAAGAGCCATCTTCCAAAAACTCTAAATTCTCAATATCTTGAGTATAAGTTTGTCCCAAAACCGTATTGGTTAAATGAATACTATAACTCCCATCTGAAATATAAGTCTTTGGAATATCATTAAAGGTAACTGTAAAATCAATATCATAGCCTTCACCAATAAAAGTGTTTGATAAAGATTGTCCTGAAACTTCAGTAACTGTTTGTCCGCCATAATCTACAGAGGTAGCAATCCAAGTGCCTACAATATCCGAAGATATGTCGGGTGTTACCTCTTCATTGGAACAAGAACATAAAACGAGTACTATTGAAACAATAAGCAAGTTGATGTTTTTCATAATATTTGGATTTGTTAATTCTTCAAATATATAATATTTTTATTACAGGAAGATTATTGAAGTATATTTTTATAAGACGCAACCATTTTGTGTATTTTACATCTTTTAGAAAACACGATGATGAAAATTAAACACATATTCATAGCCTCTTTTATCCTTTTAAATTTTTCATGTTCAAATGATAATGAAAATAGTATGAATAGCATGCTTTGGATAGATTCTGAAAGGGTAAGTTGTATAGATGTTGGCGAACAAACTTGTTATAGAATACAAGAAAATGATGTTATTAACGAAAATGACTGGTTACTATTCTACGATGGCATTGAAGGTTTTGACGAGCAATACGAAACTGGTTATACTTACAAAATTAGCGTTACCAAAATTAAATTAAAAAATCCTCCTGCCGATGGTAGCTCTATTCAATATAAACTTAATAAAATATTAAGTAAAGAACTTGATGAATAAAAAAACGCAACCATTTCTGATTGCGTTAATTTATTTTCATGAGATCCTGAAACAAGTTCAGGATGACAAGTTCTTATTTTACTTCTTCAAAGTCTACATCTTCTACATCACTATTTTCAGAAGATTGTCCGTTGCTACTTGCATCCGGCCCTGGAGCTGCACCACCTTGTTGTGCATCTGCCTGAGCTTTGTACATTTCCTCTGAAGCCACTTTCCAAGCTTCGTTTATTTTTTCTAAAGCTGGGTCTATAACCGCTAAATCTTTAGTTTCATAAGCTTTTTTAAGTTCTTCTAATGCATCTTCAATTGGTTTCTTTTTATCATCAGATAATTTGTCACCAAATTCTTTTAACTGACTTTCTGTTTGGAAAATCATTGCATCAGCTGCATTTAATTTTTCAGCAGTTTCTCTTGCTATTTTATCTGCTTCAGCATTTGCTTCTGCATCTGCTTTCATTTTTTTGATTTCTTCTTCAGTTAAGCCAGAAGACGCTTCAATACGGATATTTTGAGTTTTTCCTGTAGCTTTATCGCCTGCAGTTACATGAATGATGCCATTAGCATCAATATCAAAAGTAACTTCAATTTGTGGTGTTCCACGTCTTGCTGGTGGAATACCATCTAAGTGAAAACGTCCGATTGTTTTATTGTCGGCTGCCATAGCTCTTTCTCCTTGTAATACATGTATTTCTACTGATGGCTGATTATCGGCCGCTGTAGAGAATACTTGTGATTTCTTAGTCGGAATCGTCGTATTGGCTTCAATAAGTTTGGTCATCACATTACCCATAGTTTCAATACCAAGTGATAATGGAGTCACATCTAACAACAATACATCTTTTACATCGCCAGATAATACACCACCTTGAATACCAGCACCTAATGCCACTACTTCATCGGGGTTAACACCTTTACTTGGTACTTTTCCGAAGAATTTCTCAACAGCAGCTTGAACTACTGGGATACGTGTAGAACCACCTACCAGGATGATTTCATCAATATCACTTTTTGATAAACCGGCTGCTTTTAAAGCAGATTCACAAGGCGCAATGGTACGTTTTACTAAATCGTCGATTAACTGTTCAAATTTAGAACGTGTTAATGAACGCACTAAGTGTTTTGGACCACTTGCTGTAGCCGTGATATATGGTAAGTTGATTTCAGTTTGTGCAGAAGAAGATAATTCAATCTTCGCTTTTTCTGCAGCTTCTTTTAAACGTTGTAAAGACATAGGGTCTTTACGTAAGTCGATGCCTTCATCAGACTTAAACTCATCAGCTAACCAACCAATGATTTTTTCATCAACATCATCACCACCTAAATGAGTATCACCATCTGTTGATAATACTTCAAATACGCCATCGCCTAACTCTAATATTGACACGTCATGTGTTCCTCCACCAAAGTCAAACACAACAATTTTCTGGTCTTTTCCTTTTTTATCTAATCCATAAGCCAATGCAGCAGCTGTAGGTTCGTTAATAATACGTCTTACGTTTAACCCTGCTATTTCGCCAGCTTCTTTAGTTGCTTGACGTTGTGAGTCGTTAAAATAAGCTGGTACTGTGATAACCGCATCGGTTACTGTAGTTCCTAAATAATCTTCAGCTGTTTTCTTCATTTTTTGAAGAATCATAGCTGATAATTCTTGTGGGGTATATAAACGCCCATCAATATCAACTCTTGGTGTGTCGTTATCGCCTTTTACAACTTTATATGGTACGCGTTCTGCTTCTTTTTTAGATTCAGAATATTTATTTCCCATAAAACGTTTAATGGAATAAACCGTTTTTGTTGGGTTTGTAACTGCTTGACGTTTTGCAGGATCTCCTACTTTAATTTCGCCTCCTTCTACAAAAGCAATCACCGATGGTGTAGTACGCTTACCTTCTGCGTTTGGGATGACAACAGGTTCGTTACCTTCCATTACAGAAACGCAAGAGTTGGTTGTTCCTAAATCGATTCCAATAATTTTACTCATAATATGTATGTTTTTTAATTGTGTTGAATGTTCTTTTTAATTCATGGTGTTAAAGTCAATGATTATGCCAACTAAAAGAGCACTGACATGATGTCATATTATTAACCCGGTGCCCCATTGTTAGTCGATTCGTTAATTTTACTCTGCAGTTTCCATAAGATAACCTAACCTAAATTGCTAAGATTTTAAAGGCTATCTAAAATCAATAGGCAGCTTTTTTTATTTAAACTATATTTGTTTGTCTTATTTCTATAAAATGGAATGTATCTCAGTCTTCGACATGCTTAAAATTGGTATTGGTCCCTCAAGTTCCCACACACTTGGTCCGTGGCGTGCTGCCGAACGGTGGATTAAAGAATTAAAAGAAAAAAATCGTTTTGACACCATTGAAAACATTACTGTTGATTTATACGGTTCATTATCTTTAACGGGAAAAGGCCATGCAACCGATTATGCCATTATGTTGGGATTAAGTGGTGCTGACCCGGAATATATTCCTACTGAAAGCATCCAAAGTATTATTGATAATATTAATCACACAAAAACGCTCAATTTAAACAACGAGAAACCAATAGCTTTTGATCCTAAAACTCAAATCATATTCAATAAAACCTTTTTACCTTTCCATGCCAATGCGTTAACTTTTAGAGCAACCATAAATGGAAAAAACAAAAAATCCACATTTTATTCCATTGGTGGTGGTTTTGTTGTAAAGAAAAAACGTAAAAATGCTAAAATAAAAGAGTCTATTTTTAACACGTTTCCTTACCCAATAACCTTAGGCACAGAACTCCTAGACTATTGCAAAAAACTTGATGTATCAATTTCTGATGTGGTACTAGAAAACGAAAAATATATAAGAACTGAAAAACAAATAGATTTCGAATTAAGCCGTATTTGGAACACCATGTTAGAATGCATGTATATTGGGTGCCATACAAACGGCAATCTCCCTGGTGGTTTAAATGTAAAGCGACGCGCACACGATATTCATGAAAAATTATTAAGTAACCATTTATATTCTAATCCGCAAGAGTGGTTGGAAGCTATTCGTAAAACAGAGGTTAATTTTAGAGCCATCCTTAAATGGGTAAGCTGTTTTGCATTAAGTGTTAATGAAGTTAATGCGTCCTTTGGTCGCGTCGTTACGGCGCCCACCAATGGCAGCGCTGGTGTTATCCCGGCAGTTCTCATGTATTATTTGGTTAATGAAAACCACGAAGCCGATTTTAGTCATATTAAAAAATTCTTATTAGTTGCCGGTGAAATTGGTAGTATTTTTAAAAAGGGAGCTACTATTTCTGCCGCTATGGGTGGTTGCCAAGCCGAAATTGGCGTGTCATCTGCCATGGCTGCCGCTGCTTTATGCGAATTGATGGGTGGCACGCCCGAACAAGTTTTAATTGGCGCCGAAATTGCCATGGAACACCATTTGGGCTTAACCTGTGATCCTATTGGGGGTTTGGTGCAAATACCCTGTATAGAGCGTAATGCTATGGGCGCTATAAAAGCAATTAATGCAGCCGAATTAGCATTGGAAACGAATCCGAAAGATATAAAAGTTCCCTTAGATAAAGTAGTGAATACCATGTGGGAAACCGCAAAAGATATGAACTCTAAATATAAAGAAACCAGTGAAGGCGGTTTGGCTATTGGTGTTAATATGACGGATTGCTAATGAAATTTATTTGGAGTTACAACTTTCTAATTCAAGTTATAATAATCCATAAACAAGCAATAAATCTGACCATGCTTTTATATTTTAAAACCAAATATAAACTCAAAATCCTTCCTTTAGATAACGTTAAAGATATTCTAGCTTCATAATATTTAGTACTTTTACAGCCTTATAATTAAAAACTATGTCTACAGCAAAAAAAGAATATAAACGCATTACGGTTAAAACCTTAGTTGATATGAAAGCCAATGGCGAAAAAATATCGATGTTAACGGCTTACGATTATACCATGGCGAAAATTGTGGATGGTGCTGGCGTAGATGTGATTCTTGTTGGAGATTCGGCGAGTAATGTGATGGCGGGGCACGAAACCACCTTACCAATTACTTTAGACCAAATGATTTATCATGCCTCTTCTGTAATCCGTGCCATAGACAGAGCGTTGGTGGTGGTCGATTTGCCTTTTGGTAGTTACCAGAGTGACCCTAAGGAAGCGTTGCGTTCTGCTATCAGGATCATGAAAGAAAGCGGCGGACACGCTATAAAAATGGAAGGTGGCAAAGAAATAAAAGAATCCATAAAGCGTATTTTAAATGCTGGTATTCCTGTTATGGGACATTTAGGCTTAACGCCACAATCTATATATAAATTTGGGACTTATACCGTTAGAGCCAGAGAAGAACAAGAGGCTTTGGATCTTATTGAAGACGCAAAAATGTTGGAACGCATTGGTTGTTTTGGAATTGTACTGGAAAAAATACCTGCCAAACTTGCCAAAGAAGTTGCAGAGAGTGTTAGCATACCTATTATAGGAATTGGTGCGGGTAGCGATGTTGATGGGCAAGTTTTGGTTTTACATGATATGCTGGGAATGACACACGAATTCCACCCTCGGTTTTTACGCAGATACATGAATTTATATGAGGATATGACCCATGCCATTTCCCAATATGTTAGCGATGTAAAAGCGGTTGATTTTCCTAATGAGCATGAGCAATATTAGTTAGTTGTTAGCTGTTAGCTGTTAGCTGTTAGCTGTTAGCTGTTAGCTGTTAGCTGTTAGCTGTTAGCTGTTAGCTGTTAGCTGTTAGCAAAAATAATTTTTGAATTTGTGATTAAAAAAATACTTTCCAATAAAAATAATCTATTAGTTCTCTATGAAGACAATCACATTATCGTTGTCAATAAACGTGCTGGGGATATTGTGCAAGGCGATAAAACGGGTGATAAACCTTTAAGCGAGGTTGTAAAAGAATATATAGCCGAAAAATATAATAAGCCTGGTAATGTATATTTAGGGGTGGTGCATCGACTTGACAGACCAACTACGGGTCTTGTTATATTTGCAAAAACCAGTAAAGCACTCCCCAGATTAAACAAACTTTTTGTAGATAAAGAAGCTAAAAAAACATATTGGGCTATTGTTAAAAATGAACCTAACAAGCTAGATGACACCTTAATTCATTGGTTGAAAAAAAATCCGAAGAACAATAAATCCGTAGCACATATTAAAGAAGTGTCGAATAGTAAAAAAGCAATACTTCATTATAAGGTTCTAAAAAAATTAGACAATTATTTTTTATTGGAAGTGAATTTGGAAACCGGTAGGCATCACCAAATACGCACTCAATTAGCGAGTATTGGTTGTCCTATTAAAGGCGATTTAAAATATGGTTTCGATAGAAGTAATCCTGATGCCAGTATTCATCTGCATGCTAGACAGATTAGTTTTATTCACCCCGTTAATAATGACATTATAGACATAACAGCGCCCTTGCCTAAGGATGCGATTTGGGATGCTTGTGAGGTTTAATGTCATGCAGTGAAACTAATACACAGTCATTCCCAAAGTGAAGGTCTATAAATTATTTCCATTTGCAAGGCATTCATGAAAATCGTATTATTACAAGGATAAATCTACAATTACATGGATAGCCAAAACATAAAGCCAACACTACCACAAGACGAACATATAGTTGAAAACAAACAATTAAATATTTGGGAAGCCCTAATTCCTGTATTTGTGCTTGTTGGCATGCTGGCTTACAATGTCTTTGTTTTTGGAAATGATGCATTGAGTGGCTCAAATCAGTTTATATTATTACTCGGTGGTGCTGTAGCAGCTATTGTAGGCTTTTTTAATAAGGTGACTTTTGCACAAATGATGGAAGAAGTTGCCGAAAATATTAAATCGACTACTGGTGCTCTTCTTATCTTACTCATGGTTGGAGCTCTTGCAGGCACTTGGCTTATAAGTGGCATTATTCCAACCATGATTTATTATGGTTTGCAAGTTTTAAACCCAACGATATTTTTGGCTGCTTGCGTCATTATTTGTGCTATTATTTCAGTAGCCACAGGAAGTAGCTGGACCACGTCTGCTACGGTCGGTATTGCGCTTATTGGCATTGCCGATGCTTTGGGAGTACCATTGGGCATGACGGCAGGTGCTGTCTTGTCCGGCTCTTATTTTGGAGATAAAATTTCTCCTATGAGTGATACTACAAATTTAGCGCCGGCAATGGCTGGAACCGATTTGTTTACACATATTCGATACATGCTTTATACAACAACGCCAACCATTGTCATTACCTTGATTGTTTTTGTCATCATTGGTCTAAACCTAAAAACCAAAGGAGTAGCAGATACAAATACGCTGTTAGAAGCCCTTGAAAAATCCATTAATGTGAGTCCTTGGTTATTTGTAGTGCCTATACTGGTTATTTTTTTAATTGTTAAAAAAACATCGCCATTGATTGCTCTTTTAATTGGTACCTTATTGGGTGGCATAGCAGCTCTTATTTTTCAGCCAAACATCATAACAGCTATTGGTGGTGGTACAACTTTAGACTTTTCCACTGGCTACAAAGGCATGATGAATGCCATTACGGTTGAAACATCCATACCAACAGACAACGAAGCTTTAAAAGGATTATTCACCTCTGGTGGTATGAGTAAAATGTTGGGGACTATTTGGTTAATATTATGCGCTATGGTATTTGGTGGAATTATGGATGCCATTGGTGCATTGACTACCATAAGCACAGCACTTTTAAAATTATTCCATACCACTTTTGGTTTATTTGCAAGTACGGTAGCTAGTTGTTTGACTATTAATATAACCGCAAGCGATCAATACCTATCTATTGTTGTGCCGGGTAAAATGTACGCTAAAGCATTTAAAGATAAAGGCCTTGCACCAGAAAATCTATCAAGAACATTAGAAGATAGTGGTACTGTAACATCTGTTTTAGTGCCTTGGAATACCTGTGGCGCTTATCAAAGCAGTGTTTTAGGGGTTGATACCTTACACTATGCTGGTTATGCCATTTTCAATTGGTTGAGTCCGTTTATGACATTATTATTTGCTGCATTTAGAATAAAAATAAAAATGCTGACATCTAAATAATTTCTCATCAAAAAACCTACTGATTTAACAAGTTTATATTTTCTTGCGCCATATTTTATCTAATTACCAAAGCAAGCGGGTGTTTATTGTTTCCATATTAAAAATCTATCATCTTATAAAATTTAATAATTAATATTTATTAAAAAGACTGTATTGTTACCCTAATTTTGCACCAAATCAAATAATAATTAAAAAAACAAATACATATGACATTAGTTGGAAAAAAATTCCCAAATTTAAACGTTGACGCCATGAATGATATGGGCGATACTTTTAAAGTAAACGTTCTAGAAGAAGCTGTTAACAATAACAAAAAAGTACTTTTATTCTGGTATCCAAAAGATTTTACTTTTGTTTGTCCGACCGAATTACACGCTTTTCAAGCGGCTATTGGTGAGTTTGAAAAAAGAAACACAATTCTTATTGGTGCTTCTTGTGATACTCCAGAAGTTCATTTCGCTTGGTTAAACACATCAAAAGATAATGGTGGCATTGAAGGTGTTACCTATCCTATACTTGCAGACACTAATAGAAATCTTTCAAGTATCTTAGGCATTTTAGATATCACCAAAGAAACCTATGATGAAGAAACCGGTACAGTTTTATTAGAAGGTGATAATGTTACTTATAGAGCGACCTATTTAATTGACGAAAATGGCTTAGTACAACATGAAAGCGTTAACAACATGCCTTTAGGTAGAAATGTAAATGAGTATTTACGTCTTATTGATGCCTTAGCCCACAATCAAAAACATGGTGAAGTTTGTCCTGCGAACTGGGAAGAAGGTAAAGATGCGATGAGTGCTAACAGAAATGGTGTAGCTAGTTATTTAGCCTCTCACTAATAAACAAAAAATATTGAAAATGGAAGAATTATCAGAAGATAACTTACAAGAGATTATAAATAGTAACGATACAGTTGTTGTTCAATATGCTGCAACTTGGTGTGGGAACTGCCGAATTATGAAGCCTAAATTTAAAAAATTAGCTTCAGAAAATGAGCATGCTAAGTTTGTAATAGCCGATGCTGAAAAATTTCCAAATTCAAGAAAATTAGCAACAGTGGACAATTTACCAACATTTGCTACTTTTAAAAATGGTGCTTTTGTTAATCAAGTTCAGACGAATAAATTTGAAGTTTTAAACGATTTAGTCAATGAAGTTACCAGTAATTAAACATCTTACTCAATTTATTGAGGATAACGATGAGGACTTTGTGGTTGAAACCATTGAAACCCTTGAGGCATTAACTGAAGTACCTTCATTAAAAGATGAAGAATTAGATGTTATAGGTGAACTTATCTCAAACATGTATGGTGCCCTAGAAGTGAACAAAATGATAAAAGAGGGCACGCCTAAAAAAGAAGCTTTAAATATGTTTATGCAACGTGTTTTAGGGTCTATTGACAAGTAAAAAAACTCAAAATCAATTATCAAAAAAGCCATTTCAGAAAAATTGAAATGGCTTTTTTTTTGACTAATTCCGATTTTAAGTTTTATGTTTTTTGATTAAAAAAATAGATTACACCAACACTAACAAACATTAATAAACATCGGTTTTAAAAAAATTTGTTGTATTAACACAATGTTAATACAACAAAAAAGTCAATTATTAGATTAACTCCTGTAATAACAAGGCTTACTTTCTATTTTTAGTGTTTGAATATTATTTTAAATCATCTCCATTTATTACCTAGTAATGTCTATTTTTAAGCCTTAAAAAAAATAAACATCTTTATGACAATTATAACATTAGGTGGAAATGAAATTACATATACCGAGCAAGTTCCAGAAATTGGTCAAGAACCAAATTATGAGGCAGCCCTAAAAGCTTTGATTAATGAATAAAAAAGAAACTTTCTTAGCTAATAGAATAAAAAGTATTGGTTACGCTTTTAAAGGGGCTTTGTTTCTTTTGAAAACCGAGCCGAGCATTAAAGTGCAGTTCGCAATAGGAATCACCGTAACTGCTGCTGGATTTTATTATCAAATATCAACAACGGAATGGCTTATACAATGTTTGGCTATTGGGTTGGTTATTAGTATTGAGGGCATTAATACAGCTATTGAAGAAATGGCGAATTTTATTCACCCAGAACATCATAAAAAAATAGGAATCATAAAAGACATAGCGGCTGGTGCTGTATTTTTAGCAGCTGTATTCGCCATTGTTGCTGGTCTTATAATATACATTCCTAAAATTTTTAAAATACTATTACCTTTAGGATAAACGTTAGTAATTTGTATTTTTGTTTAAACTAACAGCGCATTGATGGCGAAGAAAAAAACCGAAACTAAAAAAACACCTAAAAAACCCTATAAAATGCCAAGCTTTAAGTTGTCTAGCCAGCAAAAACTGGTATTAGGAAGCTTTTTAGCCATTTTTGGTATTTTGCTATTTATAGCTTTTGTCTCCTTCTTTTTTACAGGTGAAGCAGACCAAAGTAGTTTGTCAAATTTTGCATCAAGAGACACCGTATCCAAAAATTGGTTAAGCAAAAGTGGTGCTTGGTTAAGTGATTTTTTTATACATCGTGGATTTGGAATTTCTTCATTCATATTCTCTGTCCTTATTTTCCTTTCCGGTCTTTATGTTTTGATGGATATCGACAAAGCCAAACTCAGAAAACATTGGTTTTGGGGACTTATAGTCATTATTTGGCTATCTGTTTTTTTTGGTTTTTTTGTCAGTCTAAATGATAATCTTGGTGGTGCTATAGGATTTGAGTTAAATTCATATTTACAGGATTATATTGGCATCATAGGCACCATATTAGTTCTATTATTTTGTTTAATAGCTTATTTAGCCATTCGCTTTAAATTAACGTTTGAAAGTATTGCCAAACTGTTTTCGTTTGCGAAAAAAGATATTAAAGAAGAATTTTCGAATGATGAGGAAGATGAGTTTTCCATTGCATTTGACAATAATTTATCTGTTGAAGCTGAAGATATTAAATCTGCTTTTGATTTAGCTTTGGAAGCAGAAGACATTACCAAAGAAAAAGTTGTTACAAAAGACACCGCATCTAAATTAAAGGTACATGTTGTTGCTGATGAAGACGACATTGAATTAGAAGCATTGGAAATGAAAGTGGTTAAAGTCAAAGAAGAACTTTCTGAAACAGATAATCTCGCCAATAAATTAGTAGAAGACTTCGGTCAGTTTGACCCAACACTAGAACTTGGAAATTATCAGTTTCCACCTCTAGACCTGTTAACAAAATACGATTCAGAAAGTATTACCATTAACCAAGAAGAATTAGAGGACAATAAAAATAAAATTGTAGATACCCTAAAAAATTACAGTATTGGAATTGCCAGTATTAAGGCCACCATTGGTCCGACGGTGACACTCTATGAAATTGTTCCAGATGCTGGGATTCGGATTTCAAAAATTAAAAATTTAGAAGACGATATTGCCCTGTCGCTTTCTGCACTTGGCATACGTATTATTGCCCCTATTCCTGGCAAAGGCACTATTGGCATAGAAGTGCCTAATAAGAATGCCACGGTTGTTTCCATGCGCTCGGTCATAGCGTCTAAAAGGTTTCAAAGTTCCGATATGCAACTTCCTATTGCTTTAGGAAAAACCATTAGCAACGAAACCTTGGTGGTAGATTTAGCAAAAATGCCGCATTTACTTATGGCGGGTGCTACAGGACAAGGTAAATCGGTCGGATTAAATGCCGTTCTAACATCGTTACTTTATAAAAAACATCCTGCTGAAGTTAAATTTGTGTTGGTGGACCCGAAAAAGGTAGAACTAACACTTTTTAATAAAATAGAACGTCATTATTTAGCAAAATTACCAGATAGCGAAGATGCTATTATAACGGACAATACAAAGGTTATCAACACCTTAAATTCCTTATGTATTGAAATGGATAACCGTTATGAATTGCTTAAAAATGCCCTTTGCAGAAACATAGCGGAATACAATGTGAAATTTAAAGCACGGAAGTTAAATCCGAATGAAGGCCACCAATTTTTACCATATATTGTTTTGGTGGTGGATGAGTTTGCCGATTTAATTATGACGGCTGGAAAGGAAGTAGAAACGCCCATTGCCAGACTGGCACAATTAGCGCGTGCCATTGGGATTCATTTAATCATTGCCACTCAAAGACCATCCGTAAACGTGATAACAGGTATTATTAAAGCGAATTTCCCTGCCAGAATAGCGTTCAGGGTAACCTCTAAAATAGATTCAAGAACTATTTTAGATAGTTCTGGTGCCGACCAACTTATTGGTCGCGGTGATATGTTATTTACCCAAGGAAATGATGTCACTAGAGTGCAATGTGCATTTATTGACACACCCGAAGTTGAGAGACTAACAGACTTTATAGGGTCTCAAAAAGCATATCCAGAAGCCTATGCCCTACCCGAATATGTTGGGGAGGAAAGTGGCATGAGTATTGATATAGACATCTCAGAAAGAGATAAACTTTTTAGAGATGCAGCTATAGTTATCGTGCAAGCGCAACAAGGCTCTGCTTCTTTGCTTCAGCGTAAATTAAAATTAGGCTATAACCGTGCCGGACGATTAATCGATCAATTAGAAGCTGCCGGTATTGTAGGGCCGTTTGAAGGCAGTAAAGCCAGACAGGTTTTAATAACAGATTTAACATCTTTAGACAAGTTTTTAGAAAATGAAATTTTATAAATAAAAAAATGAACATTAGAAACACCATAACCTTATTATTTTTAACACTAGCCCTTAATAGTTTTTCCCAAAATAAAGGCAAGGCGCTTTTAAACGACGTATCCCAAAAAGTAAAAAGCTACCAAAACATTTCCATCGATTTTAAATATGTTTTAGAAAATACGGCTGAAAAAATAAAGCAAGAAACACGTGGCGATGTGGTTTTACAAGGAGATAAATATAAATTGAACATACTTGGTGTGACACGTCTTTTTGATGGTAAAAAACTGTATAGCATCAGCCCTGAAGATGAAGAAGTCACTATTTCTTCGCAAAATGAAGATTCTGAAGACAATATTACGCCCAGTAAAATGCTGTCATTTTATGAAGATGGCTATACCTATGCATTAGATATAGAACAAAATGTGCAAGGCAGAAAAATTCAATATGTAAAACTGACGCCTATTGATTCAAATTCCGAGATTAATTATATTCTTTTAGGGGTTGATGCACAAACAAAACATATTTATACACTCATACAAATAGGGAAAAATGGTACTAAAACAACGCTGACCGTTAATTCTTTTAAAACAAATGAGCCATTATCAAAAACCTTATTTAACTTTGATGCCAATAAGTACAAAGACTACTACATCAATAAACTAGATTAGGTTAATTACGTGTGAAAATATTAGACCGCTACATACTAACAACGTACCTCAAAACTTTTATTAGTGTGTTTTCCATTCTCATACTAATTTTTGCACTACAAACCATTTGGCTGTATATAAGGGAATTAGCTGGAAAGGATTTGGATATTTGGGTCATATTTAAATTCCTTTTTTATTTTTTACCAAAACTTATCCCCCTTGTATTGCCCCTTACAATATTATTGGCATCAATTATGGTTTTTGGAAGTTTTGCCGAAAACTATGAGTTTGCCGCAATGAAATCTACAGGCATTTCGCTCCAACGAGCCATGTCTAGGCTGAGTGTTTTTATAGTCATTCTCGGGTTTACAACATTTCTATTTGCTAACAATGTCATTCCTTGGGCAGAGTACAACTCTTTCAATCTTCGCACAAATATTGCAAAGTTAAAACCAGCTATGGCCATTGCTAAAGGCCAGTTTAATGAAGTTGGCAGCTATAATATTAAAGTTGAAGATAAAAGTGGTGATAATGACAGATACTTAAAAAATGTGACCATCCATATAAAAGACGCCGCTGGTAGAAGAATTGCCGAAACCATAAAATCTAAAACAGGCGAACTTATAAGTGATGAAAAATCAAGTGTACTGAAACTGGTTCTTAAAGATGGTAATTATTATAATGACTTACTACCCAAAGATGTTACTGAAAGACAAAAAAAACCGTTTGCCAAAAGCACGTTTAAAATATATACCATAAACATCGATTTATCGCAAATGCATAATGTAGACTTAGACGATAAATCTTTAACCGATAAATATAACATGTTAAATATTAGTGGCCTAGATTATACGTTGGATTCACTTACTAATAAACATGAAGATGAGCAGCAACTTTTTTCCAAATCACTTTACCTACGCAGTAACATTGATAAAAACGCTGCTGCTATTACAAAAAGAAACCAATTAAAAGACAGCATAACAGTTAAATCTGATTCCATATTCACTGGAAATATTCTAGATTTATTCACAACAAATAAAAAAGTTCAGTTTGTAAGAACATCCGTTAGTACCCTAAATAGCGATCAACAATTTATTGAAGTAAAAAAAACCAATATAAAAACAGATACCATTATTTACAACAGGCATATCATTTCATTGCATGAAAAATTAGCATTGGGTTTTGCTTGTATTATTTTGTTTTTCGTGGGAGCGCCTCTTGGCGCTTTAATTCGAAAAGGTGGTATGGGTCTACCTATGATTGTCGCTATTCTGATTTTTTTAACCTATCATTTTATTGGCATTTTTGCAACGAATAGTGCTAAAAGCGGTGGTTTAAATCCAATCATTGCGCCTTGGGTCTCCACATTAATCATGCTACCACTAGGCATCTATTTCACCAAAAGAGCCACCGAAGATAGAGGATTGTTCGAAATGGATCATATTATTGATCCTATAAAGAAAATGTTTAATATTAAGGACGATGACAGTGTTGACTACAAGTTTTTATACTCATTAAAAGATGATAAACTCATAGATGTCATTAACAATTACAACACATTAGGGCATCAAGAAGGTATTCGCTTTGAAGCTATTAATTTATTGAACCAAAGAGGTCATAAAACTAAAGATCTAAGCGACAAAATTAAATTCAACGCGGATTTCCCTAAGTCTCAAACCTTGTTTAAAGATTTTAATGACCACTCAAAATTCTCAATTGTTCTTTATAGCATTGGCGTTATTTTATTGGTGTTGTTTTTTGTTTTTAGAAATAACAAATTACCATCCCTAGCCTCTTTTTCTATACAATTTAGTTTGATTTCACTGGTATTGTTTGTTGTGTATTATCTGAAATCCGTATTAAACTTATGGCAATTTTATAAGCATATCAACAAAAAAATAAAAATTCCACATATAATTTTATTAATTATAGGTCTACCATTATATATGATGACCCATCCATTTTTAAAATCTAAAATCAGGGAAGACTTAAAACAAAATTGTTTAGATTTTTTAAAATAAGCAATACCTTTGTAACATGATGACTGAGACCGAAACAAAACATAGCGTGAAACAATTTAAATTAAACACCATTCATGATGCCATTGAAGACATTAGAAATGGAAAAGTGATTATTGTTGTAGATGACGCCAATCGTGAAAATGAAGGTGATTTTGTAGCTGCTGCAGACAAGGTGACGCCAGAAATGATCAACTTCATGGCTACCCAAGGCAGGGGCCTTATATGTGCGCCACTTACCGAAAAGCGTTGCAAGGAATTGCAGCTTGATATGATGGTAACTATTAATACAGACCACATGGAAACGGCCTTTACAGTCTCTGTCGATTTAAGAGGTCATGGTGTAACTACTGGTATTTCTGCAAGTGATAGAGCCAAAACGGTAAAGTCACTAATTGATGGAAACACCAAACCACACGATTTATCAAGACCTGGGCATATTTTCCCCTTAGTAGCTAAAGAAGGTGGCGTACTAAGGCGTACAGGCCATACAGAAGCTGCTATCGATTTTGCTAGACTAGCAGGTTTAAAACCAGCTGGTGTTATTGTAGAAATCATGAATGAAGATGGTAGCATGGCACGGTTACCACAGCTAGTTGATGTTGCAAAAAAATTGAATCTTAAAATCGTTTCTATTGAAGATTTGGTTGCTTACAGAATGCAACACGATTCGTTAATTGAGAAAAAAGAAGACTTTCAAATCGAAACTAGATTTGGAAGCTTTAGATTAAGAGCCTACAATCAAACAACTAATAACCAAATACATATAGCATTAACCAAAGGGCAATGGAGAGATGATGAAGGTGTGCTTACTAGAATCAATTCCACGTTGGTTAATAATGATATTTTAGGAACCTTAACCAATAATGTGGATGAGCAGTTAAATAATATGTTCAATGTGATTAATGAGGCTGGCAAAGGTGCCATCATTTTTATCAATCAACAAGTCCAATCCAGTGACATATTAACTAGATTAACTTTTTTAAAGGAAAATCAAAAAAGTAATGTTGTGACAAAAGCACCAAAAATCAATATGGACAATAGGGATTTTGGTATTGGCGCACAAATATTACACGATATTGACATCCATAAACTACGATTAATTTCTAATACTGAACAAACCAAACGTGTGGGCATGATTGGTTATGGTTTAGAAATTGTTGACTATGTGAAATATTAATTTATAAAATACCTTTTACAATATCAACCATTTTAGAAGCACGGGATTTTACCTCAGTTTCCGTCCACGACAATTTTATTAAGCAAGAGATGTTTCTTCCAATATAATGGTCGGATTGTGTGAATTCTTTGGTTTTAAGATATTCTAAACCTACTTTAATTTCAGCAGACATAGGAAAAAGTGATTTTAAATCTTTTAAATGATCCCATTTTCTAATGTAATGCCAGTTGTTGTCATAGTAATGAAAACAACCATCAATACCGTTTTCCTTAAAGCTTTTAGATACGTTTTGGGCTATTTCCAAAGTTGGTAAAAAGAAATTCAAAAAGGCATAACTCTCTTCGCCGCCTTCAGGAACCGTTCTAAAAGTGATGTCTGAAATCGTTGCTAATGAATCCCGTAAGATGGTATAATTTTTCTTTTGAATACTTAAAAATTCGGGGAGTCTTTTAATTTGAGCCAAGCCAACGGCTGCATGAAGCTCTGAAATCCTGTAATTATATCCTAAAAAAGGATGTGTTTCTGCACCTCTATCATTTCCTATATGGTCATGACCATGATCGCTATAATGATCGGCATTCAAATAATACATCTCATTATTGGTAATAACAGCGCCCCCTTCACCACAGGTAATGGTTTTAACAAAGTCAAAAGAAAAACAACCTAAATCACCAATACTTCCTAAAGGTTTATTGTTGTAAGTGCCGCCAATAGCTTGACAAGCATCTTCAATTAAAAATACATTATGGGCATTACAAATGCGCTGTAAAGCATCCATATTACCCATACTCCCGCACATTTGTACCACCATAACTGCTTTGGTTTTTGGTGTTATGGCTTTTTCTACCGCAATGGGGTCTAAGGTTAGTGTGGCGTCAATATCCACTAAAATGGGAATAGCTCCCAACGCCATAATAGCTTCAAAGCTAGCGACAAATGTAAATGTGGGCATAATTACCTCATCTCCTGCCCCAACACCCGCCGATGCCAAAGCTATGGTAACCGCTGCCGTGCCACTAGATACTAATTGCGCATAGTTTGTTTTAAATGTTTGTTGTAATTGTGCTTCCAGTTCTTTAGATTTCCAATGGCCATTACGCATGCCATCAAAGCCATAACGCATTAAAACACCATTATCCAAAACATCATTGACTTCTTTTCTTTCGGCGTCACCAAATAATTCAAATCCGGGCATATTGTTAATTTATAAATTTATAATTCAAATACGGTGTCTTGCATATTTTTTCTTACTTTCAGAAAGCCAGAAAACATATCGTTTTCGGCCCTGTAACCGACAGGAAGCAATAAAGCAGATTTTAAGCCTCGTTCTTTTAAATTAAGAATCTCATCATATTTATTAGTCACGAAACCTTCCATGGGACAAGAATCTATCCCTTCTATGGCACAAACGGTCATTAAATTTCCTAAGGCAATAAAGGCTTGGTTCATGGACCATTGCTGTTGCTCGCTTTTAGTCATGCGTTCCATAGTTTCAATCAGGTTCTGTCTATAAGGACTTAAAATGGTTTCAGAAGTATCGCGTATGTTCCTTATGTTATTAAAATAATCATTAACATCTTTGCTGTCAATGGTTTCCTTAATACAAATAACCAATAAATGGGAAGCGTCCAAAACCTGGGATTGCTTGTAAGTATGCTCAACAAGCGATTTTCTTATATCGGTATTGGTAACGACCAATAGACTAATGGTTTGCAACCCAAACGACGTCGCCGTTAAATTGAATGCCTGCTTTAAGATGTTTAATTTAGATGCTGATAGTTTTTTAGTTGTATCAAACTTCTTGGTGGCATATCGCCATTCTAACTGTTTTATAGTATCCATATATACATGTTACACAAAGGCAAAAATAAGATTTGAAACTTGGTTTTTTATTACAATAGTCGATTTATTTCATATAATTCATTTTAAATAGGGTATTATTTCACCTAAATAAAAAACTTTTAAAAAGTTAGGCTTTTATTTGAAAGAAATAAAAAAGGGTTCTATATTTGCACCCGCATTCAGCGAATAGCTGATGAGACATGCTTTTTTGGAGAAATGGCAGAGCGGTCGAATGCGGCAGTCTTGAAAACTGTTGAGGGTCACACCTCCGGGGGTTCGAATCCCTCTTTCTCCGCTGGGAATGTATCAAATTCCACTAAAACCCTGTAAATTAAATGTTTACAGGGTTTTTAATTTTATTCAATATCAAATAAAACCATAAAATGTCAAATAAAAAGTGCGGGATTCGGTGCGTATTTTTTAAAAATTATTTTACGCACCGAATGACTACTTTAATCACTGTAATACAGATACTTACATCCATTTTAAAAGTATCATAATTAATAATTTTTTTGTATATTTAGCGTACATAAAAAATACGCACCTATGCAAACTACATTCTCCATCCTATTCTACCCACGAGGAAATGACATTGACAAAAACGGTTATGCGCCCATATATGCACGAATCACTGTAAATGGTAAGAGAAGTGAGTTTAGTATAAGGCGTAAAGTGCAATTAACGCGATGGAATTCTGATGCAGGTAAAATAAGAGGCACTACTCCAGATGTTAGGGAATTGAACAAATATTTACTCTCAATAGAACTCAAGATTAATAAAATTCAAGAACAGCTATCTGAAAATAACATTTTGATTACTGCAGAAAAAATCAAAAACGTCTACTTAGGAAAAAATAGCAATCAAAAGATGCTTTTGGCAATTTTTCAAGAACACAATGATCAAGTTAATGAATTAATTGGCAAAGATTTTTCAGCAGGAACAGTGGAACGCTATAAAACGGCAATGAAGCATGTTACTGATTATATACTAAAAGAGTATCAAGTTAAAGATATTCCTGTTAGAGAAGTAGATCTTAAGTTTATTACTGGATTTGAATATTATCTAAAAACTACAAGAAACTGTGCTCACAATTCAGCAATTAAATACATAACGAATTTTAAAAAAATCATTCGCATTGCCTATGCCAATGACTGGATTAGCAAAGACCCATTTATCCATTGGAAAGCCAAACTTAAAATTGTGGACAGGGAATTTTTAACTAGTGACGAAATTCAAAGGATTGTTGAAAAAGATTTTTCAACTGACCGATTGAACCAAGTTAAGGACATCTTTATTTTTAGTTGCTTTACTGGGTTGGCCTATGCAGATGTAAAAAAGCTTACCAAAAATGATATTGTTATTGGTATTGATGGCCAAAATTGGATTAAAACCAAAAGAACAAAAACAGATACAAGAAGTAATATTCCTATTCTTTCAATCCCACAGGCAATTATTGATAAATACGAAGTACATCAGGAATCTTTGGACACTGAACTTTTGCTTCCTGTTTTAAGCAACCAAAAAATGAATGCTTATCTCAAAGAAATTGCAGATTTATGTGAAATAAATAAAAATCTAACATTTCATTTAGCACGTCACACCTTTGCAACTACTGTAACTCTTACCAATGGAGTTCCTATTGAATCCGTAAGCAAAATGTTGGGGCATAAATCTTTGAGGACGACACAACACTATGCTAAAATCATTGATAAAAAAGTAAGTGAAGATATGAATGCCTTGAGATTGAAAATGGATGCTATTGAACAAAACAATGCAAAAAAATCCATAAATCAATAAGTTAATTAAAGTCGCATCGATATAATATTCAGCCCTTTTAAATCCGAAAATCGATTAAAACCTTTGTTTTTATTGTTAATAACCCATAATCTTCCCAAAAACCGCGTTTTTTTGGTCATTTAGTTTCATGCTAAATGATGCCAAGTTTTATCAATTAAAATGTTTTTATTTTATTGTCATAAAAATTGGTTTATTTTAATTTAATATACTGTATATCAGTTATTTGTGAATAACTAATTAATTTTTTTTCTTCTATCAACAGCCCCGTTTTATACCTTTATTACCATAATCCCATAAGGGATAACAAAAGCGCTTTTGTTCATTTTATTAACCTAAAAACAATAAAAATGGACACTATTTTAATACTGGAACGATTGGATCGTTTAGAAAAACTACTTATAGGAAGCAAAGAAGTATTGACCTTTGATGAAGCCAGTGATTACACGGGTATATCCAGAAGTTATCTTTACAAGCTCACAGCTTCCGGAAAGATTCCACACTCCAAACCCAACGGTAAAATGGTCTTTTTTGATAAAAAGAAGCTTGTGGATTGGCTGCTTCAACATAAGCGAGAACCCAGAATGGAAATAAAGGACAACGCCCAAGCTGGTAATCTGGCGAATAAGCATACTTAAACTTTTATAAAGCAACAGCAAACAAGTCCAACTAGTTGCCGTGACTTCCCATGGCACAAAAACACTTCTTATGAAACAGATACCCTATATACGAGTGGGCACGTCCTATTACAAACGTGTCAAGGCCCCAACCATAGCCGGCCACTTCAACGAGATCCTAGTGCACTGGAATATGGAAACCATCAAACAAGATCATGGCAAAGACCATTTGAGTAAAATCCCAAAATATGATGGCTTTACCTGTATTCCAAGCCATATAGAATTTAAACAGGAATATTTGGGTTTTTACAATATCTACTCCCCTTTGGGCAAAGTGCCCAAAGAGGGAGACGTTACCTTATCTCTAAAATTTACAAAACACATCTTTGGTAAACATTATGAATTGGGCTTGGACTATTTACAATTATTGTATCTAAAACCTATTCAGGTACTACCAATATTATGCTTGGTATCCAAGGAACGTTCCACAGGAAAAAGCACCTTTTTAAAATGGCTCAAGGAAATCTTTGAGAACAACCTGACCTATCTGACCAATGACAGTTTTAGCAGCCAGTTCAATGCCGATTGGGCAAACAAGCTGTTGATATGTATTGACGAAGTCCTGTTTAATAAGGAGGAACTTACTGAGCGCATCAAATACCTCAGTACCACCAATATCAACAAGCTAGAAGCTAAGGGCAAGGACAAACGTGAGGTCGAGTTCTTTGGCAAGTTTATCCTTTGCAGTAACAATGAAGAAAGCTTTATTAAAATTGATGCCAATGAAACCCGGTTTTGGGTAATCAAAGTACCGGTTCTGGAAGAAGAACATACCAACTACTTGGAAAAATTAATTGAAGAAATCCCAGCCTTCCTTTATTATCTAGCAAACAGGAAAATAAGTTCAAAACACTTAACACGTATGTGGTTCACTGCCCAACAAATAAAGACAACCGCCTTAACAAAATTGGTACAGAACAATCGGAATAGGGTTGAAAAGGAACTGGCAAGTATTCTGATGGGGGTGATTGAAAAATTTGATTTGGAAGCCGTTGATCTATGCCCAATGGATGCACTGTTGGCACTTAACAAGACGCGGGTGAAAACCGATCTTACCCAACTGCGGAGACTGCTGAAGAAGGATTGGAAACTGGATAATCAGGACAACTCCAACAGCTACCAAAAATTCGTGATCTGGAGTGATGGCGATATCGCCTTGGCGGATGCCAAGGGACGCTATTTTACGGTAGATAAAACATTTTTGACCCAAAATTTTGATGATTTGATGACAGAGTGAAAAACCTACTGTATTTGTTGAACTAAAGCCGTCATCATTTATTCATCATTTTGTCATCAAAAAAAATAATGATGACAGTATAATACTTTAAAAAACCAAGAATGATGAAATGATGACATTTTGATGATTTGGAAAACCTAATGTTTATAAGGCTTTACAAGTGAAATCATCAAATCATTAAAAAAACACCTAAAAAAACATTGGCTTATGAAAAGAAAAATAAATTGTGAAACAGCCCGTAATTTTTCAGTGGAAAAGGCACTGGAAAAATTAGGGCACTTTCCCAATCGGACAACGGAGAAAGAAGCTTGGTTTCTGAGTCCTTTCAGGTCAGAAACCCAAGCCTCTTTCAAGGTCTCCAGAACCAAGAAC
>NZ_PJEO01000037.1 GCF_002843175.1 Confluentibacter flavum
CGGTTTTCTTGGTGGTTTTCCATAAGGATACTTTTTGTGTATCGCTATTTCAGGACAAGACAACATATAAATTATAAGAACCTCGCAAGATTTTGTGAGGTTTTTTTATTTGAAGTGGTTTAAACTTTTTTGATTGAAGCGAAAAATAGGGATTTTTGTTCCAGATTTTATCTTTTTCGCACTACATAGCAGAGCTATGGAGCAAAAAAACAGGTGAAATATGGGATAAAAAGACCATTTTGTAGCCAATTAAAAAAAGTTTAAACCACTTCTTTGATACAGTTTGTAATTACTATATTTGAAAATCAACTTTTTTATATAAACTAAATGAAATTATTAGAAGGAAAAACAGCCATTATAACTGGTGCAAGTAGGGGTATAGGAAGAGGAATCGCTCAAGTATTTGCAGAACAGGGAGCTAATGTAGCTTTTACATATAGTTCTTCTGTAGAAGCTGCTAACGAATTAGAAAAAGAATTAATTGCCCTAGGCGTTAAAGCCAAAGGTTATAAAAGTAATGCAGCTAGTTTTGACGACGCTCAAAAATTAGCAGATGATGTGGTTGCCGAATTTGGCAGTATTGATATTTTGGTCAATAATGCCGGTATTACTAAAGATAATTTGTTAATGAGAATTAGTGAGGAAGATTTTGACACCGTTATTGAAGTTAATCTAAAATCGGTTTTTAATATGACCAAAGCCGTACAAAGAACGATGTTAAAGCAACGTAAAGGATCTATCATTAATATGAGTTCTGTAGTTGGCGTTAAAGGAAATGCAGGACAAACCAATTATGCAGCATCTAAAGCTGGAATCATTGGCTTTTCCAAATCTGTAGCTTTAGAGCTGGGTTCTAGAAATATAAGAAGCAACGTGATTGCGCCTGGTTTTATTGAAACTGAAATGACAGCCAAACTGGACGAGAATGTGGTTAAAGGATGGAGAGATGGTATTCCATTAAAACGTGGTGGAACTCCTCAAGATGTCGCCAATGCCTGCGTATTTTTAGCTAGCGATATGAGCGCCTATATTACTGGGCAAACATTGAATGTAGATGGTGGTATGCTAACCTAAATAGTCATTCCTTTGAAGGCAGTAATCTTTTAAAACAAACTTAATAGAAAGTAAATTTTTAATGAGTTCCATAACTCTAATTTTTGTCATACTTGCAGGAATTACAGCGCTATTATTAGCGCTTTTTCAATATTGGAACAAATCAAAACGACATTCCAAATTATATTGGATATTCATTTTTTTAAGATTTCTCACGCTTTTTGCAATCCTATTGCTTATCATCAACCCTAAATTTGAGCATCTAGAAGTATATACTGAAAAGCCTAATCTAGTTATAGCTATAGATAATTCTAGTTCAGTAAAACATTTAAATCAGGATGGAAATGCGCTAAAAATCATGGATGCCTTAACCAATAATACTGATTTAAATGAAAAGTTTAATATGGAATGGTATGCGTTTGGTGATAATTTAAGTCCAAAAGATTCTTTAGTTTTTAATCAGCAACAAACCAATATTAGTAATGCCATCAACCAATTATCCCAAATCTATAAAGAATCCATTTCCCCAACAATTTTAATAACGGATGGGAATCAAACCTATGGTAGTGATTACGAATTCAGTTCGAATTCATATAAACAATCCATTTATCCTATCATTTTAGGAGATACCATTAGTTACACCGATTTAAAGATCCAGCAACTTAACGTCAATAAATATGCTTTTCTAAAAAATAGTTTTCCTATTGAAGTATTTTTAATTTATAATGGCAACAACAATGTCAATTCCCAATTCATTGTCACTAGTGGTAACAATACGGTTTATTCCCAACCCATTACTTTTTCAAAAAACAATAATTCCAAGATTATCAATTTCACATTGCCTGCAAACAGCGTAGGAGTAAGCACGTATAAAGCAACACTTGTGCCATTGGATAATGAAAAGAATGTTATAAATAATACCAAAAATTTTGCGGTTGAAGTTATTGATCAAAAAACAAAAGTAGCTGTAATAAGTGACTTTTTGCATCCAGATTTAGGTGTGCTTAAAAAGAGTATAGAAAGTAATGAACAACGGGAAGTTACATTCGTTAAACCAAACGACATTATTAATCATATAAATGATTTTCAACTATTTATATTATATCAACCAAACAATACCTTTAAACAAGTATTTGAAGCTTTAGATAAAGAAAACAAAAATAAAATGATAGTTGTTGGAACAAAAACCGATCTGGGTTTTTTAAATACTATTGATAATAATTATAACCAACAAATAACGAATCAGCCCGAAGATTATCAAGCTGAACTAAACTTAAATTTTGCACCTTTTATTATAGATGAGATTGACTTTGAATCATTTCCACCGTTAAAATCAAATTACGGAGACATCACGTTTTCAATACCTTTTGAAACGATTCTTTTTAAAAAAATCAATAATATTTCCACGAAAGAACCATTATTGGCCACTTTTGAAACCAATGGAAAAAGAGAAGGTGTTTTGTTTGGTGAAAACATTTGGCAATGGCGTGCGCAGAGTTATATAAATGCAAAATCGTTTAATGACTTTGATAATTTTATGGGGAAGCTGGTTCAATATTTAGCGTCGAATAAAAAGAGAAACCGACTTAATGTAGATTATGAATCCTTTTATAATGGCACAGGGAATATTATTGTGAAAGCACAATTCTTTGACAAAAACTTTGAATTTGATACTCGTGAAACGCTTACTATGTCAGTAAAGAACAAGATTTCCAACGAAGAAAAAAGTTTTCCTTTCATTCTTAAAAATAATAATTACCAAGTCGATTTAAGTAATTTATCACCTTCAGAATATAGTTTTAGGGTCTATGCTAAAAATGAAAACATATCACAATCAGGAAGTTTTCAAATTTTGGAGTATGATGTAGAACAGCAATTCTTAAATGCAGATGTAACAAAACTGCAACGTTTGGCCACCAATAGCGGCGGATTAAGTTATTTTGTTAATGATACCAATACCTTGGTAAATGATTTATTAAATGATAATCGTTTTGTATCTATTCAGAAAAGCAATAAAAATACCATACCTTTGATAGATTGGAAATATCTACTCATTTTAATAGCCTTAACTTTAACTACAGAATGGTTTTTAAGGAAATATAACGGATTAATTTAAACTAAAAATATAATGGAAAAATTACCAAAAATTACTATACCAGTTATAATTGCTGCAATTATACTTATCATCGTATTAGCAAAATCTGCTGTAACCATAGGATCAGGAGAAGCTGGTGTACTTTATAAAACATTTGATAATGGTGTAGTCACAAACCAACCACCATTGGGTGAAGGCTTTCATATAGTAGCACCTTGGAATAAGGTAATTATTTATGAAGTACGTCAACAAGAACTATTTGAAAAAATGAAAGTCCTATCTTCAAATGGGTTAGAAATTCAAATAGATGGGTCTGCATGGTATGAGCCTGTTTATAACGACTTAGGAAATCTGCATCAATCATTAGGAGAAAATTATTTACAACGTGTTATTCAGCCCGCCATTAGAAGTGCTGCTCGTAGTGTTGTTGGACGTTATACACCTGAACAATTGTATTCTAGTAAACGTGATGCCATTCAAGATGAAATATTTGAAGAAACTAAAAAAATACTAAAAAATCAATATATACAACTCAATGAATTTTTAGTGCGTGATGTGACATTGCCTGGAACAATTAAAGAGGCTATTGAACGCAAACTAAGACAAGAACAAGAATCTTTAGAATATGAATTTAGATTGGTAACTGCAGCTAAAGAAGCTGAAAAAGTAATTATTGAAGCTGAAGGAAAAGCAGAATCCAATAGAATATTAAGCGCTTCGTTAACTGATAAAATTTTACAAGATAAAGGTATTGATGCCACTATGAAATTAGCTGAATCACCTAATAGTAAAGTCATTGTAATAGGTTCGGGCGATAGTGGGTTACCTATAATTTTAGGAAATCAATAGTTTTTTAAACTTAAATAATATCCATAATGAAGTTTTGTTGAAATTATTTGGAATTTTAAACTTAATTTATAGATATTTGCACATAATAAATAAAACATGACATTTATTCAAGCACATCACCATCATTTTCAAATTTGCACTCAAGCGAACTGAAGATGTATTGAATAAATTCAACATATTTTTTAAACCCGTTTGAGACAATCAAGCGGGTTTTTTAATTTTAATGCCAACTAGATTGTTTCAAACTCATAAAAACAAGACAATGAGTAAATTAAGAATTGCAGTTCAAAAAGCGGGTCGTTTACACGACGAATCCATGGATATTTTAAAAGACATCGGTGTGTATATCGACAATGGAAAAGATCAATTAAAAGCATCTGCCAAAGGGTTTCCTGTAGAAGTATTTTATTTAAGAAATGGCGATATTCCTCAGTATCTAAAAGACGGCGTGGTTGATGCAGCCATCATTGGAGAAAATATTTTAATAGAAAAAGGCGAGGGCATTACCATTGCCGAAAAATTAGGGTTTTCTTCTTGCAAAGTGTGTATTGCGGTCCCAAAGGCCATGAAATATAATAGTATTAAGGATTTGGAAGGAAAACGTATAGCAACTTCTTACCCCAACACGGTACAAAATTATTTAGATAAAAATGGTATAAATGCACATCTGCACATTATTAATGGTTCGGTTGAAATTGCTCCTAATATCGGACTTGCCGATGCTATTTGCGATATTGTTTCCAGCGGAAGTACCTTGTTCAAAAACAATTTAAAGGAAGTTGAAACCATTTTAAAATCGGAAGCCGTTTTAGCTGTTTCACCTATTTTAAGTGAAGAAAAACAGGCCATTTTGGATACCATTCAGTTTAGAATTCAATCCGTTTTAAAAGGAAGACAATCTAAATATATATTGTTGAATGCGCCTAACGATAAAATACAAGACATTATTAATGTCTTACCGGGCATGAAAAGTCCAACAGTATTGCCTTTAGCGGAAGCGGGGTGGAGTTCTGTACATTCCGTCATAAGCAAAAATGAGTTTTGGAACGTGATAGAAGAGTTAAAAAAGAATGGTGCCCAAGGTATTTTGGTGTGTCCGATTGAAAAAATGGTTCTTTAATTAAATAAAAATGCAAATTATAGATAATCCAAGTCGCGATACTTGGACCGACATATTAAAACGACCGACCCAAACGGTAGATGACATTGAAGCTACGGTCAACGTTGTGTTTAATGACATACGCAATGATGGGGATTTGGCCGTTAAAAAATATACCGAACGCTTTGATGGCGTGACATTGGATTCCAATATGGTAACCCTTGAAGAACTTCAAGAAGCTTCAACTTTGGTTTCAGATGCGTTGAAGGATGCAATTGACTTAGCAAAGTTGAATATAGTAGCATTTCATGCAGCCCAAAAAACAACTAGAATTACCTTAGAAACCACTGAAGGTGTTAGCTGTTGGCAAGAAAAACGCCCCATTGAAAGAGTCGGTCTATACATTCCAGGAGGTACTGCACCGTTGTTTTCCACGGTGTTGATGTTAGCGGTTCCTGCCCAAATTGCTGGTTGCAAAGAGATTGTATTATGTTCGCCACCGAATAAACAAGGTAACGTTGCCCCGGAAATTTTATACGCGGCACAACTTTGTGGCGTTACTAAAATTATTAAAGTCGGTGGAATTCAAGCGATTGCTGGTTTAACGTTTGGCACGGAATCCATTCCTAAAGTGTATAAAATTTTCGGGCCGGGAAATCAATTTGTGACGGTTGCAAAACAACTGGCTACAAAGTATGGTGTTGCTATTGATATGCCTGCTGGGCCTAGTGAGTTATTGGTTATTGCTGATGAAACCGCAAACGCATCTTATGTGGCATCCGATTTGTTAAGTCAGGCAGAACACGGTACCGATAGCCAAGTTATATTGGTTTCGACTTCTAAAGATGTCATTAAAAATATTTCCAAAGAAATTGAAAAACAATTGGAAGTCCTTCCGCGTAAAGCGATTGCCAAAAAATCTATAGCGAATTCAAAACTGATTTATGTTGAAAGTGATGATATGGCTTTGGAACTGATAAACGAATACGGACCAGAACATTTTATTATTTGCACAAAGAATGAAAATTTTTATGTAGATGGTATCGCTAATGCAGGTTCTGTTTTTATTGGGAATTATACACCCGAAAGTGCTGGGGATTATGCCTCTGGAACCAATCATACCTTGCCTACTAATGGGTTTTCTAAGGCCTATTCTGGGGTGAATTTGGATAGCTTTTTAAAGAGTATGACGTTTCAGAAAATATCAAAAGAAGGATTAAAAAATATAGGAAACGCTATCGAATTGATGGCTGAAGCCGAAGGTTTGCAAGCACACAAAAATGCGGTAGCGATACGATTGAAGGATTTAAAATAATAATGTGTCATGCTTAAGATGTCACCCTGAGCGCAGTCGAAGGGTTGTTTCAGCATCACAAATAAAAATTTATGAGACACTGAAAGGAATTCAGTGTGACAAAAAAAATGAATATACAAGATTTAATACGGCCAACCATAAAAGCTCTAAAACCTTATTCATCCGCACGTGATGAATTTCAAGGTGTACCTGCCGATATGGTATTTTTGGATGCCAATGAAAATCCGTTTGAAAATGGCGTAAACCGTTATCCGGATCCGCAACAAGGAACATTAAAAGCTCTATTATCTGAAATTAAAGGAATTACTTCCAAAAAAATCCTTTTAGGAAATGGCAGCGACGAAGTTTTAGATTTGATTTTCAGGGCATTTTGTGAGCCAAACCAAGATAATGTCATTATACTTCCTCCAACATATGGCATGTATGAGGTGTTGGCGAATTTGAATGCGGTAGATATCATTAAAGTTGATTTAGATAATACGTTTCAACCGAAAGTCAATGAGATATTAAATGCCGCCAATGCAAACAGTAAAATTTTATTTCTGTGTTCACCCAACAATCCAACAGCTAACAGTTTTGAAAGCTCTAAAATTGAAAAACTAATTACTGAATTTAAAGGATTGGTCGTTATCGATGAAGCTTACATTGATTTTTCAAATGAAGCCAGTTGGCTCAGCAGATTGAATGAATTCCCGAATTTGGTCGTTACGCAAACCTTATCAAAAGCCTATGCAATGGCAGGTATTCGCTTGGGGATTTGTTATGCTTCCGCAGAAATCATTTCGGTTTTAAATACCATCAAACCACCTTATAATATAAATGAACTGACACAGAAAAAAGCCATTGAATTACTTAGTATTAAGGATTTAGCTTCCAATCAAATCAGTGATATTTTAAAGGAGCGAACTAAATTAATGGCTGAGTTAAAAAACATTACGTTTATTTCCAAAATATATCCTTCGGATGCTAATTTCATTTTGGCAAAAGTAGATGATGCCAATAAACGTTATAATCAACTTATTGAAAAAGGTATTGTGATTAGAAATAGAACCACTCAAGTGGGCTGTGAAAATTGTTTACGCTTTACTGTAGGTACATATGATGAAAATGAGAAATTAATAAAAACCCTTTTATTAATTTCGAAATCCTGAACTTGTTTCAGGAACTTTTTATTGAATAAGAATTATTATGAATGAAAAAATATTATTGTTACATATTAACAAATAAAAATAGGATTGTATTATATATTGGCTATACTGATAATTTAAAGAAAAGAATTAACCAACACCAAAAAGGAGCAGGTGCGTTATTTACCAAAAAGTATAGTGTAGTTGATTTAGTTTATTATGAGGAATTTGAAGAAATGAAAATTGCTAAATCTCGCGAAAAACAATTGAAAAATTGGCATAAAGACTGGAAATGGAATTTAGTTAAAGAAACTAATCCAAAATTAGAGACATTAATATTAATTTAAAGAGGTCCTGAAATAAATTCAGGACATATAACTAAAGTTATATGCAAAAAGTATTATTTATAGATAGAGATGGTACCATCATTAAGGAGCCTGGCGATGAGCAAATTGATTCCTTTGAAAAATTGGAGTTTTACCCCAAAGTGTTTCAATATTTAAGTAAAATCGCCAAGGAACTGGATTACGAAATCGTCATGATTACCAATCAAGATGGTTTGGGTACACCCGCTTTTCCAGAAAACACGTTTTGGCCTGTGCATAATTTCATTCTTAAATGTTTTGAAGACGAAGGTGTTGTTTTTAAGGAACAATTTATAGACAGGACCTTTGCAAAAGACAATGCGCCCACAAGAAAACCAAATACAGGATTATTGACCAAATATTTTTCTGAAGCATACGATTTAGAGAATTCATTTGTGATAGGCGATAGGTTAACGGACATTGAATTGGCAAAAAACCTAGGAGCCAAAGGCATTTATATAAACGACAATACCCATTTGGGAACCAATGAAATCACCGTGAAACGTGACGAATTAGATGCTTTTATTGCTCTAGAAACGAATGAGTGGGCTAAAATATATGGGTTTTTAAAGGCTGATGATAGACTGGGAGGCATTATAAGAAATACCAATGAAACTAAAATTGCTATCCAAATTAATTTAGATGGAACTGGCAAAAGCAAAATAGATACGGGAATTGCTTTTTTTGATCATATGTTGGACCAGATTGCACGTCATGGACAATTGGATTTAACCATTCAAGTAGATGGCGACTTAGAAGTTGATGAACACCATACCATCGAAGATACCGCCATTGCCTTAGGTGAATTGTTTCATAAGGTTTTAGGGAACAAATTGGGGATAGAACGTTACGGATTTTGTTTGCCCATGGACGATTGTTTAGCGCAAGCTGCCATCGATTTTGGTGGTAGAAATTGGTTGGTTTGGGAAGCGGATTTTAAACGCGAAATGGTTGGTAAAATGCCAACGGAAATGTTTTATCATTTCTTTAAATCGTTTACCGATGGTGCTAAATGCAACTTGAATATTAAAGCAGAAGGCACGAATGAGCATCATAAAATTGAAGCCATTTTTAAAGCCTTTGCCAAAGCCATTAAAATGGCGGTGAAACGCGATATTGAAAAAATGATTTTGCCTTCCACAAAAGGGATGTTATAAATTAGCTTTTCGCATTTTGCGGTTAGCTGTTAGCCAATACCCAAAGGCCAAAAGCCAAAAGCTTAAAAATGAAATTAGTCATTATAAATTACGGAGCAGGAAATATAAAAAGCATACAGTTTGCTTTTAAACGCCTTGGGGTTGATGCTATTTTATCAAATAATCCGGATGAGATAGTAGCTGCCGATAAAATTATATTTCCAGGTGTTGGTGAAGCTAGTACAGCCATGAACATGTTAAAGGAAAGTGGTTTGGATGTTTTGATTCCTACCTTAAAACAACCTGTTTTGGGCATTTGTTTAGGTATGCAATTGCTTTGCAATTCAACAGAAGAAGGCAATACCAAAGGATTAGGTGTTTTCGATACCGTTGTTAAACGGTTTTCTAACCATGTAAAAGTGCCTCAAATGGGCTGGAACGTGATTAAAGATTTAAAATCTGATTTATTTGAAGGCATCAAAGAAGGGGAATATATGTATTTGGTTCACAGTTATTATGCCGAACACTGTCCACAAACCATTGCTAAAACAGATTACGGAATCAATTATGCTTCAGCATTGCAACATGATAATTTTTATGGTGTACAATTTCACCCAGAAAAAAGCAGTGTGGCAGGCGAGAATATACTAAAGAATTTTTTAAAATTATAGTTGATGGTTTTTAGATGTTGGGAAACTAATAGCTAATAGCTAACAGCCAAAAGCCAAAAACCAAAAACCAGAAAAAATGAGAATAATACCAGCCATAGATATCATAGACGGTAAATGCGTTCGATTAACTAAAGGGGATTATGAGACTAAAAAAATCTATAATGAAAACCCATTGGAAGTCGCCAAAATGTTTGAAGCTGCCGGTATCGAATATTTACATTTGGTCGATTTAGACGGTGCCAAAGCACAGCATATTGTAAATTATAAGGTTTTAGAGCAAATTTCAACAAAAACGAAGTTGAAGATTGATTTTGGTGGCGGCTTAAAAACCAATGAAGATTTACATATTGCTTTTAACTCAGGTGCAAAACAAATTACAGGAGGAAGTATTGCGGTTAAAGACCCTAAGACTTTTGAAGGTTGGATTGCTAAGTATGGTGGTGAAAAAATCATTTTAGGCGCCGACAGTAATAATGGAAAAATAGCCATTAGTGGCTGGCAAGTGGATAGTGTTGAAGACGTCATTCCGTTTATTAAAGGCTATCAAAAGAAACGCATCAAATATGTTATTTGTACCGATATTGCTAAAGATGGTATGCTTGAAGGGCCGTCGTTTGATTTATATAAAAATATTATAGATGCGTGTACAAACAGTAGCAGCGGACAATCCATTAAGCTTATTGCGTCTGGAGGCATATCCATTATTGATGAATTGCCCAAACTAAAAGAATTGGGTTGCGAAGGGGTTATTATAGGAAAAGCTATTTACGAAAATAGAATTAGCTTAAAACAATTGGAAAAATTTGTTTAACTCGTTATCAGTTAAGATTTAAAACCCAAACTTTTAACTTTTAACTTTTAACTTTTAACTTTTTATTAATGTTGACAAAGAGAATCATACCCTGTTTGGATATTAAAAACGGACGTACCGTAAAAGGCGTCAATTTTGTTGATTTACGTGATGCAGGTGACCCTGTAGAGTTGGCCAAGCAATATGCAGATATAGGTGCCGATGAGTTGGTTTTTTTAGATATTTCAGCGACTTTAGAGGGTCGAGCCACAACCTTGGATATGGTTTTGCATGTCGCGGAACAAGTCAATATTCCGTTTACAGTGGGTGGCGGTATTTCGTCCATAGAGCATGTCGACGATTTATTGAAATGCGGCGCTGATAAAGTCTCCATCAATTCGTCTGCTGTAAAACGACCAGAATTGGTTAATGAACTTTCCAATAAATTTGGAAGTCAGTGCATTGTCGTCGCCATTGATGCCAAACAAATTGACGGCAATTGGAAAGTACATTTAGCTGGCGGCAGTATCCCAACGGATATTGATTTATTTGAATGGGCCAAAGAAGTAGAACAACGTGGTGCCGGTGAAATATTATTCACATCTATGGATCATGATGGCACGAAGAATGGGTTTGCCAATGAAGCCTTGGCTAAATTATCAAGTGAATTGAATATCCCAATCATAGCTTCAGGCGGTGCAGGTAATATTCAGCATTTTATTGATACCTTTAAAGAAGGGAAAGCAGATGCAGCACTAGCAGCCAGTGTGTTTCATTTTGGAGAAATACCTATTTCAGAATTAAAAAGAGCATTAAAAAATAATAATATAGAAGTACGACTATAAGCCCCTAACCCCAAAGGGGAAAATAAATTAAGAATTAAAATATGTCAAATAAAAAAAATACACGCGCCATTTCTCCCCTTTGGGGGGAGTTAGAGGGGGCTCTAGTTCCAGCCATTATCCAAGATGCCACAACAAAAAAGGTGTTGATGTTGGGGTATATGAATGAAGCCGCTTACAACAAAACATTAGAGACGAAACAAGTTACTTTTTTTAGCAGAAGTAAAAATCGGTTATGGACAAAAGGGGAGGAAAGTGGCAACTTTTTAAACCTCGTGGATATAAAAAACGATTGTGATAACGATACGCTGCTTATTCAAGTAAACCCAATCGGACCAACGTGTCATACTGGAACAGATACCTGTTGGGGCGATTCAAATGATGAAAATTATGGCTTTTTATCGCAATTGGAAGCTGTTATCGAAAACAGAAAAGAGAATGCAGACGCAGACACATCATATGTAGCATCACTATTTAAAAAGGGGATTAATAAAATCGCGCAAAAAGTAGGAGAGGAAGCAGTTGAAGTGGTTATTGAAGCCAAAGACAGTAATGATGATTTATTTTTAAGTGAAAGTGCCGATTTATTGTTCCACTATTTAATACTGCTAAAGGCTAAAGGTTTCAAACTAAATGATATCATAAAGGTTCTGAAGTCAAGACATAAATAAAAAAATGTTAAATCCATTAGCTCCTTTTAATTCAGTAATTAATTCGTATTTTTAAAGAAATTAACTATTCTTTAAACTAATGCAATTAACTAAGCTATCTATCTTAACTCTTATGGTGTTGTTTGCTTTTTCATTCAAAGCATTGTCTCAAAACGAAAAAGTATTATCCGTTTTAAAAGAAAAGGGGATATTATCAATTGTCCATAAAAACCAGCCACTTATTGGGTATCAATATGAAGTGCTAGATCCGCCAGAAGGAGTAGATCCAGCATTCAAACGCAGTGGTTTTTTCCATCCAATAAATACCTTAAAAGGACATCGGTTAACTCGTATTCATGCAAAAGACCATTACCACCATTTTGGTATGTGGAATCCTTGGACAAAGACTTTGTTTGAAGGAGATACGCTTGATTTTTGGAATATTGGTGGCAAACAGGCAACAATTCGCCATTCAGGTTTTAAAAACACGAATGTAACAGATGACTTTGCTGAATACCAAATGCTGCATGAACACGTCGTTTTAAAAAACAACAAAAACAAAGTAGCATTAAACGAGATTCAAACCGTAAAAATCCACAATCCAAAGGATAATTATTATATCATTGACTTACAGTTTGATTACACCTGTGCAACAGATAGTAAATTTGAAATTTTGGCATATCGCTACCAAGGTCTAGGCTGGCGCGCCACTGAAGAATGGAATGATGCCAATAGTAGCATAATTACTTCTGAAGGTAAAACACGCAAAGACGCCGATAATACAACCGCCAAATGGATGCTATACCAAGGCAAGTTGGGAAATGATAAAGGTGGTATTATAATGCTTTCACATGCACAAAATTACAACCATCCTGAACCTATCAGGGTTTGGCCTATTGGTCAGCATGAAGGTTCTGTTTTTATAAATTTTTCACCAACCAAGACCAAAGACTGGGTATTTGAGCCTGGTAAAACCTATACATTAAAATATAGGTTGGTTGTTTTTGATGATGAGTTTACACCAACTCAGGCAGAAACATTTTGGGAAGAATTTACCAAGCAATAACAACCAAAACTAGACTATATAGCATGAAAAAAAACATTTCAAGAAGAACGTTTATCCAAACAACTTCAAAGGCATCAGCAGCTACTATATTGCTATCTGGAGTTCCATCAATAGTTCCAGCCAGTGTGTTTGGTAAAAATGCACCCAGTAACCGTATCAATATTGCCGCCATTGGTAATGGCCGGATTTCAAGAATTTATGATATGCCAGAGGTTTGGCAATCCGAGGATGTCCAAATACTCGCTGTTTGCGATTTAGACTCCAATCGGGCCAAAGATGCCAAGACGTTGGTTGAAAAATATTATACCGAAAAATCAGGCAAGCCTTTTAACGGTGTAAATGTTTACACCGATTACCGTGAATTACTTCTTAATAAAGATATTGACGCCGTGATTATAAGCACACCAGACCATTGGCATACAAAGATAGGGGTTGATGCCGTACGTGCAGGAAAAGATATTTTTATGCAAAAACCAGTATCATTAACTATTAAAGAGGGGCGTTATTTAAGTGATGAAGTTAGAAAAACCGATAGGATTTTTCAAATTGGCAGTCAGCAACGTTCTTCGCCTCAATTTCGTTATGCAGCAGAATTGGTAAGAAATGGCCGAATAGGTGAGCTTAAGAAAGTATATGTTGGGTTGCCCGGCGATCCCAGTGGAAATGAAGAGCCAGAAATGCCAATTCCAACAAACTTGGATTATGATATGTGGTTAGGGGCTACACCAGAAGTCTATTATACTGAAAAACGCGTCCATCCACAAACAAACTATGGTCGCCCAGGTTGGTTACGCTGTGAGCAGTTTGGTGCTGGTATGATTACCGGCTGGGGATCCCACCATATCGACTCTGCACATTGGGGAATGAATACGGAGTATACGGGTCCTATTGAGGTTTGGGGACAGGCAGAATTTCCAAAATCCGGTTTATGGGATGTCCATGGTATTTTTACTACCTATGCCAAATATGCCAATGGCGTTGACATGGTTGTAACTAACGAATTACCTAATGGTGTTAAATTTGAAGGTACCGAGGGCTGGATATTTGTTACAAGAGGTGATTATCGCGTTACTGCAAGTGATCCAGTGGCCGATTCTGATGGGGTAAAGCCATTAGATGCAAGTGATCCAAAAATCATTACATCCCAAATTGGAGCTAATGAAATCCATTTACCTGTTAGTGACAATCATCATAGAAATTGGATTGATAGTATCAAATCCCGCAAAGAGCCTATAGCACCAATTGAAGCTGCCCATCGTTCTTGTTCTGCTTGCTTAATTCATCATATGGCCATGAAATTAAACAGGAAATTATACTGGAATCCAGAAACCGAACAATTTAAAAATGATGATGAGGCAAATTCTATGCTCTCTAGACCGCAACGTGAAAAATATGCTGTAAAATATGAATAAAAAAAGTATTAAAACATTTTTATATCTAACCTTAACTTTGACTTTAATGGTCTCCTGTAAAACAGAAACAAAAGAGGTTTCAGAAGAAAACATTAAATTTATCACCATTGATCCTGGCCATTTCCATGCTGCGTTAGTTCAAAAATATAATTATCCGGAAGTTGATTCAACGGTTTATATCTATGCTCCAAAAGGTGATGATGTTACTTTGCATTTAAATAGAATAGACGGATTTAATACGCGTGAAGAAACCCCCACAAATTGGAATACCATTTTATACGAAGGCAATGATTTTTTCGAAAAAATGTTATCTGAAAAAAAGGGAAACGTCGTTGTTTTATCAGGAAATAATCGTAAGAAAACAGAATATATCAATCAATCTGTGCTTAATGGTATGAATGTACTTGCCGATAAACCAATGGCAATCAATGTGGATGATTTTAAGTTATTGAAAGAAACTTTCCAATTGGCTTCACAAAAAAATGTGTTATTATATGATGTTATGACCGAGCGCTTTGAAATCACATCCATATTACAGCGCGAGTTATCAATGAATAAAACCATTTTTGGTGACCTCGAAAAAGGTTCCCCTGAACACCCAGCGATAACAAAAGAAAGTGTCCATCACTTTTATAAATACGTTTCTGGAACTATTTTAACTCGCCCACCATGGTTTTTTGATGTCGACCAACAAGGTGAAGGGATTGTCGATGTTACCACACATTTGGTTGATTTAGTTCAATGGCAATGTTTTCCTAACCAAATTTTACATGAAGAAGATGTAAATATTAATTCAGCAACTAGAACGCCCACACATATTTCCAAATCTGAATTTGAAGCTGTAACCAAGCTTGACCATTTTCCTGATTATTTGCAAAACGCTATTGTAAAAGATTCTGTTTTGGCGGTATTTTGCAATGGAGAAATTAATTATAAGTTAAAAGACATTCATGCTAAAGTATCTGTAAAATGGAATTATATGGCACCTGAAGGTACCGCAGATACCCACTTTTCTAAAATGAGAGGTTCAAAGGCTGAACTAGTAATCAAACAAGGTAAAGAACAAAATTTTAAACCGACATTATATATAGAAATTATAGAACTCTCACCAACTTACCTTATAAATGTCATTGAAGAATTTAAAAAGTTAGAAAAGAAGTATCCTGGAATTTCGTTAGAATCAACCCCCTTAGGTTGGGAAGTTGTTATACCTGAATCTTATAAAAATGGCCATGAAGCCCATTTTTCCCAAGTAACCGAAAAGTTTATTGAATATCATACCCAAGGAAATATCCCAGAATGGGAAATACCCAATATGATTACAAAATATTACACTACAACAAAAGCCTTAGAAATTGCTAAATCTAATTAAGATGATGAGAAGAACAGTTACATTTTGTATTTGCTTATTAACAACACTTGCTTTTTCCCAAGGCAAAGTAAACTCTGGTGTTTATAAATTTGGGATAAATCAGATGATGATAAGTGGAGAAACAACCCATTTTCACGATATGAAATTATCAACCATGAAGTTGGATCGTAATGATTCTATTCACGATAAAGCCTTTGATAATAAAGAACAAATTTTTATAGTAAAACAAGGTGAAATAGAAGTAACCATTGGTAATGAAACAAAAATTATAGGAGCAAACAGCGTAGCCTTTGTATTGCCAAAAGATCAAATTAAAATTAAAAATAATTTGGAAACTCCTGCCATTCTATATCATATGCTATATAACTCTAAAGATGAAATGGATTTAAAAAGAGGGAAAGACAATGCCGGTTCTTTCATCATAAATTTTACGGATTTAGAATACAATCAACACGATAGAGGGGGCATTCGAAATTATTTCAATACCAAAACAGCTACTCTTAATTATTACGAAATGCATGTTACCAATTTAAATGGGGGCATTAAAAGCCATGAGCCACATACTCACCGTGCAGCAGAAATTGTACTAATGATAGAGGGTGATACCCAAATGGAAATAGGTGATAAAATATATAAAGCAAATGTGGGTGATATTTATTTTTTAGCTTCTAATATACCGCATGCCATTCAAAATATGGGAAGTAATCAAGCCATGTATTTTGCGTTTCAGTGGGATTGACAAAAAAAGGCATTAAGAAATTAATGCCTTTTCGGTAAATCTATATGATCCAGTCTTTGGAAATTGATTTTTTAGAAAACCACACTAAAAATACGGCAAAGGCAATAATACTAATAGTCATTGCTATCCCATAAAAATGTCCCTGAGCCAAAACATAGCCCATTTGAACTATGACCGCAATTAATGAAATTATAAACAAAGAATATGACCATTTTTTTCTCAATAAGAGTCCGATAGATCCCAAAACGGCGGTAAATACAGCAATGGCGAACGCAGCTGTTAACCATGCTGGGAGATTAGAAGCCATCTCCAATTGTGCTTCTGTCAGTGCCAAACGCCAACGATCAGTTTTATAAGCTTGTCCCAAATATTGGTCAACGCCCATGACATTCCAAAAAAGAGCAATTACGCTCACAATCCAAAACCAAACTGGTGGTTTAACTTTGTAATTTGTCATAATAGTTAGTTTTTTAATTAGTTGGTTAAATAAAAAGTAATACAATTTATAATTTTTTTGTCACAATTAATAAAATAACTTATTTTACCCCAGCGATACAGATGTTAATGAAGCAGTATTTTTATTTAGTTACTATTCAGTACTTAGGCTACCGTTTTCACGGTTGGCAAAAACAACCCAATATAAAAACACTGCATTTAATGGTAGATAGAACCTTAAATTTTATTTTAGAAGGAAAACCTTTTAAAAGTTTAGGGTCGGGGAGAACCGATGCTATGGTGTCAGCAGAATGTGCCGCTTTTGAACTGTTTTTGGAAGAACCTATAGAAGATTTAGATACTTTTTTGGGTTTGTTCAATCATAATTTACCTCAAGATATTAGGGCATTGACCATCAAGGAAGTTGATAAAAAATTCAACATCATAAAACATTCCAAAATCAAGGAGTATCTTTATTTGTTTACCTATGGTGAAAAATGTCATCCCTTTTGCGCTCCTATCATGACAACCATTCTTGAAAATTTGGATATAGATCTCATGAAACAGGGAGCCAAACTCTTTGAGGGCGAACATTTTTTTAAATCGTATTGTTTTCGGGCGACCGATAATGGCATTTACAATCGTGATATTTTAACTTGTGAATTGGTAGAAAACACCAAGTATACCGCCAATTATTTTCCGAAGAAAACCTATGTATTAAGGGTTAGGGGCAAAGGGTTTATGCGTAACCAAATAAGGTTGATGATGGGTACGTTGATTGATTTAGGCAAGGGCAATAAGTCTTTAGAGGATATTGAGAACAGTTTACTTCCAGAAAGCACCATAAAAATGGATTATATAGCACCTGCTTCAGGGCTCATTCTTAACAAGATAGAATTCATTTAATTAATTAGCGTAATAAATTAAAATTATAGCTTAATTAAAAATATGTGTGAATTTTGCAAGTTATTTAAAAAACTTTGTAAATAAGTTAGTTTAAGTGTAGCCTATATTTACTTCATATTAATAATAAAAACTATAAAAATGAAACATGTAATTTATATTTGTTTATTCTTGTTTGCTGGAACTGTGTTCGCACAACAAAAGCCTAAAGAAGTAAAGGAAGAAGTAGAAGTTAAAACAGTAAAAGTTAAAGACAGCGAAAAAACGACCGAAAACAAAGTTAAAGTAGTTACAAGAGAAACGTCCGATGTTGAGTTAGATGAAAAGGACAAAAATAAAACCAACCAAGACCGTGTACCCGGCACTACTAAGGTTGAAAAAAGGACTTATGTGGACAACGATGCCAGTGATAAGTACGATATTTTAACCACTGAAACTTATTATAGAATGGATGATGGAAATTATGTATTTTCCCCACGTGATCAAGGGTTTCAAATATCGCATACAAAAGGCGATAATCAACGTCAAAACATTATTGGTAAATCTTGGCCTACCAGTTTGAAAGGTTACTATATTGTAGATGGTGCATCACAATCTGGTATTGGTTATTTTGACCAAAATGGAAATTTTGTTACCGAATATTATAACAAAGCTACCAAACAAGTTGAAGTTAAAACATACCTTAAGAGTTCTCTTTAAATAATAATTAAAACATTGCAAAAAGTCCTTTATAAAAAGGACTTTTTGTATTTTAGAAACTTATTTATAAGTTTTAATTGTATGAATCCATCAATTTCAAAAGATACTTTAGAGTTTTTTAAAAATTTAGAACAAAATAATAATCGCGATTGGTTTAATGAGCATAAAGCAGCATTCAAAAAAATTGAGGCTGATGCTAAGAAGATATACACGATTATTTTAAATAATTTAAAAGTTCATGATGATGTTGACGGATTGAAAATGTTCCGGATTTATAGGGACGTGCGTTTTTCAAAAAATAAAGCACCTTACAAAACACATTTTGGAGGAGCTTTTCATAGAACGAAACCACACTTAAGAGGTGGTTATTACCTTCAAATACAGCCCAATAATGAAAGCTTTATAGCAACAGGATTTTGGGAACCAGCATCGGCAGATTTATTGCGTATTCGAAAGGAATTCGAAATGGACGACCAAGAAATTCGTGCCATAATAAATGATAAAGCGTTTAAAAGTGTTTGGGGTGGCTTTGTTGGCGACGAGGTAAAATCCGCTCCCAAAGGCTTTAGTAAAGACCATAAGGCCATTGATCTAATAAAAAAGAAGCAATACATTTTCACTAAAAAATATACCGATGAACAGGTTTTAAGCCCTGATTTTTTAAGTGATGTAAATAACTCATTTAAAGCCATTCGCCCATATTTTAATTATATGAGCGATGTGCTTACCACGGATTTAAATGGAGTTTCTATTATATAACCTCGGTAATGAGGTATTTTTTTTGATTGAATTCAAAAACATCCTTTTCACATTTATTCTTTAATAATTGTCCGATTGGAGAATTCAATGAAATGGCGAAATACGTGTCATCATCAATCTCTATCTTACCAATACTTGTAGAAATGTAAAAATTCATAATATTGGTTTTTACAATGCTACCCAACATGGCATCCGTAGAATCAATATTGGTCTTTATTTGTTTTAAATGTTCCTTGGTTTTTGTGGCATCATTAAGATGCTCCATGTTTTTTTCAAGATCATTAAATAATTTACCATTCCCAGCGTCGTCATCTTCTGAGTTTCCTTGGTCATTACTAGCAATCGATTCTTTAATTAATTGAATTTCATTTTTGTAATCTGCAATCCGTTTATCAACGTATTCATTACACTTTTGCAATAGTTTCTGTTTTGTAGTCATTAAAAATTAAACGGCTTTTAGCACTTCGGGGCTCTCAAAAAGAAGTATATTACTTATCAGGCGTTCTTTTACAATATGCATCATGCGCTTATTTAATGCAGAAGAATTTTGTATGTAAATGGAATATTCTTCCACCGTAAACAAACCTATAATAATACCTTTCAGAGAATTACGAAATTTCATGTCTTTTGTAATAGCATTTTCTATATAATCCAAACGCTTTTCCAAAGATAATCCATAAAATACACATTTGTGCTTTTCTATATAATTTTTAAAAACAGCTACTAATAAATCGTTTTGTAGCTTGGTAATAGGGCGTAATACTGAATTTTGAAAACGCTCGTCGCTACTCATACTTTCGTTAATGGAGGCGGAAGAAATTTCGGGACGAATACTGCTTAAACTGTGTTGTCTGGTGTCCATGGTTTTAAGAGTTTTAATAAAATTATAGATTTATGAACCTTTAAAAAGTGAATGAACTTATTAATTGTTAACGAGGTTATTAACAATTAAAATTTTATCTTTAAATTCAATTACAAACAATGCGATAAAATGAAATTTGGAAGTACAGATAACCCTGAAAATATTGACTTTACGTTACCACCAGACCATCCGGAAACAAAAAGGGTTCTAAACACATTTAAAGATGATAACATTCCAGAAATTTATGTGGGCTGCGCCAAATGGAACAAAGCCGATTTAAAAGGATTTTATCCAAAAGGCACTAAAGATGAACTGGAGTATTATTCCAGACAGTTTAATTCCATAGAATTAAATGCCACATTTTACAGGATTTTTTCTGCGGAACAATTTGCAAACTGGTATGAAAAAACACCAAGTGGATTTAAGTTTTTCCCAAAACTGAACCAAGAAATAAGCCATTGGAAACGTCTGCAGGACACCAAAGATGTGGTTGAAACTTATTTTTACAATGCCTCTAATCTTAAGGAAAAATTAGGCACGGTGTTTTTGCAAATGCACGATAATTTTGCTCCTAAGGATTTTGGGAGGGTCGTAACATTTGTCGAATCCTGGCCAAAGGACATTCCGTTGGCTGTGGAATTCAGACATACCAAATGGTATAACGATACGGCTGTGGCTAATGACTTGTACCAACTTTTAGAAACCAGCAACGTCTCGAATGTCATTGTTGATACTGCGGGAAGACGTGATTTATTGCACATGCGATTAACCAATGCCACAGCATTCATTAGATATGTGGGCGCCAACCATACCAGTGATTACAACCGTTTGGATGATTGGATTGAGCGGTTAAGAGATTGGAAAGCTCAGGGCATTAAAGAAATAGATTTTTTTATCCATCAAAATATTGAAAAGGAATCTCCTTTATTATCGGCTTATTTTATTAAAAAATTAAATTCAGAGCTTGGCTATTCGCTTAAAATACCAGATGAGGGAAATGGTGAAACCTTATTTTAAATACCTATGAAGACACTCCGTTTTTTATATCAATTACATTGTAAAAAGATTATAATATCAACGCTTTTATTTAGTTCCACTTTGGTTTTTTCCCAAACCCAAAAAGAATTGGTTCTAGGGGAGCAACCCATCTATAAGGTTGCTAAAACGAAAGATTCAATCATTGCCGATGGAAAAATGGATGAGCCAAGCTGGAAAAATGCTGAAGTCAGAACATTTGACTACTTTTTTAGACGGGATAAACCAGCCGATGAACAAAAAACGAAATTCAGGATGCTTTGGGATGATAAAAACCTCTATCTTTTTTATGAATTCGAAGATTCATCACTAACCGCTCGTGAAACGCAACATGATGGGCGTACTTATCTAGATGATTGCGCCGAATTTTTCTGCCTCCCCATTCCAGATAGTTTAAACATGCATTTTGGCTTTGAGGTCAATATTCCTAAAGTGAAGTACGATTATATTGTGCTATGGCAATTTCATAATAATAGAAGTATTTTCATTCCTACTTATGATCCCTATTATGAAGTAGGCGTAACCTATAATGGCACCTTAAATGACGATACGGATACAGACAAAGGCTGGACCATGGAATATATTATTCCGTTAACCGCTTTTCGTGGATTTAGCACTCGCGATTTGGCAGGAAAAAAATGGGCTTTTCAAGCTGTAAGACAGGATAGGAATTTAGTGGATGACACGTTTCGTTCCACATCCACACTATTCCCAACTTATGATGTGATTTTAGATGTACATCCACCAAACCGTTTTGGTCTGATGGAATTTATTGAAAAATAAAGTCTACTGCAAGTGTTAAAATATCGTTAATCCTTTGTTAATTAGTTAAATAGAAGTAATTATTATGATAATTTTAAAGGAAACTAAAATAAATCCCTCATGAAAAAAATTGTATTCAGTATCATTGGTGTAGGACTGGCCGTTACCTTCCTTTCTTATATCAACAAACCAAACAGCACTCTAACTTCAAATTTTGTTACAGGCAATCCTGAAGTAGCTTCGATAAATGCGATCAGCTTTGGCCCAGAAGGCATCTTGTTTTTAGGCGATTCTAAAAATGCCACGATTTTTGCCTTAGACACAAAAGATACAAAAACCAAGAACGCTTCAGAAGTAAGCATGACAAACTTTGATACCAATCTGGCTGCATCTTTGGGTACTACTGCCGAAAACATCAAAATTACGGATATGGCAGTCAATCCCATTTCAAAAGCTATTTATTTCTCAGTGAATAGTGAGGATGGCACACCATTGCTAATGAAATTAAATAATGGTAAATTTGAAAATGTATCTTTAAAAAATGCCAGTTATTCTAAAATCGAATTGGTAAACCCCGTTGATGATGTTAAGGATGATAGGGGTAGAGATCAAAGGGTTTGGGCTATAGCCGACTTAAAATATCACAATGGAAGGGTTATGGTATCTGGTTTATCTAATAAAGAATTCAGTTCCACTTTTAGGAGTATGCCATTCCCATTTACAAATAATCAGGATTATGCGTCTTTAGAAATGTACCATGCAGCTCATGGCCGTTACGAAACCTATTCACCCATTAAAACATTTGATGTCGTTAATATTGACAAAAAAGAGTATTTGTTAGCTAGTTATACCTGTACGCCCTTGGTATTATTTCCTATGGATGAGTTAAAAGGCACGAATCATGTAAAAGGCAGAACCATAGCTGAAATTGGTGCTGGAAATACACCTTTAGATATGATTGTTATGGAAAAAAATGGCAAATCTTATGTGTTGATGGCCAATACAAGACATTCCACAGTGAAATTTGATTTTGAGTCCATTGCATCCACAAAGGCATCGCTTACCGAAAAAGTGCAAGGAACCGATGGTATTGCTTTTGAAGCTTTGGCCGATATGAAAGATGTTGTTCAATTGGACAATTTAGATGCTGAAAACATCGCTTATCTTCAAAAAACAGCTGATGGCACATTGGCATTGAAAAGCAGTTCAATTTAATGAATAAAAAAAGTAGATTTATATACCTAAAAAAGATCAAGATGTACTTGGTCTTTTTTTGTGTATTATTATTTTTTAATTGTAAAGAAACAAAAGAAGGCAATACCTCCATTGTCATTATAGAAACGAACAACAGGGAACGTGTTTCTTTTGAGTCTACAAGTGCATTAGAAGATTTACGCATCGTTTTAGAAAATCAGCCAGACATTCCCATTTTAGGGGATTGGTCTAGTGAGGGCGATACTATTACTTTCATGCCAGTTTTGCCTTTCACAATCGGACAAACCTATAACATAAAAAATAGAGGAGGAGCTGTATATGTTTTTGACATAGAGCAAGAATCTATAAAGTCAGCCACCGAATTACTAGCTATATATCCAACAACGGATTCTGTGCCTGAGAATTTGCTTAAAATGTATTTAGTGTTTTCAAAACCGATGCAGGAACTTGGGAATTCTTTGGATTATATAACCGTGTTGGATAATACCTCCAACAAAGAGGTAACGGTATTCTTAGAATTACAATCGGAGCTTTGGAATAAAGATCACACCACGTTGACACTTTGGTTAGATCCAGGTCGTGTTAAAACGGATTTAATTCCCAACAAAATACTAGGCTTACCCATACAAGAAGGCCATAATTATACGATTACCATCAATGCCAATTGGAAAGATTCCCAAGGCCAACCCATTGACTCAACTTATACCAAAACGCTCAGTGTTGGCAGTAGGGATAGTGAAAAGCCAAACACTAAAAATTGGACAATTAACCCACCAAAAAAAGAAACTAAAGAGCCTTTAACCATTCATTTTAATGAAGCCTTGGATTATTTTTTAGCAATGGGCAGCTTTACTATTTTAGATTCTGATAAAAACAACATAGCAGGCACGTTTTCATTATCAAATAAAGAGCGTGAACTTCATTTTTATCCCAATCAAACATGGAAATTGGGAATTTATACCATGTCTGTTGAAAACCGTTTGGAAGATCTAGCAGGAAATAACTTAAACCATCTTTTTGACACGGATTTAAAAGCCAATGATTCTAAAGTCAAAAACAACAACAATACCTATATGAGCTTCATCATTCAGTAATTTTCAAGCGTCCTTTCCTATTATAAAACCTGCAAATAGATAAGCGATCTGCATCATACGAATTACTCGGCACAATTTTTAAATATTTAAGTTCAAAATTTATAAGTGATTATCATATTCTATTGCATTAAATATAAAATATTTCATATCTATTGGTTATTTTATAAAAATATAATAAAATGAATCTTATAGTTTCAAAAGTCTTCAATAAAATAGAGTTTTTCGTAAATTTGTTGTCCAAAATAGCTTAAAAAAATATCTAAATATTAATAAAGCTATAATACTAAATTAAATATTATATGAGTAAAACATTGTTTGATAAGGTGTGGGATTCACATGTTGTAAGAAAGATTGAAGGCGGGCCAGATATATTCTTTATCGATAGGCACTTTATTCACGAAGTAACTAGCCCTGTTGCTTTTCTTGGATTAAAAAGCAGAGGATTAAAAGTATTATATCCGGAACGTACATTTGCTACGGCCGACCATAATACACCAACCATTAATCAGCACTTACCAGTTGAAGATCCGTTATCGGCCATCCAGTTAAAAGCCTTGGAAGATAACTCAAACGAATATGGCATTAGCCATTGGGGTCTTGGTCATCAAAAAAACGGTATTGTTCATGTTGTAGGTCCAGAAAACGGCATTACATTCCCTGGAGCCACTATTGTTTGTGGTGATTCACATACATCAACCCACGGTGCGTTTGGTGCTATTGCTTTTGGTATCGGTACGTCTGAAGTGGAGATGGTACTCACTACACAATGTATCATGCAGCCAAAACCTAAAAAAATGCGCATTAACGTTAATGGGCAATTAGGTAAAGGTGTGACCCCTAAAGATGTGGCATTATATATCATTTCTAAATTATCAACTTCTGGTGCTACAGGTTATTTTGTAGAATATGCTGGTGATGTTTTTGAAAACATGACCATGGAAGGCCGTATGACCGTTTGTAACTTATCCATCGAGATGGGTGCTCGTGGTGGCATGATTGCGCCAGACGAAACAACCTTCACTTACTTAAAAGACAAACCATTATCGCTTAAAGGTGAGGCGTGGGATACAGCCGTGGCTCATTGGAAAACGCTAAAAACCGATGCTGATGCGACATTCGATAAAGAACTAACGTTTTTAGCTAGTGATATTGAACCGATGATTACTTACGGAACCAATCCAGGAATGGGTATGGGTATTTCTAAAAACATTCCAAATGCTGAATCGATAGAAGGTGGCGTTGCAACGTACAAAAAGTCTTTAGACTACATGGGTTACCACGAAAACGATGAAATGATTGGCAAAAAGATCGATTATGTGTTTTTAGGAAGTTGTACCAATGGTAGAATAGAGGATTTTAGAGCCTTTGCATCTATTGTAAAAGGAAGAAAAAAAGCAGATAACGTGACCGCTTGGTTAGTTCCTGGCTCTCATGAGGTAGAAGCCTTAATCAAGGAAGAAGGTATTTTAGACATCATTAATGAAGCTGGATTTGTGTTGAGACAACCAGGTTGCTCGGCTTGTTTGGCGATGAATGACGATAAAGTTCCTGCTGGCAAATATGCGGTAAGCACCTCTAACAGAAACTTCGAAGGTCGTCAAGGCCCAGGTTCCAGAACCTTGCTAGCAAGTCCGTTAGTCGCTGCTGCTGCTGCGGTTACAGGTGTTGTTACAGACCCTAGGGATTTACTATGATAGCTTCTAGCTTTTGGCCTTTGGCTATTAGCTAAAAAAATAAAAACAATATTTATAATTTTGCCAATAGCCAACAGCTAATGGCCAATAGCAAACAAAAAAATGGCATACGATAAATTCAATATATTAACAAGTACAGCGGTTCCATTACCATTGGAAAATGTAGATACCGATCAAATTATACCAGCGCGTTTCTTAAAAGCAACGAAGCGTGAAGGTTTTGGCGATAATTTATTTCGTGACTGGAGATATAATAACGACAATTCTCCTAAAGAAAGTTTCGTACTAAACAATCCTATTTATTCAGGTAAAATTTTAGTCGGAGGCAAGAACTTTGGTTCTGGTTCTTCTAGGGAACACGCGGCTTGGGCGGTTTACGATTATGGGTTCCGTTGTGTGGTATCAAGCTTTTTTGCTGATATCTTCAGAAACAACTGTTTGAATGTAGGTGTATTGCCAGTTCAAGTAAGTGTTGAGTTCTCCGAGCAAATTTTCAACGCTATTTACGACGATCCAAATACGGAAATAGAAGTTAATCTTCCTAATCAAACCATAACCATACTTTCAACAGGAGCGCAAGAATCTTTTGAAATCAATAGTTATAAAAAAGACAATATGTTGAATGGTTTTGATGATATTGATTACTTACAAAGCATGAAAACGGAGATAGAATCATTTGCTAATGGACTATTGCTCTAAATGACCCTCAAGAAAATTGAAATAATGGATACGACATTGCGCGATGGTGAACAAACCTCGGGCGTGTCGTTTTCTGCTTCCGAAAAATTAAACATAGCCAAACTTTTACTCGAAGAATTAAAAGTGGACCGTATTGAAATTGCTTCAGCTAGAGTGTCTGTAGGCGAATTTCAAGCAGTCAAAGGCATTACTAATTGGGCCAATGCTCATGGTTATTTAAACCAGGTTGAAGTGTTAACGTTTGTGGATAACGGCGTGTCAATCAATTGGATGTTGGAAGCAGGAGCCAAGGTGCAAAACCTGCTTACAAAAGGCTCATTAAATCATTTAACTTACCAACTTAAAAAGACTCCTAGCCAGCACTTTAAAGAGATTTCAGAATCTATTTTATTGGCTACACAAAAAGGCATCAAAACCAATGTGTATTTAGAAGATTGGAGCAATGGCATGCGCAATTCCAAAGACTATGTTTTTGAATATTTAGAGTTTATTTCCAAACAACCAGTGGAACGCATCATGCTTCCTGATACCTTAGGCATTTTAACCCCTTGGGAATCTTATGAGTTTGTTTCTGTCATTAAAACAAAATATCCTCATTTGCATTTCGATTTCCATGCGCATAACGACTATGATTTTGGAGTTGCTAATGTTGTGGAAGCGTTGAAAGCGGGGGCGGACGGATTGCATTTAACCGTTAATGGTATGGGCGAACGTGCTGGAAATGCACCTATGGCCAGTACAATTGCGGTTATAAATGATTTTATGCCTACCTTAAAAGTTGGTGTGAACGAAAAAGTATTATACACCGTAAGCAAGCTCGTGGAAACTTTTTCCGGAGTGATGATTCCAGCCAACAAACCAGTAATTGGTGCCAATGTGTTCACACAAACGGCAGGTATTCATGCGGATGGCGACAATAAAAAGAATCTTTATTTTAGTAATTTATTACCAGAACGTTTTGGTAGAACCAGACAATATGCCTTAGGAAAAGCATCGGGGAAAGCCAATATATTAAAGAATTTACAGGAATTAGGCTTACAGCTTAAGGATGAGGATTTAAAAAAAGTGACCCAACGCATCATTGAATTGGGAGATAAAAAAGAGGTGGTTACCAAAGAGGACTTGCCTTATATCATTTCCGATGTGTTGGACAGTCATTCTTATGAAGAAAAAATAAAAGTAGATTCTTATGTGTTAACACATGCGAAGGGCTTAAGGCCATCTACGAGTATTTCCATCACCATAGAAGGCAAAACTTTTGAGGAAAATGCGCAAGGTGACGGTCAATTTGATGCGTTTATGAATGCCATTAGAAGCATTTTCAGAAAGAAAAAATTAATATTGCCAGATTTGATAGATTATGCCGTTAGAATTCCTCCTGGAAGTCATTCAGATGCCTTGTGTGAAACGATCATAACTTGGAAAAGCCCTGAAAAAGAATTTAAAACACGTGGCTTAGACTCCGATCAAACGGTTTCTGCGATTAAAGCCACCGAAAAAATGTTAAATATTATTATTAATTGAGACGGAAGACGGAAGACGGAAGTTAAAAAAAATTATAAATTAAAAGATTAAACAAATAAAAAATGAAGTTAAGTATAGCCCTATTAGCAGGCGATGGCATTGGTCCAGAAGTTATTGATCAAGCAGTGAAAGTAAGTGATGCGGTTGCTAAGAAATTCGGACACGAAATCACTTGGAAACCAGCTTTAACAGGTGCTGCGGCTATTGATGCCGTTGGAGAGCCTTATCCAGACTCTACACACGACATATGTAAAAATGCCGATGCCGTATTGTTTGGTGCTATTGGTCACCCGAAATATGACAACGATCCTTCATCTAAAGTAAGACCAGAACAAGGCTTGCTTAAAATGCGTAAAGCGTTGGGTTTGTTTGCTAATATTCGTCCGACCTTTACATTTCCGTCGTTGATTGATAAATCCCCATTAAAAAGAGAGCGTATTGAAGGCACCGATTTGGTGATTTTACGTGAATTGACCGGTGGTATTTATTTTGGTGAAAAGGGCAGAAGAGATGGTGGTGAAACCGCTTATGATAATTGTGTTTACACAAGAGAAGAAGTAAAGCGTTTAGCTAAAAAAGGCTTTGAATTGGCGATGACACGAGGCAAAAAATTATGTTGTGTTGATAAGGCCAATGTTTTGGAAACTTCAAGGTTGTGGAGAGAAACCGTTCAGGCAATGGAAAAAGACTATCCAGAAGTAAAAGTATCGTATGAGTTTGTGGATGCCGTTGCGATGCGTTTGGTACAATGGCCAAATAGTTACGATGTATTGATTACTGAAAACTTGTTCGGAGATATTTTAACGGATGAAGCCTCTGTTATTTCTGGTTCTATGGGACTTATGCCATCGGCATCCATTGGAACTGAAAATCAGTTGTTCGAGCCTATCCATGGGTCGTATCCACAAGCTACTGGATTAAATATTGCAAACCCAATGGCGACTGTGTTATCAGCTGCGATGATGTTTGAAATGGCTTTTGATTTACAGGAAGAAGGTGCTGCCATTCGTAAGGTTGTGAATAAAGCATTAGCACAAGGGATGGTTACTGAAGATTTAGCCGATGGCGGTAAAGCGTTTGGAACTAAAGAAGTAGGGGATTGGTTAGCTGCTAACATCTAAATAAAACTATTTATTATAAATGAAAAGGTGATTCTAAATGAGTCACCTTTTTTATTTTGTTATTCTGTCCCGATAGCTATCGGGATGTTTCAGAATCTCACACATAACAAAGGAGAACCTGAAACAAGTTCAGGTTGACAATATATGGTTTTGTCATTCCGAATTTATTTCGGAATCTTATACAACAATAGAAGTCATCATTTACAAGAACCTGAAACAAGTTCAGGTTGACAAAAAGGCGTTTTGTCATTCAGTCCCAATAGCTTTCGGGGATGTTTCAGCATCCAATGCCATAAAATCAAACCGCGTACCACTAGGCAACTCAAAAACCTCCAAATCAAAATAAGGAAGCGAGGCAATGAGGTGATCAAAAATATCGGACATGATATACTCGTAGTTTTCCCAACGCTTGTCACTACTAAATGCATAAATTTCCATGGGAATGCCTTGTGTGGTTGGTGCCAATTGGCGCGCCATAATCATCATATCCTTATTAATCGCCGAATGATTTTTTAGGTACACATCAATATATTTCCTAAAAACACCAATATTAGTGAGGTTTCTACCATTTAAAAGCAGCTCTTTATTTATATTGTTTTGTGTGTTGTAATTTTTAATATCGCCTTGTCTGGATTCTAAATAAGCGGTAATCAGCTGAATGTTCTTTAATCTGTTAACATCGTCATCCGTTAAATATTTAACACCACTTTGCTTAATATACAAGGCCCGTTTTATGCGTCTGCCATCCGAAGCCGTCATCCCACGCCAGTTTTTAAACGAATCAGAAATAAGCGCATAGGTGGGAATGGTGGTAATCGTTTTATCGAAATTTTGGACTTTTACGGTCGATAGATTAATTTCAATCACATCGCCATCGGCGCCATATTTTTCAAAAGTCACCCAATCGCCAATACGCACCATATCGTTAATGGAGACTTGAATACTGGCGACAAAACCCAATATGGTATCTTTAAAAATCAAGATGACCACGGCCGATGCAGCGCCTAATCCCGTTATAAAATTCAAAAAAGGAATCCGCGTAATTAGCGCTATGGCAGAAAATATGCCAATCACCCATACAAAAATCATGAATACCTGGATAAAGCTATCTATGGGCTTATCCTTTAAATTGGGCAAAGTTTTAAAATAATCTTTTAGGGTATGCAATACGCTTCTAACAATCCATAATATTAAAACAATGGCAAATACGGATAAACCACGTTCAAAAAAAACTTCAAACGCAGGGAAATCAATAAACACGACGTCAATAAATTCCAAAGCAATGAGTAGAGGCACAATATGCGCCACATTTCTGGGTACTTTATTGCTGATTAATAAGTCATCAAAATTGGTTTTAGACCGTTTTGCAAATTGTGTAAATGCCTGTATTAAAAGTTTTCTAATGAGGAAATCCACAAGAAAAACCAAGAGTATAAGCCCCAAGGCAAGTGCCAACATGTTTAGATTAATCGCTAAAGTATCTGTTAAGCCTAATTCTATTAAGTAATTGTAAACTAGGTGATTGATGTTATCCATCTCTTTGTGGTTTTAAATAGGCTCTTTCAATATAAAAGGTTCCAAACGGAATGATAGATGCCAATAAAACGATGCCAAATTGTTTCGTGTCCCATTTTAATTCACTTTTTAACATGATGGCCAAAACGATGTAGGTTACAAATAACAAACCATGTGGCATGCCCAGCAATTTAACATATTGTTCATCATCGCCAAAATACTTAATAGGTGTGGCAATAAACAGCAATAATATATAGGATATACCTTCTAAAAAGGCAATAACACGAAAGATATTTAGTAGTGAAAACATAGAATTCATTAATTATTCATTATTCATTATTCATTATTCATTATTCATTATTCATTATTCATTATTACATTTAGAATACCTGAAAAAGGATGAGGCCGTAAATTAAAAACCGTAATAAACGCAACGACCCAAATATTATAACGCCTCTAAACGGATACTCAATAATACCGGCTGCCATACACGATATGGAGAAAGGCAAGGGGAGCAACGCACCCACAACAATTAAAAAACCGCCCCATTTTTTAGAGTTTTTAAGCTGTTTTGCCATTTTAACCTCTAAATAGTTGTGTACCACTGGTATTTTTGTGATGGCAATTCCAATCCAATAGGATATGAGTCCGCCAAAATACGATAGAAACCCTAGAATGCCAAGAAATACCCAAGGCATCTCCATTTTTGCGGCCCAGGCAATAAAAATTTCTGGTGGCACCAAGCCCAGTATGGTTTCTGAAACAAAAAACACACTTAAAACGCCCCAAGCAGGGAGTGTTTCCGTCATGCGGATCAATATGGTGTTGATGCTAAAGAAATGGTTGAACAAAAATACAATGCCCACTAAAACAATAATATAGGGCAATGCTTTTAAGACGCTTTTACCTACAAACGAATAAAAACCAGTATACTTATAATACTGATGCAATAATTCTGAGCGCGATTTACCTGTACTGGGTTTAGCTTTTTCTTTTTCTTTTTCTTTTGGTTTCATCACTGGGGACACCTAAATTGACTGCAAAGATAGTATTAAGTTAAGCTTCTTTAAAGTTTATGAAACCATTATTAACAAACTTTTAATCAAAAATAATAGAGAATTTTGTTAAGCGAAACCACATTAATAAAAAAGGCTCGAAAATTTATATTTCGAGCCTTCAATATCAAATAAAGTTTAGTTGGTGTTTAATGAGAGCAATATACAATAAATTTGAATTCACAGTATGTTTTAATACATATTTTATTACCTTTTTTTACCATGTGTTAGATTTTGGTAGAGGTGGTATCCTTCAAGGGAATCATGCTGCTTTGAATTATTCTATTTTACATAATATAAATTATAGTACAATTGTATCGTAATTTCTGTATAGCCGTATTTAACGTGAGTTCGACGTAAAAAAGTTGATTTATTTATAATAAAAAAGCGAAAAATTTAGTAAATTAAAGTTCTGAATTTCAATTATATAACTAAATATTTCGCTATGATTTCCGATTCTAAAATTACTGAAATTTTCTGTTCTATTGATGATTTTTGTCTTGAATTTGTCCCTTTTTGGCAAAAAAGCCTACTGGCCAATGGAAAAAAGCGCACCAGAGCTTCAAAAATGGGCCTCTCTGAAGTAATGACCATTCAAGTGCTTTTCCATTTATCCGGGTATAAAACCTTCAAGGATTTTTATATAGGCTATGTCTCAAAACATCTAACCAGTTATTTTCCAAACCTGGTATCCTATAATCGTATGGTGGAACTCAAAGGGCAAAGCTTTATGCCCCTGGCTATTTACCTCAAAGTTTGTGGATTGGCAAATTGTACGGGGATTAGTTTTATAGATTCTACGCCCCTAAGGGTTTGTGACAAGCGAAGAATTAACCAACATAGGGTATTCAAGGATTTGGCACAAAGGGGACAATGTTCCCTGGGTTGGTTCTATGGTTTCAAATTGCACATAATCACCAATGACCAAGGCGGTATCATTGATTTTATGATAACTAAAGGCAATGTGGATGATAGAAAACCTTTACGCTTCAAAGCCTTTGTTAAAAAGCTGTTTGGGAAGCTCTTTGGTGACAAAGGCTACATCTCCAAAGATCTATTTACTGAGTTGTTCTATAATGGAGTGCATCTGGTAACCAAGCTTAAAAAGAACATGAAAACAAAACTATTGACCCCTGTGCAAGATGCTTATCATTTAAGAAAAAGGGCCATTATCGAAACTATTTTTGACCAACTCAAGAACATTTGCCAAGTTGAACATTCTAGACATAGAAGCGTAACCAACTACTTCAATAATATTTTTGCCTCACTTATTGCCTATAATTTTAAAGATAGAAAACCTTCTTTAAAAAACAACTTCGTCGATACAAAGCAACTGTATTTAACTTTATAATTACATCGAACTCACGTTA
>NZ_PJEO01000026.1 GCF_002843175.1 Confluentibacter flavum
GTCCTTGAGCCCATCATTGTCAAAGTCGGCGATCAGCGGCGCCCAGCTCCAATCGGTCTTGGATATGCCTGAAAACTGTGCCACATCGCTAAAGTAACCATTGCCGTTGTTCAGGTTAAGGATATTGGACATATAAGCATAGTGGAATCCTGAGCGAGCTGTTTTCCAAAAACCATTCGTATTCATCGTAGCCATATTTTCCTTACCTCTGCGGTGATCTTCAGCGGACATATCTACAACAAATAAATCAGGCAAAAGATCGTTGTTGACATCGGCATAATCCGAGCCCATGCTGCTATATGACGTATGTTTTAGTCTTGTATTTACTTGATTTGTGAAGGTGCCGTTCTTGTTGTTGATATATAGCTTATCAGGGGTAATAAAATCGTTGGCAACGAACACGTCCAGCCAACCGTCATTGTTGTAATCACCAATGGAGGCGCTTAGACTAAACTCCTTGTTGATGATACCGCTTTCCAAGGTAACATCGGTGAACTGCGTACCATCGTTCCTATATAGATGATCAGAGGTTTGAGGGAAAAAGTCCTTATCTTTTAAAATATTATCAAGATCGATAGAATTAAAGAAATCGTCCCGATGATTAACAAGGAACATGTCCAGATCGCCATCCCTGTCATAGTCAAAAAAATAGGATTGGACTGAAAAGCCATCATCGTCCAGGCCCCATTTTTGCGCCTCTTCCTTAAATGTACCATCCTTTTGGTTAATGAACAGTTTATTTTTTCGCAGACTTGTCTCACTTCGGGAGGCTGATTTACATACATAGATATCCATCCATCCATCGTTGTTGATGTCGATCATATTCACGCCAGTGGTCCAGCCCCCAATGTCCGCAACGCCTGCCCTGTCGGTAACATCCTCAAACTCAAAATCCCCTTTGTTAAGGTACAGTTTATTGGACTGCTGGTTGGATGTCAGGTAGATGTCCTGGAGCCCATCGTTATTGACATCAGCTATGGCAACACCACCACCATTGTATACATAAGGGTAATTCAAAGCATTAAAATCTGCGGTCTCTTCTACGGTATTGTTGAAATGGATGTTCGTCCGTTCATTGTCCAACAAGGTGAAAAGCGTCTTGGCAGTCGTCTCTTTCTCTTTGACTTTATCCTCCATACATGAAAATGATAGGATCAATAGAAAAGCGAGAATCTGTATTTTTGATATATGCATAATAGTTTAGTTCAACACAACCGTCTGATTGATATCTTATTAATAGTTGGTTTGGTTGGTCTTCAAATGTAGAAAAATGGAATGGTTACACAAAAGATTTTATAAAACTTAATTTCGCTAATGAAATTAATAGTCCCTACTAAAAGTTACCATATTATTCTAAAAATACTAACTTTTAAAACTGAAAAGGGATTGAATAATTGATAAAAATAACCGAACTTCGTTTTTCTTAAAATTTAACTAAAAATGAAGAAAATCATTTTCTATCCATTAGCAATCATCTTTTTATTAGCAATTACGTCTTGCCAAAACATGTTCAGCCAGAACGATTGGGAAAACCCGGAGATGTTCCAACAGAATAGGGAAAAAGCACGAGCCACTTTTTACACATATTCAACATTAGATAAGGCCTTACTTGACAATCCAGAAGATGAAAGCTTTATTAAATGTTTAAATGGGAAATGGAAATTTAATTTCACGGATCATTCGGACAAAGGTATCCCAGACTTTCAAAAAGTTGGTTTTGATGACAGTAAATGGGATGAAATCCCTGTCCCTGGAAATTGGGAAATGTACGGCTATGGCTATCCTCATTACACCAATGTTGTCTATCCTTTTGAAAAAAATCCACCATTTATAAAAGATTCGCAAAACTCGGTAGGTTCTTATATAACTTATTTTGAGGTTGATGAACACTGGTTAAACCGTGAGATCTATATTCAATTAGGATCCGTAAAATCGGGATATTACTTATGGATAAATGGAAACAAAGTGGGCTACAACCAGGGCTCTAAGCTCCCTGCTGAATTCAATATCACGCCTTATTTAAAAAAAGGCACTAATAAATTGGCAGTAAAAGTCTTTAAGTTTACCGATGGCAGTTATTTAGAGGACCAAGATTTTTGGAGATTATCAGGCATCCAAAGAGATGTTTACCTTTTTGCCAAACCAAAAACCCATATCAGTGACTTTTTCGCCAAAGCATTATTAGATGCGACTTATGAAAATGGGGAATTTGCATTAGAAGTTGAAATTAAGAACACATTAGCTAAAAAAGTATCCAATTTAAAACTTCAATACCAAATTCTAGATGCCGGGGGAAAAGAAATTCTATCAAACGAAAACATATTCAGCATTAAATCCTCAAGTGTGAACAAACTGAGTTTTACTGATGAAATTCCTAAAGTGAACTCATGGTCTGCTGAAAACCCTAATTTATATACTTTAGTATTAAACCTAGAAGACAGTAAAGGAAATACTATGGAGGCCACTTCCATAAAAATAGGGTTTAGAACCACCGAGATTAAAGGTGGACAATTATTAGTAAATGGCAAACCCATTCTTTTAAAGGGCGTGAACCGCCATGAGCATAACCAAGATCATGGACATGTTGTAAATGAAGAAGACATGCTTGCAGAAATCAAAGTGATGAAACGGAACAACATTAACGCCGTTCGTACCAGTCACTATCCCAATGACCCTATTTGGTACAAACTTTGTGACCAATATGGCTTATATCTGTTTGATGAAGCCAATGTGGAATCGCACGGCATGGGTTATAATCCAAAAAATACTTTAGCAAATAAACGGGAATGGAAAGCGGCTCATGTGGAGCGTATTATAAACATGGTTGAACGGGACAAAAACCATCCATCCATAATTGTATGGAGTATGGGTAATGAAGCGGGAACCGGGCCAAATTTTTTAGAGGCTTATAAAGCTGTTCATGCTCGTGATACAAACCGTCCTGTACACTACGAACGTGCTGAAAAAGAAACAGATATTACAGAACACCACACCGATATTATATCAAATATGTATGCACCTATTGATTGGGTTGCTAATAGATGGGTTGGAAGCGATGCGGAACGTCCATTTATATGGTGCGAATACTCCCATGCTATGGGCAATAGTTCTGGTAACTTTAAGGAATATTGGGATTTGGTGCGTGGCAACAGACAGATCCAAGGTGGTTTTATTTGGGACTGGATGGATCAAGGGCTTACAAAATACAGTGAGGATGGCACTAAGTTCTGGGCTTATGGAGGACATTTTGAACCAGAAGGCGTTTACACGGATGGTAATTTTTGTTTTAATGGCCTGGTAAACCCGGACCTAACGCCGCACCCCGGTCTGTTTGAAGTGAAAAAGGTATATCAAAATATCCATTTTAAAGACCTGAAAATTTCTGATGGAACAATTACAATTCTGAACGAACAGTTTTTCTTGGATTTGGATGCTTATCTGGTCCGTTGGGAATTAATGGAAAATGGCAAAACCATCCAAACAGGTACATTCTTACCAACAGGTGTTTCGCCACAAACCGAAAAGGCGTTTAATATTGGCTTAAAAGATTTCAATCCTAAAAAGGGCGATGAATATTTTTTGAACATGTATGCATTGCAAGGAAAAGAAACCGAACTTATACCGTTTGGACATGAGGTTGCTTCAGAACAATTTGCGTTAACAGATTTTGAAAAAATTGATAATAAACCAATTGTTTCAAATAATATGATTGTTAAAGATGTAACTGATGCTATTCAAATTACTGGTAAAAATTTCACTGTTAAAATTTCCAAAAAAACAGGCGCGATAACATCCTACAAGTTGAACAACTATGAATTGATGAACGACCCATTGGTTCCAACGTTTTGGCGTGCCCCAACGGATAACGATTTTGGCAATAAAATGCAGATACGATGCGAAGTTTGGAAAGAAGCAATGAATAACGCCACTTTAGAAAGCATCAATCACAACACAGTGTCCCAATCGGAATTAACCATTAATACAAGATTAAAATTGCCAACAGTGGAAGGTGCCATAGACATGGCATACAGTATTTATGGCAATGGCGACATAAAAGTGGACTACACCTTTAAATACGATGCTGATTTACCAGAAATTCCACGTATAGGTGTGGTTTTTAGAATGCCAAGAGAATTCGACAATTTGGAGTATTACGGTCGTGGCCCATGGGAAAACTATATAGACAGAAACACGGCTGCCTTTGTTGGTATCTATCAATCTAAAGTGGCTGATCAATATTATGTTTATGGCAGGCCACAGGAAAACGGACATAAAACGGATACCAGATGGCTTACCCTAACAAATCAATCTGGATTGGGTTTTAAAATTGAAGCAAACAGTAAACCCATTGAATTTAATACTTTGCACAACAGTACCGCAGATTTTGATGAAGGAAAGGTAAAGACTTTGAGAACTCCAATTGATATTAAGGAAAGGGATTTTGTAGAAGTGCATATAGACCATAAAATGATGGGCGTTGGCGGCGATGATAGCTGGGGTGCAAAACCACATAAACCTTATATATTTTATACGGATAAAGTTTATAATTATAGTTTTACTATACGTCCTGAATTGTAAATAATGATAAATTATTAGAAGGAAAATATTGAAATTCGTTTAATGTCTGATATAATTAAATTGCATGTTGAATAAATATTTTCGACAAGTTTTATATCGAATTTAAAAGAAAACCTCAAGCTAACAGCGGTTTATATAAATTGTTAAACTTGGGCATCTCCTCGATTCCTTAGCGGAATCATATAGGAGTTTTGTCCTTGGAATCATCCGTAATAAATCATCACAACTGCTGAAAACCACCACATATTAAACAAATTACAAAATCAGTCCCTAACCAAAGGCATCGTAGTACACCTTAGCAAGCCGCCTTGTTTACCAATTTCAGCATAAGGCACTTCTTCAACAATAAAGCCTTGTTTACGTAACCAATTATTTAATCTGGCAAAGTTTTTTTCAGAAATAATAACCTCTTCAGAAATAGAAAAAATATTGCTGTTCATGTTATACATTTCGTCTTTAGTAATTTCAAATATGTTTTCTTTTCCAAAAAAATCAACCAACCATTGGTATTCGCGTTCTATTAAAAATCCGTTTTTATAAATAATGGCTTTTCCCTTTCCAATGGGTTGAAAGCAGCAATCTAAATGCAAGGCGTTTTTTTTAGGATTTGTATTCGATTTTTGCAGCTCGAAAGCCTTTACCGTTTTTTCTGGAAATAATTCTTGTATGGCAATCACGGCATCCATATTAGTTCTTGCCGTAATGTAATCGGCATAGTCTTCTCCCGAATACGTCCCCATAAAAATATAATCGTCCCAAAGTATGACATCACCGCCTTCTACATGACATTCTTTTGGCAGAACAATTCTGTTCCGTCTATCTACTTGATTCCAAACATAGCGTATGGCTTCAATTTCGCGTCCTCTATCAGGCAAAATATTGGCCCTTATTATTTTATTTTCAATAACAAAAGCGATGTCTCGCGAAAATATTTGGTTACAGTCTTTAATTATATTGGGCCTATAAACCTGTACACCATATTTCTTTAAAACAGTTTCAACGGCATCCATTTCAAGAATCATGTCTTCTTCTTTTGGATAGTTTCCAGCCAGAACACTTTCAATACTTTTAGGGTCGTAACAATCCTCAACTTGTGGCACTGGGCCATTGCTTTTAGCAGTTCCCAAAATGACCGCTCGCAATCTTGACGTTTCGTTATTTATGTTAAGTTCTAGCATGATGTAAATATAAAAAAGCTCCACAAGTAAACTTATGAAGCTCTGATAATTTATTTTAATGATGTGTTATCTATTTTCTAATGGAACAAATGATCTCAGTTTTGCTCCAGTATATACTTGTCTTGGTCTACCAATGGGCTCTTTATTTAAACGCATTTCGCGCCATTGAGCTATCCAGCCCGGTAAACGTCCTAAAGCAAACATAACCGTAAACATATCGGTTGGAATGCCCATACCTCTGTAAATGATTCCTGAATAGAAATCTACGTTAGGATATAATTTTCTATCAACAAAATATGGATCTTCTAAAGCTTCTTTCTCAAGGCCTTTCGCGATGTCTAAAATAGGATCTTCAATTCCTAGGTTACCTAATACTTCATCAGCTGCTTTTTTAATGATTTTAGCTCGAGGATCGAAATTTTTATATACACGATGACCAAAACCCATTAATCTAAACGGATCTTCTTTATCTTTTGCTTTAGTCATATATTTTTTAGTATCGCCACCATCCTCTTTAATAGCCTCCAGCATTTCCAATACCGCTTGGTTGGCACCACCATGAAGTGGTCCCCAAAGTGCAGAGATTCCTGCTGATAGTGATGCAAATAACCCTGCATGTGAAGAACCAACGATTCTAACTGTTGATGTAGAACAGTTTTGCTCATGGTCTGCATGTAAAATTAAAAGCTTATCTAAAGCGTCTACTAAAATTCTATTTTGAATATAGTTACCATTAGGCTGTCTGAACATCATTTTTAAGATATTTTCAACATAGCCCAAGGAATCATCACCGTAATCTAATGGTAATCCAAGTTTTTTTCGATAAGTCCAAGCTACTAACACAGGAAATTTACCCATGATTTTAACTATAGCCCTATACATATCAGCCTCGGAATTCACATTAACTGAGGTTGGATTAAATGCTGTTAAGGCACTGGTCAATGAAGATATGACTCCCATAGGATGAGCCGTTTTGGGAAAAGCGTCCACTATTTTTTTAACATCTTCATCTACAACAGCTTGAGCCTTAATATCATTATGAAATTTATCATTTTGCTCCTTTGTAGGCAGTTCTCCAAAAATCAAAAGATAGGCAACTTCTAAAAAGTCGGCTTTCTCAGCCAATTCTTCTATGGAATAGCCTCTGTATCTTAAAATCCCTTTTTCTCCGTCTAAAAAAGTAATGCTGCTTTCGCAAGAACCAGTATTTTTAAACCCTGGATCTATAGTAATCACACCTTCTGATTCGCTTCTGAAATTAGAAATATCTATCGCTAATTCATTTTCTGTTCCCTCTATTACTGGGAGGTCTATTTTCTTTCCGTTAACTTCAATGCTAGCAGTATGTGCCATGTTATATTGTGAATGTTTAATAATTAATTTTGATTTGCTAATTTACAAAATATCTCAGGATTAATAAAGCTTATCTGCGTGAGGATTTATCAATTATTATATTATTATTAATGACGAATAAAAAAAGGCGATTATTAAAAATTAATCGCCTTTTTCATAATATTCTATACGTATTATTACTTAATTTTAAATGCCTTTTCTTGTGGGAAATAAGCTGTTTCACCTAATTCTTCTTCAATACGAAGTAATTGGTTGTATTTAGCCATACGGTCACTTCTTGAAGCAGAACCCGTTTTAATTTGACCACAGTTTAAAGCGACAGCTAAATCTGCAATTGTGTTATCTTCAGTTTCTCCAGAACGATGAGACATAACAGAAGTATATCCCGCATTTTTAGCCATATTTACCGCTGCAATGGTTTCTGTTAAGGATCCAATTTGGTTTACTTTAACAAGAATGGAATTTGCAATACCTTCTTTAATACCTCTTGATAAACGCTCGACATTGGTTACAAATAAATCATCGCCTACCAATTGTACTTTATTACCAATTTTATCGGTTAATAATTTCCATCCTTCCCAGTCGTTTTCGTCCATACCATCTTCAATAGATATGATTGGATATTTTGCTGCTAATTCAGCCAAGTATTCAGCTTGTTCCGCTGATGTTCTTACTTTACCTTTATCGCCTTCAAATTTAGTATAATCGTATTTTCCATTTACATAAAATTCTGCCGCAGCACAATCTAATGCAATCATAACATCTCCACCAAACGTATATCCTGCTTTTTCAACTGCTAATTTAATGGAATCTAAAGCATCTTCAGTTCCACCAGCTAAGTTAGGAGCAAAACCTCCTTCATCACCAACAGACGTAACTAAACCTCTATCGTGTAATACTTTTTTAAGATTGTGAAAAATCTCTGTACCCATTTGCATAGCGTGAGTAAAACTTTTAGCTTTTACAGGCATAATCATAAATTCCTGAAATGCAATAGGCGCATCACTATGGGAACCGCCATTGATGATATTCATCATAGGCACAGGAAGCGTATTTGCAGACACACCACCCACATATCTGTACAATGGCATATTCAATTCTGCTGCTGCTGCTTTAGCAACTGCTAAAGAAACACCTAGAATAGCGTTAGCACCTAATTTTGATTTATTTGGAGTTCCATCTAAATCAATCATAATTTTATCAATCAAATTTTGTTCAAAAACAGACACTCCCAATAATTCTTGAGCAATAATTGAATTTACATTATCAACCGCTTTTAAAACACCTTTGCCCATATAGGCCTTTCCTCCGTCACGTAGCTCTACTGCTTCATGCTCTCCTGTGGATGCTCCAGACGGCACTGCTGCTCTTCCTAAAACATCATTTTCTGTTACTACATCAACTTCTACAGTTGGGTTTCCTCTTGAATCAAAGATTTGTCTTGCGTGTATATTTATTATTGCACTCATAATTGGTTATTTTTAAACTTTTTAATATGTCAAATTTACGGTTAAATCCCCTCAAATTAATGATGTTTTCAAAGAATTTATTAAAAATATGCCTACAACGTTTTAGTAACTCTAATCCTGTTAGTAAACATCTTTTAAGAGATTTATTTTTTAATATTTTCTATGAATTGATCGAACAAATAAGATGCATCATGTGGTCCGGGACTAGCTTCTGGATGGTACTGCACCGAAAAGCAATTTTTAGATTTCATGGCTAAGCCAGCAACAGTATGGTCATTTAAATGCACGTGGGTTACTTCTAAATCAGGATGGGCTTCCGCCTCTTCTCTATTAACAGCAAAACCATGGTTTTGGGACGTTATTTCACCTTTACCAGTCCTTAGGTTTTTAACTGGATGATTAATGCCTCTATGCCCATGATGCATTTTATAGGTAGACACCCCATTCGCCAAGGCTATAATTTGGTGGCCTAAGCATATGCCAAACAAAGGTAAGTCGCGCTTTATTATTTCTTTGGCTAAGTTTTGAGCATCTACTAAAGGCTCTGGATCTCCAGGACCGTTAGATAAAAAATAACCATCTGGTTTAAATGCTTCTAAATCTTCAAACTTCGCATTGTATGGAAACACTTTTATATAAGCATCTCTTTTCGCAATGTTACGAAGTATGTTTTTCTTAATACCAATATCTAATGCTGCTACTTTATAGGTTGCATTTTCATTACCAAAATAATAAGGTTCTTTGGTTGATACTTTTGAAGCCAACTCTAAACCATTCATATCAGGAACGTCTGCTAATTGCTTTTTTAACCCTTCAATATTATCAACTTCGGTAGAAATAACAGCATTCATCGCGCCATTATCCCTAATATAACTCACCAGCGCTCTGGTATCTACATCAGATATCGCTAATAGGTTATTTTTATCTAAAAATGATTCTAATGAACCATCGGAATCTATGCGGGAATATTCGTAACTAAAATTTTTGCAAATTAGTCCCGCTATTTTGATAGAATCAGATTCAACTTCTTCATCATTTACACCATAATTTCCAATATGTGCATTGGTAGTAACCATTAATTGACCATAATATGATGGGTCGGTAAAAATCTCTTGGTACCCAGTCATGCCCGTATTAAAACACACTTCTCCAAATGCGGATCCTTGTTTATTTCCAACTGCTTTACCGTAAAAAATAGTACCATCTGCGAGAAGAATGATGGCTTTTTGTCGTTTTTGATATTTCATGTGTTAGCTTATAGTTTTTAAATTGTCACATGTGACCTTCATATAATAGTTGTTTTTTTAATATTATACGAGTTATGGAAGGTTTCATTCCTAAAAAAGTTTTACAAAATTGCATAAAAAAAAGGATAAACTAAAATAGTTTATCCTTTATATTTTAAATGTTTTTAACATTTATTCCTCTTCTTCTTTTGATGCTTTAGTATCAACAACTGGTGCAGCAGCAGGTTTAGAACCACCTCTTCTACTTCTTCTAGTTGTTTTCTTTTCTGGTTTACCTGCGTTGTAGATTTCATTGTAATCTACAAGCTCAATCATAGCCATATCAGCATTATCACCTAAACGATTACCAAGTTTAATGATTCTTGTATAACCTCCTGGTCTATCACCAACTTTAGCAGCAACATCTCTAAATAATTCTGCTACAGCTTCTTTTTGTCTTAATCTGCTAAAAACAATACGTCTGTTGTGCGTAGTATCTTCTTTAGATTTAGTAATCATTGGCTCCACAAATAGCTTTAAAGCTTTTGCTTTTGCAACCGTTGTGTTAATACGCTTGTGCTCTATTAAAGAACAAGCCATATTTGCCAACATTGATTTTCTGTGAGCAGTTTGTCTGCCTAAGTGGTTTATTTTTTTTCCGTGTCTCATGACCTTTTTGTTGTCATCATCTTGCTTCTATACCTATGTTTAAGGGAGCAAACTATGATGGGTTAAATTTATTTATGATTTACGATTTACGATATTTAAAATTCTAAAATTGAAATTCGTAAATCTAAAATCCTCTAGTCTTTATCTAATTTGTATTTACTTAAATCCATTCCGAAGTTCAAACCTTTAATATGTACAAGCTCTTCAAGCTCTGTTAAAGATTTTTTACCAAAATTTCTAAACTTCATTAAGTCGTTTTTATTGAAAGATACTAAATCTCCCAAAGTATCAACTTCTGCCGCTTTTAAACAGTTAAGTGCACGCACGGACAAGTCCATATCGATTAGCTTAGTTTTAAGCAACTGTCTCATGTGAAGTGATTCTTCATCATAAGTTTCAGTTTGTGCAATTTCATCAGCTTCTAATGTAATACGCTCATCGGAGAATAACATGAAGTGGTGAATTAATGTTTTAGCAGCTTCTGTTAAAGCATCTTGAGGTGTTATAGAACCATCTGTAATGATTTCAAAAACTAATTTTTCATAATCGGTTTTTTGTTCAACACGATAGTTTTCAATACTATACTTTACATTTTTTATTGGTGTGTAGATTGAATCCGTAAAGATAGTACCAATTGGTGCAGCAGCTTTTTTATTTTCTTCCGCGGGTACATAACCTCTACCTTTTTCAATAGTGATTTCCATGTTATAGTTCACTTTAGGATCTAAATTACAGATTACTAATTCTGTATTTAATACTTGGAATCCTGAAATAAATTTTTGGAAATCTCCAGCTAATATTTGTTCTTGACCAGAAATTGATATAGAAATAGATTCGTTATCAATATCTTCAATCTGTCTTTTAAAACGAACTTGTTTTAGGTTTAATATGATTTCTGTAACATCTTCAACCACACCTGAAATTGCTGAAAATTCATGATCTACACCTTCAATTCTAACTGATGTGATAGCGAATCCTTCTAAAGAAGAAAGCAAAACTCTTCTTAATGCGTTACCTACTGTTAATCCATATCCAGGTTCTAAAGGGCGAAATTCGAATTTGCCTTCAAAATCTGTGGAATCAATCATGATTACTTTATCGGGCTTTTGAAAATTAAATACTGCCATACTTTTTTCTTCGTTTTGATTGTTATTTAATTGCGCGGATTATAAGTTTGAAGAAATACAAATAAACCCTTTGGCCAAATACCAATATTATTAATTTATTATTTAGAATATAATTCGACGATGAATTGTTCGTTTATGTTTTCTGGAATTTGAATTCTAGCAGGAACAGAAACATATGTTCCTTGCTTAGTTTCGTTATTCCAAGTGATCCATTCGTATACTTGACTTGAGTTTGATAAAGATTTATCAATCGCCTCAAGTGATTTTGATTTTTCTCTTACAGCAACAACATCTCCAGCCTGTAACTGATAAGAAGGTATATTTACCAATTCACCATTTACTGTAATGTGTCTGTGAGATACTAATTGTCTTGCACCACTTCTAGAAGGAGCTATTCCCATTCTAAAAACTACGTTATCCAATCTAGATTCACAAAGTTGTAACAATACTTCACCTGTGATACCTTGAGCTGCTCTAGCTTTCTTAAACATATTTCTGAATTGACGCTCTAATACACCATAGGTATATTTAGCTTTTTGCTTTTCTTGCAATTGAATTGCGTATTCAGATTTTTTTCCACGACGCTTGTTTGCACCGTGTTGACCTGGAGGATAATTTCTTTTTTCAAAAGATTTATCTTCTCCAAAAATAGCCTCACCAAATTTACGAGCTATTTTAGTTTTAGGACCAGTATATCTTGCCATTTTAAATTGTTTTTTTTAAGAGTGATTATGAATTAAGGTCTTAATCTTATCCTTCGATAATCGTTGATCTCTTGTTGATACTTGTTTTTATTTTTTCAGTTTGCAAATTTACACATAAAATTAATATCAATTGCAGTAAAACAATTGATATTAATTTTATTTATTGTAATGAATATAAATTATACTCTTCTACGTTTTGGAGGACGACATCCATTATGTGGTAATGGAGTAACATCAATAATTTCAGTTACTTCAATACCTGCGTTATGGATAGAACGAATAGCAGATTCTCTACCGTTTCCTGGACCTTTAACATATACTTTTACTTTTTTTAAACCAGCTTCTTGCGCTACTGCTGCTGCATCTTCTGCCGCTAATTGTGCTGCGTAAGGCGTGTTTTTCTTAGAACCTCTAAATCCCATTTTACCAGCAGAAGACCATGCGATAACATCGCCTTTTTTGTTGGTAAGTGAAATAATGATGTTATTGAATGATGCATTAACGTGTGCTTCACCTACAGAATCTACAATAACTTTACGTTTTTTTGTACTTGCTTTTGCCATATTTTCTAGTTTTCAGTTGTTAGTTGATAGTCGCTAGAATCCTAAACCTTTATAATTTCAAACAGATTCCTTCCAACGTCTAATACTAAAGACTAAATATTAATTAATTATTTAGTTGCTTTTTTCTTGTTAGCAACTGTTTTCCTTCTTCCTTTTCTTGTTCTGGAATTGTTTTTTGTACGTTGTCCTCTTAAAGGAAGACCCGATCTATGACGGATTCCTCTGTAACATCCAATATCCATTAAACGTTTAATGTTTAATTGAGTTTCAGAACGTAATTCACCTTCAATAGTAAAGGTAGATACAGCGTCACGAATGTTTCCAATCTGATCGTCATTCCAATCTTGAACTTTAGTACTTTCGTCTACTTTAGCTGTTGCTAAAATCTCTTGGGCTCTGCTTTTACCTATTCCGTAGATATAAGTTAAAGCGATAACTCCTCTTTTGTTTTTTGGTATGTCTACACCTGCAATTCTTGCCATAATTACCCTTGTCTTTGTTTGAATCTAGGATTCTTTTTGTTTATTACGTAAAGTCTACCTTTTCTGCGCACTATTTTACAATCGGCGCTTCTTTTTTTAACTGATGCTCTTACTTTCATCTGCTGATATTTATTTTTTTTAACTGTCAGATGCAACCTTTGGTTTCACCGTATCTTTATTAGTACCTATAAGTTATACGAGCCTTAGATAAATCGTAAGGACTCATTTCTAATTTTACTTTGTCTCCTGGCAATAATTTAATGTAATGCATACGCATCTTACCAGAAATATGCGCAGTCACTATGTGACCATTTTCTAATTCAACACGGAACATTGCATTTGATAATGCTTCTATAATGGTTCCATCTTGTTCTATTGCTGCTTGTTTTGCCATCTATAATATTAAGCTAATGCTTTTCTATTTTTACCTGTTTTCATCAAGCCATCATAATGTCTATTTAACAAATAAGAATTTACTTGTTGCATAGTATCTATTGCTACACCAACCAAAATAATTAATGAAGTACCTCCAAAAAATAATGCCCATCCTTGTTGAACTCCCATAAGCTTAACGATAAATGCTGGAAAAACAGCTAAAAATGCTAAGAAAATAGAACCTGGAAACGTTATCTGAGACATGATTTTATCAAGATATTCTGAAGTTTCAGTACCTGGTCGAATTCCTGGTATAAAACCGCCACTACGTTTTAAATCGTCCGCCATTTTATTTGTTGGAACCGTGATTGCTGTATAAAAATATGTAAATATGATAATTAGAATAGCGAATGTAATATTATAAACTAATCCAAACATATCAGCATAGTTGGTTTGTAACCATCCACCAACAGCACTTTCCTTTAGAAATGATGATCCTCCAATCAATCCAGGAACAAACATAATAGCTTGTGCAAAAATGATTGGCATAACTCCTGAAGCATTCAATTTTAATGGTATGTATTGTCTTGACCCCGCCATAACATTTTTCTCATAGCTACCGGTAGCTGTTCTTCTTGCATATTGCACGGCAATCCTTCTAACAGCCATAACAAGCATGATTGCAGCCAATATCACAGCAAACCAAACAACAAGTTCAATTAATACCATCATTAAACCGCCATTTCCACCACCTTCTATTCTAGAAGCGTAATTTTGAATAAATGATGCGGGCATTGTAGCAATGATACCTACCATAATTAATAGAGAAATACCGTTACCAATACCTTTATCTGTAATTTTTTCTCCTAACCACATGGCAAAAATACATCCCGTTACTAAAATAGTTATTGATGAAAAATAAAATGTAAAACCTGTACCTAATAAAAAGGCACTTTGGGGAATTCCCAATGCTGGCAAACTTGCTAAATAACCTGGTGCTTGCAATAAACAGATACCAATGGTTAACCAACGGGTAATTTGATTTATCTTTTTTTGACCACTAGCGCCTTCTTTTTGTAGTTTTTGTAAATAAGGAATTGCTATTCCCATTAACTGTACTACAATAGAAGCAGAAATGTAAGGCATAATACCTAATGCAAATATCGAAGCATTTGCAAAAGCACCACCTGTAAAGGCATTAAGTAATCCTAATAAACCACCATCTGTACTATCTGCTAGCCCTCCCAATTGGGCAGCATCAATACCTGGCAGAACTACTTGAGCACCAAAACGGTAGACTAATAACAGACCAAGGGTAACCATGATTCTGTTTCTTAGTTCTTCTATTTTCCAAACATTTTTTATTGATTCTATAAATTTCATACGCGTAGTTAGGTCTTATAAAGTTACAGCTTCTCCTCCTGCAGCTTCAATAGCAGCTTTTGCTGAAGCAGTAAATTTATGAGCAGATACTTTTAATTTAGCCTTCAACTCTCCTCTTCCTAATATTTTAACTAGGTCATTTTTACCAGCTAATCTATTTGAGAACAAAACGTCAAAATCTACAGTATCTTTAATCTTTTTATCGTCAACTAATTGTTGTAACGTATCTAAATTGATTCCTTGATACTCAACACGGTTAATATTAGTAAAACCAAATTTAGGCACACGTCTTTGAAGTGGCATTTGTCCACCTTCAAATCCAACTTTCTTAGCATAACCAGAACGAGATTTAGCTCCTTTGTGACCTTTAGTCGCCGTACCACCTTTTCCAGAACCTTGTCCTCTACCTATTCTTTTACCTTGATTTTTAACTGAACCTTCTGCAGGTTTTAAATTACTTAAATCCATTTTCAGTATTTATTATTATTTAATTTCTTCAACAGAAACTAAGTGATTTAATTTGTTTACCATACCAAGTACACTTGGAGAGGCTTCATGCTCTACAACTTGACCAATTTTTCTAAGACCTAAAGATTCTAATATTCTTTTTTGTCTTTGCGGACGATTGATTGCACTTTTTACCTTTGTTACTCTAATTTTTGCCATCTTTATCGTTTTATTAACCGTTAAAAACTTTTTCAAGTGAAATACCTCTATCTCTAGCTATGACGCTAGCATCCCTTAATTGCAATAAAGCATCGAATGTTGCTTTTACCACATTATGAGGATTTGAAGATCCTTGGGATTTTGATAATACATCATGAACTCCAACCGCTTCAAGAACTGTTCTTACAGCTCCACCAGCAATTACACCAGTACCAGCAGCAGCAGGAATTATATTAACTCTTGCTCCACCAAATTTACCTTTTTGCTCGTGTGGTAATGATTTTCCTTTTAAAGGAATTCTAACTAGATTTTTCTTAGCATCTTCAACAGCTTTTGCAATAGCACTAGCTACATCTTTAGACTTTCCTAAACCTTGTCCTACAACACCAGCCTCATCACCAACCACAACGATTGCTGAAAAACCAAATGCTCTACCTCCTTTAGTTACTTTTGTAACTCTTTGTACACCAACCAAACGATCTTTAAGATCTAATCCACCTGGTTTTACTAACTCTGCGCTTTTGTATTTACGATACATAATTTCTTAGAATTTAAGTCCTGCTTCTCTAGCTCCTTCAGCTAACGATTTTACTCTACCATGATATAAATAGCCACCTCTATCAAAAGAAATAGTTTCTACACCTGCCTTTAAAGCTTTTACAGCAAGAGCTTTACCTACTAATGCAGCTGCTTCAGTTTTATTAACTTTAGCTGTATTAATATCTTTATCTCTTGAAGATGCAGCACTGATAGTTTTACCAGAAACGTCATCTACTATTTGAGCATAAATCTCATTATTACTTCTAAAAACAGATAATCTTGGTCTAGCTTCTGTACCAGAAACTATTTTACGAATCCTGTTTTTAATTCTTATTCTTCTTTTGTGTTTTGTTAATGCCATAACTAAATTATTAAGCTGATTTACCTGCTTTTCTTCTCAATACCTCGCCTACAAACTTAATTCCTTTTCCTTTGTATGGCTCTGGTCTTCTAAAATCACGAATTTTTGCAGCTACTTGACCAACAAGTTGTTTATCAAACGATGTTAGTTTTATTATTGGATTCTTTCCTTTTTCTGAAACTGTTTCAACAACAACTTCTGGAGCTATTTCTAAAACAATATTATGGGAAAACCCTAAAGCCAAATCCAATTTTTGTCCTTGGTTAGATGCTCTGTAACCTACACCAACTAATTCTAATTGTTTAGTCCATCCTTTTGATACACCTTCAATCATATTTAGCATTAATGATCTATATAAACCATGTTTTGCTTTTTGATCTTTTGTGTCAGAAGAACGTGTTACTAAAACATTACCATCTTCAACTTTAATATCTACAGAATCAAAATTTTGAGTTAATTCCCCTAATTTTCCTTTTACTGTAACTATTCCGTCTTTTATATCAACTGTAACGCCTTGTGGAATTACTACTGGGTTATTACCTATTCTTGACATATCTTATCTTTTTAGTAAACGTAACATATTACTTCACCACCTACATTCTCTTGTTTTGCTTGTTTACCAGTCATTACTCCATGAGAAGTAGAAACAATGGCAATACCAAGACCATTAAGAATTCTAGGTAGCTCTTTTGAACTAGCATATTTACGTAAACCTGGTTTACTTATTCTTTGAATTTTTTTAATTACAGGCTCTTTTGTTTCCTTATTGTACTTAAGTGCAATTTTAATGGTGCCTTGTACAGTTGAGTCATCAAACTTGTAACTTAAAATATATCCTTGCTCGAATAATATTTTTGTGATGTCTTTTTTCAAGTTAGATGCAGGTATTTCAACCACTCTGTGGTTGGCACGTATGGCATTTCTAACTCTTGTAAGATAATCCGCTATTGGATCTGTATACATATTTATTAATTTGCGGTATTGGTTTTCAAAAAACACATGTTTTTGAACCTTATACCAGTTAAAACTCTTTTTACCAGCTAGCTTTTGTTACACCAGGTATTAAACCTTGGTTAGCCATTTCTCTAAATGTTACACGCGAAAGACCAAATGTTCTCATGTATCCTCTAGGTCTACCTGTTAATTTACAACGGTTATGTTGACGAACAGGAGATGCGTTTTTTGGTAACTTTTGCAATGCTTCATAATCTCCAGCTTCTTTTAAAGCTTTACGTTTAGCTGCATATTTAGCTACTGTTTTAGCTCTCTTTACCTCACGGGCTTTCATTGATTCTTTAGCCATATCTTAGTTCTTTTGAAAAGGTAATCCTAATTCGGTTAATAATGATTTTGCTTCTTTATCAGTCTCAGCAGAAGTTACAAATGTAATATCCATACCTGAGATTTTATTCACTTTATCAATGTTTATCTCTGGGAATATAATTTGCTCAGTAACTCCTAAATTGTAATTACCTCTACCATCAAATCCTGAAGCTTTTATGCCGTTAAAATCTCTTACACGTGGTAACGCAGAAGTCACTAAACGATCTAAAAACTCATACATTCTTTCTCCACGTAAAGTAACTTTTGCCCCAATTGGCATACCTTTACGTAATTTAAAAGATGCAACGTCTTTTTTAGATATAGTAGCCACTGGCTTTTGACCGGTGATGCTTGCCAACTCTTCTAGTGCGTAGTCAATTAGTTTTTTATCTGCTACAGCAGCACCAACACCTTTAGATATTACTATCTTTTCAAGTTTAGGTACTTGCATCACATTTTTATAACCAAATTCGTTTTTAAGAGCCGCAATTACTTTGCTTTTATACTCTTCTTTAAGTCTAGGTGAATATGCCATAACTATATTACTTCATTAGATTTTATTGAAAATCTTACTTTCTTATCGCCTTCTATTCTATATCCAACTCTTGTTGTTTCTCCTTTTGGAGTTAACAACGATAAGTTTGATATATGAATAGCAGCTTCTTTCTCTACGATTCCACCTTGAGGGTTTTTAGCACTAGGTTTAGTATGTTTCTTAACCAAGTTCACACCTTCCACGATGGCTTTGTTCTTATCTATTAATACTTTTTGTACTTTACCTTCAGATCCTTTGTGATCTCCAGCAATAACTTTTACAGTATCTCCCGATTTTATTTTAAGCTTTGTCATCTTATAAATTCATTAAAGCACTTCAGGTGCCAATGATACAATTTTCATGAATTGTTTATCACGAAGTTCTCTAGCAACAGGACCAAATACACGAGTTCCTCTCATTTCTCCTTGTGCATTTAAAAGCACACAAGCATTATCGTCGAATCTAATATAAGATCCGTCTGGTCTTCTTACTTCTTTTACAGTACGAACTACTACTGCTGTAGAAACAGCACCTTTTTTAATGTTACCATTAGGTGTTGCATCTTTAATAGAAACAACTATTTTGTCTCCTACAGAAGCGTATCTTCTTTTAGTACCACCTAGAACACGTATTGTTAATACTTCTTTTGCTCCAGTGTTATCTGCGACTTTAAGTCTTGATTCTTGTTGTACCATAATTACTTAGCTCTTTCAATTATTTCAACTAATCTCCAACATTTAGATTTACTTAAAGGTCTTGTTTCCATGATCTTTACCGTATCTCCAATATTACAATCGTTTGTTTCGTCGTGTGCAACATATTTCTTTGTTTTTAACACGAACTTACCATACATAGGGTGTTTTACTTTTTTTACTTCAGCAACTACAATTGATTTTTGCATTTTGTTGCTAGTAACTACTCCTATACGTTCTTTTCTTAAGTTTCTTGTTTCCATCTTTCAGCAGAATTATTGTAATTCTCTTTTAGTTAATTCTGTCGCAATTCTAGCCACGGTACGTCTGATACCACGTAACTGAATTGGATTTTCTAAAGGAGATATTGCATGAGCCAGTTTTAGGTCTGAATAACTCTTTTTTGTTTCACTAAGTTTCTCTTGTAACTCAGCTACAGATAATTCTTTAATCTCTGATTGTTTCATAATATCAAATAAATTATGCTTCGTAATCTCTAGCGATTAAAAACTTAGTTTTAACTGGTAGTTTTTGTGCTGCTAAACGTAACGCTTCTTTTGCGATATCTAGTGGCACACCTCCCACTTCAAATAGTATTCTTCCTGGTTTTACAACAGCTACCCAATATTCAACGGCACCTTTACCTTTACCCATACGTACTTCAAGAGGTTTTTTTGTAATTGGCTTATCTGGAAATATTTTAATCCAAAGTTGCCCTTCTCTTTTCATGTAACGTGTAGCGGCAATACGTGCAGCTTCTATTTGACGTGATGTTAAAAAACTTGAATCGATCGATTTTATACCAAAAGTACCGTTTGAAAGTTGATGCCCTCTTTGAGAGATCCCCTTCATACGTCCTGTTTGCATTTTACGAAATTTTGTTCTTTTAGGCTGTAACATTTTTCTTTACTTTATAAAAAATTACTTTCTACGACGAGGTTTAGCTGGACCATTAGCAGGACGACCTGCATTACTTGCTCCACCACTTTTTCCTTGCTTCTTGGACATTCCAACAAGTGGAGAAAGGTCTCTTTTACCGTATACTTCACCTTTCATGATCCATACTTTTACACCTAATCTACCATAAGTAGTATGTGCTTCAACTAAAGCATAGTCAATATCGGCTCTAAAGGTTGATAAAGGAATACGTCCTTCTTTGTAGTGCTCAGATCGTGCCATTTCAGCACCATTTAAACGTCCACTAATTTGAACTTTAATTCCTTCAGCATTCATTCGCATTGTAGCAGCAATAGCCATTTTTATAGCACGTCTATATGAAATTCTATTTTCAATTTGACGGGCAATGCTAGATCCTACTAAAAATGCATCTAGTTCAGGTCTCTTAATTTCAAAGATGTTGATCTGAACTTCTTTTCCTGTAATTTTTTTAAGCTCTTCTTTTAACTTGTCTACCTCTTGGCCCGCTTTCCCGATAATGATACCTGGACGAGCTGTTGTGATAGTAACGGTTACAAGTTTTAGAGTTCTTTCAATAATTACTCTGGAAACACTAGCTTTAGATAAACGTACATGTACGTATTTTCTAATTTTATCGTCTTCGGCAAGCTTATCTCCATAATCATTACCTCCATACCAGTTAGACTCCCATCCTCTGATAATTCCTAAGCGATTTCCGATTGGATTTGTTTTTTGTCCCATACTTCTATCTTAGCTTTGTGTGTTATTGTTAGCTCCAACCACTAATGTAACGTGATTAGAACGTTTTCTGATTCTATGTGCGCGACCTTGAGGTGCTGGACGTAATCTTTTTAACATTGCGCCTCCATCAACTCTAATCTCTTTTACAATCAATTCGGCATCTTCAATGCTTGCATCTTCGTTTTTAGATTGCCAGTTTGCAATTGCAGACAATAACAATTTTTCTAACTTACCTGAAGCTTCTTTCGAATTGAATTTCAAAATACTAAGCGCTTTTTCTACGCGTTCACCTCTTACTAAATCGGCTACTAAACGCATTTTTCTTGGTGATGTAGGACAATTATTAAGTTTAGCAAAAGCAACTAGCTTTTTTTCTTCCTTAATAGCGTCTGCCATTTGTTTTTTACGACTTCCCATTGCTTACTATTTTTTACCTTTATTTTTAGCACCTGCATGACCTCTAAATGATCTTGTTGGTGAAAACTCTCCTAATTTATGACCTACCATATTTTCAGTAACATATACTGGTACAAATTGACGGCCATTGTGCACTGCAATTGTTTGTCCAACAAAATCTGGAGTTATCATACTGGCTCTTGACCAAGTTTTGATAACCGTTTTTTTGCTAGTTTCAATGTTTACAGCTACCTTTTTCTCTAGTTTATAATGAACGTAAGGTCCTTTTTTTAATGATCTTGCCATGTCTTATTTCTTTCTACGTTCTACAATATATTTATTACTTGCATTCTTTTTAGAACGAGTTCTATATCCTTTAGCTGGAATACCTTTTCTAGAACGTGGATGTCCTCCAGATGATTTTCCTTCACCACCTCCCATTGGGTGATCTACTGGATTCATCACTACCGGTCTAGTACGTGGTCTTCTTCCTAACCATCTTGTTCTACCTGCTTTACCAGATACTAACAATTGATGATCTGAATTAGAAACCACTCCTACAGTTGCTAAACAATTTACAAGCACTAATCTTGTTTCACCAGAAGGTAATTTAATAGTAGCAAATTTACCATCCCTTGCCATTAATTGTGCAAAAGCTCCAGCACTACGAGCCATGATAGCTCCTTGTCCTGGTCTAAGTTCGACACAAGAAATAATGGTTCCTAATGGAATTTGGCTTAAAGGCATTGCATTTCCAATTTCTGGGGCAATTCCTTCTTGTCCTGACACTACAGTTTGACCAACTTGTAACCCATTTTGAGCAACAATATATCTTTTCTCGCCATCTTGATAATTCAATAATGCGATGAAAGCTGTTCTGTTTGGATCGTATTCTATTGATTTTACTTCCGCTGGAATTCCAGTTTTGTTTCTTTTGAAATCAATAATACGATACTTCTTTTTATGACCACCACCAATATAACGCATGGTCATTTTTCCTTGACTGTTTCTACCACCAGACTTTTTATGCGGAGCTATTAAACTCTTCTCCGGCTTATCAGTAGTGATGGCGTCAAATCCATTTACTACTCTAAATCGCTGTCCTGGTGTGATTGGTTTTAATTTTCTTACTGACATTTTTTGTCTAATTACATGTTACTGTATAAATCAATCATTTCACCTTCCGCCAGTTGTACAATTGCTTTTTTAACAGCATTTGTTTTACCATGTTGAATACCTGTTTTTGTAAAACGGGTTCTTCTATCTGGACGGACATTCATAGTACGAACTTTTTCAACAGAAACACCATAAGCAGCTTCAACCGCTTTTTTAATTTCTATCTTGTTCGCCTTTGTCTTCACTTCGAAAGTATAGCAATTTCTTAACTCGCTATTAGCTGTCGCTTTTTCTGTGATTATAGGTTTAATTAAGATATTCATGGTTTCTATTTACTTAAATTTAATTCAATTCCTTCTAAAGCTCCTTCTAAAAGCACTATCTGATTTGCATTCAAAATCTTGTAAGTGTTTAATTCTGAGCTAGTTATAACCTCAGAGCTTTTTAAATTGCGCGATGACAAATATACATTATTATTCGACCCACCCAACACAAAGAGCGATTTTTTGTTTTCTATGTTTAGAGCCTTTAAAATGGCTGTAAAATTCTTAGTTCTTACAGTGTCAAAATCAAAGTCCTCAATCACAAAAATAGATTGCTCTCCAGCTTTTATACTTAATGCAGATTTACGCGCTAAACGTTTTACATTCTTATTAAGTTTGAAGCTATAATTTCTTGGTCTAGGACCAAACATACGACCACCGCCTTTAAAAACTCCAGACTTGATACTACCTGCTCTAGCAGTACCAGTTCCTTTTTGCTTTTTAATCTTACGAGTACTTCCAGAAATCTCAGCTCTTTCTTTTGATTTGTGTGTTCCTTGTCTTTGGTTTGCTAAATATTGTTTAACATCCAAATATACTGCGTGATTATTAGGCTCTATAGCAAACACATCTTTAGAAAGGTCTGCCTTTCTACCTGTGTCTTTTCCGTTTATATCTAAAACTGCTACTTTCATTATTTTCTAATAATTACATAAGAATTTTTATGTCCAGGTACACAACCTTTAACAACAAGTAGGTTTTTATCAGCAACTACTTTTAAAACTCTTAAATTTTCAACTTTTACATTTTCTCCACCCATTCTTCCGGCCATTTTCATGCCTTTGAATACTCTTGCAGGATATGAAGCTGCTCCAATAGAACCTGGCGCTCTTAAACGGTTATGTTGACCGTGGGTAGCTTGACCTACACCACCAAATCCATGACGTTTTACAACACCTTGAAACCCTTTTCCTTTTGTAACGCCAGCTATATCAACAAATTCACCTTCAACGAAGTGTTCTACTGTGATAGCATCACCTAATTTGTACTCCTTATCAAAACCTTTGAATTCAACGATTTTGCGTTTTACAGAAGTCCCTGCTTTTTTAGCATGACCTAAGTCAGCTTTAGTAGCGCTTTTTTCTGTCGCGTCATCGAAACCAAGTTGAACAGCTTTATAGCCATCAACTTCTTCGGTTCTGACTTGGGTAACGATACATGGTCCAGCTTCGATTACTGTACATGGAATGTTTTTTCCATTTTCATCGAAGATGCTGGTCATACCGATTTTTTTTCCAATTAACCCAGACATAATTATTATTTATTTGTTATTACTATTTGTTATTAAAAATCAAGGTTGAAAATACATTTCAACCCTGAATTGTATTTTACCGTTTTTCCCTAACCATCGTTAAGGACATGTTTAACTTCCTGCGAAAGCAGGAATCTCTTTTCTTTGAGATCCCGAAACAAGTTCGGGATGTAAATCAAAGTTTATACTTAAACTTTGATTTCCACTTCAACACCACTTGGCAATTCAAGTTTCATTAAAGCGTCAATTGTTTTTGAAGACGAAGAATAGATATCAAGTAATCTCTTGTATGAGCTTAATTGAAATTGCTCTCTTGCCTTTTTATTTACGTGCGGAGAACGCAATACAGTGAAAATTTTCTTGTGTGTAGGTAATGGAATTGGTCCAGTTACAACAGCACCTGTACTTTTTACTGTTTTTACAATCTTGTCAGCAGACTTGTCTACTAAATTATGATCGTAAGACTTTAATTTTATTCTGATTTTTTGACTCATTTTCTTAAATTTTAAGCTTCTACGCCTTTAGCTGCTTTAATAACTTCTTCAGATATATTTGAAGGCGTTTCAGCATAATGTGAAAATTCCATAGTTGATGTTGCACGACCAGATGATAATGTTCTTAATGTAGTAACATATCCAAACATTTCTGATAAGGGTACAGTTGCTTTTATAGTTTTAGCACCAGCCCTATCTCCCATATCACTCATTTGCCCTCTTCTTCTGTTCAAATCACCAACAATATCACCCATATTTTCTTCTGGTGTAATGACTTCTAACTTCATAATAGGCTCCATAATTACAGCTTTAGCAGCTTTTGCAGCAGCTTTAAAACCTAATTTAGCAGCTAATTCGAATGATAAAGCATCAGAATCCACATCGTGGTAAGATCCGTCTGTTAATGTTACTTTCATAGCATCTACTTCATATCCAGCTAGTGGTCCATTTTGCATCGCTTGTTTAAATCCTTTTTCAATAGAAGGGATAAATTCTTTAGGAACGTTACCACCTTTAATGGCAGATATAAACTCTAATCCTAATTTACCTTCATCTGCTGGTTCAAGAGTAAATACAATATCAGCAAATTTACCACGACCACCAGATTGTTTTTTATAAACTTCTCTATGTTCAGCTTTACGTGTAATAGATTCTTTATATTCTACTTGTGGCGCACCTTGATTCACCTCGACTTTAAATTCGCGACGTAAACGATCCACAATAATATCTAAGTGAAGCTCACCCATTCCAGAAATAATAGTCTGTCCTGAAGCTTCATCAGTTCTAACTGTAAAAGTTGGATCTTCTTCAGCCAATTTAGCTAAAGACATCCCTAATTTATCAACATCAGCTTTCGTTTTCGGTTCTACCGCGATTCCAATTACGGGATCAGGGAAGTTCATACTTTCTAAAATTATCGGATGTTTCTCGTCTGATAAGGTATCTCCAGTTTTAATACTTTTAAATCCAACTGCAGCTCCAATATCTCCTGCTTCAATATAATCGATAGCATTTTGCTTGTTAGCATGCATTTGGTAAATACGTGAAATACGTTCTTTGTTTCCTGAACGGTTATTCAATACATAAGAACCTGCGTCTAAACGACCAGAATATGCACGGAAGAATGCTAAACGACCAACATAAGGATCGGTAGCAATTTTAAACGCTAAAGCAGCAAAAGGCTCCTTTACATCTGGCTTACGTAATATTTCAGCTCCAGTATCTGGATGAGTTCCTATAATGCCATCCTTATCCATTGGAGAAGGTAAATAACGACATACAGCATCTAATAAGAATTGTACTCCTTTATTTTTAAATGCGGATCCACAAATCATGGGGATGATAGACATATCCATTACAGCAGCTCTTAGTGCAGCATGCACCTCGTCTTCTGTAATTGAATCTTCATCCTCCATATATTTCTCAAGCAAATTCTCATCGTAAGCAGCAACTTCTTCAATAAGTTTACCACGAAGCATTTTTGCTTCAGCTTTAAGATCTTCTGGAATATCAATAACGTCAAACGTTGATCCCATTCCTTCTTCATGCCATACAATAGCTCTGTTCTTAACTAAATCAACAATACCTTTGAAGTTTTCTTCATCACCAATATTCAAAACAATTGGCACTGCATTTGATTTTAACATGTCTTTAACTTGGCTACAAACCATCATAAAATCAGATCCTTGACGATCCATTTTATTAACGAAACCAATACGTGGCACTTTATAGTTATCAGCCAATCTCCAGTTAGTTTCAGATTGTGGCTCAACGCCATCAACTGCACTAAACAAGAATACTAAACCATCAAGTACACGTAATGAACGATTTACTTCAACAGTAAAATCTACGTGACCAGGAGTATCAATAATATTAAAATGATAATCCATCGAATTGTCAGTGCGCTCTCCGTTTACTCTAGGAAAAACCCATTCGCAGGTTGTAGCAGCAGATGTGATAGTAATACCACGCTCTTGCTCTTGTTCCATCCAGTCCATAGTTGCAGCACCATCATGTACTTCACCTATTTTATGAGAAACTCCTGTATAAAAAAGTATACGCTCTGTTGTTGTTGTTTTACCAGCATCAATATGCGCAGCAATACCTATATTTCTTGTATATTTTAAATCTCTTGCCATGTCGTATTAAAATCTAAAGTGGGAGAATGCTTTATTAGCTTCTGCCATTTTATGAGTGTCTACTCTTTTCTTAACAGCAGCACCTTCTTCTTTAGCCGCAGCTATTATTTCAGAAGCTAAACGCTGTGCCATGGATTTCTCGTTTCTTTTACGTGAATAGCTAATAAGCCATTTCATAGCTGTAGAAACTTTACGATCTGGCCTAATTTGCATTGGTATTTGGAATGTAGCACCACCAACACGACGACTACGTACTTCTACGTGAGGCATTACGTTTGATAGAGCATCTTTCCAAGTATCTAAGGCTGTTTTCTCTGCATCTCCTTTTTTAGCTTCTACAATGTCAATAGCATCATAAAACACTTTAAAAGCAACAGATTTCTTACCATCCCACATCATCATGTTAACGAAACGCGTCACTAACTGATCATTAAATCGTGGATCTGGTAAAAGCGGTCTTTTTTTCGCTTGTCTTTTTCTCATGTCTTCTTGTTAAAAGTTTTAATTACTTTTTCTTACCTTTTGCTGGAGCTGCAGCTGCTTGTCCTGGTTTTGGACGTTTAGCTCCATACTTCGATCTACGTTGTGTTCTACCTGCAACACCTGCGGTGTCTAAAGCGCCACGAACGATATGATACCTAACTCCTGGTAAGTCTTTTACTCTTCCACCTCTAACCAATACTATCGAGTGCTCTTGTAGATTGTGTCCTTCACCTGGGATGTATGCATTTACCTCATTACCATTTGTTAACCTTACCCTTGCTACTTTACGCATTGCTGAGTTAGGCTTTTTTGGTGTTGTAGTGTAAACACGCGTACAAACCCCACGTCTTTGTGGACACGAATCTAAAGCAGCCGATTTACTCTTCTTGGTTATTTTGGCTCTTCCTATTCGTACTAATTGTGAAATTGTTGGCATATATATTCTATATAAATTTTAAAATCCTCATTTAAGAGGGCTGCAAAGGTAGAAATAAAAATGTATTTTTCAAACGTTAAAAGATTAATTTTCAATAGATTTTAAAAATAATATTATTGACTATAATATAAGTGTTGTTTTTCTGTTAGATTTACATATTAATATATCTGATTTCCATCGTGAAGAGAATCTACTTTTTACTCCTTATTATATATATACTTTCTTCTTCGAACGCTTTTAGCCAAAATTTAAAACTTAGCGTTAATGGGGATTCAGATACTGAAAATCAAGTGATTGATTCTTTGAATTATTTAAAAACACATAAGGATTACCTATCCATTTCATCTGAATTAGATTCCATTCAAAAAACCCTTTTAAAGATTGGCTATATTGAAAACAAACTAGGCGATATAACTAAAGTAAATGATTCCGTATTCTCAGCTAAAATTCATTTAAAAAAAAGATACCATACTATATATATATATTATGATAAGAATTTATTAGATGAATCCCTACTTAACCTCGTTTCCAATCGTGTAAATGATACTTGTTTTGTTTTACCAATTGAAGAGGTTGAAGATAAATTGAATTTTATCAATTCTAAAATCACATCGGCGGGATTGCCTTTTTCAAAATTACAATTATCGGATATTGCAGTTAACAATAATATCTTAAAAGCTCATTTATTAATTGAATCTGATGTGAAAAAAAGAATCATTGACGATATTATAATAAGAGGTTATGAAAAATTTCCTCGTTCCTACTTAAAACATTACCTAAAGATAAAACGCAATCAAATTTTCGACCTTGGTAAAATTAAAAGCAAAACGGAACAACTCAACGATTTAAGATTTGCAAACCAAATTAAATCGCCTGAGGTGTTGTTTACTAAAGATTCAACTACCTTATATATTTATGTGGAAAAGTCAAAAAGTAATTCATTTGATGGGTTTCTAGGATTTGGAACCAATGAAGACACCAACAAATTACAATTTGATGGCTATTTAAATTTAAGCTTAACCAATAACCTAAATTACGGAGAATCTTTTAGGCTTTTATATAAAAGTGATGAAAATGACCAAAAAACATTTCAAACCCAGCTTACGCTTCCTTATATTTTTTCTTCCCCATTGGGGATCGATTTACAATTATATATTTTTAAGAGAGATTCGTCATTTACAACCGTTAACCAATTCGCGAAATTACACTATCAAATAAATTCAAAGCATAAAATTTATTCTGGAATTACATCTACACAATCAAATAATTTATTAAATAACAGTACTCCAAACTTAATCACGGATTTTGATTCAAGTTATTTTACTTCCGCGTATGAATATATCCATCCTCAATCTTCACAATCTTATAATTTATTATTTCCTATAAATGCTTCATTTTACCTTGAAACAAATTTTGGCAAAAGAAAAACATCTACTCTAATAGAAAATCAAAAACAATTTAGCCTCAGCGGGTTTAAAATTTTCAATTTCAACAGCAGAAACAGTGTTTTTATAAAAATAGATGGCAAGACATTAATTTCTGATACTTATTTTGAAAACGAATTATTACGCTTTGGCGGCATTAACTCCATAAGAGGTTTCGAAGAAAACAGTTTACTTGCAGATTCTTATGGTGTTTTAAATTCTGAATATAGATTTCAACTTGGTAATGCCATGTATGTCCATACTATTACAGATGTTGCCTATTTTGAGAATAAAATAACAAATACCATAGAAAAACTATTTGGATATGGCTTTGGTTTTGGAATTCTTACAAATTCTGGGCTATTAAAGCTCAATTATGCCAATGGTAAAAGCGAAAATCAGAAATTTAAATTATCAAATTCCAAAATCCACATAAGTCTTACTGCTAATTTTTAATAAATTATTATTGAATAATAAGTCATTTTATGAATAACACTATGAATTCTCAGTAATATTAAAAAAATATTGAAAATTTATTACCTTAATATTTTTTTTACTGATTTTTTTTTAAGAATTTTACTTTGACTAATTCAAATATTTATAAAATGAAAACAAAGTTTAGTGGAATTCTAACGCTACTACTAGCGTTTGTCGTGCAACTAACGTTTGCGCAAGAAAAGACAGTCTCGGGTATAATTTCAGATGATTCTGGTTTGCCACTTCCTGGAGCAACTGTTATAGTAAAAGGTACTACTACGGGTACTTCCTCAGATTTCGATGGTAATTTTTCAATTAGAGTTAACCAAGGTGCTACTTTGGTATTTAGCTTTGTTGGTTATATTACCAAAGAGGTTGTCGTAGGGGCTTCAAATTCGATTAATGTAACACTTAGTGAAGATTCGGCTGTCTTAGAAGAAGTTGTAATAACTGCTTTTGGTACTGGCGATAGAAACGCAAGGGAAACGGTTTATGCTAACCAAACAGTAAATTCTGAAGACTTATTATCTACTCCGAGTAAAAACGCCTTAGAAGCATTAAGAGGTAAAACAGCAGGTGTAAGATTATCTACTGGCTCGGGTTCAGTAGGGGCTTCAACAAGAATTGTATTAAGGGGTGAAGGTTCGCTTACTGGAAATAACAATGCCCTAATTGTTGTTGATGGAATTGCGATCGATAACTCTTCCACAAGAGGTGGAGATGGAGCTTCCACAACTGGGTATTCAGATTTTGGAAATAGATTCAATGATATAAATCCTGATGATATCGAATCGGTTACAATACTTAAAGGTCCTTCAGCAACTTCGCTATATGGCTCACGTGGTGCATCAGGGGTTGTCTTGATAACAACCAAATCTGGAAAAAAAGGTGAAAAATTAAGAATTAATTACACCAGTTCCACTTCAATGGAAACTGCCATTATTAATTTACAACGTCAAAGTAAATTTGGACAAGGGTACGATAATTTACACCTTGATTCTGGTGAGAACTGGTCTTGGGGACCTGCGCTAGATGGTGTGGATAGACCATGGACGAGCCCTATTGACTCTGATGGAGATGGATCATTAGAAGCTTTGGTTAGACCTTATAGTGCAGTACGTAATCAATTACAAGATTTTTTTAATACTGGTTACACGAAAACAAATAGTGTCAATATTTCTGGAACTACTGATGGGTTTTCATACTTTGCATCCTACGGTAATACCAATCAAACAGGTATTCTAGATAACACCTATTATAAAAGGAATAACCTTTCTTTCAACGCTTCGGCAAAATTAAGCGATAGGTTACAATCTGATTTTAAAGTGAGTTATGCCAATGTTAGACAAAATACAGCACAAGAAGGATCTCGTGCGTTTGAAGGAAACAATGCCTATGCTATGGCCGTACAATCTCCAGTTAATATCCCATTTACTGAGTTGAGAGATTACCAAAGCCCATTTCATGGTATAAATGGTTATTGGGGTTCTTACTCTTCTGTAAACCCATACTATATCTTAAATGAATATGGAAATGAGGCTAATATCGATAACTTGCTTGCAAATGCATCGCTAACCTATGAAATCATTAGTGGTTTATCATTAACAGGGCGTTTTGGAGGAAATATTGTAAGTACTCAAACTGAAGTGTGGACTCCAACATTTACCCCTGCGGAACAATTGGTTTGGACTGATGATTTACAAATCGCAACCCGGAATTCAAAACATAGTTCATTAGGAGAGTATATAAATTATACCGACAGATTATTAAATCTAGATGCAACCGTATTATTAAATTATACCAAGGAGTTAAATGAAGATTTTAAATTAAATGCTTCTGCAGGTTATAATTTCTTTCAAAGAGAAACCAAATCCTTAACAGGTAGTTCAGTTGGTGGATTGGTTGTAGATGGTGTATATAATTTAGCAAATAGTGTACAAAATCCTCTTTCTAGCATGTATAAAAGCAAATATAGAATTTATGGCCTTTTAGCAAATGCTTCTATTGGTTACAAAAATGCAGCATTTTTAGAATTCTCAGCAAGAAACGACTGGTCTTCCACACTTCCAACAGGAAACAACTCCTTTTTATACGGTGCCGTTGGAGCTTCGGTTATATTTACAGATCTTCTAGATATTAAAAATGATGTTTTAAACTATGGTAAGATTAGGGGAAGCTATGGTACCTCAGGTAAAGATGCTGGAATATATCAACTAAATTCATATTTTGTTGGAAACCCAGGAATTGTTGATTTGGGAGATTATGCACTATTCTTCCCGAAAAACGGAGTGCCCGGCTTTACAATTGGTAATAGCATTGGAAATCCTGGCCTAAAACCAGAACTTACAACGACTTATGAGGTTGGAGCAGATCTTGGTTTCTTTAATAACAAAGTAAACATTTCATATACTTATTATCATTCTAGCCATGAGGATCAAATAGTTACTATTAATTTACCTAGATCTACAGGTTATACACAAACTATTAGTAATATTGGTGAGATGACCAATAAAGGACATGAGCTTACTTTAAGCCTCAAACCTCTTAATGGCGTTGTTGAAGACTTAAATTTTGAGCTATTTGGAACATATACAAAAAACATAAATGAGGTTGTAAAAATTTCTGATGAGCAAGATGAATTAAATATAGGAACATTTGGATTTGCTGCCGGTACAACCATTGATGTGGTAGCAAAGGAAGGTCTGCCTTTTGGAACTTATAAAGGTAATAATTATCAAACCAATGCCCAAGGACAAGTTATTGTTGATGCAAATACCGGTCTTCCTTTATATACCGCAGAGCGTCAGTTTCTAGGCAGTTACCAACCTGATTTTTTAATGAGTTTCGGTGCGAATGTCAATTATAAAGGTTTTGGGTTTAGGGTTTTAGTAGATATGAAAGAAGGAGGCTATTTTGCTTCTCAATCTAAATATATGACTGAATTTAATGGTACAGCTGTAAATACTACTATTTATAATAGAGAGCCGTATATTTATCCAAACTCTGTAGCTGATAATGGTGATGGTACATTTTCTGAAAATACAGTGCAAATTACCGAACAAGATTTTTACACTAACTATAATCCAGCAGATGCCACATTTTTAATTGATGCAAGTTATGTGAAGTTACGAGAGGTTGAACTAAGCTATACGTTACCAAAAAAGTTTTTGGAAAATACTTTTATAACAAATGCTAGATTAGCAATTTATGGTAAAAACCTAAAGTTTTGGTTGCCTGATGAAAATAAATACGCTGATCCAGAAGTAAATGGCCCCGCATTAACAGGCAATGCACAAGGTATTGAGACTACTCAAACACCTTCTTCTAGAAGCTTAGGACTTAACATACAATTGTCATTTTAATAAAAAAAATTAATACAATGAAGAAAAATATTAAAATAATTCTAATTCTATTATTAACTCTAAACTTTTCTTGTGAAGAGAGTTTAGAAGAACTTAATATAGACCCTAACACATTCCCATTAGCTGGTGACGCACAAGTATTGAGCTCTGCCATTGGATTTTTGGGATATATTGTTGAAACTGATTTAAACTACAGCGAATCATTTTTATGGAGTCAATACTACACTTGGGGTATTGGAGTTTCTATTGGAAATGATGAAAGGTATGTATCCTTAGGTGGTGATTTTGATGGCTATTGGCAACGTAGTTATGCCAATTCCCTTGCAGATTTAAGTTATATTAACAAAAAAAGTGAATCCGCTGCCTATCGAGGAATCTCTAAAGTTTTAATAGCATATATATATCAAGGATTAGTAGATCATTTTGGAGATGTACCTTTTAGTGAAGCCGTTTCAGGAGCCATTGAAGATGGATCTGTTTTAGCGCCTAATTACGATTCGGCTACAACTATTTATCCTGCATTAGTTACTATGTTGGATGATGCATTAAGTGAATTGGATTTGGCAGAAGACGATCTAGTAGGAGATGATGATTTCATTTATAGTGGTGATATTACTAAGTGGATAAAATTTGCCAATTCTTTGAAATTGAGACTACTTATGAGAACTTCCGAAGTTGATGCGCAAGCAAGTGCCGTACAAAGTCTAATAGCATCAGGTACGTTTATTGAAACAGTAGATGATATGCCATTTGTACCTTATTCTGGTGCATCGGGAGATCAAAACCCCATGTTTGCAAGAGCTGAATTTGGAGTAGGTATGTTTTATTTTGCAAGTAATGCCACATTGAATGTACTTAGCACTTTAGACGACCCTAGAGCTGAGGTATTATATACTAAAGCTACTACTGGAACTTTTGCGGGACAATTACGAGGCATTGATCAAGGAACCATTGATGACGAACCTTTTACGGCTCCGGCATCTGATTATAGTATGGCTTCTGAATACGCTTACGGCGAGGATAAACCAGTTATCTTAATGAGCCCATGGGAAGTTTGGTTTTTAAGAGCTGAGGCTGCTGCTAGATATGGAACAGCAGACGATGAATCAATGGCTTTTGAAACGGCCATAGATTTGAACTTTAGCTATATGGGATTAACCGATTCTGCAACTTATATTGGTACTTTGGGATACTCTAGTTCTGACCCTTTGAATGATAAAATCGATTTGATTGCTGTGCAAAAATGGATATCTTTAAACGGAACTCAAGAAGATGAAGGCTGGATAGAAGCTAGACGCTTTGATAGACCTGCTAGCCGTATTTTTACTGATGGTATTTGGCAAACCCCACCATTATCTGTATTAGCAGATGGAACATTCCCTTCCTCATGGTTATATCCAGATACCGAAAGGAGTTTAAACCCAAATGCACCTGCGCAAAAAGCCAATACTGATGAAATATTTTGGGATAATTAAAAAAAAAAGACATGAAAAATTTTAAATTAATATACATATTTTCAATCTTAGGATTGTTTTTGACGAGTTGTGACCCTAGTGTTGAATCACCGGGCGAAAGTGATGCATCATTTGTAACTTACTTACCTTTGATTACACTTGAAGGAGGTGATGTTACGCTTGATTGTGATGCAAGCACGTATACAGATCCTGGTGCCGTAGCTTCAGCTGGCGGAAATGAAATTGAATTATTCACATCGGTCAATGGCATTTATTTTGGTGGTAACACTGTAGATGGACCCGACACGTATTCAATTACGTATAGTGCCTTTAATGACGATGAGATACCTGCTGCAGGCTTTAGAACTGTAATTTGGCCCGCTTGTAATGGTGATTTAGTTAATAGTATAGCTGGTATGTATACCGCTAGCATTCTAAGAACAGCTACTTCAGGTGCAACAGTTAATTATACAACAAGGGCGTTTGGCCCATACTTTATTATTGATTTAGGTGGTGGAGTATACCAACTCTCTGATGCTATTGGTGGATTTTATGAGTATGGTTATGGATATGGCCCTGATTATGCCGCAACGGGTTTGACGGTTACTGCCAACAATATTGCTACTAATGATTTTACTCATGATGATGTTATAGGAGTCGGAGCATTCGGTGGCTCTCTAAATATGACTGATTTTTCTGTTAATCCGGTTACAAAAACTATTGAGTTCGCAACAGATTGGAGCTTCGGTTATGTATTTGAAGTAACATTAACCCAAGTGCAGTAATCCAAACAGATTTGAATTATTATCTAAAAAATTAAAAAAATGAAACATAATATAATTTTAAAAAAGCTAAGCTTACTATTGTTGAGTTTTGCCTTCGCAATTTCCTTTATAGGATGTGATCAAGTTGAATCAGTGCCTGATGAAAGTGATATCCTTATCAGTGAAGTTACAGGGACTTGGGTTGTAGATATAGTATGGGACGGTGATCCTGCTGGTACTAACACTATAAGCATTTATAATACCGCGGCTAATGACACTGGGTTTATGTGGTTAGATGATCAAGAACACAGCTGGGGTTTAAAAGCAAAAGTGCCTTTAAATCTTGGAGCACTAACATTTGGTGGTGCAGATTTAGATGAACTCTATTATGGTGTAACAGTAACTATCACTGAAGGTGTAATCGTTAAAAATGGCGCCACAACACCAAGCGGCGATGTTGTAGATAGCATTTATTTTAAAGCTGAATTTTCAGATATTCCAGGTGAAATTTGGGAATATTCTGGATACAAAAGCACAGCTAAAGTTGATGATTTACCTTAACTCATAAATTTTGACTAGTCCTAAAAAATCGATACAGGTTATTAGACAAAAATAGATTAATTAAACAGCATCAAAAACGTTTTTGATGCTGTATTTAGTTTTATAGGTTTTCATTTTAAGTTTGTTTTGCTGGTGCATTAGATTTGGAGTCAGC
>NZ_PJEO01000010.1 GCF_002843175.1 Confluentibacter flavum
GTTTAATTGGTCAAAAATTTCGTTATCGTTCATAAATCTAAATTATTTATTTTTCAATGAATCAAGTGCGTTTTTATAGGACTCTTTGTTGAAAACTACAACAAGAGATGAAACAACAATCCCAAAAAAAGTAATTTTTTCTATATTATTTAATCGTTTCTTTAAAATAAACATCTAATGTCAGAAACTAAAAAAATAGTCAAATTCAAAGACTTGCCCGAGGAGGAGAAATTAAGACAAAAGGAGGTATTTAAAAAAGCCTTAGCTAAATACTTAGATTCCCAAAAAAAGGATTCTTAATTAATTTTTAAATATAATATCACGAAAGAAAAAAGCCAAATAGAAAACTTAATTAATCGTCGGAAGACAAGAGATTTAAATCGTCGGTCAAATCTTCTCTCAGATAATCATCAAACTTTAAGTTTAGTTCAGAGAATTTTGCTTCCACGTTACTTTCGGCTTCTTGTCCTGTGTTTCCTTTTAGCGATTCTTTTATTTCAAGTTGTGTTTTTAATATTTGAGCTAAATGGTAACCGTTATTAAGATTGGTTTTATGAACCTCCCATAATAGCCTACCTATATTGATTTTAAATTCAGGATTGTTTAATTGGTCAAAAATTTCGTTATCGTTCATAAATCTAAATTATTTATTTTTCAATGAATCTAATTCTGTTTTTAAAGAAATTATTTCTAAACGCATTTCATGAAGACCAATATTCAAACTATCATGTTTGTCATTTAGCTCGTATGCCGATTTATGCAATCTCTCTATTTCTTCTCCTTCGTTATATTGTACTGCCATTGTTGTACAAAGTCCTATAGCCCCACCGATTAACACATACATTAAATTATACCAAAATTGATTTTTTAGACTTATTAAGGTTTTCTCGGATAATTCAATGCTAGACTTTAAACTTCTAATCTCAAGCATTTTTATATCGGATTTTCCACTTTCATCATTTATCAATGAGGTAAAGTCTTTAATTATTTTTATTGCTTCTTCAGTTTCTTTATCTGTCATATTCCATTAAATCTCTAAACATTCAAATCCATACGAAAGCTTACTTAGAACCTGCACCGAATATTCTTCCATATCTTAAACTTTAAATCCATCTTTCCCTATTCACTTGAAAACTTTTATAATGGGTGGTAACGTGTTCGTGTATGGAAAGTTGCGTGTTTGGGAGCGAGGATTTTCCGAAGGAAAATCGGAAGCCGGCAAACAGGCAACCAACTTTGGTTTAGCTAAAACTAGCAATTTTTTATACACGGTGTTGGCAGTAGTGTTTATTTTGTCAGACGTTTTGCTGTCATAAATCGGTCAGCTACATTGTCCCAATTGATAATTTCAAGAACTGTATCAACAAATTCAGCTCTTTTATTTTTGTACTTCAAATAATAGGCGTGTTCCCAAACGTCAATCACCAAGATTGGAACAACACCCCATTGTGTTAATTTTTGATGGTTTTCGCATTGTAATAATGTCAAGCTGTCCGAATAAGGTTGATAGCCCAAAATTCCCCAACCGCTTCCTTCTACGGTTTTTGATATTTTCCCGATATAATTTTTTAGATTGTCAAATGAGCCAAAGTCCTTTTCAATCTGTTTTAAGAGTTCTGTTTTGGGTTCTGTTTTCTTATTGGTTAGGTTCGTCCAAAAAATCGAGTGAAGAACGTGGCTTGAAAAATGGTAAGCTAATTTTCGTGTCCACAAGTCCACTTGGTCTAAATCACCTGATTTTAGATTTTCCTTAATTTTAATCAAATCTGTGTTCGCTTCTTTAACTGCTCCACCGTGATGAAATTCAAAGTGCAAATGAAGCGTTTCTTCGTCCATGTATGGCTCCAAAAAAGCTTTATTGTATGGAAGTGATTTCTGAATGAAATTCCCATTATTGTCCACTAATTTGTCAATACCATTTTCTGTCACATTTTGTGAAAAAACGTTGTTAATTGGTAGGATTGTCGCTCCGCCTAAAATTGCCGAGTTTCTTAAAAATTCTTTTCTGTGCATAATTATACTTTTTCAGTTTATCTCGTTTTTCCACATTACTGCCAACGTGTTCGTGTATGATTGGTTGCGTACCGATAACGTATAAAAATAGATTTACAGCCAACTTCGACAAAAGAGGGTCTTTTCCGAAGTAAAACAGTTTAGCAATTAATTATACACGGTGTTACCACCCGTTTTTTAATTCCGATGTCCGTTCAACATTGTATTCGTAAGTTTTTCTTATTTACGGATTCTTTAAACGAAAAACTACCGTATCTACAACCTTTTCATTCAGAGTATTTTTGGTGGATGAATCTTTATCTTCTATTTGCTTTTGGGTTGATATATTATTCAATTGGCTATTGTCTTTTTCTTCTTTTTCGTTAGATATTGATAAAGACCATAATGCAATTCCGACACTTATAATAGACAGTAAATAAGGAAGCCAACCAGTTTTTGATTGAAACCATGATATGCTTAAATCATACTTCTCTTTTTTAGATTTGTCCAATAAAATTTTCTTTCTGTATTCTAAATAATCCAACCAACTTTTGTGTTGAGCAACATCGTATCCATATTCGGTAATTATAAAAATATTATTTCCGTTATTGCTTATAAGCCCATGTTTTATTAGAACATTAAATCTTCTTTCTTTTTCTGTATCTAATTCTCTTTGTTCAGCATTCATCCTTGTTGAAGGAATGTCTTTAATATTTCCGTTTTTGCTAATTTCTAAAAGAAGGTCAAATATTTTTTGTTCCATTTTTTTAAAACTCTACTCTTTCATCCATACGTTCTCTTTAATGGGTGGTAACGTGTTCGTGTATGGAAAGTTGCGTGTTTGAGGGCGGGGATTTTCCGAAGGAAAATCGGAAGCCAGCAAACACGCAACCAACTTTGTGCCAGCTAAAACTAGCAATTTTTTATACACGGTGTTGGGCTTAGTTATTTATTATTCGTATCCGTGTCTTTTCTTCCAATCAGAGATGTCAATTTTTTCAATTTCCTCAAATCGTTTTTGCTTATAATTATTTATTTGATAATTTATAAAAAGAAACCAAGCTAGAAAGCTTAGAATATAAATTATTGATTTCTGTTTAAGTTTTATAATATAGTTTTCATCCTTTAAATGCTTAAAGGATTTAAATTTATAACTGCCTCTTATGAAATAATATGGAGCAAATATGAACAATTCAATTATTTCCATTAATCCATATTTTTCTGTTTTATTTTTCTCAAAAGATGCTTTTCGTTCGTTTTCAAAAAGTTGTTTATAAACTTTTTCCGCATCATAGGTTGAGTCCGAATTGTTTTCTCCCGTGAATTTGTATTTTTTATTAAACTTACCATCATTGTTGAAATAAGATAATAATATTTCAGTCAATTGATTAATAGTAGTAGGAGCTTTATCGATAACAAATCGCTCATTGTTTTTTCCATAAGTAGCTGAAAGTCCATCATCTTTTAGGTTTCCTCCAACCTCCATCCAATCGTACTCATTTTTACTTAAACATACTTGGTGAAATAAATTCCAATCGATTGAATTCATAGTTTCAAGGATATCCGATTCAGATGGGTTTTTCATTTTCAGATTTTCTCTTGAACCATAATCAGATAAAACTAATAATTCCATTCTCCTGTAGATGTCGTTTTAATTAAGCCCAACGTGTTCGTGTATGATTGGTTGCGTACCGATAACGTATAAAAATAGATTACAGCCAACTTCGACAAAAGAGGGTCTTTTCCGAAGTAAAACAGTTTAGCAATTAATTATACACGGTGTTACCACCCGTTTTTTGGTCAGCCGTTGTTTTTAAATCCGTTCAATGTCTGTTAAGGAATGGTTTTTTGTTTTGTTGAGTCCGAAATACTTAATACTGTTTCTCGGGTTTGTTTTGTTTTGTCAGTTAACCTTTCTTTATCCTCGTTTTTCTCCGATTGCATTTCTTGGTTATTATTTGATTCTTTATTTGGTTGACAATAAAGAAACTGAACAGAAACAGTAATTCTACTTTATATACAACTTTAAAATATGTCAGTTGCCAATCCACAAAAAATCATTTATCCAATTACCGTAAATCCAGAATTAAAGAATGGTTTAAGGTTTTATGATATTCATTCGATTTTCATTAAAAACGGTTACGATTTTGGTGATAAAAATATATATATCATGACTGCTCAAATATGTTTTTTAATTGGTTTCAAAAACGAGCATGACGCAAAAAACCTTTCATATACTAACTCCTAGGATGGTTTTCGTTAAACCTATGCTTTAAATCATAATCATCGGTTATTAATTCCGAGTATTCAACCATAGAATAGTCGGAGTTTGTCTTTATTAGTAATTTTATTCCCTTTTCGTTTATTTCTTTTACAATATCTTCTTCTAATCTATGCGTTACCGTATATGCCGCCGAAATAATTTCTTTTGGTGATTGAACATACTGTAACTGATGCTTTGAATATCCGTTATCTATTTCTACGTTATTTATTTTTTCCATATTCTTATTATCTAAAATTCCTAAATCCGCACTCTACTCTTTCATTCATACGTTCTCTTTAATGGGTGGTAAC
>NZ_PJEO01000006.1 GCF_002843175.1 Confluentibacter flavum
ATTCGAAGAAAATACCTCGAGGCTCTGCCTCGGGGACAATAGAGGAAAAGTTTGAAAAACGGATGGTTTTTCATAACACTTTGAAAAAGTGTAGTTTTGAACTATGGATGATCATATTTTAAAAAGACATAACAAAACATTACTTCTGTATCATTTAGTTTTTCCTGTAAAATATAGGAATTCAGTTATTACAGAGGAAGTTGGATTTGGTTTGAAAGAAATATGTATTGATTTGTCACAACGCTATGAAATACATTTTGTGGAAGTTGGTTATGAAGAAAACCATGTTCATTTTTTAATACAAAGTGTTCCCAGTTTGTCGGTGAGTGAAATTTGTATGAAAGTAAAGAGTATCACGGCGAAAGAAATTTTCAGACGATTTCCTGAAGTGAAGACAAAGCTTTGGGGAGGAAACTTTTGGACAAGTGGTTACTATGCAAACACAGTAGGTCAATACGGGAACAAAGATGTTATCAAAAAATATATTGAAAATCAAGGTAAAGAAATAAAATATCAAAAGGTATATGAAGCTCAGCTTACACTTTTTGATTTCTAATACTTCGGGGCTCTGCCCCGGGGTAGTTTATTATTTACAGTCAAAAGTATGGCTATAGATGGTAAAGCAATTGTTTATATTTTTGACTCATCTACTACCACGCTTGTAAAGCCCAACTGTAAAAAAATAAAAAATGCTAACGATTCAACCACTTCTGATAAGAATAATTTTTCTGAAAAATCATCCTCTAGTTCAGTTTCAATAGGTTGTATTACCCCTTCTGATATTAAGACTTTATCTTGGCAACAGATTATTCAAGAAAGCATTTTTAGCCCCTTTGATTATCCTACTTTAGGCAATGGGGTTATATATAAAAATTCCAATTACCCTCCTCCCCGTTTTAGTATTTGATCCTTTTTTTTCTAAATACATTTTCTATTATTTACAGTTTCATTCATTTGCGAATTTCTCTAGTGAGCACTTTAAAGTGTAATTTCGAATCTATATTCAAATACAACATATGATGACAAAAATTTTAGTCAACAGTCGTTCTATTCAGCTTTTGCGGGTTCTTGCCAGCGGCATATTTTTAGTGGCTGGTTTAGGACATCTATTAAACACGCTAGAAACAGTAGCTCGAATAGAACAAGCCAATTTCAAAGGGATTGCTTATTACTTTGGAGATCCCAGTTGGTTAGTAATAGCTTCAGGCATAGTTATGCTTATGGCCGGTTGTAGTTTTTTAATAGGCTATAAAACCAAATGGGCAGCCCTTGCTTTGATAGCCGTTTTAATACCAATTACCTTAACCGTACAAATAGGACAAATAAATACCTTGGGGCCTTTGTTTAAAAACATTGCCATACTTGGTGCCTTGTTGTTTTTTGTATTAAACAATTTTGATAATAACACTATAAAATAAAACTTATGAAAACGATATTCATCACAGCAACACTATTTTTCCTGACATTTTTCACACTATCCATACATGCACAGGATACAAATTCATCAACCATAAATGATTACGTCGTATTGACCAAAACCATCGAACAATTGCAGCCCATTATTTTAACTGCTAAAGCTTTAAAACAAGATGAAGGAGTTAACTTTGGGAAATTTGAAGTCATCATATGCGGAAAACAAATCGGTGATATTACATCTCCGGAAAAAATGGGTGATTTCATATCTAAGGCAAACGCGGCCGGGGTGCAAATAATAGCCTGCGGATTTTCTCTAAACAAATTCAAGGTCAATAAAACCAAGGTTCCCAAAGAAATAATAACAGTTGAAAATGGTATTCTATACAATTTTCAACTTCAAAAGAAAGGATACAAAAGTATAACTCTTTAATACATAGAATATGAAATTTTATAAATCAAAGAATATCATCTTCCTTCTGCTAGCATCAATAGTATTTAGTAGTTGTAAATCTGATAAAATAAAGGAAATGACACGAAAAACATCTCAAAAGGACACCTTAAGCATCACCGTATTACAAACTGCGGATATACACGGCCAGCTCGATACCCACCCCGAACTTTTTTGGGAAAATGAAAAAATAGTATATAAAAACCGTGGCGGACTAGCGAACATCAAAACCATTTTTGATCAGGAACGCAAAAAAAACCCGAATAGGACCATTATCGTTGATGGTGGAGACTTGATTCAGGGCAGCGGTTATACGGCACTTTCGGAAGGCTCCGTCATGACAGAGATTGTAAAAAAAATGAAGTACGATGTCATCATTCCCGGAAATTGGGAAGTGGTCTATGGAAAACAAATTATGATGGATGTTATGGAAGGCTATGACACCCAAATCATTGCCCAAAATATGTATCATGATACTTCCAAAGAACCTCTGTTTCCAACCTATTGGGTTAAGGAAATTGAAGGCATACGACTAGGGTTCATAGGCATCAACGATCCGGATGTACCTATTAGGCAAAACCCTATGTTTAGTGAAGGCATTATCTTTAGCGGACTTGACGAAAAATTAAAAATAACCGTGGATGATATCAAGGTAAAGGAAAAAATAGATATTCTTTTTTTGGTGACCCATATTGGCATTTTTAAACAGGTAGAACTATCAAATAACCCCATTACGGAAAATGTTGACTATATTCTTGGCAATGATACCCACGAACGCATACGAAAGCCTATTCAAGGAACATATGCAAAGGTTACAGAACCTGGTGCTTTTGGATCATTTGTGGGGAAATTGACCTTACATTTTGTAGATGGGAAATTGGTTGCCGATGACTATGAATTAATTGACGTCGATCCTGAAGTTTTTCCGGCCAATCCAGAAATACAATCTTTGGTAAACCAGGCAAAGAAACCTTACAAAGAACATCTTGAAACCGTTATTGGCTATACCAACAACCCTATTTATAGATATTTAACCGTTGAAAACCCCATGGACAATATGATTACCGATGCCGCCCGATGGAAAACAGGTGCTGATATAGCTATTTCCAACGGATTTCGGTTTGGCAATCCCATCGTACCCGAAAATGGAAAGCCCGCTCCTATAACAAGAGCAAACTTATGGAACCTACTTCCGGTAAACGAAAAAGTAAAAACCGGAAAAGCAACGGGAAAACAGATTAAAGATTGGTTGGAAAAAGAAATGCACAATGCGTTCGCTCAAAATCCCAATGAACGTTTTGGTGGTTGGCTGGTACGATTTTCAGGGATGAAGGTCAATTTCAACAGTCAAAACGAAAGAGGCAACCGCATTTCAAAAATCTCTGTTAATGGCGTGCCGATGCAAGACGAACAATATTATACTATTTCTGCCTGTGTTCGTCCGGGAGACCCTATTGACAATCTTTGTAGAATGCCCAATGTAAAGGATGTAGAAGTAAAGGATTATACCATTCATGACGTTGTGGAGGAATACCTCACTAAAAATTCACCCGTATCGCCAACCATGGAAGGCCGGGCTTATTGTGAGTATCTGGGCACATATTCCTTTTCAACCGTACCAAAAACAAATTACAAATTTCAATAAAAAATAAATTATGGATAAGAAACAAAAGAAAAGTTGGATACAGTATGGCATTTTTGCCTTAGTGGCGATAACACTGTACGCTACGGGAATGCATACCGAGGTCATCGGATTTGCACAGCGCGGACTTCTCGCCACCGGAATAATGAACCCCAATGTGGAAAAAATAGCCGAAGATAGGAACACTAAAAGCGACAGTAAAACGGCTACTGCTCCTGTGCCTAACAAGGCAGATTTCACTTTAAAATTGATTGATAAGGACGGCAACATCACATCATTGGAAGAGTTGAAAGGCAAGGTCATCTTTATGAATTTATGGGCAACGTGGTGTCCGCCCTGTATTGCCGAAATGCCAAGTATTGATAAACTACATGAAGAAATGGGCGATGAAGTCGCTTTTGTAATGCTGTCGCTCGATCAGGATTTTGCAACGGCTAAAGAATTTGACAAGCGTAAAGGCTATAATTTGCCTATTTATGCACCTGCAAGCAATTTGCCAGCCATTTACGACTCATCAGCTATTCCAACGACGTATGTTATTGATGCCGATGGAAACCTCGCTTTGACCCACAAGGGCATGGCTGATTATAGCGATTTAGAATTCATAAGTTTTCTGAGAAGTTTGAAGTAAACAACTCAAAGATCTAAAAAACCGAAAAAAGTTAGATAAAAATGCTGTGGAGGCCATGAAAGATTATTTAAAACAACATCCAAAATTTAGTCCAAACAAAATGGGAAGCTTTTAGATTGTTATAGGAAAAGGATATTTTGACATTTTAACTCAATAAACGGTATTAACTCCAGATAAAACCTATAAATCTAGAACGATTTATAGGTTTTCTGTAAGAAGGGATTAGATTTTTATTTTTTATTATCATTTCCCATATATCTTTACATCATAAAATAATGAGATATGGTTTTAATACATCTGATGCTTTTTGGGCTTCCTATTACAAACCCCATTCTTAAGTTTCTCATCATTCTTATTATTATTTTGCTCACCCCTATTTTTTTAAATAGAGTTAAAATCCCCCATATACTAGGTCTTATCATCGCTGGAGCTATTGTTGGTCCCAATGGTTTTAATTTATTGCTACGGGATAGTGGCATCATTTTATCGGGTACTGCTGGCTTACTTTATATTATGTTTTTAGCTGGTTTAGAAATTGATATGGCAGAATTTAAAATAAACAAAACCAAAAGTTTATGGTTTGGTATGCTTACGTTTTTAATTCCCATGATATTAGGAACATTTTCAAGTCTATATATTTTAAAATTATCCATCCCCTCCTCTATTCTGGTAGCCAGTATGTATGCATCGCATACCTTAATAGCCTACCCTATTTTAAGTGCGCTTGGGGTTAACAGAATTAAAGCCGTAAATATTACCGTTGGCGGTACTGTAATTACAGATACCTTGTCATTATTGGTCTTAGCCGTTATTATTGGTATGAATACTGGTGAGGTTAATTTGATGTTTTGGTTAAGATTATCCATTTCCATCATCATCTTTTTTTTAATTACCATGTTTGTTTTCCCTATTGTAGCCAAATGGTTTTTAAAACGCTACCACGATACTATTTCGCAATATATTTTTGTGTTGGCTATGGTATTTCTTGGAGCATTTTTAGCGGAGTGCGCCGGTATAGAAGGTATTATAGGTGCTTTTTTAACAGGGTTAGCGCTTAACAGATTAATTGCAACCGACTCTTTATTAATGAACCGAGTTGAATTTGTTGGACATGCTATTTTTATTCCTTTTTTTCTTATAAGTGTTGGTATGCTAGTCGATTATACTGCTTTTTTTAAAGATTTAGAAACCATAAAAGTAGCTATTGTTATGACTGTTATTGCCACCTCATCCAAATTTATTGCCGCTTGGATAACCCAAAAGACACTTCATTTCTCTAATGATGAACGACGCATTATTTTCGGGCTAAGTAATGCGCAAGCAGCCGCGACACTGGCGGCAGTGTTAGTGGGTTTTAACACCATTATCGGACAAACAAGTTCAGGTGAACCCATAAGGTTATTAAATGAAACTATTTTAAATGGTACTATTGTTATGATATTGATAACCTGTACTATCGCCACCTTTTCTGCACAAAAAGGGGCTAGAAACATAGCAATGCGTAATGCTTCTAACAAAGTAAAAAATGCAACCTTATAAATCTAGAGCGGTTTATAAGTTTTCTATTAGGACGGATTAATTCTTAATTTCTTTTTTGTAGATAATTTCAGGTATATTCGATTAGTTGTGCTGAGCTTATTTCTGTATCTCAATATATAATTAACTTGTATAAAGCAAAGTCAAAGTAATAAAGCATTTTACTTATAGTTGGACGGACACCATTTGAAAAAATATAAAAATTAATATGGGAAATCACTAAACTCTTATAGTTTATGAAAACTAAATTCTTTTTGTATTCTTGGGGTTAAAAACCGAAAACTATAATTTCGTAATTTTCTATAAATTCTGTTAATACCCTGTTTGGAAAACCATCCAGTATGGTTGTTCAAACCTTTCAAAGTTTGGAATGACATCCAATGGTTTTCTCCATTTGCCATACTATATATGCCACCAGCAAATGGAAATTCAGATAATATGATGTTATTATTCAATACTTTAAGTTTATGATCAAAATAAAAAATTGGGTCAGTTCCAAAAAAGTGTTCTATTAGGTCAGGCTTAACAATAATTGAACTTCCACATAAGTCACTAAATTTACGAGTTAAGAACAAGTGATTTTTTCCCTCTAAATAAATATAACCTCTTTTTATATGCCATCCATTTACATCATTACCACTAGTATTAACGTAAGCGGCAAGACGATTGCTGATAAAATCATCTGAATCAACAGTCATTATATAGTCCGTATTAAAATTTTCTTTTGCATACGCGACTCCTAGCTTGATTTTTTCGCCCTTATCAATCTCCCGGCGCTTAGTGATACTTTCTTTAGTTTCTGATGGGCGCGGTACAGGTGGTTCAAAATCTGCATGTATATAATAAATGTTATTATGTTTAAATCCAACTGGTGGTAGTTCATGACAAACTACAACAACTTTAAAATTTGCATCCGTCTGATTACAAACGGACATTAACGTTCTTTCAAATAATCGGCAAAATTGAGACCAATCAGACGAAACTTTTTCGCTTTTAACGGGAATTACAAAAGTCAACATAAAACAACATATCATTTAACGATAAATGTATTCAAATAATTTCATTATAAATAGTACCGTAGTATTTATAATATATTTTTAACAGTTTCATAAAAATCATCAACACGGATTATTACTTTCTGTAATATTTGTCCCCTTATTTTCATTTTTTTTATTTCAAATGAAATTAAAGAAAAAAGAAAAAAAAATGAAACGTGACAAATATCATGTTTCACACCAACTACCTATCGTAAATTTACGATTGATATTGTGACACCGCTATAATCATAACTTTACATGAAACACCCATGAGAAAAAACGTCACACACACGAGCATAAATATAATGGTTGTTACACCTGACAATTAAAAAACAATAAACATAAACAGATGAAAAGAAGTTTAGAAACCATCGCTTATAATCAAGATACCGAAGCCTTGGCACGATTTGCTAAAGCCTTGGGGCATCCTACACGTATTGCTATTATAAAACATCTTGAAAACCAATCGTGTTGTTTTACGGGCGATTTGGTTGAGGTGTTTCCATTAGCGCAATCCACCGTGTCGCAGCATCTTAAGGAATTAAAAAATGCCGGACTCATTCAAGGAGAATTAAAACCGCCAAAAATAAAATACTGCATTAACAAAGACAATTGGAATAAAGCAAAAGCTTTGTTTCAGGAGTTTTTTGATTGATTTTTTTAATAATGACATCGTCTATTGGCGATAAACAAATACAAATACCATGAGCAAAGTAATTAAAATTTTAGGAACTGGTTGTCCGAAATGCCAATCGATGACGGCTGTTGTGAAACAGGTCGTTTCAGAAAACCATATCGATGCTACGATTAAAAAAGTAGAAGATATTATGGAGATTATGACCTTCAACATCATGACCACGCCAGCGTTGGTGATTGATGATGTAGAGACCATAAAAGGCAGAGTGCCTTCAAAACAGGAAGTTTTGGAACTTTTAAATTAAGGTTATGAATTATCAAATCCAAGCCTCATCCGTTTCCAACGAGGATGCGGTTATTCATATAAAACAATCGGACATCGGTTTTGGTACAACAGCGCAAACGGTTGACACCTTGCCAAATCCTGCCGAATTATTTTTAGGGTCTTTTGCGGCTTGCATGCTTAAAAATGTAGAGCGTTTTTCGGAAATGATGAAGTTCACCTTTTCAAAAACCCCACTAGACGTTCAAGCAACACGCCTTGAGAATCCACCAAGAATGGATAACATTAGGTATCAATTGACCATTTACAGCGGTGATGCCAATATAAACACCACCTTGCTACAAAAAAACATTGAAAAATTTGGCACTATTTACAATACCGTAAAGGTGGCTTGTGCTATTTCTGGCACAATAACAATTAACCATGTTTGATTGGATACAACATATAGCAGATTGGCTTATTTATAACGTTTTCAGCATTGGTGCAGACACCCATTTAGGAACTGCCCTAAATTTCTTTGTGTACGATACGCTGAAAATCCTCTTACTATTGTTTGTGATTGTTTTCATCATGGGTATTATAAACGCCTACTTCCCTATTGAAAAATTAAAAGACTATTTACACAGAAAAAAACTCTACGGATTGGAATACTTTTTTGCTTCTGTTTTCGGGGCGATCACACCATTTTGTTCGTGTTCTTCTGTGCCTTTATTCATTGGCTTTGTACAAGGTGGGATTCCATTAGGCGTCACGTTTGCATTTTTAATTACATCACCGTTGGTTAATGAAGTGGCCATTGCCATGTTTATTGGCATGTTTGGCTGGAAAGTAACTCTAATCTACGCAGGCTCCGGAATTCTTTTGGGCACTATTGGCGGTTGGTTATTGGGAAAATTGAATCTTGAACCTCTACTTTCTGATTGGGTAAAGACCATTTTAGACAAAAAAATACAACAAAAAGAATTTGAGGAAGAAAAACTAACCTTTAGCCAACGTTTACCAGACATTACCCGTAGTGCTTGGGATATTGTAAAAGGCGTTTTAATTTACGTGATTATTGGTATTGCCATTGGTGCCGCCATGCACGGTTATGTCCCTGAAAACTTCTTTGGACAATATTTAGGTGGTGGACAATGGTGGACCGTGCCACTTGCCGTGATTATTGCCGTGCCCATGTATGCCAATGCTGCAGGAATCGTTCCAGTAATTCAAGTATTTGTAGCCAAAGGTGTGCCGCTTGGTACTGCCATTGCGTTTATGATGGCAACCGTAGGTTTGTCCATTCCAGAAGCCACTTTACTTAAAAAAGTAATGACCCTAAAACTGATTGCCATTTACTTTGGAATCGTAACGTTATTCATCATCCTTTCAGGATTTTTATTCAATGTATTATTATAAACTCTAAATCAATACAACCTATGAACACAATTAAAATTTTTACACTAGTAGCCATCAGTTTTGTACTTGCTTCTTGCAACGGACAAGATAAAAGCAAAGACAATGCTTTAAAAACATCTGTTTCTAAAATTGAAGTTCTTGACTTTCACTCCACTAACAGGTGTATGACCTGTAACGCTATTGAAGCGAGCACCAAATATACCTTAGATATTTATTTTGCAGATGAAGTAAAAAAAGGAAAAATCACGTTTCAAGTGATTAATGTTGATAAAAAAGAAAACGAAGCATTAGCTGAAAAATTCGAAGCATCTGGCACTTCGCTATTTTTAAATGTGATTAAAAATGGTAAAGAAACCAAACTGGATTTAACCGAATTTGCTTTTATGAAAGGCAACGATCAGGACGCGTTTTCAAAAGAATTGAAATCAAAAATTGATGGTGCATTAAAAACGCTTTAAATGGAATTATTACAATCGCTTATTGAAGATTATAATATTCCGATTGTATCTGCTTTTGTACTCGGACTAATGACAGCCATTAGTCCGTGTCCATTGACGACCAATATCACGGCGACGGCGTTTATTTCAAAAAACATTTCAAGTAAAAAGAAGGTGTTTTTAAGTGGTCTGTTGTATTCATTAGGAAGGGGATTTAGTTATACCACCATTGGATTGATCTTGTATTTTGGAGCAAGTAAATTTCACATAGCGCGGTTTTTTAATCAAAATGGCGAAAAGTATTTAGGCCCTTTGCTGATTATTATTGGTTTAATCATGCTCAATGTGATTAAACTTAAATTCTTAGGAAAAGCAAATTTTCAAGAAAAACTCTCAGAAAAATTTAAAGACAAAGGGCTTCTTGGCTCATTTTTGATAGGTGTTGTATTTGCCTTGGCATTTTGTCCGTATAGTGGTGCTTTGTTTTTTGGCATGCTAATACCTATGACCATTGCATCGGCTGACGGTCTTTATTTACCCATCGTGTTCGCATTTGGCACGGGATTGCCAGTCCTTCTTTTTACGTATTTATTAGCCTTTACAGCCAGTAAAGTCGGCGTGTTTTACAAAAGCATTTCAAAAGTTGAAAAAGTAATGCGTAGAATCACAGGCTTGTATTATGTTTCCATTTTTATGGGATTATGGAATTAGTCATATAATCCTTAAATCTTGATCCATAACTAGTCTATACCAATCCCATTTTAACAAATACCTCTTAAAACTAATCCATATAATTTCAATACTTTTGTGTAAAAAGGTGTGCCATATAAATTGGGAAATCACCGATTTATAACTAATCATGGAACATTTCGATAGAAAAAAGCATTGGGAAACCATTTACCAAACCAAAGAACTAATTGAAGTAAGTTGGTATGAACCAACACCTGAAACCTCACTTGACTTTATTAAACAATGTAACCTGCCAACAACGGCTAAAATTATTGATATTGGCGGAGGCGATAGTTTTTTGGTCGATCATTTACTTGAAAAAGGTTATGAGGATATTAGTGTGCTTGATATTTCGGAAGCTGCTATTGAACGAGCAAAAAAACGCCTTGGAACCCGAGCAAAAAACGTCACATGGATTGTTGCAGATGCTACCAAATTTCAACCCAGCGAGCAATATGATTTTTGGCACGATCGCGCTGCCTTTCATTTTCTAACGGATGAACAGGATATTTCAAATTACATTAAAACGGCGCAACAGCATATAAAACCTACGGGTGTTTTGGTTATTGGGACTTTTTCTGAACAAGGTCCCACCAAATGTAGCGGCATTGAAATCAAGCAATATTCAGAAAACTCGATGACGGAGCGACTAAAAAGCGTCTTTGAGAAAATAAAGTGCATCACACTAGACCACAAAACACCGTTTGATACCATTCAAAATTTTGTGTTTTGCAGTTTTAAAAAAATAGCTGTGGTATAGATTTGAAGATTCACTGATTTGAAAATGGATTGATTTTAATCATATATTCAAATATCAGAGAAGCACAAAACGCTGAAAGTAAGGCGAATTTTATTCATAAATTAAAAAATTGCTGCCAAAGAAGCAGATGAAACAGAATACTGGCTGGAATTGTGTAAAGAAGCAAAAAACTATCCATACGACATAACATTGAGCGAAAAGTTATTAAGTATCATTAAGTTACTTGGAAAAATATTAGGGACCCTAGAACGCCATTAATAAAAAATCACATCATTATATCATCGTATCATCTTCAAATCAGCCAATCATATAATCCTCAACATCACCATAAACCCAATTTAACGTCCCGTTAAAAACAAATCCATATAATTTCAATACTTTTGTTTCCGTTAAAAAATAAAAGATTCCCTCCCGATAGCGATCGGGTTCGCGGGAATAAAAAATATATCATTTCCAATGAAAAACACAGCTTTAACAGAGACTCACGAAGCCCTTGGTGCTAAAATGGTGCCTTTTGCGGACTTTAATATGCCGGTACAGTATGAAGGTGTAAATGCCGAACACGAAACCGTTAGAAACGCCGTTGGCGTATTTGATGTATCGCACATGGGTGAGTTTTTAATTGAAGGCGAACACGCTTTAGCGTTAATACAAAAAGTAACCACTAATGATGCATCTAAATTGACCATTGGTAAGGCGCAATACAGCTGTATGCCCAACGATACGGGTGGTATTGTGGACGATTTAATTGTTTATAGAGTTAAGGAAGACACATATTTATTGGTCGTAAACGCGAGTAATATTGAAAAGGATTGGAATTGGATACAATCCAAAAATGATGTGAGTGCTACGATGCGTAATCTGAGTGATGATTATTCCTTACTTGCCATTCAAGGACCAAAAGCTGTTGAAGCGATGCAAAATTTATCAAGTCATGATTTATCTAGCATCGATTTTTACAATTTTGTCGTATCCGATTTTGCAGGGATTGAATATGTGATTATTTCGGCCACTGGTTATACTGGTAGTGGCGGATTTGAGATTTATTGCAAGAACAGCGAAGTGAAACAAATTTGGGATAAGGTATTTGAAGTTGGCGCCAGTTATGGTATTAAGCCGATTGGTTTAGCAGCTCGTGATACCTTGCGTTTGGAAATGGGCTATTGCTTATATGGCAATGATATTGACGATACCACCTCGCCTTTGGAAGCTGGTTTGGGGTGGATAACAAAATTCACCAAAAATTTTACCAATTCTGAAGCTTTAAAAGCGGAAAAAGAACACGGACCAAAACGTAAATTAGTCGCATTTAAATTGAATGAACGTGGTGTTCCTCGTCATGGTTACGATATTGTAGATAACAATGGCAACATTATAGGTATTGTTACCTCTGGAACGATGTCGCCCAGCCTAAATAAAGGCATTGGTTTGGGCTATGTGCCAACTGGCTTTTCAGGGATTGGTAATACCATATACATTCAAATCCGTAAAAATGCCATACCTGCAACCATTGTTAAATTGCCTTTTTATAACGTATAATGCGCCAAGATTTTCAATCTATTTTAAATACCATTTATCAAGAACTAACATCTCTTGATGATAAAGGAACGGTGGCATCTTATATCCCTGAATTGGCAAAAGTCGATAAACATCACTTTGGAATTCATTTAAGAACATTAGATGGTCATAGTTATGGTGTGGGCGATTTCGATACACGATTTTCCATTCAAAGTATTTCTAAAGTTTTAGCGCTTTCTCAAGCGGCATCACTGGTTGGCAATGACATTTTTAAACGGGTGGATGTAGAGCCTTCTGGAAACCCTTTTAACCATTTGGCATTATTGGAGATAGAAAATGGGATTCCTAGAAATCCCTTAATCAATTCTGGAGCGATTGTTATTGCTGATATCTTAATTTCATATTTAAAAAATCCGAAACAAGATTTTTTAAACTACGTCAGGGATTTGGTTGGTGATGATTCCATCGACTTCAATTTAGAAGTCGCACATTCAGAAAAAATAACAGGATTTAAAAATTATGCCGCGGCTAATCTTTTAAAATCCTTTAATAATCTGGAAAACAGTGTGGATGAGGTCTTGTATTTTTACTTTCATCAGTGTTCCATTGAGATGTCCTGCAGACAATTAACCAAAGCATTTTATTTATTTGCAAACAAAGGATCGAGTTTATTACATAAAGCCCAACTGACTGAATCCATGATAAAACGTATCAATGCCATCATGTTAACATGCGGATTTTATGATGAAGCGGGTGAATTTGCCTTTGAAGTAGGTCTGCCCGGAAAAAGTGGTGTTGGAGGTGGCATTGTAGCCTTATTGCCTGATAAATTTGTCATTACTACTTGGTCTCCTGGATTGAATAAAAAAGGAAATTCGCAATTAGGTATGATGGCCTTGGAACAATTTACAAGCGCCACAAAATTATCCATTTTTTAAACATTTTGGTAAGTCCTGTGAGGTATGATAAAAAAAGAAGAGAAACATAGAATTTTAATATTAGGGGCTAGCGGATTTCTTGGTGGTTCCATTTATAAGGAGCTCTGCTCCTATTTTAAAACCTTTGGAACCTATTGCACTCAAAATACACACTACGAAAAGAATAAGCATTTTTTTCAATATGCTGTTGAAGAAGATGATATTTATGACATACTAGATGATGTGAAACCTACCATTATCATTTCAGCACTTCGTGGCGATTTTGCAGCCCAAGTGATAGCGCACAAACACATTGCCGAGTATATTTTAGAACATAAAACGTGGTTGATTTTTTTATCTTCTGCCAATGTGTTTGATGCGTATAGCAAATATCCAAGTTACGAAGATGATAAAACGTTAAGCAATAGTATTTATGGGCATTTCAAAATAAAGATCGAAAATATGCTGTTGCGATTACCAAAAAAGCATGTTACTATTTTAAGGCTACCCATGGTGTTTGGTTCGCAATCGCCCAGAATACTCGAGATTCTTCAAAATTTAAAAAACAACGAACCTGTGGAGGTGTTCCCAAATTTAATTATGAACGTCAACAACGATTCAAAATTGACACAGCAAATACATTATATCATCAATCGTAATAAATTTGGCATTTTTCATTTGGGAAGTAACGATTTAGTGCACCATGATGATTTCATCAAAGAAATGATTGATGTTATTGATAGCGACAATAAAGCCATCTATAAAAAAGTATTTACCACAAACGAAGATAGATATTTGGCGGTATTGCCAAAACACAACGTGTTGCCAAAACATTTGCAGTTAACCAGCCAAGAAATTATTTCAGAATTAAAATATAATTGATTTTTAATTGTTAAATTGTAAGCATACAAACACACAAAAAATTTAAAAGATGAATAAACTTTCAGAAGAAGAGATAAGAGTAAAATTACTTCGCTTTCCAGATTGGGATTATTACGATGATGCCATTCATGCGGAATTTGAATTCGAAAATTTTAAAGATTGCTTCAGTGCCATGAGCCGAATCGCTTTTGAATGTGAAGCACTTAATCACCATCCCGATTGGTCCAATGTTTATAATGTGCTTACCATATCATTATCAACGCACAGTGTAAATGGTGTCTCTGATTTAGATTTTAAACTAGCCGAAGCCATAGAAAGTATTGTAGAACCAGAAGATGAAGAATAATTAAATACATTGATTAACCCGTTGAGGATTTTGGAACTTTATCATTATTTAATGTCAGTTCGAGTGATTTTCCTTAGAAAATTGTATCGAGAACATTGGTTTATTGATTAAAATTTGATTCTCGATACAGATTTCACACATGAAAAACGTGTAATCCCGATAGTTATCGGGACACTCGACACGAGGCAGAGCCGAACTGAACGAAGTTAATTGCCAAATTTTCATCAAAATGCATATTGGGTCTGATTATAATGATTTCAATTTCTAAAATTTTTTAATTTTGCGACGGTTTAAAAACCTTGAACATTAAACTTTTTAACATTAAACTAAATTATGGGAAGAGCTTTTGAATTTAGAAAAGCACGTAAAATGAAACGTTGGTCTGCCATGAGCAAAGCCTTTACTCGAATTGGTAAAGACATTGTCATGGCGGTAAAAGAAGGTGGTCCCGACCCAGTGAGCAATTCACGTTTAAGAGCGGTGATACAAAATGCCAAGGCAGTAAATATGCCTAAGGATAATGTGGAACGCGCCATTAAAAAAGCCAGCGAAAAAGGTCAAGGCGATTATAAAGAAGTCATTTTTGAAGGCTATGCACCCCATGGTATTGCCGTATTGGTAGAAACCGCCACGGATAATAATACCAGAACCGTAGCCAATGTCCGTAGCTATTTTAATAAATGTGATGGAAGTTTAGGTACGTCGGGTTCGGTAGTGTTTATGTTTGATCATACGTGTAATTTCCGAATTAATGCAGAAGGATTAGACCCCGAAGAAGTGGAATTGGAATTTATAGATTATGGTGCCGAAGAAGTTTTTGCGGATGAAGATGGTATTTTAATTTACGCTCCTTTTGAAAGTTATGGTGCCATTCAAGCCGCCATAGAAGCCAAAGGTATTGAAATACTATCATCTGGATTTGAACGCATTCCTCAGGTCACCAAAAAACTAACTCCAGAACAAATACTGGATGTCGAAAAACTTTTAGAGAAACTGGATGATGATGATGACGTGCAAAACGTGTATCACACCATGGAAGAAAGTGAGAATTAATTTGTTTTATTTTAATACATTTTAAAGAGGGTTGTTACTCTCTTTTTTATTTTCATATTGAAACTAATAAGTCTCTTTTAGCTTCATATTTATTAAATTAAAAACAGCATGGAAGATTACAAAATAATTAATTGGGGAATTATTGGTTGTGGCGATGTCACAGAAGTTAAAAGCGGTCCTCCTTACAAACTAACGCATGGTTTTGATTTAAAAGCCGTGATGAGGCGAGATGAAGAAAAACTTAAGGATTATGCCAGCAGGCATCAAATAGAAAAATACTATACAAATGCAGATGCTTTAATCAATGACCCTGATATTGATGCCATTTATATTGCAACGCCTCCAGATACCCATAAATTTTATGGCTTAAAAGTAGCCAAAGCTAAAAAAACGTGTTGTATTGAAAAACCACTATCGCCTAGTTATGCTGATAGCTTAGTGATTTATAACGCCTTTAAGGAAGCCAACACGCCCCTATTCGTTGCTTATTATAGACGCTCATTACCAAGATTTCTTAAAATAAAAGAGTGGTTAGATGAAAGCTATATTGGTGATGTTAGACATATTTCTTGGCAATTAAACAAATATCCCAGCGCTACGGATTTGTTAGGTGATTATAATTGGCGAACCGATGCCAAAGTTGCCAACGGCGGCTATTTTGATGATTTGGCTAGCCATGGACTTGATTTATTTACATTCCTTTTAGGAAATATCAAAGACGTGAAAGGTTTTAGCTTGAATCAGCAAAACTTATATTCTGCTTATGATGCCATAACTGCCTGTTGGATTCACGAAACTGGTATAACAGGTTCCGGAACTTGGAATTTTGGTTGTAATACATATGATGACAACGTTATTATTTATGGAAGTAAAGGACAAATAGAATTCCCTATCTTTAAAGATGAATTTTTAACATTAAAAAGTGACACGAAGACGGAATCACTTTTTATTGAAAATCCAAAACATGTTCAAATGAATCATGTTGAAAATTTAAAAGCAGCATTGTTTACTCCAGAATTCACTCATCCATCCACAAGTGAAACGGCACTTCATACAAGTTGGATCATGGATAAAATTCTGGGAAGAATATAGCTTTTGAAAAATAAAACCAATAATATTAACTAACGTGAGTTCGATGTAATTATAAAGTTAAATACAGTTGCTTTGTATCGACGAAGTTGTTTTTTAAAGAAGGTTTTCTATCTTTAAAATTATAGGCAATAAGTGAGGCAAAAATATTATTGAAGTAGTTGGTTACGCTTCTATGTCTAGAATGTTCAACTTGGCAAATGTTCTTGAGTTGGTCAAAAATAGTTTCGATAATGGCCCTTTTTCTTAAATGATAAGCATCTTGCACAGGGGTCAATAGTTTTGTTTTCATGTTCTTTTTAAGCTTGGTTACCAGATGCACTCCATTATAGAACAACTCAGTAAATAGATCTTTGGAGATGTAGCCTTTGTCACCAAAGAGCTTCCCAAACAGCTTTTTAACAAAGGCTTTGAAGCGTAAAGGTTTTCTATCATCCACATTGCCTTTAGTTATCATAAAATCAATGATACCGCCTTGGTCATTGGTGATTATGTGCAATTTGAAACCATAGAACCAACCCAGGGAACATTGTCCCCTTTGTGCCAAATCCTTGAATACCCTATGTTGGTTAATTCTTCGCTTGTCACAAACCCTTAGGGGCGTAGAATCTATAAAACTAATCCCCGTACAATTTGCCAATCCACAAACTTTGAGGTAAATAGCCAGGGGCATAAAGCTTTGCCCTTTGAGTTCCACCATACGATTATAGGATACCAGGTTTGGAAAATAACTGGTTAGATGTTTTGAGACATAGCCTATATAAAAATCCTTGAAGGTTTTATACCCGGATAAATGGAAAAGCACTTGAATGGTCATTACTTCAGAGAGGCCCATTTTTGAAGCTCTGGTGCGCTTTTTTCCATTGGCCAGTAGGCTTTTTTGCCAAAAAGGGACAAATTCAAGACAAAAATCATCAATAGAACAGAAAATTTCAGTAATTTTAGAATCGGAAATCATAGCGAAATATTTAGTTATATAATTGAAATTCAGAACTTTAATTTACTAAATTTTTCGCTTTTTTATTATAAATAAATCAACTTTTTTACGTCGAACTCACGTTA
>NZ_PJEO01000042.1 GCF_002843175.1 Confluentibacter flavum
ATTCGAAGAAAATACCTCGAGGCTCTGCCTCGGGGACAATAGAGGAAAAGTTTGAAAAACGGATGGTTTTTCATAACACTTTGAAAAAGTGTAGTTTTGAACTATGGATGATCATATTTTAAAAAGACATAACAAAACATTACTTCTGTATCATTTAGTTTTTCCTGTAAAATATAGGAATTCAGTTATTACAGAGGAAGTTGGATTTGGTTTGAAAGAAATATGTATTGATTTGTCACAACGCTATGAAATACATTTTGTGGAAGTTGGTTATGAAGAAAACCATGTTCATTTTTTAATACAAAGTGTTCCCAGTTTGTCGGTGAGTGAAATTTGTATGAAAGTAAAGAGTATCACGGCGAAAGAAATTTTCAGACGATTTCCTGAAGTGAAGACAAAGCTTTGGGGAGGAAACTTTTGGACAAGTGGTTACTATGCAAACACAGTAGGTCAATACGGGAACAAAGATGTTATCAAAAAATATATTGAAAATCAAGGTAAAGAAATAAAATATCAAAAGGTATATGAAGCTCAGCTTACACTTTTTGATTTCTAATACTTCGGGGCTCTGCCCCGGGGTAGTTTATTATGAATTGAGTACCTTGTTTCAAAAACAATACAAAATGAAAGACAGTAAAAAATTATATAAGGTCGCTTTTGGATTGGCTGTTTTTACCATTATCTATAACATTTTGGAAGGCTTGATATCGACCTATTTGGGATTTGAAGATGAAAGCTTAGCCCTTTTTGGTTTTGGTGCGGATAGTTTTATTGAAGTGATTTCTGGTTTGGGAATTGCCCACATGATTTTAAGAATTCAAAGTAACCCTGAAAGCAAAAGGGATGGTTTTGAACGTACCGCTTTAAGAATCACAGGGTTTGCTTTTTATATTTTGGTTGTTGCACTGGTCATAACCAGTATGTACAATATATGGATAGGGCATAAACCCTTAACCACCTTTTGGGGCGTTATTATTTCGGCCATCTCCATCGTGGTGATGTGGGCTTTGGTGGCTTGGAAACGCCGTGTGGGCAACCAACTAAACTCGGCACCTATTTTGGCAGATGCCAATTGCACCATGGTTTGTGTGTATATGTCCGTTATTTTGCTTGTAAGTAGTGGTATTTATGAACTGTTTGGCATTCTTTATATAGATAGTTTGGGGACGCTCGGTCTGGCTTATTTTGCATTTAAGGAAGGCAAAGAATGTTTTGAAAAAGCCAAAAACGATACACATTGCTGTTGTGATTGAAACGTATATGGAATGCTATTCTATATATTTAAAGGCATTTGGTTATTAACGTGTAATGACATTATTTTCTTAATAAAGGGTGTTGTGGTGTGTTGATTTTCTGATATAAATAATTTAAATTCGTTTGTTGGTGCTGAACTTGTTACAGTGTCTTTGGATATGAATATTAAAACAATTTAAATCCTCAAAACGTAAGCAGGCATAGATAAACTAAATACAAAACCTTTAACAAATTAACTTGACGCAACATCTATTCTTTAGTTTAGCGATAATATTATTTATTTCTAATTCAAATGCGCAAACAAATAATCTTACACCCGAGCAACAACGACTCACTTTTATTGTTGGCAGTTGGACAATCGATGGAAGTGAAAAAACTTATATTGAAACTTGCGATTGGATCCAAGGAAATCATTTGCAGTGTCTTTCCGTCGATAACGAAAATGAGAAAACCCGTAAATCTGTTAGTTACTTCACATATTCTCCATCGGAAAAAATCTATATTTACTATGGATTATATAGTGGTGGAGGTTCGCGAACATTGCGCGGTTCATGGATTGAAGATAGATTTAGCTTCGAGGGTCAACAACAAACAACTGATAAACTTACGAGATATCGGGTTACAATGAAACCTAACCAAGGTATGATTGATTTTTTCGAAGAACGCTCCATAAATAATGGAGAATGGAAGGAAATCGCAAAATTCCAATACAAACCTGCCAACTAAAACCTCCGCTTTGCGAAGTTTGCAACTTCGCATATTTAATTAATTAAAAAACAGCTACGAAGTCAGGGACTTCGCAGAGCTGGTGCTTAAGAGGACGAAACACGCTTCCGCACACTTCCATAAGACAAAGTATTTTACTGAACACTCCTGCTAACTTTTCCACTGCAATACATTTCTTGTAAATTCATCTTCCAAACACCAGTTAATACACCGCTAGCGCTCGTTTGTAACGAGTGCCTTCGTAGTAAATCAGTTATAAAACAAAAAATAGATTATATGCATAACAATCCAGTGGAAAGCAGTTTTAGAAATAGATAGCACTGGTTTTTTTGACTAATTGTAATTGGGCACTCGTTGCAAACGAGCGCTAGCAGCAGGGACGTAATAGGACGAAACACGCTTCCTCACTCTTAAAACAATAGCAGAAAACCACAGAATTTATAAACTTACATAAGACAAAGTATTTACTGAACACTCCTGCTCACTATGGCACTCTGCAATACATCTCTTGTAAAATTCATCTTCCAAACACCAGTTAAAAAATGTGAATACTGTAAATCTTCACAGTAATTACATAACTCATTTATAAGTCTATAAACTATCTTGTAGGATATTATTTGTTTAATTAATTTTTTCATCAAGAAAAAAAAATACTGGTGTATATATTTTAGTGTGACATTTAATATATATAAAACATTTAAAAAACTAATGATATGGCTAATAAGAAAATCTCCGTATTGGTTGGCAGTCTGAGAGAAGGCTCATTTAACAAAAAGATAGCGACCGAAGTCATGAAATTGGCTTCCCCGAATTTAGAATTAGAAATCGTGGAAATTGGTCAACTTGTATACTATAATGAAGACTTAGATCAGGGAAACCCACCACAGGAATGGGTGCAATTCAGAAACAAAATAAAAAATTCGGATGGATTTTTATTCTTCACCCCGGAATACAACCGGGGCATTCCTGCTGTTTTAAAGAACGCTATAGACGTAGCTTCAAGACCCTATGGCAAAAATAGCTGGGCAGGAAAACCTGGTGCTGTGGTAAGTGTTTCCATTAGTGCTTTGGGGGCATTTGGAGCCAATCACCTTCTTCGCCAATCGATGGTGTTTGTCGATGTTCCCATGATGCAACAACCTGAAGCCTATATTGGAAATGCACAAAGCTTATTTGATGAAGCAGGCACTTTAGTAGAGGACACAAAAACCTTTCTTCAAGACTTTATCAGGGCTTACGAAAGCTGGGTGAATAAATTTTAACGCCACCCAATACATCGTAAAATATGGGGCCATTAGAATCCAATAATTAAACCTTCAAAACTCACTCATTCCCAAACGCCTTCATTTCCTGTAATGGCTCAAGCGTCTCTTCACTCCCCCAAATGGTATTATCAAACTTGGTTAAGGATTGGTAAGGTGTCTTTTTTTGTTGTGTAATACTATTGTAATCATTTAGCGTTGTTGCTTTGGTGTTGGTTATTAAAAGTTCTTCTTTAGTACGGTTGCTGCCTTCTATGGTAAAGTCGGTGCTTAATTTATAACGGTCTTTGCTATTTTCAATAAGCGTTAAATCCCGGCTTACGTAAAAATAGCTGCCACTTTCATGTTTTATATATTTGGGTTGGTAGGTACTATCATTTTGTTTTTGATAAAGCACCAACCCACTGTTTAGGTTTTCTTCATATTTAACACCAAGCAAAAGCTTCAAATTCACTTTGCTGCCATGTCGGTTTTCAAAATAGCTGTACGTGACCTTGGTAACGGCATAATCGCCATCGGTGACATACAATTTGCCACTGTATTTTGCTTTACCTTTTCTGGGTTGGTAGCTTATAATGTAGGTGAGCTGTTGGTTGTAAACGGTCATATCGTCTATGGTATAGTCATATAAGCGTGGGTTTAAAATAGTCATTAAAAACGAGTTATTATAAAATCTCGAATATCTTAGTAAGCCTTTAGTAGCTCCCTTTAGGCCGTTGATGTCAAATTCTTCTTTTTCCTCTTTTTTTTCCTCTTTTTTTATTTCTGCAAACGACAAGGAATCTTCAATTTTAAAGAGCCCGGTTTTTACTTTATAGGTTTTGGTGGTATCTAAATAGCGCAACATGATATTTTTAGCACGCTCCTGAACCTTGTCTATCGAGAAATCTTTATTGTGGTCCAACAATTTGGTGGCTTTGCTCACGGTGAGTTTGGTGGAGTCTTTGGTTTGGGTGTACAATGTGCCCTTAAAATCTATATAATGAACCGTTTTACTATTCCTAATGGCATTGGTCAACGCTTGTAAATCGGTATTCACCTGCTCCAATTGTTGCTTTTTAACTTGTGACGCTTTATCGATTTCAAAGTTGAGGTTTTCAAAATCGACATAATCGGCTACTCTTCTAAAAATGTCATATTGCCTTAAGTCGGTACTATAATTTTTGTTTGCATGGCGTTTTACACGGGCAATAATGGAATCGATGTTTGGTGTTTTATTGCTGAGGTACACTTCGTCAAGTTGGTTAACGGCTGGTTCTAATTCAATGCTGTAATTTAGGGATTTTATATCGGCAATAGTCAGCGTTTTGCTGCCATAACCCATGAACGATATGAGGATGTTTGTGTTTTCTAAAGCATTAGGATTAATGGTAAAATAACCTTCTTCATTAGAAATAACACCACTGTAGTTGCCCGTTTTTATAGTGGCAAAAGGAATTGGGGCTTTGGTAGTTTTGTCAATTAATTTGGCAGTGATGTTTTGTGCCGATATTATTTGCAAACCAAAACAAACAATGAAGGGGAATACTATTTTTTTCATAACAAATATGTTCTTTATAAAAACGATTTATAAGCTGAAACGTTACAAATAAAAACAAATAAAACCGAGCAAAAATAGCTCGGTTTTTACTTTTAACGTACTTTAACTTTTAAAATTTAAAATTAAGCTTGGCATAGTAATAAGCACCACCAAAACCCATTTGTACAGAATCCCAGTAACCACCAGCTTCTGTCCAATCATCTTGTTGGTCGGGGTAGATGTTGAAAAGGTTGTTGCTACCTACATTCAATTTTAAGCTTTCTGAAAGTTTAAAGCCTAAATTTAAATCCGTTACTATTTTTGCGCCATAAGTATCGGTTGCAGCTATGATTTGTTCATTGAAACCACCGTAATCTGCAGGGTCTTCATACATTTGGTAATCCAATAATTCGACCTCACTAAATCTGGTAAACGTTAAAGCGGCATCAAACCATTTTTTATCGTAATTAAGATTTAAGCTCATCTTGCTATTGGGTGCCGACGTTAATAAAAAAGCTTTGTCGCGTTCGCCAAAAAAGGTTTGTTCGTCTAATGTGCCATTTTTTACTTTATCAATTTTCATATCGTTAAAGTTGCCCAAGAATGTGGCACCAAAAGAACTATCACTATCTAAATTGGTTTTATAAGCTAAAATAACATCTAAACCAGTCGTTTTTGTATCGGCACCATTGGCAAAAAACTGAGCTGCCTCCACATTGGGTATTTGTGGTGCATCAAAATTACCGGTAAGTACAATACGATCCTTAACTTGTATGTAGTATCCATCAACTGTGGCTGTAAAATCGCCAAATGTAGCAGTAAAACCTAATGCTGTGTTGAGTGCTTTTTCTTCTTTTAACGGACCAATACCAAAGGAAGCTGTAACCGGACTGTTGTTTGGAGATAATAAAGATTCTAAAGCAACACCACCCACAAAGTTCGTGAACCTTAAGTTGTAATATATTTGAGCTAACGAAGGTGCTCTAAATCCTGTGCTGATAGAACCACGAATATTAATATTATCCGTAGCTTTTAAACGAGCTGCTAATTTTCCGTTAACAGTGCTTCCAAAATCGCTAAAGTTTTCAAAACGCGCAGCAGCACTTAATAAAAAAGCATCCGTTATATCAAATTCTGCATCAGCGTAAAGCGACAAATTACTTCTACTTCTATCAACGACATTCGCGGGGCTATACCCTGGAAAACCTTGGGAGCCACCAGGACGGGGATTACCTTCATCATCTTCAGCTTGTGTTTGTGTGCTTGGGTCTGTAATTAAAATACCATTTTCGGTGTATGTCCCATACGAAGCTTCTTCACCCGCATAAATCATAAATCGTTCTGTTCTATACTCAGCTCCAAACGCTAAGTTCATACCACTTAATACATCATCATAGTATTTTGAAAAATCAAAGTTGATGGTATTTTGACTTAGGCTATGTCCGCCCGCATCAAAATCGGTTGGCGATACATCCTCCAAAGAAGCGTTGAGCGTTCCTTTTATATAGTAATGAAAATCGTTTTTTCCGTAGGTATTACTAATATCAATTTTCCAACCGCTTGCTGTTGTTGTTCTTACGCCAGCAGCAACAGAATTATCAATGATATTTGAGGTGATTCTTGGTGTAAATCCGTTAGGATAAATAGATTCCACCACACGTTCACCGCCATTTCTTGTAAATGCAAACGCATCGGTGTCTCGGTAATTTCTACCTCCAAACGCATATATCTCCGTATTTTCAGAAACGGGAATGGCTAAGTTTCCAAAGAAATTAAAAGCATCAATTGAGGCTTCACCAAAACCTTTTCTAAAATCGAAAGCAGGGCGTAAGGTTTTATTTTTGCTTAAATATTCCGTGGTAAAATTAGCATAACCTTCTTCACCAATTTTAAAACCATAATTAGTGGTTACTTTTACAGAGCCGCCATCAAAATTTCTATCTTTTCCAATGGCATTGCCATCTTTATCGGTATCTAGTCTATATCCATCTGTGTTCCAAGCGCCATATTCGCCAAAATCACTTGTATTCACATCAGCGTTTGTGCTATAGGCGCCATAACTAACACTTCCAGTGAGTTCATCAACATTATCTTTTAAAACAATATTGATAACACCCGCAATGGCATCAGACCCATATTGTGCCGAGGCACCATCTCTAAGAATTTCTATTCTTTTAATGGAAGAAGCAGGAATGGCATTAAGGTCGGTTCCAGTATTTCCACGACCTCTAGTGCCAAAAATGTTTATCAAAGACGATTGATGTCTTCGTTTACCATTAATTAAAACAAGGGTTTGGTCGGGGCCTAAACCTCTTAAAGATGCAGGATCCACGTGGTCCGCGCCATCAGAACCCGTTTGTTTGTTCGCATTAAATGAAGGTGCTGCATATTGAAGCATTTCATTGATTTCAACTTTTCCCACTTGGGTAGTCACTTCAGAAACATCAATAACATCGATGGCTACAGCAGTATCTACAGCTGTTCTTTTTGGACTACGGGAGCCAACTATAAAAATTTCATCTAGAGTTTCACCATCCTCCAAGGTAACATCTAGAGTGGTTTGATTATTTACAGCGACGCTTAAGGTGTTATAGCCTACATAACTAAATGTTAAGGTCGCATTGCTGCCAACATCAATCTTGTATTTACCATCAAAATCTGAAGTAGTCCCATTTTGAGTGCTTTTCTCTACAATATTAGCTCCTGGGATTGGAACTCCATTAGCATCTTTAACAATACCGGAAACAGTTTGTTGGGCAAAAGTGGTTGCTGCTGTTAGAAATAGAAACAGGAATAATTTTTTTTTCATATTAAAAGGTTGTTTGAATTAGTCAAGACTAAGATATGTTAAAGTTTTATGAAAAACTATACGTAAATGGCAAAATATCAACATAATATTAATCAAAACATAATTTTAACTGGTTATAATTCATTTATTGCTATTGTAAAAAAATTATAAATTACTGTTAATATAGTCTATATTTGCACTCGCAAAATCTCCCATCCTCAATCCTTCCCAAAGAGAAGGAAGCAAGATGAAAAAATAAGTATAATTTAAAATTGCCCTGAAATTCCCTTTCCTCAGAAAGGACTAGGGATAGGAACATGAAACACCCATGAGAATAGCATTCACACACACGAGGATGATTGTTGAGGGTGTTGCAGCTGACAATTAAAAAACAATAAAAATCAACAGATGAAACACCCATGAGAATACAATCATGCATACGGATGATTGTTAAGGGTGTACCATCTGACAATTAAAAAACAATAAAAATCAACAGATGAAAGCAGGAATCGTAGGATTGCCAAACGTAGGGAAATCAACCTTATTTAATTGTTTGTCCAATGCCAAAGCACAAAGTGCCAATTTTCCATTTTGTACCATCGAACCTAACATAGGTGTTGTCAATGTACCAGATGCTAGATTGGAAAAGCTTACCGAATTGGTAAAACCAGTCAGGGTACAGCCAGCAACCGTAGAGATTGTTGATATTGCTGGATTGGTTAAAGGCGCTAGTAAAGGTGAAGGATTGGGTAACCAGTTTTTGGCAAATATTAGGGAAACCGATGCGATTTTGCACGTGTTGCGATGTTTTGACAACGATAATATTGTACACGTTGATGGCAATGTAAACCCGATTAGGGATAAGGAAACCATCGATATGGAATTGCAGTTAAAGGATTTGGAAACGGTTGATAAAAAACTGGAGAAGGTAAAACGTGCTGCTAAAACAGGCAATAAAGACGCCCAAAAAGAAGAAGCCGTTTTAATGAAAATCAAGGATAATCTGGAAGCAGGTGTTTCTATACGCGCCTTGGAATTTAGCGAAGATGATTATAACGATTTTGTAAAACCAACACAGTTTATTACAGAGAAACCAGTGATGTATGTTTGTAATGTGGATGAAGAGTCTGCCGTTTCTGGGAATGCTTATGTAGAATTGGTTAAGGAAGCTGTAAAAAATGAAAATGCGGAAGTATTGGTGTTGGCTGTGGCTATTGAAGCCGATATTAATGAATTGGATGATTATGAAGAACGCAAAATGTTCTTGCAAGACATCGGATTGGATGAAGCGGGTTCGGCTAAATTAATTCGTTCTGCATACAAATTATTGAACCAACAAACCTATTTTACCGCTGGTGTTAAAGAGGTGAGAGCATGGACGATTGATATAGGAGCCACAGCGCCACAAGCTGCAGGAGTTATCCATACCGATTTTGAAAAAGGATTTATTAGAGCCGAGGTGATCTCTTATAATGATTACGTGACCTACGGTAGTGAGGTAAAGGTAAAAGAAGCAGGCAAAATGCGTGTTGAAGGGAAAAGCTATATTGTCAATGATGGTGATGTGATGCATTTCTTGTTTAATGTGTAAACTATTATCAGTAATAGGCCTATTTTTGTCCCCATTCCATAATTAAATAAAAAAATTGGTTTTTTGTAGGTAAATATTTATTTTATACGTTATTTTGTAATGTAAATACCTCAGAAATAGTCATGCCACTAATTGAAATACATACCCTTATTAATGCCGATGTTAAAACCTGTTTTGACTTAGCTCGGAATATTGATATTCATCAAGAATCGTTACGGCATTCCCAAGAAAAGGCTATTGCAGGAAAAATATCCGGACTCATAGAATTGGGTGAATGGGTGAGTTGGGAAGCGAAACATTTTGGTATTGTACAGCACTTAACATCCAGAATTACCGAATTTGATTCGCCCCATTATTTTGTGGATGAAATGGTTTATGGAGCATTTAAATCGTTTAGGCATGATCATATTTTCAAAAAATTGGACAATCAAACACTTATGGTTGATACATTCGATTTTGAATCTCCTTTGGGTATTATTGGTCAGTTGGCTAACCAGTTATTTCTTAAAAGATATATGGCCAACCTTTTAAAAACCAGAGGCAATTATTTAAAACAAAAGGCAGAATCGCTTAAAATTGATTAAATGAGCATCGTAATCTGTCAAATTTCTGCATTTTATTGAAAAAACACAGGGCTATCTTCGCCTCATGGGAATAAAAAAACCGACTACATTTATATATGGTGTTCTAATAGGACTTTTAGGAATTGTCCTTTTTTCATCCAAAGCAGTGATGGTGAAATTAGCGTACCAATACGATGTTGATGCCATAAGTATTCTGTTGTTGCGCATGTTATTTGCATGTCCTTTTTACATCATCATAGTCCTGTGGAACAGAAACAAACAAGCGCACGTTGTTTTAGAAAACAAGGATTACTATTGGATTGTGTTCTTTGGTATGATAGGCTATTACTTATCAAGTTACTTCGATTTCGTGGGCTTATCATACATTAAGGCGAGTTTAGAGCGTATCATATTGTTCTTGTACCCAACGATGGTGATTATTTTTAATAAGGTTTTTTTAAAAAATCGGATAACAAACGTTCAAATAGCAGCTATTATTTTAACGTATATAGGTATTGTAATCGCCTTTGGGGATGAGGTAGCTATTTCTGGAAACGATACTTATATTGGTGGATTTTTTATATTGCTAAGTGCCATTACCTATGCATCCTATTTGGTGGGCAGTGGTTGGTTAATTCCGAAATTTGGCGTCATGAAATTCACATCCTATGCCATGATTGTGTCCTGTATCTGTGTGTTTGTCCATTATTTAATAATTAAGGAAACCAGTATTTTTAGTTATACTTGGGAAGTTTATCTTTTAGGATTTTTAATAGCAATATTTGCCACAGTAATCCCCTCATTTCTAGTGTCTAAATCGATAAAAATGATTGATTCTTCAAATTTTGCCATTATTGCTGGTGCTGGGCCTATTTCAACCATCATTCTAGCGGGTATTTTTTTAGGTGAACAATTAACCTGGTTGCAATTGTTTGGTGCCTTGGTAGTTATTTTTGGTATTTTATTGGTATCGTTGAAAAGAGTTAAAAGTTAAAAGTTAAAAAAGTTTCAAAGCCTCAGAGTTTCAGAGAATCAAAGTTTCTGGGCTTCAAAGTTTAAATTGTTATTACCAACCAAGACCCAGAACCCAAAACCCAACACCCAAAACCTTGAACCCAAAACCTTGAACCCAGAACCTTGGACCCAGAACCTTGGACCCAAAACCTTGAACCCAAAACCTTGAACCCAAAACCTTGAACCCAAAACCCACCAACGAACTTATCAAAAAAATATTGTTAATTACTTTGTGTCATGGCAGTTTCTTTTTTTAAACTGAAATACTATATTAGCGTTCCCTCACAGAACATGCCAAAAGATATATGATCGAACAAACCAACTACACAGAAGACAATATACGCTCGCTAGACTGGAAAGAACATATTCGTATGCGTCCAGGGATGTATATTGGTAAATTGGGTGATGGGTCTTCTCCAGATGATGGTATTTATATTCTACTAAAGGAAGTTTTAGACAATTCCATAGACGAGTATGTTATGGGAGCTGGCAAAACCATTGAAATTTCCATTCAAGGCAATAAAGTGAGCGTACGCGATTATGGTCGGGGTATTCCTTTAGGAAAAGTGGTTGATGTGGTTTCCAAAATGAACACAGGAGGCAAATACGATTCTAAAGCTTTTAAAAAATCGGTTGGATTGAATGGTGTGGGTACAAAAGCCGTTAATGCGCTATCCTCTTTTTTTAGGGTAGAATCTACAAGGGATAATAAATCGGCTTCCGCAGAATTTGAACAGGGAAACTTAATCAATCAAGATTTACTGGATGATACGACAAGAAGAAAAGGCACCAAGGTGTCTTTTGTTCCAGATGAAATCATCTTTAAAAAATATAAGTATCGTAATGAATATATCATTAAGATGCTTAAAAACTATGTGTACCTAAATACAGGGTTGACCATCGTTTACAACGGTGAAAAGTATTTTAGTGAAAACGGCCTTAAAGATTTATTAAGTGAAAACATCAATGAATCGGATAGAGCTTATCCAATCATCCATTTAAAGGGTCACGATATTGAAGTGGCCATGACTCATAGTAAAACACAGTATAGTGAAGAGTACCATTCGTTTGTAAACGGACAAAACACCACGCAAGGAGGAACGCATTTGGTGGCTTTTAGAGAAGCATTGGTAAAAACCATTAGGGAGTTTTATGGGAAAAATTACGACCCGTCCGATGTGCGTAAATCTATTGTGTGTGCCATTGCTATTAAAGTCATGGAGCCCGTTTTTGAAAGTCAGACTAAAACAAAGCTAGGCTCAACCGATATGGGTGGGGATCTTCCAACGGTAAGAACCTATATCAATGATTTTTTAAAAACCTATCTGGATAACTATTTGCATAAAAACCCAGAGGCGGCAGATAAAATTCAACGCAAAATCCTTCAGGCAGAACACGAGCGTAAAGAATTATCAGGCATTAGGAAATTGGCAAAAGATCGTGCCAAAAAAGCCAGTGTTCACAATAAAAAATTACGTGATTGCCGGGTGCATTTGGGAGACATTAAAAACGATAGAAGTTTAGAATCCACCTTATTTATTACTGAGGGAGATTCTGCATCAGGAAGTATTACAAAGTCACGGGACGTCAATACACAAGCCGTTTTCAGTTTAAAAGGAAAGCCGCTTAACTGTTATGGTTTGAGCAAAAAAATTGTTTATGAGAATGAAGAATTTAATTTGCTTCAAGCAGCATTAAACATTGAAGAATCCTTAGAAGATTTAAGGTATAATAATGTGGTAATAGCAACCGATGCGGATGTAGATGGCATGCATATTAGGTTACTACTCATCACTTTTTTTCTGCAGTTTTTTCCAGAAGTTATAAAAGAAGGCCATTTATATATTTTACAAACGCCCTTATTTAGGGTTCGAAATAAAAAGGAAACCATCTATTGTTATTCTGATGAAGAACGAAGGGACGCGATTGAAAAGTTAAAACCAAAACCAGAAATCACACGATTTAAAGGACTTGGTGAGATTTCGCCTGATGAGTTTAAGCATTTTATTGGTGAAAACATTCGGTTAGATCCTGTGATGTTGGATGATAACATGTCCATCGAAAATTTATTGGAGTTTTATATGGGTAAAAACACACCTGATAGACAAGAGTTTATTATTGATAATTTAAAGGTAGAATTAGATATTATTGAATAAAAGGTATCCAAAATTATCTATTTGTTATTTTAAGATTAATAAAATGAGAATTTGATTTAAATTTTAGTTAAATAGAATTAAAATACAGAAGTTTAGACGTAAATTTGTACAAAAAAGTCAAATTAATATAGCCTGATTAATTCAGGCTTTAAAACTAAACAGATATGTTATATTCAAAAGAAACTAAATTGGTAAGAAGAGAGGTTTATGATTTTGTAACGGCATTTAATAGAAATATAAGTAAAGCCAAAGATAAGCCCTCAGGAAAAACGATGCTTACTGGTAGGCCAAAAAAATAGTAATAATTAATGATTGAAAACGGTAACGATTTAATTAACGAACAAGACGAACCAAAAGAAACCATTACCCGAGTAACGGGCATGTACAAAGATTGGTTTTTAGATTATGCTTCCTACGTTATATTAGAACGTGCTGTCCCGGCCATTGAAGATGGTTTTAAACCTGTGCAACGCCGTATTATGCATTCCATGAAGGATTTGGATGATGGGCGTTACAATAAGGTGGCAAATATTGTGGGTCATACCATGCAATATCACCCACACGGTGATGCTAGTATTGCCGATGCCATGGTTCAAATCGGGCAAAAGGATTTATTAATAGATACCCAAGGAAACTGGGGCAATATCTTAACGGGCGATAGTGCTGCGGCATCCCGTTACATTGAAGCACGTTTATCTAAATTTGCTTTAGACGTTGTTTACAATCCGAAAATTACCGAATGGCAGTCATCGTATGATGGCAGACGAAAAGAACCTGTAAATTTGCCGGTCATGTTTCCTTTGCTATTGGCACAAGGGGGCGAAGGGATAGCGGTCGGACTTTCAACAAAAATATTACCACATAATTTTATTGAACTCATCGATGCCTCCATCAAGCATCTAAAAGGAAAAAGCTTTACACTTTTTCCAGATTTTCCAACGGCTGGCATTGCCGATTTTTCAAATTATAATGATGGTTTGCGCGGTGGACGTGTTCGTGTAAGGGCCAAAATATCGCAGCTCGATAAATATACATTGGTCATCACCGAAATTCCGTTTGGAACCAATACCTCTACGCTGATCGATTCTATTTTAAAAGCCAACGATAAAGGCAAAATAAAAATCAAAAAGATTGAAGATAATACCGCAGCCAATGTTGAAATTTTAGTGCATTTACCGCCTGGCATTTCTCCAGATAAAACCATTGATGCCTTATATGCTTTTACAAGTTGTGAGACGCCCATATCGCCTTTAGGTTGTGTTATTGAAGACAATAAACCATTGTTTGTGGGGGTTTCGGAAATGTTACGCCGTTCTACCGATAATACGGTGCAGCTTTTAAAGAGTGATTTAGAAATAAAATTAAAGGAGCTAGAAGAACAATGGCATTTTGCTTCTTTAGAACGTATTTTTATTGAAAAGAGAATCTATCGTGATATTGAGGAGGAAGAAACTTGGGAAGGTGTTATCAGTGCCATCGATAAAGGATTGCAACCACATATCAAACATTTAAAACGTGCGATTACGGAAGACGATATTGTGCGTTTAACGGAAATCAGAATCAAGCGTATTTCTAAGTTTGATATTGATAAAGCCCAACAAAAAATTGAAGCTTTAGAAGACCAAATCGCAGAAGTAAAACATCATTTAGCACACCTAATAGAGTATGCCATTGCTTATTTTACTAGACTGAAAAATGATTATGGTGAAGGGCGGGAGCGTAAAACCGAAATACGGGCTTTTGATGATGTAGATGCCACAAAAGTGGTTATCCGAAACACAAAACTATATGTCAATAGGGAAGAAGGTTTTGTGGGCATGTCGCTTAAAAAAGACGAATATGTTTGCGATTGTAGCGACATTGACGATATTATTGTATTTACCGGAGAAGGGAAAATGATGGTGACCAAAGTGGATGCCAAAACCTTTGTTGGCAAAGACATCATTCACGTAGCTGTTTTTAATAAAAAAGACAATAGAACTATTTATAATATGATTTATAGGGATGGGAAAAGTGGCCCATCGTATATAAAACGATTTGCGGTAACGGGCATTACCCGAGATAAAGAATACGATTTAACCAACGGAAACAAATTATCCAGTATTTTATATTTTTCGGCCAACCATAATGGGGAAGCAGAGGTTGTTACTATTTTGTTACGTCAGGCGGGAAGTATCAAAAAGTTAAAATGGGACATTGATTTTTCAGATATTATTATTAAAGGAAGAGTTTCTAAAGGGAATTTGGTTACCAAGTATTCCATTAAAAAAGTAGAACTTAAAGAAAAAGGAATATCCACTTTAAAACCTAGAAAAATTTGGTTTGATGATGCCGTGCAACGTTTAAATGTAGATGGTAGAGGCGAACTTATCGGCGAGTTTAGAGGTGAAGATCGTATTTTAATCATTAACCAATCGGGTGTGGTTAAAACGATTGTTCCAGAAATTACAGCCCATTTTGATGATGACATGATTGTGTTGGAAAAATGGATTCCCAAAAAACCAATTTCAGCCATTTATTATGATGGAGAAAAAGAACGCTATTATGTGAAACGTTTTTTAATTGAAAACGAAAATAAGGAAGATGTTTTTATTTCCGAGCATGAAAAGTCACAATTAGAAATCGTCTCAACTGATTGGCGACCTATGGCAGAAGTCATTTACGTCAAACAAAAAGGTAAAGACCCAAAAGAAACGCAAATAGTCAATCTAGAGGATTTTATTGCCATTAAAGGTATAAAAGCCATTGGAAATCAATTAACGACGGATAAAATAAAGCAAGTTAATTTATTGGACCCGTTGCCTTATGAGGCTCCTGAGGAAATCCATGCCGACGAAATAGAGGTGGTTGATGAAGAAACTGTTTTAGATGAAGATTCTCAATCCACGGATTCTGACAGTAAGAACGATGATGATGATGAAGAGGGTTTTCAAATTGATGGCGAAGGACAAATTACTTTATTTTAATGATTACCAACTTAAACTATCACCTTCCTTAAGTAGCCAAGTATCAACAAGACCTGCATTAACTTCTAAAACATATTTGGCAGGAATGTTTGATGGCAATGAAGTTTCATCAAAGGGTTTAGCATCTTTTTGATAGCTCACAATTTTTTTGTTATCATCAATATAAATGATGTCCAAGGGAATTTGTGTGTTTTTCATGAAAAAATAGCGTTCCCTAACGTCATCAAAAACAAATAACATTCCTTGATTGGTTTTCATGGAGCTTCTATACATTAAACCTGTTTGAATATCATAATCCGTATCAGCAATTTCAATATCTAATGAAATTTCGGTAGAATCGGTTGCGATTTTAAATATAGTCAGGTCACCTTCTTTCGTAAATGTAACTTCAGTTTGTTTGATAGACTTTTTTTCATCCTTACAACCTGAAATACTATGAAGTAACATTCCTAAGCTTAAATAAACAACTATATTCTTTTTTAAATACATATTGAACTCATTATTTTACGGGTACTTTTGGTTTGTAAACAAACATAAAATAAAGACCGATGATGATAAAAGGAATACTTAACCATTGTCCGGTATTCAATCCATACCAATTAATATATTCCTCACCTTGCGGCTCTTTGAAAAATTCCACAAAGAAACGAATGGTCCAAAGCAACACTAAAAACAGACCAAATAGATAGCCCGTTTGATCCCTTTTTTGGGTTTTAGAATAAACAAACCACAAGATTAAAAATACAAATATATAACAAAAAGATTCATATAATTGTGCTGGATGCCTGTAAGGAACAGCGTCCAATAAATCAGCAAACTGTGGATTTTCTATAAGGGCATTGTAAGCTTTTTGAACGTCTTTAATACCTGTTAACTGGGTGATTTCATATTTGTTATAGTAGTCTTGTATAAAGCGGACACCAAAGTTAGAATCGGTTACCTTTCCAATAATTTCAGAATTAATAAAATTCCCTATTCTAATAAAAACGGCTCCTGAAGCTACTGAGATAACAACCCTGTCCAATATCCAAAGCAATGATTTATAATTATATTTTTTTCTATATAAATACATGCCGATAATAATACCAATGGCAGCGCCATGACTTGCCAAGCCTTGAAATCCTGTAAATTCAATCCCATTTTTAAAACTGAATGGTAAAAAAATGCTGAAAAAATCTTCTGAAATAAGTTCCGATTGATAAAACAGTACATGACCTAAACGAGCACCTAACATGGTCGCTAGAACAGTATATATAAATAAGGGATCTAAATAGTCTAAATCTATTTTTTCTCTAATGAAAATACGCTTCATAATATACCAACCCAGAATGAACGCGACAACCCACATAAGGCTGTAAAAATGGAGGTTAAAGTTGCCTACTATGTTAATGGCCGATATAGGATTCCAATCAAATTTTAATAAATACATAGATTCTTATTTCAAAATTTCTAAAATTTCAACTTCAAATATTAAATTGGTCTTTGGGGGAATATCTCTATTTCCAGTTTCACCATAAGCTAAATGATAAGGGATAAAAATCGTAGCTTTATCACCAACACTTAATTGTTTTAAACCTTCTTTAAATCCGGGTATCATTCTGGCATCTGGACCAATTTCAAAAATGATAGGTTCATACCCATTCGCTGCTTTTTGGCGGGGATTAACAGCATCAAGCGCTTCTGCGGTTTCTAGTTTGCTAGTCCCCAAGAGTTTACCGTCTTCAAAATAAACAGTATAATTCCCCAATATTTTATGGGTTTCAGTCAGTTTTTCACCTGTGCCTTTTTCGGTAATAATATATTCTAAGCCAGAAGGGAGGGTGGTTGTTTTTTCTTTTTGTGTATTGAATTTTTCTTGGTTAGACTTTAGCAAAGCCGCCTTCTTTTCTGCTTTTTCTTTTTCTATGCGTTCTATTTCCGCAAAATGATTTTTAAAAATACTGGCAGCATTAAACGATTTCGCTTCTTTACCTTTTCTAATAATATTTAATTCTTCAATAACAATAGCTTCTAAAGGCTTATTGGCGGGGTCAGTTTTTACATTAGAAATGGAATCCTGGACATCAATTCCCAGAACCAATTCACCAAAAATAGTATGCACATTGTCTAAGGAAGGTTTTGGTACTTCGGTTATAAAAAACTGACTTCCATTAGTATTAGGTCCTGAATTGGCCATAGATAATATGCCAGGTTTATCGTGTTTTAAATCAGGTTTAAATTCATCATTAAATTTATATCCTGGACCTCCCATGCCATTCCCCATAGGATCACCTCCTTGAATCATAAATCCGTCCATAACACGATGGAAAATAAGTCCGTTATAAAATTTTTTGCCCTTGTGCGTTTCATCAACAAGCGTGTTAGTGCCTTCAGCAAGCGACACAAAATTAGCAACCGTTATAGGTGTTTTGTCATAAAATAATTTAGCAACCATCGTGCCTTCGGTAGTAACAAATTCAGCATATATACCATCCTTTAAATCTGGGTATTGTGCCTTACATGACGAAAATCCTATTACAAAAATCAGGGATAAACTTAGAAGCTTTTTAAAAATTCGCATACATTAATCAGATTGGTTTTCAGTAATTGAATGAACGGTAACTTCGCACATAAGCGGTATGTTAGTTCCAATTTTATTTAAATCGCCATAATAACCATATGCTTTTTGGGAAGGAAATAAGAAGGTAACGGTTTCGCCGGTTTTCATAAGTTTTAATCCTTCACGAAGCCCCGTAAATAATTCTTCCTTATCCATGACATAGGTTTTGTCTTTAATATCGTCTTTGGAATATATTAAAGAACCATTTAAGTCTTTAACGTCATAATCGTAATTAATAACATCACCAAATTCAGGAGTCTCTAAGCTGTCACTTTCTACTTTAGTATTGTAATAATACCAAAAACCACTTTTGGAAGCAATGTAATCTTTCTTTTCTTGCTCCATTAATTTTTTAATGGTTGCTTGTTCTTTGGCGTTTAATTTTTTGTTCCTTTCTACAGAAGCATCAATGAATGAGCCTGTTTTTACAGAAACTGGTCTTCTGGCTTCTGGCATTTTACAGCTAACAAAAGCTAAGAAAAGGAGTGCTAGGGTTAGTAATTTATTCATTATTTAGGGCTTTATTATAATTAGGCAATATACTAATAAATTTTTCAACTGTATCTTTTAAGGACAAATGGCTTTTGCCTCCAGCAGCATTGGTATGGCCGCCACCTTCAAAATGAGTTCTAGAAAATTCATTAACAGAAAAGTCTCCTTTGGAACGCAACGATATTTTAATAATACCTTCTTGTTTGTCTTCAATAAAAATAGCAGCCATCACAATATTGTTTAATGACAAACCATAATTAACAACACCTTCCGTATCTCCTTTTTTGTAATTGTATTTATTTAATTCTCTTTGGGATAAAGTAATATAAGCCGTTTTGGATTCTGGAATAATTTTTAAGTTGCTAAGTGCACACCCTAAAAGTTGTAGTTTTTCATACGTATTGGTATCATAAACATTATTATGGATTTGGGAGTTGTTGGCTCCTTTTTCAATCAGGTTTGCAACGATGCGGTGTGTGTGGCTTGTCGTACATGAAAATCTAAATGAGCCAGTATCGGTCATAATACCAACATATAAACAGGTAGCAATATTAGCATCAATGTTGTTGGTATCTCCCAACATATCAATAAAATGATATACCATTTCGCAGGTAGAACTCATGGCAACATCCGAAAAAATGTAAGCAGCAAAGTCATCCGGTGCTTGATGATGGTCTATCATTATTTTTATGGCATTGCTTTCAGTTAAAACAGGTTCCATATTGCCGGTTCTATGCAAGGCATTAAAATCTAGGGTAAAAATAATATCGGCTTTTTGTATTAAATTATCACATTCTTTTGTTTGGGAATCGTGTTTTAAAACGGTGTTGTCGCCCGGTATCCACTTTAAAAAATCTGGATAATCATTAGGTGCTACTACGGTCGCTTGGTGATTGCATTTTTTGAGGTAATGATATAAACCAAGCGTGGCACCCATAGCATCACCATCAGGGTTTTTATGCGGAACAATAACAATCTGTTTTGGGGACGCCAATAATTGTTTAATTCGTTCAATATCTTGTTGTGTCATAGGAAGCGAAGATACAATTTTTTTAAAATTGGATTAACTTGTTTTAATGAGAAATACGTTACTTTTGCACCGAAAATTACAAATAGGGTTTCTAATATATTTTCTAAATACTTAGTTTATAATTTCATGAACTCCTAGTTATCAAATAGTTAAAAAATTGAATAATTTAAAATAAAAAAATGGCAACAAATAGAACATTTACCATGCTAAAACCAGATGCTGTTGAAAAAGGGCATATTGGTGCGATACTTGAAAAAATTTCAGCATCGGGATTTAGAATAGTGGCAATGAAATTAACACAAATGACAAAAGCTGATGCGCAATCTTTTTATGGAATTCATAAAGAACGCCCATTTTTTGGAGAATTGGTAGACTATATGACTCGCGGACCTATTGTAGCCGCCATTTTAGAAAAAGATAATGCTGTGGAAGATTTTAGAACTTTAATTGGAGCCACAAACCCAGCCGATGCTGCCGAAGGTACGATACGCAAAATGTATGCTGCATCATTAGGTGAAAATGCGGTACATGGAAGTGATAGTGATGAAAATGCCGCTATTGAAGGTGCTTTTCATTTTTCAGGAAGAGAGATGTTTTAAAAAAGCGAAACATCTTTATATTAAAAAGCCTGCTAATTAGCAGGCTTTTAAATTTCTCAAAAGTTAAAATAATAGATAATGTATATATATTAGATGACTTTTACGTTTACTGCGTTTAACCCTTTTCTACCTTCCTGTAAATCAAATTCAACGGTATCGCCTTCGCGAATTTCGTCAACTAATCCAGAAATGTGAACAAAATGCTCTTTTTTCGAACCATCTTCGACAATGAATCCAAAACCTTTAGACTCATTAAAGAATTTTACGGTGCCTTTACTCATACTTAAAAAATTAAATTTGTTATAATAACAAATATATAGAAAAAATTATTGGAGCAACAAAAAAAGCCTGTCAATTAATTGACAGGCTTTTTTTTGTAAATTGTTAAAGTATATATTAGATTACTTTTACGTTTACTGCATTTAGACCTTTTTTACCTTCTTGTAAATCAAATTCTACTGCATCACCTTCACGAATTTCATCTGTTAATCCAGAAATGTGTACAAAATGTTCTTTGTTGTTGCCATCTTCAGTGATAAATCCAAAACCTTTAGAATCATTGAAGAATTTTACGGTACCTTTACTCATTGTTATAAATATAAAAAATTAAGTGACAAAGATATAACTATAATTGATAATAACTAGTTATTTTTTAATTAATATTTTTTTAATTAATATAATGATAGTTATTAACGTAGCACTATTTTTTTAATTAAAGGCTTTCCTAGGGCTTCATTTAGCATAGAAATAATCTTCTCTTTTCCGTAGCTTAATTCTTCTCGAAGTACGCTAGAACTCAGTTGTACATAAAGAACATCACGCTCCAATTGTACCGATGTTGTATAATTATTAACCCCATTGCCCATTAAGTCGGCCCAAGCATCGGCCACATTAACTTTATTTAGCCCTGTTTCCAATTTATTGGTTTCAACAAATTCTTTAAGGGCATCGGAAATACTGATATGTTCGTTATGGCGTTTTGGCATTATTTTTTATTAAGGGGTTGGACTTAATTTTAAATACTAAATTCATATAATTTTTTCACATGCTTTTCTTTTTGATACCAATCGTTATAAACTAATTCTAAGTTTTTTACTTCAAAAGAACCAAAATCATAATGTCTATATGCTTCAATTATTTTTAAAAATGCTGGTTTATTATTTATTTTATTTTGAAATCTAACAACTGTAGTATGGGCAGTTTGTAGGGAATAACGTTTGTCTATACTTTGCTGTAAGTTACTATTTTTAAAGTTCTCTCTTAAATTATTTCTAATAAGATTTAAAAAATTGGTATTCATAAAACCTTGAATCATGATACATGAAGGTGATGCAGTAACACCTTTAAATTCAATTTTAATTTTAGAATTTTTAACTAAGCTTTTGGATATTAAATTAATGTATTCTGAAATATTGATGCGTTCTAACTGAAAACCGTTATAGCATGAAATGATAGACATAACCGTCACATGAATATCTGAATTCCCATAAAAATATTGATATGGGTCTATCGATTTAAGTTCATTTAAAAATTTTTGAATATCATTTTTAACTTCAACAGAAGGTCTTGTTAAAAGTGTTATACCGAACCTGTTGTCTAAAGGTGAATTTATTAAGTGGTCAATTTCGTAATCGTCATCCTTAATTTTAATTATGGAATCGGCATAAAGCTTATTATAATGTTCTTCCAGATTCATTTTCTAAAGCCTAAACATTTCATAAGATTGATGCACTTGTTTGATAACATCTTCAGTACGTTCTGCATGAGTATCGCTGATAAATAACTGCCCAAAATGTTCATCGTTGACTAATTTAATGATTTGGGCAACACGATTTTCATCTAATTTATCAAAAATATCATCCAATAATAAAATAGGGTTTACGCCACTTTGTGCTTTTATAAAATCGAATTGCGCCAATTTTAAAGCAATTAAAAATGATTTTTGTTGCCCTTGACTTCCAAATTTTTTAATAGGGTGCTCCTTAATATTAAAACTTAAATCGTCTTTATGGATACCAACATTGGTGTATTGTAAAGCCTTGTCTTTATTAATGTTGTTTTGTAAAAGTGTGTTTAGGTCGTTGTCGAATAGATCGCTTTCATAAACCAATTCTACAAATTCTTTATCGTTGCTTATGACTTTGTAGCGCGACTTAAAAACAGGGATAAACGCCTTTAAAAAAGCAGCTCGTTTTTCAAAAATACGTGTACCATAGTCTGTTAACTGATTGTTGTAAATATCAATGGTGTCCGCATTAAATGTGTGGTTCAAAGCAAAATATTTTAAAAGCGCATTGCGCTGAGCCAATACTTTGGTGTATTTTATTAAATCTGATAAATAATTTTTATCACTTTGGGAAATGACGCTGTCAATGAATTTTCTGCGGGTGTCGCTACCTTCAATAATAAGGTCTCTATCGGTGGGTGAAATGATAACCAAAGGCAACAATCCGATGTGGTCGCTAAACTTGTCATATATTTTCCCGTTGCGTTTTATTACTTTTTTTTGTCCACGCTTTAAGCTAACCACTATTTTTTCGGTGTTATCATTTTTATGGTAATCACCATTAATGACAAAAAAATCTTCATCATGTTTTATGTTTTGGGTCGCTACCGGATTAAAATAGCTTTTCCCAAAAGATAAATGGTAAATAGCATCTAAAACATTCGTTTTTCCTATGCCATTGTTACCTACAATGCAGTTTATCTTGTCGTTAAAGACAAATGATTTGCTATCAAAATTTTTATAATTAAGAAGTGAAAGCGATTTTAAAATCATATAAATAATAACTTATGGGGTATTTGGAGTGCAAACTCGTAAAAAGAACTGCAAATTATTGAAAAATATCAAATAAATACCCTTTTAGTTATGAAGAAAAATTATATTTTTGCGGCGCATTAAAATACAATACATGGCAACTTATAATAAAAGAGGAAACAGACCAAAAACAAAAGAAGAGATACAGCAGAATATTGAAGATGGTTCTACAACTGCTGAGGTTTTTAATACACTTGATGAAACTGCTTCAAAAACAGAAGCCTTCGTTGAAAAGAACCAAAAATATATTTTTATTGTAATAGGACTTGTTGCAGCAGTTGTACTTGGGTATTTAGGCTATAATGAATTTATAGCAAAACCAAAACAAGTGGAAGCTATGAACGACATGTTTCAAGCTCAGAAATATTTTAATGAAGCTGTAAATGGTGTTGAAAAAGATTCTTTATTCAATTTGGCATTGAACGGTGGCGAAGGTAAATATGGCTTCTTGGATATTATTGAAGAATATAGTGGTACCCCAGCGGCGAATTTAGCTAACTATTGCGCGGGTACTGCCTATTTAAGATTGAAAGATTACAAAAGGGCTGTTGAGCATTTGGGTAATTTTAAAAGTGATGATGAAATATTGGCCCCATTGGCAAAAGGAAATATTGGTGATGCATTTGTGCAATTAAATCAGCCAGAAGATGCTTTAGATTACTATGAGCAAGCGGCCAATATGAGAAATAACGAGTATACAGCGCCCATGTACTTATACAAAGCTGGCGCTATTGCTTTAGAATTAGGTAGAGCGGATAAGGCATTAACTTATTTCGAAAAAATTAAAGAAGAATTTCCTAATTCGACTGAAGCAGCAACTATTGATGTATTTATAGGAAAAGCGCAAGTGTTGGCAAATAAATAATATGGCAACAGCTAATAAAAACTTATCAGATTACGATAAATCTACAATCCCAAACGCGAAAGATTTTCGGTTTGGGATTGTTGTTTCTGAGTGGAATGATACGATTACCGAAGGCCTATTTCAAGGTGCTTATAGCACGCTTATAGAGAATAGTGTGTCGCCAGAAAGTATTATAATTTGGCATGTTCCAGGAAGTTTTGAGCTTATTTATGGTAGCAAAAAAATGCAGGAGCAAATGGTTGATGCTGTTATTGCCATTGGAAGTGTGATTCAGGGGGAAACCAAGCATTTCGATTTTGTTTGCGAAGGTGTTGCCCAAGGCATAAAGGATTTAAATGTGTTGCACGATACGCCCGTCATTTTTTGTGTCCTTACAGATAATACCATGCAACAGGCCATAGACCGCTCTGGCGGTAAACATGGAAATAAAGGGACTGAAGCTGCCATTGCTGCTATTAAAATGGCTGATTTGCGTAAGAACGCTTAAATAGAAGTTACAAAGTTTCAAAGTCTCAAAGACTCAAAGATTCAAAGTTTCTGAGCCTCAAAGTTGCAAAGTGACTAAGATTCAAAGTTTCTAAGCAGTTTTTAGTTTTAAAATTTTACCCTGCAACTCTGCAACTCTGCAACTTTGTTGCTTTGAAACTTTACACCTGTATAACCGTGTAACTCTGTAGCTCTGCAACTTTGCAACTTTGTAACTTTGCCACTTAGTAACTGTTAACAATTTTTAGCAATTCCTTTCCTAGTTTCTATCTATTTTTAAGTATTTTTGAGGTATAAGCAATACAGCTATTTTGTTTCATCAGCGTAAAAATAAATCATTCAATTATAAACCTAGATTTTCTAGAGAAACAAATTCAGATACGAATCAGGTAAACACTGATAAAGACACGGATTTTGTTTCTAAATGGAAACAAGGTAGCCACTTGAATAACCGCAAAGTAAAAGGTGGCATGTCAATGAAAATACTGATATTGGTTTTGGTATTATTATTGATTTGTATGTATGTATTGGAAAAAAAATACATGTAACAAAAACCGTAAAATCATGGGACTTTTAAAATTGCGTAAAAACAAAAAATTCAGTTATACACCTCGTTATTTTGATGATAAAGGAGAAGGTAGTCCTTTTGAAATTAAGCATAAATTTGATGAGTACAGAAAAACGGTTGGTAGTAACAACGGACTGAAAACAAAATTCACCAATGCTATAGACGATTTAAAGACAAATCCAGATAAAGAAGCCAATAAACGTATATTGATTATTGCGGCTATTCTGATTCTTATATGCCTTTTTATCATCGGATTCGATTTATCCATTTTCTTTTCAAAGTAATTCATGGCAGACATTATACAACTTTTACCAGATCATGTGGCTAATCAAATTGCTGCAGGAGAGGTTGTTCAACGTCCGTCTTCCGTTGTTAAGGAACTTTTGGAAAATGCCATTGATGCCGAAGCAACTACCATAAAACTTATTATAAAAGATGCTGGAAAAACCCTTGTTCAGGTCATAGACAATGGTAAAGGAATGAGCACCACCGATGCCCGACTTAGTTTTGAGCGTCACGCCACCTCTAAAATCCGTACAGCCGACGATTTATTTCAACTCCATACCAAAGGGTTTCGTGGGGAAGCATTGGCGAGCATCGCAGCCATTGCCCATGTGGAATTAAAAACCAAACAAGAGCATGATGACGTTGGTAATGCCATTATTATAGAAGGCAGTAGCATTGTTTCCCAAGATATTGTAGTTACCCCAAAAGGGACATCCATTTCGGTAAAGAATTTATTTTTTAATATTCCAGCGCGTCGTAATTTTTTAAAATCCAATGCTGTGGAATTGCGCCATATTATTGATGAATTTCATCGTGTTGCATTGGCGCACCCTAATATTTCATTGTCGTTTTTTAATAACGGGAGCGATGTTTTTAACCTTTCAATGGGTAATTATAGACAACGTATTGTTAGTATTTTCGGAAACAAAACCAATGAAAAATTAGTGCCTGTTGAAGAAACTACAGAGGTTTTAAAAATATCTGGATTTGTAGGCAAACCCGAATTTTCTAAAAAAACCAGAGGGGAACAATACTTTTTTGTAAATGATCGATTTATAAAGAGTGGCTATTTAAACCATGCCATATCGTCTGCGTTTGATGGCTTGTTAAAAAACGGTTTACACCCCAGTTATTTTTTATATTTAACCGTAAATCCACAAACCATAGATATCAATATCCATCCCACAAAAACAGAGATTAAGTTTGATGATGAACATACTCTGTATGCCTTATTGCGTTCGGCAGTGAAACACAGTTTGGGACAATTTAATATTGCACCGGTACTGGATTTTGAGCGAGACCCCAATTTAGATACGCCATATGATTATAATAAATCTGAAGCCAATAACCCAGTTATTGAAGTAGATAGAAGTTTTAATCCGTTTAAAGAGTCTTATAACCCTGGGAAACAAACAACAGCATTTAAAACCCAAACCTTAACGAATTGGGATAGTTTGTATGTCGGATTAGAATCAAAGGGAAACGATTTTAGAAAAGAATTTAGTGAAGTTCATTTTGAAAGTGAAGAATCCACGGAATCCATATTTGGTAGTGATACGCAGGCTGAATACGTTCAAACCACATACCAACTTCATAATAAATACATCGTTAGCACAATTAAATCGGGGATGCTTATTTTAGATCAATACAGAGCGCATCAGCGTATTTTGTATGAAGATTTTCTTAAGAGCATGACTATCAAAGAGGGGATGAGTCAGCAATTATTATTTCCGCTAGAACTCCATTTTTCAACAACAGATATAGACATCATTAAACAGTTAAAACAAGATTTGGAACATGCCGGTTTTGTGTTTTCAAACATTCATAAAGATCTTGTTGAAATTATGGGGTTGCCGGTTAATATTCCAGAACATGATGTGCGTAATATTTTAGAATATTTAATAAGCGATGTAGAAAATGAAGTGCCTGATAGTAATTTTAGTGCCACCGATTTATTGGCAAAATCCATGGCAAAAAGTTTGGCGATTAAAAGAGGACAATCACTTAAAAAAGATGAACAAGAACATTTGGTAAATAGCCTGTTTGCTTGCAAAGAACCTAATGTGTCACCCAATAATAAAGCAACGTTTATTACCATGAGCGTTGATGAATTGGATAAAAAATTTATATAGAGTATGATGAGGATTTCAGATACCGTGAAACATTTAATAATCATTAATGTGATTATGTTTATTGGCACCCTAACCATCGGTCAAGGTGTTTTATTTACAGATTGGTTTGCCATGTATTTTCCACAAAACGAAGCGTTTAAACCTTGGCAAATCATCACCCATATGTTTATGCACGGCGGTGTGATGCATATATTTTTTAACATGTTTGCCTTATGGATGTTTGGTTCTCCAGTAGAATATTATCTTGGAAGCAAACGATTTTTATTTCTTTATATATCAGCGGGATTAGGAGCTGTTGCGTTACAAGTAGGTTATTATTACATGGAATATTTACCAGCGTTTAATAACTTAATCAATTCTGGATTAACCTCTGACCAGATTTCACAAATGCTATCTACCAATAAGGTGTTACAAGGGGTTAGTCAGTCTCAATTTTATGAACTTCAACAAATATTTCCCATTTTTAATGCGTCTATGGTAGGAGCGTCAGGTTGTATCATGGGAGTTATGGCAGCTTTTGCCATGATGAACCCCAATGCAGAACTCATGCTTATTTTCTTGCCTATTCCCATAAAAGCTAAATATTTTATTCCTGGTATTATTATTTTAGATTTAATTTCTGGTGTAACGGGTCAATCGTTTTTCAGTCCGAGTAACACGGCTTACATGGCACACGTTGGTGGTGCCTTAACCGGATTTTTAATTATGTGGTATTGGAAAAAAAATCAGTTTAACAAAAATCGCTGGAATTAAAATGACATCACTCGCTCAAGATATAAAGACTAAGTTGGCACGCTTGAACGTGTTAGAAAAAATCATTGCTGTTAATGTCATTATTTTTCTCTTTGGTTTTGTTTTATCACTAATAATGGGATATTCAAATGGTGTTAGTTTAAGTTGGTTAGAATTACCAAGCGATTTTGAAACGTTTATTCTAAAACCTTGGTCCATTATTACCTATGCATTTGCGCATTACGATTTTTTCCACATCCTTTTCAATATGCTATGGCTGTATGTGATAGGGCAATGGTTTCTTAATTTGTTTAATCCGAAACTCGCATTAAACGTCTATTTTTTGGGAGCTATTAGCGGTGGACTCTTATTTATGATTGGTTATAATATATTCCCTAGTTTATTAGCAACATCCAGTTTAGTTGGTGCTTCAGCTTCGGTAAGAGCCTTACTTATTTTTCTTTGTGCTTATATGCCTAATAAAGAACTTCGATTTTTTACAATCAATCTTAAATTGTGGTACATTGGTCTAGCAATTGTTATTGTTGATGTTATTGGACTTTTCGGACTCAATACAGGGGGTAATTTGGCCCATCTTGGAGGAGCGTTGCTTGGTTATGTGTATGCAAAACAATTTGCTAAAGGACACGATATAGGTAAAGGATTTGGAAAATTTATGGATGCTTTTGTTGATTTTTTCAGTTTTTCAAAAAAATCGCCATTAAAAACAGTCCATAAAAATAAAAGTAAAGTCGGTGGTTATACTAAAGCCGATTTTGATGAGTTTAATCATCAGAAAAAGATTGATGTTATTTTAGATAAAATTAGTAAAAGTGGTTATGAAAGTTTAACTGCCGAAGAAAAGGAATATTTGTTTAGAGCTGGTAAATAGATTATGCGAAAATTAAGCCTTATTGATAAAATTATATTTGTTTTAAATATCATTGGGGCTACTTTACTGCTGCTATCTTACATATTGCCTTATTTGCCCCCAAAAGCATTTTTTGTATTTTCTGTACTTAGTTTGGGTGTCTCGGTGCTTATGATAATCAATGTGTTGTTTTTTATGTATTGGTTGTTCAAATTAAAAAAGCAACTTATATTATCATTAGTGATTCTTTTAATTGGGTACATAACGTATGGCTCGTTGTATAAATTTTCATCTTCTAAAAATATTGGGCATGTCAACAATATTAAAGTGATGAATTATAACGTTAGGTTGTTTAATTTATATGAGTGGATTCCCGAAGACAATATAGATATTAAAATACTGGATTTTATTAAAAAAGAGTCACCAGATATTTTGAATATCCAAGATTATCATCCCAATCCTGACGTGGATTTTTCTTTTTTTAAATATAAATATGAAAAACTCTCTGGAAAAAAATTAAAAAGCGGACAAGTTATTTTTTCTCAATATCCCATTATACATTCGGGGTCTTTAGAGTTTCCAAATACGGCTAACAATGCCATATTTGCTGATGTTGTAAAAGGGAAGGACACGATTCGGATTTACAACATCCATCTTCAATCTTTAAAAATTGATACCAATGTTGAAAAGTTGAAACAAGAAAACACATCACATCTATTTAACCGTGTGGGGTCAACGTTTAGAATGCAGCAAAGCCAAACCGAGCTGTTTTTAGCACATAAGGAAAAGTGCAAGTACAAAATGATTATTTCTGGCGATTTTAATAATACCGCCTATTCGTATGTGTATAGATGTATTAAAGGCGATTTAAATGATACTTTTATTGAAGCTGGTAATGGATTTGGACGGACGTATGATTTTAGGTTTTTTCCCGTTAGAATCGATTTTATGTTTGCAGACGACGCTTTTGCTGTCAACGGATTTAAGACGTATAATGAGCATTATTCTGATCATTATCCGATTATGACTAAGTTGAGTTTAGAGGATTAACTTGTCATTGACTTCGTCGAATCTTCGATTTCCTGCGCAGACAGGAATCTATTTTGTCAATATTCGTGAATTCGTGGCAACTTTTCACATAAAAGAACAATCCACGAAATCCGCTATTATGTGAATCACCAACCCCAAAGCGACTAATCTAGATTTCTTCGGAAATAAAAGAAACACATAAAACGTCATGGCATAATAGGAGTGAAGTGGATGAAATCCAATACTGCATCTATTCGGGTCAAAAATAGGGGTTGCCAACAGATGATCTAAATCAATCAAAATACCAGCCAACATAACTAAAAACGCCTGTTTCCATTGCGATTTATACCAAATCAAAGCCACAAAAAGTGGTAACAATAGATGACATCCGTAATGGGCAACAGTTTGTATCATTATAAAGGTGATAAAGTTTGAGATTCCAAATAATTCAATGCGTTTGGGCCTTCATTAAAAAGTAAATCCAGAATGCTTAAATTATTTATAAAACCATGCTTTTCTTGAAAGACTTGGTTGTACATTTCAAAAGGTTTTAAATAGTCTTTTTTGGCATCTACCAAATATCTATAATCGTCTATGCCTTCAACTTCTTTTTGATAGATTGTTGTCTTTGATGTGTTTAATTCCAATTGCAAACAATCGCAAACGGTTTCAAAACAATTGAAATTGAAATCTAAAATATAATTGTTTTTTTTTTGAAATAATGGCTGAAGCTCATCTTCATAATACTCAAAAAAAGGTGATGTTCTGTAAGCTGACAATAATGATTTCCAATGGTGGTCTTGCCATTTTTCTTCATTGAATATTTTTACGTCTTTGTATTTCTGACGGTTTTTTTGAGTATGAATAACGGGGATGTTTAAAGCTAACTTTCCATTGGCCGCATATATATAGGTGCGATTTCTATAAGTTTGTTTTAAAAAATTATCATCCATTTCAAACACGACTTCATCTGTATCTACCATGGCGACAAAGTGGGAGATATTTGGAAAATATGTTGGATGGATTAAAATATTTTCCATTCAGAATTTTAACCCTCTTTATCAATTACTACAGATTTGGCAACATAGTCATGGATTGCTTTTTTCTTTTCATTTCCAGTAATAGTTAAGAGTGAAATCCATCCTAAAGTTACTTTAAATAAAAATCTGATAAAAGCATTCGGGAAGGAAATATATTTGTCAAATTCTCCATCTTTTCGCACCGTAATTTTTGATGCTGAATGCCCAATTGTTCCACCATTCATACTAGTTAATAATGGGTCATATAATACGAAAATTATAACAGAAACAATAATTTTCACAATATTTGGTATGGAATCAAATAACGCAAATATTTCAGAGGTTAAATAGATTGCACCAACTAAAATTACAGAATCAATGAAAGCAGCTTTAATTCTATTTGCTACTGATGAATATTTTTTTTCTGTCCCAATTGTTTTGACAATTAGTTTCTCTCTGTTTTTCTGAAACCACTTATTAAATAAAATAAAAGCAACTAGTAAAATTAGAAAAGGAATAAAAAAAGAGGTTGCTTTTCCACTATCATTAACGGTTGTAAACATGCGTTCCCAACGAATCTTATTAAATCCTTGTCCGAAACTATTCCAACTCATCCAAATAAACACAGGTTTTCCAACTACGTGGGTAAATGGCACTAATCCCCAAGCTCTAGCATCTAAGGAGTTATGACGATTGTCACCCATCATCCAATAGTAATCATGCTTAAAAGTATACGTGGTTGCCACCTTACCATTAATATAAATTTGCTTATTTTTTACTTCCAACGTATTGCCTTCGTATTCCGAAATAGCACGTTTGTATAGTGGCAATACTTCTAAATTAATGTCTATGGTTTTTCCAGCTTCTGGAATGTATAAAGGACCAAAAAAATCATTGTTCCAATTATATTGTGGGTTATGAGGGAATATACCTGGGTCTCTTTCACCTTTTTCCTGTATGTTAGGTGTGATACTAACGACGTTAGGATTGTTTTTGAAATTTTTTAAAGCTTCATCTGAAATGGCTGAAAAATAATAGGTGTTTTGATTGTTTATGATTTGAAATCTATCCGTAATATCATACCTGTTAGCCATAAACATAGGGTCAAACTGACTTGTTTTTGGCTGAACGAAATAGCTAAATTGTAAATGGGCTCTATCGGGTAACTCATTCTTTTTTCCATTGATGTAAACATAGCCCGCTCTTACTTCTAAGGAATCACCTGGAACACCTACACAGCGTTTTACTAAATTTGTTTTTTTGTCTATGGGTTTATAATAATTCCTATCTGGTTGAAAATTATTCATATCCAGCAGCGTGTCTGCGGGCTGATTAAAAACCACAATATCGTTTCTTTTTATTTTTTGGAACCCAGGAATTCTTAAATAGGGGAGTTGTAATTTATTCATCCAGGAGTCACTTCCTTTATGGTCGTCAAATAAATAAGATTTTACGTTTAATTTAGGAATCGTATCATGAACCATAGGTGCAGCAACCGTTGTCATTGGTACTCTGGCACCGTAATGGAATTTACTAACAAATAAAAAGTCGCCCACCAATAAGGATTTTTCTAAGGACGATGATGGAATGGTAAATGGTTGAATAAAATATGTATGTACAATAGTAGCGGCTACAACAGCAAATAAAATGGAACTTGCCCACTCACCTGAACTTGATTTTGGGTGCAAGCTTCTGTCTTTTACATGTTCAACATGGGTGAAATAATTCAAATAATAATTATAAAATCCAAAAGTAATGATGGCTAAAAACGTGTCTATAGGTTGGTTTTTACCAAAACTTCTGGCAGTTTCTACCCATACCACGATAAACATGATCAGGTTTACTACAGGTAAGAACATTAAAATAACCCACCACCACGGTCTGTTTATTATTTTCATCAATATCACACCATTGTAAACAGGAACAAAAGCCTCCCATGCTTGTCTGCCTGCTTTTTGGTATAACTTCCAAGTGCCCAATCCATGGATCACTTGAATAATCAAAATAAATATTAACCATTGTGTTAGCGTCATAATCGTAATTTTTTAATTTATAAAGTTAGTGGGTTGGCATGTAAACCTGTTACACGGTTGTAATGGATTAACCAATATTTAACACATCATTCATGGTAAATATACCTGTTTTTCCAACAATCCATTCTGCTGCAATTACAGCACCAAGAGCAAAGCCACCCCTGTTGTGTGCCATATGCTCAATGGTAATGGTATCTACATCACTTTCATAAGTAACGGTATGGGTTCCAGGAACATCTTCTATGCGCTTTGCAATGATAGGAATTGTGTTCTCATTTCCTTCATGCAATGCCCAATTTTCGTAAGTACTGTGTTTAGCAATTATGTCATTCGCTAGAGAAATAGCCGTTCCGCTAGGCGCATCCAACTTTTTTGTATGATGAATTTCTTCTAAAGAAATATTGTATTGCTTTAAATTGCTCATCATTTTAGCGAGTACTTTATTAAGCTCGAAAAAAATATTTACGCCCAAACTGTAATTTGAAGCATAAATAAAAGCCCCTTTTTTTTCTTTGCAAAGTGCGATGGCGTTATCGTAATCATGTAACCAGCCTGTAGTACCAGAAATAACGGGAACCTGATTGTTTAAGCACATGGAAATATTATTAAAAGCTACATCGGGGATACTAAAATCTATGGCGACATCGGCTTTTGTAATATCGTAGCCGGTATCGTCTTTATCAACTTTTAAAACAATCGTATGCCCACGTTTTATAGCAATTTGCTCGATGGTTTGTCCCATTCTTCCGTATCCTAGTAAAGCTATATTCATTTCTTTTTTAAAATTTAAAATTTAAAGTTACCCCAGTCTGACCTTTACCATCTATTTCATTTAATTTGTAATGCGGCGTTAAAGTCAGATTTTCATCAATATTATATTGCATCAAATGGGCATCAACGTTGGCGTCAATGATGTTTAATGCATAAAGACCAACTGTAATTAAAATGGAAAGGTCTTTGTTTCTTCTGTAAAATTCTTGTCCACGCTCTAAACCTTCTGTAGTTACTCTTGGACTTGCTAATGGATTGCCTTGGGCATCAAAATAGAATTCATCATTTTTAAAACCGGCCAGCCTACTTTTATAAGCATCTCGGTATCGGTTGTATTCTTTATTATTTGTTGTGTAAAAATAGACACCTGTGCCTATAGCCCCAAGAACGATAGGTATTTTCCAGTATTTTTTATTGTAAGCTTGTCCTAAACCGGGTAATATAGCTGAATAAAAAGCAGCTCTGGCTGGTGCTAATGCGTCAATGGGTTTGCTAATAACTATGGTAGAATCTATAATGACCTCTTTTGGTATGCTAATTTCTGTAGAATCTTTTTCTTGGGCTATCAATGAATGACAAAACAAACAAGAACACACAAAAATTACCAGAAATTTATTTAGCACCTTCAACTAATTTTTTTAAACGGTTAAAATCTTCTTCAGAATGAAAAGGAATCGTGATTTTTCCTTTGCCATTGCTAGAAACTTTAACGTCAATTTTGTGTCCAAAGTATTCAGAGAACACTGGAATACCATTTTTCACAAAATTTGGAATTGCTTGATTTTCAGTATTTTTTGATGGCGTTTCAATATTTTTGGAAACATTGAAATTACGAACAAGTGCCTCGGTATCTCTAACGGACAATTGTTTTTCCAATATTTTCTCGTAAATATCCAACTGGATTTTTTGGTCTTCAATATTTATAATGGCACGTCCGTGACCCATAGAAATAAAGCCGTCCCGAATCCCTGTTTGAATAATGGGATCCAACTTAAGTAAGCGAAGGTAATTGGTGATGGTTGAACGTTTTTTGCCAACACGTTCACTCATTTGTTCCTGCGTTAAATTAATCTCATCAATTAATCGTTGGTATGATAAGGCAATTTCAATGGCATCTAAATCCTGGCGTTGGATGTTTTCAACCAAAGCCATTTCCAGCGATTCTTGGTCGTTGGCAATTCTTATATATGCAGGAATGGTTTCCAATCCAACAATCTTGGAAGCTCTAAAACGACGTTCTCCAGAAACTAATTGGTATTTGTTAAATCCAGATTTTCTAACGGTTATTGGTTGAATAATACCTAATTCCCTAATGGAAGAAGCTAATTCTAAAAGTGATTCTTCACTAAAATTGGTTCTTGGCTGAAATGGGTTTACCTCAATAGCATCTAAATCCAATTCAATAATGCTACCAATTACTTTGTCAGCATTTTTATCTTTAACAGACTGTATGTCGTTGCTAGGGTCTTTTAAAAGAGCGGACAAACCTCTACCTAAAGCTTGTTTTTTGAGTGCCTTAGCCATAATTTAAGAGTTTTTATCAATAATTTCTTTTGCCAAACTTAAGTAATTACTAGCTCCTTTGCTAGATGCATCGTAATTAATTATATTTTCACCATAACTAGGTGCTTCGCTTAGCCTTACATTACGTTGAATAATGGTTTGGAATACCATATTATTAAAGTGTTTTTGCACCTCTTCAACAACTTGGTTTGACAATCTTAAACGTGCATCGTACATGGTAAGCAATAAGCCTTCAATATCTAATTCTGGATTATGAATTTTTTGAACACTTTTTATCGTGTTTAACAACTTGCCCAAACCTTCCAATGCAAAATATTCACATTGTATAGGAATAATAACTGCATCAGCTGCGGTTAATGCATTAAGAGTTAATAAACCTAAAGAAGGGGCACAGTCAATGATGATAAAATCATAATCGTTTTTAATGTCGGCCAATGCTTTTTTAAGCATGTATTCGCGAGCTTCCTTATCAACAAGTTCAATTTCAATAGCCACTAAATCTATGTGGGACGGGATGATGTCTAAATTAGGCGTATTTGTTTTTATTATGGCTTCTCTGGCTGTGCTTGAATGTTCTAAGAGTTGATAGGTACCTATTTCTATGGATTCAACGTCTATTCCTATTCCGGAGGTTGCATTTGCCTGAGGGTCAGCATCAATAAGTAACACTTTTTTTTCTAAAACACCAAGAGAGGCTGCTAAGTTAATAGATGTTGTTGTTTTTCCAACACCTCCTTTTTGGTTTGCAATGGCAATGATTTTACCCATCGAATGATTTGGTTTTATTAGCGGTAAAAATACGATTATTTATGAGGAATAAAAACTCAGCTTATTAATAATAGATGAGTTTTTTAAAATGCTTGGATGATCATGCATTTTAAGGGGATTATTAATTTTGACAAAATGTAATAAAATTCATAATTTTTTGTTTCGAATAAAGAATTTAAGTTTTATATTTATAAAAATTAAAAAATAGATTAAATATGAAATGAGCATGACTTAAAAATTGGTCGCACAAACTGATTTCGATATGCGAATAACATATGACAAATAAAAATCAATAAATATCTACATATGAAAAACATCAATCAAAATCTTAATGCTTTTGCGCTTTTAGTGATGCTATTAGTGGCTTCCATAACGTATGCGCAAATTAAAGAAACAGCCACTGTTGAAGGTATTACGGAATACCAACTGGAAAATGGGTTAAAAGTACTTTTGTTTCCCGATAATTCATCGCAAACCATAACTGTAAACATTACCTATTTAGTAGGATCGCGCCACGAAGGTTATGGAGAAAAAGGTATGGCTCATTTATTGGAGCACATGTTGTTTAAAGGTTCCACCAACCATCCAGATATTCCGAAAGAGTTAACACAATATGGGGCAAGGCCAAACGGAACCACGTATTTTGACAGAACAAATTATTTTGAGGCTTTTAATGCGAATGATGAAAATTTGGAATGGGCATTAGATTTGGAAGCCGATAGAATGGTTAATTCATTCATAGCCAAAAAAGATTTGGAATCTGAATTTTCAGTAGTTAGAAATGAATTTGAAAGTGGTGAGAATTCACCTTCTAATGTTTTAAGACTTAAAGTAATAAACACGGCATATCTATGGCACAACTATGGTTCTGCAACTATTGGTAATCGTTCTGATATAGAGCGTGTTCCTATTGAAAATTTACAAGCTTTTTACAAAAAGTATTATCGTCCAGATAATGCGGTGTTAATGGTTACAGGAAAATTTGAGAAAGATAAAATCTTGGCTTTGATTGAGAAAAAGTTTTCAGGTATTAAAAATCCCGAAATTCCATTAAGAGATATTCCTACTATAGAGCCGGCCCAGGATGGTGAAAAAAGAGTGACCCTTAGCCGTGTAGGTGATTTGCAAATTGTATCGGCATTATATCATATTCCAGCTGGATCGCACGAAGATTATGCTGCAATGGCTATTGCTGAGGAAATTTTAACGGACCAGCCTTCCGGTAGATTATACAAGGCCTTAATTGATGGGAAAAAAGCAGCTTCGGTATATTCTTATTCGCCATTTACTAAAGAACCTTCTTTTTTGTATTTTAATGTTGATGTGCCTTCCGATAAATCTTTACAAGAAGCTGAGACCACTTTATTGTCAGTTCTAGATGGTTTTGTAGAAACACCTGTGACCGAAGAAGAAGTTAACAGAGCAAAAGCCAATTTATTGAAACAATACGATCAAATTAGTAGAAATTCGGCTTATTTAGGCACTTATATGAGTGAGTTTATTGGTGCCGGAGATTGGAGACTTTCTTTTATTCTACGCGATAGGGTAGAAAGTATGACTGCCGATAAAGTGAATGCTGCCATACAACGCTATTTAATAAACACAAATAGAACCGTTGGGAATTTTATACCTAGTAAAGAACCCATTCGTGTAGAAATCGAACATACCGAAGGATTGGAAGCTTTGGTTTCAAACTATAAAGGGAAAGAAGGTTATGGTGCTGGTGAAGCTTTTGATGTGTCGTATGAGAATATCCAAAATAGATTAGATACAGGCTTACTTCCAAAAAGCCCTATAGAATATGGCTTTATTAAAAAGGATAATCGTGGTAAATCGGTAACCTTAAGATTCATGGTAAGAACTGGTAACGTAGATGATTTTATGAATAAAGGGAAAGTAGCTAGTTATACTTTGAGAATGTTAAATAAAGGTACTCAAAATAATTCGAGGCAGGATATTGAGGATAAATTGAGTGCCATAAAATCATCAGTTTTTTTTAATGGTTCAAATGGTAAAGTTGCAGCAACTATAAATACAACCGAAGAGCATTTAATGGAAGCGCTTGATTTAATGACAGATATGCTTAAATACCCAAAGTTTGATGAAGCAGAATTGGAAAAACTTAAAACCCAAGAGTTAGCCAGCATCGAAGCAAATAAAACAGAACCAAATTATTTGGCAAGCAAAAATCTGGCATTGATAAATCAAAAATATGAAAGAGGGCATCCACTTCATGTTAATACCATAGCAGAAGATATTGAAGATGTTAATGCTGTCACTATTAAAGCTTTACAGGATTATCATGCTACATTTTTTGGACTTTCAAATAGTGCAACCTTAGTGGCTATTGGTAATATTGATGAACAAGCCTTGAAACTTTATTTTGAAAAGGAATTTGCCGATTATAAATCTGATAAACCTTATACACCAATTTCAAATAAATTTACACCCAATAATGTGGCTAATGAAAAAATCAAAACACCAGACAAAAAGAATGCTATTAGTATAGGTGTTTTAAATGCAGAAGTTAGTCAAAATGATGAAGATTATGCGGCTCTTCAAATTGCTGGTGAGATTTTTGGTGGTGGCTTCATAACTTCAAGAATCGCAACGCGTTTACGGCAAAAAGACGGTGTTAGTTATGGTGCTGGGGGACAGTTAAGTGTAGATGCCGATAAAAATGACAAGAATTCTTCAATATTGGTTTATGCCATTTATGCTCCAGAAAATGCAGCTAAAGTACAAGCGGGTTTTAAAGAAGAAATTGAACGTTTTATAAAAGATGGGATTACTGAGGATGAATTAAAAGTGGCGGTTACAAGTTGGGTGCAAGGAGAAAATGTGTCGAGGGCAAAAGATGGTGAGCTCACAGAAACTATAAACAATAATTTATATTATGATAGAGATATGATGTTTCATAAAAGTATTGAAGATAAAGTGACAAGCTTAACAGTTGAAGATGTCAATAAAGTGATAAAAAAATACTTTAAAACCCTTGATAAATGGACTGTAGTTAATGCAGGTGATTTTGTAGAAGATGCCGACATTAAAAGTACAGATAAAAAAGTGGATTAATTTTTTGTGTCAACTTAACTTCGACTCGACATTTTAAAACAGACAAAAGCCAGATTAAAATAATCTGGCTTTTTTTATTGTTGTTGTTTTTGAACAAAACTCAACTTTTGCCTAACCGCTTCATGGCTACCCATTGTTTTAGCATTTCCCTGGCTTCTTGGGCAGGATAGCCCAGAACCGTTTGACCCGCAGCAACATCTCCCATAACACCAGAGCCTGCACCTACGGTTGCTCCAGAATGTATAGTCGTATGGTCTTTTATGGAGGCACTGCCCCCAATTATCACACCATCTCCTAAAGTTACAGAACCTGCCAAGCCACTATGTCCGGCCATGATGCAAGAACGTCCCATAATACTATTATGGGCTATTTGCACCAAATTATCAATTTTACAACCATCCCCAACAATAGTTGAGCTAAACTTGGCTCGATCCACACACGAGTTAGCGCCTATTTCAACATAATGCCCAATAATAACATTGCCTATCTGTGGTATTTTTGTTAGGCCTCTACCATCATCACTCGGGCGATATCCAAAGCCATCAGCACCAATACTCACATTAGTATGGAAAATACAATGGCTTCCAATAATACATCGCTCCCGAATGACTGTTCCCGACCAAACAATGGTAAAGTCTCCAATAGTGGTTTCATCAAACACACATACATTAGGATATAAAATAACGTTGTTTCCTAAAACTACATCTTTGCCTATATAACAATTAGCACCTATTTTACAACCGTTACCTATGGTAGCGGATTTATGAATAACAGCTGTAGGGTGGATATCAACCTCAAATTCTGGGGATTCCGGATTGAATAGCTCTAAAACTTTTGCCATCGCCAAATCGGCATTCTTGACTTTAATAATAGCGCAATTTTCTTTATGTTCTAAAGTTAAGTTGTCATTTACAATAACAGCACAAGCTTTTGAGTCTGCCCACTGTTTTATATATTTTGTGCTTCCTATAAATGTAATTTGTGTATTGGTAGCTTTTTTTAGTTCCTCAGGACCTGTAATTTGTTGTGTGGTATGTCCAACTAGTTCGCCTTTTAAAACGTCGTTAATTTCATTAATTGTATAAGACTTCATAAGTGGGTTTTTAGATTAGTTTGGTTGGATTGTTTGGTAAATCTAATGGAAATATTTGTAAAAATGCCTTTAACTAATCGTCAATTCTATTGTCATCAAATGCTGAAGGCAATAATTTTGGGATGAATTTTATAACCAAAGGCAGTAATAATGCACCGCCTGGAAGCATAAATATAGCAAGACTCGGTATAGATTTAAAAATATCCAAAAGCTGTTCTTGTACTTTTTTTTGTTCTTTTGGTGTTAGATCCCTCCTGGTAGACTGTGTGAGAAGAACCATTAATTCCTTACTGTTTTTTAACTCTTGGTACAAACGTTTGCTATTTCTAGTAATGAGTTTCATGACCATTTTACTCGAGTTGTCGTAAAAACTATGTACGATGTTTTTTGAGCTCAACAAGGCAATATCATTTTTATGTTTAGTATAAAATTGATTGATAGCTAAAATAGATTCTTTAATTCTATCTGGTGTAATATGTAAGTCCGTACCTAATTGAACGAGAAATTGTTGTTCTTTTTTATCAATTTTTAAATCGCTCCAAGTCGCCATGCACGCTAAATCCAGAACGTAATAGGTCTCGGTCGTGTTTCTTATATAACCGATGGCTTCAGGGTATTTTAAATGCGTATCATCTTGATACCTTAGTGAAGCATCAAAAAGCTTTATTAAACTTTCGTCGTAGTGGTTTTTGCTTTTTTTAGAATTTAAAGCATCCAAAGAAATGAACGCAATAGACGCCTCTAGATTTTTAATATGGGTTATTGAAATATTTTCCCGATTTAAATATTCTTGATAGGCCAATAGGTCAATATATAACAACGCATTTATAATAAAGTAGTTGAAATTTTTGGTAATAACATTGGTGTCTATTTGAATGCGCTTATTTATGATTTTTTCAAGAAGGTCATGAGAATTTTTATTACCCAGTAAATCCTTAAAAAAAGATGTTTTATGCTCGTTGATTATTTTATAAAAATCTACAACGGTTTCAATAAAGGCTTTTTTCGAATTTGTATTGCTGTGAATATAAAGAAAAGATAATAATAAATTGACTTTACAAAGCTCTTCTTCGGTAAGATCATTCTTATGTATGGTATTGGCAATCACTTCCACATTGCTGCCATATATAAAGCCACACGTTCTCAGGGCATCATAAAATTCAATGTCATTCAACTCCAAGAATGAATTGTTCTTAACAACGTCTTTGAGTAATTTTTTTATCCAACCATTAGCTGATGGATTCATGGCTTTATTTCTTTTTGCTGCAAAAGTAATGTTTTAGAGGTGAAATTTGCAAATTTTCATTTTAACAAATTTTTAACAAAACCGATGTTTTCATTATTGCGTAGGTATGAGTGAGAATCGAAAATAACAAATAACAAAATCTCAAAAATCATGAAAAATTTAAAAAAAGTTTTAGGAATTGGAATTATAGCGATAGCTGGATTCTTAGTAGTAGTAGCGGCAGACCATATAGATGCGCCTGCCGTTCAAGGCGGTAACAGTGATGTTACCGATTTTTATGCCTTTCAAGGTGAGAATACGAACAATATGGTGTTTGTGGCCAACGTACAAGGCTTGTTAAGCCCTGCAGCAACTAGCAATGCTTCTTTTAGCGAAAATGTTTTAATTGAATTTAATATTGACAACGATGGCGATTTTGTTGAAGATTTGGTAATTCAAGCCATTCCTAGAAATGGTAAAATGTATTTCTTTGGACCTGTGGCTCCTTCACAAACAGGACTTAATAGTACCATTGCTGTAACATCAGCTGTCGGTGGAGTCGTTGATATTACTACAGGATCTAATGCTGTGGTGGCAACAAATGCTGGAATGAGCTTTTTTGCTGGCCCGAGAGACGACCCCTTCTTTTTTGACTTTGCCCAATACTCTCAAATCATTGGCGGTATGGCAACAAGTTTTAACAATCCAGGGTCTGATACGTTTGCAGGAAGCAATGTACTATCTGTTGTAGTTGAAGTGCCAAAATCCTTGATTGGTGGTTCAGGAACTATAAACACTTGGGTAGAATCAAAAACAAAATAATAACAAATAATCTTAAAAATTAATATTATGAAAAATATAAATATAGTAGCATTGGCTATAGCAGTTTCGTTAATGGCATTTAATTGCAATAATGATGGTGATAATAAAATACCGACTGGTCCAGATTTTTCGGGAACTTACACCCAAGCAGATCAAATGGGTAGACCAGCCGTAAACACGGTATTTGTGTCTTCTGGAAGCAAAGATATGTTTAATACAACTATACCTTCAGCTCAAAACGCAGCATTTCAAAGTATGTTTGAAACTAATTTAACAGCTTTAAGTCCAGCCTATGCAAATCCAGGCGATCAAAATGCACTAGGACTTGATGCCGCTGCTTTCACAGGGGTATTGGCGACCGATGTTTTAAATGTGTCTTTAGATGGAACCACCACATTTTTTGATGGAACCAATGTGCTAACTGGTCGTAACCTAAGTGATGATGTGATTACCGTAGAATTACTTCTAATTTTTGGTGGTGAAGATTTTACTGAAAATCCAACCTTAAGTGATGACCATGTAGATGCAAATGATAAACCTTTTTTGACCTCATTTCCATATTTAGCATCCCCTTGGATGTAGTTTAAATGTCCTTAAATCAGAGTATGCTGCCTACAGGCATACTCTGATATATTACCTACAAAAAACAAAACCTAATAAAAACAACGATTATGACACGTCATTTTAACCTTATTATATGTGCTTTGTTACTACTAATTAATAGTTGTAAAGAAGCCCCTAAAAAAATTACAGACTCAATAGATTACAATGTGTATTTAACACCTGTTGAGAACGAGATGCTGCAATTAACCCAAGAGGATTTTAAGTTTTGGGAAGAAAAGCTAGAAAAAGAACCTGCACAGTTTCCTTATATGGTTAAGGCTGCAGCATCTCAATCTCAATTATTTAAAGAAACTGGCCATATTGAAGCATTAATTCAAGCAGAGCAAAAATTAGTTCAAGCCAATGAAAAAACAAATTATAACACACCTAGTTATTTAAGAGCTTTGGCAAGAAATTACATCTCTCAACATAGATTCCAAGAAGCGCTAGCTATATTAAAAAAAGCTGAAATTATTGGAGAGGGTTTAAGCGCAACACAAAAAATGCTTTTTGATGTGCATCTGGAATTGGGCAATGTGGATAAAGCAAAAGCATATTTAAACAAAATTGAAAATTATAAAGATTTTGATTTTCTTATTCGTTTATCAAAATGGAGCGACCATAATGGTGATTTGGATAAAGCTATTTTGTATTTAGAAAAAGCGACTGAAATGGTTGAGTCTTCTCAAGATAAATGGTTAATGCAATGGGCATATACTAATTTGGCTGATTTTTATGGGCATAACGGACAAATTTCAGCGTCTTATAATTACTATTTAAAAAGCTTAAAGTTAAATCCTAATGATGCGTATGCTAAAAAAGGAATTGCATGGATTGTTTATTCTTATGAACGGAATCCTAAAGAAGCTTTACGAATTTTAGATGCCATCATGGTGCAACATAAATCACCGGATTATTATTTGTTAAAAGCTGAGATAGCGGAGTATATGAATGATTACAATGCGAAACAAACTTATTTGGAATCTTATTTTGCTGAGGTCAAAAATGACTATTATGGCCATATGTATAATGCTTACAATGCGATTCTTTATACTGAAGACTTAAACAAGATTAAAGAAGCCACTGATATAGCCTTAACAGAAATTAAAAACAGGCCTACACCACAATCTTATAGTTTGTTAGCTTGGGCATATTTTAATTATGGAGATGCTAAGGAAGCCTTAAAGATTATGGAAGAACATGTGGCCAATAAAACCTATAGTCCAGAAACATTATTCCATTTAGCTAAAGTTTATAAAGCCAATGGAAAAGTAAAAGAGGCCGAAGCTTTAAAAGAAGAATTGTTAAAAAGCACTTTTGAATTAGGCCCATTAATGGAACAAAGAATTAATAACATTTAATAACAATTCATTTTTAAAAAAGCTTGTATGGGATTGACTATTAATTTGAGGGAGTTAATAAATGAAGTGAAAATTCAATTTTAAGGTAACCTAAAGTTTGGTTTTGGGTTTTTTTGTTAGGTGGAAAGTTGCCCGGTTACAGATATAATCGGGCACTTTCTTTATGTTAAAGTGTGTTTTTAGCGCTTAAAAGTATCATTAAAGAAAACCAGTTGATATTTAATGGCATTTGTCCAATAATTCCAATTATGTGTTCCAGGTCTTTCTATATAATCGTGAGCAATGTTTCTCTCAACTAATTTATCATGAAGTCTTTTATTATCATCAAAAAAGAAATCATCATACCCACAGTCTATAATGATTTTTAAATCGGCATCCAGTAAATAAACCAAATTGATAACACTATTTTTTTCCCAATTTTCTTTGTTCTCAGGATAGGTCCCTAAACGTTTTTTGATATCCCAGTTGTTTGGGAAGGGACGAATATCCACACCGCCACTCATACTGCCAGTAGCGCCCCAAACATCTTGATGTTTAAAAGCAAGATATAGCGCACCGTGACCGCCCATACTTAGTCCTGTAATGGCACGACCATTTTTATTAGGGATGGTTTTATAATTCTTGTCAACACCTTCAATTAATTCGTTAGATACATAGGTTTCATATTTCATCTGGTCATCAATAGGACTATCAAAATACCAACTGGTAACACCACCATCGGGACAAACAATCATAATATTAAAATCGTTGGCATATTGCTTAACTAAAGGCGCTTTAGAAATCCAGTCTTTAAAATTTCCTCCTGCGCCATGAAGTAAATACAATACAGGTAAACGCTGATTATTGCTGGCATAATTATCAGGAGTAATTACCATATTTGGAATATTTTTATTCATCGATTTACTAAAAACCATCAAGGTGTCAACCTGTGATGTTGCAACGTTTATAAAAAATACATGGATGGTTAGTAATAGGAGTGTTGTTTTTAATTTAATCATAATTGGTTTTGGTTTAGTTTAAATTGTTGTTTCGTCCTAAAATATGGTAAGTGGTGGTTTGAGCATTTCTTTACTAAATACAAATAAAGAATTAAGAAGGTGCCTACAACGCACAACTTACTACTGTCCACGCCATTTAACAAAGGGCGTGATCATTGCTTGTGTTATTTTCTGGCTAATTTTAAAAGTAATGAAGTTTTATTCAGCTGTAGTTGGGTCAATAATTGTTGATACTTTACTAACTGAATTTGCTGGAAATCCACCTTGCTTTGCATGTTCACGAACCATGTCTTCATTTGGCGCATTGTAAACACAATAGATTTTATCAGTAGTAACATAACTATGAACCCATTGAATTTGAGGTCCCATATTACTTAACACGCCACAAGACGTTTGCGAAATGCCTTTTAACTGTTCGGCAGTCAATGTTCCTGCACCAGGAATGTTTCTTTCAATTACATATTTTGGCATGGTCTTAAATATTAATTATTTCGCCTACTCTGGTCAGTTTTCGGCCACCCCGTTATTGCATTTACACGTTATGCCTATTGCGCAACTACACAAATATACCCAAAACAGTTTTTGCTTAGATGACTTTTTTTGTTAATTTACTTGATGCAATAAAAAAAAATATACATCCTTAAAATGCTGTCACTAAGTTCAATTTCATAGCTCAATTAGGGAACATAATTACTACAGCTTGTTGGGTATAATGGTATGTTGGTTGCAAAGTCACTAAATATTTTGAATGGTTATTCTTCTTTTTTCTTTTAATGCTTTAAAATGCGATGGGGTCAATCCGGTTACCTTTTTAAACTGCGATGATAAATGGGCCACACTGCTGTAATTTAGTTTATTTGCAATTTCGGAAAAGGTGTCTTCTCCAAAAATAATCAACTCCTTTATCCGTTCAATTTTTAATGCAATAATATACTGTTCGATGGTAGTGGCTTCAATCTCTGAAAAGAAATTGGCTAAGTACGTGTAACTATGATTCAATTCTTCACTTAATAGAACAGAGAATTTAATATTTGGCCTGTTCTCTGAATTGGAAACATAATCAACCATAACTTTTCTAATCTTCTCAATCAACACACCTTGCTTTTTTTCTAACAGCTCCATGCCTGCTTTCTTGATTTGGGTATTCAGTTTCCTTTTGTCGTCATCAGAAACATCTTCCTTGGTGTCTATTTCACCCAATTCAACCTTAGCGGGCGATATCCCAAGTTCATCTAAAGCTTCTTTAACAAATATTTTGCAGCTTTCACAAGCCATGTGTTTTATGTAGATCTTCATAAATTATTTCTTTTAATTTTTTATTGCACTAATACTAGCGCTAACACTTGGCTAATTGAGTGCGTATAACTTTTTTGGCTGTGGTTTCGTTGCGTTAGAAGAGTATTAATCGTAGTAAAGATACAATTAACGTTTATTTTTACGTGTTTTTTCCGAAGAATAAAAGCGAAGTGAACCAGCGGAGGCAAATAAGGACCTTACATTGAAAACGTGGATTGTAACTGAGTTAAAAAAAGGCATCTTAACTCAGTTCTTTTTTTTTCGTTTTGTTTGCATCCTGTAATTAGAATTCCAAAAACCATAATTACTGATACGATATTTGTATTAAACGTAATTTCTGTAATGGAACACGGAAATTTTATAACATATTAAAAAAGTTATGAAACAAATCTAAAAATTAAAGAGATAAATTTGTTTTGTATATTCTATAGCCAAATTACGAATGGTGTAACAACAACACAAAATGGATAAAATTATTAAAAAATACTATATACCAGATACTGAATTTTATAGCCAAATAATAGATAGCTTACAAGACTATGCCATTTTTACGGTGGATATAGAATTAAACGTGAATAGTTGGAATTCGGGTGCTAACAAAATATTTCAATATTCCACAGAAGAGATCATTGGGAAACCATTTGAAATCATTTTCACGGAAGAAGATAAAGTAAACGGCATTCCTAAACAAGAAATTGAAATCGCTTTAAAAGACGGCAGATCTAACGATATACGTTGGCATTTATGTAAAGACGGCAGTACATTTTATGCCGATGGCTTAGTATTTCCATTAAAAGATGAAAAAGATGTAGTTATTGGCTATGTAAAAATATTGCGCGATATTACTGCAAGAAAAGCATCAGAAGATGCTATAAAAAAATATGCAAAAGAGTTAAAGGAACTTAACACTCATAAAGAAAATGTGCTAGCCATTTTATCGCATGATTTAAGAAGTCCGCTTGCGGGTATCATTCAAGGTGCTGAATATTTGAAATTGAATTTCGATACCATTGAAGCCGATGTCGCTAAAGATTTGCTGGAAGAATTTCATAAAGCAGCCGTAAACGAATTAAATATGTTGGATTATCTGGTAGAATGGGCAAGGATAAAATATGCAGCCGACGTATTTGTGCCCGCTAAAATAGACCTTCTGCAGTATGTAAATAAAGTTTTTGATTCATTAAAAGAAACCGCAGCCATCAATGCCATCAATTTTCATAATGATATCGAAGAAAATAGCAGCGTATTTGCTGATGAAAAAATGCTCATATCCATTCTTCAAAATATCGTGTCCAATGCCATAAAACATTCACATAAAGGTGGAAAAGTGACCGTATCAGCTAAAAAAAGTGAAGACATGCTTATTGTTGAAATAAATGATACAGGCAAAGGAATGACTAAAGACATTCAAGATACGCTTTTTACGCCTCAAGTAAAATCGCTTTCCAAACCAGTTGAAGAAAACAAAGGAGCGGGTATAGGTCTATTATTGGTAAAAGGCTTTTTAGAAAAAAACGGGGGACGTATATGGGTTGAAAGTACAGAAGGTAGTGGGTCGTCTTTTTATTTTACATTGCCTATTAATAAACCTTTAGATACCATTGATGTTTTAGAAGAACCACAGGAGATTGAGAGTATATAAAAACGCTATATTCTCATTCGATTAAGATTAAATTGAGTCTTCCAAACCTTAAATAAGCCCTTGATTTTGGTTCTCTGTCTTTCAAGGAAGTACTGTCGTGTCAAATTTAACGTTCATTAAATCCGCAGTAAAAAATTTTTTCTATCAAAAGAATTCACTTCATATAAATGCGTAGCGGTGACTGCTTTGTATAATAATTGTTTGAGGATATTAAAATCATCGGATTTAGTAATATAAATATTTGCTCCATTACCAAATGTATCTTCCATATCTTTTTCACTAGATGATGTTGAGTAAATAGCGATGGAAATATTTTTAAGTTTTTCATGGCTTCTAATTTCTTTCAAACATTCCAAACCATTTTTGATAGGCATGTTAAGGTCAAGAAAAATGAGATGGGGCAGTGGTGTTTTTTTTTGCGTGAGATAAGCCATCAATTCCATACCGTTATTAACGGTTTTAACAATGGGCTTTAACTTCAATTCTTCTAGTGCTTGCTTGAATATAAGTCTGTCGTCTTCATCATCATCTGCAAGTAGAATATGGAATGGTTTGTTGTTCATTTTTAATTTTTTTTATAGTGAAGCAGGAATATAAATATCAAATATTGTCCCTTTATTCACCTCGCTTGTTGCGGTAATGATGCCGTCGTGATTGTCAACTATTTTTTTTACGATAGCAAGGCCAATGCCGGTACCGGCATATTGTTCTTTGCCATGGAGTTTTTGGAAAACTTCAAATATTTTTTCGCTGAATTTTTTTTCAAAACCAATACCGTTGTCGGTGATGGTGATATGGCAGTATTCTTTTTGTAAAGGAAGGTTTGCGTCATTTTCTTTACTGTATTTTATATTACGGCTCTCTATTGTTATGTGAGGCGGTATGTTTGGATTTGAAAATTTGAGCGCATTGCTTATAAGATTGTGCATGAGCTGGCGAAACTGAAAAGGAATAATATGGACTTCGCAGATTTCCTTCAATTCTATCACAGCGTTTTTTTCCGCAATCGCTTCTTTAAATTCTATTAAAACGTCTTCTATAATGAGGTTCAGGTCCGTGGTTTCAAATGTTCGTTCTTCAGCACTTACACGAGAGAAGGCAAGTAAATCCTGGATGAGTTGCCGCATTCTTTCTACTGCCTGTTGCATCAAATGGAAATAATTTTTTCCCTTTTCAGATAATTTATCATTTTCATTTTCTAGAATAATCCCCGCAAAGGTTTTTAATTTCCGAAGTGGCTCTTGTAAATCGTGACTAGAAACATACGTGAATGCTTCAAGTTCTTTGTTCATATTCAGAAGTTCTTGGTTTTTATGTTCTAGCGATTCATTGGCTTCTTTTAATTCCTGTGTTCTTTCGGCAACCGCGTTTTCTAATCTTGTTTTTTCCGTTTTACGCTCATTAATTTCTTTCTTGAGCAATTCTTTCTCTCTTAGTTCTTTTTCTGCTATCAGGCGTCTTACTTCCGTAATATCAGCAATAATAAGAAGGATTAATTGTTCACGATGTGTTTTTTGGATTAAACGGCTGGCATTAAGCGACATTATTTTTTCGCCTAAGTCCACGAAGGTGTGCTTAACTTCGTAATTATAAAAGGGTGAATTTTTGGGTATGATGTCTTCAAGTAATTGACGTAGTGCGGGAATGTCCCATTGTTTGTTGCCCAAATCATATAAAAGGACACCCTCGGTTTGTTCTTCGGTAACACCAAATTTTTCGTAGAATGCTTTGTTGGCCGATTTTACACGAAGGTCTTTTCCTAAAATAAGCATGGGTTCATGCATGGTGGAAACGATGGCATTGGAATATTCATACGATTCATTAAGCAAATCGTTGCGTGTTTGCAATTCCTGATTGGTGGTGGTGAGTTCTTCGTTGGCAGATTCTATTTCTTCTTTTGAAGTTTCCAGTTCTTCATTCAAGGTTTGCAATTCTTCGTTGCTTGAAACCACTTCTTCGTGGGCACTTTGCAATTCTTCGGTAAATGCTTCCTGCTCTTGTGAGATAGAAAGCGCATCGCTATGTGCTGTTGCTAATTCCTGTTCTAATTTTTTTATCCTTCGGTCTTTTGCCGCCCCGATAGCTATCGGGACATTTTCTCCGTTATTGGCCTGCTGAGAATAAATTTCCGTAGGTTCCTGTTCGGTAAAAAGAATAAGGAGCAAGGGTTCGTGCCATTCTATGGGAAGCGGAACAATTTCTAAACTTATAATTTTTACGGTCGAATTTATCTTCACTTCAATGCCGGTTTTGCGAAAGATTTCTTCCGTTTTAATAACTCTTGAAATGGCATTGCGTAATTCAAAAGCAATTTCAGGTCGTGCCATTTTTAAAATATTAAAAGTGGCACGGCCTTTTGGGTGTGTGAGGAAAACATCGGTTATGCCGCGAAACTGAATAATTTCCATTTGGTGATTGATAACCACACTGGCAGGCATAAATTCGGCAACAAGCATGGCATCAATAGCTTGGTCGAGGCCCTTTTGATTAATAACGGTATTTTGCTGTGTTACATTGCGATAAACTAACGGAACATTTTTTTTGGATACAGTTTGATGGGTTATACGGGGTGAAAGTTCAGGTAGCCGCTGTGGGCCTAAATTTATTTTGCGCGAAAATATTTTATACTTTTTATTGGTGATTGTAAAAAGATTCGTTGAGTGGCTAATGTTTTCTGATTTGCCGAGCATTAAAAAGCCATCGCTGTTTAAGGCATAATGAAACGTGTTTACCGCTTTTTTTTGTGCAACGGTATCTAAATAAATAAAGAGGTTGCAACAACTTATAAAATCAAGACGCGAAAAAGGCGGGTCGCGTAAAATATTATGCGGTGCGAACACACAAATATCGCGTAGGGCCTTGTTCACACGAAAACTACCGTCTGCTTTTGTAAAAAATCGCTGAACACGCTTTGGTGAAACGGTTTCTAATTCCTCTTTGGTGTAAACACCAATGCGGGCTTTGCCTATGGCGCATTCACTAAGATCGGTTGCAAAAATCTGAACAGGTATGTTGGTGTTTAGGCTTTCCTGGATCTCAATCAGCATAATGGCCATGGAGTAGGCTTCTTGGCCTGTGGCACATGCCGGTATCCATATGCGCAGCGAGTCTCCCAAAATTTTACTTTTGATCAATTTTGGAAAAAGACTTTCTTTTAAATATTTGTGCGTGTCGGTGTCGCGAAAAAAACTGGTAACATTAATAAGCAAATCCTGAAAAAGAATATCTATCTCTTCTTTTTTTTGGGTAAGCAGTTTTGCATATTCTTTAAGGTTAGCTATTTTATACAACAACATTCTACGAATAATGCGTCTTTTAATGGTGTTCATTTTATAGGCACTGAAATCAACACCTGTGGCTTTATGTAATAGATTGAGAATAATTTTTAAATCAGGATCTCTATTGTCAATTAAATCCTCGCCATTGGTTTTTGTACCGTTGGCTTTTACAAGCGGATGCTTGCTCAGTCGCGCCAACTCGAGTGCAATTTCCTTTGGGGATAAAATAAAGTCAACCACACCTGCAGAAATTGCAGAATGGGGCATACTTGTAAATTTAGCCGTATCGTCTTGCACAAAAGTTAAGCCGCCCTCGTGCTTAATGTCTTTTAAACCAATGGTGCCATCGCTTGCGCTACCTGAAAGGACAATGCCGATAACGCGTTCTTTTTGAGCCTGGGCAAGTGAGGAGAAAAGAATATCTATAGAAATGGCATTACTGCTTTCTGATCGGGGAATTAGTTTAATGTGTCCGTCCGTTACTTCAATGCCTTTGTTGTACGGAATGACAAACACATTATTGGGTTTAATTTTATCCATATCGTCAATCTCCTGCACTTTCATTGCAGTCTTATTAGATAAAATTTCAGTCAGCATACTTTTGTGATCGGGACTCAGGTGCTGCACATAAATGAAAGCCATGCCTGTGTTAGATGGTAGGTATGTTAATAACTCTATCATCGCTTCCAAACCTCCGGCAGATGCGCCAATGGCAACTACCGGAAAAGAATTTTCTTTTACTTCCTTTTTTGGAGATGATTTTTTTTTGATTGAATTGGATTTCATATCATAAAAGATTAACTTTTTAAGCTTCTAAGTAAATATTTTTCTTTAGGTGGTTGTGAACTGTTTTTTTCTGATATAAGCAAGAGCGCTTTTTGAATTATTTTTCTGAGTTCAGAAAAATCCGCAGGCTTGCAGATGTAATGATGTGCCCCTTTTTTGTAAAACTGGTCGGCAACGCTTCGATCACAAGAGGTTGAGAAAATAATTACAGGAAGCGATTTTAGTTTATCGTTGTTTTTTATTTCTTCGAAACAGGCGAAACCGTTTTTACGTGGCATGTTGAGGTCGAGAAAGAGAACATCAAAAATGTTCTTTGAATTTTTTAGGAGGAGTTGCATGAGCTGTTCACCATCATGCACTAAAGTGAGGGTGGTTTGTAGTTGTAGTTCATCCAATGCTTCTATGAACAACAGACAATCGTCTTTGTCGTCATCGGCAAGAAGTATGTTGATATGTGTATAAGCCATCTTGTTAAGTTAGTCATATTTACTTGAAATAACTATGAATTAAGCAAATATATTTAAAAGAAGCGAACTGTAATAAGCAAAATCAGAAGTAATTCGTCTTACACACAGTTGTACATAGTTTTATATAATTTTAAAAGTTCATTGAAAGGCCAATTCCTTTTCCATTATACGTGTCCTTTTAGCCATTTTTTATCTTTTTGCACAGCTCAAAAAATAGCACAAGTAATAACCATCAAATCAATGGACTTGGTTCCTGCTCTAAAACAGTTCAATATAATCTGTTTATTTTACTAAACTTTTAAAAGCCGATCCAAAAATTAAATAACTGGTATTTCCACCAATCGTGCCCTCGTTTTGTCCCCACAGAAATGGCCAGTCGTCGTAGTTTTCAAAGTGATCGGGTTGTCTGAATAATATACCCGGAGCAACATTGCCTGGAATAAATGAGAAATCAGCCCTGTTATTACCATAAAAGACAGCTTTGGGACGAGTGGCGCCCACCGTTGCCACTAACGAATAATTGTGATACGGATGGCAGCCAAATAGCCAGTTGGTGGTTTTAAAAGCATGGCTAGCGTCGATAATATCAGGGAAATATTTGCTAGCAAAGCAAATGGTAGTACCAAAACTCACCACACCTCCACCGCCTGCCCAATTACCAAGACCGATAGGTACTCCATAGGGATTATCTTTTTCAAGCCCATCGATGTATTCTTTGTACTTTACAACATATGGCCGGAGCTTTTCTTTATAAGATGCGTCCATGTGCGGTATGGCATCTAATGCTGTGAGAAGGCCGAAATTAACGTTACGCTCAAGTGCAGGCCATAAAAGTTCCTGAAATTTATCGATATATTGTTTTTCACCAGTTGCGATGTAAAGTTGAAGATTGGTGGCCATATTTGCAGATCCACCTCTCCTGTCAGGGCGATCCTGTGGTTGATTGGCAAGTAACTCGGTTGCCTCTATTAGAAGCCTTTTTGACTGTTGCAAGGCTCTTTCCGAAAGATCATCGTTATAACCTTTCAACGCTCGGCTTGTTGCGGCAAACATGGTTGCTGCTCTAAGATCGAGGCTTGGGTTGCGGCTAGTAAATGCCCACAAATCATCTTTAACGCCGCTCGACCGTCCGTCAGGGGCTACTTCGTAAGGACCAAGGTTCGGATTATAAGGAAGGCCGTCAGTTAATGAGGCTGCGTCACCAAGGTGATGGTAATTATCGAGAACCGAGTTAGAGAGCGTTTGTGTCATATGGCCGATAATTTCTGCCTGAGCTACCAGGTTCAAAGTTCCATGCTCGATAAATTGCAATACGTCTGGTATCCCATCGGGTCGGTGAAGATCAACATAACGTTGCTTCTGATCAACAAAAGTTTGATCGCGTAAGGGTTTGAAATATTCCCATGTTTGGACAAAGTTCTGCACAACACTAATGTTCGATCCTGTTTCGATATCAAAATCTCCGGCATCGAAAAAACCGCCTATGTTTAATCCAGGGATTTTTTCCAGTGCTTTATACTTGGTATCGGTTGTTGGTCCTTGTGCATGGAGGTCGAAGTGATCGGTGTTTGGCGGAGCCTGAAGATAACCGTCCTTAAAAGGTTCGCCATGCCACACCCTATAAGCCTCGTTCACAAACATGTGATTCATATGTATTGGGATCCATATATCGCTGGTGGCGTCGGTGATCTTATCGTAAACGTTATTTTCTATTAAAAAGTTATTTGTTTTAAAGTCGCCATACTGGATATAGTATATGCCGGGGGTGTTAACGGAAGAAAAATCGAATTTTACATAGTGATATTTATAATAGTCACCCCAGGAAGCTATATTGCCACTGAATACTTCGGCAGCATTGCCGTCGTCACCTATTTTATAGATTGATGCTTTTGCAAGCGGTTTGTCTTTTTTATCGAGTTCAATAACAGAGACTTTTTGTTGCGAAGGAAGATAGCCCACTTGAGAGAAACCAATATTTGGCTCTCTTAACCAACCGTTAATGGCATTTGGTTCAATGGTCCAGGTTAAAACCTTGCCTGTTTTTCCTGCCGGAAGTAAACTGCGAACTACAAACCAGCCATTTTGTGCCAGCATGCGGCCATCGAAAAGCATAATATCAGCATCATGTGAGGTGATTTTAACCAAACGTTCGGGTTCATCGGGTGCAAGCAGAAAGGTACGACCAGTTTCCAAAGGAAGCGGATCGATAAATTTACCGGTACCCCTATCATCGTAAGTTACATACCCCTTAAATTGCTTGAGTTTTTCACTGTTTGGCCTCGTAATGGTGTTGCCTACCACATAGCGTGGGAATCGATTGATACGTCCATCCATCACATAGGTCTTTGCCCAATATTGCGAGGGAAGAAACTCAAGATTAAATCCGGCACTCCCTTCAAGTGCTTTGGGAACGGGTTTGTCAAGGTAAACAGATATCTCAACACCTTTACCCTTAGCCGTGACAACCACACGGGAATCAAAATCGTAATCTTCATACCTTAACGTAGCTTCGATGGTATTCGACGCACGGTCAACCTTTCGGTTTGAGATTGCAGGAACAAGATCCCACTGCTCTGGCGTATTGGAAAGTCTCACAGCGCCACCTTGCGAAGTTCTCACGCCGTGGTGAATCAATTCTATACCAGCGGTCTTTTCATCATTAAAACCTCCTGTAAAAAGGTTATTGTACACAAGAATATTGACACCTTGCGTCTCGAAATACTCAAGATCATTGATTTTCAAATCCTGGCTCGATGCATTATGGAATGACGCTAATAGTAGCAGTAAAACTGATAAAAATGTTAGTCTTTTCATGTGTATGTAATTGATTTTCAAAGGTCACACGGAATGTCCGAAAAACATTAAAACTAAACTAAGCCTTAATTTTCCTTCCAATATTTACTGTCGGTAGGTATAGCTCACTTTATGGACATGTCATATTGATTAAAAATTAAAAAAATAATCCTCTATTTGACCCCGGTTGCTTTCTTGTAAAGATACGCAAAACAGTCTTAAATTCAATGGCAAATGAGTGATCAAAAGTAGTACAGGCTAAAATTATAGTGCAACTAAGTTTGTTTTCAAACTAGATTAAGATTGCTTGTTAAATTAAATAAATTTGAATTTGAATCGGTTCTAATTTTAGGGAACACGACAGTTGAACCTGTTAGGCTGAAGACTTGCATCTCATACATTCCAAAAAACAATACCCAAAAGGCATTTTTTTTGGTGCTTTAATCAAAAGTTCCTTATCTTTCTAGCAGTCCTTGAGTATAATAGCTAAAACCAATATTACTTGAAAAAAATACCCGTTTTAAAAAATTTTGTGAATCGTCAACAATTTCAGGATGATTATCGTTCCATGTTTTCAAAATTGGATAAGGATATACCAGCTGGTATCGTGGTATTTTTGGTGGCATTACCGCTTTGTTTGGGTATTGCCTTGGCCAGTGGCGCACCGTTAATTTCTGGGTTGATCTCTGGAATTATTGGTGGTGTTGTGATTGGTTACCTGAGTAAGTCTGGAACCAGTATAAGTGGCCCGGCAGCCAGTGTTTCAGCGGTGGTATTGCTAGCTATAAAGGATTTAGGAAGTTTTCAGCTTTTCTTAGGAGCTTTGATTATTGCCGGGATCATTCAAGTTGTATTGGGCGTTGTGAAAGCTGGAATTCTTGCCGACTATATGCCCAAAAGTATCATCAAAGGCCTTTTGGCCGGTATTGGCATCATTCTTATACTATCCCAACTCCCGTACACCATTGGATATGAGTTCGACAAAAGTAAAACGCTCATTTATTCCGAAGATTACTGGAGCAATGTCCTATATATGCTATCGGAATTTCTCAATGCCTTTACCATTGGCGCCATTGTGATTTCTATTATTTCCTTGGGTATTTTAATTTATTGGGATAAAACGCCATTGAAAAATTTTAAATTGATTCCACCTGCCTTGGTCGTGGTGATTTTAGGGGTTCTGCTCAACCAGCTTTTTAAATATGCACTTCCTTTTTTATACCTTGATGGAATTCATTTGGTGAACATTCCGGAAGTAGATAGTATACGCACCTTTTTCACATTTCCAGATTTTACTGGGTACAATAAGCCCAAAGTTTGGACAACAGCACTAACAATCGCCATAATTGCATCAATTTCCACATTATTGAATATTGAGGCAACCGATAATATTGATAAATTAAAACGGAGGACCCCACCCAATCGTGAACTTATTGCCCAAGGTATTGGAAATACGCTTTCAGGTTTTTTAGGTGGTATTGCCATCACGTCTGTGATTGTTAGAAGTTCAGTAAATATTGAAGCTGGTGCCCAAACAAAGCTCAGTACCATCATACATGGGTTTCTGTTGTTGTTAAGCGTGTTGTTTTTGAGCCATGTACTTAATTTGATTCCTTTGGCATCCTTGGCCGCCATTTTACTTGTTGTGGGTTATAAACTGGCCTCTGTAAGTGTTTTTAAAAATTTATATAAACGTGGCTGGAATCAATTCTTACCATTTGTGTTAACCGTGGTATTTATTGTAGTAACCGATGTACTAACAGGCGTTTTAATCGGTTCGGCATTAAGTATTTTCTTTCTGCTTAGAAGCAATTATTACAATCCATTTTACATTGAAAATATAAAATATATACAAGATGAGGTCATTAAGTTGGAGCTATCAAACGAGGTTTCCTTTTTCAACAAAGCATCCATTAGAAACACGTTATGGAGTGTACCAGATAATAGCAAAGTATTGATCGATGCCACTTTTACAAGTTATATAGACCCTGATGTTATTGATATTTTAAACGATTTTCAAAATACGGTGGCCGTAGACCACAATATAGATGTAAATATTATCGGATTAAAGGATTCTTACGTTTTAGGTGAAGAAATTGATTTTTACAAAAAAACAAAGGCAGAAATCAAAGCCAAGACAACGCCCAAAGAAATTTTAGAATATCTAAAAGAAGGCAGTACTACCTACGCCAGTAGAAATTTAATGTCGCGTAAGGTAACCTCCAATAATCTGATGGACCATCTCAATGAAGATCCATTGGCCGTTGTGGTCACCTCTGTTGATTTACGTGAACCACTTAACATGATGCTCAACACGGCTATTGGTGATTTGGTTTCATTACGATCTGCTGGCCACATTCTTGATAACCAAAGTATTTTGAATTTAGAGATTTCTTGTCGGGACCAAGGTGCCAAATTAGTTTTGTTTTATGGCAATTCCGATAATGAAGTTATTAAAAAAGCGCTTAAAAACCATCTTGACCATAGGGCGTCAAACTTATCGCTTTTGGTTGATGATGCCTTGAAAAGCACACAATTTTCTAACCGTGATTTGAAGTCGGAATCCTTAGATGAGTTATCAAACGAGATTGTTAACTTCAACATTGAAAAGGCGCAATCTGACCTGGTAAACAACAGTAGTTACTTCAAGGAAGCCTTAAGCAAGGGTACTGTGGGCATTGCTTCAGCTTTTTTTAATAGGGATGATAATACCATTGTTTTTTCTGAACTCTATTCCGTTGAAAATAGTTAATTGATTACTAATTTTTTCGGCTTGCAAAAAGCAGCAATTGTGGTTAGCCATGGTTAGCAGCAGTAGCTCTTATTTAGATTTATTTAAAGTATAGATTCCTCCACCTAAAAGTATAACAGCTAAACCCAAAAACAGATAACCTTCTGTTTTGCCCGACTCGTCGGAAGCTTCCACCTTTAGCCCTAAAAGATTTACTGACTGAGTACTTTCCGAGATTTTATTATACGCTAGATAACCCATTACTAAACTTACAATAATCAATATAGCTCCAATAATCTTATTTGTTTTCATGTTTTGATTTTTAAATGTATTTATTATAGCGTCTCTTCCGATTCGAGCGGCGCGGCAATTGCTACTAACGTGTTTGTGGACGAGGATTTTCCGAAGGACACGAGCGAAGCGAACTGGCGCAAGCAAAATCTGAAGCCAGCAAAAGGGCAACAAACTTTGTGCTAGCTAAAATTAACAATTTTTTATACACGGCTTACGTTTTTAAGAATGAATCCTTAAAGAAGTATTTAAAAACCAAAAACAATAGGTAAGGCACAATTACCAATACCAGAACAGTAAAAGGTAAATAATCGATTAAATCGTCTTTATAATCAAATAAATATTCTATAAGTACAGTTCCAGATACATAAAGTACAGTTCCAGATACATAAGGTACAAACAATCCAGCAATGAATATAATTGCCAACACAATTTTAATATAATTGTTTAGTTTTTGTCATTTTATCCTAGTACTTTTTATTTTTCAGCGTAGATGCTTTTTGAAGGGCCATATTTTTCAGTGTGCTCTTTGGCCATTTTTTGCCCTTTACTAATTTCTAAATGCGAGATATTAAAATGTTTGATAAGATTCCAAGATCTACGATAGCGCTCATCAGGATCTTGAGCTGACAAAAGCATCCATTTATATGCAATTGATAGATCATTAGGCTTATCATTTATGTAGTTTTGGTGATATGCTCCTAAAGAAAATTGAGCTTCAGAATAACCTTCTATAGCTAATTTCTGTAAAATCTCAATCGGACACTCGTATTTACTAAATCTCAACTGACTTAAAAGATAGGTTGCTTTTTCATAACCTTGTTCTGCAGCCATTAAAAGCCATTTTTCGGCTTCGGCTCTTTTTTTTGGGCTACCATACTGATACCCAAAGTATGCCTTGCCCATTTTAAATTGTGCTTCAGCATCTCCATTTTCGGCTTGAGCTTTTAATTCTGAACTAACTTGTTGAGCATTTGTCTTCAATGAGATAAAAATTGATAGCGTAAAAGACAAAAACAATAGTTTAAAATTTCCAATCTTCATAATATCATTGCTTTAATATTGGTTGTAAAACAATATGGTCTTCAAAACCTGAATAATAATTTGCTAAATGGCCTTTTGAGGCAGGCCATTTAATAGAGCTTGGTGTCACTTTTATAAAAAGGGTATTATCTTCATTTTTTTCTAATGTCCATACCGAAAAGAAATAGCCCGACATCATATAGAGATCAGGAATATATGAATGTTTTTTCTTCTTCTTTTTTTTACCTAAAGGTTCAATCTCTTCAGATTCGATACCTATTAAAATAACCTTTAAAGTGTCATCTTCATTGTAAATATAATTGTATAAATAAGTGAAATTTAATTTATAGGAATCCTTAATATTAAGATTAACAATTAACTTCCCGTTGTTAAAATCGTACGAGTGAACAATAGAATCTTGTTCAACTAAATAAGTGCCTTCCAGATTTTCTAAAGATTGAGCATATAATGAAAAGTTAAAGAATAGCGAAAAACCAAAGAGGGAAGATATGAGCTTCATGGTATAAACTTAAAAACAACTAAAGGTAATCTATTTTTAATCAAGCTGTTTTAGGAAAGTTCATATTTTTATTGCCAACGTGTTCGTGTATGATTAGTTGCGTGGTTAAGCACTAAATTTAGCAAATAAAAATCGAATAGAAAATCCGCGAGGATTTTCGTAAGCAAGCCAGAACCTAGCAATTAATTATACACGGTGTTGGCAACTGTTTTTTTATTCATTCTATAATGTAAATTCAGAAAACGAATTCCGTAAAAATTCAGATTATGGTCAGCTCTCAATACATTTTCTTCGTCTTCGTAAACTCTAATCCATTCGTGCATTGATTTTACAAATTTTGCCCAATATTCTCCTTTTTCATTTGTTAAGGTAAAGTAAAATCCATTATCTCCGAATTTTTTTCCATCAGAGCAGAGTAGAAGTGAGCCATCTTTCTCAACTTTCTTTGTCATAACAACAGAAGCATTTCCATTTGGCAATGGGAACACAACTTTTAGAAGTGGTTTTTCGTAATTCGGATTATTACAAGTTGTGTAAATTCCTGAATAAATTACATCGTTTGTACTTTTTATTATTCTATACCAAATTGTCCATTTGGTTTCCTTTGTTTTTTTGTCCTTTAATTTGATTATTTCACTTTTCAGTCCTTTTGCGGTGTCTATTGAATTGAGGGGTAAATTGAGTTGTTGAAGCCGTTTACTAAAAATCAAATAAAGAAGTTTGCCAAATGGTTTAAAAATACCTTTCCATTCAGACCAAACTTCAAAATCGTAGTTTGAAGTATTTTCATAAAAGTCAGCAACTTTGTCGTTTAAACGAATTTTGTCTTGGTTAGTAATTCCGATTTGCTCCATTTTTTCGAGAAGTCCAGAATTTGGTAAGTTTTTTTGAATTTCTAAATTTTCTTTTTGCGCTAATTCAAAAATGAATTTATCCTTAATAATATCTATGTTTCCAATTGGTCCAATTAACCACTCGTACTCGTTAGGATTTATTCTTTTTCCTGTGGTTTTTACCCAAATTTGAGTGATTTTATCTTGTATTGCCATTAAGTTCGTTCAAATGGTTGCCAACGTGTATGGAAAGTTGCGTGTTTGAGGGCGAGGATTTTCCGAAGGAAAATCGGAAGCCGGCAAACAGGCAACAACCTTTGTGTTAGCTAAAACTAGCAATTTTTTATACACGGTGTTGTGTGTAGTTTTTTATTTATATTCCATTTTGTCAAATTCCAGAAACTTATTGGTAAATAAGTCAATTTCTTTTTGACTATTAAATTTAATTACTAAAGTAAAAATTATTGCACCGATTACAAAGAACACAGGTATTAAGAAATTGCCTTTAATTAGAAGAATTATTGAAGTCAAAATTCCGAATATTAACAAGGTTTTTGCTGCGATATTCGTCGGAAATTTTAAGTCTGACTTCACGACATATTTTCCGTTTTCATTTAAAATTCCAATTATCCTTTGATTGTTTGGAAAATGATTTCGATGCAACTCAAACTTTTCAGATTCCACAAATCCACTGTAAAATCCATTTACAATTAACAGATTTAGGATTTTTAAGGATTTATCATTTTTTGTTAATGTCTGTCTCATTTCTCAAATTACACACAACGTTTAGTATAAAGGGCGTTTTAATGCCTTTTATACATTGTTAGGCACTGGTTTTAGTTCTTTTCGTTTACTCCAATAATATATAGCAAAACCAATAGCAACGATTGGTAGTACAATTCCAAATTCATCAATATAATAAGCTGTGTTGCCCGTATCTTCAGTTAAAGGTGTGAAAATCCTTTGAATAAATAAATTATGACTAGCATGAAGTATTACGGCAGTCCATAAGCTTCCTGACTTGATACGAAACCAAGTATAGATGAAACTCATACTAATAATTAATACCATAAAACAGGACATTGCATACCATGATGGTGTTCCACTATTGTAATCAGCAAAGAGTAAAATTGGTAAATGCCAAATCCCCCAAATAAAACCAGAAATCAAGGAAGTTTTTGTAAATCCTTGGGTTTTGTAAAGTTCTGGCACCAAAAATCCACGCCAGCCAATTTCTTCCCCTAACGCACTTGAAGCACTTCGGATTGTACCGAAAATTCCGAATAAAATGAAGTAGAATGCTATTATAAATCCGCTTCCTATTTCGCCAAAACCAAAAGAGTTAGTAAGCCTAACAACGTATTCCTTATCATAGAAGCCTCCCCAGCCAAATACCCATATAACTAGATAAGCAATGAGCGCATATATAAGAGGAATTAGATAACTCCATAATTGATACTTTGTTTTGCCCCATTTCCACCCAAGATCAGAAATATTTCTCTTTAATATTTTCATAGTAATCAAAGCAGAAATACCAGGACACCACATTATTCCCATAGTAAATTGTCCCCATCCACTGCCCAGAGTACCAGAATAAATTATTAGAAAATAATAAATTGAACTTAGGGCCAATGTAATTGAAAGAAATATTCCAATGGGCTTGAATTTATTCTTAGTCAGATTCTCCATGATTATTTAGATTAGTCTATGTTAGCTTGTGCCTAACGTGTTCGTGTATGGAAAGTTGCGTGTTTGTGGGCGAGGATTTTCCGAAGGAAAATCGGAAGCCAGCAAACACGCACCCAACTTTGTGCCAGCTAAAACTAGCAATTTTTTATACACGGTGTTGGCATAAGTACTTTTTAATTCATATTTTCTATTACTAAAATATCTTTTTCAAAATATCTTTTATTTTCAAAATAATTTAATTTAATAGAATCGGAAGTAATTGAGTCTTGATAGAAATACTCAACTAAAATTCCTCTTAATTTTTTTTTACCAATTGAATTGAAATATCTTCCAAATATTGCGGTTTTACCAAAGTCAGTTGTTAGTCCGATCGAATTTTTCATCTCATTTTCTAAATTTAGATTAAATGTCGTATCCAGATTTACTTCTTTTAGGTTAGAAAAGTCCTCATTAAAATTAATTGAATAATCTTTTGGAACAACAACAAATATATTTGAGTTTTTATTTTTAAAAAGAGGAGTTGTCAAGTCGATTTTAGCTCTAATTGGTTCGTTTAGTCTAATAGTATCTTTCTCGAAAACTATTTTAAAATGACTCCCTTTATTTTTCAAAGTATCTCCATTCTTGTCGAAAACCCAATCTTGGTTTATATATGATTTTCCATTTATCTTTATATATTCCACTGTACTATTTAAGATTCCAGTAGAATCATAATAATTCCATATTCCAATAGGTTGATTATTTTCAAAAGTCATTCCTTGGGATTTTAGAATGCCATTGGGGAAATAATACTTTTTTAAGCCGTCGAAATTGTCCGTAGAATTTTTAATTTCATTTTTACAACAAAGAAAAAACAAAAAAAAGGGTAGGGCTAGAAATCTTCTCATTTGGTTTTTCAGTATTTATGCCAACGTGTTCGTGTATGGAAAGTTGCGTGTTTGGGGGCGAGGATTTTCCGAAGGAAAATC
>NZ_PJEO01000018.1 GCF_002843175.1 Confluentibacter flavum
AATAAACTACCCCGGGGCAGAGCCCCGAAGTATTAGAAATCAAAAAGTGTAAGCTGAGCTTCATATACCTTTTGATATTTTATTTCTTTACCTTGATTTTCAATATATTTTTTGATAACATCTTTGTTCCCGTATTGACCTACTGTGTTTGCATAGTAACCACTTGTCCAAAAGTTTCCTCCCCAAAGCTTTGTCTTCACTTCAGGAAATCGTCTGAAAATTTCTTTCGCCGTGATACTCTTTACTTTCATACAAATTTCACTCACCGACAAACTGGGAACACTTTGTATTAAAAAATGAACATGGTTTTCTTCATAACCAACTTCCACAAAATGTATTTCATAGCGTTGTGACAAATCAATACATATTTCTTTCAAACCAAATCCAACTTCCTCTGTAATAACTGAATTCCTATATTTTACAGGAAAAACTAAATGATACAGAAGTAATGTTTTGTTATGTCTTTTTAAAATATGATCATCCATAGTTCAAAACTACACTTTTTCAAAGTGTTATGAAAAACCATCCGTTTTTCAAACTTTTCCTCTATTGTCCCCGAGGCAGAGCCTCGAGGTATTTTCTTCGAATAAATATATTTAAAAATTTATCTCGAATAGTTAGGGGATTCATTCGTAATGGTCACATCATGTGGATGACTTTCATTAATACCACTAGACGTAATTTTTACAAACTGACCCGTTTCTTTTAAGGTTTCAATATCTTTGGCACCACAATAGCCCATTCCGGCACGCAAGCCACCAACAAACTGATGGATGCTTTCATATAAATCACCCTTATACGGCACACGACCCACAATACCCTCAGGAACTAATTTTTTAATATCGTCCTCTACATCTTGAAAATAACGGTCTTTACTCCCTTCTTTCATGGCTTCCACAGAACCCATTCCGCGATATGATTTGAATTTTCGTCCTTCGTAAATAATAGTCTCTCCCGGAGATTCTTTTGTACCTGCCAGCAAAGAACCTAACATGACACTATCTGCTCCTGCGGCAATGGCCTTCGGAATATCACCTGTATAACGAATACCACCATCGGCAATCACGGGCACGCCGCTTCCTTTAATGGCAGCGGCCACTTCCAGCACAGCCGAAAACTGTGGAAATCCAACACCTGCAACCACACGCGTGGTGCAAATAGAACCTGGTCCAATACCCACTTTTACGGCATCAGCACCAGCTTCCACTAAGTATTTAGCGGCGGCAGCTGTTGCAATATTGCCAACAATGACATCCAAATCGGGAAACTTGGCTTTAATGTCTTTTAAAACACTTACCACCCCTTTGGTATGTCCATGTGCTGTATCGATAACTACAGCATCAACTCCTGCGTTTACCAAAGCCTCAGTTCTTTCCAAAGCATCAGCGGTTACACCAATGGCAGCAGCGACACGTAAACGTCCGAATATATCTTTATTGGCATTTGGTTTTTGGGTCAATTTCGTAATATCCCTAAAGGTGATTAAACCTGATAATTTAAAATTATCATCAACAATAAGCAGTTTTTCAATTTTATGTTGTTGCAAAATAATTTCTGCATCTTTTAGTGAGGTTCCCATGGGGGCGGTTACTAAGTTTTCACTCGTCATCACCTCAACAATAGGTCTGCTTTTTTTGTGTTCAAAACGCAAATCCCGATTAGTAACAATGCCTTTTAACACTCCATTTTCATCTACAATAGGAATACCACCAATGCCATGTTCCGCCATACTCAATTTAGCATCCTTGACAGTAGCTGTAAGTGGCAAGGTTACTGGGTCTATAATCATACCGCTTTCTGCACGCTTTACCTTTCTGACTTTTAAAGCCTGTGCTTCAATAGTCATGTTTTTATGCAATACACCAATACCACCTTCTTGAGCCATGGCAATAGCCATTTTACTCTCGGTAACAGTATCCATAGCCGCTGAAACGATGGGAACGTTAATAGTTATGTTTCGTGTAAATTTTGTTTGGATACTAACCTCTCGAGGTAAAACTTCTGAAAAAGCGGGAACTAAAAGGACGTCGTCGTAAGTAAGACCTTCCCCTACTATTTTATTTTGATGTGCAGTCATGGCAATTACTTTATAATTGCGTGCAAATCTACGCATTTTTTTTCGTTTATATTTTAATTATACATAGGAAAAAAATAACATAGTAGATTCTCTTTGTCTTTGTAATTAAATAGAATTTAATAGAGAAAATAATACCATCATAAGGCGTCTATCTTTTTATGAAAACTACAATCGACCTAACTATTGATTTTATTTTTATTTATTCTAAATAAATTTTGAAAATATGATTTTAGATATTATTTTTGCGCCAAATTAATCATCACTATTTTTAATAAGTCTAAATAAATGAAAAAACATTTACACCTCATTGCAATTTCAATTGGATTATCCAGCATAAGCTTTGCACAACAAAACACTAAAAAAGAGACACAAACAGATTCCATTCAAAAATTGGATGAAGTCATAATTAGTGCTGATGTCATGTTAGGAAACAAATATGTAGCTAAAAATAGAACAGGATCGGCTTATTATATTTCACCTGAAGAACTAGAAAAGTTTAGTTATACGGACATCAATAGAATTTTGCGTACCGTTCCCGGAGTAAATATATATGAAGAAGACGGTTTTGGGTTACGTCCGAATATCAGTTTACGTGGTACTTCCCCTGAGCGTAGTTCAAAAATAACCATTATGGAAGATGGTGTTTTAATTGCTCCAGCGCCTTACAGTGCGCCTGCTGCTTATTATTTTCCAACAGTCGCCCGCATGTCGGCCATAGAAATCCTAAAAGGCAGTAGTCAAGTCCAATATGGCCCTTTTACTTCTGGTGGTGCGATCAATATGGTTTCTACACAAATTCCAGAAACATTTAATGGGTCTGTCAGAGCTAGTTATGGCAGCTTCAATACAGGACAATTACATGCTAAAGTAGGCGACAGTAAAGCCAATTTTGGCTATATGGTAGAGTACCTTAATTATAATTCTGATGGCTTTAAAAATCTACCCAATGGCAGCGACACAGGATTTGATAAAAATGATGTTGTAACAAAATTCAGAATAAACAGCAGTAAAGAAGCAAAACTTCAACAAGCATTTGAAATAAAATTTCAGTATTCGGATGAAGTATCAGACGAAACCTATTTAGGATTGACCAATGCCGATTTCGAAAGCTCGCCTTTCAGCCGTTATGCAGGGTCTCAAGTGGATAAAATGACCACCGATCATATCCAATTACAATTGACCCATTTAGTAGATATCAACCCCAATTTCAGAATTACAACCAATGGTTATTACAATGGTTTTTCAAGAAACTGGTACAAGTTGAATGATGTTACATTTAATGGTGAAAAAGTAGGTATTTCATCAATACTTAAAGACCCAACGACCTACTCAAACCATTTTTCTGTAATAAGAGGGGATACAAACAGTAGTGACAATGCTTTTGGAGTAAAAGCCAATAACAGAAAATATGTGTCGAAAGGGGTTCAAACTAAATTGGATTACCACTGGTATGGAAACAACACATTCCACGATATTGAAGTTGGAGTACGTTACCACTTCGACGAAGAAGACCGTTTTCAATGGGTTGATGGCTACAATATTTTAGACGGACACATGAATCTTACCAACGCAGGCATACCGGGAACAGACGCAAACCGTATAAGCGATGCCAATGCTTTTGCTGCATTTGCCTTATATAAATTAAAATATAAAAACCTGACCCTTACACCAGGTATTCGTTATGAGAATATGACCTTATCACAGGCCAATTTCGGTTCTAATGATATTAATAGAACAGGTAGCAACCTCTCCTCTAGAGAAAATAAAGTAGATATCTTTATACCTGGAATTGGTTTTAACTATAACTTCTCCAATAATATATCAACTTTTGGTGGCGTACACAAAGGGTTTTCACCTCCAAGCAATCAACCCGGACAAAAAGCTGAGGAAAGTATCAATTACGAATTGGGTACACGCTTCAACATTCTTGGTATTGGTGGAGAACTGGTAGGTTTTTATAATGATTACAGTAATTTGCTGGGAAGTGACTTGGCAGCATCAGGAGGTACAGGTTCTTTAGAACAATTCAATGCTGGTGAAGTCGTTGTAAAGGGTCTTGAAGTACTTCTAAACTACAATTTGCTTCCCAAAACATCTAAATTTGCTTTACCTATATCTTTTGGTTATACCTTTACTGATACAGAACTTTTAAACAGTTTTGAAAGTAGTGATGAACTTTGGGGAGATGTTACCAAAGGGGATGAATTACCATATATCTCTAAACACCAATTTAATGCTGTCATTTCCATAGAGCATAGCAGATTTGAACTTAACCTAAGCGGTCGTTACAATGGCCAGTTTAGAACCATTGCTGGAACAGGAAATTTTCTAGAAAATGAAAGTGTGGACTCTAATTTCATTTTTGATTTTTCAGGAAAATACCACTTCAACAAACACATAAGCCTTACTGGGAATATTATTAATCTATTGGATGAAACCTATGCCGTATCTCGTGTTCCCTCTGGTTTACGTCCCGGACATCCCTTTGGAGCTTACGGAGGTCTAGAAATCAGATTTTAATTTAGACTGAACATTTTATTTTAAAAAGAGTATCGTTTATAAGCGGCACTCTTTTTTTAGTGGTACATACTAAAAATCTTAGTCACCTCATTATGAGCACTTTCAAAACTTAAAGCGTTTAAATTATTTACTTTTTTAGATGTAAAATAAGAGAGTAATTTTTCTGTAGGCATATTGCCCGTTAGTTCGTCTTTAGCCATGGGGCAACCACCAAATCCTTGAATGGCACCATCAAACCGTTTACAACCGGCTTTGTAGGCAGCGTCCACTTTTTCAAACCAAGATTCATAAGTTGTGTGTAGATGGGCTCCGAACTCAATATCTGGATATAAAGGAATTAAATTTGAAAATAAATAATGAATATTTTCTGGATTAGACGTGCCTATGGTATCGCTAAGCGATATTATTTTTACGCCCATTTTAGACAATTTATCAGTCCACTCCCCTACGATGTCAACATTCCAAGGATCTCCATACGGATTCCCAAATCCCATGGATAAATAAGCCACAACCTGTTTATTGGTTTTATTTGAAATATTTAAAATTTCATCCAAAATTAAAACCGATTGCGCAATGGTTTTATGGGTATTACGCATTTGAAAGTTTTCAGATATAGAAAAAGGATATCCCAAATAATCTATTTCCGAGAATTGCGATGCTTCTTCTGAACCTCTTTCATTAGCAACAATGGCTAATAATTTACTTTTAGTACTGCTTAAATCCAATTTTGATAATACCAATGCCGTATCGGCCATTTGCGGAATGGCCTTGGGGGACACAAAACTTCCAAAGTCTATGGTATCAAATCCGACACGCAATAATGATTGTATGTACTGAACCTTAGCCTCTGTTGGGATGACCATTTTTATACCCTGCATGGCATCTCTGGGGCATTCAATAATTTTAATTTGATTTGCCATCTATCACTTAAAATAAGGATGATAAAAATACTATTATTTTTGAGAAGCTTTAATTTTTAATGACACTATCCACTTATAAACTAAGTTTGACAAATTTATTATAAATGAAATTCATCTCAATGAATGATGTAATGTTGAATAATCGATAAAAATAACAGTATAACGTTTATATTATAGTTAGGTTTAGTTTAAGGATACATTTGGGTAAAATGTTTCGCCCCCCAATGAATCTTTTTAAAACAAAAATTAGTATTCTACTTGTTTCGATGTCATTATCGACAACTTTTCATCTCTCATCCCAAAATAATTCAGACTACAGTTGTGGGACAACTACTAGTACAGAATCTCTTGAATTTTACAATAGCATACGATCTGAAATTAATAAAAGTGAAAAAAGTTTTATGGCTAAATCTTCTTCTGCAAAAGGAGCTCATGACATAAAAGTTGAACATATTCCGATTAAAGCCCACATTATTAGAACATCTCAAGGAAGTTATGGTTTAGATGTGGATGATTTAAACCAAACTATTGATAATCTTAACGCCCTTTTTAAAGATATTTATATTCAGTTTTCATTAAGTGGCAATATCAATTATATTGATAATGATGCTTTTTACCATTTTAACAAAAGCGATGAAAGTGAATTGACAAAAAACAATTATACAGAAGGGGCATTGAATATTTATTTTGCAAATAACCTAAAAAATGAATCCAATAATAATATTTGTGGTTATGCAAACATTACCAAGAATACCAATATCATTTTTATGCAAAACAGTTGTGCTATCAACGATTCTTCATTGGCACATGAAATAGGTCATATTTTATCTTTGATACATACCCACGGACCAAACGACGATATGACTACTGAGTTAGTAAATGGGAACAATTGTGATACTGATGGCGATGGTATTTGTGACACTCCAGCCGACCCAAAATTAGGTTCAAACAATCTGGATTCTTGCAACTATATAGGAATCGAAACTGATGCTAATGGAGATAAATATCAACCAGATACTTACAACATGATGTCTTATTCCTATAAAGGATGTAGAACCCAATTCTCAAATCAGCAAAAGGCCAGAATGTATGCATTTTTTCAATTTATAAAAATGCAGTTTACTGAAGCTACTACAGAGGATGATAAAGCAACTTCCTCATTGGCTCAGATAAAAATTTATCCAAATCCTGTTTCAAACGGAACATTGAACATCCATTCAGCAATAGATAGTGCCACTGATTATCAAATATCAAACTTTTATGGTCAAGTATTGTCGCAAGGGCAGCTTACCAATAAACAAATTGACGTTAATAACTTATCGTCAGGAACGTATTTGTTGATTCTGAATAATGGAAATTCCAGAGTGGTTAAAAAGTTCGTTAAGTAACTTACTTTTTAATCAAAGCCTTATTGATATCCTTAATGAGTTTTGGACCCTCGTATATAAATCCTGTATATAACTGTATTAAATCGGCACCAGCTTCCAATTTTTCCAGAGCATCTTCAACAGTGTGAATACCTCCAACGCCAATAATCGGAAATGCCTTGTTGCTTTTTTCTGCCAAAAACCGAATGACTTCAGTGGAACGATTTGTTAGAGGTTTACCACTTAACCCGCCCATTTCAGTTTTGCTTTCAGACGTTAAACCGTCTCGTAGGATGGTTGTATTGGTTGCTATAATACCATCAATTTTCGTTTCTGCAACAATATCAATAATATCCAACAATTGTTCATTGGTTAAATCTGGAGCAATTTTTAATAAAATAGGCTTCCTTTGTTTATGGCCAGCATTTTCAATCTGTAACTCTTTTAAAAGATTCGTTAATGGCTCTTTATCTTGTAAATCCCTTAAATTAGGCGTGTTTGGCGAACTTACATTCACTACAAAATAATCCACATAATCAAACAACGCTTTGAAACAGATTTTATAATCATCTCCAGCATCTTCATTAGGTGTTAATTTATTTTTTCCAATATTGCCACCGATTAAAACATGTTTGTTTGTTTTTAATCGTTTCACAGCGTCCTCAACACCGCCGTTATTAAATCCCATGCGATTGATAATAGCCGAATCTTCCTTTAAGCGGAACAATCTCTTTTTAGGATTTCCCGGTTGGGCTTTTGGTGTTAATGTACCAATTTCAATAAAACCGAATCCTAGGTTTGACAACTCATTAAATAACTTGGCATCTTTATCAAATCCCGCAGCTAAACCAATAGGGTTTTTAAATGTCAATCCGAATAATTCTTTTTCTAAAGAAGTATCTTCAACTTGATATAATTTTTTAACAATATTTGAAACAAAAGGAATCTTGTTTAAAAAACGAATCAGCGAAAACGTAAAGTAATGAACATCTTCAGGGTCAAACCAAAATAAAATGGGACGGATAATTAATTTATACATAGTGAAGTTGAATTCTGTCGCAAAAATACCATTCATTTCATAAAAAACAGCATGAAGCATTTGAAAATTAATAGTATTTTTGAGCTAATTATTTGCAAAAAATTAGTCCACTAAAAACCTCAGATAAAATCTATTAAAATGATTGATAAACAACATATTATAAATCGATTTATAAGTTACGTTACCGTCGACACTCAATCAAATCCGGATAGTGGAACAACTCCAAGCACCGAAAAACAATGGCATTTGGCAAATAAATTAGCGGAAGAATTAAAAGCCATTGGGATGCAAGACGTCAGCATAGATGAGAACGCCTATATTATGGCAACATTACCAAGCAATGTTATGCATGATGTTCCAACCATTGGTTTTATTTCACATTTTGATACGTCACCAGATTTTACCGCAACCAACGTTAAACCTCAAATTATTGAAAAATATAATGGACAGGATATTGTTTTAAATGCCGCTGAAAATATTATATTATCGCCAGATTATTTTGAAGATTTACACCTTTATAAAGGGCAAACCTTAATTACGACAGACGGCACAACGCTTTTAGGCGCTGATGATAAAGCGGGTATTTGTGAAATTATGACGGCCATGGAATATTTAATCCATCATCCAAAGATTAAACATGGCACCATTAAAGTTGGTTTTACGCCCGATGAAGAAATAGGACGAGGTGCCCATAAATTTGATGTCAAAAAATTTGGAGCCGATTGGGCTTATACTATGGATGGCAGCCAGGTTGGCGAACTGGAATATGAAAATTTTAACGCTGCTAGTGCCAAAGTTCGTGTTAAAGGTAAAAGTGTGCATCCAGGTTATGCGAAAGGCAAAATGGTTAATTCGCTATATATTGCTACTGAATTCATAAACTCACTACCTAGAATGGAAACACCCGAACATACCGATGAGTATCAAGGTTTTTTTCATTTACATGGTGTAAAAGGGGATGTTGAGGAAACCGAATTGCAATATATTATCCGTGATCACAACCTTGGGCATTTTAAAGCGCGCAAAGACATGATGCTTAAACTCACAGATGAGCTTAATTCACAATACGAAGAAGATATTATAAGTATTGAGATTAAGGATCAATATTTTAATATGAGAGAAAAAGTAGAACCAGTGATGCATATTGTAGATATCGCCGAAGAAGCCATGAAACAATTAGACATTAAACCCCTCATAAAACCTATTCGTGGCGGTACTGATGGATCTCAACTCAGCTATATGGGATTACCTTGCCCAAATATTTTTGCTGGAGGCCATAATTTTCATGGGCGTTATGAGTATGTTCCTGTGGAAAGCATGATTAAAGCAACCCAAGTGATTTGTAAAATTGCGGAATTGACTGCATTAGAAAATTAAGCTATTGTTTTATAAGCCATGCATGTAACTTCGACCAATATAGCCAAACCAATAACCATTATTTTTAGAGGGAAAAAAGTTATAACCGGTATTTATAAAACACCAACCCAACAACCTATTTATTTAGGAAAAGATGATGTTAAAGATGATGAAGTAACCGACCGTAAATATCATGGTGGGGAGTTTAAAGCGTGTTATCTATTTTCTGAAGACCATTATGCGTATTGGAAAAATCTCTATCCAAATTTAGATTGGGATTGGGGCATGTTTGGCGAAAACCTAACCGTAAACGGATTGGACGAAACCAAAATGATGATTGGTGCTATTTATAAAATTGGTTCTGCTTTAGTTCAAGTAACAGAGCCTAGAGAACCTTGCTTTAAACTAGGTGTCAAGTTTGGTTCACAAAAAGTCGTAAAGCAATTTGTGATTCATGGATTTCCTGGAACTTATGTTAGAGTTCTGGAAGAAGGTTTTGTAAAAGCTGGCGATACGGTTTCACTTATAGAATCCGCCAAAAATAGTTTAACTACCGCCCAATTTTATAACTTATTATTTTCAAAAGATAAAAACCAAGAACATTTGGCTCTTGCTATAGAAAATAATGCGCTTCCTTTAAGAAAAAGAGAGAAGTTGCGTGCGTTTATCATCTGATTCATCATTATTGAAAAATAATGAGACCCTGAAACAAGTTCAGGGTTGTAAACAAACTATATTTGTTACTATTTATTTTCTGTAGCATTTTGAAAGACCTTTTACTCATCACTCCTCCGTTTACGCAATTAAACACGCCCTACCCTGCTACATGTTATCTAAAGGGATTTTTAAACACTAAAAACATCGCTTCATTTCAAATGGATTTGGGTATTGAAGTGATTTTAGAATTATTTTCAAAAAAAACATTTCAAGATCTTTTTGAATTAGCTGACAAAAATAATAACATCATCTCAGAAAATGCCCAAAGAATTTATGCGCTAAAAGACGCTTATTTACAACCATTAGATGATGTGATTGTGTTTCTACAAGGCAAAAAACCAACGTTTGCAAGACAAATTTGTACGGACAATTATTTACCGCAAGCATCACGCTTTGAACAATTAGATGAACTCGATTGGGCATTCGGCAATATGGGCATGCAAGACAAAGCCAAACATTTGGCTACCTTATATCTTGAAGATTTATCCGATTTTATTGTAGAATGTATTGACGACAATTTTGGATTTAGTCGTTATGCGGAACGTTTGGGACAGAGTGCCAATTCGTTTGATGAATTATATGAACAGTTACAAAACCAACCAACCTATATTGATACAATTACTTTAAACATTCTTGAGGACACCCTAAAAACCATACAACCGAAACTGGTATGTTTTTCAGTACCGTTTCCCGGGAATTTATACAGTGCGTTTCGTTGTGCCCAATATATAAAAGCCATTTACCCAAACATTAAAATTGCGATAGGCGGCGGATTCCCAAATACCGAATTACGCTCGGTAACCGACACCAGAGTATTTCAGTTTTTTGATTTTATTACTTTGGATGATGGTGAATTGCCTGTTGAGCTTTTAATTTCACACGTTTTTAACTCCCCTCCTTCGGAGGGGTTGGGGGAGGCCAAACGCACCTTTCTTTTAGAAAACGGAAAAGTCGTTTATAAAAATAATAGCACCAAACCAGATTACAAACAAAGTGAGGTTGGCACTCCTGATTATTCCGATTTACCTTTAGATAAATACATTTCAGTCATAGAAATCGCCAACCCCATGCACAGTTTATGGAGCGATGGTCGATGGAACAAACTTACCATGGCGCACGGTTGCTATTGGGGCAAATGTACGTTTTGCGATATTTCGCTGGATTACATAAAAATTTACGAACCCATCGCCGCTAAATTATTGGTGGATCGTATGGAACAACTCATAGAACAAACCAGCGAAACTGGGTTTCATTTTGTGGACGAAGCAGCGCCTCCAGCACTGATGAAAGCACTCGCTTTAGAAATTATTAAACGTAAACTCACCGTGACGTGGTGGACCAACATTCGGTTTGAAAAAAACTTCACTAAGGATTTGTGCCAGTTGTTAAAAGCCTCGGGATGTATTGCGATTTCTGGCGGACTGGAAGTGGCTTCCGATAGATTATTGGCACTTATTGATAAAGGTGTCACCGTGGAGCAAGTTGCGCAAGTCACAAGTCATTTTACCGAAGCCAATATTATGGTTCACGCCTATTTAATGTATGGCTACCCCACGCAAACCATTCAGGAAACTGTTGATAGTTTGGAAATGGTGCGTCAGTTATTCGAAATTGGCGTATTACAATCAGGATTTTGGCACCAGTTTGCATTAACGGCGCACAGTCCTATTGGATTAAATCCATCCGAATACCACATCATCCCAAACACCAAACCCATTACGTTTGCCAATAACGATATTGCCTTTACCGATACTACGGGCATTGACCATAACCAATTTAGTTTCGGATTGAAAAAGTCGCTTTTTAACTATATGCACGGTATTGGTTTTGAATTGCCGTTACAAGATTGGTTCGATTTTAAAATCCCGAAAACCACTATTAAACCCGATTTTATTCATAACTGCTTAGAAACCGAGGTTCATTTCAACATCAAACCAACCGCAAAAATACTGTGGCTTGGCACAAAACCTTTGGTAACAGAAACTTCCAAAACCAAAAAAGGACAAACGTATTATTCTTTACAAGCCACGTTTCACACCACAACCGACACATTTTCGGTAACTTTTGACAAAAATCAAGGTAACTGGCTTTTAAATATCTTAGAAACATTAAGCCCAAACAACACACAATTACCTTCATTTTTGGAATTAAAAAAAGATTTTGAAACGCAGTTTGAAGACTTTGAATTGTTTTGGTTTTCAAAACCTATGGGTGTTTTACGGGAGAATGGGTTGTTGGTGTTGTAGTGAATTTTAAACTTTCGCACGCTACCGCTAAGCTCAGTTTAGTGGCCGATAAGATTGTAAAAAACAAATCAAATAATAATCCTTCCTAAAGCGGTTTAGCAAAAAAACACTAATTGAATTCTAGTGCAATAAACTGTTGTGGCCACTAAGCAGAGCTTAGCGGTAGCGGATTTTATAGTGAATTCAGATTTTAATTTATTTTTTGTAAACTTATATGTTTACTTTTTATATAATTTGTAAACTTATATGTTTACATTTTGTTTAATTAATTATCGAATGTATTTTTGGAAAGGACATTTTTAGTTGGCACAATTCAAAAATGGTTAAACCTGATGAAACACGAAAAATGTATATTAAAGCATTAAAAGAGGCTGATAATGGAAACATAAAAACTTTAATAGAATTTGCTAAAAACTAAATTCACACCAACAATTGAAAAACCAATTTCAAAGATTTTGATTTGTTTTGGTTTTCAAAACCCATGAGGGTTCTACTATAAAAGAGTTGTTGGTTTTGTAATGAAATTTAAGGTTATCTTTGTCGGAAAAAAATATATATTCGTTTATAACGATAGCTATCGGGACTGATATAAAACCTTAATACGATTTCATATTATTAAAGTTAACTGTCATTTGAAGAAACTATAGCCTAAAAAGGAAACAAAGAACTCGATATGAAACGGATAATCTTATTATTAATTATACTATTTGCTGCCTGTAATAAAAAGGATAAAATTGTTAGAGAAGCTCAGGAAAATGTCAAAACGAGCGATACTGTTCAACTGAAAAAGGCAGCTCCATCGAACACAACTGTAAAGAAATATTCGAACGAGCGTTTTAGAAATGTGACAGTAGAGAAAGTAAATAATGATAAATTTCGAGTTAAAGGAGAAGGACAAATTTTTGAAGCAAGTTTCAACTGGACCGTTGAAGACGGTCACGATGAATTGAAAAAAGGCTATGAGATGACTGATGCGGGCGCACCAGAATGGGGTAAATTTGATTTCACAGTGGATGTCGCAAAGAATAGGGAAAACTCGACTTTAACTCTAATTTTATTTGAGATTAGCGCGAAAGATGGCAGTCGGCAACACGAGCTACCAATCGTCTTATTCTAGAAGTTCAATTATACGGCAGCTAACATAAGCTAAAATTAAAAGCTAAACAGTTCTGCTTCTTACACAAGACCTTTAAACGACAACGTAAAAAACAAAACCAATTTCATAAAAACCCTAAATAATCTCCTCCACATGCTTTTTAATGTTTGCCGAAATCTTTTCAATAGGCAAATCGTTGGCATCAAACCCAAAAGGGTCTTCAATTTCTTCAGCAATTAATTCTAAACTTGCCAACACATAAAAAATAAAAATAACGACTGGTATGGCATAATATCCCAAACTAAACACATAGCCAAAAGGTAACGTCATGATATAAAAAAAGATGAATTTTTTAATAAACGCACTGTATGAATACGGAATGGGCGTGTTTTTAATACGCTCACATGCCCCACAAATGTCTGTAAACGACTGTAATTCGGCATTTAAGATAATTAGTTGGTCGCCCGTGATTTTTTTCTGCTCGTGCAGATCAGTAATCTTTTGATACATCATTTTCGCCACTTGGTTTGGTCGGTGCTTGTGGTTATCTAAATCGATGCCTTCATACAATTGCAAACTGGTTTCCACATCGGTTAAATGTTTTGACAATATAGAAGCATAGCCCGGAATTAATTTCCTGAAATACGCCCTATCGTGTTCTTCCTTTAAGATAACACTGAGCTTCATGGCTAAATTCCGGCTATTATTAACCAACGCACCCCACAGTTTTCGGCCTTCCCACCAACGGTCGTAAGCCGTATTGGTTCTAAACACCAATAATAAGGAAATGACAAAACCCAACATACTGTGCATGACGGGAATATTTGACAAATGGTTTTTCTGCGATAGTTTCCAATACTCAAGTTCCAAATACCCGACGCCACCGGTGTAAGCACCTATAAATAGCATCATGGGAATCAGTTTCCTAAACGTATCTGATTTATGAAATCTAAAAATAAAAACGATCCAGTCTTTGGGGTTGTATTGTACCATAGGTTATGTTGCAAATTATAATTGCGCCGCAAAATTAGAAAATGTTTTGTCCTTATATCCCTTAAAGTATAATAAAGAATTTTTTGAAGTGCACTAATCATTGAGATATAGCGCATTATTTGGATTCCCGTTTTATTCATTATTAAATATTTTTATAATAATGAATTCATGAATCTTACGATTTCACGGGAATTAAGCCTGATAACTTTTATGTATCTTTGCAGCAAATTTCAATACAATATGTCGTTTAAAGACTTACAATTAAACAAACCTATTTTAAGAGCGGTTGCAGAAGCGGGTTACGATAACCCAACCTTGGTTCAAGAAAAAACCATTCCGTTGGTATTAGACAAAAAAAACGTCATTGTTTCGGCACAAACCGGCACAGGAAAAACCGCTGCTTTTGCCTTACCTATTTTGCAATTGTTGTTTGATAAACAAGATGCTTCAAAAAGTGGCAAGAAAATAAAAGCTTTAATAATAAGCCCGACTCGCGAATTGGCGGTTCAAATTGAAGAAAATTTTAAAACGTATTGCAAGTATACCAATTTAAGAACAACCGTTGTTTATGGTGGCACGTCAATCGAGCCACAAAAAGATGTTCTTAAAAAAGGCGTAGATATTTTAATTGCTACGCCCGGGCGTTTATTGGATTTGCACAAACAAGATACCGTAAACCTAGACTATGTCGATATTTTGGTTTTAGATGAAGCCGATTTAATGTTAGACATGGGTTTTATTGACGATGTTAAAAAAATTGAGCGTTTGTGTACAAGGGAAAAACAAATTTTATTGTTTTCGGCCACCATCCCTTTTAAGGTGGAACAATTGGCAAATACCATTTTAAATAACCCTGAGCGTGTTGAAGTGGCCCCTAATTCGTCCACGTCCAAAAACGTCAACCAAGTATTGTATTACGTGCCAAAACGCAATAAAATAGAATTGTGTTTGCATTTATTACGAAATACGATAAAAGGCAGTATTCTTATTTTTAGACGCACTAAATTTGGTGTTGAAAAGTTAGAAGAAACGCTTATTAAAAATGGCTATAAAGTGGAAAGCATCCACGGTGATAAAAGTCAGAACCTAAGACAAGAAGCGTTACAAAAGTTCAAAGATAAAGAAGCCACTATTTTAATTGCAACTGATGTGGCGGCGCGTGGTATTGATATTGATAATTTAGATGCGGTAGTGAATTTCGATTTACCCAATGTGCCAGAAACGTATGTTCATAGAATTGGAAGAACTGCCAGGGCTGGAAACTCAGGCACTTCCTATTCGTTATGTTCTGCAGATGAAAAAACCTATGTGGCGACTATTCAGCAACTTATTAATATGCAATTGGATGTGGTGGATGACCATCCCTATCCGTTAGACCCAAAAGCAAAAAAGGAAATTCACAAAACCCCAGGAAAAAGCAAACACAAAAAAGGGCGTAAAAGTGAAGCTTCCAAAAAGAAAAAAAAACGTTGGTACTAAATCGTTTATAATTCCGCTAATTAATTACTATCTTTATCGAAAGAAAAAAAATTAATAGACTTCAACTAATCATACTACCCACTACTTACTACACTAACGCTTACCAACCAGCACTTTTAAAATTTAAACTGTAATGGATTTTACAAACCCACTAGTGTATGGTGTGCCTTGTTTTTTAGGCCTTATTTTGGTTGAACTTACATATAGCAAAACCCACGACCACAAACATCTTTACAAATGGAAAGATCTAGCATCTAGTCTAACTATGGGCGTTGGATCGGTAGTTTTAGCGCCTTTAATAAAAACGATTTCGGCCATAATCATCTTTAATTATGTGTACGAATTGTTCAACCCTATTGTTGATGGCATACGTACCAACATTATGGGTTGGGAATCATTTGGTTATGCATGGTATGTTTGGATTCTATGTCAATTTTTAGACGATTTTTCATATTATTGGTTTCACAGACAAAACCATATGGTGCGCTTTTTATGGGCGGCACACATCGTGCACCACTCTTCCGACAATTTCAATCTAGGAACAGCAGTTAGAAACGGCTGGTTCACTATTTTATATAAACCGTTTTTTTATATGTGGTTACCTGCCATTGGATTTCCTCCAGCAATGGTGATTGTATGCTTAGGTATTGAAGCTCTTTGGCAATTTCAGTTACATTCTGCTTACGTTCCAAAACTGGGAATTATTGAAAAAGTATTTAATACCCATACAATGCACCAGGTGCACCACGCTAAAAATTTAGAGTATATGGATAAAAACCATGGTGGCTTTTTAAATATGTTTGATAAACTATTTGGAACCTGGAAAGAATTGGACGAGAACATAGATATTGAATACGGCGTTACCAAACCACCAAATTCCTATAATCCTTTGATTATTTTAACGCATGAATATAAAGATATTTGGAACGACATGAAAAAGAGTCCAAATTTATATCACAAGTTCATGTATGCTTTCGGGGAACCAGGATGGAGCCATGATGGAAGCACCTTAACCATCAAGCAAATGCGTAAGCAAATGGAATTGCCAAACAAAACAACCCCTTTAAATGTGGAGCAACCAAGCGTTAATTTTCAAAACGTTGATTAAAATGATGTTTTAAAAATAGAATTTGTACACAAATCATGATGCCTAAAAACATCAATGCATGACTAAATGTTTTGGAAACCTGAAAACTTGATGCTTTAAAACCAGAAATGGTATTGATTATTTTATTATTGGTAAGCATGCTAAAATCAATAGGATTTACAATACCTGAAGCTTCTCCTTTAGCTCCAAAAACAATGAAAATTACTAATGCTAAAACACCAAAGGCAATGATTCCCCACACTTTTTTAGAAATCAATGGTTTATAAACCGTTGCTTCACTTGTTTTAATTTCTAAAACCTTTGACATAATATGAGCAGTGAAATCGAATGAAGGTGTATCTAAAGACGTTTCCTTCATCATTTTCTCAACCAATTGTTCAATTTCTTTATCAGTATCAGTTTTTTTCATAATATTCAATGATTTCTGGTTCTAATCGCTCTTTTAAAATAGCGGTTAATTTTTTTCTACTTCTAAATAGTTTCACTTTTACATTATTGGCCGTTAATCCAACAATCTTTGCAATCTCTTCTAAAGATTGTTCTTCAAAATAAAATAAAGTTAACAAAAAGGCATCATCACTTGGCAACAGTTTGATACAATCTTGTATGGCTTTGCTTCGTTCATCGTCTTCCATAGCATCAAGCGCATTATCCATACTTCTTATTTGATTTGAATTAAATTCATCTATTGAAACTACGGATTGCTCCCTTTTATGTTTTTTCAATCTATCTAAACTGGTATTATAAGCGACCTTATAAATCCATGTTGAAAATTTTGAATCGCCTTTAAATTGACTTAAGGATTTAAATACTTTTATAAACGTGTCCTGCGCAACCTCTTCTGCTTCTTCCCTATTCTTAACCATTTTTAAGGCTAATGAAAATACCAAATCCTTATAGCGGTCAACTAAAACGCTAAATGCATTTGAGTTTCCTTCAATAATTAAATTGATATAATATATGTCGTTGTCGGCGGTCATTTGATAGTAAGACGTTGGTAATTGATTTTAGGTTACAGCACATTTAAAAATTATTTTCACAAAATGTGTAACCCAAATAAAAAAGGTATCGTCATAAGCTATGAACACCTTAAAAATAATCAATTAAAAACAAACAGTTATGATAGAAGTTTTAATACCAATCAGTTTTTTTCTTGCAATTTTTGGAATCGTATATTTATACTTATCTACAAGAAACAAAGAACGTTTAGCACTTATTGAAAAAGGTGCCGATGCCAGTATTTTTATGGGGGATAAAAGTAATCGTTCCCCAATATGGAAAGTGTTCCTATTAAATTTAGCCTTATTATTAATGGCTATTGGAATTGGCATATTTATTGCTTCCATCCTTGAAAACTTAGGTATTCAAGACGATGTTGCATTCTCTGGAGCTATTTTTACAATGGCAGGATTAGGTTTATTTGTTGGCTTTAACATGACCAAAAACTTAGATAAAGAATAATAGCAAAGTTCATCAATCCAAAAAACACAAAAACCTGTTTTCTTTTTTGAAAGCAGGTTTTTATTTTACGGGAAAGTCAAAATAATTATCTGGAAAAGGTTCATCTTTTAAAGTAAAATGCCACCATTCTTTATAAAAATTCACAAAGCCATGTTTAGTCATTACTTTTAGTAATAGTTTTCTATTTGCTTTTTGCTCTTCCGTGATATCCTTATAGTCGGTCCAAGATTCCTTTCCAAAAAAATCATACTCACTTCCCATGTCTAAAGGTTTGCTTGTATTAGCATCAATAATAGTCAAATCTACGGTACTTCCTTTACTATGACCCGATTTTGCTGCAATATAATCTTCAACAAATAAATTCATCTTATCAACATTCGGATAAAAAGCCTTTTTATTAACGGTATCATTCAAATTTTTTGCCCAACCCATAAAGTGGTCTACCGCACGTTGCGGCCGGTAACCATCATACACTTTTAAGCATAAGTTTTTATTTTGTAGTTCCTCTTGAACCTGCTTTAATGCAAATGCCGTTTGTTTGGTTAAAATGAGTTCGTTAGTTAGATACCCTTTTATAGGTTTACCGACAAAATTATTTGTGGTATAATAACGTAGTTCAACATCTAAGTCTGGTATAATAGTTTTCACATACACAAACCCTTCTGGTAATTGAGCAAAAACTTTAAAACAAATAAATAAAAACAAAAACGCTGCTCTATGTTTCATATAGACTTCAAATTATGCTAATTTAGAAAAAAATATATTTTAATCATGAACAATCCTTGGCATTTATACCTTATGGCCGTGCTTTATATTGCAGCAGGAATCAATCATTTTATAAAACCTAAAATGTATCTACGCATTATGCCAAATTACTTGCCCAATCATAAACTGTTAGTTTCTTTAAGTGGTTTATCAGAAATAATTTTAGGAATAATGCTATGCATCCCTTTATTAAAAAACACATCTATAATTCTTATTATTTTAATGCTAATTGTTTTTCTATTGGTACATTTTTATATGGTTTCAAACAAAAAAGCCTCAGCTGGTTTACCAAAATGGGTACTTGTTTTAAGAATTCCTATGCAGTTCATACTTATGTATTGGGCGTACTCCTATTTAAGTTTATAGAAATTACAAGACACAAAAAAACCGAGTTCCCTCAAACTCGGTTTCTTCTAATTTGCTTTTATATTATGAAGTTCGATTTAGGGCTTCTATATCAACAACATAATGCAAATATTAATTAATTAATCCATTGAACTAAAAAGTATGTTATTTAGTACACTTCAAAAGTAAAAATATAATTGAATTGTAACGACTAAAAACATATTTATTCGTTGTAATACGCTTAATTTTAACATTATCTGTCTAAATTATGCTTTTTAACGATGAAATGCATGTTCGTCGTTAAATATTAAAATGAAATTGGATTAATTTAATAACCAATGAACATGTTGTATTCAGGAGAAAATCAATAGCAAACTGTATAAAACTTACCTTTTGTACCAAAAAAAAAGTCAATGATCGTAATTTCATTAACATATTAACAAATAATTCTAAATTCGACCACGATTAACCCCAAATCTATTAATAATGAGAACATTATACCTAATAACTGTTGTCTTCTTTTGCTGCTCAAAAATGTTTTCACAAGAATACGTCTTTGGTCTTAAAGGTGGTTTGAATACCAATACTATAGGAGATATTTATGAACGTCCATATCAAGGTGACCCCGGGATAACTTACCAACCGGAAAAAGATATGGGATATTTACTCGGAGCATATTTTATGGTTGAATTTAACAAATTCTTTATTAGACCAGAATTAAATTATGTTTCACTAAAAAATCATTATGATTTTTCCAGAAAAAAAGCGAATTGGAGGACTTCTAAAATGGAAGTCCCACTATTGTTTGGAGTTAAAATTTTAAAACCAGTAGCTATTTATGTGGGCCCTAGTTTTAATTTTTATGACGAAACTATCTTAGATGGTGTTCAAGAAACAACTTTTAGCGATGGCGGTCCCGATTTAGATAGAAAAACAACAAGCCTGAATTTTGGTATCATGGCGCGATACAATAGGTTTAGTTTAGATTTGAGATATGAGGTGACCTCTAAAAAAACTGAAGAAGAACTATTAGATATTATTAACTCTGAATATGGTGTTAATTTAGCTGATTTGAGATCTTACAAACATAAAATTTTAAGCTTAAGTATTTCTATTGACATATTTAGAACTGATGGCACAAAACTTAGCGATATTTTTAAGAGCAACAAATATTGTGGCTGCCCTTATTAAAAATAGTATTTATATTAAAAAAGCACCTTAAAAAGGTGCTTTTTTCTCTAACTAACTAACCAAAAATATGAGTTGCAATTATAAGTTTAAAGTAACCACTCAATAAACTCGTGAACATGATTGCAACGATCAACTATTTACAATCATCGTGCCAAACTTTAATAATAGATTGCTTTAATTTCATTTCTTAACTAAGATTAACCTGCCAAAAAATAAGATGCTGTAATTAGAATTTAAGATATAATTATAAGATATTTGCGACTCTAAAATTTAATTACAAATGAAAAATTTTCTATTATTAGTTCTGATGGTTTTTATAGTTTCTTGTAGCAAGGAAACTCCTGATTTAATTGTAAAAGGAACCATCAAAGGATTGAAAAAGGGAATCATTTATCTTAAAAAAGAACAAGATACAGCAATAGTTACTGTTGATTCTGTGATTATTAATGGACAACCTGATTTTGAATTGCATAGCAAAATAGAGTCTCCTGAAATGTTCTTTCTATATCTAGATAAAAATTCCAGCGAGGATGACAGAATTCCGTTTTTTGCAGATAAAGGCATCACCGAAATCAACACTAGTATGAAAAACTTTGTACATGATGCAAAAATAAATGGATCTGAACAACAAAAAGTCTGGGAAAAGTACAGACTTATGGCTGCTAAATTCAATGAGAAAAATCTGGATTTAATAAAGGAAGATTTAGAATCACAACAAGCTGGAGATACTTCTAAAATAAGTAGAATCCAAAAGGACTATGACAACAATTTAAAAAGACGCTATTTATATACTGTAAACTTTGCAATAAACAATAAGGACAGTGAGGTGGCACCTTATTTAGCATTAACAGAAATTTATAATGCAAAAATTAATTTACTAGACACGATTAACAAATCATTAACTCCCGAAGTAAAAGCCTCAAAATATGGGAAAGAACTTCAAAAATTTGTCGATCAAATTAAATTAGAAGAAAATTAAAAAATAGCAGAGCATCTATATCTATTTTTAAACCGTAAATATGATTATACAATGCGATGCTTAAAATAAAAAAACTTCTAAAAAATAAATGGGTTAATATTGTTATCAAAGTTACCCTATCCTTAGTCCTTCTTTTAATTTTATTTTATGGAAGTATTTATTATGGCATGTGGGGCGAAGTGCCTTCCATTAAATCGTTAGAAACCCTTAAACAAAGTCAAGCCACAGAAGTTTTAGATACAAATAACGATTTAATCGGTAAGTTTTATGTGTTTGATAGACAATCCATTACTTACAAAGATTTTCCTGAACATCTTATAAAAGCTCTTATATCTACAGAAGATATCCGGTTTTATGATCATGACGGCGTAGATAACAAAAGCTTAGCTCGTGTATTTTTTAAAACGATACTGCTCTCCAATGATGCCTCTGGAGGCGGAAGCACCATTACATTACAACTAGCTAAAAATCTATTCGGAAGAAAAGATCTTGGTTTTTTGAGTATTGTTGTCAATAAAATTATGGAAAGCATCGTCGCTACCAGAATTGAAAAAGTGTATTCAAAAGAAGAAATTCTTACCCTATACCTCAATACAGTTCCGTTTCCTGATAATACTTATGGGATTGAAAGCGCTTCAAAAAAGTTTTTCAATACGCACACAAAAGATTTAAGCATTTCACAAGCCGCAACACTTATCGGCTCTTTAAAAGCTAACACCTATTACAACCCCAGAGTTAATCCAGAAAGAGCACTTGCCAGAAGAAATGTAGTAATCCGTCAAATGGAAAAATATGGTCATTTGAATGCTGATGACGCTTTAATAATTTCAAAAGTCCCGCTTGTTCTAGAATATCGCTCTTATGACCCAAACCAAGGGTTAGCACCGTATTTTAGAGCTGAAATAAAAAGACAGCTAGACACCATTCTTCAATTAGATGAATTTAGAAAACCAAATGGTGATACCTATAATATTTTTCATGATGGCTTAAAAATTTACACAACCTTAGACAATACACTTCAAAAGTATGCTGAAACTGCCATGACAAAGCACATGACTGCATTACAAAAACAATATGAAAAGGCTTATGGCAATAATGCTCCTTGGTTAAAAAACAAAGATGCTTATAAAGCTGCCAAAATACGTTTGATTGCCTATAAAAAGCTTAAAGAAGAAGGTTTAACAGAAATAGAAATAGAAGCCGAATTAAATAAAAAACGCGATGTGGAACTGTTTAGTTGGAACAAGACTGAAATAAAGCAATTATCTACGCTTGATAGCTTAGAGCATTACTTAAAATTCCTTAATGCAGGCATGATTTCGCTAGACCCTACATCCGGCGCCATTAAAGCCTATGTTGGTGGTATAGACTATCGTTTTTTTCAATACGACCATGTATCGCAAAGTAAACGCCAAGTAGGCTCCACCTTTAAACCAATTGTCTATACGGCCGCCTTAGAAAATGGCATAAAACCCTGCACCTACTTCCCTATTAAATCCATTACATATACAGATGTTGAGAATTGGACACCAACAAATGCCGGTGGTAATTATGATAATGATTTAAATTATTCTTTAGAATATGCATTAAGCAACTCAATTAATACCATCGCTGTAAAGGTTTTATATGAAACAGGCATACCAGAAGTCATTAATCAGGCTAAATTGATGGGTATTAACAGTAACATTGAAGCAGTGCCCTCTATCGCTTTAGGTTCATCAAACCTGAGTGTTTTAGAACTTGCTAAAGCATATACATCGTTTGTAAATGAAAGCACACCCTCCACCCCTGTTTTTATTACAAAAATTGAAGATAAAGATGGAAACCTAATTGCATCTTTTGATGATTTAAACCCTAAAAAGCAAACAGAAAAAGCGTTTAGCGATACCACAAGACAGGTAATGCTTGAGTTTATGAAAGCAACAGTAAATAGCGGGACTTCTCAAAGATTACGCTCACAATACAATTTTACTAACGATTTGGCTGGTAAAACAGGAACTACCCAGGATAATAAAGACGGTTGGTTTGTTGCCATTATGCCAAACTTGGTTACAATTACCTGGGTTGGTAATGATAACCAACAAATAGGTTTCAGTAATACATCCATTGGGCAAGGTGCCAATTCTGCTTTACCCATATTTGCCAATTACTTAGAGCAATTAAACCAAGATTCTAAATACGCCTCCCTAGTTTCAGCCAAATTTGAAACACCATCAAATGAGGTTTTGGAATCCTTAATTTGTGAACCATCCAAGAAAGATGGCTTTTTTGAGCGTTTATTCGGGAACAAAAAAGACACCAAAGAATTCAATGAAGAAAAACCTAAACGCGGTATTTTTTCTTGGTTTAGGAAAAGAAAAAATGATTAAAAAGTAAAAAACTCCAATCATATTACTATAATTGAAGTTTTGTTGAGCCGATGGAGGGGCTCGAACCCACGACCTGCTGATTACAAATCAGCTGCTCTAGCCAACTGAGCTACATCGGCGAATTTTTGACTCGACAAATATAATTCTTAGTTACATATTTGCAAATCGTAATTCACTAATTTTTATCCTAAAGCATTAACTTTTTCAATTAAAGCCCTTCCTTTAGCTTCAAGCTCATTAGCAATAGCCTTAAAATGTGATTTTTTATTAACCACTTTGCTATCGTTTACTTTAGCAATTAAAGCATCAAAAGTTTCAATCGCCTCATCAATTATTGCTTCGCCCTTTTTGGTATCTTTTCCTTTGTTTGCGTATTCCCAAACATAAACTGCTTCTATAATATCACCTAAAACATAATTAATATCTTTCTTTAGGTTTCTAACATTTGCCATATTTAATAATTTATTTTGACGCAAAATTAAGCATTAACTCTTAATAGTACGTCCTTTTTAATTGAAATTTAATTTTTAAGAAGATACAAATATCTATGTTCCAGAGTACCTTACAAAATTACGTGGTGTTTCATAAAGTGTAATTTCTAAATCCAGATTTGGCTTTAATTTTGGTTTTATTTTGTTATAAATAACCACCGCTATATGTTCTGCTGTTGGGTTCAAATCTTTAAACTCTGGCACTTCTATATTCAAGTTTTTATGATCAAAAGCATCTTCTACTTCTACTTTTATAAGATCCTTTAATTCTTGTATATCAATCACATAACCTGTTTCTTTATCAATCTCTCCCGTAACACTTACAATGAGCTCGTAATTATGCCCATGATAGTTTGGGTTACTGCATTTCCCAAAAACCAGACTGTTTTTCTCATCAGTCCACTCCTTTCTATATAATCTGTGTGCGGCATTAAAATGTGCCTTTCTACTAACGGTTACGTTCATTTCTTAGAGATATTTATATGTTCGTAGAATTTATCAAAAATAATCTTAAACCATTCGGTATAGAGCTCTGGCTTTTCTAACATATCATTTTTTACAGCTTCAAGCGACATCCATTTCCAACTGGCAACTTCATCTAAATTAATAAAAGGTTCATCATTGTAAGTTCCAATCATGATATGATCAAATTCATGTTCGGTCAATCCATTATCAAATGGTGCTTTATAAATAAATGAGATGGATTCTTGCAAATCGACCACAAATCCCATTTCTTCAAACAATCGTCTTTTACCAGCTTGAATATTGCTTTCTCCTTCCCGTTGATGGCTACAGCACGTATTGGTCCATAATCCAGGTGAATGATATTTAGTTAAGGCCCGCTGTTGAAGCATCAATTCATTGTTGTCATTAAAAATAAACACTGAAAATGCACGATGCAACAACGCTTTTTCGTGTGCTTCCATTTTTGGCATTAAGCCAATTTGTTCGTCCTTTTCGTTTACAAGGATGACTTGTTCTTCTTTCATCTGTGCAATTTCATTTTTTAAATTTGTCAGATGCCATTCGCATAAAGAATTTTACAAACATCGACTTAAGATACTAAGCTCATTTCATAGAAAACAAAAATACCAAGTAAAATATTAATACAATCAATCTTAACAATAAATTCTAAAATCCAAATTCCCAAATCATAATTATAAAGTATCTTTGCATCCATTTGCATATAACATATGAGTTTTTTAAAAGAAATACAACGCAGACGCACCTTTGGCATCATTTCGCATCCAGATGCTGGAAAAACAACTTTAACTGAAAAACTGCTTCTTTTTGGAGGCGCGATTCAAGAAGCTGGTGCCGTAAAAAGTAATAAAATTAAAAAAGGCGCCACGAGCGATTTTATGGAAATTGAACGTCAGCGTGGAATTTCTGTAGCCACCTCTGTTTTGGCTTTTGAATATGATGGTGTTAAAATCAATATACTAGATACGCCTGGGCACAAAGATTTTGCTGAAGACACTTTTCGAACCTTAACGGCTGTTGACAGTGTTATTGTCGTGATTGACGTTGCAAAAGGCGTTGAAGAGCAAACGGAAAAATTGGTTGAGGTTTGCCGTATGCGACACATACCCATGATAGTTTTCATCAACAAAATGGATAGAGAGGGTAAAGATGCATTTGATTTACTTGATGAGGTGGAGCAAAAATTAGGTCTGAGTGTCACCCCTTTAAGCTTCCCAATTGGTATGGGCTATGATTTTAAAGGCATTTATAATATTTGGGAAAAGAACATCAACCTTTTTAGTGGTGATAGCAGAAAGGATATTGAAGAAACGATTGAAATTTCGGATTTAGATTCTCCTGAATTAACGAAGCTTATTGGTGAAAAGTCAGCAAAGACGCTGCGTGAGGAAATAGAATTAGTAGAAGGCATTTATCCACCGTTTGATAAAGACGCATATCTAAATGGGCAGTTACAACCTGTCTTTTTTGGTTCGGCTTTAAATAATTTTGGAGTCAGGGAATTACTGGATTGTTTTGTAGAAATCGCCCCTAAACCAAGACCAAAACAAAGTGAAGAACGTTTGGTAAAACCCGAAGAAGATAAATTCTCTGGTTTTGTATTTAAAATACACGCCAACATGGATCCGAATCACAGAGATAGGCTGGCATTTGTGAAGATAGTTTCTGGTACGTTTGAAAGAAATAAGCCTTACTTGCACGTCAGACATGGAAAAAAATTAAAATTTTCTAGTCCGAATGCTTTTTTTGCTGAAAAGAAAGAGATCGTAGATATCTCTTATCCAGGTGACATTGTGGGACTTCATGATACCGGGAATTTTAAAATTGGAGATACATTGACCGAAGGCGAAGTTATCAATTACAAAGGCGTCCCTAGTTTTTCCCCAGAACATTTTAGATATATAAATAATGCTGATCCTTTAAAATCGAAACAGCTATTTAAAGGCATTGATCAATTAATGGACGAAGGGGTTGCTCAGTTATTTACATTAGAACTAAACGGCAGAAAAGTCATTGGAACCGTTGGTGCCCTACAGTACGAAGTAATTCAATATCGGTTAGAACACGAATACGGAGCTAAATGTACCTATGAAAATTTAAACGTATATAAAGCCTGTTGGGTGGATCCAAAAGATTCTAAAACTGAAGAATACAAAGATTTCATAAGGGTAAAACAACGATTCTTAGCAAAAGACAAACAAAACCAATTGGTATTTTTGGCAGATTCCCATTTTTCTTTAGAAATGACCCAGCAAAAATATCCTAGCTTAAAGTTTCATTTTACCTCTGAATTTTAACAAAAAAACAACATATCATTAAATTTTGTATGTTTGCCAATCAAATCTTAAAAATCATTATTACTATGAAAACATTTAACCTACGTTTTTTTAAATTAAAAGTGGCAAGCTTTTTTATTCTTGCAGGAATTATGGCAATCCTAGCGTCTTGTGAAAAAGACGATATATTTGCTACAATCAACATTCTCGAGCCACAAAACAAGTCAGGGGACGTTAGAGGTAATGGAGGCACTACAACAAAAACCTGGTCTTTTGAAAATTCTAACACCACAGCAGGCTGGGACATGTCTATAGATGCCCAAAGCGGTAGCTTTCAATTTGTTATAAAAGATGCCGCTGGCACAACCGTGCTTGACAGAACTTTAACAGCAGGACAAAACGCTCAAGACGCGTCAGGTACGAGTTCTGCGGGGACGGCAGGCACTTGGACCGTAACTGCTACACTTACAAATTTTAACGGCTCGGGCGATTATTCTTTCCTGTAAGAAGTAAATCTAATAAAGCTCTAAGAAAACAAAAGATTGTTCATATGAAAGCCCCGTAAAACGTCGGGGCTTTTTTTATGAGCTAATTGGTGGCTGATTCCAAATTTTATTTGGAGATGATCCATCAATAATATCCTAACTTAAAATTTCATTTTACCTCTGAATTTTAACAAAACGACGATTTTATTTCCTTTACACAATTATATTAAAGACTTTAGATTAAAGTTTAACCCCAAATTGAACTGCCATGAAAAATACTGATGACAATGAATTTAGTAACAAAGACATTACAGTAACGTTTGAACCTAGTTTGTGTGTTCAATCTGGAATCTGTGCACAAGAATTATCTGATGTTTTTAGTTTCTCAATTATTCCTTGGATTAATTTAGATGCCACGGAATCAGAAAAAATAATCAACCAAGTTAAAAGGTGTCCTTCTGGAGCTTTAAAATTTAGAATGAACGCCATAAAAAAAGCTAGCTAAATTCAACTATAAATGTGTTTTAACCAAAAAGCCCTTTGAATTAATTCAAAGGGCTTTTTAATTTATGCTTGTCCTGTTGGTCCAAAATTCAAAGGGATGGGAGGTTGTTCGTAATCCTTAATCTCGCCATGAGAATTTTCAAATCTCGCTACATTTTCACCTAAAGCCTTTAATAAACGTTTGGCGTGTTGTGGCGTTAATATAATTCGGGATTTTACTTTGCTTTTTGGAACACCCGGCATAATACTCACAAAATCTACCACAAATTCTGAAACAGAATGGTTAATAATGGCCAAATTAGAATAGATTCCGTCAGCTATATTTTCGTCTAACTCTATGTTAATTTGCCCTTGTTTTGGCTTATCTTTTTCGTTTGACATAATTTTATAATTTAAATTAAAAAGCCTTCAAGTTACTATACATGAAGGCTTTTGTTTTTACAGATTCCTGCCTTACTCATTGAACAACATTTTAAATTAATGTATTCGTGAATCTTCGATTTCGCAGGAATGACAATTAATTATAATTTAATTCTTTCTTCACTTGCATCATTTCATCAAATTCTTCTTTAGAACCTACGATAATATCTGTATAGCGACGCATACCAGTTCCTGCTGGAATTCTGTGCCCTACAATAACATTTTCTTTAAGTCCTTCTAAATCATCAATTTTTCCTGCAACTGCTGCTTCGTTAAGAACCTTAGTAGTTTCTTGGAACGATGCGGCCGAGATAAATGATTTTGTTTGAAGCGATGCTCTAGTAATACCTTGTAATATTGGCGTAGCGGTTGCAGGTTTTGCCTCCCTTGCCTCAACAAGTTTTTTATCTTCTCTACGTAAAATTGAATTTTCATCCCTTAATACGCGAGGTGTAATAATTTGACCTGGTTTAAGATTTGCTGAATCTCCAGCTTCTTCAACCACTTTCATTCCGAAAATTTCATCATTTTCCATAATAAAATCATCTTTATGAGCTAATTGGTCTTCTAAGAAAATAGTATCGCCAGAATCAATGATTCTAACTTTACGCATCATCTGTCTAACAACTACTTCAAAGTGTTTATCATTAATTTTCACACCTTGTAAACGATATACTTCTTGTACTTCATTCACTAAATATTGCTGAACCGCAGATGGTCCTTTAATATCTAATATGTCGTTAGGTGTGATAGAACCATCAGATAATGCCATACCTGCTTTTACATAATCATTCTCTTGAACAAGAATTTGATTAGATAATTTCACTAGATATTTCTTAACCTCACCTAATTTAGATTCAATAACAATCTCGCGGTTCCCTCTCTTGATTTTTCCAAAAGAAACCACACCATCAATTTCACTTACTACAGCTGGATTTGAAGGGTTACGTGCTTCAAACAACTCTGTTACACGTGGTAAACCTCCTGTAATATCTCCAGATTTAGATGATTTTCTTGGGATTTTAACTAATATTTTACCAACATTAATTTTCTCTCCATTATCAATCATTAAGTGGGCACCAACCGGTAAGTTGTATGAGCGTATAATTTCTCCTTTTCCATCTTCAATGTGAAGTGTTGGGATTAATCGTTTGTTTCTAGATTCAGAAATTACTTTTTCTTGGAAACCTGTTTGCTCATCAATTTCAACTTGGTAAGTCATTCCTTGCTCAATATTCTCATATTTGATTTTTCCAGCAAACTCAGAAATAATAACACCGTTATATGGATCCCAGCTACAAACCACATCGCCTTTGGATAATTCTTGACCATTTTTAACATAAATGGTAGAACCATAAGGAATATTGTTGGTACTTAAAGTAATGCCTGTTTTCTTATCAACTAGTTTAATTTCAGAAGTACGTGAAATTACAATATCAATTGCATTTCCTTCTCCATCCTGTCCTTTCACAGTTTTTAAATCTTCAATTTCTGCAATACCACTGAATTTAACGGCTAATTTATTTTCTTCAGAAATGTTTCCTGCAATACCACCTACGTGGAATGTACGAAGCGTTAACTGCGTTCCAGGCTCACCAATAGATTGAGCTGCAACAACACCAACTGCCTCACCACGTTGAACCATTTTACCAGTCGCTAAGTTACGTCCGTAACATTTAGCACAAATACCTTTTAATGCTTCACAACTTAATGCAGAACGCACTTCAACAGCATCAATGGGCGATTCTTCAATAGCTTTAGCAATATCATCTTCAATTAATTGACCAGAAGCTACTAATAATTTTTCAGTTAATGGATCGTACACATCGTTTAATGATACACGGCCTACAATTCTTTCCTCAAGAGTTTCAACAACTTCGTCATTTTTCTTCAATGCTTCAACTTCAACACCTCTTAATGTTCCACAATCTTCAGTATTGATAATCACATCTTGTGAGACGTCTACCAATCGACGTGTTAAATAACCAGCATCAGCCGTTTTTAATGCGGTATCAGCAAGACCTTTACGCGCACCGTGGGTAGAAATAAAGTATTCTAAAATTGAAAGACCTTCTTTAAAGTTAGAAAGAATCGGATTTTCAATAATCTCTCCACCACCTGCATTCGATTTTTTAGGCTTCGCCATCAAACCACGCATACCTGTAAGCTGACGAATCTGTTCTTTAGATCCACGCGCTCCAGAATCAAGCATCATATATACTGAATTAAACCCTTGTTGGTCTTCACGAATACGTTTCATTGACAATTCTGTTAACTCTGCATTGGTAGATGTCCATATATCAATAACTTGGTTATAACGCTCATTATTTGTTATAAGACCCATGTTATAGTTGGCCATAATACCATCAACAAGCGTATTCGCTTTATCAATCATACCTTGCTTTTCTGGCGGAATAATAATATCACCCAAACTGAATGACAATCCACCTTGGAATGCAAACTTAAATCCTAGGGTTCTAATTTCATCAAGGAAATCAGCTGTTTCAGGAACAGATGTGAACTTAAGAATGTTTCCAATAATATCTCTTAACGACTTTTTAGTAAGTACTTCATTAATATAACCTGCTGCTTGTGGCACTTTTTGGTTAAATAACACACGACCAACCGTAGTTTCTATGATTGTTGGTGCTAATTTACCATCTGCATTAATATCTAAAGTTCTAACTTTAATAGCGGCGTTTAACTCTACTTTTTTCTCATTAAAAGCGATTTCAACTTCTTCTGGTGCATAGAATGTTAATCCTTCCCCCTTTACTGGAGCATCTGGTGTAGACTTACGTAACTTGGTCATATAATACAGACCAAGGACCATGTCTTGAGATGGCACCGTAACAGGCGAACCGTTCGCTGGATTTAAGATATTGTGGGATGCCAACATTAATAATTGACATTCTAAAATAGCTTCTGGGCCTAGTGGTAAATGTACCGCCATTTGGTCACCATCAAAATCCGCATTAAATGCTGTACATACTAAAGGGTGCAACTGAATTGCTTTCCCTTCAATTAATTTTGGTTGAAATGCTTGAATACCTAGTCTGTGTAATGTAGGAGCACGATTTAAAAGTACTGGATGTCCTTTCAAAACGTTCTCTAAAATATCCCAAACTACAGGTTCTCTTTTATCTATAATTTTCTTTGCAGATTTTACAGTTTTTACAATACCTCTTTCAATTAATTTTCTAATTACGAAAGGTTTGTATAATTCTGCTGCCATGTTTTTTGGCAATCCACATTCATGTAATTTTAACTCTGGTCCAACAACAATAACAGAACGTGCAGAATAATCAACACGTTTTCCTAGAAGGTTTTGACGGAAACGTCCTTGTTTTCCTTTTAACGAATCTGATAATGATTTTAATGGTCTGTTAGAATCGGTTTTTACAGCCGAAGATTTACGTGTATTATCAAATAATGAATCTACAGACTCTTGAAGCATACGTTTTTCATTACGTAGAATCACTTCAGGAGCTTTAATCTCCACCAATCTTTTTAAACGATTGTTACGGATGATCACTCGACGGTATAAATCATTTAAATCGGATGTTGCAAAACGACCACCATCTAACGGCACTAACGGACGTAATTCTGGTGGGATGATTGGAATCACCTTCATGATCATCCACTCAGGACGATTTTCTCTATTATGATTAGATTCACGAAGCGACTCAACAACTTGTAAACGTTTTAAACTCTCCGTTTTACGTTGTTTAGAAGTTTCTGTATTCGCTTTGTGACGTAATTCATAAGACAATGCTTCTAAATCAATTCTAGATAACAATTCTATTAAACATTCAGCACCCATTTTAGCAAGAAACTTGTTAGGGTCATGATCATCTAAATATTGATTATCCTGTGGAAGTGATTCAAGAATATTTAAGTATTCTTCCTCTGTTAAGAAATCCATTGTTTTCAATGGCTCTCCATCTTCATTCTTTGCATTACCAGGTTGAATAACTACGTAACGCTCGTAGTAGATAATCATATCTAATTTTTTAGACGGTAAGCCTAAAAGATATCCTATCTTATTTGGTAACGAACGGAAATACCAGATATGAGCAATAGGCACAACTAAATTGATGTGTCCTACTCTATCACGACGTACTTTCTTTTCTGTTACTTCTACACCACAACGATCACATACGATTCCTTTGTAGCGAATTCTTTTATATTTACCACAAGCACATTCGTAATCCTTAACCGGACCAAAAATACGCTCACAGAACAAACCATCTCTTTCTGGTTTATGAGTACGATAATTGATAGTTTCTGGTTTTAAAACCTCGCCTCTAGACTCTGCTAAAATAGACTCTGGCGATGCTAAACCAATTGTGATTTTGTTAAATCTTTTTACTGTATTCTTATCTTGTTTTCTTGCCATGATATATGGTGATATCGAATTATTTGTAAACATTATATAGAATCCATGGTTCAGACGATGTGGTCTGAATCATGCAATTCATTATTCCTCTAATCTAATGTCAAGGCCCAAACCTTTAAGTTCGTGCATTAATACATTAAATGATTCTGGTAATCCTGGTTCTGGCATTGGCTCACCTTTTACGATAGCTTCGTAAGTTTTGGCTCTACCAATAACGTCATCAGATTTTACAGTTAAAATTTCTCGCAGTGTAGCAGACGCTCCATAAGCTTCTAATGCCCATACCTCCATCTCACCAAAACGTTGACCACCAAATTGTGCTTTACCACCAAGAGGTTGTTGCGTGATTAATGAGTATGGTCCGATAGAACGTGCGTGCATTTTATCATCAACCATATGTCCTAATTTCAACATATAAATGACACCAACCGTTGCTGGTTGATCAAAACGTTCTCCGGTTCCACCATCATATAAGTAAGTATGGCCATATCTTGGGATACCAGCTTCATCAGTCAGTTCATTAATTTGGTCTATAGTAGCACCATCAAAAATTGGTGTTGCATAGGTACGACCTAATTTTTGACCAGCCCAACCAAGAACGGTTTCGTAAATCTGACCAATGTTCATACGAGATGGTACACCTAATGGATTTAATACGATATCAACAGGTGTTCCGTCTTCTAAGAAAGGCATATCCTCTGCTCTAACAATACGAGCCACAATACCTTTATTACCATGACGACCTGCCATTTTATCACCTACTTTAAGTTTACGCTTTTTAGCGATATACACTTTAGCAAGTTTAATGATACCAGCTGGCAACTCATCTCCTACAGAAATAGTAAACTTCTCACGTCTTAAAGACCCTTGTAAGTCGTTTTCTTTTATTTTATAGTTGTGTATTAAGTCGGCAACCAATTTGTTGGTATGGTCATCTGTAGTCCATTTTCCAGATACTAAATGCGCATAATCATCAACTGCATTTAACATTTTAAGTGTGAATTTTTTACCTTTTGGCAATACTTCTTCACCTAAATCATTAAAAATACCTTGAGATGTTTTACCATTAACAATGTTGAATAATTTGTCGATTAAAATCGTTTTTAAATCTTCAAACTTAGCATCATAAATAGCTTCTAAATGCGTAATATCATCTTTATCCTGTGCTCTCTTACGTTTATCCTTTACTGCACGAGAGAATAATTTTTTATCAATTACAACACCGTTTAATGATGGAGATGCTTTTAATGAGGCATCTTTCACATCACCTGCTTTGTCTCCAAAGATTGCTCTAAGTAATTTTTCCTCAGGAGTCGGATCGCTTTCTCCTTTAGGGGTAATTTTACCGATAAGAATGTCTCCAGGTTTCACTTCTGCACCAATGCGAATCATTCCATTTTCATCCAAATCTTTAGTCGCTTCTTCAGAAACGTTAGGAATATCATTAGTCAATTCTTCATTTCCTAATTTTGTATCTCTAACTTCTAAAGAATATTCATCAACGTGAATAGATGTAAATATATCTTCACGAACTACTTTTTCAGAAATTACAATCGCATCCTCGAAGTTATAACCTTTCCAAGGCATGAAGGCCACTTTCATGTTTCTACCTAATGCCAATTCTCCTTTTTGGGTTGCATAACCTTCACACAACACCTGACCTTTGATAACTTTATCACCTTTTACCACAATTGGTTTTAAGTTGATACTGGTTCCTTGATTGGTTTTTCTGAATTTTACTAACGGATATGTTTTAACATCACTATCAAAACTTACCGCAGCTTCATCATCAGTACGATCGTATTTAATTCTTATTTCATTGGCATCCACATAAAGTACTTCTCCACTTCCTTCTGCATTGATTAATACACGGGAATCTGAAGCGACTTGACGCTCTAAACCAGTTCCAACAATAGGTGCTTGAGGCAACAACAATGGTACGGCTTGACGCATCATGTTTGATCCCATCAACGCTCTATTCGCATCATCATGTTCCAAGAACGGAATTAAAGATGCCGATATGGACGAAATTTGGTTTGGTGCCACATCCGTAAAATGAAGATTAGCTGGATCAATTACCGGGAAATCACCTTCCATTCTAGCAATAACCTTTTCATGTAAAATCTTGCCATTTCCATCAACTTTAACAGTTGCTTGGGCAATCAATTTACCTTCTTCTTCTTCAGCACTTAAATAAACAGGTTCGTTTTTAATATCAACGGTACCATTTGTTACAGGGCGATAAGGTGTTTCAATGAATCCCATTGAATTGACTTTCGCAAAAACAGATAGTGATGAAATTAAACCAATGTTTGGTCCCTCAGGTGTTTCAATCGGACAAAGTCTTCCATAATGGGTATAGTGAACGTCACGTACCTCAAAACCTGCTCGTTCTCTTGATAAACCTCCTGGCCCTAGAGCTGATAAACGACGTTTGTGTGTAATCTCAGCTAATGGATTTGTTTGATCCATGAATTGAGATAATTGGTTTGTACCAAAGAATGAATTAATAACAGACGACAATGTCTTAGCATTAATTAAATCTATAGGTGTAAACACCTCATTATCACGAACGTTCATACGCTCACGGATGGTACGAGCCATACGCGCTAAACCAACACCAAATTGTTGTGATAATTGCTCACCAACCGTACGTACGCGACGGTTTGATAAGTGGTCAATATCATCAATCTCAGCTTTCGAGTTGATAAGCTCAATCAAATATTTTATGATGGTAATGATATCTTCTTTAGTAAGCACTTGCTTATCCATTCCAATATCAAGATTCAATTTTTTGTTCATTCTATAACGACCTACTTCACCCAAAGAGTAACGTTGGTCACTAAAGAATAATTTATCTATAATACCACGAGCGGTTTCCTCATCTGGTGGTTCTGCATTGCGCAATTGTCTATATATATGTTCAACAGCCTCTTTTTCAGAATTTGTTGGATCCTTTTGAAGCGTGTTATGTATAATGGCATAGTCACCTTGTTGCGCGCTTTCTTTGTGTAAAAGAATCGTTTTAACATCAGCTTCAATGATTTCTTCAATATTATCTTTATCTAAAACAGTATCACGATCAAGCACAATTTCATTACGCTCAATAGATACCACTTCGCCAGTATCTTCATCCACAAAATCCTCATGCCATGTATTAAGTACACGCGCAGCCAATTTTCTTCCTTGATATTTCTTTAATCCTGATTTAGAAACTTTAATTTCTTCAGCAAGATCAAAAATTTCAAGAATGTCTTTATCACGCTCAAAACCAATAGCTCTAAATAAGGTCGTTACAGGCAACTTTTTCTTTCTGTCAATGTAAGCATACATGACTTGGTTGATATCTGTAGCGAATTCAATCCAAGAACCTTTAAAAGGAATTACCCTAGCTGAATACAACTTAGTACCATTTGCATGGAAAGATTGACCAAAGAAAACACCAGGCGAACGGTGCAATTGAGATACTACAACACGTTCTGCACCATTGATAACAAAGGTACCACTTGGCGTCATGTAAGGTATCGTTCCTAAGTACACATCTTGAACAATGGTCTCGAAATCCTCATGTTCAGGGTCTGTACAGTATAACTTTAACCTTGCCTTTAACGGAACGCTATAAGTAAGACCTCTTTCTATACACTCCTCTATGGCATATCTTGGTGGGTCTACAAAGTAATCTAAAAATTCTAAAACAAATTGATTACGTGAATCAGTGATAGGAAAGTTTTCCATGAAGGTGTTATATAAACCTTCATCTCCTCTTTCTTCAGATTTAGTCTCTAATTGGAAAAAATCCTGGAAGGATTTTATCTGAATATCCAAGAAATCCGGGTATTCTGTTCTATTAACAATAGACGAGAAATTTAATCTTTCAGCTTGTGTTGATAACATCAATGGACGGAATTTTGATTAAAAAAATAATAGTGGGCGTATCTTGTGATTATATACGCAAAATGGTTTAGGTCTGGAAGCGTTAACTTCAGACCTAAACCTTGGTATTGTTTAGTTGTTAAGCTTATTTAAGCTCAACCTCTGCTCCAGCTTCTTCTAACGATGCTTTTAAGCCTTCTGCTTCATCTTTAGAAACACCCTCTTTAATTGGGCTTGGTGCATTATCTACTAATTCTTTAGCTTCTTTTAATCCTAAACCAGTTAATTCTTTAACTAATTTCACAACTGCTAATTTAGAAGCACCAGCTGCTTTAAGGATAACATTAAATTCAGTTTGAACCTCAGCTGCTTCATCACCACCAGCTGCAGGTCCAGCAGCAACTGCTACAGCAGCAGCAGCAGGCTCGATACCATACTCATCTTTTAATATAGTAGCTAACTCGTTTACTTCTTTTACTGTTAGGTTAACTAATTTTTCTGCGAAATCTTTTAAATCTGCCATTTTTCTATCGTTTTTAATAAATTTTTAATTTAATATAATTATAATATAGTGCGTACTATTTAATACTATCCTTCTTTTTCAGATAGTGTTTTTAAGATACCAGCTAATTTTCCACCACTTGATTTAAGTGCAGAAACAACATTTTTAGCAGGAGATTGTAATAATCCTATAATCTCACCTATCAACTCTTCTTTAGATTTGATATCTACTAGCATGTCTAGTTGGTTATCTCCAATATAAACCGATTCCTCAATAAATGCCCCTTTTAATAAAGGCTTATCTGATTTTTTACGGAAGGTTTTAATTAACTTAGCTGGGCCATTACCAGTTTCAGAATACATTACAGAGGTATTACCTTTTAAAACTGAAGGTAAGTCTCCAAACTCTCTATCTGAAGCTTCCATTGCTTTTGCAAGCAAGGTGTTTTTAACTACAGCTAATTTTATGTTCGCTTTAAAACAAGCCCGACGTAAATCTGATGTCGTACCTGCGTTTAATCCTGAAATATCTGCTATATAAATATTAGCATTGTTAGCTAGTTCTGCAGTTAAATCTTGAATTACTTGTGATTTTTCTTCTCTTGTCATAATAAAAGTTTTTAACTAATTAACCAACTTTAGGATCAACAGCAACACTAGGACTCATCGTACTAGATATATGAATACTTTTCACATAAGTACCTTTAGAAGCAGTTGGCTTAAGTTTTAATAATGTTTGAATTAATTCATTTGCATTTCCTGCAATTTTATCAGCTGTAAATGATGCTTTACCAATAGCAGCGTGTACAATACCGGTTTTATCAACTTTAAAGTCGATTTTACCAGCTTTTACTTCTGTTACGGCTTTAGCAATATCCATTGTTACTGTTCCTGTCTTTGGGTTTGGCATTAAGCCACGAGGGCCTAATATACGTCCTAACGGACCTAATTTACCCATAACGCTAGGCATGGTGATAATAACATCAACATCTGTCCAACCATTCTTGATTTTATCAAGATACTCGTCCAATCCAACATAATCAGCACCGGCTTCTATAGCTTCTGCTTCTTTATCTGGTGTTACTAATGCTAATACTTTCATGTCTTTACCAGTACCGTGTGGAAGCGATACAACACCTCTTACCATTTGGTTAGCTTTTCTTGGGTCTACACCCAAACGAACAGCTATATCTACTGATGCGTCAAACTTAGTATTTGTAATTTCTTTTACTAATACTGATGCTTCATCAAGAGAATAAAATTTCCCTTTTTCTATTTTTGCTAAAGCTTCTTTTTGCTTTCTTGTTAATCTTGCCATTTCTTAATGTCTTTAATAGATTAATACGGTGCGTTTCCGGTTACAGTTATACCCATAGACCTTGCAGTACCAGCAACCATTTTCATAGCAGAAACTAGAGTAAATGCATTTAAATCTACCATTTTATCTTCTGCTATCGTTTTGATTTGGTCCCACGAAACTTTAGCTACTTTTTTTCGGTTTGGTTCTCCTGAACCTTTTTTTAATTTGGCCGCTTCTAATAATTGTACCGCTGCAGGAGGAGTCTTGATTACAAAGTCAAATGATTTGTCTTTGTAAACAGAGATAGCAACTGGTAATACTTTACCAGGCTTATCTTGGGTTCTAGCATTAAATTGCTTACAGAATTCCATGATATTAACTCCAGCAGCTCCTAAAGCGGGTCCAACCGGTGGCGACGGATTCGCAGCACCTCCCCGAACTTGTAACTTAACTACTTTAAATAATTCTTTTGCCATTTTTAATAATTTAAGTCGATATACTTCTAAAATGGAAGCCTAGGAGTACATCATTTATATAGTGTAACAATTATTATACTTTTTCTACTTGCATAAAACTTAATTCCAATGGAGTTTTTCTTCCGAAAATTTTCACCATAACCTCAAGTTTACGCTTCTCTTCATTTATATTTTCAATGGTACCATCAAATCCATTGAATGGTCCGTCTATAACTTTAACGGTCTCACCTTTAGTGAATGGTATCATAACATTGGCGCTTTCATCAACAGACAATTCATCAACCTTGCCTAACATTCTGTTAACTTCAGATAATCTTAACGGCACTGGATCGCCTCCTTTAGTTTCACCTAAAAAACCTATTACATTGGTAACAGATCTAATAATATGAGGAATTTCGCCCGTTAAGTTTGCTTGAATCATTATATATCCTGGAAAATAAACTTTTTCTTTATTTATCTTTTTTCCATTTCGAATCTGAATCACCTTTTCAGTTGGTACCAGAACTTGATCAACATAATCTTGAAGACCTAATCGAGCAATTTCATTCTCTATATACGTCTTAATTTTGTTTTCTTGACCACTTACAGCCCTAACAACATACCATTTTTTCTCACCTGTTTCAGACATAAAATTTGTTTTATCCATTAATCCATTGAAAATAAAATGTTATGACTTTGCTAAACACGGTATCTACACCCCAAATAGCAAGTGAAAATATAATTGAAAATACAGCAACTAAAATGGTCAAACTTTGTGCTTCTGCCCATGTTGGCCAGGTTACATTGTTTTTTAGTTCTCCAAACGATTCTTTTATATAATTTATAAATCCAGCCATTCTATAATATTTATTTTTTAATGTTTTAAAATCAAATTAGGCCAATTTTCAAACACTTTTAAATCCAATCAAAAAAGTTACTTTCAATAGTAATCTTTTACTTTAGCACGGGTTGGGAGACTCGAACTCACGACACCTGGTTTTGGAGACCAGTGCTCTACCAACTGAGCTAAACCCGTAAATATAAGTCAAGGTATTCCGAAAAAACGGAATACCTTAGCTTACAGTATTTACTTAACTTATAATTAGTCTAAAATTTCAGTAACCTGACCTGCTCCTACTGTTCTACCACCTTCACGGATTGCAAAACGTAAACCTACGTTCATTGCAATTTTTTGGATAAGCTCTACAGTAATAGTAAGGTTGTCTCCTGGCATAACCATCTCTACTCCATCAGGAAGCATGATGTTTCCTGTTACGTCAGTTGTACGTACGTAGAACTGAGGACGGTAGTTGTTATGGAAAGGTGTGTGACGACCACCTTCTTCTTTTTTAAGGATATAAACCTCAGCTTTAAATTTAGCGTGTGGTGTTACAGAACCTGGTTTTACAATAACCATACCTCTAGAGATTTGAGATTTCTCAATACCTCTTAATAGGATACCTGCATTATCTCCAGCCTCACCTCTATCTAATATTTGACGGAACATCTCGATACCAGTGACAGTAGAAGTTAATTTCTCAGCTCCCATACCAATGATTTCAACTGGATCTCCAGTTTTAGCGATACCAGTTTCAATACGACCTGTAGCAACAGTACCACGACCAGTAATAGAGAATACGTCTTCGATAGGCATTAAGAAAGGCTTGTCAATTTCTCTTAATGGCTCTTCAATCCAAGTATCACAAGCTTCCATTAATTGCATTACTGTTTCAACCCATTTAGCTTCACCATTAAGTGCACCAAGAGCAGAACCTTGAATAATCGGACCATTATCTCCATCATATTGATAGAAAGATAATAAATCCCTGATTTCCATTTCAACTAACTCTAATAACTCTTCATCATCAACCATATCCACTTTATTCATGAATACAACCATACGAGGTATTCCTACTTGACGACCTAATAAGATATGCTCACGGGTTTGTGGCATAGGACCATCTGTAGCAGCAACTACTAAAATAGCACCATCCATTTGTGCAGCACCAGTAACCATGTTCTTTACGTAATCCGCGTGACCTGGACAGTCAACGTGAGCGTAGTGACGATTAGCTGTTGCATACTCTACGTGAGATGTATTGATTGTAATACCTCTTTCTTTTTCTTCTGGTGCGTTATCAATCTGATCGAATGATTTTGCTTCTGATAAACCTGCATCAGCTAATACTTTAGTAATAGCAGCAGTTAAAGTTGTTTTACCGTGATCTACGTGTCCAATTGTACCAATGTTTAAGTGTGGTTTTGAACGATCGAAAGTTGCCTTTGCCATGTTTTTAAATAATTTAAATCTTAGTTATATAATAATATTAGTGTAATCTATTTTTTGTCAATATAGAGCCAATGACGAGAATTGAACTCGTGACCTCTTCCTTACCAAGGAAACGCTCTACCCCTGAGCTACACCGGCGTTTCATTTACGATTTGCCGATTTTACATTTACGATTCGTAAATCGTATTTCGTAACTCGTAAATTTTTAGAGCGGGAGACCGGGTTCGAACCGGCGACATTCAGCTTGGAAGGCTGACGCTCTACCAACTGAGCTACTCCCGCAATTTTTATGAAATCTCCATAAAAAGAAATTCCAATTCACTTTTTTAAAGAACGTATAAAACCTTAGTTATTCCAATTTCTTAGATTAGAAAACCAAAGTTTAGATTCCTGCCATAGCAGAAATTTATTGTGGGGAGAGCAGGATTCGAACCTGCGAAGACGTAGTCAGCAGATTTACAGTCTGCCCTCGTT
>NZ_PJEO01000054.1 GCF_002843175.1 Confluentibacter flavum
GCTGACTCCAAATCTAATGCACCAGCAAAACAAACTTAAAATGAAAACCTATAAAACTAAATAAAGCATCAAAAACGTTTTTGATGCTGTTTAATTAATCTATTTTTTTCTAATAACCTGTATCGATTTTTTAGGACTAGTCAATGTAACCTCTTTTTTGCACAGTTACAACATAGGTACAATTTTTTAACGCTGTAAAACAACTATTTTTCCTTACTAGCTTCCTTAAAACGGCTTTATTGGGTTAATTTTTATATCAAATAAGGTTAAAGCTTTTTCATTTTATATTTTAATTTGAGATTATATAAAATAGATTGTATTATGAAAAAGCTAAAAAAATTTCCTGATCAAAAACAGTCACAGCCAGGAAAAGCACATAAAATGGTTCCTAAGCCAGAATTGATACGAAAAAACTACAGAGGTTCTGGTAAATTAGAGAATAAAGTTGCCATTGTAACTGGTGGCGACAGTGGGATAGGGGCCAGCGCTGTGTTGCATTTTGCTCACGAAGGCGCCGATATCGCGCTAGTCTATTTAGAAGAAACTAAGGATGCTAATGCCATTAAAGAACAAGTTGAAGAAATGGGCAGAACATGCATTCTTATAAAAACGGACTTAAAAGACGAAAAGAATTGTGTATCTTCTGTCGAAACATCTATTAAAGAATACGGAAAGTTAAACATCGTAGTGAATAATGCTGCCATGCAGTTTCCCCAGAGTTCCTTATTAGATATAAATAAAAAACAATTGCATAAAACATTTGAAACTAACATCTATCCATATTTCTATTTAACCAAAGAAGCGTTAAAACATTTAAATAGTGATGATGTTATTATTAACACAAGTTCGGTAACAGCATATAGAGGAAGTGAACACTTGCTAGATTATGCCAGTACAAAAGGAGCAATTGTTAGTTTTACAAGGTCTTTATCTGCTCAATTGGCAAAAAAGGGAATTCGAGTTAATGGTGTTGCACCTGGGCCGATTTGGACCCCACTTATCCCAGCCAGTTTTGATGATGTAAACGATTTTGGTCAAGATACGCCCATGGGAAGAGCGGGCCAGCCCAGTGAGGTAGGACCAGCTTATGTGTTTTTAGCAAGTGCAGATGGTAGTTATATTACTGGGCAGTTTATCCATATTAATGGTGGTGAGATTATTGGTGGTTAATTAGGTCATCAATCGTAAATAAAATTTTATGCATGATGTATATAATTCAAAATATCACTATTTATTGTAGTTTTTTAATAACCTTAAGTTTATATAATTTGCCTATTAAACATACATACCCAGAATCTGTTGCTAATGAAGTTAAAACAGCTTTGTCGCACTTTCCAGAACTGGCTGAAGTGTCAATCGAGTTTAAATTTAAAAATAAGATTCGGAAATCGACCATGCAGGCCCAACCCGAATTTTGGCGTTTTTTCCGTAAAAAATCAAAACGCAAATACAAGATATTAATTAGCGAATCGTTTAGAATTGGAGATTCAATTTATTTCACTAAAAACATCCCATCAAATGTGCTAATAGGATGGTTTGGACATGAATTGGGACATATTAGGGATTATCAAGGACGCAGCGGTATAAACCTAATTGGATTTGGCTTAGGGTATTTGTTTTCAGAAAAAGCAATGAAACGTGCCGAACGTACTGCCGATTCTTTTGCAATTGCCCATGGCATGGAAACATATATTTTGGCAACCAAAAACTTTATTTTAAATGAAGCCAATTTTTCGGAGAGATACAAAGGGAGAATAAAACGATTTTATCTCTCACCCGAGGAAATCATGATTTTAGTTAAAGAGCGGGAGGAACAGGCAGAACAATCGCGTCAGGAAGGTTGATAATTATTTTCAACGAATAATTCCCATTCAACAAATTTATCTTCCGCCATCACACGTTCCATTTTAACCTGTCCACCTTTCTTTTTATTTGAGTCATTCCATTCATAAAAAATTGAAGACGGAATGGTTTTTACCTTCACGCCTTTTAATGCTTTAGTACGGGCCACATCATAATTTTTATTAGCTTTTAAATAATCATCTATGGATTGGGCAAGTGCATCCGTTTCAATGTTGTCAACTGTACCTAAATACCAACTATGGTAGAATTCGCCATTATAACGTTTTGCAGATATAGTATATTCCAATATTTCAATATTAAAGCTTTCTTCAAGGTGTTTAATGGCATCATCAAGTTTGTTCACGGAAAGCTGAGATCCCACGGTGTTTAAAAAAAATTTAGTACGGCCTGTTATTATAATCTCTGCTTTTTCAATATCCTTGAATTCAATAGTATCACCAATAATATATCTCCAAGCTCCGGCAACTGTACTTATTATTAACACATACTCATTATTTAGTTCTACATCATCAAGGGTAAGAGCAGGGGCATTAGGTTTTAGTGAACCATCTTCATTTATATATTCTGGCAGAAAAGGGACAAATTCAAAATAAATACCCTGGTTTGTAGCTAATTGCATAGCATTTGTTTCGGGCCTGGTTTGAAAAGCCATAAACCCTTCCGATGCTAAATAGGTATCAATAACGGTAATGGGTCTGCCCATGAGGGCATTAAAACCTTTTTCATAGGGACCAAACGCAACACCACCAGACGTGTATACTTCTAAATTTGGCCAAATTTCATGAATATTGGTTACTTTGTTATGGGAAATAACCTCACTTAATATGAGTTCAATCCATGAAGGGATACCGCTTATGGCACCAATGTCCCAATCGGTGGCATGTTCGGCAATTTGGCGAATACGGGTGTCCCAATCTTTAATCTGGGCAATATCATCTCCAGGTTTATAATAACCTCTAAACCAAGAAGGAATATTACTAGCACTTATACCACTGATTTCGCCTTCTAAATGTCTTTCTTTTTTGATTAAATCCGTAGAGCTTCCTAGCATTAATATCACTTTTTCGAAAAAGGAACCAGGCAAATCAAAATTACTTAATGCCAAAATTTGCGCGATTCCAGTAGATTTTATGCTATCAATCATGGCTTGGGTTACAGGAATGCGTTTACTGGATTTTCCAGTAGTACCGGAACTAAGTGCATAATAATCTGGATTATCAGGCCATGTGATATTGGTTTGCCCTTCATGAAGTTTAGACCACCACGTTTCATTTATTTTATTGTAGTCAAAATAAGGAATAGTTTCAGCGAAACGTGTTCGCATATCTTCGGACTCCAAGATATCATTAAAATTATAGAACTTACCAAAGGCAGTATCTTTGGCTGTTTGGAGTAAATGATGTAATACCTCCTTTTGGTTTTTGACAGGGTTAGATGAGGGTGTTAATTTTTCCGTTATCTCAATAGCGCCCTTAATAATATTCCCTATAATATTCATACAAACAATTTAAAACCAATCAAGAGGAGCCTAGGAGCTCCTCTTGCTATATTAACAACAATTATTATAATGTTTTTGAGCATTATAAAATTTGTCTTTCATGTTTTCCCTCGACCACTTCTTCTATAATTTTATCAATAAAAGCGGGTAAATCTTTAGGATTTCTACTTGTTACCAATCCAGAATCTACAACGACTTCTTCGTCTCTCCAATGAGCCCCGGCATTAACCACATCGGTTTTTATGCTATGAAATGAGGTTACTTCTCTGTTTTCAATAACGCCAGCACTAATTAATAGCCATGGGGCATGACAAATGGCGGCCACTGGTTTTCCTTCTTTAAAGAAATCTCTAATAAATATCAAGGCATCTTCATTAACCCTTAAAATATCAGGGTTTATAACGCCCCCCGGTAATATCAAAGCATCATAGTTAGAGGCATCAACGTTTTTTACTAATTTATCTACATGAATGGTCTCGCCCCAATTTTTATCATCCCAACTTTTAATGTCACCTTCTTTAATAGAAATTACATCTACCGTGGCGCCTTGTTCCTTTAAGGCCTGTAAGGGCTCAAATAATTCAGATTTTTCAAATCCATCTGTAGCTAATATGGCGATTATTTTGTTTTGTAGTTTCATGTTCAATTTTTTTATTGATTGCTATTTATTAAAGTAATATTAGCTCCTAAAGGTATTTATTGAAATTCAAGTGCATGTGCTCTATTGCTATTTTGATTGACTTGATAACTTTTTTTGTATTATGTCTTCAACAAATTTGAAGTTAATCAAATGTTTCCAATATAAAAATTCACATAATTTTAAGATGTTTTTAACTAAAAAAATGTTTATTTGACTCTTGAAGTGGTAAAGGTTAAACTTGTTTTGTTTGAGTTTTATTTTTATATATTTACGCAAAATCTATTCTGATAATTCATTAAATATGAAAATATCCATATCCTTTTTAAGAATTTGTCTATACTTTTTAATTTTAACAAGTTGTTCTAATACTGAAAAGAAAGAAGAAATTCAATCAACATCAAAAGATTTAAAAGAGGTGTATAAAGATGCTTTTTTAATAGGTTCTGCAGTTAACCTAGAGGTGTCTTCTGGAGTTGATTCTATTTCACAAAACATCATAAGACGACAATTTAATAGCATTACGCCTGAAAACGTTATGAAGGCTGAGGTCGTAAATCCGGAACCTGGGGTATATGACTTTAAAGCTGCTGATGATTTTGTGGCGTTTGGACAAAAAAACAACTTGTTTATTGTGGCACATACCTTGATTTGGCATAATCAAACGCCTGCATGGTTTTTTCAGGATGAAGCGGGAAACCCCAATACACCAGAGGCCCAAATAGAACAAATGCGCAAGCATATAGAAACTGTTGCTGGTAGATATGCTGGTAAAGTCCATGCTTGGGATGTTGTGAATGAAGTTATTGATAATGATGGCTCCTATAGAAGTGAAACCGCTTGGGTAAAAAGTATAGGAAATGGTGATGAGATGGTAAAAAATGCTTTTAAGTTTGCGAGTGAATATGCCCCAGATACCGAGTTGTACTATAATGATTTCAATGCTTGGCGACCAGAAAAAAGAGATGGTATTATGCGCATGGTCAGACTTCTTCAAAAGGAAAATATTAGAATTGATGGCATAGGGATTCAAGCGCATTGGGGACTTAACTACCCAAAAACAGAATATATTGAAGCTGCTATCGATTCATTCGCTTCGCTTGGTGTCAAGGTCATGATTACCGAATTGGATGTTGATGTATTGCCATTAACTAAGGAAGGACAAGTGATAGGTACAGGCTTGTTACATCCACAATACCAGTTAGAGGAGTTTAAAACATTTTTAGATCCTTACAAGCATGGGCTTCCAGTAGCGGAAGAAGAAGCGTTAGCTAAAAGATATGCCGAATTATTTGGGATTTTTTATAGAAAAAAAGACAAAATTGATAGGGTTACCCTATGGGGCTTGCATGACGGTATGTCTTGGAAAAACGATTATCCCCTTTTTGGTCGAACCAACTACCCGTTGTTATATAATAGAAACAAACAACCTAAACTGGCTTTAGAAGCTATTTTAGACATTCCAAATAAATAATAGTTCAGTTTACAGCAATATGAGTGAAGATAAAAAATTAAGAAGTCAAGAGTGGTTTGGTGGTAATGATAAAATGGGCTTTGTACACCGTTCTTGGTTAAGAAACCAAGGCTATCCAAATGATTATTTTGAAGGTAAACCTGTCATAGGCATATGTAATACGTGGTCGGATTTAACGCCTTGTAATGGTCATTTACGCGATGTTGCCGAAGTTGTAAAACGAGGTATTTTAGAAGCTGGAGGTTTTCCTTTGGAATTCCCCGTCATGTCCTTGGGAGAAACCATCATGCGTCCAACTACGATGCTCTTTCGTAATTTGGCGAGTATGGATACTGAAGAATCCATTAGGGCAAATCCACTCGATGGTATTGTGCTTTTAACAGGATGTGATAAAACAACACCATCAACCGTTATGGGTGCTTGTAGTGTTGATTTACCAACTATTGTAGTGCCGGGTGGGCCGATGCTAAACGGTCGATTTAGAGGTGAAACTATTGGTTCAGGTTCTTTCAACTGGATGATTAAAGAAAAACAGACAACACAAGATTTTGATGCCGAAGCCATGCAAGAAGCAGAAATTTGTGCAGCTCGAAGTATAGGGCATTGCAACACGATGGGAACTGCTTCAACTATGGGAACCATGTGTGAAGCTCTGGGGCTTACGCTTCCTGGTTTTTCATCTATCCCAGCAGCAGATTCCCGTAAAAAAGTCATGCAACAATTGTCGGGTCGTCGTATTGTGGAGATGGTGAAAGAAGATTTAACTTTATCTAAAATCCTTACCAGAAAAGCATTCGAAAATGCCATTGTAACCAATGCAGCTGTTGGTGGTTCAACTAATTTAATTATTCATTTAATTGCGATTGCTCGCCGCATTGGTGTCGATTTGAAATTAGAAGATTTTGATAGTGTTGGAAGTCAAATTCCATTATTAGTAAATCTAATGCCTTCGGGAAAATATTTAATGGAAGATTTCTTTTATGCAGGAGGCTTACCTGTGGTTATGAAAGAATTGGGCGATTTATTGCATCAAGACATCATTACGGCAAACGGAAAAACGTTTAAGGAAAATTATGCGAAAGCCACATGCTATAATGATGAGATTATTGCCAAAATAGATAAACCCTTGCAAAAACATGCAGGTATAGCTGTTTTAAAAGGCAATTTATGTGAAAATGGTGCCGTTATTAAACCTTCGGCAGCTACAAAACGTCTCATGAACCATACTGGTAAAGCAGTTGTTTTTGAAAATATGGAAGATTATCATCATAGAATTGATGATCCGAATTTAGAGATTGATGAAGATAGTGTCATCGTGCTTAAAGGAGTAGGGCCTAAAGGTTATCCAGGTATGCCAGAAGTTGGTAATGTGGATTTACCAGAAAAGCTAATTATGAAAGGGGTGAAGGATATGATTCGTATTTCTGATGGCAGAATGAGTGGAACAGCTTACGGAACCGTGGTGCTTCATGTATCGCCAGAATCAACGATTGGTGGAACGCTCGCCATTGTTCAAAATGGAGATATGATTACCTTGGATGTTGAAAACAGATTATTGCAACTTAATATTTCTGATGAAGAAATAGCAAAGCGAAAAGCTGAATGGAAAGCACCAGAGCCTCTAGCAACAAGGGGCTATGTGCGTATCTATTTAGATCATGTGGAAGGAGCGGAATTGGGTGCTGATTTAGATGTTCTTGTAGGTGGTTCGGGTTCTAAAGTGGATAGAGATTTGCATTAATTTAAAATAATAAACCAACTAAACTAAATTTAACCAACTAGATGGTAGTTATCTATTTAGTAGTCAGCGTATTGCTGATTATTTTTATGACCTCTAAACTAAAAGTACACCCGTTTGTAGTGTTGCTTTTAGTCGCTATTCTTTATGGAATTGTTTCAGGAATGCCATTAAATCAGATTATTACCTCTGTTAATACTGGCTTCGGAAACACCCTAGGTGGTATTGGAATGATTATCATTCTTGGGGTTATTATAGGTGCTTTTTTAGAAAATTCTGGAGGGGCTTATGCACTGGCAGAAAAAGTATTGAAATTTACGGGAAAGAAAAAAATTCCATTCGCCATGGGTTTAATAGGATGGTTTGTTTCCATTCCTGTTTTTGCGGATAGTGGCTTTATGTTATTAGCACCATTAAATAAAAGTTTATCAAAAAAAGCAGGTATTTCATTATCTGGAACTGCCATTGCCTTGGCTCTTGGTTTAACGGCATCGCACACCTTGGTGCCTCCCACTCCAGGGCCCATAGCAGCAGCTCATTATTTAAATGCCGATTTGGGTTTGGTTATGCTTTTCGGAATTCCTATTAGTTTAGCTGCTTTAGGTATATCATTTATTTTTATTCAGAAATATGTTGCCAAAACTTATATAGATCCTAATCCGGAAATTTCTGAAGAGGAATTGAATGAGCGTTTAAAATCAAAACCAAGCGCGCTTAAATCCGTCATTCCCATTTTTGTTCCTATCATTTTAATCGTTATTAAATCGTTATTGACATCAGTTTTTGGCTACAAAACGGAAGATTATGACACCTTTCCGATATTCGTTAAAATTTTATTATTTTTAGGAGAACCTTTTATGGCCTTATTAATTGGAGGGTTTTTATCATTAACACTTCCAAGGAAATTGAATTCAAATATGTTTTCAACCGATGGATGGATTGGAAAAGCATTAGTTGCAGCATCCTCCATTTTGTTGATTACAGGTGCGGGTGGTATTTTTGGTCAGGTATTACGTGATTCGGGAATTGCAATCACTTTGGGAGAAACATTATCTAATGTGAATATAAGCATTTGGTTACCATTTTTATTGGCAGCTGCTTTAAAAACAGCACAAGGCTCATCAACAGTAGCTCTGGTTACAACGGCTTCTATTTTGGCACCTATGATGGCCACTTTAGGTTTTGAAACCGAATTACAAAAAGCCATGGTAGTTATTGCTATTGGCGCAGGATCGTCAGTCGTTTCACATGCCAATGATAGTTTCTTTTGGGTGGTTACCCAATTATCTGGCATGGATGTGAAAATGGGTTACCGTTTTCATACATTGGGAACAGCTGTACTAGGGACATCATCAGCGATTTTATTATTTTTAACATACTTAATTTTAACTTAAATGAAAATTTACAACACAACTAAAGGGATCTTAGTTCAATCCGACACATCATTTTACATAGTAAATGAAAATTGGGATGATTTTTTTAATAATGATAATTTGTACGACAAAGTTCAAGACATTGTTAAAAAAAATTTAGCAATTGATAATGCAGAAGACATTATAGCAAACCATCTGTTAGTGCCAATGAAAAGCCAAGAATTATGGGCTAGTGGCGTTACCTATTTCAATAGCAAATTAGGAAGACAAGAAGAAAGTAAAGGTACTGGCGGCGGCGATTATTATGAGCGTGTTTATAATGCCGACAGACCAGAATTGTTTTTTAAAGCTACTGTAAATAGAGCGGTGCCATCTGGTGGAAAAGTAAACATTAGAAAAGATTCTACTTGGGATGTGCCAGAACCAGAATTAACATTGGCTATCACATCTTCTGGAAAGATAATTGGTTATACCATTGGGAATGATATGAGTTCTAGAAGTATTGAAGGCGAAAATCCTTTATACCTTCCGCAAGCTAAAACATACGATGCTTGTGCTGGTTTAGGGCCATGTGTTTATTTAACAAAAGAAGCACTTCCTTTAGATACTAAAATTGCTATGAAAATCAACAGAAATGGACAAACTGTTTTTGAAGATACCATCGAAATAAATAAGATTAAACGTAAGTTCGAAGATTTGGTTCATTACCTATATAAAGAATGTTCTTTTGCTTACGGAAGTTTCTTGATGACCGGTACCGGTATCGTACCAACGACCGCTTTTACATTACAAAGTGGCGATGAAGTTAAAATTACTATAGACAACATAGGTACTTTAGTAAACTATATAAGATGAAATCAATAAAAACTGTTTTTGCTTTTTTGCTCCTTATGACTTTAAAATTAAGTTTCGGGCAAGAAAGTGAATACAGTTTTAGTGAAGATTCTAAACGGCATGATGGTGTTCCGAAAGGCATGGCAACAAAACATGTCTGGAAGAGCACCATTTTTGATGGCACTATTAGGGAGTATTATTTGTACGTTCCTGTGCAATATAACCCCAATGAAGCTGCTGCTTTAATGGTTTTTCAAGATGGACATGCTTATGTGAATGAAGAGGGTGATTTTAGAGTGCCTGTTGTGTTCGATAATCTCATACATAATAAAGAATTGCCTATTACTATTGGGTTATTTATAAACCCAGGGCACAAGGGTTCCGAATTGCCTGAAAATCCCTTCAGGGCCAGTAACCGAAGCATTGAGTATGATAGCTTAAATGATGCCTACGCGCAGTTTCTTATAGAAGAATTAATACCAGAAATAAGCAAAACATATAATATCACCAACAATCCACAAATGAGAGCCATTTGTGGATTGTCTTCTGGTGGCATTTGTGCCTTTACAGCAGCATGGGAAAGACCCGATTATTTTAGTAAAGTCATGAGCCATTATGGAAGTTTTACCAACATTCGTGGCGGACATAATTATGAAGCCATGATTAGAAAAACTCCTAAAAAGAATATCAAAGTGTATCTACAGGATGGTTCCAATGATTTAAATAATGAGCATGGAAATTGGTGGCTTGCTAACCAGCAAATGGCATCATCATTAGAGTATAAATCATATGATTACACCTTTGTAACAGGAACTGGAGCTCACAATGGAAAACATGGAGGTAGTGTGCTCCCTGATGCGTTGAAATGGTTATGGTCTGATGTTATGAACGAATAAAAATAGAATTAAAAAAATCACAAAATGGAACTAATAGGAAAAAATTATATAGCAGGAGTTTTATCCTCAAAAGGGAAAATTACATTTAAAGGTGTAAACCCTTCTGATGCTTCAGAATTACCAACACTGTTTTATGAAGCAACCATAGAAGAGGTTGATGAAGCAGCATCAAAAGCGCATGAAGCATTCGCTATATACCGTAAAAAAAGCGGAATAGAAAAAGCGTTATTTTTGGATGTTATTGCGGATGAAATTTTAAATCTTGGAGATGATTTGATTGATCGTTGTTCTGCAGAAACCGGTTTACCTCCGGGTAGAATAATTAATGAACGCGCCAGAACTATGGGGCAATTAAAATTATTTGCGACTGTTTTACGTGAAGGTTCTTGGGTTGAGGCCAGAATAGATACGGCTATTCCAAACAGGGAGCCATTGCCGAGATCCGATTTTAGATATATGCAAAAGCCGTTAGGGGTTGTTGGTGTTTTTGGAGCAAGCAATTTTCCATTGGCGTTTTCAGTTGCTGGCGGCGATACTGCTTCGGCTTTGGCGAGTGGTTGCCCTGTAATTGTAAAAGCGCATCCATCCCATCCTGGAACTTGCGAGTTGGTGGCAATGGCCATTAACAAAGCTGTAGAAAAAACCAATATGCCTAATGGCGTGTTTTCTATGGTTCATGGTCCCTCGGTAGAAGTAGGAATGGCTCTTGTAACTCATCCACATGTTAAAGCGATTGGGTTTACGGGATCTACAAGGGGAGGAATCGCTATTTTTCAAGCGGCTAATAACCGCGAAGAACCTATTCCCGTTTATTCTGAAATGGGAAGTACTAATCCTGTATTTATCTTGCCAGAAGCATTGAAAGAACGTTCTGAAAAGATTGCTAAAGAATTAACAGAGTCTGTAACCCTTGGGGCAGGACAGTTTTGTACGAACCCAGGTTTGGTTTTTTTGAATAATGATGAAAACCTGCAAGAATTTCAGAAAGAAACAGTAAAGCATTTTGAAGAAGTTGAAGCTGCAGCTATGCTAAATAAAGGAATTAAAGCGGCATTCGATAGCGGTATTGAACATTTGTCCAAAAATGCCGATACGGTAAAATTATTAGCTAAAGGAAAAGAAAGCTCAGAAGGTTATAAAGGTAGTGCGCATTTATTCGAAACAAAAGCCAAAAGTTTTATTGAAAAGAAATTTTTGGAAGAAGAGAATTTTGGGCCATCTACAATTAATATTATTGCTGACTCGAGGGAAGAGTTGTTGGCTTCTGCGAGAAAAATGAAAGGTCATTTAACGGCTACATTATTTGCTACAGCAAATGATTTAGCAAATTATACCGATTTAATAGATATTTTAGAACAAAAAGTAGGTAGGTTAATCCTTAACGAATTTCCAACTGGCGTTGAGGTTTGTCATTCTATGGTTCATGGTGGGCCATTTCCGGCAACATCAAATAGTCGCTCCACATCTGTTGGAACGGCCGCTATATATCGTTTTACACGCCCAGTATGTTATCAAAATTTTCCTGAACATTTATTGCCAGAGGAATTAAAAACCGATAATCCCTTAGGAATTATGAGACTATTTAATGGAGATTATAAAAGATAAAAGAATGACAAAGCAAAAGAGCCAAGAATTAGATCCTTGGCTCTTTTACTTTTATTAAGATTTCAAATTATTAATATGTATTATGGAAATTGATATTTTTGATTTTCAGTAATAACTTTCCAATCATCCGTTCTAAAGGGAACGGCAGGGAAATTTTCTTTGTTGTAGAGATTGCAATCACCAGCATCATCGGCCCAACCTAAACGAACCGCAATAGGGTTTTTTAAGTCATCATGATAGACAATTACTTTGTTATCGTCAATGTATGCTTTGGCATAATAAAATGTTTTATCTGCCCCGGCAATGTCAAATCCTTTTAAATATCCATATTTATCAGGCGTCATTAAGCCGCTTCCTATGTCATCAAAAGACAAAATGATTTTGTTGTCTTTTATTTCCATGGATTTATAAGTAGGACCACTAAAAACAACATCCTTATTATAAACATTATTTAAAGCAATAGCGGCAAGCCTTTTGCCCACATCTTGTTTGTTTGTTGGATGGATATCTATGGCATTTCCCACATCAGTAGTTACGGCCATTCCTGTATTTGGAACTGTATTTAGTGTGTGTGTTTGTGCTTCCCTTAGCTCGGCCCATTTGCTACCTTTGTTGCTATTGCCTCCAAACTCATCGAATGTAGAAAGTTGAACAAAATAAAAAGGGAAATCCCCTTGGTTCCATTTTTGTCTCCAATCAGCAATCATTAATGGAAATGCTGTTTTATATTGTTGTGCTCTATTAACATTAGCTTCACCCTGATACCATAGAACGCCTTCGATGGCGTAAGGAATTAAAGGATTTACCATGGCATTGAATAATAATGATGGGTAACTATTTGGGGATATAGAAGTCAAAACATCAACAACTTGATATCTCCAAGCTCCTGTCAAAGGAATTACGGCATTCTGGGTAGTTAATTTTAAATCGGATGCTTCACCATAAATACCGCCGCCACCTGTGTTGTCAACAATTCTAACGGCAATGGTATTGATGCCTTCTTTCAAGATTCCTGCTGGGATTTTATAGTCTCTTTTTAAATTATATAGATTAGTTGTTCCTACTTCTCTACCATTTATATATGTAATATCTATGTCGTCAATTTTTGCCAATTCCAAAAAGGCTTCTTTGTTGGCATCATCTTTTGAGATTGTAAATGTTTTACGCATCCATACAGTTCCATCAAGGTTTCCTAAGGCTTGGTTTTCCCAAAGACTAGGGGCATTCATTTCTGGCCAACCACTATCATTATAATCAGGATTTTTGAAGGCCTCTTCATTATCCATGGTTATTTTTGAACCTTGAATTTTTTCTACTTTTTCTAAAATGGACTTCACTTGAAATTCTAAAATAGCATCGGTATCAATATCGGGCATATTTGCTATCATGTCTTTGAATTCATCGCTACCCTCAAAGGCTTTCCTGCTAGTCCAAGTTTCAACACAAGTGCCACCCCATGAGGTATGTATTATGCCAACAGGGATTTTTAATTCGTTATATATTTTTTTAGCAAAAAAGTAACCTATCGCCGAAAAATTGCCAACCGTATTTGTGCTGCAAACATCCCATTTACCGTTTTTTAATTTTTGCTTTGGAGTTGTGGAAACATCCTTTTCAACTAAAAACTGACGAATCATTGGGTAGTTTGCATCATTCATTTCTTGTGGCGCATTCATTGCCTGACTAACGGTAAACTCCATATTAGATTGGCCGCTGCAAACCCAAACTTCACCCACTAAAATATCCTTTAGGGTTATTAGGTTTTTTCCTTTGATAGACATGTTATAAGGACCGCCTGCAGGTTCTGGTTTTAAATTAACCTGCCATTTACCATTTTTATCGGCTTTGGTTTTTACAATTTGATTGTTAAAATGAATTTCAATGTTCTCATTCGCATCTGCCCAACCCCATACAGGAATGGGTTTATTGCGTTGTAAAACCATATTGTCAGCAAACAACAAGGGTAATTCTATATTAGCATAAGAATGAAAGCTAAAAATTAAGAGTAGTAATGTTAAAAAGTTTTTCATATCAGTTTAGTAACTTAGTTTAAGATATTGACTTATTTGATGCAAAATATAAAAATAACTTTAAACAAATGGGTCAAAATGTATCCTTTGTAGAAAATATAAAACCATGTGCATTACGTTTTTTAAAAGGGTTGTATTAGTTGGGAAATTTCTTGGGAAATTTTGTATTCATTGCATAATATTTAATTAATTTTACAATCCTGACTTTATATAAAGTTAGGCTAAAAACCCCTTTAAACTTCACGTAAATTGAAAGGGAAATCATATTTAGATAATCTAAGAAATAAAAAAAATGAAATACATCGTTTGTGAAGAACCAAACAAGTTTGCATTAAAAGAAAAGGAAATCCCTGTAAAAGAAGATAATCAAGCCCTTATAAAAATACATAGAGTAGGCATTTGCGGCACAGATTTACATGCTTATTCTGGTAATCAAGCATTTTTTACCTATCCAAGAATATTGGGACACGAGTTGGCCGGTGAAATATTGGAAATTGGTGGGAATCCTAAAAATTTAAAAGTAGGCGATAGCGTTATTGTCATGCCTTATGTCAGTTGCGGAACCTGTGTTGCCTGTCGACAAGGAAAAACCAATTGTTGTACCAACATAAGGGTTTTGGGAGTGCATACTGATGGTGGCATGCAAGAAAAAATTGCCGTAAGAACAGATTTGCTACTTCCAGCTAATCATCTTTCTTATGAAGCAATGGCCATTGTAGAACCATTGGCAATTGGCGCGCATGCTATTCGAAGAGCAAATGTACTAAAAGGAGAAACCATTGTTGTTATTGGTTGTGGACCTATTGGTATTGGTTTAATGAAATTGGCTCAAATTAAGGGTGCAGAAGTTATTGCTTTAGATGTTGATGAAGCAAGATTGAAATTTGTAAAAAATGAAATCGGTGTTAAGCATACGGTAAAAGTTTCTGAAACGGCCGTTGAAGAAGTGTCAAAGATAACTAATGGAGATTTAGCCGCAGTTGTTTTTGATGCCACAGGAAATAAAAGAGCCTTAGAGGGAGGTATTGGTTATATGTCGCATGGCGGAAGGTATGTTTTGGTAGGCTTATCAAAAGGGGAATTAACCTTTAGCCATCCAGCCATTCATGCCAAAGAATCCACTATTATGTGCAGTAGAAATGCTACTTTAGAAGATTTTGAATTTGTGATAGACAATCTCGATAAGTTTCCAACCAACGCTTTTGTAACCCATCAAGTAAGTTTTAACGATATGATTTCCAACTTCGATTCTTGGCTAGACCCAAAAACAAAGGTAATCAAAGCCATGGTAAATTTTAATATGGAGTAAAAATGTATATTGCATACTTAATTGTTATTTTGAATTAACAACATGAAATTTAGCCTTAAAAATAAAGTCGCCATTGTTACAGGTGGCGGCAGTGGTATAGGTAAATCCATTTCAAAAACCTTGGCAGAGCAAGGTGCTTATGTCCATATTTTAGAACTGAATGCCGACAATGGAAATATTACTTTAAATGACATAGTAGAAAATGGCGGTTTAGCTGAAATACATGCGTGTAATGTGGCAAACCAAGAAGACGTTACAAGAGTAATTAATAAAATTTCAGAAAAAAGTACCATCAATATTCTTATAAACAATGCAGGAGTAGCACATATTGGAAATATAGAAAAAACACTGGAAGCCGATTTAGACAGGGTCTATAACGTTAACGTAAAAGGCGTTTATAACTGTATTTTTAGTGCCATACCATACATGAAAAAACATGGTGGCGTTATCATAAACATGGCATCTGTAGCTAGTTCTGTAGCAGTTTCCGATAGGTTTGCCTATTCCATGTCTAAAGGCGCCACACTTACCATGACCTATTCAGTAGCAAAAGATTATATTGGTTATGGTATTAGATGTAATTCTATTTCCCCAGCAAGAATCCATACGCCTTTTGTGGATGGATTTTTAAAAAATAATTATCCAGGAAAAGAAACAGAGATGTTTGAAAAACTTTCTAAAACCCAGCCTATAGGGCGCATGGGTGTTCCGCAGGAAGTAGCCGATTTGGCTTTGTATTTATGCTCTGATGAAGCGTCTTTTATTACGGGAACCGATTTTCCTATTGATGGCGGATTTATAAAACTAAACGGATAAACAATTTAACGTATAAACGAATAAACGATTAAACCAGAAAATATGAAACTAATAAGATTTGGAGACGTAGGTAAAGAAAAGCCTGGAGTTCAATTAGAAAATGGAACTAAAATAGATGTATCTCATTTTGGAGAGGATTATAATGAGACTTTTTTTGAAACTAAAGGTATTGAAAGATTAAAAAACTGGTTAAAAGATAATGAAAGTAAATGTCCGTCAATTTCTGCGGAAGCTCGTTTGGGTTCACCAATTTCTCGTCCATCCAAACTTGTTTGCATCGGTTTAAATTATGCACAACACGCTGTCGAAGCTGGTATGAAGATTCCTAGTGAACCTGTGTTGTTTTTCAAATCGACCACCGCAATCATTGGTCCAAATGATGACGTTATTATCCCAAAGGGAAGTAAAAAAACAGATTGGGAAGTAGAATTAGCAGTCGTTATTGGTAAAAAGGCGTCATATATTTCAAAAGAAGAAGTTATAGATCATATAGCTGGATATGTATTACATAACGATATTAGTGAGCGCTCTTTCCAAATTGAAAGAGAAGGACAGTGGTGTAAAGGTAAAGGATGTGATACATTTGCGCCTTTAGGACCATTTTTAGCAACAACAGACGAAATAAAAAATCCCAATAATTTGAAGCTTTGGTTAAAGCTAAATGGCAAAACCATGCAAGATAGCTCTACATCAGACTTTATATTTAATATTCAAGAGTCCATTAGTTATATCAGTCAGTTTATGACGTTGCTACCTGGTGATGTTATTTCAACAGGAACGCCATTTGGAGTTGGTTTGGGTTTAAAACCACCATTATATTTAAAACCGGGCGATGTTATGGAATTAGGTATTGAAGGATTAGGAGTTTCAAAACAAAGCGTGAAAGCATATCAAACAAAATGATAATAGATAGTCATCAACATTTTTGGCATTATGAACCTGTAAAACATGCATGGATAGATGATGATATGGCTGCTATTCGGAAAGATTTCATGCCTTCAGATTTAGAAGTTGTTTATAAAAAACATGGTATTGATGGTTGTGTTGCCGTTCAAGCGGACCAAACGCTTGCTGAAACGGATTTTCTTTTGAAAGTATCATCAGAACATGATTTTATTAAAGGCGTTGTTGGTTGGGTAGATTTACGAAATAATAACATTGAAGCCACTTTAGAAACCTATGCCCAACATAAAAAGCTTAAAGGCTTTCGGCACGTGGTTCAGGGTGAACCGGATCATAATTTTTTGCTTCGACCTCGTTTTTTGATAGGCATCTCCTTGTTGAAAAAATTTAATTTTACCTACGATATATTAATTTTTCCACATCAACTTGGTGCAACTTTAGAGTTTGTTAAACAATTCCCAAATCATAAATTTGTGATTGATCATATAGCAAAACCATATATAAAAGATGGTTTTTATGATGGTTGGGCTACTTTAATGAAAGACATAGCAAAACATGAAAATGTAACCTGCAAGTTATCTGGAATGATTACCGAAGCCGATTATAAACTTTGGACTCCAGAACAAATCAAACCCTATATGGAATTGGTTTTAGAAGCTTTTGGAGCAGAACGGTTAATGTTTGGATCAGACTGGCCTGTATGTTTAGTAGCAGGAAACTATTCAAAAGTAAAAAACTTGGTAACTGATTTTATATCAAAATTAAGCTCCAGTGAGCAGGTGCAAATTATGGGAATTAATGCTATAAATTTTTATAATCTCTAATTAATGGATTTACATTTAAAAAATAAAGTGGTCGTTGTAACAGGTGCAGCCGGAGTTAAAGGCAGTATAGGTGAAACAATTGTGCAATCTTTAGCAAATGAAGGGGCAATCCCAGTTATTGTTTGTAGAAATGACCGCGGTTATGGCTATGAAAAAGAACTGAAAGACAAAGGTATTGATGCACTTTTTGTTAAAATAGATTTGAAAAATCCTGTAGAGATTGAAAGGGCTGCAAAAATTATAGGAGAAAAATATGGACGTATTGATTCCTTGATTAATAATGTTGGGGTTAATGATGGGGCAGGATTAGACTCATCGATGGAAGCGTTTATGGACTCCTTGCAGCTTAACCTTGTTAGCTTTTTTGCTATGACCAAATATTGTTTACCATACATTAAAAAATCTAAAGGCAATATTTTAAACATAGGTTCTAAAGTAGCACTTACTGGACAAGGAAGAACCTCTGGATACGCTGCTTCAAAAGGAGGTGTTTTAGGACTAACAAGAGAATGGGCGGTTGATTTGATTAAAGAAGGCATTCGTGTAAATGCGATCATTATTGCCGAAAGTTGGACACCAGCCTACGATACTTGGATTCAAACGTTGGAAAACGGGGAAGAAAAATTACAGTCCATCGTAAAGAAAATTCCTTTAGAAAATAGAATGACTACGCCTCAAGAAATAGCCGACACCTGTTTGTTTGCCATTTCAGATAGGTCATCACATACTACAGGACAATTCATAACGGTTGATGGGGGCTATGTTCATCTAGATCGATCGTTATTAACTGAATAATTTTACCAACACCACTAAACCAATTAAACTAATATGAATAAAACAACCAAAATACCAGTTGTTGCTAAATCGGTTATCCTGCCGTTTATTTTAATTACCTCACTTTTTGCGTTATGGGGATTTGCAAACGATATTACCAACCCAATGGTTTCAGCTTTTAAAAAAGTAATGGAATTGGATAATTTTCAAGCGTCCTTGGTTCAAATGGCTTTTTATGGAGGGTATTTTACCATGGCATTGCCTGCAGCTATTTTTGTGAATAAATATTCTTATAAAAAAGGAGTCTTGCTGGGATTAGCTTTATATGCTGTTGGTGCCTTACTTTTTTACCCAGCTGCAGCATTTGAAGCGTTCGGTTTTTTCTTAGCAGCGTTGTACATCTTAACATTCGGATTGGCATTTTTAGAAACTACGGCCAACCCTTATATATTGTCCATGGGCGATGAAGCAACAGCAACACAGCGCCTCAATCTGGCACAAGCATTTAATCCCATTGGGGCTTTGGGGGGCTTAATAATTGCCCAAAAATTCATCTTAGGGTTTTTGCAGTCAGATGATTTAAATCCAGATGGAACCTCTGTTTTCGAAACACTTAGCGAAACAGCAAAAGCGACGGTTCGTACGTCCGACTTACTGATAATTCGTAATCCTTATGTTATATTAGGGTTGGTTGTTATTGGCTTTTTAGTGTTGATTGCTTCAATAAAAATGCCGCAAAATAAAGATCAAGAAACCAAAGTTCATATAGGACAATCAATAGGAAGACTTTTTAAGTCGAAAAAATTTGTATGGGGCGTGATTGCTCAGGCATTTTATGTAGGGGCACAAATTATGTGTTGGACGTATTTATATCAGTATGCCGAATCTATTGGTATTGATAATCAATCTGCCGTGTGGTATGGGATTGCTGCATTAGGTATTTTTCTAACTGGAAGATTGATAGGAACAATGTTATTAAGATATATTAATAGTGGTAAGTTGCTATTCTATTTTTCGATAGGTGCCTTGGTTTGTACCGTGGCAACCGTTTTTATCACTGGAATGATTGGGCTATATGCGTTGGTTGGTATATCGTTTTTTATGTCTATTATGTTTCCAACCATTTATGGGATTGCTTTAGAAGGGCAGGGAGAAGACGCGAAATTTGGTGCTGCATTTTTAGTAATGGCCATTGTTGGTGGTGCGCTTATGCCAACGTTGCAGGGATTAATATTAGATATAGGAGGTATAGGTTATACCGATACACATATTTTAGGAGTACCAGAAGTTAATTTTTCATTTTTACTACCAGCTGCTTGCTTCTTGATTATTGGATATTATGGTATTATGGTGTACAAAAACAAATTTAAAAGTCATGGAAACTAAAAAGTACTACCTTTTTTGCGATTTAAAAGATGATGAGCATTTAATTGCAGAATATAAAGCCTATCATAAAAATGTATGGCCAGAGATTATAAAAAGTATTAAAGATTCTGGGATAGTAAATATGGAAATCTATAATAAAGGCAATAGGTTATTTATGATCATGGAAGTGAACGATACCTTTTCCTTTGATAAAAAAGCGGATATGGATGCCAATAATCCTAAAGTGCAAGAATGGGAAACCCTTATGTGGCAATATCAACAAAAAGTTCCTATGGCAAAGGATGGGGAAAAGTGGCTGCTATTAGAGGCCATTTTTAAATTATAAAACCGTTATTTTAAACATAAAAAGCCTTTAATTTTAAAATTAAAGGCTTTTTTATGCAGACTATTTTTTAATTAAATCTTTACGAAAGATATATATAAAGTAAAATAACAAGAGCGCAAACAGTATAACCGAAAGGTTTTAAATATTTCCAAGGAGTAATATCTACTTGCTTCGTGTATTCATCAAAGAAATCCGTTTCTCTTGGTTTAAAATAACTAATGATGAACATAATAAGTATGGTTAAAACAAATAATATGCCCATAAGGTGCAAGAAGCTAATGTCTGGCTTAATCACATATAAGGTAATTAAATAAGTAACAGCACTAAATACAATAGCCCAATTTGCTGCTTTTCCAGTAACTCTCTTTGAAAAAATACCAACTAATATGATGGCCAAAATTGGCACACTATGAGTTCCATTCAATTGTTGGAGGTAGGTAAAAACACCGCCTTGTACACCATATAACAAAGGTGCAATTGCCATGGAGAAAAGCCCTAAAAGGATACCGAATATCTTACCGGCTTTTACCGTTTGTCTTTCAGAAGCATCTTTATTGATGTATTCTTTATAAAAATCAAGTCCAAACAATGTTACCGAGCTATTTAAAGCACTGTTGAAAGAACTTAAAATAGCTCCAAAAAGAACCGCTGCAAAGAAACCTATAAAGGCAGCAGGAAGCACTTTTTTAACCAACATAGGGTAGGCCTCATCAGCATTAGGAATATCACCATTAAAAATATAAAAAGCTATAATACCTGGTAATACGACTATAAAAGGTCCTAATATTTTAATGAAAGCAGCAAATAATAATCCTTTTTGGCCTTCTTTTAAATTTTTAGCTCCAAGTGCTCTTTGAATAATGGCTTGATTGGTTCCCCAATAATAAAAGTTTACAATAATCATACCCGTAAACAGTGTCCAGAAAGGCACGTCAGAATCTGGGCCTCCAATAATATCAAACTTTTCAGGTAAAGCAGTAGTTAACGTGTTTAATCCAGTAAATACATTTCCATCACCAATATACATTAAACCAAAAATAGGAATTAAAGAGCCCCCTATAATTAAACCTACTGCATTTATAGAATCGGATACGGCAACGGCTTTTAATCCTCCAAAAATCGCATAGATACCTCCAACAATACCAATGGACCAAACGGTAACCCAAAGCGCGGGTATGGGTTCCATTCCTAACATTTCAGGAATATCAAACATACTATTTATAGCCAACGCTCCAGAATATAAAACAGTTGGCAGCATAGAGATAGCATATCCTAATAAGAATAATAATGATACAATGGTTTTGGTAGTTTTACCATATCTTTTTTCAAGAAATTGGGGTATGGTTGCAATACCTACTTTTAGGTATTTGGGTAATAGTACAAATGCTGTAAAAACCATGGCTATGGCAGCAACAACTTCATATGCCATAATTGGTAGGCCATCTCTAAATGATACACCGTTCATACCCACAATTTGTTCAGTAGATAAGTTGGTAAGTAATAAAGAGCCAGCTATAACAGGGCCTGTTAAACTTCTTCCTCCTAAAAAATAGCCATCTGATGAATTTTCATCAGTTTTTCGAGTAGACCACCATGCAATAATAGCTACTAGCAGAGTGAAGCCAACAAAAGATATAATTCCCATAATTTATTTGTTTAATTTATTTTATTAGTTGAAGCGGTCGACAATATACGTCCTTATTCTTTTTTATTTTACAGAAAATTTAAAAGATGTTTTAGAGACGTAATTTTCTCCCGGACTTAAAACTACCGATGGGAAATCTTTTTGGTTTGGTGAGTCTGGATAATGTTGGGTTTCTAAACAAAATCCTGTTCTATGGGCATAGGTTCCACCTTGTTTACTTGGTAATGTACCATCCAAGAAATTACCGGTATAAAGTTGAATACCTGGTTCGTCAGTCAATATTTCCATTAATCGACCGCTTTCTGGGTGATACGCTGTCGCGGCCAATCTCATGCCTTCGTTTTGGTTATTAAGTGCCCAACAATGATCATATCCGCCACCTCTTTTTAATTGTTCGTCTTTAACGGCGATATCTTTTCCAATGGTTTTGGCTTGTCTAAAATCAAAAGGTGTATTGGTCACGTCTGTTAATTTTCCGGTTGGAATTAAAGTCGCATCTACAGGAACCAATTTATCTGCATTAATTGTAACCTCGTGGTCTAAAATAGGTTTGGTGAAATCACCAGATAAATTGAAGTATGAATGTTGGGTAAGATTTACAATGGTTTTCTTATCGGTTGTAGCTTCATAAAGAACCTCTAAGGAATTATCATTATTAAGCGTATAAGTCACAGTAGTTTGTAAATTACCTGGGTAACCTTCTTCCATGTCTTTACTTAAATATGTTAGCACTAAAGACGCTGTACTGTCTGTTGCAGTTTCAGAAGCATTCCAAACTACTTTGTCAAATCCTTTAACACCACCGTGCAAATGATTTTGTCCGTCGTTTGTTGCTAAAGTGTATTCAGTGCCGTCCAATGAAAATTTAGCTTTTGCAATTCTGTTACCGAATCTACCAATTAAAGCTCCAAAATAAGGTACTCCTGGCATTTGATATTTGTGTATACTATCAAAACCTAAAACAATATCCTTGTATTCGCCATTCTTATCAGGCGCTGTCCAAGATGTTATAATACCGCCATAGGTAATAATACTTATCTCCATTCCTTTTTCATTTTTTAGAATGTATTTATCTACAGGGATGCTATCTGTTGTTGTTCCAAACGGTTCTTTTGTAATGGTGACAAGGTTTTTCATTTCTTCGACAGTTATAATATTAGTGTCCGTTTTTTTTTCATTTTTACATTGAATACTTAATAAGGCGAAACTTAATAAGGTTACTACATAAAAACTACGCTTTAATGTGTTCATTTGTTTGTGGTGTTTTAGTTAAACAATTATAAACGATGCTGAAACATATTGTAATAGGCTTCATTGGCATTGATCTTATCTTTAAATTCCCTTACTGAGGTGTTGTTATCTATAACAAGTAATTCTACACCAGCAATATCGGCAAAATCTTCCATATATTCAGTAGTAATAGCTTGGCTGTATACGGTATGGTGCGCACCACCAGCTAAAATCCATGCTGTTGCAGCTACCTCTAAATTTGGTTTAGCATCCCATAGTACTCTGGCAACAGGAAGTTTTGGTAAATCTGCCATTGGTTTTACGGCTTCAACTTCATTTACAATCAATCTAAATCTATTGCCCATATCTACTAACGATACATTAATAGCTTGGCCTGCGGGGGAGTTAAATACCAATCTCACAGGATCTTCTTTACCGCCAATACCTAGCGGATGCACTTCGCATGATGTTTTTCCATCCGTAATAGACGGACAAATTTCTAGCATGTGCGAGCCTAGTACATACGATTTTTCAGGAGTGAAATGATAGGTGTAATCTTCCATGAAAGAGGTACCACCTTCTAAACCATAATTCATAACTTTTAAAGCTCTAACCATGGCAGCTGTTTTCCAATCGCCTTCTCCAGCAAAACCATAGCCATCGGCCATTAAACGTTGCGCAGCGATACCTGGCAATTGTTTTAATGCGCCTAAATTTTCAAAGGTGTCCGTGAATGCTTTAAAACCGCCTTCATCTAAAAAGGAACGTAAGCCTAACTCAATTTTAGCTGCTTCTACTAAAGATTGTCTTTTTTCTCCACCTTTTTTAAGTGATGGCGTTAATTCATATGAAGATTCGTAAACGTCCAATAATGTGTTTAAATCGCTTTCTGATACATTATCGATATGTTTAACAATATCTGAAGAATCATAACCGTTAACAGACATCCCAAAACGAATTTGAGCGTCTACTTTATCACCATCGGTTACAGCTACTTGACGCATGTTGTCTCCAAATCTAGCGACTTTTAAGTTCTGTAAATCATCCCAACCAAGTACTACACGAGACCAAATGCCTAATTTTATCTGAACGCGTTCGCTTTGCCAATGGCCAACAACCACTTTACGTTTTTTACGCATTCTAGACATGATGTATCCAAATTCTCTATCGCCGTGAGCAGATTGATTTAGATTCATAAAATCCATATCGATGGTACTCCAAGGAATTTCAGCATTAAACTGTGTATGTAAGTGGCAAATAGGTTTGTTTAAAATATTTAAACCAACAATCCACATTTTTGCAGGAGAAAAGGTGTGCATCCAGGTAATTAAACCGATACAGTTTTTTTCGGCATTAGCTTCTTGGCATATATTGGTAATTTCATCTGGAGTTTTTACGGTTGGTTTAAAAACAATATTTACGGGAATATGTGAAGATCCATTTAAACCTTTAACAATCTCTTGAGAATTTAAAGCAACTTGTTTTAAGGTTTCTTCTCCGTATAAATGTTGGCTACCTGTGACGAACCAAATTTCTTTTTTTGAAATATCTATCATTTTAATCTTATGGGTTATAGTTAGTTATTGACCGTAATAGGAATTTTTTCCATGTTTACGTTCGTAATGTTTTTTGATTAATGAATCTTTAAGTCGGGGAGCATTCGGATTTATTTGTCTGGTTAAATAAGCCATTTCTGCAACGACTTCCAATACTTTACTGTTGTAAACGGCTTTAGCAGCATTTTTTCCCCAAGCAAAAGGGCCGTGATTTCCTATAAGAATCATTTCAACTTCTTGATAAGAAAGACCTTTGTTTTTAAAACAATCTAGAATTTGAATGCCCGTGTTGTGCTCGTAATTTCCTTGAATAAGGACGTCGCTCATTGGTGGTGCACAGGGTATATCGGATGTTAAATGGTCGGCGTGGGTTGTTCCGAAAATAGGAATATCCAATTGCGATTGTGCCCAAGCGCAAGAATAGGTGGCGTGTGTATGAGCAATACCGCCTATATCTTCCCAATGTTTATAAAGGTAGGAGTGCGTTTTAGTATCCGATGAAGGCCTCATAGAGCCTTCAATGATATTATTATCAAAATCTAAAATAACAATATCTTCTATTTTTAAAACCTCGTAAGGCACACCACTAGGTTTGATGGCGAAAACGCCATTTTTTCTATCAACGGCACTGACGTTTCCAAAGGTGTATACTACCAAACCTAATGCATCTAATTGCATGTTGGCTTCGTAGCATTCTTGTTTTAAATCTTTATATTTTGAATTCATTTTTAATGTTATTTTACAGATTCAATAAAAGCGCATAATTCTGAGTAAGAATCCATTAGCAATTTGTAATCTTCAATTTTATCGCTTTCAGGAATATATTCTGCTTCAAAATCGCTTCCCATATTTTTGCTGGCCTCAATCACATTAGGATAAATCCCTGCGGCTACCGCTGCATAAATAGCAGCTCCCAAAGCTGGTGCTTGATCTGATGCTGCAACTTTAATGGGTTTATTTAAAACATTGGCTAACGTTTGCATGATGAAAGTTGATTTTCTGGCAACACCACCAATACCAATAACGGTATCTATTTTTACACCTTCTTCTTCAAATCTATCCACTATTTTTTTAGAACCAAAACAAATAGCATTTATTAACGCTTTAAAAATATGAGGTGCTCTTGTGCCTAATGATAAATTGGACATAGCGGCTTTTAGTTCCTGATTGGCATCTGGGGTTCTACGACCGTTAATCCAATCTAAAGCGGTGGGGATACTTTCGGATAATGGAATGGCTGCGGCTTGCTCACTCAACTTTTTAATGAAGGTCGCATCAATCTCTTCTTTTAAATCCTCTTTTTGTTCCGGACTTAATATGTTTGATGATAAGACCAAATTATCAACAGGCCAATAGAGGACATCTTTAAACCAAGCCAATACATCACCAAAAGCGGATTGACCAGCTTCCAAACCTATTAATCCAGGAATGACCGAACCATCTACTTGGCCACAAATACCACGAACGGTTTTCGTGCCAATAGTTTCTTTAGGAGACACAATAATATCACAGGTTGAGGTTCCCATAACGCGAACCAATGTGTTTTCATCTATTTTGGCACCAACGGCTCCAGAGTGCGCATCAAAAGTACCTACGGCAATAACCGTGTTTGTTGTTAAACCTAATGTATCTGCCCATTCTTGGCTAAGATTACCAGCAACTTCATCGGATGTATATGTGTTTGTGTAAAGGTTTCTTTTAAGTTTTGATAAATAAGGGTCTAATTGATTCAAAAAGGCATCATCGGGTAAACCACCCCAGCTTTCATGCCACATGGCTTTATGTCCGGCGGCACATCTGCTTCTTTTAAACGATTTTAGATCTTTGTTGTCAATCAGCAAATAAGTCATTAAATCGCAATGTTCCATCCAAGTGAAAGCGGCATTTTTAACGGCTTCATCGTCACGGATGACATGTAATATTTTTGCCCAAAACCATTCAGATGAATAAATACCACCTTCGTATTTTGTGAAATCTTCACCTCTCCAATTGGCAGCCAATTCATTAATTTCATTAGCTTCATTAATGGCTGTATGGTCTTTCCATAAAACCATCATAGCATTTGGGTTTTCTTCAAAACCCTTAACCAGAGCGAGCGGCGTGCCATCTTCTGTTACAGGAACAGGAGAAGACCCTGTTGTATCAATGCAAATCGCTTTTATCAATTCTGCATCTATGTTGCTTTTAGACACAATAGATTTGATGGTTGTTTCCAGCCCTTCAATATGGTCTAATGGGTGTTGCCTAAACTGATTTATGGATGCCTTGCAATAAGCACCTTTTTTCCAACGAGCGTACCACTGTACTTCTGAGGCTATTTCATTTCCATTTTCAGTGTCAATCAGTACGGCACGAACGGAATCCGATCCGTAATCTAATCCTATCACATAACTTTTCATTGTAACATTTTTAAAGAGTAGCAACAAATGTAATATAAAATTTTACGAGTGTAAAAAAAACACTTTACAATAATTTTATTAAATTGCCTGTTATAATAATTTTATTAAATTAGTTCAAAATAATATATGGCGTTAAATAGGTATAGTAATGCAGACAAAATCCTTTTGGCTGTTGATAGTATTATTTTTGGTTTTGACAAAGCGGGGTTAAAAATTTTACTTATTAAAAGGGATTTTGAGCCTGAATTAGGCAAGTGGTCCTTAATGGGAGGTTTTCTAAAAGAGGATGAGAACTTAGATGAAGCTGCCATTCGGATATTACAACATCTTACAGGTTTACGTACCATTTATATGGAACAGCTTTATACGTTTAGTAAAGTAGATAGGGATCCGGTTGAGCGAACCTTATCGGTAGCATATTATGCGCTAATTGATATCGCCATGCATGATAAGGAGCTAATTAATACGTCAGCTCAGTGGTTTAGCTTGGATAAAGCACCTCATTTAATTTTTGATCATAATCAAATGGTTGAAAAAGCGATTGCACGATTAAAACGAAGGGCGTTAAGTAAACCAATTGGATTTGAACTTCTACCTCCAAAATTTACGATGCGTCAATTACAGAAATTATATGAGTCTATTCTTGATAAAAAATTAGACAAACGAAATTTTATTAATAAAATAAATTCCTTTGGGATATTGGTTAGACTGGATGAAAAAGATACTAACGCATCAAAAAAGGGTGCTTATTTATATACGTTTGATAAGGTAAAGTATGATGAAAAAGTTTTGGAAGGATTTAATTTTAAAATCTAGTTATTTCTGATTTACCAAATCCATTAAATTAACATCATTGCCCAATAATATTTCGGTTGGATTAATACGTCCTTTCATCGAACCGTTCTCTAATTTTAAAACACCTCTTGGGCAAACCGCACTACAAATGCCACAACCCACACAACTACTACGTACAATGTTTTCGCCTTTTTGGGCATAGGCTCGCACATCAATGCCCATTTCGCAGTAGGTAGAGCAATTTCCGCAAGAAATACATTGTCCGCCATTGGTGGTAATCCTAAATTTAGAGAACAAGCGTTGCTGAAACCCAAGAATGGCAGCCATGGGGCAACCAAATCGGCACCAGACCCTGCTTCCAAAAATGGGGTAAAAACCTGTGCCAATAACTCCGGAAAAAATAGAACCGATTAAAAACGCATACGTGGTTCTTAAAGTTTCAGATTTAAATAAAAACAATTTGGTATCCGTACTAAAATAATGCAACCCAATCAGAGTAATAATAATTACGAAATACCCTATCGCTCCATAACGCGCATCTTTACCCAATTCTTTTCGTTTAAAAATCATTGTTAAAATAAAAACAAGGCTTAGTAGCGTACTCACTAATAACAAAAAAACCTTTCTGGTTAACCAATATTTACTGGCATCATTTCCCAAATATGTATATATAACGGCAGTGGTCATCAACACCACGAATACCAAAACGCTATGTACCACCCAACGCTCTATTTTCCAAGCGATTTGACGCTTATCACTTAATTGCCTATATGGATCGCCCGCGGTTTCTGCCAATGCACCACAACCACAAACCCAAGAGCAATACCAGCGTTTACCATATTTGTAGGTTAGTATCGGCGTGATTATTAAAATAGAAGCAATGCCGAAAATTAATAAACCCAAACCAACATCGCCAGCATCTATAAATTGATTGATTCGGTAGCGTTCAAAATTATAATAGTTTAAAGGCCAGATACTTTTTAAATCGTAATAAGGCAAATCCGAATTTAAGCGATACATCAATTCAGGAATCAAAAAGGCAAATGCCAATTGAAAAAACATGACGGAAATCGTCCGCAACTTTTCATGCCTATTATTACGATATTTCAGCATAAACTTGTAGCCAAAAATCAGGATAGCAACCGTATAAAGCGTTCCGTAAACAAACCATTGGCTTGCTGGTCTGCTACTTAATAAGTCGCTTAATGGGTCGAACAAAGCAATTAAACCTGTATTGCTTTCTCCATTGGAAGTTAAGCCCAAATATTTTGGATAGAAGTAAAGTACAATGTAAAATAGAGTTAGTAAAACCCCAATAAGCCAACCTACAACACCTTTTGATGATATAGATTTAAACCAAATGCCGTCATTTTTTATGCCTTTTGATGTATTTAAGTAAGCGTCATTAGAAAAAATAATTGTTCCAACAGCAATTAAAGCGATGGACAGCGTTAAAAACAAACTTTTATTTGAAAAGTCTGTATTAAAAAGTGCGAGCACTAAAATGAAACAGCCAGTAAAACCAATAGCTAATGCTATTTTTTGTTTCGCTGAAAGGTCTTGCGCATCTGGTTTTGCTAAAGACATGCTTTGATTAAGTTTATTGCTCATACAATCTGCAATTGGTTTTTATAGGCATTTTGAATGTCTTGCTCGTAATGTTTGTAAAATTCTGGATCAAAATTAGCTTCAGATAAATGATTAATAACATAACCTATATCTCGTTTTTCAGTTAGCAACCTATCAAAAACCTCGTGACGCATACGTATTCCCAAGGTATTAATGCCTAAAAACTGATTCGTATTTTTATTAAAAGCAATGGTGATGCATTTGGTGTCGTCATCATGTTTCCAATGAACATGTGCTTCATAATCTGGTTTTCCTTTGGTGCCATGAACCCAACCATAGGTTTGATATTCAATATCAAAAAACTTAGCAGAATTAAACCAGTGTCCGGGATTGTAAGTCATTTTATGTCCACAAATGGTTTGTGCCAACACTTCGCCCATCATACGGCCTGTGTACCAAACGGCTTCAATGGATTTTCTGTTTCCAATGGCTTCACGTTGTTCGGCACAATCGCCAATGGCATACACATTGGGGATATTGGTTTCTAAAAACCGATTTACCAAAACACCTTCATTGGTTTCTATGTCAGAATGTTTTATAAAATCGATATTTGGTGAAACCCCAGCCGTTAAGCCAACAAAATCACAGTTGATTTCTTCATTAGTTTCTTCTATGATTATGGATTTTACTTTGCCGTTTTCATCAGAAATAATCTCTTTTAAATTAGAAGATAATCGTAAATCGATATGATGGTTTTTAATGTGTCTATTAATCATGTCGCTTTCACCATCAGGTAAGACACCGTTCCAAAAACTGGATTCACGGACTAAAAACGTGACTGGAATATTTCTGGAATTGAGCATTTCAGCCAACTCAATACCAATCAAACCACCACCAACAATCACGGCCCGTTTGCAGGTTTTGTTATTTGGGGCATATAATTCTAAGTTTTCTAAATCTTGCTTGCTATATAAGCCTTGTACGCCTTTCAAATCTTGTCCTTTCCATCCAAATTTGTTAGGTTTGCTGCCAGTGGCAATAATCAATGTGTCATAATCAAGCTTTTCGCCATCAGAAAAATGAAGGGTTTTAGTGTCTGTGTCAATGGTTTCTACAAACCCTTTTTTAAGGTCGATTCGGTTTTTCTCCCAAAACCAATCTTCATAAGGTTTGGTGTGCTCGAATTTCATGTGTCCCATATACACATACATCAAGGCTGTTCTGGAAAAAAAATAATCAGATTCAGCAGAAATGATGGTAATTTTTTTATTGGAAAGTTTTCTAATATGTCGGGCAGCAGTCACACCCGAAATACCATTACCAATAATAACAATATGCTCCATGAAATGTGTTTCGTTGAAAGGTTTGTCGATGGGTTTGTTAAAAGCTTAATATTATAAATTGATTTTGTTTAAATTTAAACATTAAATTTTAGGTATGAGAACATTTTTTGGGCTGTTTGCCATTTTTTTATTAAGTGGTTGCTCTATGGCTCCCGATAAACCGCAAAAAATTAATGGTGTTAGTTTTGTGTCATCCCGAGATACTATTAATGCTACACATATAGACCCCGTGGTGAATATTCATGCCAATTATGCGTCTATCATGCCTTTTGGTTTTGTTAGGAGCGTTGATCATCATGAGATTAATTACAATAGGCAGAGGCAATGGTATGGAGAAAGGAGAGACGGTGTTAGACAATACATAAAAAGTTTAAAGGCACGAGGTATAAAAATTATGCTGAAACCCCAGCTGTGGGTCGGCGGCGTGTTTACTGGACAAATAAAAATGAATGATGAAGCAGCATGGGAGCAATTTGAGAACTCATATTCCAGCTATATTTTAGAATATGCAGCGTTAGCAGAGGAAGTTAAAGCCGATATTTTTTGTATTGGCACCGAATTGGAAAGCTTTATTGACCACCGACCCGATTATTGGAAACGGTTAATAACGGATATAAAAAAAGTGTACAAAGGAAAATTAACCTATGCCGCCAATTGGAACGAATATGATAGAACGCCTTTTTGGAATGAATTGGATTATGTTGGCATTGATGCTTATTTTCCGGTGAGTGATTTAAAAACCCCCAAGTTGGAAGATTGTAAATTGGGTTGGTTAAAACATAAAGATACCATCCACGCATTTTCGAAAAAACACAATAAGCCTATATTATTTACTGAATATGGCTATAGAAGTGTCGATTTTGCTGGAAAACAACCTTGGCGAAGCGATAGGGATATGGACCAAGTAAACTTTGAAGCCCAAAACAATACCACTCAAGCATTATTGGAAACCTTTTGGGATGAAGAATGGTTTGTAGGCGGCTTTGTTTGGAAATGGTTTCATAACCACGAACGTTCTGGAGGCGAAAACGATTCGCAATTTACACCGCAAAACAAACCTACTGAAGCTATTTTAAAAGAGTGGTATTCGAAATATTGAATTTATAAACCCTCATTTTTAATATAAACTTAACCCCATAATTTATCATTCTCAACGATATCTCTTAGTTTTGCAAAAAATAGATTATGAAATGCCTATTGCCAAATTTAAAAACCAACCCACAGTATACAAAAGGCATTGCATCTGACCATATTAAAACATTAAATTAAAACAGATGAATACGTTTGTTATTGGTGATATTCATGGCGGATTAAAAGCATTGATTCAGCTATTGAATAAGTTGGAAATACAAGATGAAGACACCCTTATTTTTTTGGGTGATTATGTGGATGGATGGAGCGAATCGGCTCAAGTGATTCAGTTTGTCATGGAGCTTTCAGAAAAGATAAACTGTATTTTTATTAAAGGAAACCATGATGTTTGGTGCGAAGAATGGTTAAAATCCGATGACGTTAATCCCACTTGGTACATGCACGGTGGCAAAGAAACCATGGAAAGTTATATGGGTTTTTCTAAAGAAGACAAAGAACAGCACCTACAATTTTTTCAAAATATGCCACTTTATTTTATAGATGATAAAAATAGATTATTCATTCATGCTGGTTTTACATCCATGCATGGTGTAGAGAAAGAAGTTTTTAGAGAGACGTTTTATTTTGACCGAACACTTTGGGAAATGGCTTTGGCTCTGGATAAAAATATAGGTGTCCATTCAGAATTATACCCAAATCGATTAAAAAATTATAGCGAAATTTTTATAGGTCATACCCCAACCATCAATTTTAATTCTTACGAACCTATGCATGCTGCCAATGTTTGGAATGTAGATACGGGTGCTACATTTTATGGAAAACTTACAGGCATGAATATCGATACCAAAACCTTTTTTCAAAGTGATGTTGTAAAAACATTGTACCCAAACGAAATGGGTCGAAATAAAATTTAGCGACTATGCTTTTTATTAAGTGGATACAGTTCCTGGTTAATAAAATCTTTCGGGAAATCCTCATCGCCATCAAAACCTAGTTCAATATCACGACCATCGTATGGGACATGGCTGGTTTTAAAAAGGTAATCCCAAATACTTAAAGTGAGTCCGTAGTTAATACCATATTTGGCATGCTTTGGAAGTTGTTTGGCATGATGCCAAATATGCATTTTTGGGTTATTAAAAATGTATTTAAAAACACCATAATTCCAACCCAAATTGGCATGATTCAAATGTCCAATGGCGATATTAAAAAAATGGACAATAGCTACATCTTGCGCATTAAATCCGCCAATAATGGCTAGCGGAATATAGCGCAACGAATTGTAAACAACTGGTTCCATCCAATGGTAACGCAAATGGGCGGCAAACCCCATTTCTTTAACGCTGTGGTGCACTTTGTGAAAGTTCCATAAAAATGGTACTCGGTGCAGTAAACGATGTATGTTCCATTGTACAAAATCGTTTACCAGAAAAAAGATAAACAAGCCTAGCCATTGAGGTACATGGTTTGAGTCCACCAATTGAAAACTAGACATGGATAATCCCACAATGTTTAAAATATCATTAAAAATAGCTTCAGCTGTATTTGAAAGTGCAATCAGGACGATTAGATTAAGTAAAAAGAAATTGAAGAACATATAAAAGGTGTCCAACCAAAAATCTTTTCTAAAAACAGCTTGGTTTTTTCGCCAAGGAAAGAAAATTTCAAGAATCCAAACCACTAATGAAATAATGATTAAACCATAAAAATAGTTGTCCCAATGGTTGATGGAAATCAGCTCATGCTTGAGGTAATTCCAATAACCAGAATAAGCATTTTTTATGACATCAATATATTTTTCCATAATAACTTCCTGCGAAGGCAGGAATCTATTTTTAACTAAGTAGGAACAAATTTTCATTCCCCACACGCCAAATTTATAATGTTTTAATAAGTTCTTTAAAAAGTGTGATCATGTCTGGTTCTGCTTTTTCTGCCATGCCAATAATTTCAGTAATATTCACTGGTTTCAGGTTATCTGGATCGCATTCGTCAGTTAAAACAGAAACAGCGGCGACTTTTAATTTTAAATGGTTCGCAACAATAATTTCTGGTACCGTACTCATGCCTACGGCATCGGCGCCTAAAATTTTTAACATGCGGTATTCGGCGCGGGTTTCCAATTGCGGACCAACCACACTGGCGTAAACACCTTCGTGCAATTTTATGTCATTTGCTTTGGCGATTGATTTGAATTTCAAATTGATATCGGCATCATACGGCGCGCTCATATCGGCAAAACGTTCGCCTAAATGTTCTACCCCTTTAAAAGCCAAAGGGGAGTTTCCTTGAAGATTGATGTGGTCTTCAATAAGCATGAGTTCACCTTTTTTAAAATTAAGATTGATGGCACCTGCGGCATTGGAAACCAATAAGGTTTTTATGCCTAATTTTTCCATAATGCGAACGGGATATGTCACGTCTTGTAACGAATAGCCCTCGTAAAAATGAAAACGTCCTTGCATGACGATGACTTTTTTACCTTCTAAAATACCATAAATAAGTTTGCCTTTATGGAATTCTACGGTTGCTGTCGGAAAGTTTGGAATGTGATTATAACTAGCTTCTTTTAATATTTCTATTTCATTAACCAGTTGCCCTAGGCCAGTACCTAGAATGATACCAATTTCGGGGTTTTCAAAACCTTTGCCGTGCAGGTAGTCTACGGTTTCTGCTATATCTTTAATCATTAATTTTTTTGATTTTTTGTTACCATTTTAAGCTATTAAATCCTCATAAGTATCTATGTCGTTTAATGTCTCTAAAGTAGTGAATTTGATATTGTTTTCTCTTAACTCATTTAAAGTTTCTTCCAATAAATTAGAAGTGCTCCATGGTTTGTTTTTAAAAAGAGATTCGTTCATTTTAGAGAGTCCCAATAAATAATAACCGCCATCTTTGGCAGGGCCTATAACAACCTCATGGGTATTTAAAGCTTGGTATGCTGAATTGATATGAAGTGGTTTCAGATCGAATAAATCGCTACCAATTATGATTGCTTTTTCGTAACCCATTTGAAATAGTTCTAAAAAAGCAGTCTCCATTTTCACGCCTAAGTCACCTTCTGATTGTAATTTTTTTCTAAAAATAGCATCTTCCCAAATATCGTTTTTTTGAATGGCTTCAGAATAAAATACAAATCTATCTGCCGTAATACTTTTGGTAACATCGGACGTATGTAGTAGTAACTGTTTGTATATTTTTAATGCGGCTTCGTTGCCTATGGTTTCGGCAAGCCGGGTTTTACATTTACCAAGTTCTGGATTTCTGATAAAGATTATTAATGCGTTTTTAGACGTTGGAAAATGAAAATCGTCAACCATGTCTGGATTGTCAGTATTATCATTATTAATTAAAATACTCATATTCTTCCTTTCTATAAAGCTACGCTACCTTGGCAACTACTTCCAGCACCAGCGGTACATCCATAACAATGTTGGGAAACTACAATGTCTCGTCCTTCTAACAAGTCTTCATTATATTCTGAAATATGTTTTGCTTTGCTATTAACTGGTAATCCAAGCATTTGGTTAAAATCGCAGTCGTATAAATACCCATCCCAACTTACGGATAGCGTATTGGTGCACATCACGTTTGCCACGGCGGCTGGATTGTAGGCTTCTACCAAAGCGTACATATAATCTTCGTAATTATCGGAAGCCATTAAATAATCTAAAAAACGGCTGACTGGTAAATTCGTGATAGCGAACAGCTTGTTAAATTGAAGATTAAAATCTTCTTTCAAAGCCTTTTTAAAATCTTTTTCCAATGACGATTGATTCCCTGGCAAAAACGCCCCTGTAGGATTGTAAACCAAATCCAATCTTAAATTACTGTCTGGCATCCCGTAACCAATAGCGTTTAACATTTTTAAAGCTGTAATAGACGCATCAAAAGCACCGTTGCCACGTTGCTTATCGGTTTTTCCTTTGGTCCAATGTGGCATAGAACTCACGACGTGAATATGATGTTTTTTAAAAAATTCAGGCAAATCATGATATTTTTTATTGGCGGTAATGATGGTTAAATTGGAACGCACTATAAAATCCTTGATGCCAATTTTACTGGCTTCTTGCACAAACCATCTAAAATTAGGGTTCATTTCTGGTGCACCACCAGTTAAATCCAGAGTATGTGCAGAGGTTTGCTTTATAATCTCTAAAATGTGTTGCATGGTTTCGCGAGTCATGATTTCCTTACGGTCTGGACCTGCATCTACATGGCAATGCGAACAAGTTTGGTTGCACATATAGCCAACGTTTATTTGAAGGATTTCAAGTTTCTTTGCTTTTACCGGAAATTGATTGCTTTTAGAAAGTTGTTCTTTAAATGTAGGCAATGCTCCTTTTTGAAAAATACCATTTGATAAAATTTCAAGTTGTCGCTTGCTATTGGCAAGTTCGCTTTCGCGTTTATGTAGGGATTTAATCATAAAAATTTTAAGGTTTCAAAGTGGCAAAGCTTCAAAGCTTCAAAGTTTCAAAGGCACATAGTACCTAAGTTTCACAGTTTTATAGCTTCTGTCTTCCGTCATTTGTCTTCCGTCATTATTTTTTTCAGCCTAATTACATATCCAGTTTATTCACCTTATTCATCATTTGCACACCATGAACCAACGATGCGCCGCCTCTTATGGCAGCAGCAACATGCAAGGCTTCCATCATTTCTTCTTTGGTAATGCCTCGTTGCAATCCATCGCCTGTATAAGCATCAATACAATATGGGCATTGAATGGTATGGGATACGGCTAAGGCAATCAACGATTTCTCACGTTCGGTAAGTGCACCTTCTTCAAATACCTTTCCGTAGTAGTCAAAGAATTTTGCGCCCAATTCTTCATTCCATTCAGATATTTTACCAAATTTTTTTAAATCGGCCGGGTCGTAATAGGTTTTTTGCATGATGTATATTTTTGCTCTAAAGATAAAAATCTAATTGCTTAGGTCGAAAAAAAGAAAACAACTTAACATAAAAGATTGTTTTTATTTGTCATCTAATTAGGATTAAACCTATGTCTATGGTATTTTTGTGTTTTAAATAAATGAATTAAATTTTCCGTCATGTTATTAGATGCTACACAGTTATACCCTTTAAAATTTCAACCAATTTATACGTATCGCATTTGGGGAGGAGATAAGTTAAAAACGGTTCTTAATAAAGAGTATGACGAAGATTTTATTGGAGAGTCTTGGGAAATTTCGGATGTTGAAGCTAATGAAACAAGAGTGTCTTGTGGTGTGTTGGAAGGTAAAACCTTAAGGGATTTAATTGAAACTTATAAAGAACGTTTTGTTGGAAGTAAAGTTTATAAAGAATTTGGCAAAGAGTTTCCGTTGCTGATTAAATTCTTAGATGCCAAAACACCCTTGTCCATTCAAGTACATCCAAGTAACGAATTAGCTAAGGAACGTCATAATTCTTTTGGAAAAAATGAAATGTGGTACATTATGCAAGCCGATAAAGCCGCTGAAATAATTGTAGGGTTTAATAAGAAAGTTGAAAAAGAAGACTATGTGAAGCATGTTGAAAACTCTACGGTGACCGATATTTTGAATATCGAAAAAGTAACTAAAGGCGATGCGTTTTATATTCCAACAGGCCGCGTTCATGCTATTGGTGCTGGTGTGTTGTTGGCAGAAATTCAGCAAACATCAAACATTACCTATAGAATTTATGATTATGATAGGGTTGAAGCTAAAACAGGTGAAAAAAGAGAATTGCATACCGCATTAGCTGTAGATGCCATTGATTATAATTTTTATGATACTTATAAAACCAATTACACGGCTGAAATTAACACATCATGTGAGTTGGTACATTCCCCTTATTTTAAAACCAATATTATTGAAATAGAGGGCGAGATGAAAATGGATTATTCACACTTAGATTCTTTCGTTATATATATGTGTGTGGAAGGCAATGCTGTTTTAGAATACGCTAATGTGACTTTCAATTTAAATAAGGGGGAAACTATTTTATTGCCAGCAGCGATTGATTATGTTAAGCTTAAAGCGGAAATGAAATCACGGATACTAGAAGTTTCCTTATAAAAAAAATCCCGTAACAATTAAGTTTCGGGATTTTTTGTGGTACCTCCAGGAATCGAACCAGGGACACAAGGATTTTCAGTCCTTTGCTCTACCAACTGAGCTAAGGTACCATTCAACTTAAGCGTTTTTGTAAATACTTTGCTCTACCTCCCGATAGCTATCGGGATGAGCTAAGGTACCTCGCCAAAGCGGATGCAAATATATATTCATTTTTATTATTCCCAAAGGAAAATTTGTAAAAAATGGTTTCGTATTTAATTATCGGTCGTTATTTGTTTGCCAGGCACCATTTTCTAGTTGAATTATATTTTAATTAACGATAATTATTGTTTAATCGTTTTGTATTTTTACGACTTTACTTTTAAAGATGAATTTAATAATTGATATTGGTAATTCTTTTGTGAAACTAGCTGTATTTCAAGGAAATGAGTTGGTAGTTAAAAAAAATATTAAACCAGATGTTATTGTAAAACATATAGATATTTTAAGGAAAGAGTATAACAATATAGAAAAGGCCATAATATCTTCAGTAGGGAAATTAAAAGAAAAAGACCTTGCTTACTTAAAGAAAAACTTTGATTTAATTGAGTTAAATTCCAAAACCACTGTCCCTTTTGTAAATCTATACGAAACACCAAACACTTTGGGTTTAGATAGAATAGCTCTGGTTTCGGCTTCAATGAAGCATTTTCCTAATAATAATGTGCTTATTATTGATGCCGGTACGTGTATAACTTACGATTTTGTGACCGCTAATAATGACTATTTAGGAGGGGCCATTTCTCCAGGAATTTCTATGCGTTATAAATCGTTGCATAATTTAACGGCAAATTTACCGTTGTTAGAGAAAGAAATACCCGAAAACATTATTGGAAACTCCACAAATAGTTCAATACATTCAGGAGTTATTAATGGTGTTTTAAAGGAAATTGACGGTAATATTGAAACATACCAACAAAAATATTCAGATTTAACAATTATTTTAACAGGTGGTGATGCTAATTTCTTGTCTAAACAATTAAAAAGTAGCATATTTGCCAACTCCAATTTTCTTTTGGAGGGACTGAACTATATTTTACAATTTAATTCAAACTAATGATTAAAAAACTGGTATTGGTTTTTATTGCGGTTTCAACATTTCAATCTTATGCGCAACAGCGCGGTACGGCATCACCTTATTCGTTTTATGGAATTGGAAGTTTAAAGTTTAAAGGTACAGTAGAAAACCGAAGTATGGGCGGTCTAAGTATTTATACAGATAGTATTCATGTAAACTTAAGAAACCCGGCATCTTATGCGACAGATAATTTATTTTATTATAATAATGAAAGTAGACCGGTTAAATTTTCAGTAGGAGGAAGCCATTCCAGTGTTGGATTAAAGGGCAGTAGCAGTAGCGATAATTCATCAAGTACATCGTTTGATTATATTGCCATATCGCTTCCTATGAAGAAATTTGGGGTAGGCTTTGGGCTTTTGCCATATACTTCTGTTGGTTACAGATTAGAAACTTTAAATAATAATGGCGATATTTCAAATAGATTTAACGGACAGGGTGGTTTAAATAAAGTGTTTTTTGGGTTAGGGTATCAAATAAAAAAAGGACTGAGTGTGGGTATTGATGCCCATTATAACTTTGGTACTATTCAAAATAGTGCTATTGAGTTTCTTTATGATGATGATGGAGTTCCGGTGCTTATTCAATCCCGTGAGAATAATAGATCAGATTTAAGTGGCTTGAATATTAATTTAGGGCTTTCCTATAAAACGATGTTAAATAAAAAATTAGAGTTGGTTACTGGAATAACTTATACCCCAGAAAGTAATTTAACTTCAAATAATGATAGGTCTTTTTCAACAATTACAGTATCGTCAACAGGGTTAGAATCTGTAAATAACACAATAGATTTTGATTTAGATGCCATTGGTCTTAAGCAAACAGACTTAGTGCTGCCATCTAAGTTCTCGTTAGGCTTTGGTATTGGAGAAGTTAGAAAATGGTTTGTAGGGGCAGAATTTGCTTCGCAAAATACAAGTGATTTTTATAATGCATTATATAGTAATAGCGGTACAACTTACGAAGATAGCTTCTCTTATTCTTTAGGAGGGTTTTACATACCAGATTATGATTCTTTTGAAACTTCCATGTCAAGTTATTTTAAGCGATTGGTTTACAGAGGCGGTTTGCATTATGAAAAAACAGGTTTAAATATAAATAACGAATCAATTAATGAGTTTGGCATATCTTTTGGAGTAGGCATACCAGTAGGAACTATGTTCTCTAATGCTAACTTAGGTTTTGAAATTGGTAAGCGTGGTACAACTAACAGCAATTTAATACAAGAGAATTTTATAAATTTTCAAATAAGTTTATCTTTGAACGATAGATGGTTTGAAAAAAGTAAATACAACTAACAATAATATCGTATAAATTTAATATCATGAAACAGAACATTACATTATTATTCACACTGCTCTTTTTAGGGTTAAATATTGGTTTCTCTCAGCAGAATGAAGAAGATATGCTGGCTTTGTCTATGATGGCAGACAATGCTAAAGCAAAGAATTATGATGCAGCATATAAACCATTTATGGAGTTAAGACAAAGAAACCCTAAATATAATAGAGCCACTTTTGTGTATGGGGAAGATATTCTTAAGCATAAAATTGATAATTCTGCAGGAGCCGAAAAGGTAGCTTTTTTAAATGACCTTGTAAAACTTTATGATGAGAGAGCTGAGCATTTTGCTAGCCATACACCTAAAGGACTCTGGGCTGCTAAAGGATGTCAGTTAATGTATGATCACAAGGATGTTTTAAATAAAACAGACCAAGAATTATATGACTGTTTTGATGCAGCTTACAATGCAGATAAAGCAACATTTACCGATCCAAAAAGTTTATATACATATTTTTCGTTAATGGTAGTTTTATATGATGCAGGTACTAAACCAGCTGAAGACCTATTTAATAAATACGATGATATTGTAGAAAAAATTGAAGAAGAAGTTAAAAACTTTTCTGAAAATTTAAATGTTCTTATTGAAAAAGAAACAGCAGGTACGGCATTGACCAGTAGAGAAGAACAGTTTAAAAATTTCTATCAAGGTAGCTTAGCTAATTATGAATTAATTTCTGGTAGTATTGATGGTATATTAGGAGAAAGAGCCAATTGTGAAAATTTAGTTCCTTTATATGAAAAAGGCTTTGAACAAAATAAGGCAAATGCACTTTGGTTACAAAGAGCAGCTGGTAAAATGTCTGAAAAAGAATGTACTGATAGTCCTTTATACTTTTCAATTGTTAATGCCTACCATGATTTGAGTCCATCGGCTAGATCCGCTTATTTCTTGGGGATATTAAAAGATAAGGAGAATAAACCTAATGAGGCCATTGAATTTTATGAGCAAGCCATTAGTTTACAAACAGATAATTTTGAAAAAGCCAAATTATATAGCTTAATTGGTTCAAAACTTAAAGCTAAAGGTAGATATGCACAAGCAAGAGGGTATTATAGAAATGCTTTAAAATTTAACCCTTCAAACGTGAATCCTTATTTATTGATTGCCGCTATGTATGCAGCAAGTGCTAATGATTGTGGTGATACTCAATTTAATAAGAGGGCTGTGTATTGGTTAGCAGCAGAAGAAGCTAGAAAAGCTGGTAGTGCAGGTGCAAAATATGTAGAAAGTTATATGGGTAGAGCTCCTTCTAATCAAGATATATTTAGTGCTGGTAATGACGGTCAAACCATTAATATAGGTTGTTGGATTGGGGCTTCTGTTACAGTGCCAAAACTAAAATGATTTTTTTTAAAAAACATACTATTCTAAACATAGTCACAGTAATTACTGTGACTATGTTTTTTTCATGTAAAGACAACTTTAAAGAAGTCCAAAAAATTGGTATTTCAGAAAATGAGCCCATTGGTGTTGCAGATACCATTAATTTAAAATATACCGATTCTGGTAGGGTAAAGGCCATTCTTATTAGTTCTAAAATGCTAGACTATGGCAATAGGGATTTTCCCTTTACAGAGTTCCCAGAAGGCATTTATTTGGAGGTTTTTGATGAAGACAACAATAAAAGTGTTGTGGTGGCTGATTACGCTATTTCATATTCGAAGACAGATCTTTTAGATTTGCAAGGTAACGTAAAACTGTCAACCTATAAAAAAGACACCTTGTTTGCAGAACAATTGTATTACGACCAAAATAAGGAATGGCTCTTTACCAATAAACCTGTAATTTTTAGAATGGGATTTGATAAAATAAATGGTAAAGGATTCGATTCTAATTCTAAATTCACCAATGCCGAAGTTCTAGAAGTAGATGGTCTTATTACTGTTGATGAATAATTGTAGATTACACTAACGCCGCCTAGAACATACTTTTTTCCTTATCTTTACGCTACAAAAAAAAATCATATATGCAATTTACCAAGTTTTTTCAATATGCCTATTTAGTTTTTGCTGGGCTTTTTTTATATGACGCGATTATTAATTGGGGCCATAATAAATCTTATGTCTCGTTAGCCTTGGCGGGATTAGCAGTTTTTATATTTTTCTTCAGAAGACGATTCAATAAAAAATATGATAATAAAAACGATTCAAAATAAATGAGTGTTTATGTTTTAATTATCATTATCACATTAATTCTTTCCGCTTTTTTTTCGGGCATGGAGATTGCCTATATATCTTCAAATAAAATCCATATAGAAATTGAAAAAAAGCAGGAAGGTATTCTGGCTAAAATATTAACCAAACTTACTGCAAAACCTTCAAAATATATTACCACCATGCTTATTGGTAATAATATAGCGTTGGTTATTTATGGGTTTTTTATGGGCGATTTGCTAGTGAGTTGGTTTCACTCCATATTGCCAACATCGTCTGGGTTTTTAAATTATATGTTAAACGATTTAAGTTTATTAACGCAAACTGTTTTATCAACCTTGCTTATTTTAATTACCTCTGAATTTTTGCCCAAAGTATTTTTTCAAATTTATTCAAATTCGTTACTCAAAATATTAGCTGTCCCTGCTTATATTTTCTATATATTATTCACGTTTTTATCAGATTTTGTTATATGGATATCCGATTTTGTTTTAAAGCATTTATTTAAAACAGAGGGCGATCAAATACAATTGGCATTTACAAAAGTAGAATTGGGCAATTATATAAGCGAGCAAATGGAGTCTGTTGAAGAACATGAAGAGATGGATACCGAAATTCAAATATTTCAAAATGCCTTAGAGTTCTCCGAGTTAAAAGCAAGAGACGTTATGGTGCCCAGAACCGAAATAATTGCTGTAGAAGTTAATGAAAGCATCCAAATACTAAATGCCCTTTTTACTGAAACGGGTTGTACAAAAATATTGGTTTATAAAGACAACATTGATGACATTTTAGGATATGTGCATTCTTTTGAATTGTTTAAAAAACCAAAAACCATAAAATCGGTATTGCATCCTGTAGAGTTTGTACCAGGTACGGTTTTTATTCACGGAGTGCTTAATATTTTAATAAAAAAGCACAAAAGTATTGCTGTGGTTTTAGATGAATACGGAGGGACTTCGGGGATTATGACCGTGGAAGATATTGTGGAAGAATTATTTGGTGAAATTGAAGATGAACACGATAGCATTGACTTGATTGAAGAAAAAATGGAGACTGATTTATATAAGTTTTCAGCCCGTTTGGAAGTAGATTATGTAAATGAAACCTATAAAATCGATTTGCCTGAAAGTGAAAATTATGATACCATTGGCGGATTGATCGTTAATGAGACAGAAGAGATACCTCTGCAAGGTGAGATAATCATTATAAACGACGTGTTTCAGTTTACAATTTTACAAGCATCTAACACTAAAATAGATTTGGTAGAACTTAAAATTTTGGAAGAAGATTGATTTCCAAAAACATTACATAATTAATGCGTCTTTCTGCTTTTATTATTAAATAGAAAATAGTATTTTCGCGCACTATATTTTTTCATTAATATAGAAATAATAAAACATTTCTATATTTTCAATTTTAATTGATTTTAACAAGTTAATCCCCAAAAAGGATTTTATAAAAATTTAAATGACAGATGGCAGTTTTAAATAAAATTAGACAACGTTCACTTTTCTTAATAATTATTATAGCATTAGCATTATTTGCGTTTGTTTTAGACGGTGTTATTAGAAATATAGGTACACCTTCAGCGAAATCACAAAACACAATTGGGGTTGTAAATGGTAAAGATATCACGAGAGATGATTTTTTACAAAAAGTAGAGGCTGCCCAAAGACAAGCTGGAGCAAGTGCAACCAATAACCAAGTGATAAATAGTATTTGGGATCAAGAAGTGAGAAAAGCCATTATGGAAACTCAATTTGAAAAATTGGGAATGACCGTTGAAAAAGACCAAATGCGTGATGTTTTAAGAACAGCTTTAGGAAGCAGTCCTGAGTTTTTAAACCAAGCAGGGTTATTTGACGAGAATAAATTAAACGAATATATAGCCAATTTAAAAGAAACATCGCCCGAAGGTTTTCTAAGTTGGGTTAACTATGAAAAGACTTTAGCGTCTAGCGCCTTGCAGCAAAACTATTTTAATATGGTTAAAGCTGGTTTAACAGGCACACTGGCTGAAGGCGAATTAGAACATAAATTAGAAGGCAATAAAGTAGATGTAAAATATGTTCAAGTTCCTTATTCGTCAATTGCTGATAGTACTGTTGTTGTTTCAAAATCAGATATTTCAGATTACATAAAAAAACATGAAAAACAATACGAAGTGGAAGCTTCAACAGATATTAAATATGTCGAGTTTAAAGAAGAAGCTAGTGTTGAGGACGAAAATGTTATTAAAGAAGAACTTAAAGCCTTGTTAAACGACAGAGAGGTATACAATGAAGGACTTAAAGCCAGTGAAACCGTAACAGGATTTTTGAATACAACAGACAATGAAGACTATGTAAATGCTAATTCCGATATTAAATTTGATGATCGTTTTCTGTATAAATCGTCATTACCAACGGTAGCAGCAGATAGTATTTTTAATCTAAGTGTTGGACAAATTTACGGCCCTTATAAAGATAATGGCAATTTTAAAATATCTAAATTAATAGCAGTTAAACAAGTTCCGGATTCTGCAAAAGTTAGACACATATTAATTCCCTTTTTAGGTTCTGCAAGCGCAGATGCAGGTGTTACAAGAACCGAAGAACAAGCTAAGATTCTTGCAGATAGCTTATTGGTTGTTGTTAAAAAAGATCGTTCTAAATTCCCTGAATTTGTTAATGATTATTCATCCGATACTGGAAGTATTGAAAATGGAGGTGAGTACGATTGGCATCCCTATAACACCATGGTTACGGAATTTAATGCCTTTGAGTTTGAGGGAAAAACAGGAGACTTAGGAGTTGTTAAAACAGCTTTTGGTTTTCATATTATTGAAGTTTTAGGTCAAAAAGGGCAAAGTAAAGTAGTTCAAGTGGCGACAATTTCCAAAAAGATAGAGCCTTCAGAAGAAACCATAGATAGCGTATTTAGAAACGCATCAAATTTCGAAATTGCTATTGGCAGTAAAGATTTTGACGCTGTAGCATCAGAGAGTAAATATACCGTGCGTCCAGTAAATGGTATTAAAGTTTTAGATGAAAATATTCCTGGAATAGGGAGCCAACGACCTATAGTACGCTGGGCTTTTAGTGATGAAGCTAAAGTAGGAGACGTTAAAAGATTTAGTATCCCCAATGGTTATGCTATTACACAATTAGTTGCAAAACATGAAGCAGGACTCATGAGTGTGGAGGAGGCTACCGCTACCGTTTTACCAATTATAAGGAGAGAGAAAAAAGCCGAACTTATTAGAAATAGAGTAAAGGCAACTAATTTAGAGGCTTTAGCAACTGCTGAGAACACCACGGTAAGAACCGCATCTGCCATCAATATGAAGAACCCAACTATTTCTGGAGCAGGAAGAGAGCCATTGGTTGTAGGTGCCGCATTTGGTTTAAAAGAAGGTCAAACATCTAAATTAATTGATGGAGCTTTTGGTGTTTATATGGTTCAAGTCACTAAAGCGGAACCAGCCGTTAAGTTGGATACTTACCAAGCGGCCGCTAATAGAGTGGAGCAAGCAAAAGTAAATGTGGTGTCTTCAAAATTATATGATGCCTTAAAAGAATCAGCAGATATTGAGGATAATAGAGCTAAAACGCAAATTCAATAGAATGCCAAACATATATAAAATGAGCCTCATAATTGGGGCTTTTTTTATGGGTTATTTTTTAGTACCATATCAATGTAAGGGATAACAATTTCAAATCCTTTGGCCTTAAAATAGGCTGTTGGATTAGTTTTAGATGTCGCCATTACAAAATCGCCTCCCCAAGCACCAAGGCTTTTTATTTGTCCGTTAAAATCATGAAATAAAATGGTTTTTACGGGTTGTTGTTTTATAATGTTTGAAATCATAAGTTCGTGTTGTAGAATCAAACTATCAAAATCCTCTAACGATTTACAAGAAACCATATGAGTTGTTATATTATTAATATCAATAATGGAAGCCTTTATATTTCCCCTGTTTTCTTTATATTTTGAAATCCCATCTCTGCTGTTTTGTTTTTTATTCAAGTACACAAAATAAAGATGTTCTTTAAATGAAGGGTTGAATTCAACTTTTTCCACCATTGGGTTGCCATTTTCCAACTGATAACAAATAGGATGGTTATGTTGTGCGCAAGCAATATCGTAACCACTGCCGCCAAACGTTTTTTCTAAGAGCATATAAGCATCTACATGTGCCCACTGAGCTATATTATTTATTAATGTAGATGAGGTGCCCAGTCCCCAATTTCTTGGGAAAGTTAAGATTGTTGAAATTTTAAAACCATTGGTAGATTTTAAAAATGCCGGATTTAATACTTTGGCAGTATTTAAAATTTGAACAATTTTATGGGCTATATTGTCATGCTGAACTGGTTTCAGCATCTCATCGGCATGTAATTCGAACTCACGTTCAAACCAAACATGATTTTGTTCATCAAAACTGTTCCAAATAATTTTTCGGTCATCTATAATTTCAACTATTAAAGATTGTCCATATTTAGTCGGAATCGCTAATGATATAGCACCATCAAGCACAAGATATTCGCCCGAGATTAAAAGTTTTCCATTACTGTAGTAAAGGTCATTTTTCATATTGAAAATTAGTCATCTATACGCATCCTTAGTGTTGCTAAAGTCTCAGAAACAGCACTAAAACTAACTGTGTTTGTTTTAAAATGTTCAATCAAAATAACTTTTTCGGCATCATTGGCATTAAATTGATTTAGGATATTCATTAAATGCATTTTCATATGTCCTTGCTGAATACCCGTAGTGGTAAGTGAACGTAACGCGGCAAAATTTTGCGCCAATCCGGCCACGGCTACTATTTCCATAAGTTCCTTAGCGGTTGGATTGCCTAGCATTTCCAAGGCCAATTTCACCAAAGGATGCAATCCGGTAAGGCCACCAACCGTACCTAACGCTAACGGAATTTCCAACCAAAAAGTGAAGATACCGTCCTCAATTTTGGCATGTGTTAAACTGCTATAACTGCCGTTTCTTGAAGCATAAGCATGAACGCCAGCTTCAACAGCCCTAAAATCGTTTCCAGTTGCTAAAACAACCGCATCAATACCATTCATGATGCCCTTATTATGGGTTACGGCACGATAGGGTTCTACTTCAGCAATTTTTATAGCTTGAAGAAATCTGTTGGCAAATGCTTCTCCCGAAAAAGCATCATTATCACTTAAATCTTCAACTTTACAGCTTACTTCTGCACGCACTAAACAATCTGGAACATAATTGGATAAAATACTCATCACAATGTCCATATGTTTTTCTTTTTCAGAGAAACCATCAAATATTAACGCTTGACGTTTCACGGTTTTGGCAAATTGCTCTAAACATGAATTGATAAAATTAGCACCCATGGCATCCAATGTTTCAAAGGAAGCATGGATTTGGTAATAATCTTTAATGTCGGTTGTTTTGTCACGTAATTCAATATCAATAATACCACCACCACGTAACTCCATATTTTTGGTAATGGACTTACAGTCTTCAATAAGTTTCGATTTTATGGTGATAAAAAACGCTTTTAATACATCTGTTCTGCCATGATACATAAAATGAACCTGACCAATTTTAGTAGTAGAAATGACCTCTGCTTTAAAACCACCTCTATCCATCCAAAATTTAGCAGTTTTACTGGCTGCTGCCACAACCGAACTTTCTTCAATAGCCATAGGAATGGTGTACATCTTATCATTAATTAAAAAATTAGGAGCGACACCAAATGGTAGATAATAGTTGGATATGGTGTTTTCAATAAACTCATCATGAAGCTGTTGCAATTTGTTGTCAGCGTTCCAATATTGTTTTAAAATATGTTCAGCATCCTTCGAGTTTGATAAATAAGTGTCAACAATCCAGTCTATTTTTTTGGATTTGGAAAGTTTAGAAAAACCAGAAATAGTTTTGCCCATAGTAGCATTATTACAGAACAAAGATACTATTCTTGACATGAAATTGGAATATCTTGTTTTTGAAGACTTATTTGTCTCGTAAAAATGTCTTTTTTTGCATAATTTTTAGTAAACTTGGAAACTTTTAATAATACATCAACGATTATTTGAAATTGGCGAGATTATTCTAATGTTAAAAATGTATATTCCATAGTATTACGAGTGATTACTCATAATTTATCAGAACTATTTTATGACAGAAACCATACTTAAACCACATCAAAAAGAACTTTTTGGACAACCAGTAGGACTCTATATTTTGTTTTTAACGGAAATGTGGGAACGTTTTTCATATTATGGTATGCGAGCCTTGTTGGTTTTGTACATGACAACATCAACACTTGGTGACGATGATAGAGGTGCAGGTTTAGGCTGGACAAACCAAGAAGCATTGGCACTTTATGGGTGGTACACCATGCTAGTGTATGTCATGGCTATTCCTGGTGGTATGATTGCGGATAAATTAATTGGTCAGAAAAAAGCGGTATTGGTTGGTGCTATTACTTTGTGCATTGGACATGGCGTACTCGTCCTAACTGACATTTGGGCCTTTTATACGGGTTTAGGTTTAGTTATTTTAGGAGTAGCCTTATTAAAACCTAATATTTCTACCATGGTTGGTGGATTGTATAAAGAGGGAGATATAAGAAGAGATAAGGGGTTTAGTATTTTCTACATAGGCATTAATTTGGGGTCTTTTTTAGCGACGATGATAGTAGGTGTCGTTGTCGCAAAATGGGGATGGCATGCTGGTTTTGGGCTTGCTGGTGTCGTAATGGTTTTAGGACTAATTAATTATATAGCTGGACAAAAATACCTAACAAGCGTGGGTGATTTTGTTTCCACTAAAAACGATATTGACGATGTTTCTTATGGTAAGTTATATTCTAAATTATTCAATTCTCCAAAGCAGTTACTAATAGCAGCAATTTTATTGGTATTATCCGTCTATGGATGGTACAAAATGGATTGGGGTTACGGCTTGTTATTCATTTTTTTAACAGCCATAGCATCACTTTTAATGATGATTTATAAAGAATTGGACACCCAAGTTTATAAGGATAGGTTTATGGTGTTGCTGTTATCATTTATTATGGTCATTATATTTTGGGGAGCGTTTGAACAAGCCGGTGGACTCATGAATTTATATACGGATACCAAAACAAATAGAATGCTCTTGGGTTGGGAAGTGCCAACCGTCATGTTTCAAAGTTTGAATGCGGGCTTTATCATTTTATTTGCAACCCTGGTAGCTAGTATTTGGGCAAGACGTAAACTAAAAGGAAAGGAAGCTTCGTCATTATTCAAAATGGCATTAGGGATTATTATTATGGGTTTTGGATTTTTATTCATGGTATTTGCTGCCATGGAATTTGAAAGATCAGGGTCGTCTAGTATGATTTGGTTAGTGCTTGCCTATTTCTTCCATACTATAGGAGAATTGTGTCTTTCTCCAGTCGCCCTATCGTTTATAACTAAATTGGCACCTGTAAAATATGCCTCATTAATGATGGGCGTTTATTTTGCTGCTTCTGGTTTAGGGAATAAAGTAGCAGGAATGATTGGTGAATCAGCCTCTGATTTTGGCGAATACGCTGTGTTTGTTGGGATATTTATATTTACCATTATAATAGGTACCTTATTTATCTTGATTTTAAAACCACTTAAACGATTGACACATGGCGCGGAAGATAATGAACGCATCATGCATGCTAACCAAGCTGAAGGCTTTGAATTAACAGACAATTAATTTTTAAAATTTAAACCAAACAACATGATTGAAAATACAACAGATCAATATTTTAAAAGTACGGTTTTAGGGCATCCCGCAGGATTATTCGTTTTGTTTTTTACCGAAATGTGGGAGCGTTTTTCTTATTACGGAATGCGATCATTGTTAGTTATGTTTTTTACGGCCTCTTTACTTGATGGAGGTTGGGGTTGGCCTAGAGAACATGCTTTCGCGATTTTTGGGACTTATACATCTTTGGTTTATTTATCAACCTTACTAGGAGGATACTTCGCTGATAAAATTATAGGATTTAGATGGGCTGTTGTAGTTGGGGCTTTGTTGATGACTTTGGGACATGCTTCCATGGCATTAGAGACCCCATTTTTTATTTATTTAGGTCTAACACTTTTGGTTTTTGGTAGTGGGTTTTTTAAACCAAATATGACATCTATTATTTCTGAAATGTACAAGCATAGGCCAGAAAAAAAGGATGGAGCATACACTATATTTTATATGGGTGTTAATGCAGGCGCTTTCTTAGGTATTTTGCTTTGCGGCTATTTAGGTGAAAAAGTTGGTTGGAGTTGGGGCTTTGGTTTAGCAGGTATTTTTATGTTTTTTGGTCTAGCACAATTTTGGATGGCACAGGATATTTTTGGAAATATTGGATTAAAACCGCTTAAAAGAGATAAAAATGTAGCTTTGGAATTAGAAGAAGGAGAACCAAAACTAAATCCATTTACAAATTTGCAATTGACCATCATTATTTTAGCAGCCGTATGTGGATTGGCTTGGATATTGAATGATCCAGTTTCTAAAATTTCAGGGGGAGATTATAATCTGTTCGATTTTAGTGCATTTGGATTAGACGGTTCTACAATCATTATTTTGTTGGCATTACTGTTATTTATTCTATTATTGATTATTAGGTTACCTAAATATGATAAAATAACAAGAGATAGAATGCTAGCAGTTATGTTTTTTGCGTTTATCACAATTTTCTTTTGGGCTATTTTTGAGCAGTCACCTAGTTCTCTAACCATTTTTGCTCGAGATTATACTCAAAGGGTACTTGAAGGTAGTTCAGCCGTAACTTTTAAGGTGATAAATTCTTTAATGACCATTGTTCCGTTAGGAATTATAACTTATGTTCTTGGACTGCTATTTAAGAGAACATTTGCCAAATATGCCATTTCTAATATTATCTTGTCAATTAGTTTTATTATTATTTGGGCCATTGCCATATGGATGCTTTATGCTGAATTTATGAAAGATATTGCCGAGGTACCAGCATCTTGGTTCGGCGTTTTAAATTCACTTTTCATTATTATATTCGCCCCTTTATTCTCTAAATGGTGGGAAAGTAAGTATAATCCAAATGCTAATATGAAATATGCTATTGGTATGTTTTTATTGGGGTTGGGTATGGCTTGTGTTGCAATTGGTGCATCTTCGATTACTGTTGGCGCAAAAATGGCTTCAGTAAGTATGATATGGTTAATATTGGTTTACTTTTTCCATACTTTAGGGGAATTATGCATATCTCCAGTAGCTTTGTCTTATGTTAGTAAATTAGTTCCTGGAAGAATGATTGCTATGATGTTTGGTATTTGGTATTTGGCTGTTGCTATAGGAATGAAATTAGCTGGCGTTTTTGGTGAAGCTTCCGAGAGTATTGCACAAACAGAAGGATTGAGTTATTTCTTTTGGCTATTAACGACTGTTGCTGTGGGTCTGGGTATATTTTCAGCATTAATGTATCCAATCATAAAAAAACTCATGCATGGTATCCGTTAATCGAAAAAATAGTTAAAATAAAATCAAAAACCCCTATAATAGGGCTTTTTTTGTAATTTTGGAACAAATTTTGTAATCAGGATCATTATGAAAAGTATAAAATACATATGCCTTTTAACTATTTTAATGTCAGTTAAAGGCTTTGCACAAGAAATAAAATGGATGTCGCTTCAAGAAGCGGTAGCACTTCAAAAGACAAATCCAAAAAAAATCATGATGGATGTTTATACCAATTGGTGTGGTCCATGCAAGATGTTGGATAAAAACACGTTTCAAAATAAAGATGTGGCAAACTATGTAAATAAAAACTATTATGCAGTTAAGTTTAATGGTGAAGGAAATGATATAATTAATTTTAATGGGAACACCTTTAAAAACCCTAGTTATGATGCTTCTAGGGCTAATACGCGTAATTCGGCGCACCAATTAGCAAGTTATCTTCAAATTAGCGCCTATCCAACAATCGTTTTTTTTGATGAAAAAGGGAATGTTATAGCGCCAATTCGAGGTTATCAAACCCCGCCACAATTGGAACTATACTTAAAAATGTTTAAACAAGATGACCATAAAAGCATTGATACCCAAGACAAATTCAATGCATATTACAAAGCATTTACACCTCAATTTGTTGTTAGCCAATAAGTCTAATAATTAATAATAAAAGCTCCCTTTTTACTAGTTTGATGAAATGGGAGCTTTCTTTTTTGGCAAATAGCTTCCCAATGTTCTAGATACGATTTATAGTTGCTACCATCTGCAATAATGTATTTTGGTTTTATGGAATCTATCAACCTATTCAAATTTAGTTGTGGTGATTGTCTTAACAATACATAATCTGGTTCGAATGATTTAATATTATAGACGCCTAAACTATCAATGACCAAAAGTGTTTTGCTATTTAATAGGTAAATAGGGTTGAAGGTGTTATTTTGAATGGTTTTGATATGGTTGCCGACAACAAAATCTCTGATTATTCTATCTTTTGAAAATGTTAAGCTATCAAAATCGCTATTTACATGAAAAGTGTTTGATGTTACATTTCCAACCAAGGTAAATCGACTTTTATGGAATATTACAAATTGATTTTTTGGGCTATTGTATTTTGTATATATCAAAGCACATTGTATCACCAACACAGCAATCAGTAGGAAGCTATAGTTTTTATAATGCTTCTGCTTCCAAAACTGTATCATGGCAATAATTAAGAAATAAGAAACAAAAACATATAAAAGACTGAACGCAACATCTTTAAAGAGAAATTGTTCTTGTTGAGAAATCCAACCTACAAAGCGGGTCATTAAGCTTATCGTGTATCCATAAGTTTTCGCCAGAAAAACAGGCAGTATATTTAATAATGCTAAAAAAATAATAAGAATGCCAAAACCTAATATAATGCCTAGGACAGGTATAATCACAAGATTGGAAATAAAAAATAAAGCGGGGAGTTGGTGGAAATAATATAAACTTATAGGCAATATACCAAATTGAGCAGAGACAGTAACTGTTAAGGTGTGCCAATAAAAATCTAAAATTTTATTTTTTGGTTTCCATAAATTATATAGCAAAGGATCTATAATCACAATGGAGAAAACGGCTAAATAGCTTAATTGAAAACCAACATCAAACAAAAACATAGGTTTTATAAGAAGCAAAACAAACATAGATATTGCCAAGGTGTTGAAAATGCTCGTGGGTCTTTTTAAATTCATGGCTATAGCCACAATACTAAACATGGTAACGGCTCTGGTTACGGAGGCAGAAAGGCCTGCAATAACTGCAAACCCCCATAACATGCCAATAAGCAAAATGGTTTTTACAAGTTTGCCTTGTTTAAATTGTTCCAATGGTTTTAAGATAAAGCTTAAAATTAAAAGAATGATACCGATATGTAATCCAGAAACAGCTAAAATGTGTATGGCACCAGCGTTAGTGTAATTGGAATAAACTTCTTCGCTTATATCTTGCCGTTGCCCCAATAAAAGGGCATTGATGATGGCAAGTTCATCTGGGTTAAATGGATAGGTTTTTAATTTGGTGTTGATGTGGGTTCTAATGCTATTTGCTTTTCCAAGAAATGTATTTTTTTCAGATTCAACTTTTAAAAGTGATGGTTTATTGGTAAAGAGTTGATGATAAATATATTTCTTCTCTAAAAACTTTTTATAATTAAATTGATTGGGATTTAAGGGCGGAACAATATCTTTTAAAACCGTTTTTGTAATAAGAAGGTCATCTACTTTTAATGGGACTTGAGTTGAGTCTTTTTGAAGGTTGAGTAACGATTTTCCGCTAACGCTTAAATCACCAATTTTTAAAATATCTATGACGTATTTATCATAATAAATATTAGATTTTAAAACCTCTTTAATTCTAAACGTGATGATTTTCAAAGAATCATTTTCAGAAGTAAAATGCGTGTAATGGTTTGAAAAATTCTTTTCATTATGAATATTTATAGTCAATATGCCTATAAAAATCATGGCTATAAAAGCCAAAAGACCAAACCAAATAGTTTTTAAAAACTGTTTTTTAGCAATTGTATAAAACAGGAACAAAAGTATTAAGAGCGTTGTGGTAATGTACAAAGTCCATGTTAAAGGCCATACAAAAAAATACCCTATAAGAATGCCTGTAATAAGGCAGATGGTTAGTTTTATTATGGTGAAATTAAGTAGCTTCATTTCACCGAAAGATATAAAATTTCTTATAAAATCCTTCGTGCTTCTACAAATGTCTTATCCCAATAAGTTTCAGTGATTGACGAAATTATAACCCCCGCACTTGTAGTAGAATGGATAAATTCAATATTTCCATTGTCATCAGACGAGACAACCAAACCAACATGACTAATATCATTTCGTCTGCTTCCAGTTTTAAAGAATACTAAATCGCCAATGCCCACATTATTTAATGGAATTTTATCACCATTTTTTGCCATATCCCTAGAAATTCTTGGCAGAATCACATCATGGGCCCTAAATGATTCAAATACGAGACCAGAGCAATCCATTCCCGATTTTGTTGCACCACCAAATTTATATCGAACGCCTTTAAATTGTTTGGCATACTCTACAATGTTGTATGCTTTGGAAACTGTAGGACTTATGGAACCTGAACTTGCATTAATGTCTTTTGTTCTAATTGTTTTCTCTGTATAAATGTCTTCGTTAGTATTTGCACCAATAATAACTTTTGAAGGTGTTGGGTTTTTGCTTTTGGCTTGTTTGGCAGATTTGCAATTACTGAAACTAAAAAAAATAATAATTAAGAAAAACAGGAGTTTCTTCATACTAAAATTAAGCTTTTATAGATTTAAAAATTAAATGAGCTGTTTTTGCGCTAGCACCTTTGCCACCAAGTTTTTTCTCTAAATCGTAATAATTAATGAAGAATTTGGTACGTTCGTAGGGGTCAAGTATGATGTCTAATTCTTTTTTTAGGTTTTCTGAATTAAATTCATCTTGAATAAGTTCTTTTACTACTTCTTTATCCATTATCAAATTTACTAACGAAATAAACTTAAGAGTTATTATTCTTTTTGCAATTTGGTAAGAGATATTACTGCCTTTGTAACATACTACTTGAGGCACTTTAAACAAGGCGGTTTCTAATGTAGCTGTGCCAGAAGTCACCAAAGCGGCTGTTGAAACACTTAATAAATCATATGTTTTATTAGCTATAAATTTAACATTTGATGCCTTGATAAAAGCAGAATAAAAATCAAAATCTTGACTAGGTGCACCTGCAATGACAAATTGGTAATTTGGATACATGTTAACCAAGGTTAGCATGACAGAAAGCATATTTTTTATTTCTTGCTTCCGGCTTCCGGGTAAAAGAGCAATAATGGGTTTTTCACTTAATTCATGCGTAGCCCTAAATTCATATTCGTCAACTTGGGTCCTATCGGCAATAGCGTCAATTAATGGATGTCCAACAAAGGTTACTTTGTAATTATGTTTTTTGTAGAATGCTTCCACAAAAGGCAAAATAACGTACATGGCATCAATATCTCGTTTTATGGCTTTTACTCTGCTAGCCCGAGACGCCCAAACTTGTGGAGAAATATAATAATTGGTTATATAGTTTTGTTGTTTTGCCCATTTTGCAATACGTAAATTAAATCCAGAATTATCAATAAAAATAATAACATCAGGTTTATAACTTCGTATATCCGTTTTACATAATGAAATGTCTTTATAGATTTTAGGAAGGTTTTTAATAACTTCTACAAACCCCATAAAAGCGCGTTCTTTGTAGTGTTTCACTAAAGTGCCACCAACTTGCTGCATAAGGTCGCCACCCCAAAACCTAAAATCAGCATTGACATCTTCTTTTAGTAATGCTTTCATAAGGTTAGAGCCATGCAAATCGCCCGACGCTTCTCCTGCAATAATATAATACTTCATTAACTAAATAATTATAGCATTTTAAATACAAAGGTAAAAATAGCGACCAAAATGGTTATTAATATAACGCCCCTTGCCCGGTAATCTTGTTTTTTTCTTATAAAAATAAAGAAAGCAATCAAATTTAAAATAGCGCCAAGACTAATTAGCTTTCCTAAAAAATCTTCTTTAGCGGCATTTTTAATAACGGTTATAAAATCATCACCTTGCCCTAATAATGTTGATACAATAATTAATCCAATGGCATTGGCAATTAACCCCACCAACATTCCAATAAAAATATTTTTTTTAATCATTCAATTTCCAAGAATTTAAATTTTGTATGAAATGATAGGCTGTCAAATCAAATTGAATAGGGACTAAAGACACATAGCCGTTTTCTAAAGCCCATTCATCGGTATCTTCACCACCATCCAAATTTACAAACTTTCCTGAAAGCCAATAATAATCCTTTCCCTGTGGATTTTTACGCTTATCAAATTCTTCTACCCAATTAGCCTTCGCTTGTCGACAAACTTTAATGCCTTTAATTTGTTTTTTAGTAAGATTTGGAATGTTCACATTTAACACCACACCGTTGGGCAACCCATGTTTTAATGCATTTTCGGCTATGGTTTTTACATAGCTTTTACAAGCCTCAAAATTGGCGCTCCAAGCATAATCCAATAATGAAAAGCCAATGGCTGGAATGCCTTCTATGCCAGCTTCAATAGCAGCACTCATCGTGCCAGAATAAATCACATTGATAGATGAATTGGAGCCATGGTTAATGCCAGAAACACACAAATCGGGACGTCTATCTAAAATCTCTCTTATGGCGAGTTTTACACAATCAGCAGGAGTTCCAGAGCAACTATATTCTTTTTGTGGGCCATCATCAAGAGTTACTCGTTCCGCATAAAGCATAGAATCAAGTGTAATAGCATGCCCCATGCCGCTTTGCGGACTGTCTGGTGCTACAACAACAACATCACCTAGGGTAATCATAACCTTTATTAAAGTTCTTAGGCCGGGTGCGCTAATGCCATCATCATTGGTAACTAAAATAAGGGGTTTTTGTGCCATAGAGGTCGTTCATATTATTGTGATGCTAAAATACATAAAATCCGATTAACGTTTCAATTTGTTTAGTTTAACAAAAAATTAGTAGCGGATTGGTTTATTGGCATGGTTTTTTCTTTATTTTAGTGAAAAATATAATATGTATTTTTGTAAAAACTAAAAATTAGATTCTTTACGTTTTAATCTAAATAATAAGATTTTTATAAAAAGACATAGAATGAAAATTATGAAAAATATGTTGAAAAGGAATTATAAAGCCTTGGTATTGTTGTTATTACTAGCATTTGCATCATGCAGTTTTACAACAAAAACGTTTAGTGATCCTGATAAAGATAAGTTGCTTGTTCAGGTAATTACGTTTGTACTGCAGCAGGGACATTTTGATCCTATTGCCATGGATGATGAGTTTTCTAAGGAATTATTTTCAAATTTTTTAGAAAGTTTAGATCCAACTAAGCGATATTTCTATGAATCTGATTATAAAGATTTTGAAAAGTTTAAAACCACTATCGATGATCAATTAAAAGTATCAGATATTACTTTCTTCAATATTACCCATGAGCGTTTAATGCAACGTATTTCAGAAGCTAAAGGGATATATCGAGAAGTATTATCAGAACCATTTGACTATTCCAAAGAAGAAGTATTTGATACCGATTATGAAAATAGTGCGTTTGCAAAAAACAAGAAAGAATTGAAAGAACGTTGGAAACAACAGCTCAAATTCTCTGCATTATCCTATTATGATGATATCTATACAGAAGAAAAACAGAAAAAAGAAAAGGATGCGTCGTATGTAATGAAAACCGAAAGCCAAATTGAGAAAGAGGCTCGCGAGGCAACCTTAAAATCCATGGATATTTTTTTCAATGACAATTTAGAGGATTTTAAGCGAGAAGATTGGTTTGCAACATACATAGATGCCATCGTTGGTGAGTTTGATCCTCATACATACTACTTAGCACCTAAAAACAAAGAAGATTTTGATGAGCGTATGTCTGGTAAATTGGAAGGTATTGGAGCCCAATTACAAAAACGTATGGACTACATTAAAATAATTGGCTTAATTTCTGGCGGTCCAGCTTGGCGAAGCAAAGAATTAGAGGTAGAAGATGTTATTTTAAAAGTAAAACAAGAAAATGAAGAATTCCCTGTAGATATAGTTGGTATGCGTATTAATGACGCTATAAAATATATTAAGGGTCCAAAGGACACTAAAGTAACCTTAACTATTAAAAAAGTTGATGGCACCATTAAAGATGTTACTTTGGTTAGAGATGTGATAGAAATAAACGAAACTTATGCCAAAGCTTCAGTGGTTAAAAAAGATGGTGTAAAGTTTGGTGTTATAAATCTACCATCCTTTTATGTAGATTTTGAAGACTATAAAAAACTAAATGCCGCTGCCGATGTAAAACGTCAAATTGAGAATTTAAAAGCAGAAGGTATGGAAGGGCTTATATTGGATTTGCGTGATAATGGCGGAGGTTCATTGCCAACTGTAGTAGATATGGCAGGATTGTTTATTAAAGATGGCCCAATCGTTCAGGTACGTTCTACTGGAGAGCCTAAAGAAGTGTTAAGAGACAGGGATAAATCAATCACTTGGGATGGTCCTTTAGTAATTTTAGTAAACGAATTGTCAGCATCAGCTTCCGAAATTATGGCAGCTGCCATGCAAGATTATAAAAGAGCCATTATTATTGGTAGTAAACAAACTTATGGAAAAGGCACGGTTCAAAATGTGTTAAATCTTAATAATTTAGTTAGGAATAATGCCAGTGGCGATTTAGGAGCTTTGGCATTGACTACGCAAAAATATTATAGAATTAGTGGCGGTTCTGTTCAGTTAGAAGGTGTTAAAAGTGATGTAAAAGTACCAGATAAATTCAGTTTTATTGAGGTTGGCGAAAAAGATAAGTCTAATGCATTGCCTTGGGATGAGATAGATTCAGCAGATTATGCCACTTGGGATAATTATTTTGATTATGAAGAAACTATCAAAAAAAGTAATGAGCGTATGACAAAAAATAAGCAGTTAAAGCTTATTGAAGATAATGCTAAATGGGTGAAAAGTCAAATTGATGAAACCGTTTATCCTTTGAATTATAGCAAGTATAAAGAGAAATTAACTTTAAATGATGAGGAATCAAAACGTTTTGATGAGATGACCAAATATCAAACTAACTTAACGTTTGAATCCCCAGCCTACGAAAAAGAACTATTTAATGATGACATAACCAGTCTAAAAGAAAAACGTGATAGATGGCATCTTACTTTAAGTCAAGATGTATATATAGAAGAAGCTTTAAACGTACTTCAAGATTTGAAAATATCGTATAATATTAAAAAAATAGCCACAGTAAAAGAATAGCTAAAGTATGAGTCATGCATCACACTCGTTAAAACAATTAGCGCTCCAAAAGTTTAAAAAAAACTTTTGGGGCGTTTTTAGTTTTTACTTTATTGTTTTAGTTGGCGTAGTTTCTGTATTTGCTTATGTGATGGCTCCAGATAATTCGCAGTATGCCAATCAAATGCATTTGTCTATTCACTCAAAAAAACCTGGATTTGCTGTTGAAATGCTTACAATCACTTCGGGGTTGGAAGTAGACCAAAATATTTTTGATAAAATCTTCTTCGGAAAAAAAAATACAGATACAGAAATTCCCATTTCAAGCTTTGCTATTAATAATGACACTTTATCCTATACGGAATATGCTTCTGATGGTTTACAAGGTGTTGAAAAAGCCATGCCCTCTAGTGCTTTTTCAAACAATAATCCCCAAGATTTTATAAAACAAAAAACGTTTCTTTTTGGTACGGACAAGTATGGCAGGGATTTATTGAGCAGAGTGCTAGTTGGTGCTAGAATCTCTTTTTTTATTGGTTTTGTTGCCGTATTTATATCTTTGGTAATAGGCATTTTTATGGGGAGTGTTGCGGGGTATTTTGGTGGTAAAATCGATGCTTTTATTATGTGGCTTATAAATGTCACTTGGTCGATACCGACTTTGCTATTGGTAATAGCCATTACATTGGCATTAGGCAAAGGTTTCTGGCAAGTGTTCATTGCTGTTGGACTAACCATGTGGGTTGAAGTGGCTAGAGTCGTTAGAGGACAAATAATAAGCGCCAAGGAAATGCAATATGTAACGGCCGCAAGAGCTTTAGGTTTTAACGATTTCAGAATTATTACCAAGCATATTTTACCTAATATCATGGCGCCTGTCATTGTTATTTCGGCAGCTAATTTTGCATCGGCTATTTTGGTGGAAAGCGGATTAAGTTTTTTAGGTATTGGAGCCCAACCGCCCATGGCCAGTTGGGGTGCCATGATTAAAGACCACTATAATTATATCATTTTAGGAAAACCCTTTTTGGCCATTATACCTGGGTTATGTATTATGAGTTTGGTAATGGCATTTATGCTTATTGGCAATGCACTTCGTGATGCATTAGATGTGAAAGGGTAATGTTCGCTATTTCCAGAATGCCAAGTAATTGGTTTTCTTTTGTTTATTGTTATATTTGATTCACCATACTATTAAACTAAATATATACTAAACTAATCTAATTATTATGAAAAAATTACCGTTATTCATTTGGGCCGTCGTATTATTGGGATTTACTTCCTGTCAGGAAAAAATCGACCCAAACCCTGTATTAACTATTGAAGGTGGTCAAATACAAGGAGTTCAGACTCCTTCAGAAGGTATTGTGGCTTATAAAGGAATTCCTTTTGCTGCGCCACCAGTAGGTGATTTGCGTTGGAAAGGACCACAACCGATACTTCCTTGGGAAGGTGTAAAAATAGCAGATGCTTATGGAGATGCCGCATCTCAACTAACATGGGATCCTGAAAGTTTTTATGGCAAAGAATGGCAAGCTAGCGGTTCTGTGCCGTTTAGTGAAGATTGTCTTTACCTAAACGTTTGGACACCTGCCGCAGGTAAATTAGAGGAAAAACTTCCAGTGGCTATGTGGATACATGGTGGTGGATACCGTGAAGGTTTTGCTTTTGAGCCAGAAATGGATGGTGGTGAAGATTGGGCATCTCGTGGCGTTATTTTAGTAACCGTAACCTACCGTCTTGGTGTTATGGGGTTCTTTTCGCATCCACTTTTATCGGATGAAAGCCCTAATGGAGTATCTGGCAATTATGGGCTTATGGATCAAGCTGCAGCATTAAAATGGATTAACAAAAACATTGCACAGTTTGGTGGAGACTCAAATAACATTACTATATTTGGTCAGAGTGCCGGAGCAGGCAGTGTGCAATCATTATGTGCATCGCCGCAATCTAAAAACTTAATCAGCAAAGCAATAAGTATGAGTGGTGGGGGTTTAGGTTCCAGACCCGGAACACCGCTTGATACCGCTCAAGTAGCTAACAAAAAGTTGATGGACTTTTTTGAGAAAACTACCTTAGATGATATGCGTACGCTTTCTTTTGATGAACTTATAGAAATGTCCCAAAAATATGCTGATACCACAAAAACCCGTGTTGGCTGGAGTCCTGTGATTGATGGTTATTTTTTAAATAACACATTTTCTGATGAAGCATTGGCAAACAACATACCAGATATTCCATATATGATTGGTTTTACTGCAAACGATTTAAGTGATATGACGAAGCCGGTGAACGATTTTGCAGCCTTGCGTGCAGAGCAGAGCGATAAACCTACTTATGCCTATTTGTTTCAACGCCAATTGCCAGGTGACGAAAGCGGTGCTTTCCACTCTGCCGATTTATGGTATGTATTTCATTCCTTAAAACACAGTTGGAGGCCTTTTACGGCCGGTGATGAGGCATTAAGTAATCAAATAGTAGATTATTGGACTAATTTTGCCAAGTTTGGAGACCCCAATGGTAAAGATGGTGGCGCATGGAAACCTTATACCAAAGAACACCCTGAATTTATGCTATTGGATGCGAATGGTGATAAAGCGGACTTAAAAATGTCAGCGACTCCAGAATACAAAGGAAATTCATTTAGCAGGTAGGATTATAATCATGATATAATGAAGGTGGTACTCACAAAAGGTATCACCTTTATTCGTTTTAACTAAATCAAAACTTAATGGAGTTTCATATTTCCATTCAACTCATCAATATAATTTAAAACAGCATCTTTGCCTATGTCGTTAGTGGCGGAAGTTATAAAGTAATTGGGCATATCTTCCCAAGTTTCCAGTAAAATCGTTTTATAGGCGACTACATGGTTTTCAATTGCTTGTGGTTTTAGTTTGTCGGCTTTAGTAAAAACAATAGAAAATGGGATGCCGTTTTCGCCTAGCCATTGCATAAATTCTAAATCAATCGTTTGGGGTTCGTGCCTGATATCTACCAAGACAAAAGCAGATACTAATTGTTCCCGCAAACCAAAATATTGGGTAATAAATTTTTGAAATGTTTTTTTTGAGGATTTGGAAACACGAGCATAACCATAACCAGGCAAATCAACCAAATGCCAGTTTTTATTAATCAAAAAGTGATTTATTAATTGCGTTTTTCCAGGTCTACCAGATGTTTTTGCCAAACTCTTTTTGTTGGTAAGCATGTTTATTAGTGATGATTTGCCTACATTACTTCTGCCAATAAAAGCATATTCTGGGAGCAAAGCCTTAGGGCATTTGGCAACATCAGAGTTGCTCATAACAAATTCAGCAGATTTAATATCCATGATTATATAATTTGTGTTTGGTATTTGAGGTTATCTAATTTTTTAGATTTTTAATACCCTCTTTTTTGCAACCAACCATCAAGAATTTGGTTAAATTCATCAGGATGTTCCATCATGGCAGCATGTCCACATTTATCTATCCAAAATAAGTCGGAATCTGGTAACAAACCATGAAATTCTTCAGCAACTTCTGGAGGAGTTACATTATCATTTTTCCCCCAAATGATACAGGTTGGAATAGTCATTTTGGGCAAATCTTTAGCCATATTATGCCTTATAGCACTTTTTGCAATGGCTAAGGTTTTGATTAATTTATTTCTGTCATTTACGGTTTCGTAAACTTCATCAACAATCTCTTTTGTTGCTATAGCAGGATCATAAAAGACATTTTGGGCTTTCTTTTTTATAACCTCATAATCGCTTCTTTTGGTATAACCACCGCCCATGGCGCTTTCGTAAAGCCCTGAACTTCCGGTTATTATAAGAGCCTTTATTTTTTCTGGATATAATTTAGTATGGTATAGGCCAATATGGCCTCCTAACGAATTTCCTAATAAAATAACCTCTTTAAATCCTTTAAATTCAATAAAATCATGTAAGTATTTGGCAAAGCTTTTTACATTGGTTTTTAGCAAAGATTGGGTGTAAATAGGCAATTCGGGTATAATAACTTGATAGCCTTTTGCACTAAAAAATTTTATAACAGAATCAAAATTACTTAAACCACCCATAAGGCCGTGTAAAACAATAATGGGAGTGCCTTCTCCAGCTTCAATATAGCTGTAGTTTTTTTCTTTTTTTAAACGATGCGTCAAAATATTTATTCCTTTTCGTTAAAAACAAATATAGTTATTTCATTCATATTTCAGCAAGTTTAATTAATTCTCAAAAAAATACTTTACAGAGATATTAACAATAGATTTCAGTCAAAAAAAATAATAATCTAACAAATTGATAGTAAGTGCATAGTGGGATTCACCGCTTATTAATCCCGATAAAAAGAGTGTTAGTATAAAAATTATTAACAAAGTGGGGTAAAGTGGTAAAATGTGGTAAAATTTTCAATATATTTGAAACTTAAACCCCAAAAAGAGAAAAAAACGGTTTGAATTCATTAATAGGCACATACGATTGTAAAGTAGATATCAAAGGGCGACTTATGTTGCCTTCGGGTATTAAAAAACAATTGTCTTCTATTTTAGAAAATGGATTTGTGCTTAGGCGATCAGTTTTTCAGTCGTGTTTAGAGTTGTATCCCATGGAAGAATGGCAGCTTTTAATGCAGAAAATGAATAAGCTGAACAAGTTTAAAAAAAAGAACAATGATTTTATCCGTCGGTTTAGTGCTGGTGCTAAAATTGTTGAGATTGATGCCAATGGACGTTTGCTCATCCCCAAAGACTTAACGGTTTTTGCTGGCATAACAAAAGATGTAGTGATTTCCCCATCAATAAACATCATTGAGATTTGGGATAAAGACAAGTATGAACAAGCCATTGACGATGCAACCGGAGATTTTGCGGATTTGGCTGAGGAAGTAATGGGACAAGATGACGACGATCATGGAATATCATAACCCTGTTTTACTTAAAGAAACCGTTGATGGGTTAAACATTAAGGAAGATGGCATCTATGTGGATGTCACTTTTGGTGGTGGGGGGCATAGCAAGGAAATATTAAAACGTCTTGGCCAAAATGGGCGATTATTTGCTTTTGATCAAGACGAAGACGCTCTTAAAAATGCGATAGACGACAGTAGATTTAAACTGATACATGAAAACTTTAGATACGTAAAACGGTTTTTAAAGTTTTATAGAGTCAATAAAGTGGATGGAATTTTAGCTGATTTCGGAGTTTCATCTCACCAATTTGATGTGGCGGAACGCGGATTTTCAACACGTTTTGAAGCAGATTTAGATATGAGAATGAATCAGAAAAATACCTTGTCTGCCTATAATGTAATCAATGATTATGAAGAGCAAAAACTAAAACAAGTGTTTTGGCAATATGGAGAGCTAAGAGCCGCACCCGCCATGGCAAGGATTATTGTGGAGCATAGAGCAACGGAGAAAATTGTAACCAGCATGCAACTTAAAGAAGTTCTTAAAAAGTTTTTACCGCCAAAACATGAAAATAAAGTGTTGGCGCAAATTTATCAGGCGATTAGGATTGAGGTAAATCAAGAAATAGAAGCTTTAAAAGAGTTTTTAGAACAAACACCAGACTTGTTAAATCCTGGCGGACGTTTGAGTTTTATTTCTTACCACTCTTTAGAAGATAGGTTAGTGAAACGGTTTATACGAAGTGGTTTGTTTGAAGGAGAACCGGAACGGGATGTATTTGGAAAGTTTGAAGTACCATTAAAAAAAATAAATGGCTTAACGGTACCTTCAAAAGAAGAAATTAAAAATAATAACAGAGCTAGAAGTGCCAAGCTTCGCATTGCGGAAAAATTATAATACGCCTAAGTTTAGAATAAGGAATGAAAAAAAACACCTATAACATATTAAAAGGAACATTTCTAGTAAATGATGACTCTTTTAAGAATTGGCGTTTTATCATTTTTATTTCGGTTTTAGCACTCATTATGATTGCAAGTTCCCATAGTGCAGATAAAAAGGTGTATAAGATTGCACGCTTGAATAATGAAGCAAAAGAAATGCGTTCGGCTTTTGTAGATGGTAGGTCGAAATTGATGCGGTTAAAAATGGAATCAGATATAGCCAATAAAATGAAAGAAAAAGGCTTGTCCCAATCTGTGATTCCGCCAAAAAAAATTAAAGTTAAATCCCAAAATTAAAGTTCGAAGTTGGCAGTAAACGAAAAGAGCATATTAAACCGATTGTATTTTATAGCAGGATGTATGTTCATCTTCGGACTTGGTGTTGTTTTTAAATTAGTGAACATCCAATTTGTCGATGGTGATAAATACAGGGCTTTAGCAAGTCAACGTATTGTAAAGGATTTTGTGATTCCATCAAACAGGGGCAATGTGTATTCCGTAAACGGCAATTTACTGGCAACCTCTATACCGAAGTACGATATACGTTTTGATGCCATAACGCCATCTGCTAAAAATTTTGAAACCTATTTGAATCCGTTAAGCGATTCGCTTTCTAAATATTCAGGCAAATCTTCTTCATATTATAAAAATGAACTTAGAAAAGCAAGAGCCAATAAAAGCAGGTATTTTCTATTGGCTAGAAATATTAGTTACTCAGATTATATCCGTATCAGGAACTTCCCATTATTAAACCTGGGTGCTTTTAGAGGAGGATTAATTGTAGAGCAAACCACAAAACGTGAACATCCTATGGGTGGCATAGCGCAAAGAACGATTGGGTACGAACGCATAGATGATGACGGGAATGTCACAAGACCCGGAATAGATGGGGCTTATGGCGTTCAATATTTAAGAGGGATAGATGGGCGTAGAGCCAAACAACAAATCGGTAAAGGTCAATGGAAACCCATTAGTGATGCCAATGAAATTGAACCACAAGACGGCTACGATGTATATACGACCATTAACGTAAACATACAGGATATTGCGCATCATGCGCTTTTGGAACAATTAGAAAAATACAAAGCAGATCATGGTTGTGTGGTGGTTATGGAAACCAAAACTGGGGAAATTCGAGCTATTTCAAATTTAGGAAGAAATAGTGATGGTTTCTATTATGAACGATTGAATTATGCTGTTGGTGAAAGTCATGAATCTGGTTCTACGTTTAAACTTATGGCTGTTACCGCAGCTTTAGAAGATAAGGTGATTGATACCAGTGATGTGGTGGATACTGAAAAAGGCATTTTATCTTTTTATGGAAAGAAAGTACGCGATTCACGTGAGGGTGGCTATGGTAAAATCACCATTTCGGAAGCTTTTGAAGTGTCATCAAATACAGGTATTGTAAAAGCCATTGATAAGGCATATCGAAATCAACCCGAGAAATTTGTTGATAGGTTATATGCCATGAATTTAGATGAAAGCTTGGATATTTCTATTATAGGAGAGCCCAAACCAATCATTCCAGATCCAAGAATAAAAAATGGCCGTTGGAGTGGTATCGCACTGCAATGGATGGCTTATGGATACGGCGTATCGTTTACACCATTGCAAACATTAACATTTTACAATGCCATTGCTAATGGAGGAGAAATGGTAAGACCGCAATTTTTAAAGGAAGTAAAAGAGTTTGATAAAACCATTGTGCCATTTAAAAAAGAGGTTATCAACAAACAAATTTGTTCAGAGGAAACCGTTGCAAAAGTGACACAGCTGCTTAAAAATGTTGTAGAAAAAGACCATGGTACGGGCCATAAATTATATTCAGAGAATTTTTCTATGGCGGGCAAGACTGGGACTTGCCAAAAAGATTATGCTCAAAAGGATAAGCTGAGCTATATATCATCTTTTGCTGGTTTTTTTCCGGCAGACAATCCAAAATATTCCTGCATCGTAGTCATCCATGAACCCGATAAGAGTGTTGGCTATTATGGAGCGGATGTGTCTGGTCCCGTATTCAAAAAAATAGCTCAGAAAATATTTATAGACACGCCTATTGTTGATGAGGTAGAATCTTTGGAAGTAAAAAATGCATCTGCTGAAACCGAATTTGAAAACTATTACGCTTCAGCACAAGCCTATAAAACCATCATGCCAAATGTGGTTGGATTACCAGCGATGGATGCCATTTCATTATTGGAAAACATGGGACTTAAGGTAAAGTTAAATGGTTCTGGGATCGTTAAAAAACAGTCACTTACATCAGGACAAAAAGTAAATAAAAATCAAATCGTTGTTTTAGAGGTATCATGATAGCACTAAAAGACATATTATATAAAGTTACTCTAAACGCTGTGGTAGGCAACACAAGTGTAGAGATTCGTGCTATCGATTTCAACTCGAAAAACATTGCTAAAAATGACGTATTTGTTGCGATTAAAGGCGGTGTTTCTGACGGGCATAATTATATAAACGCCGCCATTAAGCAAGGTGCGGTAGCGGTGATTTGTGAAACCTTGCCAGATGAATTAATGAATGGCGTTACCTATGTTGAAGTTGATAGTTCCAGTAAGGCTTTAGCGATTATGGCTTCAAATTATTATGAAGAACCTTCAGCGAATTTAAAATTGGTAGGTGTTACCGGTACAAACGGAAAAACAACTATTGCAACCTTGTTGTACCAATTATTTAAAAATGCCGGATATAAAGTAGGCTTGCTTTCAACCGTAAAAATATTAGTAGATACCAAAGAATATAAAGCGACGCATACCACGCCAGATTCTTTGACCATTAATAAATACTTACAGGAAATGAATGAGGCAGGCGTTGAATTTTGCTTTATGGAAGTCAGCTCTCACGGTATTCATCAACACCGAACTGAAGGTCTACATTTTGAAGGAGGCATTTTTACCAACTTAACGCACGATCATTTAGATTATCATAACACATTTTCAGAATATAGAGATGTTAAAAAATCGTTTTTTGATGCACTTCCGTCCAAAGCTTTTGCACTTGTAAATATTGATGATAAAAATGGCTTGGTCATGCTTCAAAATACGAAGGCTAGAAAATACACCTATGCCTTAAAAAGCTATGCCGATTATAAAGCTCAAATTTTAGAAAACCAATTAGGCGGGTTATTGCTGAAGTTGAATGAAAGTGAAGTTTGGACAAGACTTATCGGCAACTTTAATGCTTACAATGTGTTAGCTATATATGCGACAGCAGAATTGTTGGGACTTGAAAAAGTTGAAATCCTTCGATTAATAAGTGGCTTGGAAAGTGTTAGTGGACGGTTTCAATATTTTATTTCAGATGAAAAAATAACGGCTATTGTCGATTATGCCCATACGCCAGATGCCTTAAAAAATGTGCTGGAAACGATTAATAGCATTCGCACAAAAAACGAGGAATTGATTACCGTTGTGGGTTGTGGTGGCGACAGGGATAAAACAAAACGGCCTATTATGGGGCAAATAGCTTCGGCATTAAGTACCAAGGTTATTTTCACGAGTGATAACCCAAGAAGTGAAGAACCAGAAGCCATCATTAAAGAGATAGAACAAGGCGTGGAGCCACAACATTTTAAAAAAGCCCTTTCCATTACAGATAGAAGTCAAGCTATTAAAACAGCATGTCAAATGGCACAGCCTAACGATATTATTTTAATAGCTGGCAAAGGTCATGAAACTTATCAAGAAATTAAAGGAGAGCGTTTCGATTTTGATGATTATAAAACCGTACAAGAATTTTTAAAACAATTACAAAAATAAATGCTGTATTACTTATTTGAATATTTAGAAAAAGAATTCCAGGTTCCTGGAGCATCACTTTTTGGGTTTATAACCTTTAGGGCGGCACTTGCCATGATTTTATCATTGCTTATTTCTACTATTTATGGTAAACGGATTATTAATTTTTTGCAAATAAAACAATTAGGCGAAACCATTAGGGATTTAGGTCTAGAAGGTCAAAAAGAAAAGGCTGGAACACCAACTATGGGTGGTATCATCATCATTTTAGCCACGCTGATTCCTGTATTGTTGTTAGCAAAACTTGAGAACACATACATCATTTTGTTGATAATTACAACGCTTTGGATGGGAACTATTGGTTTTATAGATGATTATATTAAAAAATTTAAAAACGATAAGGAAGGTTTAAAAGGCAAGTTTAAGGTATTAGGACAAGTAGGCTTAGGAATTATTGTTGGAGCCACGTTGTATTTTAATCCGAATGTAACTATTAAAGAGAAATTGCCTATTCAAGTACAACAACAAATGCTTGCGGCAGACCCTAATGTCTCTCCTACTAAGCTTTTTGAAGTAGAAGAAAAGTCAACTAAAACAACCATCCCATTTGTTAAAGAAAATGAATTTGATTACGCCGATATCATCACTTGGATAAGTCCGAAATTAGATGAATATGCGTGGGTTATATTCATCATCATTTCAATTTTTATCATTACTGCTGTATCAAATGGAGCCAACTTAACCGATGGCATTGATGGCTTGGCAGCAGGAACATCGGCAATTATAGTCCTTACTCTAGGTATTTTCGCATGGGTGTCTGGTAACATTATTTTTTCCGATTATTTGAATATCATGTATATCCCAAGAGTGGAGGAAATAACTATTTATATCGCAGCCTTTGTGGGTGCACTCATCGGCTTTCTATGGTACAATGCGTATCCAGCGCAAGTGTTTATGGGAGATACAGGCAGTTTAACCATCGGTGGTATTATTGCAGTTATAGCTATTGCTGTTAGAAAAGAATGGTTGATTCCTGTACTGTGTGGTATTTTTTTAGCGGAAAATTTATCGGTGGTTATGCAGGTAAGCTATTTTAAATACACTAAAAAAAAATTTGGTGAAGGGCGACGCATTTTTAAAATGTCACCGTTGCACCATCATTACCAAAAAATAGGATATCATGAAAGTAAAATAGTCACTCGTTTTTGGATTGTCGGCATTTTACTAGCCATTATATCTATAGTAACATTGAAAATAAGATAAAGTTTTGTCATTCCTGCGAATCCCGATAGCTATCGGGAAGGAATCCATAAAAACAGATAAATAAAAATTGGTGAATTCGTGGCAAAACAAAGATTAGTCATATTAGGTGGAGGCGAAAGCGGAGTGGGAACAGCGCTTTTGGGAAAGGAAAAAGGCTTTGATGTTTTTGTTTCCGATAAAGGAAAAATTAAAGAAAAATATAAAGACGTTCTTATACATAATGAGATTGAATGGGAAGATGAAAAGCATTCTGAGAAAAAAATACTGAATGCCCACATGGTTATGAAAAGCCCAGGAATTCCTGATAAAGCACCTTTGGTAAAGACCATTCGTGAAAAAGGGATTTTAGTAGTTTCTGAAATTGAATTCGCTGCCCAATATACCAGTGCAACTATTATAGGTATCACGGGAAGCAATGGTAAAACAACCACAGCAACACTTGCGCACCATATTTTAAAACAAAAATTGGAAGTAGGCTTGGCAGGCAATATTGGCGACAGCTTTGCAAAACAGATTCTGGAAAAGGATTACCCAAACTATGTGTTGGAAATTAGCAGTTTTCAATTAGATGATATTGTAGATTTTAAACCACACATAGCTGTAATAACCAACATAACACCAGATCATTTAGATAGATATGATTACAAGTTTGAAAATTATATCGCTTCTAAATTTAGAATAACAATGAATCAAACCAAAGATGATTACTTGATTTATGATGCTGATGATGAAATAATAAACAATCACCTCAAGGAATACCCAATTCAATCACAATTATTGCCTTTTTCATTAACAAAAACGATTGAAAATGGCGCGTATTTAAAAGATAATAACATAATAATAACAATAGACAATAACCAAATGATTATGCCAACAACAAATCTAGCATTAGAGGGTAAGCACAATATTAAAAACGCCATGGCCGCATCTACTGCAGCACATTTATTGAAAATAAGAAAACAAACTATTAGAGAATGTTTGGAGAATTTTCAAGGTGTAGAGCATCGCTTGGAACATGTGTTAAAAATTAATAAAGTGCAATACATCAATGATTCTAAAGCTACCAATGTGAATTCAACTTACTATGCTTTGGAAAGCATGGATGCGCCTACGGTTTGGATTGTTGGAGGTGTTGATAAGGGTAATAATTATGAAGAATTGTTTCCTTTTGTTAATGAAAAAGTAAAGGCCATTATTTGTTTGGGTGTTGATAACGAGAAACTTTTTAACACGTTTAGTAATATGGTTGATGTTATAATTGAAACACAGTTTATGAGCGAAGCTGTAAAAATAGCATACAAAATAGCTGAGGCTGGAGATACCGTATTGCTATCGCCTGCTTGTGCGAGTTTCGATTTGTTTGAAAATTACGAAGATAGAGGACGTCAATTTAAAAACGCTGTTAGGAATTTATAATCCCATCTTAATCTTCCCGAAGGGAAGAAACTGATGTGGATAAGAAAAAAGAAAATTTTAATTAAAACTAAATAATTTCTTCCCTTAGGGAAGATGTCCGAAAGGAGAGATGGGATGAAAGCACTATTTGAAAATATAAAAGGAGACAGGCTTATTTGGGCCATCGTTGCGTTGTTGGCAATTTTGTCCTTTTTACCTGTATACAGTGCTTCAAGTGACTTGGCTTACGATAGAGGGGAAGGCAATACGTTTGTCTTTTTTGTAAAACATTTTATGCATCTTTTTTTAGGATTCGGGATTATGTATGGCGTTCATAAAATTCCCTATCGATATTTTAGAGGCTTATCTTTGGTTATGATGCCCGTTGTATTGGTTTTACTGGTTATAACGATGATGCAAGGCACGGTTATGGGTGGCGCGAGTGCGAGTAGATGGATTCAAATACCAATTGTGGGTATGTCGTTTCAAACATCCACTTTTGCATTGGTGGTGCTTATGGTGTATGTAGCCCGTTATATGTCGAAAATAAAAGACAAGGAAATAACTTTTAAGTCAACGATCATCCCACTTTGGGCTCCAGTTTTTTTAGTGTTAGCATTCATATTGCCATCTAACTTTTCTACGGCAGCCATTATATTTTTAATGGTATCAATCCTAGTGTTTATTGGAGGCTACCCCATGCGTTATTTAGGAATTATTATAGGCTGTGGAATGATTGCTTTAGTAGTCTTTATTATGACAGCTAAATTAACAACAGGACCACTAAATGTAAAAGTAACTACTTGGGAAAATAGGATTTTAAATTATGCCAATGATGAAGATACTGAAGCCGACTATCAAATTGAAAAAGCAAAAATTGCCATTGCTTCAGGAGGTATTCAAGGGTTGGGTCCTGGGAAAAGTATTCAGAAGAATTTTTTGCCACAATCGTCGTCCGATTTCATATTCGCCATCATTATTGAAGAATATGGATTGATCGGGGGTGTTGGTTTAGTGGTGTTATATCTGTGGTTATTGTTCAGAATAGTTATTGTGGCACAAAAATCCGATACGGTATTTGGCAAACTTTTGGTTTTAGGGGTTGGCTTGCCCATTATTTTTCAAGCATTAATAAATATGGGAGTTGCGGTGGAATTATTTCCAGTAACGGGACAAACGCTTCCATTAATTAGTAGTGGAGGAACATCAATTTGGATGACTTGTTTGGCAATAGGTATTATTTTGAGTGTAAGTGCCAAACGAGAAGAAATTAAGGAACAAGAATATATGGAAGAAAATCCGTTGGAAATTCTATCAGAAACAATTTAAATAGAATAAATGGCAAAAAATAAAGCATATAAAATTATTCTTTCAGGAGGAGGAACTGGTGGGCATATTTATCCAGCCATTGCCATAGCAAACGAATTAAAATCGCGTTTTCCTGATGCGGAATTTTTATTTGTTGGCGCAAAAGATAGAATGGAAATGGAAAAAGTGCCACAAGCGGGTTATGATATTAAAGGGTTGTGGATATCGGGTATTCAACGTAAGCTAACCACTAAAAACCTCATGTTTCCTTTTAAATTGATTAGTAGTTTGTTAAAAGCCAGAAGTATTATTAATGAATTTAATCCAGATGTGGTTATTGGAACAGGTGGTTTTGCTAGTGGCCCATTATTAAATGTTGCAGCTTCCAAAAAAATTCCAACACTTATTCAGGAGCAAAATTCATATCCAGGAATAACCAATAAAATATTAGGAAAAAAAGTAAATAAAATTTGTGTGGCTTATGATGGATTGGAACGTTTTTTTCCGAAAGATAAAATCATAAAAACGGGGAATCCTTTACGAAAAGGATTGTTGGATATTGATACAAAAACAGTGGAAGCTAAAAATTTTTTCAATTTAAAGCATGGTAAATATACCCTTTTGGTTCTCGGCGGGAGTTTAGGTGCCAGACGAATCAATCAATTGATAGAAAGTAAATTGGATTTTTTAAGCACACAAAATGTTCAGGTTATTTGGCAATGCGGTAAGCTGTATTATCAACAATATAAAATTTACAGCCATACCAAGGATGTTCAGGTATATGAATTTTTAAATAATATGGATTTTGCGTATGCGGCGGCAGATATCGTGATTTCTAGAGCTGGCGCTATTTCGGTTTCAGAATTATGTGTGGTTGGTAAGCCGGTTATATTCATACCATCACCTAATGTGGCTGAAGACCATCAAACAAAAAATGCCATGGCCATTGTAGATAAAAATGCAGCCCTAATCATTAAAGAAGAAGATTTAGATGCCGATTTTGAGAATAAATTTTCTCAGCTTATAGCGTCTGCAGAGAAGCAAAAGCAATTGGGGGGCAATATAAAAAAGTTAGCATTGGTAAATTCAACAAATGAAATTGTAGATGAAGTTGTAAAACTTCTAAGGAAATAAATAATATAAATTAAACCTATTTGTGAATTCCTGCATAGGCAGGAATTCACAAAAGAAATAATAATATAATCAGATTCCTGCCTACGCAGGAATGACAACATGAACTTAAATAATATACATAGCATTTATTTTATCGGCATCGGCGGCATAGGTATGAGTGCGCTTGCTAGATATTTTAAAGCAAATAAAAAACAAGTAGCAGGTTATGACAAAACACCAACTGATATTACAAGTGATTTAACCGATTTAGGTATCCAAATTCATTTTGAAGACGCCGTTGAACTTATTGAGCCATCATTTTTAAATCCTAATACAACTTTAGTAGTTTACACGCCAGCAATTCCTAAAAACCATTCAGAATTACAATATTTTATAAACAACGGATTTAATGTTTTAAAACGCTCCCAAATTTTAGGGTTAATAACCGAAAACACGTTTTGTTTAGCAGTTGCTGGTACACATGGAAAAACCACTACAACAAGTATTTTGGGTCATTTAATGAAAGAATGTAATGTGCCACTAACGGCTTTTTTAGGAGGCATCAGTGAAAATTATAATTCCAATTTAATTCTTAACGGAACAGAGGTTTCGGTTGTTGAAGCAGATGAATTCGATCGTTCGTTTTTAACTTTATCGCCCAACATGGCTTGTATCACATCCATGGATGCCGATCATTTGGATATTTATGGAAATGCTGATGCCTTAAAAGAATCGTTCGTTGCTTTTTCAAAACGAGTTAAGAAAGATGGAAAATTATTTGTTAAAAACGGATTGCCCATAAAAGGAATTACCTATGGTATTGAAGATGATTCAGATTATACCATTCAAAATATTAAAATAGAAAATGGCACGTATGTTTTTGATGTTAAAACGCCAAAAGCGGTGTTAGAAAATTTAAAATTTAACCTGCCTGGTAGACATAATTTGTCGAATGCATTAATAGCCTTGGCGATGTCTGTAGAATATGGTTGCCCGCACCAACAGCTCGCCAAAGCTTTAGCATCTTACAAAGGGGTTAAAAGACGATTTACATATCAAATAAAAACAGAAAATCTGGTTTATATTGATGACTATGCGCATCATCCAGAAGAAATTAATGCCGTACACCAAGCGGTTAGGGAAATGTATCCCAATAAAAGGGTTTTAGCCATTTTTCAACCACATTTATTTAGTAGAACACGAGATTTTATTGACGAGTTTGCCAAAAGCCTATCTCAGTTTGATGATATATTATTATTGGATATTTATCCTGCAAGGGAACTTCCCATAGAAGGTGTTACATCAACGTGGTTATTGGATAAAATTGAAAATAAAAATAAGCAATTGGTCAGTAAAGCTGAACTAATTTCTAAAATACAAGAAAGTCATGCCCAAGTCATTTTAACCATTGGGGCAGGTGATATAGGTGAAGAAGTAAAACAAATTAAAAAAGAATTAAGCATTGCGAGTTAATTGGAATTACATAAAAATGATAGTGCTGCTAGGTTTAGTGGTTTTCTTGTATGCCTTTGCATCGAGTAGAAATTCCATTAGAAAAGTGTCTCAACCCAACATACAATTTGTTGGGGATAACAATCTTTTTATCACCTACGAAACTGTTAGTAAATTGTTAATACAAAATTACGGGGATGTAAAAAATATGCCTAAAGAAACTTTAGATTTGAATGTATTAGAGCGCGCCCTGAATTCTAACCCAATGATTAAATCGGCTGAAGTGTATGTTACTGTAAATGGCACACTTACCGCTGAAATCGAACAAAAAAGACCAATTGCTAGAGTGTGTACAAATGCGTCGTATTATATTGATGACGAAGGTTTTTATATGCCATTGTCATCAAATTATTCGTCCAGAGTGCCACTTGTTACGGGATATGTTGAAAAAAATAATTTAAAAAATGTATTTACTGTAGCAAGTAAAATTGAAAGTGATGAGTTTTTAAAAAAGAATGTTGTTGAAATCCATCAGGATAAGGATGAAGTAATTTACTTGAAACTTAGACAATGTCGTTTTTTAGTTCAATTGGGAAGCGTTAATTTTTTGGATAAAAAAATAAATAATCTAAAAGCGTTTTATCAAAAGAGTTTAAAAGAAAAAACACTTGATGGTTACAGTAAAGTTAATTTACAATTTGATAATCAGGTAGTATGTACCAAAACGTAAACTATGGAGCATAATGTAGCAGTAGGATTAGACATAGGTACCACAAAAATTGTGGCTATGATTGGTCGTAAAAATGAATACGGCAAGCTTGAAATTTTAGGTATAGGCAAATCTAAAAGTTTGGGTGTGCACCGTGGCGTGGTAAATAATATTACACAAACCATTCAATCTATACAACAAGCTATTCAAGAGGCAGAGGCTGCAGCCGATAGGAAAATTGAAGGTGTTACCGTGGGTATTGCGGGTCAGCACATACGTAGTTTACAACATAGTGATTATATAACAAGACCTAATTCAGATCTGGTTATTGATGAAGAAGATATAGACCGACTTATCAATCAGGTGCATAAATTAGTGATGTTGCCAGGGGAAGAGATAATTCATGTATTGCCACAGGAATATAAAGTAGATGGACAGGCTGAAATTAAAGAACCCATCGGCATGTATGGTGGTAGGTTGGAAGCTAATTTTCATGTGGTCGTTGGGCAAGTTTCCTCTATAAGAAACATTGGTCGTTGTGTACAAAGTTCTGGATTAAATTTAGAAGGCATTACGCTAGAACCATTGGCATCAGCAAATGCAGTGTTAAGTCAAGAGGAAAAAGAAGCTGGTGTTGCATTAATAGATATAGGAGGTGGAACCACTGATTTAGCCATTTTTAGAGATGGCATCATTCGCCATACTGCAGTCATTCCTTTTGGGGGAAATGTCATAACAGAAGACATCAAAGAAGGGTGTTCCATTATAGAAAAGCAAGCCGAACTCTTAAAAATAAAATTTGGTTCTGCTTGGCCAGGGGAAAACAAAGAAAACGAGATTGTTTCCATTCCAGGGCTAAGAGGAAGAGAGCCTAAAGAAATCACATTAAAAAATCTGTCCAAAATAATTCATGCACGTGTTGTAGAAATTGTAGAACAAGTGTATGTAGAGATTAAAAATTATGGACATGAAGAACAAAAGAAAAAACTAATAGCTGGTATTGTTTTAACAGGTGGAGGTGCTCAATTAAAGCATCTTAAACAATTGGTAGAATATATTACAGGCATGGATACCAGAATAGGATTTCCTAACGAGCATTTAGCAGGTGATAGTGATGAAGAAATAACAAGTCCCTTATATGCAACGGCTGTTGGTTTGGTTTTAGATGGCATCAAACGCAATGAACGTAAAAAAATAGAACAAAAAGAAAAATTGTCACCTAAAACTGAAGAGGAAAAACAGGAAGAGAAACCTGTTGAAAAACCACCAAAAGAACGACGTTCGTTTCTAGATAAGTTAACCGAAAGGGTTAAGGATTTTTTAGATAACGCAGAATAGTACAAATCCATAGAATTAAGAGTATAAAGTATCAAACCCCAGTAAAACAGAATTTATGAGCAGCAAAAAAGAATTCGAAAGTATCGCATTTGATTTACCAAAAAATCAATCAAATGTCATTAAAGTTATTGGTGTTGGCGGTGGTGGTAGCAATGCTATCAATCACATGTTCCAGCAAGGCATTAAAGGCGTAGACTTTTACATTTGTAATACAGATGCACAAGCGCTTCAAAACAGTGGTGTACCAAATAAAATCCAATTAGGTCTTAATTTGACCGAAGGATTGGGAGCGGGAGCAAATCCACATATAGGGGAGCAGTCTGCTGTTGAAAGTTATGAAGACATTTCCAATATGTTGGATTCAAACACGAAAATGGTATTTATCACTGCAGGAATGGGCGGTGGTACAGGTACTGGTGCGGCACCTATTATTGCTAAAATGGCTAAGGATTTAGATATTTTAACAGTAGGGATCGTCACCATGCCTTTTCAATTTGAGGGTAAAATGCGTATTGAGCAATCTCAAATAGGTATTGAAAAATTAAGAAGCGTTGTAGATTCTTTAATTGTGATTAATAACAACAAACTGCGTGAAGTGTATGGGAATTTAGGCTTTAAGGCTGGTTTCTCTAAGGCAGATGAAGTGCTATCTACTGCTGCTCGTGGTATAGCTGAAGTTATTACGCATCATTACACGCAAAATATCGATTTACGTGATGCTAAAACAGTATTAAGCAATAGTGGTACAGCTATTATGGGGTCTGCATTAGCATCGGGTCAAAACCGTGCACAAGACGCTATTAGAAAAGCACTTGATTCACCGTTATTAAATGATAACAAAATTACTGGAGCCAAAAACGTATTGCTGCTTATTGTTTCTGGTACACATGAAATAACCATTGATGAAATTGGCGAAATAAACGACCATATTCAAAATGAAGCAGGTCATGGGGCTAATATTATTATGGGAGTTGGTGAAGACGAAGCGCTAGAAGAATCCATTGCGGTAACTATTATTGCCACGGGATTTAATGTAGAGCAACAAGATGAAATTTCTAATAGTGAAACAAAGAAAGTGATCCATTCTTTAGTGGATGAAAGGGAATTAAGCCCAAAGGGAAAAGAGCCTGTCATTATCGCACCAGTTATAGAACTTGAAACAAAAAAAGAAACACCTGTTGTTCGTCATACTTTAGATATTGAAGTTGACGAAGAGTTGGTTCAACCTGATACTAAAAAACAAGAGCCTAAACAAAAACAAGAGTATTTTTTAAAGGATATCAATTTGGTTCCAACCACTGATATCATAAAAAACATTAAAGTTGTTTATGAAGAAGTAAAGGCCAATATTAAAGAAGACGATGACTTCATTATCAAACCGGTCACTAAAATGTCAAATAAAGTTAAAGACGTTGAGGTGGAGGAAGAACAACAAATTACGTTAACGTTTGATTTACCTCTTACTAACTCTAATGCGGAGGAAGATGATGATGATATGATGACGTATGAAGCTAACGAGGATGTTAAAAAAATGCCCGTAAATGATTATGTAGAACTTATCACGGTAACCGAATCTAATGAAGCAGGTGACATTCGCTATACCTTGGAAGATTGTATAGAAGTAGAATCATCTATGAATAAAAAGCAAGTATCCATTAAAGATATCGCTGAAGATGAAGATTATAACGTGGTTTTTGAAAAGAAAATTATAGCAAAAGAAGTTACTGAAAACACTTGTGAAGAGATAGACCCTATGAATAGTCCTATTTCAGATATGCTTAAAGAACGCGCCCAAGAACGACGACGTAAAATGAAAGACTTTAATTATAAATTCAATAGTTCAAAAATTGATGATATTGAAAAAGTACCCGCTTATAAACGTCAAGGCGTAAATCTTGAAGATGCAAAACATTCATCAGAAACTGATATGTCTAGAACCAGTATTGGTGTAGATGATAATGACGATATTCAATTAAGAACAAACAATTCTTATTTACACGATAACGTAGATTAAAATATATGCTAACCTAACTTAGTTATGAACCCGAAAAGAACCTCTCAGCTTTTCGGGTTTTTTATTCCCGTGAAGGCGGGAATCTCAATAATATTAATCAACAGCAATTTTGTCATTCCCTCGAAGGAGGGAATCTCTTATCAGCTACATTTTTATTATTTATTTGTTTTATCTTCGCATTCTTAATATGATTTAACTATGAGTTTACAAGAAGGTATCATGTCGGCATTAAAAGACGCCATGAAAGCAAAGGATCAAACCGCTTTAACAGCATTAAGAGCTGTAAAATCGGCTATTTTATTAGCACAAACAGAAAGCGGAGCAAAAGAAGAGCTAACAGAAGATCAAGAACTTAAAATACTTCAAAAACAAGTTAAGCAACGTAAAGACAGTGCGGCCATTTATTTGGCGCAAGGACGTGAGGATTTGGCAGCACCTGAATTGGCAGAAGCTGATATTATCAGTAAATTTTTGCCAGTAGCATTAAGCGATGAAGATGTTGAAAAAGTTGTTGTAAACATTATAAACCAAGTCGGCGCTCAAGGCATGAAAGACATGGGGAAAGTTATGGGACTTGTAAGTAAAGAATTGGCTGGCCAAGCAGATGGAAAAACTATTTCCAATATTGTAAAAGCCAAGCTGTCTTAAAAATAAAAAGATTCCCGCCTGTGCGGGAATACGGCTGCGTAGTTCAATTGGATAGAATATCAGATTTCGGCTCTGAGGGTTGGGGGTTCGAACCCCTCCGCGGTCACAAAAAACCATGTAATTTTCATTAATTATATGTTTTTTTTGGTTTATAAAAGTATGTTGATTTGTGCCCTTGGTTTAAATAGTGATTTTTCATTTATGAGAACATAAATAACTCTATAAAAATGCTACAATCAAACAAGGGCAAATATTGCCTGCAAAAACTTAATGGTCTTTTACAGACCCATCAGTATCCCACATTTCAGGAAATTCCCATTCTGGGATGTTTTTTTCATTTTCAATAATGTTTTCGTCCAGAGATATTCCTAATCCAGGTCCGTCAAAATTACCTGCTACCATGATCTCACTATTTTTCATGATTAAAGGTTTGGTTATGTAGCTTTTGCCTAAATAACTTCGTTCCACACCATCATTGGGAGCCGCTTGAAGACTAGGAAGTTCATGACAAACAAAATTTGGGATAGAAGCGGCAACGTGCATGGAAGCCACAGCACCAATCATACCTTCTTTAGCGTGTGGCAACATACCAGCATAATGGGCCTCCGCCAGATTAGCAATAGCTTTCATTTCGGTAATACCACCACAATGCGTAATGTCAGGTTGCAACAATGATGCAGCTTTAAGTTCCAATAAATCACGAAATTGCCATTTAGTAACCATGCGTTCTCCCGTAGCAAATGGGATATGTGTTTTTTTGGCCATTTCAGCCATTAGTGGTAAATTTTGAAATTGTATAGGTTCTTCGTAGAACCATGGTTGAAATTTTTCTAATGCCTTTATTAAAATCATTGATGTTTGTGGTTCATGATCGCCATGTAGCTCGATACCCATATCTACTTTTGGACCTATAATGTCACGTATGGCTTGAACATTCTCAACCACTCCTTGAACAAAATCAGGGTTTTCCACATACCGGGATAAACGCCCACGACTTGAAGTTACACCAACTTTCATGGATGTATAACCTTCGGCCATAATTTTTTTAGCTTCTTCGGGTGTTTGAGCTTGGCCGTATACACGTATGCGGTCGCGGGTAAGTCCGCCCAACAATTCATAAACGGGAACACCTAAGGCTTTACCTTTTATATCCCACATAGCTATATCAACAGCTGAAAGAGCCGAAGTTAGAACAATACCACCTCGATAGAAAGCGTGTCGATAAATGGCCTGCCAATGATGAGCCACTAACCTTGGATCTTTACCTATAAGATAATTTTCTAACTCTTTTATTGCAGCCATAGTAGTATTTATTCGACCTTCTACAGTACCCTCTCCTAACCCTACAATACCAGCATTTGTATGCAGTTTTATAAAAATAGTACGAAGTGTATTTACAGGGATAATCTCTAGTTTTGTAATTTTTAAATCATCCTTTGGATTTATAAGAGCAGTTGTATAATTGATTTTTTCACTGCTTTTGGCGGTTGCCCGCTCATGTACCATAAGGCCCGCAACACCCATAGAGATGCCTTTAAGCCAATGACGGCGTGTTAAGTTTTTCATATCCATATCATTAGTTTAGTGGTTCATTTAAAAGTAGTATTTTTTAAACGTATTACATAGAATTTTAATTCAATATCAACCCTACAATTTATATTCTTTTCATTTTTGATGTTTAAATTATTTAGCCCAAACTTCGCCTTCTGGTGTTCGTCGCCATTCAAAATAATCATCCAATACTTCAAGGGATTCTGCACTTGGTACAGGGCCAAGATGTGGCGTTGGCCCCAAGTACATCACTTCAGGATTGGCATCGCTAAAGGCAGGCCATTCGGGGACATTCTCTCCATTCGGATTACCATATTTAGCAAAGTTTGTCCAATAAGTGCCCATAGCTTCAGAAATCTCTAGATCGGATTTGGTTGTTTCCGGATTGGAAGCATCTAAATTCATAAACACATAGCCAACATCTTGTCCATGAGGTGAGCCATAACCAAAACGTGGAGAATCTTCAGGATAATCAGGATGTTGGTCAAAATAATAGAAATAGGCTTTATGTTGTCCTTTTTTAGCCTGTAACCTTGCCCAACTCCAAGTATGCCATCCAAAGGCTGCATCACGAGATAAGTCGCGGGCAGTTTTAGGAACTGTACTGTCGCCAACAGGATACGCTTTTAATAAGTCATCTGCAAATGCACCATACCGTTCTTTTACACTGGTAATAAATTCTTGTGGATCTTTGGTACGGGTAAAACTGGCGCCTTCATCGGAATTATAACCAACTAATATAGGCGTGTCATTAAACTTGCCAGCTTCATATAGGGTATATTGATCATCTGGGATGACGTAACCATCAATAATAGGCCATCCTCTACCGCCGGGAAGACTATCAGCTAAAATGCCCCTTAGTTCTGCTATTGATGAAACGCCAGCAGTTTCAGTATATAACACACCATCTTTTTCAGCATCTTGTAATGTTTTTTGATTTTCACCGGGATATGTGGTTGGACGTGAAGGCCCAAACGACCCGCCACTTTGTGAAATAGCTCCATGAAATAATCCTTTAGCTAATGGCGAAGCACTTAACATACTTACGGCAATACCTCCAGCCGATTCACCAAAAATGGTGACTTTGTTGGGGTCTCCTCCAAATGCAGAGATATTTTCTTGTATCCATTCTAAGCCAGCAATCATATCAAGCAGGCCATAATTTCCAGATACCTTGTTGGGGTTTTCTGCACTCAGTTCAGGATGAGCCATAAATCCAAGTATGCCAACACGGTAAGCAATGCTAACAAGTACAACGCCTTTTTTAGCTAGTTTTTCACCATTGTAAACAGTTTCTGATGTGGCACCTGCGCCAAACCCTCCACCATATATCCAAACAAGAACAGGGATTTTTTCATCGGCTGTTTGGGCAGGGGTCCAAATGTTTAAGTATAAACAATCTTCGCTTTTTCCTGAAGGTGGATTTCCGCCTTGCATGGGTCCAGGAGCGAACTCGGTCGTTTGTTTTATACCTTCCCATTTTTCAACGGGCCGTGGCGCTTTCCAACGTAAATTCCCAATGGGTGGTGCAGCAAAAGGAATGCCTTTAAAAATGGTTAAACTGTCTTGGATAGTTCCTTGCAACCATCCATCTTTGGTTTTAACTTGTCCTGGTTCGGATTTGGAACAAGACATGGTGGCAAATAACATAAGCATAGCCACTAGATAAGTTGTGATTTTTTGCATAATTAGTAATGTGTTTAGTTTGTTGGTTTTTTATCAAGGATAACTTTTTTATTTTTTATGGCCAATAACAAAAAGCTTACGTATGGATATGGTAAAATCTTAGTAACTTTAATTTAAGGGTTACTGTTATTTAATGCTTCTTATAAAGATAAATTTAAAAATCCATAGAAATTATTTGCTTTTAAAGATACATTTTTTAAATAAAAATGTTCTTATTTGGTAAACAATCATTTTAAGAATGAAGGTTATTTTTAAACAGTTTTTTAATCTCTAAAATTAAAAGCAGGTTTTACAGTTATGTTTTGTAATTTTAATTTAAGTAATCGTTCAAAATGTTTCAAGATAGAATTTTATGGGTAGTAATATGGTTATAGGAATTTTTGTTGCAGTATTGGTTTATATAATTTGTTATTTTACTATAAAAATGGTTGAGGTCGCTTATGTTCTAAAATACAGAAAGCCCTTTTATATTCATTTTTACTTTTTTTTAAAGAAACTTAATCAGCAACAAAAGCATATTCTAATAAATAATTTTCCTTTTTATAAGAAACTATCGAATAAACAAAAATCTTATTTTGAACATCGAGTAGCTTCCTTTATGAAGGATAAAGATTTTATTGGTAGAGATGGTCTTGTAATTACTGATGATATAAAGGTTTTAATATCTGCTACAGCAGTCATGCTCACTTTTGGTTTCAGGGATTTTTACATTGCACTTATTTCAAAAATAGTGGTTTATCCAAATAAATTTTATTCAAATACAAACAAGACTTATCATAAAGGGGAATTTAATCCAAAATTTCAAACCTTAGTGTTATCATGGGAAGATTTTAAACAGGGGTTTGATGCAAAAAATGATAATTTAAATCTAGGCATTCATGAATTTACGCATGCCATACATTTAAACAGTATTAAAGAACGCGATATTAGTTCTACCATTTTTAGCGATTCGTTTAACGAACTTTCACAACTATTGGCAGTAGAGGAGGATTTGAGAAATAGATTGATGGCCTCAAAATACTTTAGGAAATATGCCTTTACCAATCAATTTGAGTTTTTGGCCGTAGCTATTGAAAACTTTATTGAAACACCTCAGGATTTTAAGGCCGAGTTTCCAGAAATCTATGGGAAAGTTAGGCAAATGCTCAACTTTAATATTTCTGGGTATTAATCCCTTAGTTAAAAAACTTTTATTTTTAGTACATGACTTAAGTCATGATTTATTCTCTTATTTGGTCATATCTTTATGATATAATTAAAATGTTATAATGATGATAGGAAACACTCCAGTTTCAGAAATAATGTCAAAAAACATTATTGCTTTAACGAGGTCTGATGACTTAACTAGAGCCGAAATGCTTTTTAAGAAGCATAAAATAAGACATATTCCAGTAGTTAAAGGAGAATCTATCATTGGTATGCTAAGCTATGCGGATTTACTCAAAATTAGCTATGCCGATACAACCAACGATGAGCATGATATAGAGGTTGTTGTTTATAATTCATTTACCATAGAACAAGTAATGACTAAAGATGTTTTGTGTATTGATAGTGATACTACAATTCAAGAAGCTACTGAAATTTTAGCAAAGCGGGAGTTTCATGCGTTGCCTGTTGTAGATGAATCCATTTTGGTAGGAATTGTAACAAGTACAGATTTATTAAATTACTTTTTAAAACAATTATAAACTAAACTAATTTTTTATGTTAGGGGGAAGTATGATTTTTATCATACTTCCCCTGTGTTTATATACTTATATTTAAGGTCAGCAATAAACCAAAGAGCATCATGATACGCAAGGTTCCAGTTTCTACAATTATGACACATAGTGTTATCTGTCTGAAAAAAGACGACAATCTTGAAGATGCAAAATACTTATTAAAAATTCACCATGTTAGGCATATACCCATTGTGTCAGGCAAATCAATTATAGGGATGCTTAGTAAAACCGATTTGCAACGCATTGGATTGTGGAATGATGATGGAGTTGTTAATGATTCCATTAGCACGTTGGTTAGGACTAAAACAACCATTGAGGAAGTGATGACCAAAAAATTAACGTCTGTTTCATCATCGACTTCTGTTAAAAAAGTAGCAGAAATTTTTGCTAAAGAAGAATTTCATGCGTTGCCCATTGTAGATAATAATATATTGATAGGTATTGTAACTACAACAGATTTAATAAATTTCTTATTGAGACAATTTTAGGAATTAGTTATTGTTTTTAATTCTTTGATGGTTTCAAGAGGATGTTCACTTTTAAAAACAAAACTACCGGCAACTAAGATATCTGCACCGGTATCAACAAGCATTTTGGCATTTGCAGCACTTACCCCACCATCTATTTCAATAAGTGTTTTTGCGCCTTTGCGTATAATTAATTCTCTAAGCGCTTTTATTTTATTATAGGTGTTTTCAATAAAACTTTGCCCACCAAAACCAGGATTAACACTCATAATGAGCACCAAATCTATATCATTAATAATATCTTCTAAAAGGCTTATGTTTGTGTGCGGATTTAATGCCACGCCTGCTTTCATGCCTTCTGCCTTTATGGCTTGTAATGTTCTATGTAAATGTGGACATGCTTCGTAATGGACCGTTAAATTATTAGCTCCTAATTTTTTGAAAGTGCTTATGTATTTATCTGGTTCAACTATCATTAAATGAACATCAACCGTTTTTTTTGTATGTTTTGTAATGGCTTGTAGCACAGGCATGCCATACGAAATATTTGGCACAAAAACACCATCCATAACATCAATATGAAACCAATCAGCATTACTTTGGTTTACCATTTCTATGTCGCGTTGAAGATTGGCAAAATCTGCTGCAAGTAATGAAGGTGCGATTAGTTTAGAACCCATTATTTATAAGTATTGGTTTGTTTCTGCAAATATAGAAAAGTCTTTTTACAAGTCCCTTTCCTTTGGAAAGGGATTTAGGGTTAGGAAAAAGTTTCTTCCCTTTGGGAAGACGGAAGATGGGCTAAAAAACGAACCCACGGTAATCAGCCGTGGGTTCTTTCATCAATCAAAAAACGAACAGTTATGTTGTAACTGTTTGTAACTGTAATTTAGTTATAATTTTATGTAATTACTAACCTAAATATGTTTTTAATATTTTACTTCTAGACGTATGTTTTAGTCTACGAATTGCTTTTTCTTTAATTTGACGAACGCGTTCACGAGTTAAATCAAATGTTTCTCCAATTTCTTCTAAAGTCATTGGGTGCTGGTTTCCTAAACCAAAATATAAACGAATCACGTCTGCTTCACGAGGTGTTAATGTTTCCAGAGCACGCTCAATCTCTGTACGTAATGATTCGTGTAATAATTCTCTATCTGGGTTTGGCGACTCGCCACTATTTAATACATCATATAAGTTAGAATCTTCACCTTCTACTAAAGGGGCATCCATACTTACGTGTCGACCAGAGTTTTTCATAGACTCTTTAACATCGTTAATGGTCATATCCAACTCTTTGGCAATTTCTTCAGCACTGGGCGGACGCTCATGGCTTTGTTCTAAAAACGCAAATGTTTTATTGATTTTATTAATAGAACCAATTTTGTTTAATGGTAAACGTACAATACGCGATTGTTCAGCCAACGCTTGAAGAATCGATTGACGAATCCACCAAACAGCATACGATATAAATTTAAAACCACGAGTTTCATCAAAACGTTGTGCCGCTTTAATTAAACCTAAATTACCTTCATTAATTAAATCGGGTAATGTTAAACCTTGGTTTTGATATTGCTTAGCTACCGATACAACAAAACGTAAATTAGCCTTTGTCAACTTTTCTAAAGCAGCTTGATCGCCAGCTTTAATACGTTGTGCTAATTCTACTTCTTCGTCTGCGGTAATTAAGTCAACTTTTCCAATTTCTTGAAGATATTTATCTAACGAAGCGGTTTCTCTGTTGGTAACCTGTTTCGTAATTTTAAGTTGTCTCATCTAAAGTTCTCCTGTGTTTTTAATGAATACTATTATTCAGTAGTTATACGTATAAATAACAGATAATGTTACAGGAAATTAAATTTTAATTAATTTTTTGTTAGTTAAGTTAATATCTTCAAGCATTTGTTCGGTAAACTTATAATGGCCACGAGTCGTGATTAATCTGAATTTATGGGATTTTAAATTGCTCAATGTGTTAAGAAACAGCCATTTTGATTTTAATAATTTTGGTTTTTCAGACTTAAGACTGATGTCGAAATAATATTTTTGTCCATGTTTAATCGCTACGATATCTGGAGTAATATTAATATCGCTTCCTTTTTTTGTATACGATTTAGGGGTTTCGTAATTATCGATATCGGCCTTGATGTTTTCATAACCACGATTTTCTAAATAAGTTATGGAGTCGTTTAAGATTTCGGAATATTTTTCTTTTTCGGAATAAATCATACTCTACAATTTAATAAAAAAATCGAGATAAGCAAGTTTGAGTATGGTTTTAACATTTAATTATGCTTGAATCATTCAAAATCAAAAGCATCATTATCAATAATAATGCGTTCTCGTAATCTGTTAATTTTTTGAATCATGCGGTTAAAAAATAAAGATCTGTCTTTTTCCCCTGCATTTACCAAAAGCTTGGAAATACTCATTTGTTTTTCAAAAAACTCATACATGAGCTCACAGGTAGGTTGATGTTCTATTTTAAAATAACTTATTACTGTAAAAGGTGTAAAAAACACTTTTTGAAACGGTGTTTTTACCATAATAGTGTTGCTCATGGTATGAATATCATTAATATATAAGTTATATATGGCTTTATTTTCAGAGCCAACTAGAGATTGCTGTATGGCTTGTTTTTCAATAAGGCGAACCACATCCTCAATGTCGTTACATATTATTAAGGCCAATTCTTTAGATAGTGCTCCAGATTCAAAATAATAAAGTACTTGTTGTAACGATCCATTAATGGTGGTGTTGTTCCAAATTTCAGTAATGTTGATGTCTTTATAAACTTGCCCTAATTTAAAAGCACTTTCAAGTAACGATTCGGGAATGTTTTTTATAAAATCATCAAAACTGATTTTGTCTCTGGTCATATTAGAGTCTACATCCTTTAGCCAAACATACATTTTATATCGTGATAAAAAAGAATCTTTAAGTGTGTGGAAAAGGGGGATGTCTTTAGCTGAATAAATTATGGATGCGCTTTTTAGTTTAGTTAAAGGGTAAACACTGTTGTAAGATTGATTTAACCATACTTCTAGGCCTTTAATATTATGTATTGGGGGAGATAAATCAGCAACAATGGTATTTTGGTTACCAACTTCAAATAATTGATTCAATGATATTTTATAGTGTCTGGCAAGTTTAACCCCTTCTTCTAAAGTTAAACTTGTTTTAGAATTAATGCGCCTGTAAGCGGCGTCATAACCAATGTCTAAAACACTTGCTATTTCCTCTGCAAACGATGTGCTATCTAAGGTTTTCGACTTTAAATATTGAATAAACTGCTCTTGCATTTTTTGAAAAATTACAAGTAGGTTTTTGGAAGACTTTGTGAAATTTAAGAAAAAAAATTTACTTTTTTTGACATTTTAACCAATAGTCTATTAAATATTACAATTAATTTTAATCAATAGTTAAATCAACTCTCAAAATATTTGGTCATGAATGCAAAATCAGGTAAATCGACTTCTTATATTCATATCCTTTTGGATAAGTACATTTATTATGTAGTGATCAACAAAAGTTATAAACAATCGTTTATTGCAAATCCCAATAATCAAATAATTAATGAGGTCAATCTAAACATAGCCTAATTATTTTCTCCTTCTTTTTGGTCGTTTAATTTCAAATCTGAAATTTTAACATTTTTCCTTATATTAGCTATATATCTAAGAGCCATTATTTGAATGACTTAGATTATCCTTTCCCCTAAAAAATTAGTAAAAGACATTGTAATTGTTTAATGAAATTTAATTATGAATTTTCTTTCTATTGTCAATTTTTTACTTATTGCAGGCGTAATACAAGGTTTTGGATTTAATCTTGTTACAGTTTTTGGTAGAAGAAAATTTGGCAAAGTTGTAATTTTTTTAAACTTAGTGGTGCTTTTTATTTCCTTGAACAACCTTCAACGGTGGCTTATTGACAATGGTTTTTCTTCTGATTTATTTCTTTTAAAACAGTTGCTCGTTCCTTGGTATGTTTTAATTTTCCCTATGTTTTATGCATTTACCACACATTTTTTGAAAATCAATGATAAAGTGAATGATTTTATTAAACCTACCTTGATATTGTTTGCCATTGAAATTATTATTCGCCTTTGTTTAATATCTTATGTTTATTATGAAATCCCAAATCGGGATGTTGTTTTAATCGAGCGCTATACAAATATTGAAGATATATTTAACCTTATTTATTGTACTTTTCTATTTCTAAATGCTTGGTTGCTTGTTTTTAGAAGGCATCATTTACTTGAATATATTTTAGCTTATGATGATTTAAGCTGGCTTAAATGGTTTATTTGTTTGGGTTTGGTTGTGGTCATTTTTTGGGCTGTTGCCCTTTCAATTAAGACCGTTACTGGAAATGAATCGGCATATGTTTTTTTGCGCTTAAGCTCTTCCATTTTATTATACTGGATAGGTTATCTAGGGTTCTATAAATATAATGTTGTTGAGGATCGTATTTTTTTAAGAAGCTCAATTGATGCAGATAGGGTTTTGATAAGCCCGGAGAAGAATTTGAGTCCTGAAAAACAAACCGATGAGTTTTTTAATGACAAGCACCAAAATGATTTCAATAAAATACAAAGTTATCTTATTGATGAGAAATTGTATTTGGACCCGTTGTTGAGTATGGAAAGTGTAGCCTCAGATTTAGGGATGAGCAAAAGCTATTTTTCAAAACTGATCAATTCATACAGCAATAACAATTTTTCAGATTTTATAAACTCTTTACGTGTAGAACAGGCGAAGAAATTTTTGTCTGATGATGAATTTAGCCAATATACCATTGTAGCCATTGGACTGGAATGTGGTTTTAATTCAAAATCAACCTTTTATTCTGCCTTTAAAAAATTCACTTCAGAAACACCAACCACTTACAGAGAGCAGTTCTAATCTCCTGTTTTATCCGAAATTATCGTTGGACATCCTGATTTTTACATCATAGACTATTTTGGATATTAGTATTGATGGTCCATAATACTTTTACGATTGTTAACCACAATCTTAAAATTATTAGCCATGATACCTATGTTGATTTTATACGCTTTAAGGAAGTTTTCAGCTAGCCAGTCTACATCAAAAAAGTTTTTGATATTCAAAAAATTTGTCAAAAAAACAATTGCTGTTTTATGTCTTTTAGCGTTCGCTTCAAACTATGGCAGCAATCCACCTGAACCCATAATATTCAATATAGTAAAGAACAACTCGGTAATTGGTTCCATAAAAATAACCGAAAGTAAATCTAAAGATTCTGTGATATATACTATAGATAGTGAAGTTGAAGCACAGTTTATTTTAAAATATAAGGTTGTGGGCAAAGAAAAATACATTTATAAAGATGGCACCTTGATCTATGCTTCACTTTTTAGGACACTTAACAATAAGGTAAAAACAAACCATTCTATTGTTTATAACCAAGGACACTATAGCATTCAAACACCAAATAAGATTAGCCCTTTGAATTTTGACAATATCAAGCAAAACCTAATGACCCTTTACATGACTGAGCCTATAGGGATTGAGTCGGTTTTTTGTGACAACCAAAAGCAAATGGTAAACGTGAAATCTCTAGGTAATGGAAGCTACAAGGTTGAACTTTCAAAAGGGAAGTATAATATTTTTCATTATAAGCATGGAAAATGTGTGAAAATAGTAGCCGTATCTCCCATGTTTGATGTCATCCTAATACCTGTTTAGTCATGAGTTCTTCAATTGTCATTTGGGTTTTGATTGCTGTGAGTTTCACTTCTTATTTTATTATAAGTGCGGTATACAAAAAACTTGGGGTCAATAATCTGCAATCTGCATTATTGGCAACCAATGGGTTGCGGCTCTTAAATCTGAAACATATACTCGGGATTATATTGTTCGGAATTATTTTCTATACCATTTTACCGGAATCAAGATTTTTAGTTGATGTTATAGAAATACCAAGATTGTATGTGCTTTTGCCATTTTTTGTAATTGTATTTCTGTGCACATACATATCGGAAGTTTCAGTAAAAAAGCAAACCTTAAATAGAACTCATATTAGTGGTTACTATCTCTCCAATGCTTGGGTGTATTTTAGTATACGCTTTGCGTTTTTGTTGAGCTATGAATTCTTTTTTAGAGGTGTATTGTTATTTCAGTTTTTGGAACATGTCACACTTTTTTCATCGATATTTTATAGCACCATATTATATGTACTCATTCACATTTTTGATTCAAGAAAAGAGATTTTAGGAACCATCCCTTTTGGGTTTGTCTTATGCTTATTCACCTATTACTCAAACAGTGTATGGTATGCCTTTTTTATTCATATCGCATTATCTGCAGTTTATGAAATCTCTATGTTTTATACTCTAACCTTAAAAAACAAAACACTATCATGAAAACTGCTTTAGTAACCGGGGCCGCTTCGGGAATAGGTTATGAGCTTTCAGTGTTGTTAGCGAATGACAAATATGATTTAGTGCTTGTAGATATTGATAAGTTAAAACTTAAGGCTGTAAAAAACTTTATTCAAAAAAAATACAGTGTTTCAGTTACTGTTTTGGTAAAGGATTTGAGCAAACCGAATATTGCCCAAGAAATTTTTGAAGATATTGATAATATTCCTATTGAAGTTTTAATTAATAATGCCGGTTTTGGACTCTTCGGTCCTTTTGCAAATACGCAATGGCGAAGAGAGGAAGAAATGCTAACTGTACATATTACAACTACCGCACAACTTTCAAAATTGGTATTGAAATCTATGATGAATCGTGGTTGTGGGAAAATTTTAAATATATCCTCTTTGGCAGCATTTCAACCAGGTCCATTCATGTCGGTTTATTATGCCTCAAAAGCATTTGTTTTATCATTTTCTCAAGCTATAGCGAGCGAATTAAAAGATACAGGCGTAACAGTAACCGCACTATGTCCTGGGCCAACACGTACTTCTTTTCAGGATGTGGTATCTCACGATACGGCTAAAAATAAGATTACCTTTAATATGTCCTGTCCGAAAGCAGTTGCAAAATATGGTTATGGCGCTATGCTTAAAGGTAAAACAGTTGCAATTCCGGGTTTATTCAATAGATTCTTGGCGTTTTTACCTCGATTATTTCCAAGAGACCTGGCTACAGCTGTTGTAAGAACAATGCAATTAAAAAATAGGTTAACTCATTAATATTATGGTATTAAAGGCTTAGGAAGAATGCACTTATTTGTTTCATACTGCCACTTCCACCATTTCCAATTATGTGTTTATAGATGATGTTATTAATGCCCGTTTTTTGGCATTACAGTCTGGATTAAGTTGCGAGCAATATATTATTCGGGGAGAGAATATTAGTTATCTATAATTGTTCAATCACATAAAAACGCTCACCATAAGTAAAATCAGGATATTACAAATTAATTATGCTTTAGGGAAAAGAGGAATAATCATGATATCAAAACTTAATACCCTTTTTAAGTTTGACTTTGCCTTAACACCAAAAATTTTGGATTCCTTGTTAACAAATAGAAACGCAACTTTAGTGCGCAAAAAATGTGTGGTTGTTCCCGGATTTGTAAATAAATGTTTTATAGCATTAGATAAACTATTACCTGAATTTATCAAGAATAGATTGACCAATCGGGAGATAAACAAATTTCCTTCGACTGCTTAAAATCCAATTAAATTGTCCGAATTAATCTTTGACACACAAAATTGGACAGTCATTTTAACTGCGAAATATATATTTGAAACAACAATCTAACAGACGATTTTAAAGAAACTGAATATTATGAAACGATTTGCTTTATGTATTCTTTTATTGAATTTGAACTTTTTGGGTTCATGGTCTCAAAATGGAAGGATAGTGGAATCAACCCCAGCAACTTCTTTCTAAATTTATTTATAGATATGAGCAATTTACATAGGCTTTATACATATAGACCCATTATTAGAAAAACAATATTTCAACTAAAAACAATAATTATGAAAACACGAATCACCCAAAGTAAAATAGGAAGATTGTCATACTTCCATAAAGATGAAAGAGTCACTAAAACCATCTCTTGCATCATGATTATGGCTATTCTAAACCTTACAATATCCTGCTCTTACTTCACTGTTAAGAATGTGCCAACAACAAGAGAAAACATTTCAACCACAGTTAAAGAATTTAATAACTCTGAAAAATATGTAATAATCCATTCAAAAAATCGGTCATGGCATTTAAGTAATACGGTAATTAATGAATATAATCAAACCATTTCTGGAACTGTAGTATCAATAAACAGTCAACACCAGTATACAAAACCTAGAGAAAGTCAAAGAGTTCATAGATATAATAACCTAACAACTAATCCGTTAAATGAAGTTCATTTTTATTTGAATACCTCTGTAGATTATTCAATTAACAACGCTGTTAGCATTCCCTTGGTAGAGATTGCTTCAATATCTGTGAATGATAAAAACACTGGAAGAGCAATTGCCAATGTGGCATTAACAACAGTAGGAGTGTTTTTTGTAGTAGCACTTATTGTAGCGGCAACTAAAAGTTCCTGTCCGTTTGTTTATATAAAGAACGGTGAAAATTTTGAGTTTGTTGGGGAATTGTATCCAGGTACCATAACCCCAAATATGCAAAAGGATGATTATTTACAGTTACCTCATTTTAAATCAGAAAATGGTGAATACACTTTGAAAATATCCAATTACCTAAAAGAAATTCAATATACAGATCAGGTTCAGTTGGTTTTAATAAATCATGAAAAGAATCTGGAGGTTTTAATGGATAGCAAAGGGCAATTACAAACCTTTAATAATTTGGTCTCACCAGTAAATGCTACAAAAGACAATGGTTCTAAAAATTTAGAATCTGTAATACATAAAGATTACGATTATTATGCGTTTGATACCGCTCTAACGACAGAAAACAGTACCAGAAATATTGTTTTTGAATTTGAAAAACCCGAACAAGCTAAAGAGGCAAAGCTATATTTAACCGCAAAAAATTCTGTATGGCTGGATTATATTTTCGGAAAATTTAATGAAAAATTTGGGTATTACTACAATACATTTCAGAAGGAGCAACAGCAAGTTCCTAATGATAGCATAAAAAAATGGACTATGAATCAGCATATTCCACTGTCTATTTATAAAAACACAAAAACGGGGTGGGAATTAGTTGAGCGTATTGGTACTGTTGGTCCAATGGCGATGCGAGATTTAGCAATACCAATTAGTTTAGATAATCATGAGGGTAACATGGTGAAAATTAAATTGGAAACCGGATTTATGTTCTGGGAAGTTGATTATGTAGGAATGGATTTTTCTGAAAATTTAGATTTACAACCCGAATACATTAATGCTTCAAAAGCCTTGGACCAAAATGGAAATGATGTGACCGCTCTTCTGGCTAAAGCAGATCAAAATTATTTTGCTCAAGCCAATATTGGTGATGAAGTTGTAATAAGTTTTCCAACTACTGGGCCTAAAGAAGGGCAATCCCAAACGGTTATTCTCAAAAATAGAGGGTACTATAATTATATAAGAGATTATAGCGGAATTCCAGATTTTGAGGCCTTGAAATCTTTTAAAGAAGATAACGCCTTTACAAAATACGCGGAGAAATCATATTTTGAGTTTGCAAACTTTCAACCTAATGAATTGGCTTATCATGAATAAAGCATCAGTAATATCGGTTAGAGATGAGTTACATTATTCTGAAGCAGTAGTAGTTTCTGAAGGTGAAAACTGTTTTAAAATTGATTCTAAAATAATAACAGGAATTGAAAAATCTTGGTGGCATTTTCGAATTAGACTCACATTAATAAGCATTCTTATATCAAGCTATTCAAATCCATTGCATTGGATACGGGGGATTAATTATTTAATCCATTTAAGGAAAAAGTTTTTAGGGAACTTTAAGCTTAAAAAATTAGTTAAAGTAGATGGTAAATACTATATGGGATTGTATACACCAGGGTGGAACGATGACATTTATAAACGATTTATCATTTCAGAATTAAATCATTACAAATCTATTGAAAAGAGCGTTTTAAGATTCAATCATGTGTATTTAGCAATTACAAAAAAATGTCCACTACAGTGTGACCATTGTTACGCGTGGGATGTCTTAAACCAAAAAGATCAACTAAATGAAAATGACCTTTCAAATATCATTAGTAAACTGCAAGCCATGGGTACGGGACAGATTCATTTAACAGGAGGTGAGCCAATGCTTAAATTGGATATTCTAATCAATCTAATATCAAAATCAAAAAACACCACTAATTTTTGGATCAATTCTTCAGGATTCAAATTGACAAATGAAGTGGCCAAAAGATTAAAAAATGCAGGATTGACAGGGGTTTTTATAAGTTTAGACCATTTTGAAAAAGAGAAACATAATAATTTCAGGAAATTCAAAGACGCCTATTATTGGGCAATTAACGGCGCTAAGAATGCTATTGAAAACCAATTAGTGGTGGTGTTTTCTGTGTGCGTAACTAACGATTTTGTTAGTGAAGAAAACCTAATGGCATACATGCAACTAGCCAGGAAAACAGGAGTTCACTTTGTACAGTTTTTAGAACCAAAGGAGGTAGGTCATTTTAAAGGGAAAGAGGTTACAATTACTCAAGAAAATATAGCGATTTTGGAATCTTTTTATACCAAAATAAATTTTTCCAACGAGTTTCTGGATTTCCCAATAATTAGCTATCATGGGTATTATCAAAGACGGCAAGGATGCTTTGCTGGTGGTAATAGGAGTATGTATGTTGACACAGAAGGGAATCTAAATGCATGCCCTTTTTGTCATACTAATTCAGGAAACATATTACATGAAGATTTTGAAAATCAATTATCGGCAATGTCTATACAAGGTTGTCCCACTTATTAAATTGATTATGGAAAAGTTATTGGAAATGTCGACTTTTAATTTATGGCTGCTTTTAATGTTAATGCTAACTATGCGGTATGTTTTGGTGGCTGGAGTTCCTTATTTGTGGCTGTATATCATTGGAAAAAACCGTTATAGAGCTTCGAAAATTCAGAATGCATACCCATCTAGAAAACAGGTATTGGAGGAGATAAAATATTCGCTTTCTACGTTTTGTATTTATAGTTCAGGTATTTGGTTTTTTCTGAATTGGTTAAAAAATGGATTTACAAAAAATTATACAGATATCCAGGAATTTGGAATACCATATTTTATTTTGAGTGTTTTTCTAATGATTGTCATGCACGATATGTATTCGTATTGGATCCATAGATTGATGCATCATAAGTTAATTTTTAAATATACCCATTTGTTACATCATAAATTTCATAATCCCTCCCCTTGGAGTGCTTTTGCTTTTCATCCGTTGGAAGCGATTTTAACAATGGGCATCATACCAATAATCATATTTACAATTCCATGGCATAATTTGGCACTTGTCATTTTTATAACCATTATGATTTTTTATGACACCTATGTTCATTGGGGATTTAATATTAAGACGTTTAAATTTCTTAAGTGGCAAAATACACCTTTGGAACATGACCTTCATCACAGGAATGCAAAGTATAACTTTGGATTATATTTTACTATTTGGGATAGATTAATGGGGACATTTTTAAAAAAAGTATAGTCGATTTTAAGGAAACTGAATATTATGGAACGTTTTGCTTTATGTATTCTTTTGTTGCATTTGAACCTTATGCCATTATGGTCTCAATATGATTCTATAAGGACTATTGACAGATACGTTGATGATTTTGATGAAATGATTGAAAACATATCATACAGAGGTGGAATGGGACTTTTTATACCCGCTTCAAACCAGCATTTTAGAGAAGCGCCATTTTTTGAATTCAATATGAATGTACCAACTAGCCAAGTTAATTCTGTTGAATTTGCCATTCAATTTGGAGGTTGGAGCCGTGAAAATAATTTCACATATGTAAAAAGGTTGGATACACTAAAAGGAACTTCCAATATCTTTTTTAATGGACTCATAAAATTAAAAAAGGATATAATTTTCTTTAATAAATCTTTTATAGGTATTGGTGCTGGCATAGGTATATCAACTATTTTAATTGCTACGGATGTTATTGAACCGCAAAACGAAGACAATCAGGCACTATATAAAGGAATGACATCTTTTCTCTTGTCCCCTGAATTGGAGTATATATTTGATGTAACAAATAAGACTCAAATGTCAATAAGTTTTAGTGTACAATATGCTACCTATAAGTTGAAAGCAGCTTTACAGAACGACATAGGTAAATGGTACTATATGCCAAAAATCACATATCGATTTTAGGATTATAATTTTAATAAACGAGTTATGAAATGAGCATAACGAAAACTTGATGCAACAACCAATGAAGATATGGGAATTGCTCCCAATAGCTATCGGGAGACCGATAAAAAATAATAAATATCTACATATGAAAATCACATTATTGAGATTAAGAGGAACAGCCTTATTCTTCGCCTTTTTAGTATTGTTCCAGAGTTGTAAAACCTATTATGCAAATTCAATTTCCTTAGAAAAAGCGGTTGAAGATGGCAAATCGGCTAGCATTATTTATAGTAACGATAGTGCAAATTCTTTAGAGTTTGATAAAATTGTAAAGATTGATACCGTTTATTACGGTATAAAAAAGTATAGAGGAGAGTTGGTTAAAATGCCAATTCAACTAGAAAATACTGAATCCATATACAAAGACATGTCAGTATTTAAATTTATTTTATTAGTAGTTCTTTCAGGAGGAATTATTTGGGGGATAGATAGGCTGGGCTTGGGATTCCTATTTTCCGAAGACGAATGATATTAATTTAAACTAAATAACTTAAGATGAATACAGCAAACAAATCAAAATTGTCCGAATTAGTCTTTGACACACTAAATGGGATAGTCATTTAAACTGCGAAATATATATTTGAACAATAATCTAACCGAAGATTTAAAGAAACTATTATATGCATGATTTTAAAAAACTATTAATATGAAAACTACATTTAAAATTATTTTATGCTGTCTGTCCGTTTTTTGGATAATTATCTCTTGCTCAAAGGATGATTTAGATATATTTGTTGTTAATGATTTCACTACAACCATAGATGAAAATCCAAATCAAGATCAATTAATTGGAATCATTCCATATCAAGTAAATAAAGGGCTTACAGAGTTTATTATTACATCTCAAAATGTTCCAAATGCTATTAGTATTAATAATTCATATGGCTTTAGCAATGCTTCCATTTATGTTCAAGATCCAGTACATTTTGATTTTGAGACTAACCCAATAATTATAGCGACCATTAAAGTTAACAGAGTAATTGTGCATTTGGATTTTAGTCAAGATATTCTTGATACTAAAATAATTACTGTTTCCATAAATTTAAAAGATTTACCAGAATAAATAAACGCATTAGCCAATTTAAAAATTATGATAATAATAAAAAAAGTCAAAACAATAATGTTATTATTAGTTGTGGTTTTGAGTACTCATATGTATGCTCAAAAAGAGATCATAAAAAGTAGCATGTTTGTTCGTGTTTACAATTTAGATGGGAAAAAGATTAACAAGGGTCATGTCACTTTTGTTGGAGATACAATTCTTGGACTTAAACGACATGGTAACATCATACAAATAAATGTTCGTGAAATAGGTACTATAAAAACAAAAAGATCTGCGGGACATAATCTACTTATTGGTACTACAGCTGGGGCCGCAGCAGGAGCAATCTTAGGAGTGGTGACAGTCAATGCAACGAATGATCTATTTGGTAATTGGTTTTATCATACTGAATCGGATGGACTAGTAGGAGGTGCGATGTTCGGAGCTGTTGCTGGTGCTTGTAATGGTGGAATTACAGCGTTTTTAAAACATTCCAATACTTATATAATAAATGGAGATTTAGAAAAATGGCAAGTTTTAAAAGATGATTGAAAAGCAAATTTTGAAATAATGGGTTATTTAGTTTTTTTCGATTTTTGATTTTGTAACACGTTAATAATCTGTAAAATAAATGTTAAAAATGTGTTATAATTTTTTTTTGGTGTAACAGGTTTCAAATTTTGTCGTCTGTTTAGTATATCAAAAAACAAATCATTAAAATCAATTTAAAATCTTTCATCATGAAAAAAACAATCATTATTTCTGCACTGGCATTATGTTTCTCAGTAGTAACATTACATGCCGAAACATCAATTAAAACGCTGACTAATTATCAACCTACTTCAAAAGTAAAAGTGAGTCCATTTTGTGTTTCAATTGCTAAAGGCGATTTTGAAACAGTTAAAAAATTGGTAGAGCTTGGCACCGATGTTAATCAAAAATCTGAAGGTATGACACCAGTTATGTATGCTGCTAAATACAACAGAACTGATATTTTAAAACTTTTAATAGCCAATGGAGCCAATTTAAAAGCAAAATCGGACAAAGGTATGACAGCTATAAAATATGCTGAATTACACAAAGCCCATGACGCTAAAGCTATTTTAGAAGAAGCCATGAAAAAATAAGTGATTTATAATATAGTTTTATAAATTATTTGAGCTAGTCACTCTTTATAAACCCTGAATTTCAGGGTTTTTTTTGTATTTTTCAATAGACTCTTTAATTTTTTCTATTCTATTCTCCGGGTCGGGATGCGTACTTTTAAATTCGGGTAATCTGTTAGGTCCTGCAGCTGCTTTAAGTATTTCCATGACATCAATCATTTCTTCAGGATTATAGCCAGATTTCAACATAAACAAGACGCCTAAATCATCACTCTCCAGTTCATCATCCCTTCCGTTTGTGAGAAGTGTGTTTTGTCCGATACCACCAATCACGTTTCCTATATCGGCTCCCACATTACCAGCGGTAATTAACCCTTGCCAATATTCACTTTCGGCAATACGTTCGGCACTGTGGCGCCCAATAACATGTCCGATTTCATGACCCAAAACGCCAGCAAGTTGGTCTTCGTTTTCTAATTTGGAAAATAGGGCATAGGTTATAAAAATTTGTCCGCCAGGAAGCGCAAAAGCATTAATGGTATTGGGGTCTGCTAATAAATGAAATTCGTATTGATAGGGGGTGTTTTTTGCGACACTATTATCAACTAATTTGTTGCCTACATTATCTACAAAAGCTTGGTATTCATTACTTGGATACAAACCGCCATATTCTTGAGCTATTTGTGGGGCACTCTGCAAACCAATGGCGATTTCCTTATCCGCTGTCATAGATATAGTTTGCGTTCTTCCCGTATACGGGTTCACTTCTTGTTGACTACATCTTTTAAATACAAAAAATAAAGCAATGGCAACTCCAATTAATAACCTGACTTTAAAATTTCTACTTCTCATTTAATAAAAGTACAATTTTTTATGATTGATTTATAAAGTTTTACCCATAACGTAATGAATTCCTATTTCTGGAATAATAAACGAGTCTCCTTTGATGGTGTAGTTATTTTTTTGATAAAAATTAACAGCAATTTTTCTGGCATTGCACCAAATCATTTTTACGCCTTGCTTTATAAGAAGGGATTCTCCAAATTTTAAAATATCATTGCCATAGCCTTTTCCTTGAAATTCTTTTAATACGGCCATACCACGCAATTGAAACTGTTTTTTTTCTAAAAACAGGGAATTGGAATTCTTCATAAATGTGGCAACTGCAATAAGAGTATTATCAACAAATAAACCAATATGAAATGTGGTTTCAAAATCGTCTCCATCAAAAATACAGGCTTCTATTGGCTTTCCTTCACGTAAAACAGGCTGTCTTATAGACCAAGCCTCTTTTGCGGTTATTAGCCCAATTCTATAATTTGAATTTTCTAGCATTTGTGATAGATAAAATGGTTTTTCAAACTTAAACAAAATAACCATTCAGAGACATTTTTTACTTCAACATAAAAAGTATTTAAGATTTAAATTTCAGGAAATCTTTTTTTTCAAGAAGTTGTATTTTTTTGTTGCAAATGAAAGTGTAGTTTATATATATTTGCGGTGGAATTGCGGGAGTAGCTCAGTTGGTAGAGCGTCAGCCTTCCAAGCTGAATGTCGCCGGTTCGAACCCGGTCTCCCGCTCTAGAAGCTTCACTTAATGGGTGAGGCTTTTTTTATGCTGTATTTTTATTGTTATTAAAACTCTAGGGTGAGAAGTTTATCCTGAGCATTACTGAAAAACAAAATATATTTTGTTTTGAAAGTAGCAAACGAAGTTTGTCGAAGGGAACCCGGTCTCCCGCTCTAAAAGCTTCACTTAAACGGTGAGGCTTTTTTATTTTAGAGTATTCAATTCTGTGCCAGAAACAACTTCATAAGCCGCTTTATTTTGTTCAAATATTCTAGCAGTTAGATTGCCTTTTAAAATTATGGAATTGTTTTTTACATGCAGCCAACTGCCTTCGCGTAATCCTATAACTGGTTGTGTGTTAAAATGATGGAATTCCTTAATCCTTGTTTCCTTGGTTTCTCCCATGTGCCTACTATTGGAATCCGGGTCTAAATAATGTGGATTGATATTAAATGGGACTAAGCCAGTAGCATTAAAACTTGGCGGATAAACAACCGGCATATCGTTAGTGGTTTTTATAGTCAACCCACAAATATTGCTTCCAGCGCTTGTGCCTAAATAGGGTGTTCCATTATTAACCGTTTCTTTTAAAACAGGTATTAAATTATTTTTATACAGTTGGTATAGCAAAACAAAGGTGTTGCCGCCACCAACAAAAATGGCTTCAGCATTTTTAATTGCAGTTAAAGGATTTTCAAATGTCTGGATACCTTTTACTTGTTTATTTATTTTTAAAAAAGCTTCCGAGACTTTTTCGGTATAATCATCATGGGATATTCCACTTGGTCTTGCGTAAGGAATAAATAAAATTTCAGAAGAGTCTTTGAAAAGCATTGCTAAATCATCCAAAAGATATTCTAAATAGCCGCTGCCGTGTAGGGTGGACGTGCTAGCAATAATCATGTTCTTCATGCCGTATCAAGTTTTGCGTAAAGCTAACTAAATGTTCACTTTAACAAAAATTTATAGAGAGTTTACATTTTATTTAAGATTTGAAAAACGTTCTTTATATTTAAGTATTAATAAATTATAAGCTTGAAACAAAAATTACTTGTCATTTTATGTTTACTTATATTTCAGTTTTTAATTGGTCAAACAATTAACAGGGTAGAGGTTCATGGGTTTATGTATGCCAATGCTAATGATATTGAAGCTGTTGCCATTTATAATAAATCTTCCAATAAAGGGACTGTAACAAACGAAAAAGGAGAATTTCTTTTAGAAGTTGCAGAAAACGATGTCATTGAAATTTCTGCATTACAATTTGAGCCCCAAAAAGTTAGTATAACAAAAGACGTTTTAGAGTCTCGTGTCTTAAAAATCTATTTAGTGGAATATGTCAATCAACTAAGCGCGGTTTTATTAAGGCATGGTTTATCAGGAAGCTTAGCGGTTGATATAGAAATTGTTGAAATCCCTCCTAAAATTGATATTGATTTAAGAAACATGAATGATCTTGAGATGTATGATGAAATGGGTCACAATGATTTTAAGGTTAAAAATGAATTAAATTCAGTAATGAATAATCATGAACTTTATAATGGGGTGGATTTTGTTAAAATAACGAACATGCTTTTTAAACCTAAAAAACGTGCTTACACAGAAGATTACCCCAAATTTGTAAAACCCAAATTGTTGTTAGACGTTTATTCCCGAAAATACATTAATGACACATTTAATATCCCCATAGAGCATATAGACGAATTTATTGCATTTGTTGAAAAAAATGGCATATCTCAAGAATTTTTGAATGATAAACAAGAATTTGAAAGAATTGATTTTTTGGTAAAGCAAAGCGCATTATTCTTATTGCAACACCATGTTAAAAAGTAAACATGTTCCACAACTTTTAATATTACTGTCATTTCAAGTAGGAATGTCGCAATCCATTGAGATTAAAGGAAGCGTAGAAAGCAATATTGGAATTGAAAACATTAATATTATAAATAAAACCACTTATAATTATGCCATAACAAATGCCAAAGGTGAGTTTGCAATTATGGTTAGACTTAATGATAGCTTGCAATTTTATTCCATGCTACACAAAACAAAATATGTAGTTGTAAATAAAAATATGCTATTGTTAAAAACAATTAAGGTTGCTTTGGAAGAACAAGTTAACGAGCTAAGCGAAGTGACTGTGGGCAATACGCTTACAGGAGATTTGTTTTTAGACATTCAAAACAGAAAAGGCGAACCGCCTGTTAATTTTTATGATGTTGGCATTGCAGGTTATACTGGCAAAATAGCAACACAAAGTGAGCGAAGATTAAATGAAGCAACCACGGGAGGTGGTTTTATACCGTTAAATCCTATTTTAAATGCTATTTCAGGAAGAACAAAACAATTGAAAAATCAAATAAAAGTAGAGGAAGTAGAAGCATTGATGCAAAGTATACAAAGCCGCTTGGCTAAAGATTTTTTTTTGTTAAATCCATTAGATGAGCATTTGAGAATGGAATTTTTCTATTTCTGTGCAGATGATGATAATTTTATTGAGGCATGTAAAAATCAAACTGATTTTGAAATATTTAAATTTTTAAGAATGAAATACGAACAGTATTTGGAGAATAGAAGTGACACTGAAGATTAATAGTTTTGTATTGTTCTTAGAAACGTTGAAAAAAGTAAATTTGCAAATAATTTATACAAATGAAGTTTATAAAAATCTCAATTTTACTGGTTGTTTTATGTGTTTCGGCATTTACTGCGGTTCATAAATTTTATTTAAGTGTGACACAAATAGAATATGTTCAAGATAAACAATCAGTTCAGATAATCTCAAGAATTTTTATGGATGATTTTGAAAATCTGTTAAGAGAACGCTATGATAAAACCATCAACTTAGATGATGATAAAAAAGCTCCAATTGTTGATGATTACATTCAAAAATATTTAGCTGAAAGAATTAAAATTAAAATCAACGGAAAGGATGTCAATTTTAATTTTATTGGAAAAGATACTGATTTAGATGTTATGAAGGTTTATTTGGAAATAGAAGGAATAAAAGAGATCCATTCTTTTCAAATAACCAATAAGGTTTTATTCGATTTATTTGATGAGCAACAGAATATGGTTAAGCTAAAAATAAATGCGTTATTTAAAAATTATTTGCTAACCTCCCAAAATGATAATGCCGTGTTAAATTTTGATTAATTGATAGGAAGATTTTTTTAAAATTATTACTTTGCCTAACTTTTAATTAATAATAATTTAACCAATTTGCTTAAAAGCAAATTATTCATCAATAAAAAATTTAAATTCAAATGAAAAAATTGCTGTATTTTATTTCAATGCTGTTTTTTATAACTAGTATTTTTGCTCAAGAGCAACAGAAAACAGAACGAAAACTCGGACATACAAATACAAATAAATTCAGACAGTTAGATGATGAGTTTGCGTCTCCAAATCAGTACAGAACTGCTTCTGGAGCTCCGGGTTCTGCATATTACCAACAACAGGCCGATTATAAAATGGACATAGTTTTAGACGATAAAAACACTAAACTATCAGGTTTTGAAACAATTACTTATACAAATAATTCCCCAGACGAACTTAAATATCTTTGGGTTCAATTAGACCAAAATAAGAGGTCAAAAAACTCTCAAACCCCTTTAATTGAATCAACAGGCTTCGATCCTTATATTTTTCCAGACAAATTTGTTGAAAATTATTTGAAAGACCCGTTTGATGGCGGCTTCAATATTCAAGAGGTGAGTGATACTAACGGAACAGCTTTAAAATATATGGTAAATAATACCATGATGCGTATTGAATTGCTTAAACCCATGAAAACTGGTGATAAGTTTTCATTTAATGTGAGATGGTGGTATAACATAAACGATCACGTGCCTTTAAGAGACCGATCTGGTTATGAATACTTTCCCAAAGATGGGAATAGGGTTTATGTCATAGGGCAGTTTTATCCAAGAATGGCAGTGTATAACGATGTTGAAGGTTGGCAAAACATGCAATTTTTTGGTAATGATGAGTTTGCTTTGCCATTTGGTAATTTTGAGGTTAACATTACGGTGCCTGCCGACCATATTTTAGATGGTACGGGAACGTTGATGAATAGAAAGGATGTCTTTTCTAAAACCATGATGGATCGTTACGAACAAGCTAAGAAATCTTATGATGAACCTGTTTTAATTGTCACTCAAAAAGAAGCTGAAGCAGCTGAAAAAAGTTTTTCTACAGAAACAAAAACATGGAAATTATACGCAGAAAATGTTCGTGATTTTGCTTTTGCTACTTCTAGAAAATTTGTTTACGATATGATGGCCGTTAACATAGGAGATAAAGATGTTATGGCGGTATCAATGTACCCTAAAGAAGGTAATCCGCTTTGGGGAGATTGGTCAACTAAGGTGGTGGCAAGTACTTTAAAGACCTATTCTAATATGACGTTTGATTATCCATACCACAAGGCTATATCGGTGCATGCCAAAAATCAGGGAATGGAGTATCCCATGATTTGTTGGAACTATGGTAGACCAAATGAAGACGGTACTTACAGTGACCGTGTAAAGTATGGTATGTTTGGGGTAATTGTACATGAAATAGGCCATAATTTTTTCCCTATGATTGTTAATAGTGATGAGCGAAGATGGGCATGGATGGATGAAGGTCTCAATACTTTTCTTGAATACCTGGCGCAACAGGAATTTGGGAAACGTTATCCTTCAGCACTGTCACCACAACACAAAAACTTTCCTTCTGATGCTGGACCAGCACCTTTAATTATCCCCTACATGTCTGGAGATCAAGATTTAATAAACCCAATTATGTCTAAGGGGCAAAATATTGCAACAAGAGAACTTGGTAATAATGCCTATTATAAGCCGGCAACCGCTCTTAACATCTTAAGGGAAACGGTTATGGGGCATGAACTTTTTGATTATGCTTTTAAGGAATATGCAAATCGATGGAAATTTAAGCACCCAACGCCTGAAGATTTTTTCCGTACTATGGAAGATGCTTCGGCCATGGATTTAGATTGGTACTGGCGCGGTTGGTTCTATACAACCGATTGGGTTGATATTGGTGTAAAAGATGTGAAAAAATATTATGTGTCCTCAAAACCTAATAAAGATATGAAGGATTATATGAAGGAGAGGGGACTTGTGGAAAGTGATTTACGCCCCTTGGTATATTTGGTTGAAGAAGGAAGTGAAGATTACAGTGATGATTTGAAAAAGGGCTCTTTAGCCGATAATTCAAAGGCGCTTAATGACTATTTTATGAATAATTTCACTCAAGCAGAGCTTAGTAAGTTAAAAACGCCTAAATATTTCTATAATATAACTTTTGAAAAACCAGGAGGCTTGGTTATGCCTATTATTGTTGAATATAAATATGCTGATGGAACTTCAAAAATGGAAACCTATCCTGCTGAAATTTGGAGACTTAATGACAAAGAAGTTAAAAAAGCCATAGCTTCTGAAAAAGAAATTATTGGTATTGTTGTAGACCCGAATTTAGAAACTGCCGATATTGATCCATCCAATAATTCATGGCCCAAACAGGTTCAAGAAAGTGATTTCGATACGTTTAAGGAGAAGGCAGGAAGCTAGTTATTATCTTGCATAGACTTTATAAAATCTTGTTTGTTAATGTTTTTATTAATAAACAAGATTTTTTTTATTGTGTAGATGCAACTTCATATATTTGTACTGTGATATTACAACCTACATTATTATTTATTAGCGGTGGCGAAATAGCATTCATACTATTTATAGCTGTTATGGTTTTTGGTGCCGATAAGTTACCAGAGATAGCTCGTGGCTTGGGAAAAGGCATGCGTGTTCTTAAAGATGCTACCAACGATATTAAGCATGAAATAACTAAAACCGCTGAGAAAAATGGTATCGACACCAGTATCACTAAAGATATCACCAAAGAACTTAATGAAGCTAAAGAGAATCTAGATGATTTTACAGGCTCAGTAAAGCGAAAGCTTTAAATCAGTTTTATTTTCTTCTCATTTATAGTGTTGTTCATCTATTAAACTTTTTTAAGGCACATTTTAACGATTTTTTTTAAACCTGTTTGTAAAATAAAATACTTTGGTAGTCCCAAATCTAATTTCACAAATAAATGAAAACTAATCTACTAATCTGTTTTCTATCCATTACTTCGTTGACCTATGGTCAAAGAGATAGAGAAATTATCAAGCAAATTGATAGTATAAACTCCACTGCTTTAATTTATTACGATAATAATGACATTGTAAAATCTTTCAATGGATTTAATAAAGCAAAAGCATTATCAGAAACCATAGATGATCGTTATGGGAATGCCATTGCAAATTATAATTTAGGCCATATTTACAATTTGATGCAAAATGATAATGCAGCAGAAAATTGTTATAAAGCCATGCTAAAATCTGCAAAGCATACCAAGGATGATTATTTAATTGCTAATGCTTATATAAGTTTAGGGAAACTCTATAAAAACAATAAAGCATTTGAAAATGCGATTTCCTACTTTGAAAATGCATTAAAATATGGTTTGGATATTGTTAATGACAATGAAAAACAACAAATACAGCCTCTTTTATTTGATATTAGAATCAATTTAAGCGAAGCATTATTAAATAATAATCAGTTTGAACAAGCATTGATTAGTTTGTTGAAAGTTGAAGAAAGTTTAAAGAATAATACAGCAAGCACCTATTCAAAAGGGTATTTCAATTACATATACGGACTTTATTTTGTTAAGCAAGATTTATATAATAATGCGAATTCCAGATTTAAAGAAGCCATAACGTTATTGGAAGAAGATAATAAAAATTTAAAACTTTTAAGTAAAGCCTACGAGGAGTTGTCTTTGTCAGCAGCTAAATCTGGAAATAATGAAGAAGCCTACGTGGCTTTATTAAAACATAATAATTACAGAGAGAGGTTTTTAAATGAAGAGAAATTAAAAGAAGATTTAGTTACTAAATCCAAATTTCTTATTGAAGATTATAAAAACAATGCACATCTTGCTAATATTGAAAAACTCGAGCAACAACAAGCAAATAATAAGATTAAAATGGTAAACCTTATTATTTCCATCACGTTATCTTTGTTGTTCGCTTCATTAATTACGTTGTATGTAAGTTATACTTCCAAAAGAAAATTAAGCAAGACTCTAGAGATTCGTAATAGTGAACTGGAAATAACCAAAGAGCAAGCTCTGAAATCCTCAGAATTAAAATCAAAATTTATTTCTAATGTATCACACGAATTAAGAACTCCTTTGTACGGTGTTGTTGGCATAACATCACTTTTGCTTAGCAATAATAATTTGAGCTATAGAGATACCAAATTGTTGAAATCTTTAAAATACTCGGGGGATTATCTTTTGAATTTAATAAATGATATTTTACAAGTAAGTAAAATGGAAAACCAAAAAGTAGAATTGAAAAACACATCCGTTAATGTAAAAGATTTATTAGAAAGTATTGCAAATACATTTGAATACAGACTTCAAGAAACCAATAACAAAATTAAAATCTACATTGATAATTATGTGCCAGAATATATTAAATGTGACAATGTTAGGTTGTCTCAGGTTTTAATTAATTTAATTGGTAACAGTGTGAAATTCACAGAAAGTGGCACTATTAATTTAAGAGCCAGATTATTGAATATAGATAATAACCAAGTTGGATTGCGTTTTGAAGTAGAAGATGACGGTATAGGAATACCTGAAGAAAAGTTTGCCACCATATTTAATAACTTCTCACAATTAGAAGCCGAAAACAATTTTAATTATCAAGGCACTGGTTTGGGACTTTCCATAACGAAAAAATTAATTGAGCTATTTGAGAGTAAAATTGAACTTGAAAGTGAAGTTGGTAAAGGATCGAAATTTAGCTTTAACGTGAATTTTGAAATAGATAACAACAGGACGAATAGTATTTCTGATTCTGATAATAAACCAAACAGTTTAATTTCTGAAACTAAAAAGCGCAGGATTCTAGTTGCTGAGGACAACAAAATAAACCAGATTGTAACAAAAAACCTGTTAAATAAAGAAGGTTATCTATGTACCATTGTTAACAATGGATTGGAAGCCATTGAGGAAATAAAAAATAATAATTTTGACCTTATTTTAATGGACATCAATATGCCCTTAATGAATGGAAATGAAGCTACTATGGCCATTAGGAAATTTAATGATACCATCCCAGTTATAGCGTTGACGGCTGCAGATATTGAAGATGTTAAAGAAGATCATAAAAATATAGGTTACGATGATATTATTACCAAGCCATTTGATAATTATGAGTTTTTTCAAATTCTTTCAGCCAATATTAATAAACAAAGAGAAATCACTAAATTTATTAAGGCTTCTTAAAGAGTGTTTATAGAGCTACTTTCCGACTGATAGTTAAACCATCCCTTATTGGTAGAATAACGGTTTCTACACGTTTGTCTTCTTTTAAAAGCGAATTGTATTCTAATAGCGCTTTTGTTGCCGTGTCATCTTTTTTTATAGGTTCAATGACTTTACCGCTCCATAAAACATTGTCAGATAATAAAATGCCTCCTATATTCAGTTTGTTAATAATCACATTAAAATAGATTGGGTAATTGTCTTTGTCGGCATCAATAAAAATCAAATCGAATGTTTCATCCAATTTTGGTATGATTTCCAAGGCATTTCCCAAATGCTGAAAAATTTGTTTTCCGTAATCAGATTTATCAAAATATTTTCTTTGAAAATCAATCAGTTCTTCATTAATATCTATGGTGTGCAATGCTCCCGAAGTTTGCATGCCCTCCGCTAAACATAAAGCGGAATAACCCGTATAAGTACCGATTTCCAAGATGTTTTTCGGGTTTACCAATTTAGAAATAATACTAAGCAACCTCCCTTGATAATGACCGCTTAGCATGCGTGGCTGCAATATTTTTTGATAGGTTTCCCTACTAAGTTGTTGTAACAGTTCTGGTTCGTCTTCAGAATGTTTTACAACATAATTATCTAATTCTTCTGGGATAAAATACATATTTAAAGGCTTTTTGTTCTGCCGCCATCAACAGGCAAATTAATACCATTAATATAATTGGCCGCTTCACTTGCTAAAAAAACAACAGCATTCGCGATTTCTTCGGGTGTTGCAAATCGTTTTGCTGGTGAATAACTTTTCATGATTTCTGTCATTTCGTCAATGGAAGTGCCTTCGTTTTTTGCTTTTATTTTTATTATTTCAGCGATGCGTTCAGTATCGGTAAAACCAGGAAGCACATTGTTTACCGTAATTCCCATGGCACCAACTTCGCTAGCTAATGTCTTACTCCAATTACCAACGGCTGCTCTTATGGTATTACTAACACCAAGTCCGGGAATAGGTTCTTTAACAGACGTTGAAATGATATTTATAATTCTGCCAAAGCCTTCCGTTTTCATAAAAGGAATAAGTGCTTGAGCCAATAAATGGTTGCACTTTATATGTTGTGTGAATGCATTTTCAAATTCTGAAATCGAAGCATCCAAGATAGTGCCACTTTTAGGGCCACCAGTATTATTGACTAAAATGTGAAATCCATGGTTTTTTTGAATGAATGAAACTACTTTAGAATGTAAAATATCAGGATTTGAAAAGTCTGCCACAATGTAATTGTGATTTTCAGGATTGGGTAATTCTGATAAAACCTGCTTTAATTTGTCTTCATTTCGAGCTGCCAAAGTAACATGAACACCTTCTAGGGCTAATGCTATTGCTGTAGCTTTTCCGATGCCTTGAGTGCTTCCGCAAACCAAAGCATACTTATTTTTTAAATTTAAATTCATAATTTTGTTTATAACAAAAATAAGAAATGGTCAGTAGAATTTACCTTTACTTCCATATTCATTTTTTGTATATTTATTTAAACTTTTAAAAAATGAGCAAAATCAAAGAATACTCAAACGGAGAAGTCACCATAGTTTGGGAGCCCGAAAAATGTACACATTCGGCTATTTGTGCCAAAGGATTGCCAAAGGTATTTAAACCTAGGGAACGTCCATGGATTACTATGGAAGCTGCATCAACCGAGGCGTTGGTAAATCAAATAAAACAATGTCCATCTGGTGCTTTGGATTATTATATGAATGGAGAAGTTCATAAAGAAGCGGAGCATCTGTAAATTAAAATAGAGATTATTGATAATGGTGATTAAATGATTTGCAACAAGTTTAATTGCAACGGTACATTATATTGGGTGAAAAAGAAAAGCTCTTTAACTATTGGTTAAAGAGCTTTTAAATATATATAGACGCTTAAAGCGGGATATTTATAATTATATACGATTGAAGATTGAGTTTGGATTATTTTCCCAAAAAAATTATTCTAATGTTACTTTTATATTCGTAAAGTTTATATTCATACCATTAGCCATTTTATGTTCTGTGGCTAATTTTAGGCCGTTATAAACTTGATAAGTTTCAAAGGTGTTTATAAGGGAAGGGTTTTCGCTATTGCCTCTTCTAAACACCCATTCTTTGATTAAATAATCGTCTCCATAATATAAATCGTAAGCATCTCCAGGTGTGTAGCCACCACCATCACTTGGATACGTCAATGTAATTTTATTCATTTGTGTTTTGCTTATCGGTGATTCAGCTTTAATAGGCGCCGAAATGGTTGTATTTTTATCCCAAACCAATTGAAATGGTATAAGCAGCCAAAACTTATCATTGATAAAGCTTTTATCTAGATTTATTTTTATTGAATCTATTTTGGTTCTGTTATAATTGACAATGGAATCTTTGTCTGCTAAAAAAGATACATTGCTATTTTTTGGTTCCCAAACCCATGAACGTTCGCTATGGCTACTGTCTTTATCTACATTAAAAGTAAACTCAATTTTTGAAACGTTTTTCCAATGTTCGTAACCATGAGAATTAGCAATTTTTTCAGCTATGGTCAATTCTTTGGGTTCACTCACATTTTTTTGATTTTCTTTACAAGAAAAACATAGTGTTGTTAAGATAATTAAAATAGCATTTTTCATTGATTTAGTGATTTTCTTTTAGTAATTCTGTTGGGAAATTAGCTTTAAAACGTTTTAATCTAGGGATGGACACGTTTCTTATATAACTATTGTTTGGGTGAAGCTTTTCATAATTTTGATGATAATCTTCAGCTATCCAAAACTTTTGGAAGGGGTATACTTCGGCAGCAATGTTTGCATTTAATTTTTTTGCCAACGCTTCTTTCTTTTTTAAAATGATTTGTTTTTGCTCGTCGTTTTGATAAAAAATAATGGAGCGATACTGCGAACCATTATCTGGGCCTTGTCCATTAACCTGTGTTGGGTTTTGAGAAGCAAAGTAAGCATCTACCAAGGTTTCAAAACTTACTATCTTTGGATCATAAATAATTTCAACACTTTCTGCATGACCTGTTCTTCCAGTATTACTGCTTTCATAAGTGGGGTTGTTGGTATGGCCGCCAGAATATCCACTTATGGACTCGTCAACACCTTTAATGCTTTCATATACGGCTTCTACGCACCAAAAACAACCACTAGCAAAGTAGGCACGATCTTTGCCATTTTGAATGGGTACTTGAACAGGTTTAGCATCTATAACTTTTTGAACTTGATTGTTTTGGGCTTTGTTTTGGCAACTGAATAAAATGGTAAGCGCTATGGCTGATATGATATTTTTCATATGTAAATATTTATTGTTTTTTTGGTCATATGGTATCGCCTTATTTTTATTGGTTTTTGTTTGCAACAAACTTGTTGTCAATGGCGATTTCATAATAAGTTTTTTTAACTAGTCGTATAAAATTAGAAAACCTTTTTATTTTTAATTGTGAAAGTTTTCACAAAATAAAAAAGCCTTCATAATTTATGAAGGCTTTAGACATATAGTTTTTAATGGATTAAAATTTTGAAAACAATTTTGCCATTTTTTCTTTTTGTTCTTCTGCTAAAACAGCGTCAACTAAAATTCTACCACTATGCTCATCTGTAATTACTTTTTTGCGAGAAGCAATTTCTACTTGTATTTGTGGTGGAATGGTAAAAAACGAACCTCCAGAAGCACCTCTTTCAATAGCGACTACCGCTAAACCGTTTTTTACATTTTTACGAATTCTATCGTAAGCAGCAACTAAACGCTCTTCAATTTGTTCTTTGTAATCTTCAGATTTTGAAATTAAAGCTTGTTCTTCTTTTTCAGTTTCGGCTAAAATAGCATCAAGCTCACTCTTTTTGTGTTTAAGGTGATTTTCACGCTCTTTTAAACGCTCTTTGGTTTCGGATATAACCTCTTTTTTTTGTTCGATTTGAGACTTATATTCTTTAATGTGCTTATCAGCTAGTTGAATTTCCAATTCCTGAAATTCTATTTCTTTAGTAAGCGAGTTGAACTCTCGGTTATTTCTAACGTTCTTCTGTTGCTCAGCATACTTTTTCATTAAAGATTTAGATTCTTCGATAAGATTCTTTTTAGAAACAATATCATTATCTATGACTTGCAAACTAGATACAAGTTTTTCTAATCTTATATTCAGTCCAGCAACTTCATCTTCTAAATCACGAACTTCTAATGGAAGTTCTCCACGAACATTTCTTATTTCATCTATGCGGGAATCGATGAGTTGTAAATCGTATAAAGCTCTTAGGCGCTCTTCAACAGTTTGTTCTTTTTTAGCCATACTTTAAAAATACTTAACAGGATTGGTAATTGTCTTTGATAAAACGACTGCAAAATTAGTGATTTTTTTCGTAAGATATGCAACTAAAATATTTTTTGTGAATTGCTCACTTTCATAATGTCCAATATCCACTAAAAGGAGGCTGTTTTCGGCAGTAAAAAAATCATGATATTTTAAATCGGCTGTTACAAATGCATCAGCATCAGCACTTTTAGCGGCTTCAATGGCAAAACTTCCCGAACCTCCCAAAACGGCTACTTTCTTTATGTTTTTATTTAAAAATTGGGAATGTCTGATAAGTTGGGTATTCATTTTGGTTTTTACGTGGGTTAAAAAGTCTTTTGGTTTCATGGCTTCTTTCAAATTACCAATCATGCCTAGTCCTATATGCTGATTTTTGTTTTCCAAAGTAGTTATTTCATAAGCAACTTCTTCATAGGAATGTGTTTTAAAAAGCGTTTGAAGAATATTTGATTCTAAATGTTTGGCAAACGTAACGGTTATTTGGGTTTCTTTTTCAGAATGAACTTGTCCTTTTTCGCCTTTTGTTGGATTGGAATTTTCATTTCCGTTAAATGTGCCAATCCCTTCCACATTAAAACTACAATCATTATAATTGCCAATACTGCCTGCTCCCGCTTGAAATAAAGCATTTCGTAACTGTTCGGATTCTTTAATTGGAACAAAAGTGGTCAACTTTTTTATGGTTTGATTTTGTGGAATTAATATGCGCTTATTTGTTAACTCCAACTGATTGCAAATCATATCATTTACACCTTGAAAAGCATTGTCTAAAGCAGTGTGCATACTGTAAATGGCAATGTCATGTTTAATGGCTTTCATCACTACACGTTCTACATAAGTTTTGCCAGTTAACTTTTTTAAGCCTTTAAAAATAATAGGGTGGAAGCTAACAATAAGATTGCATTTTGTTTCAATGGCTTCATCTATAACGGTTTCAAGCGTGTCAAGTGTTACAAGAATGCCTGTAATGGGCATGTTTTTATGGCCTACTAAGAGACCAACATTATCAAAATCTTCAGCATATGCTAAAGGGGATAATGCTTCTAAGTGATTCATGACATCTTGAACAATCATAAAAATGCTATTTTTTATTATTAAACAAAGATAAAATATTTACTTTGTTGTAATGAAATTGATTAGAAAGATAACGTTTCCATTTGTGCCTATTTATTATGCGATTACAACTTTGCGTAATAAATTATACGATTTAGGTATTAAAAAATCCATTTCTTATGATTTCCCAATAATATGTATAGGAAATTTAAGTGTTGGAGGGACAGGAAAAACGCCGATGGTAGAGTATTTGATTCATTTACTTAAGCATGATTATAAAGTGGCAACTTTAAGCCGTGGATATAAACGTAAAACCAAAGGATTTCAATTAGCCAATGAAAAATCATCTGTAGATACTTTAGGTGATGAGCCGTTTCAGTTTTATAATAAATTTAAGAATGATGTTTTGGTTGCTGTTGATTCCGATAGAAATAACGGCATTAAAACGTTGATATCACTTGAAAATAGGCCGGAAGTCATCCTATTAGATGATGCATTTCAACACAGAAAAGTAAAAGCAGGATTTAATATTTTGCTTACTGCTTATCATAATATGTATACAGACGATTTTGTATTGCCAACTGGTAATTTAAGAGAACCCAAAAGTGGTGCCAAGCGGGCAAATGTTATTGTGGTTACTAAATGCCCTACGGATTTGACCGAAGACGATAAAGTAACCATTATTAAAAAATTAGATGTAGCCCCGTATCAACATGTTTTTTTTAGTTTTATAAATTATGCTGAAAATGTTTTCTCTGGTGAAAGAAGTATAAAACTGAATGATTTAAAAGATTTTGCTTTGGTAACGGGCATTGCCAATGCAAGCGCCTTGGTTCAATTTTTAAAAGAAAAACAGTTTAAATTTGAACATCTTAATTTCAATGATCATCATGATTTTTCTGAAAAGGACATTAAAGAACTCGAAACAAAAGAAATGATTATTACTACCGAAAAGGATTTTATGAGGTTAAAACAATTTACCTCTTTAAAAAGCAAATTATTTTACTTGCCCATAGCCATTGGTTTAGATAACGAACCAAAGTTCAATACCTTAATAAAAGATTTTTGTAAAAAAGTTCAAGAAACTGTTTAAGTTTTGTTTATTGATGCTTTTTTGAATTATTTTTGAATCAGATGAGGCGGATTTTTTTTTTAATAGCAGAGCTATTAGAAAAAAATTCCAACGAAATATGGGTCAAAAAGAAACAAAAAATGGCTTTTAGATAATATTTAAACAGTTTCTAAGCTGTAGCTGATTTATCTTTATTTGCTGCCAATGCGTTGTAGAGTTTTTTCTCAAACTCTTCTTGTTTGAATGGTTTTGGTATAATATCAGTAAAACCAGCTTCCTCAAACTCATGCATTTTGTCTTCAATAGTAACGGCCGTAAGCGCAAAAATGGTTAATTCCTTATCAAAGGTCCTTACAATTTTAGTGGCTTCAATACCGCTGATTCCTGGCATATGAATATCCATTAATATAATATCAAATTTATTAGCTTTAATCATTTCTACAGCAGATTCGCCATTATCAACAATATCACATTTAAGATTCATTTTTGTTAGAATCTTTTTAGTAATCATTTGATTGATTTTATTGTCTTCAACTACCAAAATCCTAACATTTGATAAATCTAAATCATCTGCATCTTCAAATAGATTTGATTTGCGTTCAGGGGCTTCTTTTTCCTTTTGAATGGTATATTCAAGCGGAATTTCAAAATAAAAGGTAGTCCCTTTCCCAAGTTCACTTTTAACAAATATTTTTCCTTTTAAAATATCAATCAACCCTTTTACAATAGAAAGGCCAAGTCCGGTACCGCCATATTTTCTGTTTATTTGAATGGATCCTTGGGAGAAACTTTCAAACATGTTTTGTTGTTTTTCTTCGCTTATGCCAATACCGTTATCTTCAATTTCAAAACGTAAGGTGTACATGTTGTCATTTTGCTCCGTTTTGTAAACTCTAATCCAAATATCCCCATCTTTAGTGAACTTAATGGAGTTGCCAATTAAGTTTATTAGAATTTGCGAGATTTTTAATTGATCGGCTATAAAGTTCTCTGGTAAATGTTTATCGTATTCAAAATGTATTTTAACATTATTGTCTTGTGCCGAGTTATTCAATGCTAAAACAATATTGTTTATTTTCTTTTTCAGGTTGAATGATTCTGGATCTATATCAACTTTATTAGCTTCAATTTTATTTATTTGAAGGATGTCATTTATAAATGTTAAAAGATAATCTCCAGAAAATTTCAATGATTTTAAATGCTGTACTTGCTCTGGTCTTGGGTTTTCTTCTAATAACATATTGCTTAAACCTGTAACAGCATATAATGGTGTTCTGAGCTCGTGCGTTACTGTTGATAAGAAATTGGCTTTGGTTTTTGAGGCTAATTCAGCTTTTTCCTTGGCTATAATGAGTTCTGCATTTTTTTTATGCAGCATGTTATTTGTTTTTAGCCTAATGTTATTGTTTTTGTAAAGCGAAAGCGTTAATAAAGATAGGATGGTTATAAGCGCCACACTTAAAATAGAAATTAAAGTGCCTAAGTCGTTTTTGCTATTGGCTTCAACCAATTCTTCTTCTGTTTTTTTGTTTTTTTCAATTTGATCGTTCATTAAAGATTGAATTCTCTTTTCTGGCGATAAATTGGCTTTTTTAACCAACCTAAGGGAATCAGATAAATTTATATAGGCTTTTAAATAATGATTTGAAGCTTGATAGTTTTCAATATTTAGATTAATGTCACTTAATATGGAATAAGCATCGCTTAGAACCTCTGGATAATTATTGTTCTTAGCCATTTGTAAACCTTCATTAGCAAAGGCCTGGGCTTTTTCATTATCACCTAAAGAGGCATAAACTTTCCCTTGGTTAATTAAGGCTGTACTTTCAATTTTTAAGAGATTTTCTTTTTTAGTTAGTGCTATAGATTGTTCAAACAAGATTCTCGCTTGTTTATAATTTTCAAGATTAAGATAGGTTTTGCCCTCTAAATAAAGGGTTTCTGCCAAATTTTTGTTTAACCCCTCTTGTTCAAAGAGATTTTTTGACGCATTGAAATAGTCTAAAGCTTGGGTGTAATTTTTTTTGCTTAAATATACTTCTCCTAAGGTTTTATAAGAATTAGCAAGGTTAATATTGTCCTTTGAAAAACGTTGTACTTCAATAGCTTTGTTTAGGGATTTTAAGGCTTCGTCTTGTTCTTCTATAATAAGTTGTAATTTGCCTTTTTTAGAATAGATAATACCAATACTTTTATTATTTTCAGCTTTAATAGCCAAGTCTAAAGCCTCATCAAGTTTTTTTTGTGCTTCAAAATAGTTGTAATTTTCAACATCAATGTCTGATTGTGAAATACGATAATCTATATTGTTTTGTAATATCTCAGGATCGTCGTCAATTGTTTTTTGCGACCACATGCTAATGCTCAATAGCATTATAACAATATATAAGTGTCTTTTAATTTGAGGCATATCAATCAACTATAGTGAACAAATATAATTATTTTGTCGATAAAACAACATTTTTTTCCGATAAATTGCACAATAAATCAATAATTCTTGCAGAATATCCTGTTTCATTATCATACCAACCGATTATTTTTACCATGCTACCTATTACAGAAGTCATTTGAGAATCAAAAATGCAGGAATGAGTATTTCCAACAATATCTATTGAAACAATTGGGTCTTCTGTATATTCCAATATGTTTTTATAGTGATGTAAGGATGCTTTTTTGAAAGCATTGTTTATATCTTCAATGGAAACCGTTTTTTTTACATTAAAAGTAATATCGGTTAAAGATCCGTTCGCAACTGGGACTCTAATGCCACAACCTCCAATAACATTGGAGAGTTCTGGGAATATTTTTGTGAGTGCTTTTGCGGCTCCAGTTGTAGTAGGCACAATGGATTGTCCTGCAGCTCTGGCTCTCCGTAAATCGCTATGCGGTTGGTCGTGTAAACTTTGGTCGGTAGTGTAAGAGTGAACCGTTGTTATGTAAGCTTGATTGATGCCACATAGTTTGTTAATTATATCAATCATTGGGGCGGCATTATTTGTGGTGCATGATGCATTGGAAACGATGGTTTCAGTACCATCTAAAAAGGTATCATTTACGCCCATTATAATGGTTTTGATATCATCTTCTATGGGTGGAACACTTAAAATGACCCTTTTAGCACCATTGATAATATGAAATTGTAAATCTTTTGAAGTTTTAAATTTACCGGTCGATTCAATAACAAAATCTATTTCAAAGGGTTTCCAATCAATATTTTTTGGATGATTGGCATTTAGTAAAGTAACTTTTTTTTGGTTTACAATAATATGATCGTCATCATGTGAAATAGTTCCATTAAAAATACCATGAATACTATCGTATTTGAGTAAATGGCTAAGGGTTTTAGTATCAGCTAGATCGTTTATGGCAACAACCTCAATGTTATTGTATTCTTGAAGTAGTCTAAAAACCCGTCTACCAATGCGTCCAAAGCCGTTAATAGCTATACGAATCATAGTTTATTCTATATGTTTTTGAGCTCTATAAGATGAGCGTACAAGTGCACTACTTTCAACATGACGAAATCCTAAACTTAAGCCAATGGCTTCGTACTCCTTAAATTGGTCTGGATTTATAAATTGTTTTACTGGTAAGTGTTTTTTGCTAGGTTGTAAATATTGGCCAATAGTTACTACGTCCACATCATTTGCTTTTAAGTCATGAAGGGTTTCTATCACTTCTTCCCTGGTTTCACCCAAACCTAGCATAATTCCCGATTTTGTCCTTCGTTGTCCTTGTTGTTTTAAATATTTTAAAACACCCAAGCTTCTTTCATATTTCGCTTGAATTCGTACTTCTCGGGTTAAACGTTTAACGGTTTCTATATTATGCGAAACCACTTGGGGTGCAACATCAATAATTCTATCGATATGTTGTTCAATACCCTGGAAATCTGGGATAAGAGTTTCAAGGGTGGTTTCAGGATTCATGCGTCTAACCGCTTTTATCGTTTCTGCCCACATAATACTTCCCATATCTTTTAAATCGTCTCTATCAACACTTGTTAAAACAGCGTGTTTAATTTTCATGATTTTTATGGAACGCGCTACTTTTTCGGGTTCATCCCAATCTACGGTTTCTGGCCGTCCTGTTTTTACACCACAAAATCCACAAGAGCGCGTACAAATATTTCCTAAGATCATAAATGTAGCAGTGCCTTCGCCCCAGCATTCTCCCATATTTGGACAACTTCCAGAGGTGCAAATAGTGTTTAGTTTGTATTTATCAACTAAGCCTCTTAACTCTGTATATTTTTTTCCTGTCGGAAGTTTTACGCGTAACCATTTTGGTTTTGGTAGTCTTTCCTCAGGTAATATGCTTGAAATAGTTTCGGTATTCATACTTTAAAATAAAGTCACAAAGATACGAAGTATTCCATTAAAAAGCGGCTATAAAGTGCTAAGATACCACATGCTGAAACCTATTAAAAAGAGGATACCTAACCAACTTAAAATATGGAGTTTTACAGATGGATGCCATTCTTTAGGTGTGTGTTTACTTGATATCAGCACATAATTTATAATAGCAAAAAAAGGAGCTGTAATAAAGGAGAGGATAGTTGCAATTTTTATTAATAAACCCATACCAGATGCTAAAAAAAGAAAAATAACAATGGTTCCTATGGACAATAAAATAATCCAAAAGGTGTAGTTAAAAAAAGAGGGTTTTTTAAAGAGTAACTCTGTAGTTCTTGCCATCGCTCTTGGAGAGGCATCTAAAGTGGTTAATGTAGTACTGAACATGGTTGTAAAAGCGGCAATCCCAATAATTACATAAGCCCAACTTCCTAGATTAATGGTGTACATATTTATAAGCTGATTGGCGAATTGTCCAGCAGAATCGCTAAACGTTTCTCCACTATGAAACATGACATAAGCTCCCAATAGTACAAATCCAACACCAATAAAAATGGTGCTTATATAGCCAACGTTAAAATCAAATAGGGCAGACTTAGGCGTGTATTTTTTGGTGTCGTTGTTTTTTTCAATACACCATAAAGATTGCCAAACAGAAACATCTAAAGGAGCTGGCATCCAACCCATAAAAGCAATTAAAAAAGCGATGTCGACAGTGTTTTTTGGAAGTATTTGTGTTAAAGTTAATTCCCCAGAACTATTAAGATAAGCCATAATGACAGCTATTATGGTGCTTATGGTTAATGTGATGACAATAATTTTCATTAATCTATCAAGTAGTTTGTATTTTCCGAAAATCAATAAACAAAAACAGATGACTAAAATAACAATGGTCCAAATTTCTACGCTAATAAAACGTCCAAACAAGCTAGAGGCTAAACCAGCAGTTACAATGGTTACGGCCGTTTGGATGGTAAACATGGTTGCAAATGTGATGATGTAATAACTAATTAAAACCCATGTGCCCAATTTTTTGTAGCCATCCAGTAAACTTTCATTAGTGGCTGTTGCATATCTAGGGCCAAACTGAAAAAACGGATATTTACACACGTTTACTAAAAGCAAGGCCCAAAGTAGCCCTAAGCCAAAATCGGCTCCAGCACGGGTGGATTGTACTAAATGCGACACGCCTATGGCCGCACCAGCAAATAATAAACCAGGCCCTAAATTTTTAAACTTAGTGATCATTGATTATTTTGAATAACATCAGCCAATAATTTTTTAGCTCTCAAAAGTTTTACTTTCACATTATTTATAGGTTCTTTAAGCTCTACGGATATTTCTTTATAGCTTAATTCTTGAAAATAACGCAAATTAATAATTTCTTGATAATGAGGCTTTAGCTTTTTAATGTCGCGAAGTAATTTGGCCAAATGCTGCTCGGTAATGAGTTCGTCTTCTGGCGAAGGCGATTCATCTAAAATTTGATAAACCGATTTATCATCATTGGAAGTGTATTGCGAAATGGAATTTTTTTCCTTCCGAAGCAAATCAATATGTATGTTTTTTGAAATGGTTATCAGCCATGTTTTAAACTTATATGAATCATCAAACGTATTAATTTTATCAAAAGCCCTAGAAAATGTTTGGATGGTGATATCCTCGGCATCATTCTCGTTTTCAATACGTTTTAATTGAAAACCATATACATCATCCCAAAAAGTATCTAGCAGAAAATTAAATGCTTTCTGATCGTTTTTTTTGGCGCGAACAATGGCTTCTTCTATTTCCAATGGTTTGGTTTTGAAATAAGATTATTTATAAAGATAGCTAATTGAAACACAATTAAAAAGATTTCTAAAAACGGTATTAGTAATAAAAGGTCCTTTTCGTTCAGCTTTTTACAAGATGCTCCTATAACTGTAAACTGAACTATGATTTTTAGCAATAACAGAGCAACAACAATTGGCCAATAATGTAAAGTAACTAAAAGTATAAAAGCGAAAAACCAAAATAATAAGTTGGTAATATAAATAACTGCCAATGAAATTTTGTGCTTCAGCTTATAGTAATTTGCTGTTGAAATATGTCGTCTTTTTTGATTGAACCAATTTTTAAATGTGGTTTCTGGAATGGATTCTGTGAAACCTTCATTTGAAATACAAATAGCGGTGTTGGTTTTTGAAGCTATTTGATTGATAAATAAATCGTCATCACCTGAACGAACTTTTATGTGTGAAACAAAACCATTCGCTTTAAAAAATTCATTTTTTGTATATGCCAAATTTCTTCCAACGCCCATGTAAGGTAATCCTAGATTAGCAAAAGAAAAATAATGAATAGCCGTAGTTAACGTTTCAAAACGAATGAGTTTATTTAAGAAGGATTTTTTGATTTTAGAATATGCGCCATAACCCAAAACAATGCTTTTTTCGTTGCTAAAATGAGAACTCATTTCACTAATCCAGTATTTAGAAACAGGTTTGCAATCGGCATCGGTAAATAAAAGATAATTGTGTTTTGAAGCTTTTATACCAAGTGTTAAAGCGTATTTTTTATTGGCCCAAAACGCCTCCGTATTTTTTACATCAACAATTTTTATGTTTGAATGTTTTTCTGAAAAGGCTTCCATAACTTCAAGGGTATCGTCATGGGAAGCATCATTGATAAGTACAATTTCAAAACTAGTATAATCCTGGGAAATGATTGAAGGCAAAAAGTTTTTTAAATTTTCAGCCTCATTTTTTGCACAAACAATAACAGAGACCTCAATATTATTAGGTCTTTTTTTTATAGGTTTAAGAAAAGCAAACTTTCCGAAGAAGAATATATAAAATATGACTTGAATAAAAACTACAACGGTAAATGCGTAGAATACCACATCAAGAAAAACCATATATTACTTGGAATGTTGAGGTTCATTGCAATCACTAAATTGCTCAGGTGTTTTTCCACAAAACCCACAAGCTTCACCATTTTTGTTAAGCATGGGATTTTGACTTGCACAAGTACCAGAAAATTTGCCGTCTTTTTTACCCCAAATTTTTATTGCTATACCTGCTATTCCCAAGCCTAACAATAGGAATGTTATTAAAAGAAGTTTCATTACATAAATTTTTGCAAAGATAATGCTTTTACTAATATCGATAAAGTGTTTGAATTATGATTGTTGGAATATTATTATTTTGGTGTAGGAAGTTTTGCTGCCTTTACGTATGTTTATTTAGCTTCAGATAATTTTTCTTTGAGTTCTTGATTAATAGCTGTTTGTTCAAAGCTTCTTCAGGACAAGACAGCGCATTAAAAAAGCCTCATTTATTTGAATAAATGAGGCTTTTTACTGAGGGATTTTGCTATTAATCTATTGTAAAGTAATTTCGGCTACAGAGTTTTGTAAAGAAGCAATGGTGTTACCTCCTTTAGGCTCGATGGTTATGTTTAAACCAAGCGCATTTTCAGTATAAGGAATGGTTTTTAATTGTCTGTCTGTTTCACTTAAAATACCCAAGCTTACCATTTTACCTTGTAATTCTGCCCATATTTGGTAGCATTGTTCTTCCGGTAATTTAGGAAGTGATACCACGTCAATCATAGACGTTTTATCTTTAGCATTAATATATGCCACGGTTTTTAAGTTTTTTGCACGACTATTTCCTTCAATAATATACTTATATGTCTCAGGGTCATTAAGTTGTTTAAATTGGCGCATGATGTCATCCAATTTTTTATTGTTCATTTCTATGTCACTTCTTAAATCGAAAATTTCATCAACAACTACTTGATTTTCTTCGGATAGTTTTTCTTTTTGATCGTAAAGAGAAAAGGACCACCCGGCAAAAATTAGAGCGGCAATACTCGCTGCAATACCAAGTTTATGCCAATTTTTATACTTTTTATAAGTATTCATATTAACAACAGGTGTTTCGTCAATCTCATCTAAAATAGTTTCTAAGATGTGTTTGGGGGCATCAACAGCATTACTTTTAGCAACCACTTCTAGGTTAAATTGTAATGTATTGTAGGCATTCTGTACCTCAGGATATTTTGAGAGATAAGTTTCAGTCATTTCTGTTTCGGCAGAAGTAGTGTCTCCCAATAGATATTTTTCTAGTAGGCCAGAATCTAAAAAAGTAGTTATTTTTGCATTCATGACATTTTTTATGTTAAGGGCTGTAAATTTTTTTTAATTCACGTAACCCGATTTTTAATCTCGATTTTATAGTACCAAGAGGAATATCTAGTTCTTCACTGGCTTCTTGTTGTGTCATGCCCTCAAAAAAGAGTGCATGAAGCACAATTTGATATTTTTCATCCAGCGTGTTTAAATGTTTTTTTATATCTAAAACATCCTGGTTTAACTCGTTTGATGTTATTTTATATACGGATGAAGTTTCAATTTGGATTTCGTTATCACTTTTGGTTTTTAAAGATCGGACTTTGTCAATAGCTGTGTTGTATGCAATTCTGTAAAGCCAAGTAAATAATTTGGCTTTCGTGGCATCATATTTTTTAGAGTATCGCCATATTTTCACAAAGCTTTCTTGAAGGACATCTTGGGCCGTATCGTCATCAGTTATTATTTTTTTAATAACACCATACAAAGCATCTGCGTAGTTTTCATACAACAAATTAATGGCCTTTTTGTCTCCATGTTCAAGTAAACTAACTATTTCTTTTTCAATGGTGGATATCAAGATAAATGTGTTTTATAGATAAATTCAAATTGATGAAAATTAAGTAAAATTAGATTTTTTTTTGAATTATAAAATATTTACTTCGGCTTCAACTGAAATATCAAAAAGTCTTTTAATTGTTTTTTGAATTAATTCTGCTAATTCTAATATATCAGAGCCTTTGGCATTTCCATAGTTAACCAATACCAAAGCTTGATTTTTATGTACACCATAATCTCCAAAACGTTTTCCTTTAAAACCTGCTTTTTCAATAAGCCAACCCGCGGGCACTTTAACTTCATCATCCGAAACGGTATAACTTGGCATATCTTCAAAATTCTCTAATAACGTTTGATAATGTAATTTTGTTATAACAGGGTTTTTAAAAAAACTACCACTGTTGCCAATTTCTTTTGGGTTAGGAAGTTTTTGTGTTCTTATTGAAATTACAGCTTTTGAAATATCTTGTATGGTAGGGTTACTAATTTTCATCTCATCAAGCTGAGTTGAAATAGTTCCATAATTAATGTGAAGCTTGTGATTGTGTTTACTAAGATTGAAAGTAACACTGGTAATAATATATTTGCCTTTTGCGTGTTGTTTGAAAATAGAGTTTCTGTAATCGAAATGGCAATCTTCTTTTATAAAGGTTTCTATCTTTTTTGTTTCTAAAGAGATGGCTTCACATGAAAAAAAAGCATCTTTTAACTCCACACCATAAGCCCCAATATTTTGAATGGGAGCTGAACCAACATTTCCTGGGATTAATGACAGGTTTTCAATACCTCCAAAATCCTTATTGATACACCACAAAACAAACTCGTGCCAATTTTCACCTGCGTTAGCTTTAACCAAAACAGAGTCATTATTGTCCGAGACAATGGAAATGCCTTTTATATTGATGTGAACAACAAGTAAATCTTGATTTTTGGTAAGTAACATATTGCTGCCGCCGCCTAAAATTAATTTATCAGGATATTCGGTAAGTCCTAAAACCTTTATTAATTCAGCAATGGTTGCTACCGAAACAAAGTGTTTTGCTTTGGCATCAATACCAAATGTGTTATAAGGCTTTAAAGATATGTTATGGGTTATTTGCACTAATCTTTATATACTTTTAAGGCTTCTTTTATAATATTTACAGCTTTAATTAAGCTTTCTTTGTTCAATACGTAAGCAATTCTTATTTGGTTCAAGCCAAGACCAGGAGTGGAATAAAAACCACCAGCAGGAGCTACCATAACTGTTTCGCCGTTCACATCAAAATGCTCTAAAAGCCATTGAGCAAAATGGTCGGAGTTTTTTATTGGCAATTCTACTACACAATAAAAAGCACCTTTAGGTTTGGTTACTTTAATGCCTTCTATTTTTTGTAATTCTGCAATTAACGTGTCTCTACGCTCGATATATTCGGCAATCACATCATCAAAATAACTTTGTGGCGTGTCTAGTGCAGCTTCACTTGCTATTTGTGCATAGGTTGGCGGACTTAAACGTGCCTGGGCAAATTTTATAACGGTTTTTATAACACTTTTATTTTTAGAGACCAAACAGCCAACACGAGCACCACACATACTGTAGCGTTTAGACACAGAATCAATCATAATCGCATGCTCATCTAATCCTTCTTCATGCATAATGGAATAATGTTCATTACCATCATATATAAATTCACGATATACTTCATCTGCAATTAAAAATAAATCATGTTTTTTAACAATCGCTGTTAATTTTTGAATTTCTTCCTTTGAATACAAATAACCTGTTGGGTTTCCCGGATTACAAATTAAAATAGCCTTTGTTTTTGGTGTAATCAATTTTTCAAATGCTTCAATGGAAGGCAATGCGAAATTATCTTCAATTTTTGAAACAATAGGAACCACATTAACACCGGATGCTACTGAAAATGCAATATAATTAGCATAAAAAGGTTCACAAATGATGACTTCATCATCAGGATCCATAATACTTCCAAACACAAAAAGCAACGCTTCACTGGCACCTGTTGTTACAACAATGTCTGTTTCAGATACATGTATATCATGCTTTTCATAATATGCCGCAATTTTTTCCCTGTACACTTCAGAACCTTCAGATTTTGAGTATGATAAAATTTCAACGGTATTTTCTCTTACAGCTTTTAGAGCAACCTCAGGAGTTTTAATATCTGGTTGTCCAATATTCAAATAGTATATAGATTTCCCATCCTTAACTGCTTGTTCAGCATAAGGCACCAATTTTCGGATAGGCGATTGGGGCATAAGTTCCCCTTTTCTGGATATAGTTGGCATTAAAAAAAATTTAGGGTGCAAAGTTGAGAAAATTATCTTAAAGTTTTTTTAAAAATTAATTCTAAATCGCCAACCGAAAGTAAAGATTTGTAAATTGATGGATGAAAATCTTTATTCTTACTTTATGAAGAAATTACCGTGCATTATCCTGTCTTTTTTATGTTTTGTTATCGGTAGCTATTCTCAAGATAAGTTTAGTGTTCAAAACAAACATAAATCTGACAAAGTTAAATTTAGTTTAATAAACAATGTTATTATAATTCCGGTTGAAATAAATGGGGTAACACTTTCTTTTTTATTGGATACTGGCGTAAGTAAACCAATGATTTTTAATTTTTTAAATGTTTCTGACACTTTAAAAGTAAAGAATACGGAAGCTATTTTTCTAAAAGGGCTGGGAGGAGGAGATTCTGTTGAGGCCTTAAAATCCACTAATAATGTTTTAAGAATAGGTGACGCCATAAACCTACATCAAGATTTGTACGCTATATTTAATACTAACTTGAATTTTGCACCTAAGCTCGGAATTCCGGTACATGGTATCATTGGTTACGATATTTTTAAAGATTTGATAGTGGAAATAAATTATTCAAAAAAATATTTAAAATTAACAGAACCAAATGCTTATAAATATAAAAAGTGTAAAAAGTGTGAAACGTTTAATCTTGAATTTTATAACAATAAGCCCTATTTAAATGGCACTGTTACCATAAACAATAAAACCATTCCCGTAAAACTTCTTATAGATTCTGGAGGGAGCGATGCGTTGTGGTTGTTTGAAAATGATTCGTTGGGAATTGTCACAACCGGAAAGTATTTTGATGATTTTTTAGGTCATGGTCTTAGTGGAAGTGTTTATGGTAAGCGCTCAAAAATTGAAACCTTTTCTTTAAAACATTTTGAGTTTAAAGAGGCTAATGTGGCATTTCCAGATGCTGTATCTATTTCTATAGCTACCCAATTTAAAGACAGAAATGGGAGTGTTTCTGGTAATATTTTGAAGCGTTTTAATATTATTATGGATTATGGTAATACAAAGATAACACTTAAAAAAAATGCTAACTTCAATAATAAATTTGCTTATAATAGAAGTGGTATTGAATTGGCTCATGATGGCGTAAGGTTTGTTAAAGAAATTGATAACAGCACTTTAAACGATAATAGAATAGGTAATGAAGCTGCTAGCGAATATGGTAACAGAATCGTATTTGATAACGCTTATAAAATATCATTAAAGCCATCATACTCCATTGTGGAATTAAGAAAAGGGTCTCCAGCCGATCGAGCCGGGTTAAAGGTAAACGATATTATTTTAAGTATTAATGGCAAACCCACCCATAATTTATCATTACAAGATTTAACCCATATGTTTTATGATGATATTGGTAAACGTATAAAGTTGAAAATTGATAGGGCAGGTGTGGAAAAGTTATATGAATTTAATTTGGAAGATGTATTCAAATAAGAAAGCCTAAACACATGCTTAGGCTTTCTGTTCTTATAAGAGTTAAAGTTTATTGTTGTACAACACTTTTATCTTTTTTTTCTAAAACGCTACTATCTTTAGCATCCACTACATCACCTTTAATTTTTAAAGCTACTGTAGGCGTTTCAGCATTAGAGATAACGGTTATTGTTTTTCTAATTGGGTTTACTCTATTGGTATCATATTTAACCTCAATTTTTCCTGTTTCTTTTGGCATGACAGGCACCTTGGTCCAACTTGGAACGGTACATCCGCAAGTAGAAGTTACATTAGAAATAATTAATGGTGCATCACCAGTGTTTGTGAATTCAAAAACGCGAACACCGTTAGAACCTTTTTCAATGGTTCCATAGTCAATAGTATCTGTTTTAAATTCGATTTTTGCTACTTTATCTTGAGCGTTCACGGATAAACTGATTAATCCGACAAATAAAATTGTAATTAATTGTTTCATGGGTTTAGTTTTAAAATTTTTTTATTTACACCGTCAAAAAATCTTTTTTATTAATCTTTTGAGCGTCTTATTATTCTTTTTTTTCTTAATACATTGTAAACATACTTTCTTTTTCTGCAAAACGCAAAAAAAATGGATGAAATGCATTTTTATCGTTCATTTGTACTATTCAAAAATCAAAATTTCATAAAAAGTATTATTTCAGTTCAATACCAATCATCTGCTTTCACAAGAAAGTAAATATAAGTATTTTTGCAAATAAACATTCAAAAACTGTTCCAAAGTATGCAAATTCCATCTAAATATGATGCAAGTCAGGTAGAAACTAAATGGTATAACTACTGGATGAAACATAATTACTTTCATTCAGAGCCAGACGACAGAGAGCCTTATACTATTGTTATACCACCACCAAACGTCACTGGAGTTTTGCACATGGGACATATGTTAAATAATACCATTCAAGATGTATTGATTCGTCGTGCGCGTTTACAAGGTAAAAATGCTTGCTGGGTACCTGGAACAGACCACGCCTCTATAGCAACGGAAGCTAAAGTTGTAGCCAAGCTTAAAGAAGAAGGGATTGATAAAAATGATTTATCACGCGAGGAATTTTTAAAACACGCTTGGGATTGGACACACGAATATGGTGGTGTTATTCTAGAACAGCTAAAAAAACTAGGATGTTCATGTGATTGGGACAGAACCAAGTTCACTATGGATGGCGATATGAGTGAAGCTGTCATCAAAGTATTTGTTGATTTATTTAACAAAGGATTGATTTACAGAGGTTACCGCATGGTTAATTGGGATCCTGAAGCTAAAACCACTTTATCTGATGAAGAAGTGATTTATGAAGAACGCCAAGGCAATTTATATTATTTAAAATACAAAATCCTTAACGAAGATGGTTCCCCTCCCGATAGCTATCGGGACTCGGAGGGTTTAGGGGAGGCTCTAACCATAGCAACCACACGACCCGAAACCATTTTTGGAGATACCGCCATTTGCATCAATCCGAATGATGCACGTTTCAAACATTTAAAAGGAAAAAAAGCCATTGTACCTATTTGTAATCGTGTGATTCCAATTATTGAAGACGATTATGTCGATATGGAATTTGGTACAGGTTGTTTAAAAGTGACGCCAGCACATGATGAAAATGACAAAAATTTAGGAGATAAGCACAGTCTTATGGTTGTTGATATTTTTAATGATGATGCGTCTCTTAACAGTTTCGGATTGCATTATCAAGGCAAAGACCGGTTTGTAGTTAGAAAAGAGATTACCAAAGAATTGGAAGACAAAGGGTTTTTAGTTAAAACCGAAAGCCATATTAATAAAATAGGAACATCCGAAAGAACCAAAGCCATTATTGAACCTAGATTGTCAGATCAGTGGTTTTTGAAAATGGAGGATTTGGTGAAACCTGCCATAAAAGCAGTTTTAGGTGAAAACTCTGAAATTAAATTGTTTCCAAAGAAATTTGAAAACACCTACCGTCATTGGATGGAAAATATCCGCGATTGGAATATTTCCCGTCAGTTACTTTGGGGACAACAAATTCCAGCATATTATTATGGCGACGGCAAAGAAGACTTTGTAGTTGCAGAAACAATTGATGATGCTTTAAAATTAGCCAAACAAAAAACCAACAACCAACAACTAACAACAAACAACTTAATACAGGATACCGATGCCTTAGATACCTGGTTTAGTTCATGGCTATGGCCGATTAGCGTGTTTGATGGCATTAGACATCCAGAAAATAAAGACATAAAATATTACTATCCAACCAACGATTTAGTGACTGGCCCAGATATTTTATTTTTTTGGGTAGCCCGTATGATCATTGCAGGCTACGAATATAAAGGAGAAAAACCTTTTGAAAACGTGTATTTAACAGGATTGGTTCGCGATAAACAACGTCGGAAAATGAGTAAATCGCTTGGCAATTCGCCTGATGCTTTAAAACTCATTGAAGAATACACCGCTGATGGTGTGCGTGTTGGATTGTTATTAAGTTCTGCCGCTGGTAACGATTTATTGTTTGACGAATCGCTTTGCCAACAAGGAAAAGGTTTTGGAAATAAAGTATGGAACGCTTACCGTTTGGTTGATGGTTGGGATATTGATGACACCATTCCGCAACCAAATTCCAGCAAGATAGCGGTCGATTGGTACGAATCTAAATTCCAAAAAATGTTATTGGACATAGAGGATCACTTTAGTAAATACAGATTAAGCGATGCGTTAATGACTATTTACAAATTGATTTTTGATGATTTTTGTGGTTGGTTTTTAGAAATGATAAAACCAGAATATCAAAAGCCTATAGATGCCAAAACATTTAAAAGTGCCATTGCCATTTTTGAAAACAATCTAAAAATAATGCATCCATTTATGCCGTTTTTAACCGAAGATATTTGGCATTATATTGCAGAAAGAACGCCCGAAGAAGCTTTGATTATTTCAAAGTGGCCAGAACCAAAATCGATAAATGAATCCATAATTACCGAATTTGAATTTGCTTCGGAAGTGATTTCTGGCATAAGAAATATTAGAAAACAGAAAAATATTGCTTTTAAAGATGCCATCGCTTTTTCAGTCATAAATAATGAAAAAGCCCATGCAACTTTTGATGATGTTATAATTAAACTTGTTAATCTGGAAGGTATAAACTATGTTTCTGAAGCTGTTGATGGTGCCTTAACATTTAGGGTAAAATCCAACGAGTATTTTGTGCCTATGGCGGGTTCTGTAAACGTGGAAGAAGAAATTAAAAAACTAACAGACGAGTTAAATTACACCGAAGGTTTTTTAAAATCGGTGCAAAATAAACTGTCGAACGAGCGTTTTGTTGCTGGCGCACCAGAACAGGTTATTGCCAACGAACGCAAAAAAGAAGCTGATGCCTTAGCTAAAATTGAAACATTGAAAACAAGTTTGGCAAGTTTAGGATAAGTTTGTCAGATACTATGTTTTAAATTCTAGTTCTAGAAACCTCGGTTCCAGTCGGGTATTTTAAATCACCTTGATCTTCAACAGTTATAAATAATTCATTAAAGTCGAATGGTGTTACCGTTTTTAAAGTTGATTTTTCAGCATTATCAATTATTAATTGGCCAACATTTTTAATGCCATGCTCCTCTGTAACAATCCAAACACTATAATTATTCCCTGAAGGCTTTAATCTATCAGGACTTGCTAAGTTTCTAGCTGTTATTTCAAGCGTTATGTTTTTGTTGCTATCCGTTTTTTTCTTTGCGGAAATATCAGCTGCTGGCACTAAGTCAGATACTGGGAATGTTGCACTTGTAGCACAAGAATGTAGAACTAAAATAGATACTACTATTAGTAAAGTTTTTATTGTATTCATGTTTTCTTAATTTTAAAATTTCTTACTCTTAATGTTTTTCAGATGACACACCTTTAAAATGTCAGGTCATTTTTAAATTTTTGTTTTTCTATGGGTTACAGCTATAATGATATGAAATCGATTTAATGAATTGTGCGGAGAGAAATGATTCCGATAGCTTTTGGAACAACAAAGGTAAACCAAATTATTAGTCTTTACAGATAAAGTCTAACAATTAAAAATTAATAGAGAGTTTATTGTCAACGAATGTAAAAAGGCCCCCCGTCACCTTGGTTAAAATTGAAACTTCGAAAATTAGCTTGGCGAGTTTGAGGCAGGATTTTTTAAACATTTGTTTGACGGATGATATATAAACCGTAGCATCCCACAGGAGAATATGATTTCAGTTATAGTGATTGCACTATTAAATTCTATTCAGACACTATAAATGTTTTAAGCATATTTTTTCTTATTGTTTCTGGTACTTCCGATATCAAAGCATACTTTCCAGGTTCTAGTGTTGCGATAAAATATCCGTGACTTTCAGCAGGCATATCATTAACACCACCTAGAAAAATGATTGAAGCAGGAGCAGGCTCTATTAATCCTTTCGGGTTAGCCCAGTTCATCCAATTTTCCAGCTCATTTAAATTTGCATCTTCATTGAGTTTAACGAGGTTAATATCATGTCCAACAAAATTTTCATGTACTGTTTGATCTTTGTAATATACAGAAAAGGTGTGTTTGCCAGAGCGAATAGAGTCGTTAAATATAATTCCATCAGTGCTCGAAATATTAATTTCAATATCTGCCATTAATTCCTTGTTACCGGAAGTTGTTTCTGACACTACGAGATCTTTCGTCATTCCCATGGAGGTATGAAATACCCCATTGCTCATTTTTACATAGCATTCCACAATGTATTTTCCAGGTTTTAAATTAATCATTGTTTCTCCCACTTTACCCGGAGAAAGTAGCCCTGAGCCTCCAACAAACACGACTTCACTGAACCACTCTGGAAGATTTGAAAACTCCGCAAAGCCTTCTTCAGTTTTTCCTTCTGTAATAAGTTTCATAGCACTATCAAATACAGGTGCCACAAATTTTTTAGCATCTTCAGAAGTCTTTCCTTCCGGATATTTATCTATCAGAAAAAAATGTGTTTGAGGTGAAAGATTATTATAACGAAATGTATTCCACCCCGAGGTGATAGTGTCGGGCATCTGGAAATCCATATGCTCTGTTATTATTTCTATCACGTTCTCTTTTTCTACTTCAACAATATTAGATTGTGTTTGTTTTTTATCATTTTTACAGGACTGTGTTAATAAAAAAGTAGCTAATACGCTAATTAAAAATATGGTAGAGATAATTTCTCTAATATAATTTTTAGAAGTTATCATAATATAAAGTATTTAGTTATCATTTATTCTTGCCAACTATAATGATGTGATTTAGACTAAGTTATGATTTTTTTCTGACAAATTCAAAATTAAATACCATTCACCTAGTTAAATTACATCGAAGGGGTTTTTGAAATAGTTGCAAAATAAACTATTGAACGAGCGTTTTGTATGCTGACGTATTGTTAAGGTTATTTATTGTTGGCTGGTGTAAAAAGTAATCCGATTTTCAGGTAAAAATTTAAGCGTTTATAATTAGTTTGGCGAGATTTGAATTAAGGCTTTGGAAGGTTCATTTAACTTGTTTTCGTAAAATAATTTTCTTTTTTAGAAATCTTCTCCCTCTAATCGCTTCCGCTAAGCTCTGTCTAGTGGCGGTTGTATTAAAAAGTAAAATTAGATGGTTTTCAGGTTTTAGAAATAGTAAAAGTTTATATCAAGTACTTAATATTACTAGCTTGAATGGCACGAAGTGGAGCTTAGTGGTGGCTGGGTTCCAATACAAGCTTAACGTATAATGGAAAGTGGTCAGAACCAAATTTCGAAAGTCGCTCTAATTCCACGAGCTTAAATTCTTCGGTAACAAAATAGTGATCTAATGGCCATCGTAAAATGAAAGACGTAGCATCAAAAGTATTGTAAAGTCCACGACCGATCCTTACATTTTTTAAATTTCCCTGTTGGCCAAACATCCTGGAAGTGTGAGACCACGAAACATCATTAAAATCCCCAGCAACTATTGATGGTAATGGGTTATTAGCAACTAATTTCCCGATTTTCAACAGTGCAACTTCCTCTTCTTTTACATTGTCGGGATACTTTTTACTTGGAACGGGGGCAACAGGGTGAATTCCGTGGAAATTGAAGAAATTTCCCGAAGGCAATGTCATAATTACGTGAAATGAGGGTACATCATCATGCTTTAAAAATTTTATCTCCTTGTTTTTCATAGGTAATTTAGAATATAAAGACATACCATAAGCATTGTCCAAAGGATATTCCAATTGGTAAGGATAATTTTGTTTTAGAACCAGTAATTCCTTCGCCCACCAATCGTTTACTTCCATAGCGAGAAGAATATCAGGATCCTGTTGTTTTATAATTTTTAAAAAGGCTTCGGATTGCCGATTATCGATTAATACATTTGCCAATAACACGCTAAAAGTGTCGTCTGGTTTTATTATTCCAGTCCGGAAATCTGGAACTGATTTTTCTCCAAGCAGATAGGGGTATATAACAATTCCGTTTATAATTATTACCGCTATAAGGCCAAGTAGGAGAAACAAGGAAGGAAATTTCCATTTTTTGATTAGCAAGATGAGGAGAAATAGAAACAGTATTCCCAGAAGAAGGTACTGTGGCCTCGGGAAATCCAGAATCTTAAAATACCAGAGCCTGAGGTCGTATATAAGGGAAAGTAGGGTTATAAGTATAAGCCCTGTACTAAAAACAAGCACGGAGCAATACAGGAATTTTTTTATGCCACCCATAATCATATGTTTTTTTAAATAAAATTATTGTGAATAAATCCTTTAATCCAGTTTTTATACACTCCTAACATTCGTTAACACTTCATATCTAAGTCAAAGTTATATAAGATATTAACTTCAATACATGCTGAAAATAACATGTAAGTTGCGGTTCATTCCTAAAGCATCAAGTGTCTACACACAGGAAACTTTAGACGAGGTGCGAACAGGTAAATACTTTTAGCTATTGTCAGGTAATACACTGGTATAGTATCTCATAGCTTCTCGAACTCCATTTACCTACTACCAAATGTCATTTTAAACATATTGGTGAATTGTTTTAATAATGATATTTCAGAATTGTCATAGGTATCTACCAAAGTTATCACGTTTAGTTTTGCTGTAAACGATTCCAAAGTCTCTAATTTCGTTTTTTTAATGCTTATCGTTTTCTCGGTATTTGGTAGCATATCAAAATAATTATCAGAGAAATTATTGCTTGAACCTGATGCTAAGAAAACGTTTTTGGCTAGTTTTTTTGTCTTTAAGGTAACTATAAAATGGTCGTTAGTTTCGGTAACAGCATAGGTTAACTCTGGTGCTGGAAGTTTAAGGTTTTTAAATGCCGATAAATACAATATGTTTTCTGTAATTGTTTTATTGTCGGCAGTATTCAATAATTCTGCTTTCAGCAATACCTTGGTAGAATCTATGGCAGTTAAAAAACCGTTTTTTAATAAACTGATGTATTTTTTTGATTGATTTTCTTTGACTTCAATCGGTGTTTCCTGTTGTTTTAAAATGTTCCCATCAAAATCAATGGCCGTAATTTTTAATGTGGCATTAATGGGCTTTAGCGAATCTGAAACTACAAATACATCAATATGTTCTCCTTTATCTTCAAAACTGATTAAAAAGTTTTCAAAGGATTGTTTTGCGGTGTAATGCAATGCCTTCCATTTGCCATGATAATCGATGCTAGACCAAGATGCCACAGGCCAACAGTCGTTAATTTGCCAATATAAACTGCCCATGCAACGATCTCTATTACGTCTGTGCGCTTCAATACCCACTTGTACGCCGTATGCTTGCAACAACTGACTTACATAAAGAAAACTCGCAAAATCCTTAGGACTTTTGTAGTACCGAAGCATGTAATCTTCTATGGTTTCATTGCCAATACTAGAACGTTGGTGCGATTTCATTACATCGGAATAAATGTTATGATCTTGAGGAAGCGTATATTTTTCTACCGTTGCTAATTCCGGAAATGATTGAAAACCGTATTCCGACATAAATCGAGGTATTGCCGTGTTGTATTTTTCGAAAGGTTCTTTGCCCCACCAAACCATCCAATAATGGGCATCTCCTTTATCATGTGATTCTTTTCCGCCAAAATCACTGCCTGGCGAGGATGGCCAATAAGGACGTGTCGGGTCATAATTAACGACCACTTTTGGCAGTATTTTATGGAAAATAGTGTCGTACGCTTTCCAAATGGTATTGGCGACGTCTTTGGATTGTTCTCTGGTAATTTTATCTTTCCAACCCCAACTTTCCCAAGCGATAAGGGCTTCATTATTGCCGCACCAAAGTGCAATAGAGGTGTGGTTTCTTAGTCTTTTAACATTATCTATGGCCTCTTGTTTTACATTTTCTAAAAATTTTGAATCGTCAGGATACATAGAACAAGCAAACATAAAATCCTGCCAAACCAATAGACCCATCTCATCGCATAATTCGTAAAATTCATCGTTCTCATAAATACCGCCGCCCCATACTCGCAGCATATTCATATTGGCCGCTTTGGCAGAAGACACGATATGCCCATAATTTTCTTTTTTGACTCTAGGTAGAAATACATCTTGAGGAATGTAATTGGCACCTTTCATAAAGACAGGATGGCCATTGACTTTAAAGTAAAACGAGGTGCCAAATGTATCAGGTTCTCTAATTAATTCGATGGTTCTCAATCCTATTTTATGTGATTTGGAATCTACATACTCATTGGAAGTCAGTTTTACTTCAACAACATATAAATATTGTTCGCCCATACCATTGGGCCACCACAATTGCGGATTTTCAATTTCAAAAGGAATGCTGAGATTATTTTTCCCATTGGTTAAATCTAAATTAGCTGTTTTTATGGATTCCCCATTTACAAATATTTCCGCTTTTGCTTTATCGCTTTTGCCTGTTGCATCAACTTCAATAAAAGCGGTCATGTTAGCTTTTTCACTGATACTATTTTGTTGGATAAAGACGTCTTCAATTTTAAGATGGTTCCAACTTCTTAATGTTATGGGTCTCCAAATGCCAGATGTGACTAGCCGAGGTCCCCAATCCCATCCAAAATGATAGCCTGCTTTTCTGGTAAATGGACTCACATGTTTTTCTCCATGTACTTGTCCGATTTTTGCAAGGTCGTTATCAGATAAAGGAAGCTTATAACCTAAAGCATCATGTTTTTCAACACCTTTGTTAATGGGAGATTCAAAATGGATTTGTAATACATTGTCTCCAACTTTTAGCAATTGCTTGGCATCTACACTATAATGACGAAACATATTATCTGTTTCAAGTAACAAAGAAAAGTTTAAATATACTTTGCTATAAGTGTCGAGTCCCGAAAAATCTAATTCAATATGTTGTTTTGAAATAGCTTCTTTTGAAAGGTTGAAAGTGGTTTGGTAATGCCAATCTGTTTTGTCTATCCATTGCAACTCATGTTCGTTTAAGCGATAGTAAGGATCTTCTATTTTTTCTAAATAAAGTAAATCGGTATGAACGGTACCTGGAACGCTTGCTTGACTCCACAAGGTGTCTTTGGAATTTTTAAAACTCCAATTTTCATTTAATCTAATTTCTGAAACAGAAGACACTTTACAGCTCATTATAGAAGTAATGATTAAAAATGACAGTAGTCCATAATGTATGAATTTATGCATTGCATATTTTTTTAATGCCCATGTGATTGAGTTTAAGATGGTTTTTATATAAGCAGGTAAACGAAAGTAGTTGAAAATTTGTTCAAATTCAAATAAACAAAAAAGACTGCGTATTATGGCAGTCTTATATTACATTTTTAAAAATTGTGTTTATAAACCAAAAGCAGTTTTTACTTTATCTATATAATCTAATTTTTCCCAAGTAAACAATTCTACGTCTAAGGTAACAGATTCACCAGTTGGTTGTGTAAATGTTTTGGTAATGGTTTCATTTTTACGTCCCATGTGTCCGTAAGCAGCCGTTTCGCTATATATAGGCGAGCGCAATTTTAAGCGTTCTTCAATAGCAAATGGGCGCATATCAAAAAGCTTAGAAACAATCTCAGCGATTTCGCCATCGGTCATATTAAAAGAGCAAGTTCCGTAAGTATTAATAAAAATACCCATAGGCTCTACCACGCCAATGGCATAACTTACTTGTACTAAAATTTCATCGGCAACACCAGCGGCAACCAAATTTTTAGCAATATGTCGTGTAGCATACGCCGCACTTCTATCCACTTTACTTGGGTCTTTTCCAGAAAATGCACCACCACCATGGGCGCCTTTGCCTCCGTAGGTGTCCACAATAATTTTACGACCAGTTAATCCTGTATCACCATGTGGACCGCCAATTACGAACTTTCCGGTTGGGTTTATATGGTATGTGATATCATCATTAAATAACGCTTGAATATCCTTCGGTAATTTGGCTTTTACGCGTGGGATTAAAATCCCAACAATATCTTTTCTAATTTTTGCAAGCATGGTATCATCATCTGCAAAATCGTCATGTTGGGTTGATAAAACAATGGCATCGATACGTTGTGGAATATTATCATCGCTATATTCTATGGTTACCTGACTTTTAGAATCGGGTCTTATATAGGTAATCTCTTTGTTTTCTCTACGTAAAGCGGCAAGTTCAATCAACAATCTATGTGATAAATCTAATGCCAAAGGCATATAATTTTCGGTTTCGTTGGTAGCGTAACCAAACATCATTCCTTGATCTCCGGCACCTTGTTGCTCTTTTGTTGCTCTGTCAACTCCACGATTGATGTCGTCTGATTGTTCATGAATGGCAGATAGTACACCACAAGAATTTCCATCGAACATATACTCGCCTTTGGTATAACCAATCTTGTTTATGGTATCTCTTGCAATTTTTTGTACGTCTAAATAGGTGTGTGATTTTACCTCACCAGCAAGGACTACTTGTCCTGTTGTTACCAAGGTTTCGCAAGCGACTTTAGAGTCTCTGTCGAATGCTAAAAAATTATCGATTAAAGCATCACTAATTTGATCTGCTACTTTGTCCGGATGTCCTTCAGATACACTTTCCGAAGTAAATAAATATGCCATTGAATTATATATTATAAGGGAGATTTGACGATAACGTCGCAGGGAGTTTTCACTGCCTTTAGCATTTTTATTTATGCTGAACTTGTTTCAGTATCTTTTAAAAAGAAGTTCTACATAAAGAGGTTGCAATCAGTCAAATCTTTCCTCTGTTATTATGCTTGCAAAAGTAAAAAAATAAAAGGAAAAACAAATTGATTTTCATTTTTTATAGAAAAGATTAGGTTATTTATTTTTAAATCGAAATATTTGTAACGCAAAAATGAAAAAACAAATTTTAAATATAGTTTCTGTCATCGTCATTGTGATTATTTCACAACGATAGGGAGCGTATTTAATAACTATATAAATTACGGCCTTCCCTAAACGGAAGGTTTTTTTATGAAGAATTTTTTGATATTGGACATCATAAAAAAAATGAATTAAATATTTGATTATAAATGAATTAAATGATTTTTATTAGCTGTGGATTTAACCGTCAATAACTATAAATCATGATATGAAAGCGGTAATGATTTAATTTTGGAACTCATTTTAATCATTATTGAATTTTTAACAAAATTCTTAATAACTTAAGATATTAGTAATTAACCAATTATAGAGCTTAAATTTCTATAAATAATTATGAAAGAACTAAATAAACATAGTAAAAGATTAACACAAGATGAGTCTCAGCCAGCATCCCAAGCCATGTTATACGCTGTGGGTTTGTCTGATGAGGATATGCATAAAGCTCAAGTGGGTATTGCCAGTACTGGATATGATGGAAATCCGTGCAATATGCATTTAAATGGTTTGGCTGCCGAGGTTAAAATTGAGTGTAAAATAGCTGGTTTGGTTGGTTTAGGATTTAATACTATTGGCGTTAGTGATGGTATTTCCATGGGTACTTCAGGTATGAATTATTCTTTAGCTTCTCGCGATATCATTGCAGACTCTATTGAAACGGTTGTGAATGCTCAAAGTTATGATGCGCTTATATCTGTTGTAGGTTGTGATAAAAATATGCCAGGAGCAGTTATTGCTATGTTGCGTTTAAATCGACCATCAATAATGATGTACGGTGGTACCATAGCTTCAGGTAAATATAAAGGAAGAAAATTAAATATTGTTTCCGCTTTTGAAGCTTTAGGACAAAAAGTGGCAGGTGAAATTGGTGAAGAAGAGTATAGAGAGATTATAAAAAGTGCCATTCCAGGTGCAGGAGCATGTGGCGGTATGTATACAGCAAATACAATGGCATCTGCAATAGAATGTATGGGTTTTGCGCTGCCTTATAATTCGTCTATTCCAGCAGAAAATCCGAATAAATTATCAGAAAGCGAAAGGACAGCAATCGCTATCAAAAATCTTTTAGAACTGGATTTAAAACCTTTAGATATCATTTCTAAAAAATCTATTGAAAATGCTATTGCGCTTGTAAATGCTCTTGGAGGATCTACCAATGCCGTTTTACATTTCTTAGCGATCGCACATGCGGCTGATATCGAGTTTACTTTAGAGGATTTTCAAAAAGTTAGCGATAGAACACCTTTAATAGCGGATTTAAAACCTAGCGGAAAATATTTAATGGAAGATGTTCATGGTATTGGTGGAACACCTGCCGTGATGAAATATTTACTGGACAATGGTTATTTACATGGTGATTGTATGACCGTAACAGGAAAAACCTTGGCTGAAAACTTAAAAGATGTTGAACCACTTAAGTTTGAAAATGATCAAGATGTCATTCATCCAAAAGAGAACCCTTTAAAATCTTCAGGGAATTTACAAATTCTTTATGGAAACTTAGCAACTGAGGGTGCTGTTGCAAAAATATCAGGAAATGAAGGATTGGTTTTTGAAGGAAAAGCGGTTGTCTATGATGGTGAACAAGCAGCAAATACAGGGATTTCTAATGGTGAAGTAGAAAAAGGAGATGTTGTTGTTATTAGATATGTAGGGCCAAAAGGTGGTCCAGGTATGCCAGAAATGTTAAAGCCAACCTCGCTCATTATGGGTGCAGGTTTAGGGAAATCCGTAGCATTAATAACAGATGGTCGTTTTTCTGGAGGTACTCACGGTTTTGTAGTGGGTCATATCACTCCTGAAGCGCAATCTGGTGGCGCCATAGGATTGCTTAAAACGGGCGATAAAATTAAAATTAGCGCAGAAGATAATTCCATCAACGTATTGATTTCTGATGAAGAATTATCTAAAAGAAAGTCGCAATGGATTGAACCAGCGTTAAAACATAATAAAGGTATATTATATAAATATGCAAAATCAGTATCATCAGCTTCAAAGGGTTGTGTAACTGATGCATTCTAAATAGAAATTTTTTCATTTCCGCAAAGGCGGAAATCTCAATATAATGAGTATGAAAACACAAACAGCCAATAAAACACAGAACGTGACTGAAAAAACAGAACGAATAACGGGCAGCGAAGCTATAATAAGATGTTTAATAGCAGAAGGCGTTGATATACTTTATGGATATCCAGGAGGTGCTATCATGCCAGTGTATGATGAACTATATAAGTTCAAAGATCAAATAAGTCATATTTTAACGCGTCACGAACAAGGCGCTGCACACGCAGCCCAAGGTTATGCACGTATTTCTGGTAGAGTAGGCGTTGCCATGGCAACATCGGGTCCTGGAGCTACCAATTTAGTGACGGGTATTGCCGATGCGCAAATAGATTCCACACCTTTAGTTTGTATTACAGGCCAAGTAGCATCCCATTTATTGGGAAGCGATGCCTTTCAAGAAACGGATATTGTGGGTATTTCTACCCCGGTAACAAAATGGAACTGTCAAGTTACTGAAGCATCTCAAATCCCAGAAGCATTAGCTAAAGCATTTTATTTAGCAAAAAGTGGGCGACCAGGACCTGTTTTGGTCGATATTACTAAAGATGCGCAATTTGGGGAACTTGATTTTAAATACGAAAAATGTAAAGGCGTAAGAAGTTATATACCTGTACCGCCAACAGATTTAGAGACAGTTGCTAAAGCGGCCGAGTTAATAAACAATGCTAAAAAACCATTAATTGTTTGGGGACAAGGTATTATATTAAGTCAGGCAGAAGAGCAATTAAAAGCAGTTATTGAAAAAGCAGGTATTCCATCTGCATGGACTATCCTTGGAGCTTCGGCCATACCAACATCACATCCTTTAAATATAGGAATGGTTGGTATGCATGGTAATTATGCGCCAAATGTATTAACTAATGAATGTGATGTGCTCATTGCCATAGGAATGCGTTTTGACGACCGAGTTACAGGGAATTTGAATACCTATGCAAAACAAGCTAAGGTTATCCATTTTGAAATTGATCCAGCAGAAGTTGACAAAAATGTAAAAACGGATGTGGCTGTTTTAGGTGATGCTAAATCAAGTCTTACAGCATTATTGCCTTTGTTAAATAATAATACTCACAATGAATGGCATCAAAAATTTAAGGATTTATACGCCATTGAATTTGAAAAAATCATAAAGGATGATATTACGCCCACAAAAGAAGGTTTAACCATGGGAGAGGTATTAAGACAGATAAATATCAATACCAAGGGTAATGCCGCTATTGTGTCCGATGTCGGTCAACATCAAATGATTGCCTGTCGTTATTCGGAATTTAATATCACTAAAAGTAATATCACTTCTGGTGGATTGGGTACTATGGGCTTTGCGCTCCCTGCCGCCATTGGTGCTAAAATGGCAGCGCCAGATAGAGAAGTTGTCGCTATTATAGGAGACGGTGGTTATCAAATGACCATTCAAGAACTCGGGACTATTTTTCAGAATAAAGTACCAGTAAAAATCGTAGTTTTGAACAATGAATTTTTAGGAATGGTGCGTCAGTGGCAACAGTTATTTTTTGACAAAAGATATGCTTCAACCGAAATGACCAACCCAGATTTTGTTACCATCGCCAAAGGCTATTATATTGAAGGCAAACGTGTAACAAAACGGGACGAATTGGCTACTGCCGTAAAAGAAATGATTGCATCAAAAGATGCGTATTTCTTAGAGGTTTGCGTAGAGAAGGAAGATAATGTGTTTCCAATGATACCATCTGGAGCCTCAGTTTCAGATATACGTTTAAGTTAATTGAAGAAACAAGAACACAGATAAAAGAATATAGAAAACAAGAGAGGTGTAAGTGTTAAAAACAGGATTGTAAAAGTCTTTTTTCTTATATCTATTCTCTAATATCTCTTAAAAAAATGAGCGAAGAAATAAAATCATTCACCATTTCGGTTTATACCGAAAACAATATTGGCTTGCTTAATCGCATATCTGCTATTTTTCAGCGCAGACATATCAATATTGAAAGCCTAACAACGTCTCAATCTGAAATTGAAAACGTCAACAGATTTGTTATTGTTGTAAATATCACTGAAAGTCAAGCAATTAAAGTGGTTAAGCAAATTGAGAAACAAGTTGAAGCTTTGCGAGCTTATTACCATACAGATGAAGAAACCATTTATACAGAATCGTGTATGTTTAAAATAAAATCTGATTTATTGTTTGAAGAACCACAAATTCAGAATATTATAAAAGATAGTAATGCAAGGATTGTAACAGTAAACAAAAAGTTTTTTGTGCTTGAAAAATCTGGCAGACGTCACGAAATTGAATTATTACGAAGAGAACTTAATGTTTTCGGAATCATGCAATTTGTACGTTCTGGACGCATTGCCGTGACTAAAGAAGAAATGAAAATAAGTGAAATGCTATCAGCATTCAATAACCAATTATAACATAAAAACAACATTTAAGAATGGGAAATTATTTTAATACGCTGTCGCTAAGAGATAAATTAAATCAATTGTCGAAGTGTAGATTTATGGAAACTGCAGAATTTGCAGATGGCGTAGAAGTTTTAAAAGGTAAAAAAATTGTCATCGTAGGATGTGGGGCACAAGGCTTAAACCAAGGATTGAATATGAGGGATTCTGGTTTGGATATTTCTTATACATTACGTGCAGAGGCTATTAAAGAAAAACGTACATCTTATTTAAATGCCACTGAAAATGGATTTAAAGTTGGGACTTATGAAGAATTGATTCCAACGGCCGATTTGGTATTGAATTTAACACCAGACAAACAACATACAAGTGTTATTAAAGCGGTTATGCCGTTAATGAAAAAAGGCGCAACGTTATCGTATTCCCACGGGTTTAATATCGTTGAAGAAGGCACCCAAATACGTAAAGATTTAACCGTTATTATGGTGGCTCCTAAATGTCCTGGTACAGAAGTAAGGGAGGAATATAAAAGAGGATTTGGTGTACCAACGTTAATTGCTGTACATCAAGAAAACGACCCCGAAGGAAAAGGTTGGGCTCAAGCAAAAGCCTATGCTGCTGCCACTGGTGGTGATAGAGCAGGTGTTTTGGCATCATCATTCATCGCTGAGGTTAAAAGTGATTTAATGGGAGAACAAACCATTTTATGTGGATTATTACAGACAGGTTCTATTCTTTGTTTCAATAAAATGATTGAAAAAGGAATCGATGCTGGCTATGCTTCAAAATTAATCCAATACGGTTGGGAAACTATTACAGAAGGTCTAAAATATGGTGGTATTACCAATATGATGGATAGACTTTCAAACCCAGCAAAAATTAAAGCATTTGAATTATCGGAAGAGTTAAAAGATATCATGCGTCCATTGTTTCAAAAACACATGGATGATATTATGGAAGGAAACTTTTCTAAAGGGATGATGGAAGATTGGGCTAATGATGATAAAAATTTATTAGGGTGGAGAGCGGCTACTGCAGAAACAGCTTTTGAAAAAACACCTGCTGGTAATGTCACTATTTCTGAACAGGAATATTATGATAAAGGCGTGCTCATGGTTGCTTTTGTAAGAGCTGGAGTAGAGCTTGCTTTTGAAGCGATGACCGATTCTGGAATCATTGATGCATCGGCTTACTACGAATCATTACACGAAACACCACTTATTGCCAATACCATCGCAAGAAAGAAATTATATGAAATGAACCGTGTGATTTCTGATACCGCTGAATACGGATGTTATTTATTCGATCATGCTTGTAAACCTTTATTAGGAGACTTCATGGAAAAAATAGATACCGACGTCATTGGTAAAGCGTATGCTAAAGACAACGGGAAAAGTGTTGATAACGCCAAGTTAATACATGTAAATGCAGCTTTAAGAAATCATCCTGTTGAAAAAATAGGAACGTTCTTAAGAGCTTCCATGAAAGCTATGAAACCTATAGTTTAATACATATATTTATGAATAAGGAAAAGACCATATATTTTCCTAGTATTAAAAATATAAAAGTAGCTGCCGATACCATTAAGAAGGTGTCGGCAGTTACGCCTTTAAGCCCTAGCGAAAGATATTCAAAACAGTTTGGAGCAAATATCCTTTTAAAACGTGAGGATCTTCAACAAGTACGTTCCTATAAAATCAGAGGTGCTTACAACAAAATTAGCTCACTAACAATAGAGGAATCTAAAAACGGCGTTGTTTGTGCCAGTGCTGGCAATCATGCCCAAGGCGTTGCTTTATCTTGTAAGTTATTGAAGATAAAAGGAACCATTTACATGCCCACACCCACGCCAAACCAAAAAATCGAACAGGTTAAAATGTTTGGTGAGGATTTTATAGAGATAAAGTTGGTTGGCGACACCTATGATGATGCTTACCATGCCTCTATGTTAGAATGTAAAGAACTTAATAAAACATTCATTCACCCTTTTGATGATGAAAAAGTTATTGAAGGACAAGCCACCATTGGTCTAGAAATTCTAGAGCAAACAAAAGAGCCTATTGATTATGTGTTTATAGCCGTTGGTGGCGGTGGTTTGGCAGCGGGTTTATCATCTGTTTTTAAAGAATTATCACCCAGCACAAAAATCATAGGCGTTGAGCCTGAAGGCGCTCCTTCTATGTCTGTTTCAATAAAAAACAATAAAAACACGGAACTTCAACACATTGAAAAATTTGTTGATGGTGCCGCTGTAAAACGTGTGGGAGACCTTACCTTTCCTATTTGCAAAGAAAATCTTCACGCCATGATCACCGTGCCTGAAGGAAAAGTGTGCCAGACCATTTTAGAGCTTTATAATAAAGATGCTATTGTTGTTGAGCCTGCAGGTGCTTTAAGTATTTCGGCATTATATTTTTATGCTGAAGCGATAAAAGGCAAAAATGTAGTGTGTGTGATTAGTGGAGGTAATAATGATATTACCAGAACGGCCGAAATAAAGGAGCGTGCTTTATTATATGCCAATTTAAAACATTATTTTATTGTAAAATTTCCGCAACGCGCTGGTGCTTTAAGAGAATTTGTGGTTGATATTCTTGGGCCAACAGATGACATCACGCATTTTGAATATACCAAAAAAACAAACCGCGAAAATGGAGCGGCATTGGTTGGGATTGAATTAAAATCTGCCAACGATTTAGAGCCATTAATCACAAAAATGAAGCAGCGTAACTTTTTTGGAGATTATCTTAATGACAAACCAGACTTATTTCGATTTTTAGTTTGATTTTAGCTATTAAAATATATTCGCGAAATCGATTTCGGTTTATACATCTTATATACAATTTAACTAAGTGTTAAGAATATACTATTTTTTGGTAGGTGTCCTCTTATTGAAAGCTTCATGATAAAAAATATAGGTATCTTAGCAATAGTTTACATATATAAATTTTCGTCATGACTACAACATTTTCAGAAATACCAGAAGCATATAAAATCAATTCTCTTTTACATCAAAAATCATATTTGGTTTCAGGAGAACTTAAACAATGGCAAGGAGCTACTTCCGAAGTATATTCTACTATTTCTTCAACCCAAGATTATAAACCAACCTTATTGGGGACTGTTCCAGAACTTGGGGGAAATGAAGCTATAGAAGCTTTAAATGCGGCACATGAAGCTTATGATAACGGACAAGGTTTGTGGCCAACCATGAAGGTTGTGGACCGCATAGCTTGTATGGAGACCTTTGTTAAGCTTATGAAAACCAAAAGAGAAGAGGTTGTGAAACTTTTAATGTGGGAAATAGGTAAAAATCTACCCGATTCTGAAAAAGAATTTGATAGAACGGTTGATTATATTTATGATACTATTGAAGCTTATAAACAAATTGATAGAGATTCTGCAAAGTTTGAAAAAAATGACGGTGTATATGCGCACATCCGTAGAGGACCTCTTGGTGTTGTTTTATGTTTAGGGCCCTATAATTATCCACTTAACGAAACTTTTACCTTGCTTATTCCTGCATTGATTATGGGTAATACGGTTATTTTTAAACCGGCAAAACTTGGAGTGCTTTTAATTTACCCATTACTTGAGGCGTTTCAAAAAAGTTTCCCTAAAGGTGTTGTAAACATAATTTATGGTAGAGGTCGCGTGTTGGCTGCCCCCATTATGGAATCTGGGAAGGTTGATGTTTTAGCATTGATTGGGAATAGCAAATCGGCCAATATACTTCAAGAAAAACATCCGAAAAAGAACAGATTACGTTTGGTATTGGGTTTAGAGGCTAAAAATCCTGCCATCGTATTGCCCGATGCCGATTTAGATTTAGCCGTAGATGAATGTATTACGGGCACCTTATCTTTTAATGGGCAGCGTTGTACGGCATTGAAGATATTATATGTTCATGAATCTGTTGTTGAAGAATTTAACAGACGTTTTTCATATAAAGTTGATTCGTTAAAATTTGGGAACCCTTGGGAACCTGGGGTTAAGTTAACACCGCTTCCCGAAGTGGATAAACCAGCATATATACAAGAATTAATTGATGATGCTATTAGCAAGGGAGCTAAAATTCTTAACAAAAAAGGAGGTGAAACGTCAGAGAATTTTATTTACCCTGCCGTATTATATCCTGTTAAAAAAGACATGAGAGTGTTCATTGAAGAGCAGTTTGGACCAGTAATTCCAGTGGTTTCTTTTTCAGATATTGAAGAACCATTAGACGATATGGCCGAATCAAATTATGGTCAGCAAGTCAGTTTGTTCGGAAAAAATGTTAATACACTATCACCGTTAATAGATACTTTAGTAAATTTGGTGTGTCGAGTAAATTTGAACAGTTCTTGTCAACGTGGACCGGATGTATATCCATTCACAGGTAGAAAGGATTCAGCAGTTAGTACATTGAGTGTGCATGATGCATTAAGGTCTTTCTCTATCAGAACATTTGTAGCATCAAAAGATAATGAATACAACAATGCTATTTTGAATGAGTTGTTAAACAAGAAAACATCCAATTTTATTAGTACAGATTATATTTTATAAAACAAAACTAAATTTAAGCATGAACAAGAGACACATTAACTATGTATTGGGAACTATTTTTTCACTAGTCGTTTTAACAAGCTGTGGTGGAGAAAAGAAAGAAGAACCAAAAGAAACTATTAAATTAGGGGTTCAAAAAGAAGAAGAACCAAAAGCTGAAATTAATAGCAACGTTACTGAGATTGTTATTTCAGGCGATGATATGATGAAGTTTGATTTGTCTGAAATCAAAGTAAAAGCAGGTCAAAAAATTAAAATAACCTTGCGACACAAAGGCAAGATGGATGTTAATGTTATGGGGCACAATTTTGTGATACTTAAACAAGGTGTTGATGTGGCTGAATTTGGCGCTAAAGCCGCTGTTGCTAGAGATACGAAGTACATTCCTGTAGGTTCGGAAAATGATATTGTAGCACATACCGATTTAATAGGCGGAGGACAAACGACGTCTGTGGAGTTTGATGCTCCCGAAGCTGGGACTTATGATTTTTTATGTAGCTTTCCAGGGCATTATGCTTTGATGAAAGGTAAGTTTATAGTGGAATAAATTTATAACTAGATATTCGTTAGGTGGTTTTTCACTTAAAAAAAGCTCTTTAATTAAAAAGGGCTTTTTTTTTGCTTACATTATTCATAACAAAATAAAAAACTATTTTTTATATCTTAGCGGTAAAGTGTTAAAAATACATTTTAAAATAATTAAAAAATAATAAGCTAAGAGTTCAATAATTAAAATTTATTTTTATTGAAAAATATAGCTGTTTTTATAAGGCATTTTTAATAAACATCTTAAACTTTTACTAACTAAACTAAATTAAATATGGAACACATTAATAAGAACAGGCTTTTTTTGGCAAGTTGTCTAGCTTTAATCACAACAGCGATGACATTTGCTATTAGAGCAAGATTGGAAACCGTTTTTGGACCTGAAGGCGTAGGATTGACCCTAGAGCAAATTGGGTATGCTTTCACCCCAGCATTTTTTGGTTTTACTTTGGCTATGCTTTTTGGAGGGCCATTAGTTGATTTTTTAGGAATTAAAAAAATTACTTGGATGGCTTTTGTAACACATGCTATTGGTATTATTTGGACAATAATGGCGGATTCTATGACTTCATTATTCTTAGCGACCCTGTTTGTTGGTATTGGAAATGGTATGGTTGAAGCGGCTTTAAACCCTATGATAGCCTCTATGTACACCAACGAAAAAACTAAAATGCTTAATAGATTTCATGTTTGGTTTCCTGGTGGTATAGTAATTGGATCACTCGTTGGATGGTTGGTAATGGATGTTTTGGGCTTAAGTTGGCAAATTATGGTGGCAACTTTATTTATTCCTGCTATTATTTATGGAGTGTTATTTTATGGACAAAAATTCCCAGTTACAGAGCGTGTCCAAATGGGCATTAGTAATAGCAAAATGTTTTCAAGTATAGGCAAACCCTTATTCCTATTTATGGTGTTTTGTATGTTTTTAACAGCAGCCTCCGAATTAGGGACTACACAACGTATAGAATCTTTATTAAAACAATCCGTTGAAGTGCCACTTTTAGTATTGGCATTTATTAACGGAATAATGGCATTGGGTAGAATGTTTGCTGGTCAGGTTGTACATAAATTAAAACCGGCTGGCATGTTATTGTATTCAGCCATTTTTACATTCATTGGGTTATGGTTATTAACCGTTACCAGTGGCGGAATGGTGTTTTTGGCAGCAGCAGTTTTCGCTATTGGCGTTACGTTCTTTTGGCCAACAATGCTCGGATTTGTGGCTGAATATTTGCCAGAAACAGGAGCTTTAGGACTTTCTATTATGGGAGGAGCGGGTATGTTTTCGGTTTCTTTAGTATTGCCAATAATGGGGAATTTAATGGATAATGCCAGCCCAGGAGAAGCGTTACGAACCATGTCTATTTTACCAGCTATACTAATTATTGCCTTTTTGGGATTGAATGTTTATATGAAAAGAAGTAAAACACTAAAAGCATAAAGAAGAATGACAAGAAAATTAAGAATGGGAATGATTGGTGGAGGCACAGGATCATTCATTGGTGATGTACACAGAAAAGCGGCTTCAATTGACGGATTAATTGAACTAGTTTGTGGGGCTTTTAGTAGCAATTCAGAAAAATCAATTCAATCAGGAAAAAATTTATTTCTTCCAGAAAACAGGTGTTATGAAAGCTATGAGGAAATGATTTTAAAGGAAAAAGAGCTCCCAGAGGATATAAGAATGGATTTTGTTGCCATTGTAACTCCCAATCATATGCATTTTCCACCAGCTAAGTTTGCTTTAGAACATGGCTTTCATGTCGTTTGCGATAAACCTGTTACACTCACTTTAGATGAAGCTATAGAGCTTCAAAAAGTAATTGAAAAAAGTAACAAATTATTTGCATTAACGCACAACTACACAGGAAACGCCATGGTTAAACAGGCAAAAGCGATGGTTGATAATGGTGATTTAGGAAACATTCGAAAAATACAAGTACAGTATTTACAAGGTTGGTTATCTACCGCTGTTGAAAGCACGGATAACAAACAAGCATCTTGGCGTGTAGATCCAAAACGTTCTGGAATAGGTGGTGCTTTGGGAGATATTGGAACACATGCAGAAAATTTGGTTGAATATATTACTGGTTTAAAAATTAAAGAATTAGCAGCCGACCTGGGGAGATTTGGTAAAGGCAGGATTTTAGATGACGACGGTAATTTATTGCTTCGTATGGAAAACGGTGCTAAAGGAACCATGTCGATTTCTCAAATTGCTTTAGGGGAAGAAAATAACTTAGCCATTCGAGTATATGGCGAAATAGGAAGCATCGAGTGGCATCAAGAGAACCCTAACGAATTAATAACACGTTGGTTAGACAAACCAAAACAAATATATACGCCTAATGGAAATGGTTTATATCCAGAATCATCCTCCGTTACAAGAATTCCTGCGGGACATCCAGAAGGATATTTAGAGGCATTTGCAACTATTTATAAAAACTTTGCTACGCATTTAATGGCTCTTAAAGAAGGCAGAAACATTGAAAAACCAGATTATCCAACCGTTGAAGATGGCATAAGAGGCATGAAATTTATCTACGCTTCAGTAGAAAGTGATAAAAATAATGCCGCTTGGGTAAAATTAAATTAATTATAAACATAAACAGATGAAATCGCCATGATTTGCAATCGTAAAAGAAGTGAAGATTTTCCTCAAGGCGATAACATATGACCATTAAAAAAACAAATATAAACTACATATGAAAACATTAAAAGGACCTGCTGTTTTCTTAGCGCAATTCGCAGGAAGCGAAGCACCATTCAATAGTTTGGATGGGATGTGCCAATGGGCAGCAGATTTAGGTTATAAAGGCATTCAAATCCCAACTTGGGAAACACATTTAATTGATGTAGATAAGGCTGCAGAAAGTCAAACCTATTGTGATGAACTCAAAGGGAAAGTTAATTCATACGGATTGGAAATCACTGAATTGTCCACACATTTACAAGGACAATTGGTGGCTGTTCACCCGGCTTATGATACCATGTTTGATGGTTTTGCACCAGAGTCAGTTAGAAACAATCCTAAAGCTAGAACAGAATGGGCTATTAAAACCGTTAAGAATTCAGGTACTGCTAGTGGACGATTGGGATTAAAATCCCACGCTACATTTTCTGGTGGATTTTTATGGCATACCGTTTATCCTTGGCCACAACGACCTAAAGGGCTTGTAGAAATGGGATTTGAAGAATTAGCAAAACGCTGGTTGCCTATTTTAAATCATTTTGATGAACATGGGGTTGATGTTTGTTATGAGATCCATCCTGGAGAAGATTTACATGATGGTATTTCTTTTGAACGTTTTTTAAAAGCCACAGGTAATCATAAACGGGCTAACATTCTTTACGACCCTAGTCATTATGTGCTTCAACAATTGGATTATTTAACATTCATTGATTACTACCACGAATTTATTAAAGCATTCCATGTTAAGGATGCCGAATTTAACCCGACAGGGAAACAAGGTGTTTATGGTGGTTATTCAGATTGGGCAGACCGCGCAGGACGTTTTCGTTCTTTGGGAGATGGACAGGTGGATTTTAAAAGTATTTTTTCAAAATTAACGAAGTATAAATGTGATGTTTGGGCCGTTATGGAATGGGAATGTTGCATAAAATCTTCTGAGCAAGGTGCTAGAGAAGGAGCTCCTTTCATACAAAGTCATATTATTGAAGCTGCTGAAAGAAGTTTTGATGATTTTGCAGGTGGCGACGTTGATAAAGAGCATCTAAAGAAAATCTTAGGATTATGAAGAAAATAAGTTTATCTCTTTTCGTTACTTTGGTTTCTTTCGCTTTGTGGGCTCAAGAAAACAGCAATGAAGATTATACGGAGCCTACCAAACCTGAGGCTACGGAAATATGGAGTCCTAAGCCGCCAACAGTTACTCCAGGACAAAATGGGGCGCCTCCAAGTGATGCTATTGTGTTATTTGATGGAACTAATTTTAACGAATGGGTAAGTCCTAGAGATTCTTCGGAAGTTAAATGGACACTCAATAAGGATGGTAGTATGACGGTGAAATTAGGCAGAGGTGTAGGAGATATACAAACCAAGCGTAATTTTGGAGACGTACAACTGCATATAGAATGGAAATCGCCAGAAAAAATAGTTGGTGACGGACAAAATAGAGGAAATAGTGGCGTTATTATTCAAAAGTTGTATGAAGTACAAGTACTTGATAATAATGATAACGAAACGTATGTAAACGGACAAGTTGGGTCTGTTTATAAGCAATCCATTCCTTTAGCAAAAGCATCAGTTCCAACAGGCGAATGGAATACGTATGATATTATATATCATGCACCAGTATTTGGAATGTATGGAGATGTTGTTAAAAAAGCAACCATGACCGTGTTGCATAATGGGGTATTAATTCAGGATCATTTTGAATTAATCGGCCCCATGACCTTCATCGGGTGGCCTAAATACAAACCGCATGGAAAAGCCCCTTTACTTTTACAAAATCATAATAGTGAAGTAAGTTATAGAAACATTTGGGTTAGAGAGCTTTAATTATAAAAAGCCTACAAATAACATCAAGAAAGCGCTTACAATTGTATGCGCTTTTTGCTTTTATAAGCATAATTAAATGGGTTTAATCTTGAAGAATTAAAAACAAAACTCTAAAAAAGACGAGATATTAATAATTTTTATAAAAAAGTATATAATTTTAACAGACTTAATGAATAAAATCATAATTTTACACTATGAATACATTAAAAAATAAAATACGTCCTTCATCACCCGGTTTCCGCGCGAGTATATCTCGTCGCAGCTTCTAGTCATTCAATGACCAAAAACCGAAACGTAATTTTAATTTTTTTTATAGTGTATAAAACTTCATCCATAACATTTCAAAATTTATTTAATATAGTAATTAACACATATTTTATGTGCTTTATTTACCCGCGCCGCCCGTAGGGCGTATAAACTTAAATTTAAAGAACTGATACATCTAGTTCACCAATAAAAATAACTCTAATTTTAAAATATTATATAATTATAATGGAAGTTGTAATTGCCGATCAATCACATTCTAAATACGCAGAAATTATTTGCGAAACTATTGCAGAGTCAGCCGCAGTTAGAGGTACGGGTATTGCTAGACGTACACCCGAATATATAACAAAAAAAATGGTTAATGGAAATGCGGTTATTGCCTTAGATGGTGATAAATTTGCAGGATTTTGTTATATTGAGCTTTGGGGTCATGGTAAGTTTGTAGCCAATTCAGGATTAATTGTCCACCCAGCTTATCGAGGTGCTGGATTAGCAAAAAAAATAAAGCATAAGGTATTTAAACATTCAAGGACTAAGTTTCCAGATGCTAAAGTTTTTAGTATTACAACAGGCTTAGCGGTTATGAAAATGAATACGGATTTAGGTTACAAACCAGTACCGTTTTCAGAATTAACAGACGATCCAACGTTTTGGGACGGTTGCCAAACCTGCAAAAATTACGATGTTTTAACACGTACCAATAGAAAAATGTGTTTGTGTACTGGGATGTTGTACGATCCTAAGAATCAAGATAAAAGCGAACCCAGAAAAATAACAGAAAAGGTTTTTAATAGACTAAAGCATATTAAAGAAACCATGTTTTTAAAAAAAGATAAAAAGTAAAAAAGATTTTCAATGAAAAAATTAGTAATAGCATACAGTGGTGGTTTAGACACTTCTTACTGTGCAGTAAGTTTGTCAAAAGAATTTGATGTACATGCGGTGAGCGTAAACACTGGCGGATTTACCAAATCGGAAATTGACCATATTGAAAGGAATGCTTATAAAATGGGCGTTACTACGTATAAAAATATTGATGCAGTAGCCACATTTTACCAAAAGGTGGTTAAGTATTTAATTTTTGGAAATGTTTTAAAAAATAACACCTATCCCTTATCTGTAAGTGCTGAACGAATCATTCAGGCCATTGAAATTGTTGAGTATGCTAAAAGTATAGATGCAGAATATATAGCTCATGGAAGTACGGGGGCTGGAAATGATCAAGTACGTTTCGATATGATTTTCCAAACATTGGCACCAGAAATTCAAATCGTTACCCCTATTAGAGATAAAAAGTTAAGCAGACAAGAAGAAATTGACTATTTAAAAGCCAACGGCATTGATATGTCTTGGGAAAAAGCGAAGTATTCAGTAAACAAAGGACTGTGGGGGACTAGTGTTGGCGGTTCTGAAACCTTGACATCCAATAAACCTTTACCTGAAGAAGCCTATCCATCGCAACTAAAACACGCTGAACCTGAGAAAGTAAAACTGACTTTTATGAAAGGGGAACTGGTAGCTATAAATGGTATAGAAAATGACCCTGAAATAAATATTGAAGTATTAAACAATCTAGCAAAAGCTTATGCTATTGGTAGGGATATTCATGTGGGAGATACGATTGTTGGTATAAAAGGGAGGGTTGGTTTTGAAGCTGCTGCTGCATTAATAACCATTAAAGCCCATCATTTATTGGAAAAGCATACGCTTACAAAATGGCAGTTGCAACATAAAGAATATTTAGCTAGTTTTTATGGGATGCATTTGCACGAAGGTCAATATTTAGATCCCGTAATGAGAAATATAGAAGCATTTTTAGTAAGCAGTCAAGATAAAGTAAGTGGCGATGTTGTAGTCACTTTAAAGCCATATCATTTTACGTTGGATGGAATTACATCTAAACACGATTTAATGAATGCGAAGTTTGGAAGTTATGGTGAAGAAAATAAAGGCTGGACTCCAGAAGAAGCAAAAGGGTTTATTAAAATTTTTGGTAATCAGAACAAAATATATCAACAAGTAAATTCGGAACCATAATTATAATTTAGTTGCTGAGCTTTGTCATGCTGTCCCGATAGCTATCGGGATTGTTTCAGCATCTCAATTAAAAAGTTTGTAAAAGAAATTTAAAAATGAAAAAAATACAAGTAGGGATTATTGGTGGCGCAGGTTACACGGCAGGAGAATTGATACGATTATTGATCAATCATTCTGAAACCGATATTAATTTTGTGTATAGCACATCTAATGCTGGCAATAAAATTAGTAGCGTTCATCAAGATTTATTAGGAGACTTAGACCTTAAGTTTATTGATACCATCAATCCGAATGTAGATGTATTGTTTTTATGTTTGGGTCATGGAAATTCGGTTAAGTTTTTATCGGCGAATACGTTTTCTGATAAAACTAAAATTATTGATTTAGGTAATGATTTCAGACTTGAGAAAGATAAAGAATTCAATGGGAAATCTTTTGTTTATGGTTTGCCAGAATTACAAAGAGAAACCATTAAAAAAGCAGATTATATTGCAAATCCAGGATGTTTTGCAACAGCAATTCAATTGGCAGTATTGCCATTGGCACAGCAAAATGTGTTGAGTGATGATGTACATGTGAACGCTGTCACTGGTGCTACGGGAGCAGGAACGTCATTATCGGAAACCTCACATTTTCCATGGAGAGATAACAACTTTTCTTATTATAAGCCATTTACGCACCAACATTTAGGAGAGATTAATCAGTCGGTTAAGCAATTGCAAAATAGCTTTTCTTCCGAAATTCTGTTTATGCCAAATAGAGGAAATTTTTCGCGAGGTATTTTCGCTACGGTTTATACCAATTTTGAAGGTAGTTTAGCAGAAGCTATAGATTTGTTTAAAGCGTTTTATAAAGATGCTAAGTTTACATTCGTTTCAGATGAGGTGTTGCATTTAAAACAAGTAGTGAATACCAACAAATGTTTAATTCATTTGCATAAACACAATAATAAATTGTTAGTGACAAGTATTATAGATAACCTTTTAAAAGGAGCTTCCGGACAAGCGATTCAGAATATGAATTTAATGTTTGGTTTAGAAGAAACAACAGGATTGCAATTAAAAGCAACGTATTTTTAGCCCCACCTAACCTCCCCAAAGGGGAGGAACTCATGCGGGTTTCCCCTCCTTCGGAGGGGTTAGGGGAGGAAACAATTAAAAACAATAAAAATGAAAATAGCCATTATAGGAACAGGAAATTTAGGAAGCTCCATCGCCAAAGGGCTTATTAAAAACAAAACGTTTACATCTTTATACTTAAGCGATAAGAATACGACGGCTGTAAATAGTTTTAATTCGGTCGAAAATGTAACTATTACCAGCGATAATGTGTTGGCAGTAGAACAATCCGAAATGGTTATTTTCGCTTTGCAACCCAAACATATCAATGCAGTTCTTGAAAGTGTAGCTTCAAAAATTACCACGAACCATGTCGTTATTTCCGTAGCTGCAGGTGTTGATATTGCTAGAATTGAAGGCATTATTGGGAAAGATAAAAATATTATTCGCGTCATGCCAAATACCGCTATTTCTATTGGAAAATCCATGACTTGTATTGCCGCCAATGAAAAAGCGCAAGATAAAGTAGAGATGGCCCAAACCATATTTAACCAATTAGGGACTACGATGGTCATTCCTGAAGATTTAGTGCAAGCAGCAACTGTTATTTGCGCAAGCGGTATCGCATTTTGGATGCGCCTTGTGCGTGCTACAACGCAAGGTGCCATACAATTAGGTTTTGAAGCAGAGCAGGCACATGAATTAGCTACGCAAACGTGTTTTGGAGCCGCCAGTTTGTTACTGGAATCTGGAAGACATCCTGAGCAGGAAATAGACCGTGTAACAACTCCAAGTGGTTGTACGATTGAAGGTTTAAATGCGATGGAGCACCAAGGGTTGAGTTCGGCTTTAATACAAGGTATCGTAGCGTCTTTTGAGAAAATTAACCAAATAAAAAAGAATTAAAATGCCATTATTTGACGTTTATCCATTATATAATGTAACGCCTGTATCTGGAAAAGATATGTACGTTTACGACGAAAAAGGAGTTGAATACTTAGACCTTTACGGAGGTCATGCCGTGATTTCAATTGGGCATTCACATCCCAAATATGTCAAGGCCATTACCAATCAAGTCTCTAAACTTGGATTTTATTCGAATGCGATTCAAAATCCGTTACAAGTTGAATTAGCTGATAAGATTGAAAAATTATCAGGATGTAAAGGTTACGAATTGTTTTTTTGCAATTCTGGTGCCGAAGCCAACGAAAATGCTTTAAAATTAGCATCGTTTAAAACAGGGAAAGCACGCGTTATTGCTTTTAATAATTCATTTCACGGACGTACATCAGCAGCGGTGGCCGCAACCGATAATAAAAATATTGTAGCACCAATCAACGCGCAACAACAAGTCACTTTTTTAGCGTTGAATGATATTGAAGGCGTTAAAAGAGAAGTAGAAAAAGGAGATGTCTGCGCCGTTATTGTGGAGTTTATTCAAGGTGTTGGCGGATTAGATCAGGGAACTGCCGCGTTTTTCGAACAAGTAGATGCTCTTTGTAAAGCGAACAATACCTATTTTATTGCAGATGAGGTACAATCGGGTTACGGACGTTCAGGTAAATTCTTTGCATTTCAGTATTACAACGTAACCCCTGAAGTTATTTCCATTGCTAAAGGCATGGGGAACGGATTCCCAATAGGAGGTATTTTAATTCACCCAAATATTGAAGCAAAACATGGTATGTTAGGCACTACATTTGGCGGAAATCATTTGGCGTGTGCCGCTGGTTTAGCAGTCTTAAACACGATTGAAGAAGAAAAATTGATAGATAATGTCAATGTCATTTCAGAGTATTTTATTAGCATAGCTAAAACAATTCCGCAGATAAAAACAATTAAAGGAAAAGGATTAATGATTGGATTGGAATTCGATTTTGAAATCGGAGACCTTAGAAAAAAGCTTATTTACGAGCATCATATTTTTACAGGTGGTGCTTCAAATAAAAAGTTAATTAGAATTTTACCACCATTAACCATTAAAAAAGTACATGTAAATCAATTTTTTGAAGCGCTTAAGAAAACTCTAGTGCCAATAGAAGTTGAAAAATAAAAACAGAGAAATAAAGTCTCAAAGTTTCAAAGTAACAAAGCCTCAAAGCTTAGAAACTCTGAAACTTTGCAGCTTTGCAACTCAAAAAAAAACAAAAAAATGAAAACATTATTAAACGTAGAAACAAGAAACGCCGTATTACTTAAAATGGCAGCACTTTTAGATTCTGAAAGAGCCGCTATTATCAAGATTAACAAAGCCGATTTAGATGCTTATGATGGGAATGATATTTCTATGTACGACCGTTTAAAAGTTGATGATTCCAAAGTGGACGATATGATTGCCTCGGTAACGCATTTAGCATCTCAAGAAGATCCTGTAGGTGTAGAGCGTTTTGCTTTCAAGCACGATAATGGCATGCAAGTTTATAATAAAACAGCCTCGTTTGGAACGGTGTTAATTATTTATGAATCGCGTCCAGATGTGACGGTGGAGGCTGCTGGAATTGCTTTTAAATCAGGAAACAAAATTTTATTAAAAGGAGGAAAAGAATCCTTAAAATCGAATTTAAAAATAGTTGACTTGTGGCATCAAGCTTTGAAAGAAAATGGTGTTTCAACCGATTGGGTGGAATATTTACAATTTGATAGAACCGAAACCCAAGCGTTTTTAGAAAAACCAACTCAAAAAGTGGATTTAATTGTGCCTCGTGGTGGCGAACGATTAATTGCTTTTGTGAAAGAACATGCGACATGCCCAGTTATTATTAGTGGTCGTGGGAACAATTTTGTGTATGTGCATAAAGAAGCCGATTTGCAAATAGCCATGGATGTGATTATAAATGCGAAAACCACAAAAATTTCGGCGTGCAATGCATTGGATAAGGTGCTGATTGATAATAAACTGCCTAATAAAGAGTCTTTTGTAAAAAACCTAATTTCAAAACTAAAAGAATTTAAAGTTGAGATTTTGGGTGATGAAACTTTGTCAAAGTATGATGAGGTTGCTTTAATTCCTTCAAAAAACATATGGTCTGAAGAATTTTTAGACTATAAAATTGTCATTGGTGAAATTGATTCGACCCAAGATGCTATTGCGATGATAAACACTTATTCTGGCGGACATTCTTCTTCAATAATAACTAAGAATGATATGGAAGCTAAAACATTCATGGCAAATATTGATAATGCTGCTGTATACCATAACGCCTCTACCAGATTTACGGATGGCTATCAATTAGGTTTAGGTGGTGAATTGGCTATCAGTACCGATAAATTGCACCAAAGAGGTCCGATAGGTTTACAACATTTAGTAACCAATAAATGGTATATTCACGGCAATGGACAAATAAGATAATGCAGAAAAAGAAAAGAATATTACTTAAAGTGGGCTCTAACACGCTGACCAAAGAAACTGATAATATTTCGAGAGGTAAGATTGAGGATATGGCGAATCAAATCGCTCATTTACAGGATAGCTGTGAGTTTATTATTGTAAGTTCTGGGGCGATTGCTGTCGCGAAACAGTTTGTAAAATTAGAAAGCAAAGGGAAAGATATTAATGTGAAACAGGCTCTAGCTTCTATTGGTCAGCCACATTTAATTCGCATTTATCAAGAAATTTTTAGAGAAGCTGGTTTGTTGACATCGCAGTGTTTGTTATCGTATTCCGATTTTGAAAGAGAGCAAAGCAGAACGAATATCGTCAATACCATTAATGTTTTGGTTAGTAATAATTACATTCCAATCATTAATGAAAACGACACCGTGGCAACCGATGAAATTAAGTTTGGTGATAATGATAAATTAGGGGCATTAACGGCTTCACTTTTGAAAGCAGATTTATTCATTATTGCAACCAATACAAATGGTATTTATACCAAAGAATCTATGGAAAATGGGACGCCAAAAACCATTGAAGTTGTTGAAGATTTTGAGGAGTTGTTAAAGCAGGTAGTAAGTTCAAAATCGTCTCATGGCAGTGGAGGCATGCAGTCTAAAATTGAAGCTGCTGCGGTTACTAAAAAAGCAAATATAGAAACTTGGATTGTAAACGGATTGGAAGATAATTTTATGGTAAATGCTTTCAATAATAAAGTGCCGTTTACTAAAATAAAATAGATTACAGATGAAGAATTATACCTCTATACACGATATAGACAATCTCCATTCTTGGATTGAGGACGCTAAAGCATTAAAAGCAAATCCGTTAAAGCATGTCACTCTGGGGCAGCATAAAACCATTGGGTTGCTGTTTTTTAATTCCAGTTTACGAACACGTTTAAGTACTCAAAAGGCGGCTTTAAATTTAGGAATGAATCCTATTGTGATGAATGTTTCTGGAGATGCTTGGGGTATTGAGTTTGGAGATGGTACGGTTATGAACGGTAATACGGCAGAGCATATTAAAGAAGCTGCTGCTGTCGTGTCCCAATATTGTGATATCATTGCCGTTAGAGCATTTCCAACGTTGACTGATAAGACATTAGATGAAAGTGAACATGTTATAAATGCATTTATAAAATACGCTTCTGTGCCGATTGTAAATATGGAAAGTGCCACAGGACATCCATTACAAGGGTTTACGGATGCCATTACCATTTCAGAATTTGCTAAAAAAGCAAAACCGAAAGTGGTGTTAAGTTGGGCACCTCATGTGAAAGCATTACCACACGCCGTAGCCAATAGTTTTGTCCAAGCCATGCAAAAAATGGATGTGGAGTTTGTGATTACAAATCCTGAAGGTTATAATTTAAATCCAGAGATAACTGGTAATACGCCGATAACTCATAACCAGGAGGAAACCTTTAAAAATGCTGATTTTGTATATGTGAAAAATTGGAGTAGTTATAGCGATTATGGAAAAATATTGAATACCGACCCTAATTGGATGATAACCAAAGCGAAATTGGGCGATGCTAAATTTATGCACTGTTTACCCGTAAGACGAAATGTCATCGTTGAAGATGCTGTTTTAGATAGCGATAGCTCTATTGTAATCCAACAAGCCAATAACAGAACGTATGCAGCACAATTGGTATTGAAAAAAATATTAGAAAGAAGCCCCTCTTAATCTCCCCAAAGGGGAGAGATGCTCACTCAATCGAGATATTTGTGGCAAAAATGATTAAATTAAAAAGAATTATAAATTAAAAACGCTTAACTAATCCCCCTCCTTTGGAGGGGTTAGGGGAGGCTTTAAGAATATGGAAAAACTATCCATAGTAAAAATAGGAGGAAATATTATTGAAGACGATGCGTCTTTAAAAGCATTTCTAAAGCTATTTGCTAACTTAAAAGGAAAAAAAATTTTAGTACATGGTGGTGGAAAACGTGCTACTAGTATGGCAGCAAAATTAGGCATTGAATCTAAAATGGTCAATGGCAGACGTATTACTGATGCTGAAACCCTGGAAGTTATTACCATGGTTTACGGTGGTTTGGTAAACAAAAATATTGTAGCGCAATTACAAGCGTTACATGTGGATGCGATTGGGTTAACGGGAGCTGATGTAAATAGTATTTCATCAGAAAAAAGACCTGTAAAAGAGGTTGATTTTGGTTTTGTGGGTGATGTTAAAAAAGTAGCACACAAGTCTATCGATACATTAATTAAGGCAGATTTTACTCCTGTATTTTGTGCCATTACGCATGATGGTAAGGGACAATTATTAAACACCAATGCCGATACCATTACCTCACAAGTAGCCGTTGGTATGAGCGAACTTTACGAAACATCCATTTATTATTGTTTTGAGTTGAATGGTGTTTTAAAAGACATCAACGATAAAAATTCAGTCATAAAACATATCGATTCTAATATATACAATGAATTATTGGAGCAAGGCATTATTGCAGATGGCATGCTGCCAAAGTTAGAAAACTGTTTCGATGCTTTAAACCACGGTGTAAAAACCATAAATATGGGAAACACGTCCATGTTAACCCAAGAAAATGATAATTTTACAAGAATATCTTTATAATATGTCTATTCAACAATTAACAAACGATGCGATATCACTATTAAAACAGTTGATAGAAACCCCATCTTTTTCATCGGAAGAAGACCAAACGGCATCGCATATTGAAGCTTGGATGCAGCGCTATAACATCGAATATAAAAGAAACCAAAATAATGTGTGGGCCGTTAACAAATACTTTGATGCCAGCAAGCCAAATATGTTGCTTAACTCACATCACGATACCGTAAAACCAAACACAGCCTATACAAAAGACCCGTTTAAAGCCATTGTTGAGGATGGTAAATTGTATGGTTTGGGCAGTAACGATGCCGGTGGTTGTTTGGTGTCTTTAATAGCAACATTCACCCATTTTTACAATCAAAAAGATTTAAAATATAATTTGATTTTGGTCGCTTCCGCGGAAGAAGAAAGCAGTGGTCCAAACGGATTAAATAGTATGCTTACTACTATTCCTAAGATAGATGTTGCCATTGTAGGCGAACCGACCTTGATGAATTTAGCAGTTGCCGAAAAAGGTTTGGTGGTTTTCGATGCCAAAGTAAAAGGAACGGCAAGTCATGCGGCACATCCTAATGACGATAACCCGATTTATAAAACCATTGAAACATTACAGTGGTTCAGGGATTTAAAGTTTGAAAAAAGCACGGAAGCATTGGGCGATGTAAAATTAACGGTGACGCAAATTAATGCAGGAAAACAGCATAATGTGGTGCCGGCCGATGTGGAGTTGGTTATTGATGTTCGTGTAAACGATGCCTATACCAATACTGAAATTGCTGAGTTTTTACAAAAAAACGCGCCATGTTTTAGTATTGTGCCGCGTAGTTTGCATTTAAACTCCTCTTCTATTCCTGTTGAACATCCATTGGTACAAGCAGGGATTGCATTAGGTAGAACAACCTACGGCTCACCAACCTTATCAGATCAAGCGTGGTTATCATGTAAATCATTAAAATTAGGACCAGGTGATAGTCAGCGCTCACATTCAGCAGACGAATTTATTTATTTGCATGAAATAGAAGAAGGAATTAAAATATATATAGATTTGTTAAATCGTGTAATTGTATAAATGTTTGTTGTTTAGTTGTTTGTCGTAGAGTCGACTTAACAACTAAACAATTTAGCATAAAAAGAAATAAAATTTTTGAATAATGTAATTATATAAATGTTTGTTGTGAGTTTGTTTTTCGGTCGTATGGTCGACTCAACAACTAAACAACAAACGACTAAACATTAAGAAATGAAACTCTGGGACAAAGGCATATCAATCGATAAAAAAATAGAGCAATTTACTGTTGGCAATGATAGGGAAATTGATGTTCATATAGCAAAGTACGATGTTATTGCATCTAGGGCACATGCTAAAATGCTTCAAAAAATTGGCATTCTTACTGCTAACGAACTGATAGAATTGTTAGGAGGTTTAAAAAAAATTGAAACTCAAATTGATAATGGAACCTTTGTTATTGACCCACAATTTGAAGATGTACACTCTAAAATTGAGTTTGAATTAACAAAAACCCTAGGTGAGGTTGGAAAAAAAATCCACACCGCGCGTTCTAGAAATGATCAAGTGTTAGTGGCGTTGCAGCTATATTACAAGGAGAATTTAGGTTTAGTAAAACAAAAAACAGAAATCCTTTTTGAAACCCTTTTAGGTTTAGCCGATAGGTATAAAGACAAAGTCCTTCCAGGTTATACACATTTACAGGTTGCCATGCCATCATCGTTTGGGTTATGGTTTTCAGCATATGCTGAGGTCTTAATTGACGATGTATATTTACTAAATGCCGCCTTGAAAACCGTCGATCAAAATCCGTTAGGTTCTGCTGCCGGGTATGGTAGTTCATTTCCAATTGATAGGGAATTCACAACTAAAGAAATGGATTTTGCAACCTTAAAATACAATGTGGTTGCGGCACAAATGAGCAGAGGGAAAAGTGAACGTACCATTGCGGCCAGTTTAGGCAGTTTGTGTAATACCATGAGCCGTTTTGCCATGGATGTCTGTTTGTATATGAGTCAGAATTTCGGATTTATTTCCTTTCCGGATGCCTTAACAACGGGTAGTAGCATCATGCCACACAAAAAGAATCCAGATGTTTTTGAGTTGATTCGTGGTAAATGCAATAAAATACAAGCGCTACAAACTGAAATGCTGTTAATAACAAACAATTTGCCAAGTGGCTACCACAGGGATTTTCAGTTACTAAAAGAAAACATGATTGCAGCTTTTGAAGACGTCAAGGATATTTTAGATATTTTCAATTACTCGATTCAGCAAATTATTGTGAAAGATGTTGATGTAAATAACGATTTGTACAAATACCTTTTTACGGTTGATAATATTAACACGCTTGTTGTTGAAGGGCAAAGTTTTAGGGAAGCCTACCAAAAAATTGGTGGACAAGTACAAGATGGCACATACAAACCAGACACCTCAAAAAAACATACACACGTTGGTAGTATTCATAATTTGTGTTTGGATAAAATTCGGGCTAAGTTTCCTGATTAGGTTTTGATACAAGTAAAAGCCAAAGTATTTATGTTTATTTGAAGGCAAATGATTAAACAGATTTCGATTGACTATTTAAAAAATGCGCTTGATATTTTTAATGATGTTAAAAGAAATATGTTAGAAAATAATATTGATCAATGGGATGAAATTTATCCAGATTTCAAGATTATTGAAAATGATATTATTAATCATCATGGATATGGATATTTTGATAATGAGCAACTAATAGGATATATTGCTTTTAACGAAATTTTTAATGAGGAATATAATGCTATTGATTGGAAATTTCATGATGATAAACCTTTAATTATTCATCGTTTAGCGGTTAAATCTAAATTTCAGGGTATAGGAATTGCTAAAAAATTAATGCAATTTGTTGAAACAAAAGCTAAAAATGACGGCTATGTCGCCATAAGACTAGATGCATTTTCTGGTAACCCAAAATCTCTGGAATTTTATCAGAGATTAGGTTATAGTTCAGCCGGACAAGTATATTTTAGAAAGGGTATGTTTTATTGTTTTGAGAAAAGTATATAATACTAAGTGAATTTCTTTAATATTTTCCTCATCTTAAAAATATGAAATTAAAGATTGATAAGTTTGTAATAGCCATTATAGCTGTAATTGTTATGGCTTATCTCTTTCCACATTGGGGGACAAAAGAAAGCCCCATTCCTCTTGACACGATTAGCACCATAGGAATTTCGTTGATTTTCTTTTTTTACGGACTTAAATTAAGTCCAGATAAATTAAAAGCAGGTCTTAAAAACTGGAAATTACACATTTTAGTTCAAGTCTCAACCTTTTTAATTTTTCCACTTCTTGTTTTAGCTTTTCATCCATTTTTGCAAACAGAAGAGCAAAACACGATGTGGTTGGCATTCTTTTTTTTAGCAGCCTTACCATCAACGGTATCATCATCTGTAGTCATGGTGTCTATGGCAAAAGGAAACATACCTGCGGCCATTTTTAATGCCAGTATTTCTGGAATTATAGGCATTGCTCTTACGCCATTGTGGATGGGATTGTTTGTAAATCCGGCGCAAACGGATTTCGACTTTACCGAAATTTATACAAAACTCATTCTACAAATTATCCTACCTGTTATTTTAGGACTATTGTTGCAACGTTTTCTAGGCACTTTTGCTCTGAAGCACAGTGCAAAATTGACGATGTTTGATAAGTCTATCATCTTACTAATTATTTACAAGAGTTTTGCTGAATCGTTTGAAGAAAACATATTTAGTTCGGTATCAATTTTAGATTTGTTATTACTTTTTATAGGGGTAATGCTATTATTTTTCTTAGCTTTCTTCTTGACAGGTTTTATGGCCAAAAAGTTAGATTTCAATAAAGAAGACCAAATCACCGCCCAGTTTTGTGGAACCAAAAAATCCTTGGTACATGGCACTGTTTTTTCTAAAATACTTTTTGGAAATATGGCGTCCATTGGAATCATCTTATTACCCCTTATGCTATTTCATGCCATTCAAATATTAATTATTAGTGTGGTTGCTTCAAAATTGGCAAGGCGACAACATTCGTAACGCAAGACTAAACGAATACCCACTATTCATTAAAATTTCTCATAGATTTCTTATCTTGAACAGGTTTAAAAAATGGAATTTCATTCTGTTTTCGACATTAATAATTTAAAAGGAAATATATGTGCAAATTGACTTCTCGTGTACTTAATTTATTGATATCAACATGTTTTATTATTATAATATCTTGTAAATCATCAACAACAAAAAACGAAATTCCAAGGGAATGTATTTCCATAAATGACAACTGGAAGTTTATGAAATACGCTTCTTTAGAAGACGCTGATGATTTGTTTTATGATGTTCGTCCAGAAGTAGTGAATGCAAATGATGCAAAAGAAGCCGATACGCCTGCAACAGAAGCGGAAAAACTTGAGGCTTCTAAAAAAGCATTGAAACCGTATATTTTACCAGCAGCGAATCCGTTTATAAAAGATACAATTAATCATCATGTACGTCCAGAAGGACATCCAGGAAGCGACTTCCCATTTGTGCAAGCAACGTTTGATGATAGCAGCTGGGAGAACGTAAACTTACCACACGATTGGGCGATAAAAGGACCGTTCCAAGAAGGCTCAAATGCGGAAGTTGGCGGTGGCATGGGACGTTTACCTAGTAATGGGATTGCTTGGTACAGAAGAAAAATTGATGTTACAGAAGCAGATAAAAATAAATCGATTTATTTAGATATTGACGGTGCCATGTCGTATGCCATAGTTTGGTTAAATGGACAGTTGGTGGGCGGTTGGCCTTATGGTTATAATTCGTTTCGATTAGATTTAACACCTTACCTTAACTTTTCAGGAGAAAATCAAATTGCGATACGATTAGACAATCCGAATCATTCGGCACGTTGGTATCCAGGTGGTGGCATCTATCGTAATGTTTGGTTGACTAAAACTAATAAAGTGCATGTGTCGCATTGGGGAACGACGGTAACAACTTCAAATGTTTCTAAAGAATCAGCAAACATTCATTTTGATGTTACAGTTAAAAATAATTCTGATTCAGATGCAGACATTGAAACCATCACAGAAATTTACACATGCAACAATGATGACATCGGAGCAAATGTCGCCACGATAGAAAAGACTACGACTAAAATTTCAGCAGGAAATAGTGAAACCATAAAAGGTTCAGTAACCGTAGAAAATCCCCAGCTTTGGGGGCCTCCACCAACGCAAACACCAAATCTGTACAAAGCCATCACTTCCATACTGCGTGAAGGTGTTTTAATCGATGAATACGAAACAACGTTTGGTATTAAAAACATCAAACTAGACCCTAATCAAGGCATATTGGTCAATGGCGAATTAATAAAAATACAAGGCGTTAATGAACATCACGATTTGGGAGCTATGGGAGCGGCATTTAACGTGCGTGCAGCAGAACGTAAATTAGAAATTTTAAAGGAAATGGGCGTGAATGCCATTCGTATGGCACATAATCCACCCGCACCAGAATTGTTAGAACTAACAGATAAAATGGGTTTTTTGGTCATTGATGAAGTGTTTGATTCTTGGGAACGGAAGAAAACGCCCCACGATTTCCATTTGATTTTTCCAGATTGGCATGAAGCTGACACAAGAGCGATGGTACGGAGAGATAAAAACCATCCATCCATTATAATATGGAGTTATGGCAACGAGGTTGGTGAGCAATATACTGATGAAGAAGGCGCAGCGATAGGGAAAAGATTGTCTGATATCGTGAAAGAAGAAGACTCAACCAGGCCAACAACTAGTGCTATGAATTGGGCAAAATCAGATATGCCTTTTTCAAATGCGATGGATGTGATAAGTTTTAATTATCAAGGGGAAGGCATTCGCCAAGACCCCATTTTTGATAACGTTACCGATAGAATTAAAACAAAACCACAATACGAACCGTATCACAAAAAGTTTCCAAACAAAGTGATTCTTAGTAGCGAAACGGCTTCTGCTGCTAGTAGTCGTGGTGTGTATTTGTTTCCAGTATCAGATTTAATGAGTTCACCCATTCGCGATGGTATGGGTGGTGATTCTAAAATAAAACAAGTAAGCGCTTATGAGCTTTATGCTGTTGATTTTGGATCTAGTGCCGATAAGGTTTTTGCCTCGTTAGACAAACATCCCTATTCCGCTGGGGAATTTGTGTGGACAGGTTTTGATTATCTAGGCGAACCAACGCCTTATTATGATGCACGAAGTTCTTATAACGGCATCATAGATTTAGCAGGTTTCCCGAAAGACCGCTTTTATTTATACCAATCGAGATGGCGACCAGATTTGCCAATGGTTCATATTTTGCCACATTGGAATTGGCCTGAGCGTATGGACAAAATAACTCCTGTGCATGTATTTACCTCGGGTGATGAAGTTGAATTATTTCTTAACGGAAAATCGCTGGGAAAAAAGAAAAAGGGCGATTATGAATACCGTTTGCGTTGGGATGATGTGACGTATCAACCCGGAGAACTAAAAGCTGTTGCTTATAAAAACGGAAAAGTTTGGGCAGAGAAAACAGTAAAAACGACTGAGGAAGCTTCTAAATTAATGGTAAAGGCAGATAGAACTACGATTGATGCCGATGGGAAAGATCTATCTTTTATAACCATTGAAGTGAAAGATAAAAATGGATTGATAGTTCCAACCGCCAATAACTTATTGGAGTTTGAAATAGAAGGGCCTGGAGAAATTATTGCGACGGATAATGGTGATGCATCCGACTTAACAGCGTTTGTTTCAAAAAAACGTCATGCTTTTAATGGACTGGCATTGGTTATTGTGCGCTCTAAAAAAGGTGAAATGGGAACTATAAAAGTTACTGCCAAATCTAATGGTTTAGAAACAGGTATTGTTGAAATTAAAGCATTTACGCCATAAGTGTAAAATCACAAGAAAAAAAATGGGTACTCTATTAGAAATAATACAATCGCCATTACACGGAAAAGGTGTTTTTGCAACACGAAACATTACAAGAGGAGAGCAATTAGTTACGAGTCACATGGTGTTGGTTCATGTAAATGAAAACTTGCCAGAAGTTTTGGCAACCCTTCAATTTCCTTGGACAGAGGAATATGATGCTATTTGCATAAGTGATGCGGGAAGTTTTTTTAATCATAGTAGTCAACCGAATGCCAAAGTTGATGAGCGGGATTTTGAAAACCTAATTCAAACATTTGTGGCTAAAACGGATATTTTAAAGGGGACTGAAATTACCATTTACTATAATGATGCTTTTGAAGATTTTGTTAATAATTTCTAAACTCTTGGTTAAGCTTTATGGCTTGAAAAATCTGATTCTTTATTGAGATGACAAAACTGTTTTTTAAAGGAATAAGCGATTATTTATAATACTTGTAAAATAAAAAAAGCGCACTTCTAAAAGCGGGCTTTAAGGATCCCAAAAATTATAATTTGGTGACTAACTCAAATAATTAAATAATTGTGGATTGTCCTAAATGAATGTTGGTAAAGTTTAGATTGGTTTCCCACCGCTAGCGCTCGTTTGCAACGAGTGCCGTCTGAGTAAGGCAAACGAAAGCAATAAAA